>CAWGGT010000023.1:0-62500 GCA_963822185.1 uncultured Pseudomonadota bacterium
CTTAGTCTTTCAGCTTGCCGAACATGTCCTTGATTTCATGGCGATGCGGTAGCTAGCGCGTCACATTCCCAGTACCGTCCCCTCGCTTCGGGGAGAGGGTGCCGATGAAGACGTGGATGAAGTGGATATTGTGGGGGCTCGGACTGATGCTCCTGCTGACCGTGGCCACTGTCAGCTACATGGTGGCAACGGGCCTGCATGGGTCACGACCTGTCGGCTTTCAGACTATCAGCGTGCAAGATCCCAAAGGCCCGCCGCTCACCGTCGGCATCTGGTACCCGACGGACGCTGCGCAATGGCCGATGCTGCTGGGTCTGTCCGTGCAATGGGCGGCGGCGGAATTCGCCGGTGGCCGGCAAGACACTGCCCCTGGTGGTGATTTCGCACGGCCAAGGCGGCGGCATCGGCAGCCATGCCGACACCGCGCTCGCCCTCGCCTCAGCCGGATTTGTCGTCGCCGCCCCGATGCACACGGGCGACAATTTTGCCGACCAGAGCGATGTGGGCGGTCCCAAATGGTTCGTCGACCGTGCGCGTCACATCTCTCTGACCATCGACTATATGCTGACGCGCTGGCACGACCACGCGTCGATCGATGCGTCCCGCATAGGCATGTTCGGGTTTTCCGCTGGTGGCACCACGGCCTTGATAGCCATCGGCGGCCAGCCGGACTTCGCGCGGCTCGCGCAGCCATTGCGCCAAGGCGCCGGAATTTGCCTGCAACTTCTGGAAACCGGGCAAAGAGCCCTTGCCGGCGCCGGACAGCTTTCACGGGCGACGGCCGGATCAAGGCTGCGGTCATCGCGGCGCCGGGTTACGGCTTTGCGTTCGTGCCGGACGGCCTTTCGAATGTACATGTGCCAGTCCAGCTCTGGAACGGAACCGCAGACAACCACGTGCCCTACGCCAGCAATGTGGCGCCTGTCGCTGCGGCGCTGGGCGATCTCGCGACAGTTCACCGTGTGCCCAAGGCAGGACACTTCTCGTTCCTCGTGCCATGCGGACTGATTGGGCCGCCGCTGCTGTGCCATGACGCCAAGGGCTTCGATCGCACAGCGTTCCACAAGACATTCAACGCCGCAGTCGCGGCCTTCTTCGAGGCGAAGCTCGCCAAGCACTGACCCTTATCCGATTGAACACGCCGGTCATGGAAGATTTTGGGTAGAGTGGAAATGGCGGACTGACGGGCTTGGGCCGACGGCGTAGAACGCTACTGGCTCGCCCAGATGATGCGGTGGATGAAGGCGATCTCGTCCATCGCGAAGCTGCGGTCTTCATAATCCGGATTGAACGATTTGAGTTCGACGCGCTGCGCGGTCAGCCGGCCCAATTGCTTGGCCATCACCTCGCCCGCATTCGTCTTGATCACGACGCGGTCACCGCGCCGGAGACTGGCGCTGGGCGAGACCACGATGCGGTCGCCGTCGCGATAGATCGGCAGCATCGAATTCGCCCGTGACCTCGAGCGCATAGGCATGCTCGTCGCTAAGATCGGGAAAGCCGATCTCCTCCCAGCCGGCGCCGGCCGGAAAGCCGGCATCGTCGAAATAGCCGTTTGCGCCCGCCTGGGCGAAGCCGATCAGCGGCACCATCCGCCCCGACGACCGACCGACCGACCGCTCCGGCTCGACCAGCGAGACCAGCTCGTCGAGCGAGGCACCGACCGCCTTGAGCGCCTTGGCCACGCTCTCCGTCGAGGGCCAGCGCAATTTGCCGCCGGCCGCACGCTTGCTCTTGTTGAAGGTCGTCGGGTCCAGACCGGCGAGCTTGGCCAGCCCGGACGGCGACAGGCCGTGACGGCTGGCAAGGGCATCGATGGCATGCCAGATCTGGCTGTGGGTCAGCATGGGCTAAGACTGTAATCCTTCGATTGGAATAAATTCTAGACGCGGAGCGGCAAACTCGGCAAGTGCGGTGGCGGGACGTTTCGCCATGCCGCCATGAGGCCTTGCCGCTCAGATGCTTAGGCGGTGGATACATATCGAATTCGCGGGGCGGCCCCCGCCCGCAACCGGCGGCGGCGCGCTAGACTTCCCGGGAATCACGGGACCTGTACCGACATGCTGATGGATCTGGGCGCCGCCCTTCTGCGCCGCCTGCCCCCCGAAACCGCCCATCGCGCCACGCTGCAGCTCACCGCGATGGCGGCGCCGCTGCTGCCGCGCACGGGCGCCGACGATCCATCACTGGCCGTGAACGCGCTCGGCCTGCGCTTCTCAAACCCCATCGGTCTGGCGGCCGGGTTCGACAAGGATGGGGCGGTGCCCGATGCGATGGCGAAGCTGGGATTCGGCTTCGTCGAATGCGGAACCGTGACGCCGCGCCCGCAGGCCGGCAATCCCAGGCCCCGCCTGTTCCGCCTGACCGAGGATCGCGCCGTCATCAACCGCATGGGATTCAACAATGCGGGCATGGCGGCCATGGCCGCGCGCCTCGAACAGCGCGATCGCAAAGCAGGGATCCTCGGCATCAATATCGGCGCCAACAAGGATAGCGCCGACCGCATTGCCGATTACCGCACGGGCTTTGCCGCGCTGGGCAAGCTGGCCGATTATGTGACGGTCAACATCTCCTCGCCCAACACACCGGGACTGCGCGGGCTGCAGAACCGCGACGATCTCGAAAAGCTGCTGGCGGTGCTGACGACGGAGCGCGCAAGCCGCGGCTGGCGCGTGCCGCTGCTGCTCAAGATCGCACCCGATATCGACGAGGCGTCGATGGATGACATCGCGCAGGTTTGCCTGAATGCGCGCATCGAAGGGCTGATCGTCACCAACACGACCATCGCCCGGCCCGCATCGCTCAAGAGCGCGTTCGCGAAGGAAAGCGGCGGGCTTTCGGGCGCGCCACTGCTCGCCCCTTCGACCGGCGTGCTCCGCGCCATGCGCAAACGCGTCGGCACGAAGCTCACGCTGATCGGCGTCGGCGGCATCGCCAGCGGCGCGGACGCCTATGCCAAGATCCGCGCGGGCGCGAGCCTTGTGCAGCTCTACACGGCGCTGGCCTATCAGGGGCCGAGCCTGATCGGCCGCATCAAGAGCGAGTTGCGGACCGCCCTGAAGCGCGACGGCTTCAAGACGATCGGCGAAGCCGTCGGCGCAGATTTCCGCTGAGCTGCCTGCCGGACAACCCGATTGCCTATGTCTTGTGCAGGGAATGCGCGGAATTGCGCATTCTTTGAATCGCTAAGCCCTTGGCCGCATGCGGGCGTTCCGTGCACACTTCGGCCCAGAGTATGGGGGCGTGGGGGCAGTATGATTTCCGCAGATTGGAAAGCGGTTTGGGACGCGCTGATGGTCGCCTATGGCCACCAGCCAATGGAAATGCGCGTGGGAATCGCTTTGGCCGCCGCCTTCCTCGCGCTGATGGTGCTGGAGGGATTGCGGGCCAGCTTTCTGCCGCGGCGCCATGCACCGGCTCCCGCACCCAAAGCCAATGCCGCGCCACCACCCGTCGCCGCGCTTCCCGAACCGGCCAGGCCGCAGGCGATGGCGCCGGCGACGACCCGCATGATCGGACCGGCCACCGCCATCTCGCCACAAACGCTTGCCCCTGCGATGCGCCGCGCCATGGCGGCGACACGCAAGCGCGATACGACACCGCCGCGCCGGCATCGCAGCCCGCGCCCGAAAATTCGCAGGAGCCCGGTCGCGATTTATAGTGAACAAAGCGACAGCCTTTCGTAACTCCCGCACTCTCCATTTCTGAGTTAGGCTCCTTCTCCATTCGGATGGGAGGGGACCTGATGGAAATGGGCGACGCGCTTGGCAAAGCGTTGCTGCGCATCACGATCGGCGGGCTGATCCTGATGCACGGCGTACACAAGCTGCTCGACGGTATTGCACCGATCAAACAGATGATCGCGAGCCACGGTCTGCCAGAGCTGCTGGCCTATGGCGTCTATCTCGGCGAGATCGTGGGACCATTGTTGGTGATTGCGGGTCTGTTCGCGCGCATCGGCGGACTTCTCATTGTCGCCAACATGGTCGTGGCGGTGCTGCTCGTGCATACCGGCATGCTGCTGTCGATCGGGCCGATGGGCGGTTATGCGCTGGAGCTGCAGGCCTGTTACCTGTTTGGCGGGCTGGCCATCGCGCTGATGGGCGCGGGTAGCCTCAGCTTGGGCGGCAAAGACGGGCGCTGGAACTGAGTTAGCGGCCGGCTGCCGGCAACAGCATGTGACCGCGCAGGGCGGCGATGGGTTTGGCCTCGTCGTCCTGCCACATCTCGGCATGAACATTGACGGTGCGCCGGCCCTGTTTGGCGATGCGCGCACGCGCATAGCTCGTCACGCCGCGGCCGCTGCGCAGATAATCGATGGTGATGTCCACCGGCTTGGGCAGGCGCGCCGTGCGCAATTCCCAGATCACTTGCGCGATGGCGGCTGTTTCCAGCATCGAGCCGATGGCGCCGCCATGCAGCGCAGGCAGCATCACATTGCCGACAAGATGATCGGAGAAGGGCAGCACCAGCATCAGCGCGCCGCCCTGCAATTCGGCTGTGACCCCCATAAAGCCGGCATAGGGAATGGCCGCGATCAGGGCCGCGGGATCAATCTGTTCGCCGCCGGAAAGCGCGCGAGAGAGCATCTCCATCGCTCAGCGTCCCCGGAACGGCAGCGGCGCATTGCCGCGGATCAACATATAGGTGGTGGTGCACAGCGCGATCGGATCGGCCGCATCGCCTTGATAGGCGGAACCGCGCACGAAGGCGATCTCATGCGTAACCTTAAGGCAGCGCGCTTCGGCGATGATCTCGGCATGGGGGGCGGCCGGTTTCATATAGTCGATGCGAAGATCCAGGGTCGCGATGGGCACGGGCGAATCCAGCGATGCCATAACCGCCGCGCCGCCAATGTGATCGAGCAGCGTCGTAATGACGCCGCCATGGATCACGCCGGTATCGGGATCGCCCACAAGATGTGGAGCATAGGGAACGCGCGCCCGGGCCGCGTGATCACCGATTTCCAGCATTTCCGCACCGATCGCCGCAAAATAGGGCGTCTGGCCCATCATGTTGCGTGCGTGGCCCAACCAGTTTGCAGATGTTTCGCTCATAGACCTATCAGTGTACGAAGCCATCGAGCTGTCAATCTTGATACCGAGACCCGTTCACAAACAGATCGCTTGTGCCGCAAATCATTCTGCCTATGATCCCGGCCGCAAAACGAAAGACAGGTCGCACAGCGTGGGGCTGCCAAGATCATGCATTGTCGGCGCAGGCAGTTCGGGCTTCGCCACGGCGAAAGCGCTGAAGGATCGCGGCTTGCCGTTCGATTGCTTCGAGATGTCCAGCGTGATCGGCGGAAACTGGGTCTACAAGAATCCCAATGGCCGTTCGGCCTGTTATCAATCGCTGCATATCGATACGTCCAAGCATCGCATGCAGTTCGAGGATTTCCCGATACCGGCGGATTATCCCGACTATCCGCATCATTCGCAGATCGCGGATTATTTTAACGCCTATGTCGATCATTTCGGTCTGCGCGACGACATCACGCTGAACACCAAGGTGAAGCGCGCAGTGCGCGGCGACGATGCGCTATGGCATGTGGCGCTGTGCAATGGCGAGACGCGTGTCTATGACACGCTGTTCGTTTGCAACGGCCATCACTGGGACCCGTACACGCCAGAGTTTCCTGGCAGTTTTGACGGCGTCGAGATGCATGCCCATTCCTACCTCAACCCGTTCGAGCCGCATGACATGCGCGGCAAGCGCATTCTTGTCGTCGGCATGGGCAATTCGGCGATGGATATCGCCAGCGAGCTGTCGCAGAAGTCGATTTCCGACAAGCTGTTCGTGGCGGCGCGGCGCGGCGTGTGGATCTTTCCGAAATACATCAACGGCGCGCCGCCCGACAAAGGCGTGGCGCCCAGATGGATGCCGGACTGGATGGTGCGCCGCTTCGTCAAGAAGATGATCGTCGGCGCCGTCGGGCACATGAAGGATTACGGCCTGCCGGAGCCGAAACACCATCCGGTCGATGCGCATCCCTCCGTCTCCGGCGAGTTCCTGACGCGCGTCGGCTGCGGCGACATCACCGTGACGTCGAATATCAAGGAGAAGCGCGGCAATAGGGTCATGTTCGAAGACGGGCGCAGCGAAGAGATCGACGTCATCATCTATGCCACCGGCTACAACCTCTCCTTCCCCTTTCTCGACGACACGCTGGTGAAGGTCGAGAACAATCACCTGCCGCTGTTCAAGCGCATCTTCAAACCAGGCATCGACAATCTGTTCTTCATGGGGCTGGCGCAGCCATTGCCGACGCTGGTGAACCTGGCCGAACAGCAGGCGCGCTGGTGCGCGGCCTATCTCAAGGGCGAATATGTGCTGCCCGGCCAGAGCGAAATGGAAAAGGCGATCAAAGCCGACGAGACACGCGAGCTCGGCCATTACTACGCCGCGCGGCGGCACACGATGCAGATCAATTTCGACCGCTATTGCCGGGACATCAAAGCCGAATGGAAGCGGGGCAAGGCCCGCGCCGAAGCCAAGGGTTTCGGGCCCGGGCGCCTGCCCGTGCCAGGGCGCGCGCGCTGCCAGCCGCAACTCCAGACCCGCCCCGCCCGCGCCGCGGCAGGCTAAAGTTGACGGTTCGTCACCAAGCTTTACACTGACGAGCCGATTCCACAGGACCCCCTCATGGACAGCAATAGCCCCGCGCCCGGGCCGGACAGCCGGCCCACCGGCAAGCGCGAGCAGACCAAGCATCAGAACCGCCAGACGATCCTGACGGCGGCGCGGCAGGTCTTCGCCGAGCTGGGCTATGGCGCCGCCACGGTGCGCGACATCATACGCGCAACGCCGCTGGCCTCGGGCACCTTCTACAACTACTTCAAATCGAAGGAAGAGGTGTTCCAGGCGATCCAGGACGAGAGCGCCCTCAGGATCCGCCCGCGCCTGCACGAGGCACGCGAGAAGGCGCAGAGCATCGAGGAGTTCATCTCCGGCACCTTCCGCACCTTCTTCGAATATGTCGCCGCCGACGAGGGCAACTTCCAGGCCATTCGCCGCAACACCGATACGCTGCGCGTGCGCATGGACACGCCCGAAATCATCGCCGGCTTCCAGGAATTGCGCGAAGATCTTGAGAAAGCCATTGCGGTGGGCCTGTTCCCGCCCATCGACGCCGATTATCTGATGGCGGCCATCGTCGGCGTGGCCTTCGAGATGGCCGAACGCATGCTGCGCCGCGAGAATGGCGACACCGACGAAGCGGCGCGTTTCGCCACCGCGCTGTTCCTCGGCGGCGTGCGGGCGCTACCCCATCTGCCGGGGTTGGCGCCGAGCAGCAATGGCGGGCCGCCGGACAAGGCTGCATGAAGGCGCTGCTCTGCCGCGAGACCGCCAGCGATATTTCCACGCTTCGCATCGAAGACGTTGACCTGTCGCCGCTTGGCGGCGATGCGCTGCGCATCCGCGTGCGCGCGGCGGCGGTGAATTTTCCCGACATTCTGATGGTGCAGGGCAAATATCAGCACAAGCCCGCCCTGCCCTTCATCGTCGGCGGAGAATGCGCCGGCGAAGTGATCGCTGTCGGGCGCGAAGTGAGCGGCTGGACCGTCGGCGATCGCGCCATGGGCGGCGGCCTCGGCGGCGGCTTTGCGCAGGAGCATCAATTGCCAGCCGAACGCTGGCGGCACATTCCGCAGGGCGTGGACTTCGCCACCGCCGCGGGTTTCACGACGGCCTATATCACTGCCTATGTCTCGCTGGTGCGACGGGGAGATTTGCAGAGCGGCGAGACGCTGCTGGTGCATGGCGCCGCTGGCGGCGTCGGGCTGGCCGCGGTCGATTTCGGAAAGCGGCTGGGTGCGCGCGTGATCGCCACCGCCTCGACCGAAGAGAAGCGCACCTTCCTGAAAGCCTATGGCGCCGATCATGTCTTGCCGGCCTCGGGTTTCCGCGAGGCGGTGAAGGAATTGACCGGCGGACGCGGCGCCGATGTGATCTTCGATCCGGTGGGCGGCGATGCGTTCGACGAGAGCGTGCACTGCATCGCTTTCGGTGGGCGGCTTCTGGTGGTGGGATTCGCGAGCGGGCGCATTCCTTCGATCAAGGCCAATATGCCGCTGATCAAGGGTTTCTCGGTGGTCGGCGTGCGGGCCGGGGAATATGGCCGCCAATTTCCCGAGAAAGGCCGCGAGAACCTCGCCGCCATCGATGCGCTGCTGGCGGCGGGCAAGGTGCGCCCGCATATCCATGCGCGGTTCCCACTGGAACGCGCAGTGGAGGCGATGCAGGTGCTGGCCGAGCGCAAGGCGATCGGGAAAGTCGTGATTGAACCGTAGCTCTCGCTGTCATCCCCGGCCGAGCGCAGCGAGGGGAAGGGGACCCAGAAGGTCCCGCTGGCTCGATCTTTCCGAAACTGGTTGCAGCGCCATTTACAATGGCCGCCGGCGCTGCGGAGAATCCTGGGTCCCCTTCCCTCGCGCGAGCACTTCGTGCTCACGCTCGCCGGGGATGACAACAGGAGTTACTTCGCCAGTTCGCCCAGCGCCTTCAGGATCGCGTCGGTCATGCCGTCGGTGCCGACCTTGGTCATGCCGTCCTGCATGATGTCGCCGGTGCGGTAGCCTTCGGCCAGCACGCGTTCCACGGCCTTTTCCAGCAGCACCGCATCGTCGACGCGGGCGAAGGAATAGCGCAGCGCCATCGCCAGCGAGAGGATGCAGGCGATGGGATTGGCAAGTCCCTGCCCGGCAATGTCCGGCGCGCTGCCATGGACGGGCTCGTAGAGCGAAGCCTGCTTGCCGGTGGCCGGATCCTTCGCGCCCAAAGATGCCGAAGGCAGCATGCCGATGGAGCCGGTGGCCTGGGCCGCTTCGTCCGACAGGATGTCGCCGAACAGATTGTCGGTGACGATGACATCGAACTGCTTGGGATTGCGCACGAGCTGCATGGCGCAATTGTCGGCGAGGATGTGTGTCAGCTCGACGTCCGAAAATTCCGCGGCATGCACGCGGGTCACGACCTGGCGCCAGAGCACGCCGGTGACCATGACGTTCGACTTCTCGGCCGAGGCCACACGCTTGCCCCGGAGGCGCGCCAGCTCGAAGGCGACGCGGGCGATGCGTTCGATCTCGCTGGTCGTATAGACCTGGGTGTCGACGGCGCGCTTCTGGCCGTCCGGCAGGTCGGTGATTTCCTTCGGCTCGCCGAAATAGACCCCGCCCGTCAGCTCGCGCACGATCAGGATGTCGAGACCGGCGACGATTTCGGGGCGCAGGCTGGAGGCATCCTTGAGCGCATCGAAGCACAGCGCGGGCCGCAGATTGGCGAAGAGTTCGAGATCCTTCCTGAGGCGCAGAAGGCCGCGCTCCGGCTTCTTGTCGAAGGCAAGGCCATCCCATTGCGGCCCGCCGACCGCGCCGAAGAGGACCGCATCGGCCGCCTTGGCCTTGGCGATGGTCTCGTCCGGCGCGGGCGTGCCGAGCGTCTCATAGGCGGTGCCGCCGACCAGCGCGGTTTCGGTGGTGGCCGCGAAATTGCGGTTCTGCGTGAACCAGCCGAGGACGCGGGATGTCGCGTCCAGCACTTCGGGGCCGATGCCGTCACCGGGCAGAAGAAGGATATGAGCCATGTCGTTTCGTGCTTCGCGTTAGAGCCAGGGCATGGAGGCTTTGCGCTCCGCCTCGAAAGCGGAGATCTTCGCCTCATTGTGCAGCGTCAGCCCGATATCGTCCCAGCCATTGATGAGGCACTGCTTGCGGAACGGATCGATGTCGAACTTGATCGTGCCGCCATCGGGGCCCTTGATCTCCTGATTTTCGAGATCGACCGTGATCACGGCATTGGCGCCGCGTTCGGCATCGTCCATCAGCTTGTCGACGTCTTCCTGCGGCAGGATGATCGGCAGAATGCCGTTCTTGAAGCAGTTGTTGTAGAAGATGTCGGCATAGGACGGCGCGATGACGCAGCGGATGCCGAAATCGAGCAGCGCCCAGGGCGCATGCTCGCGGCTCGAGCCGCAGCCGAAATTGGCGCCCGTGACCAGGATCTGGGCCTTCTTGTAGGCCGGCTGGTTGAGGACGAAATCCGGATTCTCGCTGCCGTCCGGATTGGTGCGCATCTCGTGGAACAGCGCCGTGCCGAGGCCGGTGCGCTTGATGGTTTTCAGGAATTGCTTGGGGATGATCATGTCGGTGTCGACATTGATCATCGGCAGCGGCGCGGCGACGCCGGTGAGGGTTTTGAACGGTTCCATAGCGGGCGCGACGTTAGCGGCGGGCGGGGCCCTGCTCAAGCCGGAAGTGTTCCAGCGGGCCCTCCCAGCCGCTACTATCCGCCACAGGATGGGGCGAAATTGAAATTTCCGGTCCGGCGGCCGGACTAACCGTCCGTCCCGTTTCCGCATCCAGGGGCAGCGTGTCGTGGAAGCGGGTCAGGTCGACGACCCGCCGCCCGTCCGGCGCCTCCCCCAGCACATCGACGAAGCGCCGGCCCCAGAGGATGTCCGCGGGCTTGTAGGAATTGCGGGCGTAGATGGTGTCGGCCAGGGAATTGTCGCGCCCGCTCAGCAGCACGAAGAGCAGGGCATCGCCGGCCTCCAGGCTCTCGCGCGTGGCGCCGTAGAGCGGGCTGGTCTCGTCGATGCGGTGCATGATGCTCCAGGACAGGGCGAAGAGCAGCGAGCGGCCGCGCACGAGCTGCAGCTCCTCGAAGCGGCGCATGACGATGCCTTCCTGGCTCATAGATTGGCGGGCCAGCGTCACCGTCACGCTGGCATCCATGATCTGGTTGCCGCGCTGGTTGGCGGCGCGGAACATCAGCGTCGGCACCCCGTCATAGGGCAGCACCACCGCGACATTGGAGAACACGACGCGGGCGAAAGGCCGCGAGATCCGCGCGAACATGACGCCGGTGAGCAGCGCGATGTTGATGATGCCGAAGAACGCCTCGAAGGAGACGATGGCATTGGCATAGACCGTGTCGGGCAGGAACTGCGAATTGAGCGCGCCGATGGTCTGGATGCTGAAGAGGAAATCGTCCCACCACGAGCCCACCTTGGCATGGGCGAGCGCATGCGGGTCGAGCAGATAGAGCCCGCCAAAAACGAAATTGATGAGGACGAAATAGACCGTCACCCCGAGGAAGAACAGCCACCAGGGCGCGCGCAGCACGGCATGATAGAGGTCGGTCCAGCGCGTGCGGTCCTGCCCCTTGATGACGGCCATGCGATTTGCACCGCGCGCGGCGATATAGCGGCGATAGCCGCGGCGGGCGGCGCGCGCTTCGGCGGAGGGATTGGGTTTGTCGGCGGCCATGAGCGATTCCGGTTTCGCGGGCGCCAGCCTAGCACGGCGGCGCGCCCCGGCACTCGCCTTGGCGCGCATTGCAGCGTAGCCTTTTTCAGGAAGCTTGAGGGGGAGATGGCCATGCGGATGCCCGGGGCAATGCTGGCGGCACTTGCGCTGTTGGCGCCAATTGCGATCTTGGCAGGCGGGGCGGCACGAGCCGGCGATGCGCCGGGGCTGTGGCAGGTCTATGACCGCTCGCTGGCCAAGGCCAAATATATCGATCTGACGCACACGATCACGCCGGACATGCCGGTCTGGTACGGGTTCGGGCCATCGCATTTCTCGCCCACCATCGATCCCAAGACCGGCAAGCCCTACACCTACAAGAAGGACGGCTTCGAGGCGACGCATTACGATCTGTCGACCGACCAGCTGGGCACGCAGCTCGACCCGCCGGCGCATTGGGCGCCCGAATATCCCTCCATCGACGAACTGCCGCCAACCTATGCGGTGCGGCCGCTGGTCGTGATCTCCATCGTCGATGAAGTGAACAAGGACCCGGGCTACCAGATGCGCGTCAGCGACATCGAAGCCTGGGAGAAGACACACGGCCGCATTCCCGCGGGCTCGGTGGTGTTCATCCGCTCGGACTGGTCGAAGCATTGGCATGAAAAGGGCATCGCCAAGAATCCGGTGTTCCCGGGCGTGACGCTGGCGGCGCTCAAATTCCTGCATCTGAAGCGCCACATCCTGATGCACGGCCATGAGCCGCTCGACACCGACACGACACCGACGCTGGAAGGCGAGGCCTGGCTGATGCATCACGGCTATACGCAGGCCGAAGGCGTGGCGCATCTCGACAAGGTGCCCGCCACCGGCTGCCTCGTCGATATCGGCTATCCGAAGCTCAAGGGCGGCACGGGCGGTTATGCGCGCTATGTCGCGATCTGTCCGCCAAGCTGGAAATATGGCGTGACGATCGGACCGAACGATGCGCCGTTGCCGAAATCGGATCATCCGCTGCATTGGGATGCCAAGGCGGGCACGCGGGTGCGCTAGAGCAGCGTGCGTTCCGTTGGAATCGCAGCGCTGCTCTAGATTATTGGTTTGGCGCAGCTTTTCGCGCGCAAGTGGTTCCCACTTGCTTGCCCGTTGCTCTAGTCGCGGCCGAGGCCCTTGGCTTCGAGCGCATCGAGATAGGCCTGCCAGAGCTTGCCGTGATCGCGGCCGAGCTTGTGCAGATAGTCCCAGGCGTAGAGGCCGGTGTCGTGTCCGTCATCGAAACCGATGCGCACGGCATAATTGCCGACCGGCTCGATGGAAACGATCGTCACATTGCGCTTGCCGGGCACCGTCTTCTTCTGGTCGGGCGAATGGCCCTGCACTTCGGCGCTGGGCGATTCCACGCGCAGATATTCGGCGGCCAGCGTGAAGCTGTCGCCATTGTCGAAGGCGATGGTCAGCGCATCCTTGGCGGGCGCAAGGCGCAATTCGCTGGGCCAGAGAGCGCTCATTTGCGCTCGCATTCTTCGGCGCTCAATTCGCGCGCCTCGCCCGGCAGCATGATCGGCACGCCGTTGCGGATCGGATAGGCCAGCCCCGCCGTTTTGCTGACGAGTTCCTGGCGCTCGCGATCATAGGTGAGCCGGCCCTTGGTCAGCGGGCAGACGAGGATTTCGAGAAGCTTGGGATCGGGTTCCATCGGTGTTGTCCGTCAGTTGATGGTCGTGCCGCCGGAGGGAGCTGCCCCGGCCATTTCAAGAAGCGCAATCAGTGTTTTGACGCGCGCCTGCCAATCCTCGGCTTCGAGCAGCGCCTGTTTCTCGGGCGGATCGAAGGGGCACAGCGACGCCAGCGCGCTGACCAGCGTTTCGGCCGGCGCACCGGCCGCCGATTCCCAATCGGCCTTGAGATCGCGGCGCGCGAGATAGGATTTGAGCGCGGCCAGAAGCCGGTCGCGCGGGAAGCGCGCTTCGTCCAGTTCGACCGGCTGCAGATCATCGAGATAGGACGTGAAATCCGGCTGCATCTGGCGGAACGGTGTCATGACATCGAGTTCGGGACCGGCGCGGAAACGGCAGATGCCCGTCAGGGTGATGAGATAGCGTCCATCCTCGGTCTCGCGATAACCCGTCAGGCGTCCGGCACAACCGACGGCCGACAGCGCCGGCTTTTCGGATTTCGCTTCGGCTTCCGGCTCGGCCGGCTGGATCATGCCGATGAGGCGGCTGCCGGTGAGCGCGGCATCGACCATGGCGAGATAACGCGGCTCGAAGATGTTGAGCGGCAGATGCCCGCGCGGCAGGAGCAGCGCGCCCGTCAGGGGGAAGACCGGCAGCACATGCGGCAGATCTTCGATATCCCGATAGGGGCGCGGACCATACATCGCTTAGGAGAACAGGATCGTCGAAAGCTTGCGCCGTCCGTCCAGCGTGCGTGGATCGGTGGGGCCCATCGCCTCGAACAAGGTGAGCAGATGCTTGCGCGCCGCATCGTCGTTCCATTTGCGGTCACGCCGCACGATCTCGAGCAGTTCGACGATCGCGCCGTCACGGTCGCCGCCCGCATCCAGCGCCAGCGCCAGATCGTAACGCGCCTGATGATCCTTGGGATCGGCTTCGAGGCGGGCCTTGAGCGGCGCCAGTTCGGCGGCGGCCTCGCCCGCCTTTTCGCGCAAGGTCACTTCGGCTTCGACAGCGCGGATGGCTTCGTCATTGGCGCCATCCGGCCGCACCAGGCCGAGCGTCGCGCGGGCGCGCTCGGCATCGCCGCTGGCAAGGTAACAGCGCGCCAGACCCGCCACCGCCTTGGGATGGCCGGGCTCTTCCTGCAGCACCGCGCCATAGGCCTGGGCCGCCTTGGCGACATCGCCGGCCGCAAAGGCTTCATCGGCCGCGGCCAGGACGTCGTCGGCGCCGCTGGCGCCGGCCGCGCCGCCGGTCAATTGCTGCACGAAGGCGCGCAATTGCGACTCGGGAACCGCGCCCATGAAGCCGTCCACGGGCTGGCCGTCCTTGAAGGCATAGACGGTCGGGATCGACTGGATGCGGAGCTGCTGGGCGATCTCCTGATTCTGGTCGACATTGACCTTGACCAGGCGCACGGCGCCCTTGGCCTCGGTCACGAGCTTTTCGAGGGCCGGCGTCAGCTGCTTGCAGGGCCCGCACCAGGGCGCCCAGAAATCGACGATGACAGGAACCTCGCGGCTGGCCTCCAGCACATCGGCGGCGAAGGTCTCCAGCGACGAATCCTTGATGTAGGGGCTGTTCGACCCGCCCGCGGCCGGCGCAGCGCCAGTGCCGCTGGTGACAGGCCTGCCGCCCGGTCCGATCAAAGCCATGGAAGTATCCTCGCTGCAAAATCTGCCCTGAAGATGGGCGTTATGGTCCCGAAAGAAAAGGGCTGCCGGCAGGCCGATTTCGGGAGAAATCGCCAGCTTTGCCGCGCCTGTTCGCCGCGCCCCGGCACTGCGACGGCTAGCCGGCCCGCACCGGCAGGGCGGCGACCAGTGGGCTGTGGCCGCAGCCTTCGAGGAAGGCCATCAGATCGGCGGCCGCGATGGCCGAGGTCCGGTCATTCCTGAGGGGATGGAAGTGAAGCGGATCGAGGGCCATCAGCCCTTCATCCAGCACCACGCGGACTTTGGCATCCGCATCGTTGATCACGGCGAAGGGCGTGACCGAGCCCGGCGGCACGCCCAATGTTTCCATCAGCAACGCAGCCGAGCCGAAGGAGAAGCGCGGCGCGCCCAATTGCCTGGAGAGGGCGTTGAGATCGACGGCCAGCTCCTCGCGGGCCACGACCAGCCAGAACCCGCCCTTCTTGTCCTTGAGAAACAGGTTCTTGGAGTGGCCGCCGGGCAGTTCGCCGCGCAGGGCCTGGGCCTCTTCGACGGTGAAGACGGGATCATGGGCCTCGGTGCGGATGGCGAGACCGAGCGCGGCCAGCCGAACCATCAGGGCGGCTTCGCGAACCTCGGGCGGCGGCAGATCGGAGGGGGTTTCAGATGTCTCGGTCATGGGGCTTTTGTCGCGGATTTGGCCGCGAAAGGCCAGATCGGCGCCAGCCCCGAGCCCGCCGCCAAGCGCCCGCAGTTGCGGGCGAAATTCCTCGCGCAAGCCTATTGACCGGGGCGGGCCGGTTCGCCATAACCCGCTCCCTGACTTGGAGTGCGGGCGTAGCTCAGGGGTAGAGCATCACCTTGCCAAGGTGAGGGTCGGGCGTTCGAATCGCCTCGCCCGCTCCAGTTCAGCCTCTCCAAAATTTCGATCCCGAATGCCGAATGCCCACGCGCATTCGCCCATCCTCGCGCATGCCCACAATCGAC
Source organism: uncultured Pseudomonadota bacterium (assembly GCA_963822185.1). Classification (GTDB taxonomy): domain Bacteria; phylum Pseudomonadota; class Alphaproteobacteria; order Micropepsales; family Micropepsaceae; genus Rhizomicrobium. The sequence goes on from CAWGGT010000023.1 coordinate 15,571, forward strand.
GCGCCGTCCATCCGATGGCAGGCTGCGCGCGGCTGCAAAGACAGAATCACCAGAGGGGGAGCCGCCATGACCGCGCATCCGTTTGCGCCGACGCTCGAACACGCCTTTACGATCTCCATCGAACTGGCGGGGCTGCAATGGATCAAGCCCACGGCCATCGGGGCGACACGCGCGGCCGTCTATGCCGCCTCGGGCACCGTTGAAGGGCCGCGGCTCAACGGACGGGTGATCCCGATGTCGGGCGGCGACTTCCCGCTGGTGCGGCCCAATGGCGTGATCGATTTCGATGCACGCTATCTGCTGGAGGCCGATGACGGCGCGGTGATCTATCTGCAGAACCGCGGCTATCGCTGGGGCAGCGAAGAGGCCATGGCCAAGATGTCCAGGAACGAGCCCGTGGAGCCGCACGAATACTACATGCGCGCGATCCCGAAATTCGAAGCCCCCGACGGCCCGCATGAATGGATGAACCGGCATGTCTTTGTCGGCGTGGCCGAGAAGTCGCCGGGCGCCAACCGTATCCATTATTTCGTCGTGTTGTGAGGGCAGACCTTAGATGACCATGGACCATACCATCGACGTCGGCCGGCTGGTCGACGACCAAAAGCTCGGGCGCTTCACGGCGCTGCTGCTGATCCTCTCTTTCCTGGCCATGATGGCCGACGGTTACGACATTCTGGCGCTGGCCTATGCCGCGCCGGATCTGGTGCGCGAATGGGGCGTCCAACGCAGCGCCATGGGGCCGGTGTTCTCGGCCGGGCTGTTCGGCATTCTGTTCGGCGCGCCCCTGTTCGGCTTTCTGGGCGACCGCTTCGGGCGCAGGCCCGCCATCATCGGCGGCTGCGCCATCTATGGGCTGTGCACGCTGGGCGCCGCCTTCGCGCCGTCGCTGGCGGTGCTGACGGGCTTGCGCTTCCTGACCGGCATCGGCATTGGCGGCCTGATGCCCAATACCATCGCGCTCAATGTCGAGTTCGCGCCCAAGCGCTGGCGCGCGACATTGGTGATCGTGATGTTCACGGGCATTACGCTGGGCGGCGCCCTGCCCGGCTGGATCGCGGCCGACCTCGTGCCCGCCCATGGCTGGCAGATCCTGTTCCTGATCGGCGGCTTCGGGCCGCTGGTGATCGCCGGGCTGCTGTTCGCGTTTCTGCCGGAATCGCTGCGCTTCATGGTGCTGCGCGGCGGCGCGCGCGCGCGCATCGAGCGCGTGGTGCGGATGATCGCGCCGAACGCAAACGTCACCCCGGATACGCGTTTCACCGTCGCCACCGACCAGACGCCGCAGACGAGCGCGCCCATTCGCCGCCTCTTCGCGGGCAGCCTCAGATACATCACGCCGCTGTTGTGGCTGTTGTTCGCGACCAATCTGATGGCGACCTATTTCCTCAACAGCTGGATGCCGATCCTGTTTCAGGGTGCGGGACTGAGCGCGGATTATTCGGCGCTGGCGCTGTCCATGTTCCAGATCGGCGGCACTGTCGGCGGGCTTACCGTCGCCCTGCTGCTCGACCGCTTCGGCATGATCCCGATCGTGGTGCTGTTCTGCCTTGCGGTGCCGGCCGTGGCGTCGATCGGGGCTGCATGGATTGGGCGAAGCCGAGCTTCTGACGGCGGTCTCCGTTGCGGGCTTTTGCATCCTGGGCCTGCAGTTCGGGCTCAATGCCGTGTCCGGGCTGATCTATCCGACCGCCGTGCGCGCCAACGGTTCGGGCTGGGCCTTTGCCATTGGCCGCTTCGGCTCTGTGGTGGGGCCGATCATGGGCGGGGCGCTGATCGCGATGCAGTTGCCGATGGGGCGCCTGTTCTATGCGCCGGCGATCGCGCTGGCCCTGGGCGCGGTCGCGGCGCTTGTGATGATGCGTTTGTGTTGGCGGCGCTTCGGCGCGCACCGGCTGGACGAGGCCGGCGCCGCCTAGACTTCGGAAATGGCAATCGGGGAGGCGTGCCGGCTGGCCCGCCTCCCCGATCTTGTTGTCCGCGATGATCGCCAGACTATTTCGGTGCGACCAGTCCGCGATGTTCGAGCATCGGCTCGATGTCCGGATTCTTGCCGTAGAAGGCGCGGAACATCTTGCCGTAATCCTCGGTGTGGCCGCGCGACAGGATCAGGTCGCGGAAGCGCTGGCCGTTGGCGCGGGTCAGCCCGCCATGCGTCTGGAACCAGTGATAGGCGTCGTCGTCGAGCATCTCGGTCCACAGATAGGCGTAATAGCCGGCCGCATAGCCATTCGCCCAGATGTGCATGAAATAGCTGGAGCGATAACGCGGCGGCACATCCGGGAAGTCGACGCCGGCGCGCTTGAGCGCGGCCTTCTCGAACGCATCGACATTCTCGATCGGCGCGCTGGCCGGCAGCGTGTGCCACTGCATGTCGAGCTCGGCGGCGGCGAGCAGCTCGCCCAGATCGTAGCCCTGGTTGAACTTCGCGGCCTTCTTGATCTTGTCGACCAGCGCCTGCGGCATCGGCTTGCCGGTCTTGTAGTTCATGGCGTAGTGCTCGAGCACCTTCGGGTTCAGCGCCCAATGCTCGTTGAACTGCGACGGGAACTCGACGAAGTCGCGCGCCACATTGGTGCCCGACAGGGTCGGGATATTCCTCGTCCGCGAACAAGCCATGCAGCGCATGGCCGAATTCGTGGAACATGGTGGTCACGTCGTCGAAGGTCAGCAGCGCGGGCTTGCCGGGCGCGGGCTTGGTGAAATTGGCGACGTTGTAGATCACCGGCTTGTCGCCGAGCAGCTTGGACTGCTCGACGAAATTGCTCATCCAGGCGCCGCCCGCCTTGTTGTCGCGCTTGAAGTAGTCGAAATAGAACAAGCCCGAGCGGTCCGAACCGTTCTTGTCGAAGACTTCGAAAGACGCGCACATCCTTCTGATAGACCGGGATGTCGTGGCGTTCCTTGAAGGTCAGGCCGTAGAGCTCGTGTGGCGGCATAGAAGACGCCGTTCTTCAGCACATTGTCGAGCTCGAAATAGGGCTTGATCTGGTTCTCGTCGAGATCGTATTTCGCCTTGCGCAGCTTCTCGGCATAAAACTCCCAATCCCAGGGCTGGAGCTTGAAGTGCTTGCCGTCCTTGTCGATCAGCGGCCTGCAATGTCCCTGGCCTCACCGGCCGCCTTCTTGCGCGTGGCCGGCACCAGCTTGTCCATGAAGCTCGAGCACCGTCTTCGGCGTCTTGGCCATCTGGTTCTCGAGCACATAGGCGGCGTAGTTCGGGATAGCCCAGCAGCGTGGCCTTCTCGGCGCGCAGCTTGGCGATGGTGGCGATGGTCTGGCGCGTATCGTTGGCATCGCCCTTTTCGGTGCGCGTCCAGGAATGCTCGAACAATTCCTTGCGCGTCGCGCGGTCGGTGAGATTGGTCAGCGCCGGCTGCTGGGTGGTGTTCTGCAGCGGCAGCACCCATTTGCCCTTCAGACCGCGGGCCTTGGCGGCATCGGCCGCCGCGGCGATGGCATCGGCGCCAAGACCGGCCAGCGCCGCCTTGTCGGAGACCACCAGAGCTCCGGCCTTGGTGCCGGCGAGCAACTTCTTCTCGAACGTGGTTTCAAGCGAAGAAAGCGTCTTGTTCAGCTCGCGCAGCTTGGCCTTGTCGGCATTGGAGAGATTGGCGCCGGAACGGACGAATTCGTCGTAATAGACCTTGATCAGCTGCTTCTGCTCGGGGCCCGTGAGCTTGTCGCGACGTTCATAGATCGTCTTGACCCGCGCAAAGAGCTTGGCGTTCAGGTAGATCGCGTCGTGATGGGCGGCGAGCTTCGGCGCCTCGATCGCCTGCACCTTCTGCAGCGCGTCGTTGGTGTTGGCCGAGGTCAATGCGAAGAAAACCTCCGAGACGCGATCGAGCATCTGGCCCGACTTCTCCATTGCCACGATGGTGTTTTCGAAGGTGGCAGGCGCAGCACTGTTGGCGATCTTGTCGATTTCGGCGAGCTGCCGCGCCATGCCCTCTTCGAAGGCCGGCTGGAAATCGCTGTCCTTGATCTTGTCGAATTGGGGAGCGTGGAACGGCAGCGGGCTGGGCGCCGCAAACGGATTTGCGGCCGGCGCCGGCTGTGCAATGGCCGGCGTGGCACCCAGTGCCAGCGCCGCCACAGCGGCCGCGCCAAGAACATGCGTACGAATGGAAAGCATCGGGATTAGCCCTTTGATTGGAGATGAGAGCAGCAAAAGCCTTGCGGCATCAAAAGCTTGGCCGGACTTTAGCGGCTGCATGATGGCACTGTCTTCAAGATATGGTGAGAATTTGTAAGTTCTGGCCGGGCGCCGCCTCAATCTAAAAGATCATTCAATTTAAGCAGACGTTCGCGCAAGATACGCTCAGCCATGCGCCATTGACCGAACCGGGCTCGCCCGGTCGGCGCCAGTACTTGAGGATGCGCATGATCTGGGCCGACAGAATCGGACTCGCCTTCGTCGCGTTTATCGCGGCGGCTGCCGTCGCGCTGTCTGTCATTCTGTTCATCGCCATCGGCAGCGGGATGATGAGCGACGGCCGGCTCAACGGCGACATCGCCTTGTGGAGCGGGATCGCCGAGTTGGCGCTGGCCCTGCCGTTCTGGATTCTGCTCCGGGGGATCGATCTTCTCTTCGGCGGACCGGGCAGACGCGCGCGGCGCCGCGACGAGCGCATCGAACCGGATATGCGCGATTTCCCGGCGCAGATGAGCACCGCCGGAGCGACGGATCAGGAACGGCCGAGATAGCCCAGGCGCCGCGCGGTCCAGACTGCGGCACCAAGCAAAGCCATGAACCCGATGACCAGCGCGACCTGCCAATGGGCCGAGAGTTCGGACTGGCGGAGCGCATATTGCGCGGCGGCGCCGGGAATGAGCAGGGCCGGCGCCCAGATCAGCGCCGACAGGACATTGGCGAGCCAGAAGCGGGTGGAGGGCATGCGCGTGATGCCCGCGACCAGCGGGATCACGGCCCGCAAGGGGCCGAAGAAGCGGCCGATGAAGACGCTTTTGACGCCATGGCGCTCGAAGAAATCATGGCCGCGCGGCAGCACATGCGGATAGCGGGTGAAGGGCCAATGCGTCTCGGTGAGGTGGCCGAAGCGCAGGCCCAGCCAATAGGAGATGGAATCGCCCAGCACTGCCCCGGCCACGGCCCCGACCACCACCGGCCAGAGCTGCAGATCGCCGGCCGAAATCAGGGCTCCCGCCGCGATCAGCACCGAGGTGCCGGGAAAGGCAAAGCTGATAAAGACGAAGGATTCCCCGAAAGAGACGACAAAAATGACCGGCAGCGCCCAGATCGCGTGATGGGCGACGAATTGCATCAGGGAATGAACAAGCGAACTCATACTCTCTCGTGTCTCAGATGATCCTGCCGCAGCGTCCAGCCAGGCCGCCGGGCTTGAGCCGGGCCCAGCCGCGGCAGACCCCTAAATGCCAGATTTCTCCCGGCCTGGCGAGGGCGCCGGCGGGAGGCGGGCCGACGGACCGATCCTAGCTGGGAATCCTTACCGGCAGCTTCTCATAGCCCTTGACGAAGCTGGAGGCCGTGCGCACCGGCTCGCCCGCCAGCTCGATGGCCGGGAAGCGGGCCAGGATCTCTTCCCAGATGATCTTGAGTTGCAGTTCCGCCAGCCTGTTGCCAACGCAGCGATGGATGCCGAAGCCGAAGGACAGATGCTGGCGCGAACGCTCGCGATCGATGATGTAGGCGTTCGGATTTTCGATCACCTCGTCGTCGCGGTTGCCCGAGACGTACCACATGATGACCTTGTCGCCCTTCTTGATCTGTCTTGCCGCCGAATTCGATGTCTTCCTTGGCGGTGCGGCGCATATGGGCGAGCGGCGTTTGCCAGCGGATCGTTTCCGACACCATGGACGGAATGAGATCGGGATTGTCGCGCAGCTTCTTGTACTGATCCGGGTTCTGGTTGAGCGCCAGGATGCTGCCCGAGATCGTGTTGCGCGTCGTGTCGTTACCACCGACGATCAAGAGGATCAGATTCCCGAGATATTCCATGCGATCCATGTTGCGGGTGGATTCGCCATGGGCGAGCATCGAAATCAGATCGGGGCGCGGATCGGCATTCACGCGCTCGTTCCACAGGCGCATGAAATAATCGACGCATTCATAGAGCTGTTCGCGGCGATGCTCCTGGCTGACGAAGAGCGGCGAATGCGGGCCGGCCGTCGCCATGTCCGACCAATAGGTGAGCTTGCGCCGGTCTTCCCACGGGAAATCGAACAGCGTCGCCAGCGTCATCGTCGTCAGCTCGATGGAGACGAGATCGACCCAGTCGATCACCTCGCCGCGCGGCAGCGAATCGAGAATCTTGCCGGCGCGCTCGCGGATGATCGGCGCGAGGTTTTCGAGATTGAGCGGCGAGACCGCCGGCGTCACCACCTTGCGCTGCGCATCGTGCTTGGGCGGGTCCATCGCGATGAACATGGGAAGACGGAAATCTTCCTGCGGATCGACGATGGTGATGGACGGCTCGGACGAGAACACCTGATGATTGGTGTCGACCGCCATGATGTCCTTGTATTTGGTGATCGACCAATAGGGGCCGAATTCGTGCTCCGGGCAGTAATGCACCGGATCCTCTTTGCGGAGGCGCTCGAAATAGGGCCACATCGCATCGTGCTTGAAGAGCAGCGGATCGGCGACGTTGATCTGCTCCAGCGGCATCGACCAGGCGTCATTTTGGGCCTGATCGCGCCAAGCCTGTTCGGACATGTCGGCGGCGGCGCTGCTCATCGTGGCGTTCCTCGCGAATATTGTTTCTGACAGTCTGTCACATAGCCGCGAGGCTGCCAATGGCGCGGGAGAGCAGAAGCTCAGACCGCCCCTTCCAGCGAGAAAATCTTGCCCGGATTGAGGATGTTGTGCGGATCGAGGGCGCGCTTGATGGTCGCCATCAGCGCGAGTTCCGCCGGGCTGCGCGACCAGGGCAGGTAGGGCTTCTTTTCGAGGCCGATGCCGTGCTCGGCCGAGACGGCGCCGCCGCGGGCGCGCACCCCGCCATAGATGATGTCCTCGACCGCCGCGTGGGTCTCGTGGCTGCCATCACCGACGCCAGCGCAGAAATGCAGGTTCCCATCGCCCATATGGCCGAAGACCATCAGCCTGCCCTCGGGCCAGCGGGCGAAGACCTTTTCCTTCACCTCGGCGATCAGGCTTTCCATATGCGGGATGGCCAGCGAGACGTCGAAATTGAAAGTCGGGCCGAGACGCGCGAACTGGGCGACGTCGTCGCGCAGGGACCAGATGGCGTTGCGCTCGGCCTGCGATTTGGCGATCACGGCATCGCTGATTTCGCCGGCTTCGAAGGCGGCTTCGAGCACGCGTTCGAAACGGGCCTCATCGTTTTCCTGCTCGGAGCCCAGGGCATCGATCAGGACATATTGCGGATGGCCATGCGGGATCGGCGCGGTGCCCTTGGCCGGTGCCGTGGTGACGAGTTCGTAAAACGCATCCCACATCACTTCGAAGGCCGAAAGCGTGCCGCCGAAGCCGGCTTCGACGCGGCGCAGCAGCGCGGGAAGATTGGCGAATTCATCGACGGCAACGAGCGCGGTGTTCTGGCTGGCGGGCTTGGGGCGCAGGCGCAGCACCGCTTTCGTCACGACACCCAGCGTGCCTTCGGCGCCGATGAACAGATGCTTGAGATCGTAGCCGGTGTTGTTCTTGATGAGATGGTTGAGCGAAGAGACGATGGTGCCATCGGCCAGCACCGCTTCGAGGCCCAGCACCATGTCGCGCATCATGCCATAGCGGATGACACGGTTGCCGCCGGCATTGGTGGAGATATTGCCGCCCACCGTGCAGCTGCCGCGCGAGCCGAGATCGAGCGGGAAGAGATAGCCGGCCTGATCCGCCGCTTCGTGGGCGCTTTGCAAAATGCAGCCGGCTTCGACCGTCAGCGTGGCGCCAAGCTTGTCGACCTCGAGCACATGGTTCATGCGGTCGAGGCTGATGGCCAGCACGCCATCGGCATTGGCGCCTTCGACCAGACCCGTCTTGCCGCCCCAGGGGACGATGGGCTGACGCGCCTCGTGGCAGGCGCGCAGGATCGTCGAGACCTGTTCGGTCGAGATGGGGCGCAGAAGCGCGAGCGGCGTGCCGAGGCGGCTCCAGCCATGGGCGCGCTCCGCCAGCTCGGCGCCTTCGAGCACACCGCCCGGGCCGAGGTCCGATTTGAAACGATCGATCAGCGCATTCACGCCCATGCCATTGTCTCCCGCCACGGTTTCCTCCTGATTTTGCCCCATATTGCAGCCGCAAGCCTCCGGACGCACGCACGAAAACTGCGACACCAAGGCAGACCTTCGGGCGTTATGGGCGTATGATCGGGGGCAATGAGGTTGCGGGCTTTCTCGTGACCGACGCCGGATGGCGCCCGCCATGGGATTCCCCAGCCCGAAACAAGATCGTTCGGGAGGTTCGCCCATGCATATCAGAAATCCCATCGAATGGAGCGGCGGCCAGCTTGTGCAAGCGGGCAAAAACTTCGGCGCCGCCTATGACCACGCGCTGCAGCACATGCAGGAGACGGCCCATTCGCCCGCGCCCAGCGTGCGCAAGATTGGACGGGCGGATATTTTCGCGGCGCTGAGAGCCGGCGCCACAGATTTCGGCGCCTATCGCAGCGACGTGATCTTCCTGTGCATCACCTATGCGGCGGTGGGGATGGTGTTGGCGCGGCTGGCCTTCGGGCTCGACATGCTGCCCATGCTGTTCCCATTGGCATCCGGCTTCATCCTCATCGCGCCCTTCGCGGCGGTGGGGCTGTACGAGATGAGCCGGCGGCGCGAACAGGGCGCCGAGGTGCGCTGGACCAACGCCTTCGACGTGCTGCGCGAGCCCGCCTTCCCGGCCATTGCCATGCTGGGGCTGATGCTGATCGTGTTGTTCCTGGCCTGGCTGGGCGCGGCATGGGGCATTTATGCGGCGACGCTGGGGACCGCGCAGCCCACAAGCATCGGCAGCTTTGTCTCAGGCGTGTTCATGTCGCCGGCGGGATGGGCGCTGATCGGCATCGGTTGCGGCGTGGGCTTTCTGTTCGCGCTGCTGGCGATGGCGATGAGCGTGGTCTCCTTCCCGCTGCTGCTCGACCGCGATGTCGGCCTCGACACGGCGATTGCGACCTCGTTCCGCGTGGTGCGCGCGAACCCGGGCACGATGGCGCTGTGGGGCCTGATCGTGGCGGGCGCGCTGACAATCGGCATGATCCCGCTGTTCATCGGGCTGATCGTGGTGATGCCCATCCTCGGCCACGCGACCTGGCATCTCTACAGGCGGGCGGTGGCGCGATAGCCACCCGGTTCGTCATGGCCGGGCCTGACCCGGCCAGGACGAATGTAAGTTATGCGCGCCAGATCCGCCGGGGCGATTTCGTGGGGCTTGCCGCAGAATTCGCAGGTGGCGCGGATGATGCCGTCTTCGTCGGCGAGGCCCGCGCGCTCTTCGGGGGAATGCGCCCGCAGGACCGACGCGATGCGATCGGTGCTGCAATCGCAGCGGAACGCCACCGGCTCGGCCGGCTGCACGCGCACCTCGTCCTCATTGAACAGGCGCCAGAGCAGTTCCTCGGCCGGGAGCGCGGTATCGATCAGCTCGAAATCCTCCAGCGTGTCGAGGATGAAGCCGAGGCGCTGCCAATCGTCGTCATCGCCGCGGCTCTCGCCCGGCACCGATTGCAGCATCAGCCCGGCCGCGCGCCAGATGGGCGCCTTGCCCGGCTCCAGCACCGGCACGGCCGCCACGCGGATCATGGTGGGCAGCTGCTCGGACTGGACGAAATAATCCTCGGCCGATTCCGCCATGCCCGCCGGATTGAGCGCAACGATCCCCTGATAGGTGTTGCCGCCGCGGCGCGGCTCGATGGTGATGGCGAGCGCGCCCTTGCCGGCCTGTTGTTCGAAACTGGGCGCGGTGTCGCCCAGCAGATTGAAGCGGGCCGCATCGAGACGGGCATAGGCGCGCAGGCCCATGGGGCGGCCCGCCCTCGCCATCGTCGCTGTCTTCGGCGCCATAATAATCGGCGGCGGCAAGATCGAGCGGGCCGTCGGACTGGGTCTGGATGGTGAGGCGGCCATCGAGCTTGACCGCCGAGCCCAGCAGCGCCGCCAGCGCCAGGGTTTCGCCCAGGGTGCGGGCGGCCGCCTCGGGCAGGGCATGGGCCGAGAGCGCGCGGCCCGACACCGCATCCAGCCGCACCAGCCGCCCACGCACGCCGGCATTGGCGAGGTCGAAGGAGAGGATGAAATCGGCCGGGGGGGCCGGGGTGTAATCGGGTTGTTTGGCGGTCGGTTGGGTCATGAGGTGGGTATATGGGGGCGAAAATTCCGGAATTCAACCGGCGCCCGGGCGAGGCCACTGATCCCCCCCACCCTCGGAAAAAAATTTACATTCAATTCCCCGATGGGCCGGGGAATTGCTGCGGCCTCAACAGTTTGGACCGCGCCGAAGGGCTACACGATCCTGCACCGGAGCGACAGCAGATCGGCCGGCGCCTTGGACGTTAGAAATGGGGATGGCGGCGGCGGGTTTCAAGGGGCTGCTGGCGCGTGCCAGCGCGGCACCGCGGGTGCTACCTGAGGACGGTCACAACGCACAGCTGCACGCATATCAAGACGGAGTATGCTTTTCCTTCGCAGCTGCCACGGCCAGCTCCGCTTCCTCATATAGCTGGTCGGCATTCTGAAGGATCAGAGTTTGGTCCATAAGGCGCTCGATGCCGTCCCGCGCTATCACAAATACTCCTAGCTTCTCAGCCTGCTCGATATCGGGCTGAATCTCGACCAACGTCTTGGCAGTGACAATCACCGGGAGCACCCGAATATGCCGTGTACTCGAGCTGTCGAGACTACGGCGCACAGCTTCAGTTCGGTCGTGCAACTTCGGTAGTTTCCTATCCTCTTTAAGCAGCCCGACAGTGCATTCAACGACTGCTATGTTTCCGTTGGGCGCAGCAGCGAGAAAATCCGCTGAGTCGCTCATGCGTCGGGGAGCGCCAACGTTGGCAGGCGCGAAACCCAGCATCCAAAACAACCAAGCAATCGCCGCCTCAAAATCCCTTGCGTCAGGCTTGGGCTGTTGCGCCTTTGAGAGGATGTCGCGGAGAATTTCGAGCCTTGGGTCAAAAGTCTCGTAAGAAGCCCGTCGTGGGTTCTGAAAGCTCGTGGGATCCCCAAAGAAATAATGTTGATAGACAGTGTCATCGAAGCGAGCGAATGCATGAACAATGGCGGCACGAGGAACAGAAAGTGTAGCCGAGCCGCGCAAAACCCCATCCGCAATCTCCCATTCGAGATCTGCGCCAGCGATGGCTCCACGTCCAACCGTCTTGCCTTGATCTAAGATACGATAGCCAACGGAAACCCTCTCCTTAGGTGCATGCGGGACTGTGCGCACACTCAGGTGCGCAGTCTCCCCATCAACGATCGATGCCATATCAATCGCAACAAGATTAAACGCTGCCACTTCGATCCGACTTACGCCTTCAAGGACGCCTGGCCGATATTCGAGCAAAAGTTCTTGAATGCCATCATAGGGGCATGGCGCACTGCGCACTTCCCAGTCGAGGTCAGGCTGGTTAGCATAAAGAAGCTGAGCACATTCAGCCCCTAAGAGTGCCAGAACCGACAATCGCTGCTGAGCAGGCAACCCCGCCTCATGAAAACGCTTGTATTGAGCGCCATGGTCGTTTGAGCCAAGCGGAAACAGAAGTGGACCATGAGGCGTCTCGAAACTTCCTGTCCCGATGAATTCGATTAATTCGCGTGCTGAAACCCCCGCTTCACTGAGAGGGAAGTGGCCGGCTCGCACGCGGGAAGTCTCGAACTTGCCGTAGGGGATCTGCGGTTCGGTCGTATTGAGGAATAGCGTTCCCCTTACAATTGCAAACCCTTCATCCTGACGAATGGCAAGGTACGAGAATGAATTATCGCGATAGAGCGACTCGACCGGCCCGATGTCCTCCAGAAAGTGGTCGATATACTCTCGTACATACTGCGCATACGCCATGTGTCCGCCTCTCGTGCGGTCGGATCCAAGTCTGCAAACTCCAATACACTAAACGATCAAATCAATGAATATTGAACGCAATACACTTTCCTACTCGTCGGATGATTGCCCTCACCCCTCCGGCGCGTGGCACACGGCTTCGATGTTGTGGCCGTCGGGGTCGAGGACGAAGGCGCCGTAATAGTTCGCATGGTAATGCGGGCGCGGGCCGGGGGCGCCGTTGTCGCGGCCGCCGGCGGCGAGGGCCGCGGCGTGGAACGCATCGACATCGGCGCGCGACTTGGCGCGTGAGGGCGATGTGGAGTTTGCCGCGCGTCGCGTCCTGTTCGGCGATCCAGAACCAGGGGCGGCTGTCGCCATAGCCGCAGGAGCGGACGCCGCCGGAATATTCCGGCGGCACATCGTAGAGCCGCGTCACGCCCAAGGGCGCGAAGGCGCGGTCATAAAACGCCGTCGAACGCGCGAAATCGGTGACGCCAAAGGTGATGTGATCGAGCATGGCGTGGCCTCCCGACGGGATGGCGCAGCATAGCGCGGGTTGCGCGTGGGGCCCAGAACGGCGGGGCGGAGCGGGCCGGTCAATTGGGCACGCGGAGACGCGGAGGCGCGGAGTTTCCGCCCCCGTTCACGGCGGTCGAGGTGCTGCGAGCGAAGTGAGCGCATCGCGAGGGATGCGGTGAAGTCGGAAAGCGGAGCCCTGCATCCGCCCCCTCCACCGCTGCGCGGTCGCCCTCCCCCATTTCATGGGGGAGGAAAGATTACCCCAGGCACCACGCCAGGATGGCCTTCTGCGCGTGGAGGCGGTTTTCGGCTTCGTCGAAGACCACGCTTTGCGGGCCGTCGATGATGTCGTCCGTCACTTCCTCGCCGCGATGCGCCGGCAGGCAGTGCATGAAGATCGCATCCTTCTCGGCCTTGCCCATCAGATAGGCATTGACCTGATAGGCCTTCAGCAGATTGTGGCGGCGGGTGGCGTCGGCATCGCCCATCGACACCCAGGTGTCGGTGACGACGCAATTGGCGTGTGCTTCACCGCATTCTCGGGCTGATCGATGAAATGGACATCGGCGCCCGCGCCCTTGGCCCATTTGCGCACATCCTCATGCACCGACAATTCCTTGGGCGAGGCGATGTTGAGGCGGAAGCCGAAACGCGCGGCGGCATGGATCCAGCTCACCAGCACATTGTTGCCGTCGCCCAGCCAGGCCACCGTCGCGCCCTTGATGGAGCCGCGATGCTCCTCATAGGTCATGACATCGGCCATCACCTGACAGGGATGGGAGACGCGCGTCAGCCCGTTGATGACGGGGATGGTGGAATTGGCCGCCAGCTCCTTGACCATTTCGTGATCGAGCAGGCGGATCATCACCGCATCGACATAGCGCGACAGCACGCGCGCGGTGTCGGCGATGGTTTCCTCGCGGGCGAGCTGCATGTCGTTGCCGCTCATCATGATGGTGGTGCCGCCAAGCTGGCGCATGCCGACATCGAAGGAGATGCGGGTGCGGGTCGACTGCTTGTCGAAGATGAGGGCGAGGACGCGGCCATCGAGCGGGCTGCCGGCATCGGGCTTGCCCTTGGGCCAGCCGAGCGCGCGCCGTCTTGCGCGCGGCGGCATCGGCCAGGATGGCGCGCAGCGTGTCGCCGTCGAAATCGGCGAGGTCGAGGAAATGCTTCGGCCCGGCGGCGGTTTTGGTCAGCGCGTTCATGCGGCGTCACTCGCCTTGGCCGTTGCTTCCATGTCCTTGGCCGCGGCGTCCAGCGCCGCCATGGCTTCGCGGACATGGGCCTCTTCGATGATCAGCGGCGGCAGGAGGCGCACGACATTGTCGCCGGCGCCGACGCTGAGCATGTGATGCTTGCGCAGGGCCGCCACGAATTCGAGGTTCGGCACCTTCATCTTCAGGCCGATCATCAGGCCCTCGCCGCGCAACCCCTCGAACACGTCCGGGATGCTCGGCGATGAGACCGGAAAGCTGCTGGCGCGCATAGCCGGCGATCTCGCGCACATGCTCGAGGAAGCCGGGCGCGAGCACGATGTCGAGCACCGCATTGCCGACCGCCATGGCCAGCGGATTGCCGCCGAAGGTGGTGCCGTGGACGCCGGCGACCATGCCCTTGCCCGCCTCATTCGTGGCAAGGCACGCGCCCATCGGGAAGCCGCCGCCGATGCCCTTGGCGATGGCCATGATGTCGGGCGTGACGCCGGGCCATTCATGGGCGAAGAGCTTGCCGGTGCGGCCGACGCCGGTCTGGATCTCGTCGAAGATCAGGAGCAGGCCGTGTTCGTCGCACAGCTTGCGCAGGGTGCGCAGGAATTCGGCCGGCACGGTTCGCAGGCCGCCCTCGCCCTGCACCGGCTCGATCACGAGCGCGGCGGTTTCCGGCGTGATGGCTTTCTTCAGTGCCTCCACATCGCCGAAGGGGACCTGATCGAAGCCCTCGACCTTGGGGCCGAAGCCTTCGAGATATTTGGCCTGGCCGCCGGCGGCGATGGTGGCCAGCGTGCGGCCATGGAAGGCGCCTTCGAAGCTGATGATGCGGAAGCGCTCGGGCGCGCCGTTCACATAATGATAGCGGCGCGCCATCTTGAAGGCGCACTCCATCGCCTCGGCGCCCGAATTGCCGAAGAAGACCGTGTCGGCGAAGGTGGCGTCCACCAGCCGTTTCGCGAGCTTCTCCTGATCGGGGATGCGATAGAGGTTGGAGGTGTGCCAGAGCTTGCCCGCCTGCTCGCGCAGGGTCTCGACCAGATGCGGATGGGCGTGGCCCAGCGCATTGACCGCGATGCCCGCGCCGAAATCGAGATATCGCGTCGCCATCCTCGGCGAAAAGGTAGGGACCTTCGCCACGGACGAATGCGACATCCGCCCGATTATAGGTTGGCAGCAATTGCGGGAACACGGGGGCTCTCCATTGAAAAAACAGAAGCCGGGCGCCCAATGCGCCCGGCTTTTGCGCTTATCCGCTTTTCCGGCCCCGAGCGTCAACTCAGGATGGGTAATAACAGCCATGTTCGCCCCGCCATGACGCAAGAATACGTCGCGGCCGATGGCAGCTTCTGGCGGAACTGCGGGGATAGGCGGGACGTGGAATTTGCAGCGGCACGCTTCACGAGGCGGCGCGGAAAATTTGGCCGCGGAACGCGAATCGCCGGCACCGGGGATGGGGCCGCGACACGGCCTTCAACCCAACCGTGCGGGCTGTGGATGAAAAAATCCCGGAAACCGGGCGTTTTATCCCCAATCCGCTGCCGGTGTAGTTGTGGACAAGACCTTGCGTTGACCGCCCATGACTTGTGAAGCGTTTAACCATGGCTACGATATGTGGTGCCACAGCCAAAGGAGGCTCCGCATGGGGTGGACAGAAGAACGCGTCGAGCAGCTTCGGACGCTTTGGACCGAAGGGCTTTCCGCCAGTCAGATTGCGCGCGTGCTCGGCGGGGTGACCCGCAACGCCGTGATCGGAAAGGTCCATCGCCTGGGCCTGGCGGGACGGGCCAGCCCGAGCCGCAGCGAGCGGCCGCGCCTGCCGACAACGCCGAAAGTGCAGGTGCGCAGCGCGCCAACGCCGCCGGCGCCGGTGGTCGAAGAGGATCCGGTGATCCTCGACGATGGCAGCTTCGCGACCGTGCTGACGATCAACGATCGCATGTGCCGCTGGCCGATCGGCGATCCCAGCGAGAACGAGTTCCATTTCTGCGGCCGCAAGCCGAAGAATGGCTCGCCCTATTGCGACGCCCATGCCCGCAAGGCCTATCAGCCGCAGCAGAGCCGCCGCGACAAGGGTCGCATGGCGAGCTGATGCTCGCGTTGTCGTCGAATGGCGAGCTGCACGCTCGCCGGAGGGCCGGCCATGACGACGGTCTACGATTTTACGGCCACAACGCTCGACGGCCGCGATGTCTCCCTTTCGGAGTATCGCGGCCGCGTGCTTTTGATCGTCAACACGGCCAGCAAATGCGGGTTCACACCGCAATATGAAGGGCTGGAAGCGCTGCATCGCAACTGGGAGCCGCAGGGGCTGACGCGTGCTCGGCTTTCCCTGCAACCAGTTCGGCAAGCAGGAGCCGGGCGGCGCCGAGGAGATCGGGGCCTTCTGCGAGAAGAATTATGGCGTCAGCTTTGCGATGTTCGAGAAGATCGACGTCAATGGCGAGAACGCCCACCCGCTCTACAAATTCCTGACGCGGGCCAGGCGCGGCCTCTTCGGCACGCCGAAGATCAAATGGAATTTCACCAAGTTCCTGATCGGCCGCGACGGCGTGCCGGTGAAACGCTTTGCGCCGTCGAAGAAGCCCGAGGCCATGGAAGCGGCGGTGCAGGCGATCTTGTAAGCCGTCATGGCCGCCCCTAAGGCGGCCATCCATCTGGCGCGCGTCGGCGCGCCATGGACTCGATCGCTCGCGGACGCTCGCGCGATGGGTGGCCGGGTCAAGCCCGGCCATGACGGAGTGGGTTAAACCGCTTCCTTGGCGAAGGCGTCGTCGAGGGCGTAGCCGGCGGAGCGCACGGTGCGGATCGGGTCCTTGACGCCATCGAGGTTGAGCGCCTTGCGCAGGCGGCCGACATGGACATCGACCGTGCGGGCCTCGACATAGACATCCGAGCCCCAGACCGCATCGAGCAATTGCTCGCGGCTGAAGACGCGGCCGGGATGCTGCAGCAAATGATCGAGCAGCTTGAATTCGGTGGGGCCGAGATGGATGTCGCTGCCGCCGCGGCGCACGCGATGGGCGGCGCGATCCATCTCGATATCGCCGATGCGCACGATGTCGTCGGCCAGGCCCGGGCGGATGCGGCGCATCACGGCGCGCAGGCGCGCCAGCAGCTCGGTCATCGAGAAGGGCTTGGTGATGTAATCGTCGGCGCCGGTGTCGAGGCCGCGGATACGGTCGGTTTCCTCGCCGCGCGCCGTCAGCATGATGATGGGAACGTTGCGCGTTTCCTGGCGGCCACGCAGGCGGCGGCAGACCTCGATGCCCGAAAGCTGCGGCAGCATCCAGTCGAGGACCACGACATCGGGCCGTTCCTCGGCGGAAACAAGCAACGCCTCCTCGCCGTCGCGCGCTTCGAACACGCGATAGCCCTCGCGCTCCAGATTGTAGCGCAGGAGGGTGATGAGGGCGGTTTCGTCTTCAACGACGAGAACGGTCGGCTTGAGCGTCATGGCGGTCCTTGAGGCTTCCTATCGTTCGAACGGAACAGTCGTGGTGCTGGTGACATCGGCCTTGGGCCGGTCGCTGGAGAGATGGCCGCCCTTGACCATGTGATAGACGGTCTCGGCGATGTTGGTGGCGTGGTCGCCGGCGCGCTCGATGTTCTTGGCGACGAAGAGCAGATGCGTGCACAGCCCGATCGTGCGCGGGTCCTCCATCATGTAGGTCAGGAGTTCGCGGAACAGGCTGTTGTAGATCTCGTCGATCTCGTCATCGTTGCGCCACACGGTTTCGGCGCCTTCGGCATCGCGATCCGAATAGGCATCGAGCACCAGCTTGAGCTGGCTGAGCGAGGCGCGGCCCATGCGGGCGAGGCTCTGCGTCAGGCGGATCGGCGGTTCGCGGTTCAGCACCAGCGCGCGCTTGGCGATGTTCTTGGCGAGGTCGCCGATGCGCTCCAGCTCGCTGGCGATCTTGATCGCGGCCAGCGTCTCGCGCAGGTCGACGGCCATGGGCTGGCGCAGGGCCAGCAGCTTCAGCGCCTGATCCTCGATCTGCTGCTGCAGCGCATCGATATCCGGATCGCCGGCGATGGCGCGCTCCGCCAGCATGGTGTCGCGTTTGGCGATGGCATCCGCCGCGTCGGCAAGCTGCGCCTCGGCCAGGCCGCCCATCTGGGCGACGGTGGTCGAGAGCATTTCCAGCTGCTCGGTGAAGGCCTTAACGGTATGCTCGCTCATATCTCTCAATCCGCAGAATCAGGTTCGACCCCTGCGTCCGGGGTCCAATTACGCGTGTTCGGGTACGTCTTTGCGACAGATTTATAACAGTTCCGTGACGGCGGCGCCCGCGCTTTCCACGGCGGGCGCCGCCGGCAGCGTGACGATGAAGCTGGAGCCCTGTCCAGGCTGGCTTTCGATCTGCAACCGGCCCTGATGGCGGTTGATGATGTGCTTGACGATGGCCAGCCCCAGTCCGGTGCCGCCCCTCTCCCGGCTGCGCTTCACATCCACCCGGTAGAAGCGCTCGGTCAGGCGCGGGATGGCCTCGCGCGGGATGCCCTCGCCATCGTCGCGCACCGTGATCGACACCAGAGAGCCGCCACCGGCGCGGCGGGCGGCGCCCGGCCCGGCGCTGAGCGTGAGCCAGACCTGCCCGCCATGGCGGCCATATTTGATCGCATTGTGGATCAGGTTCTGGAACAGCTGGATCAGTTCGTCCCGCTCGCCGACCACCCGCGGCAGATCGGGCGCCACATCGAGGGCGACGGTGACCTCGTCCGCCTCGGCCAGGGGCGAGAGCGCGGCGGCGGCATCGCGCACCACCGCGCCGATATCGACGCGGCCGGAGGGCGGGACATGCTCGTTCTGCTCGATGCGGGTGAGCGACAACAGATCGTCGATCAGCCGGCGCATGCGCCCGGCCTCGACGCTCATGATGTCGAGGAACTTCTCGCGCGCCTCGGGATCATCCTTGGCGTGGCCCTTGAGCGTGTCGATGAAGCCGGAGACGGCGGCCAGCGGCGTGCGCAGCTCATGGCTGGCATTGGCGACGAAATCGGCCCGCGCCTCCTCCGCCCGCTTGGCCGCGGTGAGATCGTGCAGCAGCAGCGCCGTCATCTGCGGGTCCTGGGCGGTGCGACTGACATGGGCCTCGTAATGGCGCTCGACCGGGACATGGACCGTGAACTCGACCGAGGCCGGCTCGCCCGTGGCCGCCGTCTTCTCCACGGCCTGCAGCACCACCGGCGTGCGAAAGACGGCCGAGATATGCTTCTTCTGCGCATCCAGGCCGATCACCGCCCGCATCGCCCGGTTGGCGAAGACCACGCGGCCGGACGGCTCGAGCAGCAGGATCGGGTCCGGCAGATGCTCGAAAATCTCGCGCGCCGCGGGCGGCAGCGTCAGGCTGGGGTTGCCGGCCGGGGCCGGGGAGCGGCCGTCCCGCCGGGGATCGCGAACCGCAAGCCCGGTGACCGCGATCGCCGCGGCGACGGCCAGTGCGAGCCAGAGCGCGTGCGGCCCGCCAAGCCCGGCCAGAAGCCCGCCCAGGGCCAGCCCCGCCGCCAACAGCCACCATCCACGCCGTTCGAGGGTCAGATTCCGTCTCCCGAAAGCCCGTTCCGTGCGGAAAACCGGGCACGATTCGCCTTCGACTATACGCCCTATCTATACGCACGGGCCGCGACGGCTAAGGGGCCATCATCAAAAATTCACGCGATCGGCCGGCCGGGGCCATCGCCTTGCCCACCAAAAGCGCACGAACCGTGGGCAAGACGCCGTCCGCCCTCCCCGCCGGGTAGCCTGTGCTATAAGACCCGCCGGGAGAGGGGCTTCATGAGCAGCGAACAGCAAACACCATCGCTTCATCTTGTCGATGCCGAAGCGCTGGCCGAGACGCGCACCAGCGAGCGCTATGCGCGCAAGAAGGACGCGATCGTCTCCGCCGCCACCGGGATCATGAACCGGCGCGGCGTGCGCGGCATGACGCTGGCCGATGTGGCGGCGGCGGTCGATCTGTCGACGACGTCGGTCACCTATTACTTCCGCAAGAAGGAAGATCTGGCCGTCGCCTGTTTCCTGCGCGGCATCGACTGGTTCGACGCCTTGCTGGACGACGCCTTCAGCGAGACCGATCCGCGCGCCAGGCTGAAGCGCTTCATCGAACTCTATCTCGAAAAGAACCAGCGCATCCGCGACGGAGACGCACCGCCGCTGGTGATGTTCAACGACATCCGCGCGCTGAAGGAGCCCTACCTCACCACGGTGCTCGAGCCCTACAATTCGCTGTTCCGCAAGGCGCGCACGCTGTTTCTGGGACCGGGCTCGCGCCTCGACCGCCACGTCGCCAATGCGCGCACCCATGTGCTGATGGAGCAGATCTACTGGTCGGTGGTGTGGCTGGCGCGTTATCACGTCGAGGATTATCCGCGCATCGGCGCGCGCATCTTCGACATTCTCGTGGGCGGACTGGCGCCGGAGGGCACGGGCTGGAAGCCGCTGCCGCTCGGCGATGTCTATCCCGCGCCGCAGGATGCCGCCGAGCGCCAGCGCGAGACCTTCCTCATCGCCGCGACCAAGCTGATCAACGATCAAGGCTATCGCGGCGCCTCGGTCGAGAAGATCTCGGCCGAACTCAACGTCACCAAGGGCTCGTTCTATCACCACAACGATGCCAAGGACGATCTGGTGATCGCCTGTTTCGAACGCACCTTCGATGTGATCCGCCGCGTGCAGACGGCGGCGATGCAGGCCGGCGGCAGCGAATGGCAGAGATTGTGTTCGGCGGCGGCGACGCTGGCCGAATATCAGGTGTCCGATCAGGGCCCGCTGCTACGCGCCTCGGCCATCAGCGCATTGCCCGAGACCATCCGCCTCGACATGGTGGCGCGCTGGACGCGCGTTTCCGACCGTTTCGCGGCGATGATCTCGGATGGCGTCAGCGAAGGTTCGGTCAGGCCGGTCGATGCGGTGATCGCGGCGCAATTGCTGAATGCGGCGCTGAACGCGGCCGCCTCGATGGAGATGGCCGTGCCCGGCGGCGACCCGCGAGAGGTGGCAAGGCTCTATGCCAAGCCGTTCCTGATGGGGATGTTCTCGGAATAGAAAGACGATGACCATCATCGATCACATCTCGCTGCCCGTGCGCGACTTCGAAGCCGCAGCGACGTTCTACGATCCGGTCATGGCAACGCTGGGCCTGATCCGCCGCAAGCAGAGCACAACATCGATCGGCTGGGGCCCGGATGCGGTGCTGCCGCCGATCTTCTGGATTCTCGCCCGCGAGGACGGACGCGCGACATCCGGCATCGGCCTGCATGTGAGCTTCCGCGCCAGGAACCGCGACGAGGTCCACGCCTTCTACGACACCGCATTGGCGCATGGCGGACGCGACGCGGGCGCGCCGGGGCCCCGGCCGCATTACACGGCCGGGTTCTACGGCTGCTTCGTGTTCGACCTCGACGGTTACAAGATCGAAGCGGTGTTCCGCGAAGCGTTGGGCGCCTAGGCGTTCGGCTCGGTCGCGAAGACCTTTTTCAGTTCGGTCTTCAGGATCTTGCCATTGGCGTTGCGCGGCAGCATCTCCGGCCAGAACACGACCTTCACCGGCACCTTGAAGGCGGCGAGCTTGCCGGCGACGAAGCTTCTCAGTTCCTGCTCGGTGGTGTGGTGGCCGGGCTTGAGATGCACGACGGCGCCCGGCTCTTCGCCCAGCGTGTGATGCGGCACGGCGACGATGGCCGCATCCATCACGGCCGGATGCTCGTAGAGCGCATCTTCGACCTCGATGCAGTAGATGTTCTCGCCGCCGCGGATCAGCATGTCCTTGGCGCGGTCGATGATGTAGCAGAAGCCTTCCTCGTCGAGGCGGGCGAGATCGCCGGTCTTGACCCAGCCATCGACGAAGGTTTCGGCCGTCGCTTCGGGCTTGTTCCAATAGCCCTTCACGATGTTCGGCCCCTTGGCCCAGAGCTCGCCGACTTCGCCGGGCGGCAGGGTTTCGCCGTTCGCGCCAACGATCTTGAGTTCGCACACCGGCGGCGGCGGGCCGCAGGAGCTGGGACGCAATTCGTAATCCTCGCCGAGATGGGAGGTGCAGGTGGCCGAGGTTTCGGTCATGCCCCAGCCATTGCCGGCCTGCGATTTGGGGAAGGTCTCGACGATCTTCTTGACCAGTTCCGGCGCAGACGGCGCGCCGCCATAGGAAACCTGTTCGAGCGAAGACAGATCGTATTTCGCGCGCGCCGGATGCTCGATCAGCTGCCAGGCGATGGTCGGCACGCCGCCGGCCAGACCGATCTTTTCGCGCTCGATCAGCTGCATCGCCTGTTCGGGATCCCATTTGCGCATCAAGACGATCTTGCCGCCGGTGATGAGCGTGGGGTTGAGCACGGCAAAGCAGCCCGTGGCATGGAAGAACGGCACCGACAGCAGCGCCGAACGCTGCGGCGCATCCAGCGGCTCGACCTGCGGGGGCATCTCGCCGCGGCGCAGGAAGGCGCGCGCCGAGGCGCAGCCCGAAGCATAGATGTTGGAGATCATGTTGCGATGGGTGCCGAGCGCGCCCTTGGGCTTTCCGGTGGTGCCCGAGGTGTAAAGGATCGTGGCATCGTCATCCGGGGCGACGGCGACATCGGGCAGCGGGCGATCCGGCAGCTTCATCCAGTCATTCACATTGCCCAGCACATCCTCGATCCGCTTGACGATGGGATGGGGCAGATCGTCGTCGTAACGGCTGACATAGACCGCTTCGAGATCGGGGCAATTGACGAGATGCTCGGAAATGCGCTCCAGCCGCTCGGCATCGACGATGGCGATCCTGGAACCGGAATCGACCAGGCCATATTCGAGTTCCGGGCCCGTCCACCATGCGTTCAAAGGCGTGACCACGGCGCCGATGATGGCGGCGCCGTAAAAGGCCGCCACCCATTCGGGCAGGTTGCGCATGATGATGGCGACGCGATCGCCCTTCTTGCACGCCGCGCTTCTGCAGCTCTTCGGCAAAGGCGATGGTGGCGCGATAGAGGCTTTCATAGGTGGCGCGGTCGTCCTCATAGACGAGCAAGGTGCGGTCGGTGAAGGCGCGGGCGATGGCCACCACTTCGCGCAGAGATGGCGGCGCCGCTTTCCAGACGCGGGTCTTGACGCCGCGGATGACGACCTCGTCCATCTCCAGCTTGGAGCCGGGCTGGGTGAGCAGCGCATGGGCCTGCGCCACCGTCATTGCGGGAAAGCCGGGTTTGGACGGCGTATCAGCTTGGCTCATGACCTTGTTCTCACTTGGCAAGTTTCAATTCCGCGGAGGATAATGGGCGAGCGCAAGGATGTTGCCGTTACGGCATGCCGCGACAGGCGGCTTCAACGGTCCCGGCTGGCGCTTCGCTCCCTCTCCCTTGTCTGTTCTGGGACGAAGGTTAGCCACGGGACGGGGCGATGGGCAACGGGCGGAAGCGGGTTTTCTAAAATCCGGTATGGGATAGAGTGGCGACAACTGATGAGAGGGATAGACGCATGACCAAACCTGAAGCTGTTGGGCTCTCGGCGGCTCGCCTGGCCCGGATCGATCCCTTTCTGAAGAGCCGGTACGTCGATAGCGGCATGCTGCCGGGCGCGCTGACCATGGTCTGCCGCCGCGGCGAGATCGTGCATACCGGCATGAGCGGGATGATGGATATCGAGCGCGGCAAACCCATGGCCGAGGACGCGATCTTCCGCATCTATTCGATGACCAAGCCGATCACGGCCGTGGCCCTGATGATGCTGGTCGAGGAAGGCAAGCTGGGGCTGGAGGACGACGTCCACACCCATATTCCGTCCTTCAAGGATCTGCGCGTCTATGCCAGCGGCCTGCCGAGCCTGGTCGAGAACACCGAAGGCCAGTTTCTGACCACCGCGCCCAAGCGGCGCATGAAGGTGGTCGATCTCGTCACCCATACCTCCGGCCTGACCTATGGCTTCATGATGCGCACCAGCGTGGATGCCGCCTATCGCCGCCAGAAGATCGGCGATCTCCAGACGCCGGGCGGGCTGGACGGCTTCATCGAGCAATTGTCGAAGCTGCCGCTCGATTTCTCGCCGGGCGAGCACTGGAACTATTCGGTGTCCATCGATGTGATGGGCTATCTGGTGCAGAAACTGTCGGGCATGAGCTTCGGCGAGTTCCTGCGCACGCGCATCTTCGAGCCGCTGGGCATGAAGGACACCGGCTTTTCCGTGCCCGCCGTCGAAGCTCGACCGCTTCTGCTCGCTGCTACATGCCGGCCAAGGGCGGCGGACTGAAGATTCAGGACGACGCGCGGCAAATCGACCTATGCCGAACCGCCCAAGCTCGAATCCGGCGGCGGCGGGCTCGTCTCCACCGCGCATGATTACATGCGCTTCTGCCGCATGATGCTGGGCGGCGGCACGCTGGACGGCGTGCAGATCCTCTCGCCCAAGACGGTGGAGATGTTCAGCATGAACCTCTTGCCGGGCGGCAAGTCGCTGACCGATCATCGTGGCCGGCGAAGGCATGTTCAGCGAGGCCGGCTACAAGGGCGTCGGCTTCTCGATCGGCTGCGGCGTGACGCTGGACATCGCCAAGACCCTGTTGCCGGGATCGCCAGGCGAATTCTTCTGGGGCGGCGCCGCCTCGACCGCGTTCTGGATCGATCCGAAGGAGGATCTGGCGGTCGTGTTCATGACCCAGGTGATGGGCTCCGAGGCCCGGCTGACGCTGCGCCGCGACCTGAGAACCCTGGTCTATTCCGCCTTCGCCAGCTGAGGCGCCAAACGGAGCAAGCGCCCGGAGCAAAAGGGCGTTTGACTCTCGCTTTGCCTCGTGATGGGATTAGAACAAATGATGAACATATGAACCCATGGCACGGCAGGACGGACACAGCGGAAAAGCGGGCGCGGATCGAGGCGGCGCGGCGGCAGATCGGCCATCTGGTCGAGCCGGACGAGGCCCCGCGGCTGAGGCTGGGCGCGGGTGAGATCGAGGCCTGCCTCAAGGGCGGGCTGAAGCCCGGGGCGCTGCATGAGGTGGCCGCCGCCGATCATCGCGCCCTGCCCGCCGCGCAAGGCTTCCTGTTGGCGCTGGCGCGGATGGCGGCGGGGCCCCGCGTCATCGCCTGGGTGCTGGAGCGGCGGCGCGGAGACTTCGGCGTGCCTTACGCGCCGGGGCTGAAACATTTCGGGCTCGATCCGGCACGGCTGCTCTTCATCCGCTGCAAGAGCCGCGAAGAGGCGCTGTGGGCGATGGAGGAAAGCTTGCGCATCGGCGGCATCGGCGCGGTGGTGGGGATGCGCACGGCGCAGCTCGACCTGACGGCGAGCCGGCGGCTGCAACTGGCGGCCGAGGCCGCGGGACTGCCGATCTTTCTTTTGCGCACGCACAAGGACGACGCGCACAGCGCCGGGACGACGCGCTGGCGCGTGGCCCCGCACAGGGCCGCGCGAGACGGCTTCGGTTTCTTTGCGCAGCCACGCTGGCATGTGGCGCTGGAGCGGGTGCGCGGCGGACGGACGGGGGAATGGGTGGTGGAGTGGAACCATGACGCGCTTTGTCTGCGCCTACCTGCCGGATTGGGCGGTGGAGCGCTATCGCAGGAAAGAGCGCGCAGCGCCGCCTGAGGAAGCACCCTTCGCGCTGATCCAATCGACCGCGGGCGGCTGGCATCTGGCGGCCGTGGATAAGAGCGCGCGCGAAGCCGGGTCTGTTCGCCGGGCAATTGCTGGCCGATGCGCGGGCGCGATGGCCGGCGCTCGAAACGCGCGAGGCTGTGCCGGACAAGGATCGCGCGGCGCTGATCAAACTCGCGCATTGGTGCACGCGCTTTTCGCCTTACGTCGCGCCCTGGCCGGAGACGGCAGAGGATGCGGGCAGCGCGGGGCTGACCTTCGACATCGAAGGCTGCGCGCATCTGTTCGGCGGCGAAGCGGGCATGCTGGAGGCCATGGCGGCGGGTTTCGCGAAGCTGGGGCTGACGGTGCGGCTGGCGCTGGCCGACACCATCGGCGCGGCGCATGCGCTGGCCTGTTACGGGCGGGACGACAAGACCATCGTGCCGGCGAACGGACAGCGCGACGCGATTGCGAAACTGCCGGTGGCGGCTTTGCGCATTGCCCCGGCCATGGCGGCGACGCTCAAGCATCTGGGGCTCAAGACCATCGGCGATCTGGTGCCGCTGCCGCGTGGCCCCCTGACCGCGCGCTTCGGGCAAGAGCTTGCTGATGCGGCTCGATCAGGCCCTGGGCGTGGCGCGCGAAAGCTTTTCGCCGCTGCTGCCGCACGCCCCGGCGCGGGCGCAGGCGATTTTGGCCGAACCGATCGTGTCGCAGGCGCATGTGCTGGAGCTGGTGGAGAAACTGGCGGCGCGATCTTGCGCCCGTGCTGGAACGCGAGGGCAAGGGCGCGCGGGGCTTGCGCCTCACGCTCTTCCGCGTCGATGGCGAAACGGTGGAGGCAGAGATCCGACTGGCCGTGGCGAGCCGCGCGGCGGGCCATATCGTCAAGCTGTTTTCCCTCAAGCTCGATGCGCTGACCGAGGACTACGATGCCGGTTTCGGCTTCGAGGCGGCGCGGCTGGATGTGACGGCGGCCGAACGCATGGCGCCGGCGCAGACGGGCCTCGCCGATGACAGCGAGCCGCGCGCAGGACGGCAAAACTCTCGCTGCTGATCGACCGGCTGGGCAGCCGCCTGGGGCTCGAGAATGTGATGCGCGCGCACCCCCGCGACACCCATATGCCCGAGCGCGCCATGGTGCTGAAACCCGCCGCGCACTATGCCGAGCAAGCCTTGGGAAGAGGCACCCATGCGCCCGCTGCTGCTGTTGCCTTGCGCGGAACCGGCGGAGGTGACGGCGCTTCTGCCCGAAGGGCCGCCGCTGCAATTTTCATGGCGCGGGGTGCGTTACACCACCGCCCATGCCGAAGGGCCCGAGCGGCTTCGCCCCGAATGGTGGCGCGACCTGCGCACGCGGCCGCGCGATTACTACACCGTGGAGGATGAGGATGGCCGCCGCTTCTGGATGTATCGCGACGGGCCTTACACCGGCGGCGAGACCCCGCGCTGGTTCGTGCATGGGGTGTATGCATGAGCGCCTATGCCGAGCTTTGCGTCACCAGCAATTTTTCCTTTTTGCGCGGGGCTTCGCATCCCGAGGAGCTGGTGGAACGCGCCGCCGAGCTGGGGCTGGCCGCCATCGGCATTGCCGACCGCAACAGCTTCGCCGGGGTGGTGCGCGCCCATGTGATCGCCAAAACGCGCGGGGTTCGCATGCTGACGGGCGTGCGCCTCGTCACCATGGATGGCTTCGAGGTCGTCGCCTATCCGACGGACCGCGAGGCCTATGGCCGGCTGTGCAAGCTGCTGACGCGCGGCAATCGCCGGGCGAAAAAAGGCGAATGCCATCTGACGCTGGAGGACGTGATCGAATTCAGCGAGGGGCAGATCTTCATCGCCCTGACGCCGCGCCCCACCGCCATTGCCACATTGGCCAAAGCCGCGCCGGGGCGCGTGTGGCTGGGCGCGAATTTTCTTTATGACGACCGGGCCGCGAAACATCTGGCCGAGACGGCGGCGCTGGCGCGCACGCTGAAGCGTGCCATTGGTCGCGCACAACGATGTGCACCAGCATGTCCCCGAACGGCAGATGCTGCAGGACGTGCTGACCTGTATCCGCGAAAAATGCACCATCATGGAGGCCGGCAAGCGGCTGGCGGCCAATGCCGAGCGGCATCTGAAAGCGCCCGACGAAATGGCGCGCCTGTTCCGCGATTACCCTGAGGCCATCGCCGCGACCATGGAGATTGCCGAGCGCATCACCTTCTCGCTCGACGAACTGAAATATGACTATCCCGACGACGTCATCGGCGGCGACGGCGATCCGCAAAGCGTGCTGACGAAGCTGGCCTGGGAAGGGCGCGGCCTGGCGCTATCCCGACGGCGTACCCGACAAGGTGCGCAAGCAGATCGAGCATGAGCTGAAGCTGATCGGCGAACTGAAATACGCGCCCTATTTCCTGACCGTGTGGGATCTGACCCGCTTCGCAACGGAAAAGAACATCCTGCATCAGGGGCGCGGCTCGGCCGCCAATTCCGCCGTCTGCTATGTGCTGGGGATCACCGCCGTCGATCCCGCGCGCATGAATCTTCTGTTCGAGCGCTTCATCTCCACCGAACGCGACGAGCCGCCCGATATCGATGTCGATTTCGAGCATGAGCGGCGCGAGGAGGTGATCCAGTACATCTATGAGAAATATGGCCGCCATCGCGCCGGGCTGGCGGCGACCGTCATCACCTATCGCGGCAAGAGCGCGATCCGCGAAGTGGGCAAGGCGCTGGGCCTGTCGCTCGACATGGTGGGGACGCTGGCCAGCAATCTTTATGGCTGGAGCAACAAGCCCATCGACGAAGAGGCCGTGCGCGAGATCGGGCTCGATCCCACCGACCGGCGGCTGGTGCTGGCGCTGCATCTGGCGCGCGAGTTTGTATGGCTTTCCGCGCCATCTCTCCCAGCATGTCGGCGGCTTCGTGATCACGCGCGGGCCGCTCGAAGAGCTGATCCCCATCGGCAATGGCGCGATGGAGGACCGCACCTTCGTCGAATGGGACAAGGACGATCTCGACGCGCTGGGCATTCTGAAGATCGATGTGCTGGCGCTGGGCATGCTCTCCTGCATCGCCAAGGCCTTTGCGATGCTGAAGACCCATTACGGCCTCGACTATACGCTGGCCACGCTGCCGGCCGAGGACCCGGCCGTTTACGCCATGCTGCAGAAGGCGGATTCGATCGGCGTGTTTCAGGTGGAAAGCCGGGCGCAGATGTCGATGCTGCCGCGACTGAAGCCGCGCGAGTTCAAGGATCTCGTCATCGAGGTCGCCATCGTGCGGCCGGGACCGATCCAGGGCGATATGGTGCATCCCTATCTTGCGCCGGCGCGAGGGCATCGAGCCCGTGCATTATCCGAAAAGGAATTGGAAGAGGTTCTCGACTTCACCCTCGGCGTGCCGCTGTTCCAGGAACAGGCGATGCAGATCGCCATCGTGGCGGCGGGTTTCACGCCGGGCGAAGCCGACAAACTGCGCCGCGCCATGGCCACCTTCCGCCGCAGCGGCACGATTCCCATGTTCCGCGAGAAATTCATCACCGGCATGGTGGGGCGCGGCTATGAGCAGGATTTCTCCGAGCGTTGTTTCCAGCAGATCGAGGGCTTCGCCGATTACGGCTTTCCCATGAGCCATGCGGCGAGTTTCGCGCTGCTGGTATATGTGTCCGCCTGGCTGAAGTGCCATTACCCGGATGTGTTCTGCGCGGCGATCCTGAACGCCCAACCCATGGGCTTTTATGCCCCGGCGCAATTGGTGCGCGATGCCCGCGAGCATGGCGTGGAGGTGCGCGCGCCCGATGTGAATGCAAGTGCATGGGATAATGTGTTGGAGGCGAATGGCACCGCGCGCCATGCCGTGCGTCTCGGCTTGCGGCAGATCACGGGGTTTCGCGAAGACGATGCCGCTTTGCTCACTGTAGCGCGGGGGCGTGGCTTCGATGGCGTGCGGCATCTCGAACAGGCCGCGAAACTTTCAAGCGAGGCGCTGACCAAACTGGCCGAGGCCGACGCCTTCCGCTCGCTGGGGCTGGACCGGCGCCAGGCGTTGTGGGCGGTGAAGGGGCTCGATGGCGGGGCGCAGAACGCGCGCACCGCCCTGCCCGAGCTGCCGCTGTTCGCGAACGCCGATGCGGAGGAATTGCGCCGCGAGGAAGATGTGCAGCTCACGCCCATGCGGCTGGGCGAGCATATCGTCGAGGATTACCGCAGCCTTCGCCTGTCGCTGAAGGCGCATCCGCTGTCGCTGTTGCGGGGCCGGCTCAAGGCGCAACGGGTGATACCCAACGACACGCTGAAGACGCTGAAGGATGGCGCGCGGGTGAGCGTGGCCGGACTGGTGCTGGTGCGCCAGCGGCCGGGCACGGCCAAGGGCGTGATCTTCGCCACGCTGGAGGATGAAACCGGCATCGCCAACATCATCGTCTGGTCCCATGTGTTCGAACGCTTCCGCCGCACGGTGCTGGCCTCGCGGCTCTTGCTGGTGCGCGGGCGGCTGCAGAAACAGGGCCTCGTGATCCATATTGTGGCCGAGGAGATGAACGATCTTTCGAGCGATCTCGCCCTGTTGTCGGCGAATGGTGCGGAGCGTTGCGAGAGCCTGGCGCGGGCCGATGGCGTCAAGCATCCCGCGCCGCCAGACGTCCAGCCGCATCGCCATCCGCGCAATGTCGATGTGATGCCGAAGAGCCGCGATTTTCGGTGAGACGGATTATGCCGCTGGCTGGGCCGCTGCCGTCTCGACGCTGTGGGGGCCGAACTCGGCGGTCGCCGTCAGCCCACCCTCGGGATTGTTGCGCAATCTGAGTTGTCCGCCATGCAGGCGGACCAGCGCGCTGACAAGCGTCAATCCCAATCCGGTCCCGCCCGAGGCGCGATCATAACGATTGTCGACGCGGGTGAAGGGTTCAAGGATGACTTCCATCTTCTCCGGCGGGATACCCGAACCGTTATCGGCAACCTCAAGCTGGAAGACGCCATCGGGGCCAGTCCGCCCGCGCAATGCGATATGCCCGCCCTCGGGCGAGAACTTCACCGCATTGGACAGCAGATTGACCGCGACCTGCTTGAAGGCGCGTTCATCGGCCGTGACGCGTGCAATCGATGGATCGACCACGATCTCGATCTTCTGCCCCTTCTCGCGCAGACGGGAATCGATCAGCATCGCCGCAGCCGCCATCGCCACGCGCGGATTGAAGAGCTCAGGGCACAGTTCCATCTTGCCGGCGTCGATTTTCGCCACATCAAGGATGTCGTTGATGATCGCCAGAAGATGAGCGCCCGATTCATGGATATGGCCGGCATAGGCGCGATAGGCATCCGGCACGCCGGGGCCAATGGCCTGGCTTTCGATCAATTCGGAAAAGCCCAGGATCGCATTCAGCGGCGTTCTGAGTTCGTGACTCATATTGGCGACGAATGTGGTCTTGGCGGCATTGGCCGCTTCGGCCTGGTGACGCTGCGCGACGGCGTCGTCGCGCGATCGCGCCAGCGCATGCGCCATGTCCTCATTGGCGAAGCGCGTTTGCAGCAATTCGTCCATACGCTTGCGGGCCGACACGCCGGCGGCCAGCGCATAGATCGTGCAGATCGGCCCCACCACGACGAACAGAAAGTCGATATGTTCGGTGTCCAGCGCCGCGCGCAGAAGGAAGACGCCCAGAAGCGGCAGCAGGCCGGCGCAGAAGACCGTCGTCTCGGCGGAGCGCGTCAGCGTGATGCCCCACAGCGTGACCGCCATCAACAGCGCCTCGAACAGATTGTTGATCGCGTTGTGATCGACCCAGGACACCCAGACGCACGCCCCCCAGGCCAGCGAAATCAGAGCCTGTAGCGACACCAGATGATGGAACAGGCGTCGCGGCGCCATGCTGCCATCATGCCAGGCGCGATAAAGAACCCAGGCATAGACCGAATTGACGAGGTGGAACGCGACGAGGCTGGTGATCTGCAGCGGAGTCAAATGACCCAGGCGCGGAAAGCCACCGCCGAGCCCGAAGGCGGCCACGAAGGCAACCCAGAGCGGATTGGCAAGGATCGTAAAGGGAAGCGTCGCCACGATCAGGCTCATCCGCGCGCGCAGGAGCCGATCGGCCGGGCAGGCCCGATCCGCATCCGGCAGCGTTGCTGACGGGCTGGCTGTCACCATCACCCACACGGTCCCCTCGCGCTTCCAATTCAATCCTAGCGGGCAGGCGTTAAGGAAGCGCTGTTGCGGAACCGGCCTGCTCGACCGCACCAAACCAGCTTGCAAGCTATTATAAATGCGGGATTTTCTGGAAAGGGCTGGCGGGCGCGGCTCTCCGGCATGCAAACAGGCGCGTTTCATGAACATGCCTCTACGCAAATCCCATCCGCGGTGGCAGACTGGCGAGGACGGCGGATGCCGTCACTTGCAGGGGCTCGCGGACGGCGTTGCGGGGCGGATTTCGCCCGATGCCGAATTGATGCCGAAATCGGGACCGGGCGCGGCCGCATTGTGCGGCTGACAGGGGCGAGCAGCGCAGAGAGTGGCCGGCGTCGCGGCCGCCTCCGCACGTCCGAAACACGACTGGCCGCATGGCCGTTTGACGTTTGCGTTACGCGCACCGCGCACGCTTTGAGCGCGCGTGCACATGTTCCGTCTGCATACCGCCATGGGAGAGGCAAATATGCCAGGCCGCCAAGCCCTTCATCAGGCTTCCATACCGCCACCGACACCAACATCCCGGACGGCGCACAGCCATGGACGTTTTCGCGACATCCAGGATTTCGTTCGCGCATCGCGCCAATTCGACAACCTTCAGGAATTGCGCGGGTCCGTCGAAGACACAGCGGCCCGGTTTGGCATTCGCTATTTCCTGCTCTCGCATCACGTGAACATCGCCAGTCGGACGACCGTTCGGCTCTCCAACTATCCGGCAAACTGGGGCGAAAAGATGCGGACGGAACGGCAATTCTCCATCGATCCGGTCGTGCGCGCCTGCCAGAAGACCGCAGCCCCGTTTCTGTGGTCTGAACTCGACAGCCTGATCCGCTTATCCCCGAAGCAACGTGAGATTCTCGAAGGCGCCGCCCGCGCGGGGTTGGGTTCCGGTTTTACCGTGCCGATCCACATCCCCGGCGAATGCACGGGCTCCGGCTCCTTCGCCACCGATAGCGGACATGACCTCGACGATTCCGTGGTCCCGGCGCTGCAATATCTGGCGAGCTTTGCCTTCGAAGCAGCCCGGCGCATGTGCCTCAAGGCGGACCATCTCGATGGGGCAGTTGGATCCGCACCGGACCTGACCCAGCGCCAGCTCGATTGCCTGGTGCTGATCGCCCAGGGCAAGAGCGACTGGGATGTCGGCAAGATCCTGGGCATCAGCCACAGGACCGTTCAGGAACATGTCGATACGGCTCGCAAACGCTATGGCGTCGGCTCGCGCACGCAGCTCATCATCCGCACGCTGTTCGACAACCAGATCGGCTTCCAGGACATTATCCGCACCTGAGTCCACCCCGCTACCTAACGGGGTATGAGGATCGAGAACCATCCCCATACTGCCTCCCGCAACGGCTGGGAGGCGGCCATGATTTACGCGATCTCAAAAGACAATCGTGCGGCGTTCGCCCGCGAACTGGACAGCATGTATCGCGACCGCAAGCGCGTGTTCGTGGACTGGCTCAAATGGGGTGTCCCGGTCGTCGACGGCATCTACGAGATGGACCAGTACGACACCGACGAGACGGTTTATATCGTCTCCGCCGATCCCGACACCGGCCGGCATCTGGCTTCGGTGCGCCTGATGCCCTCGACCAAGCCGCACATGCTCGAGGAGATATTCCCGATGCTGTGCGAAGACGGCGTGCCAACTGGCGACGACATCTGGGAGATGACGCGGATTTGCCTCTCCCCGAGCCTGCCGCGCGAAGAGGCCCGCAGGAATCTGGGGCTGGCCTGGCTGGGTGCAATCGAATTCTGCCTGCCGCGCGGCATCACCAGGATCACCGGCCTCACCCATGTCATGTTCATTTCGAACTTCCTGGCGGCCGGCATCGATGTCGAGCCGCTGGGCCCGCCCAAGGATTTCGACGGCATGCAATACGGCGCAATCCAGGTGCAGATCGACAACACGCTCTATAGTCGCGAGCAGGGACGGCTCAGCCAGCGCACGCCCATCCTCCATGATGACCGCTCCGCGGCCGCGGCCTGAGGCGGGAGTGCAAGCCATGGGTGCAGCCCTTGCCCGTTCCGCCAGAACAATTGAGACGACGCCCGCTACTCAACTATGCGAGGACGGCTATTGCATCGTCCCCGATCTCGTCGGCCGGCAGGTGATCGACCGACTGAATGACGATCTTGGTTCGCATTTCGCCGCCACCCCCTTTTGCAAAGGCGATTTCTACGGTGAGACGACCAAGCGTTTCGGCTCGCTGCTGAAGCGATCGGCGGCGGCGGAGACGTTGGTGCGCCATCCGACGATCCTCTCCCTGGTGCAGTCCGCGCTTGGACCCCATTGCGACAAGTTTCTCCTGAACCTGACACAGGCGATCGAGATCCACCCCGGGGCGCCCGAACAATTTCCCCATCGCGACCAGGACATGTGGGGCGGCGCCAAAGGCGAGATCGAATATCTTGTCAACGTCATGTGGCCGCTGGTGCCCTTCACCGCCGCGAACGGCGCCACCCTGATCTGGCAGGGCAGCCATCGCGAGCAGGACGCACAAATGCTGCCGCGCGAACGCGCCTTTGCGGCCGAAGCGGAACCGGGAAGCGCCATCGTCTTCCTCGGCTCGACGCTGCATGGCGGCGGCGCCAACCGCACAAAGATTCCGCGGCGCGGCATCATCATCAGCTACTGCCTGGGATGGCTGCGCCAGTTCGAGGCACAGATGCTGATCTATCCGCCCGAAATCGCGCGCGGCTTCTCACCCGAGCTCGCCGAACTGGTCGGCTACGGCATCCATCGCCCCAATCTTGGAAATTATGAAGGGCAGAGCCCCTCGGTCTGTCTGCAGGCGGAGGCGCCGGACCATCTGGCGGCTACCGATGCACTGCGCCCCGAACAGGCACAATGGCTTTCCCAATACACGGCACGTGCGATGAACGCAGATCAGTATGAGGGTTCCAGCCGATGAACATCAACGTTCCCGAAGATCGCGTGGTCGATCGCAGAGAGTTCGAGGCGCGGCGCAGCTTCATCATGGCCGTGCTCAACGGCCTGCATATGGATTTCGAGGCGCTGGGGCTGCTGTCGCAAGCGGGCCCGCATCTGCACCAATTGCTGTCGCTCGCCTATCATGCGCAGCTGGAGCCCGGCGCCGCCCGCGCCCGTTCCTCGGAGATCGAGATCGGGAGCAGGAATTCCGGGGCCGAAGATTAGCGGCCGAGATTCCCAAAACGACTTAGGCCCGGCGCAAGGGCCGGGCCTAAGATCGTGTGCTCATGGTGGTTGCGGGGACAGGATTTGAACCTGTGACCTTCAGGTTATGAGCCTGACGAGCTACCGGGCTGCTCCACCCCGCGTCATGACTTCCGCGAGCGACGACACAGAATTGCCGTCCGCGAAAGGTGGGCGGATATAGGACATCGCCCGGCCCCTGTCCACCCCCGGCAGGCGCTCAGGAGGCCTTATTTTTCCTGGGATTTTTGTCTGCGGCGTCCGCGCCGCGGGCCGGGCCGCGAACCGGCGCGCGAGCCCCGGCGCCCGCCGCCACATACCCCGCCAAGCCCGGCGGCCAGATGGTCGAAGACCAGCCGCACGCGGCGGCTGGCGCGCAGATCCTCATGCATGGCCAGCCACATCTCCAGGCCGAATTCGACCTGGCCGGGCAGCACCGCCACCAGTTCGGGCTCGCGCATGGCCAGCCCGATCTGGCAGCCGCCGATGCCGAATCCGGCCTTGCAGCGCGCCGAATTGGGCGGCATCGCTATCCGCGCGGAAGGCGAACATCTCGCGGCTCGAGCGGAGGCCCGCTGATGCCCAGCGAACGGGCGCCGATATCGTCGCGATCGAAGCCGATCAGGCTGTGCGAGGCCAGATCGTCCAGGCTGTGCGGTGTGCCACGCGCCGCCAGATATTTGCGATGCGCAAACAGCCCAATCCCGACCCGGCCGATGCGTTTGGCCACCAGCGCGCGCTGCGTCGGGCGCAGCATGCGCACGGCGATATCGGCGTCGCGGCGGGTGAGGTTTTCGGCGCGGTTGGTCAGCGCCAGCTCGAGCACGATGCCCGGCTGCTGCGCATGAAAATCGGCCAGCATCGATGGCAGCACATGGGCGCCAATGGTCTCACTGGCCGTGATGCGCACGGTGCCGCGCGGGGCGGCGGCCTCGCCCGAGGCCGTGCGGATGAAGGCGTCGGCCGCGGCCTGCATGGCTTCGGCATGGGCGCGCAATTCGGCCGCGGCCTGGGTCGGGATCAGGCCCTGCTGCGAGCGGGAAAACAGGGACGTGCCCAGCGCCGCCTCCAGCGCGGCGATGTGACGGCCGGCCGTGGGCTGGGTCAGCCCGAGGATGCGGGCCGCCGCGCTGAGACTGCCCTGCTGCAGCACGGCCAGGAAGGTGCGGAAATGGTCCCAGCCGGGCGCGGGTGCATCCATGCATAAATGTATGCCAATTGAACGGAATTAGGCAATTTCCGTTTGTCAGGCGCGCGGCCATGTTATCGGCAGCAGTGAAGGATGCGCGATGCAAAACGAAGATGGCGGCGTAGGGGCCGGGGTACGATGGCTTCTGCGGCTGGAGGGCCTGATGCTTCTGACCGCGGCCGGGTTGCTCTATGCCCGGATCGGCGGAGACTGGAAAACCTTCGCCCTGTTGTTCCTGATGCCAGATCTCAGCTTCGCCGGTTATCTGGCCGGCCCGCGGATCGGCGCCCTCGCCTACAATGCGGCGCATTCCACGATCGGTCCGATCGCATGGGCCGGACTTGCGCTCGCAACCGGCCACGAACCGGCACTGCCGCTGATCTGGTTCGCCCATATCGGCTTCGACCGCGCCATGGGGTACGGCCTCAAATATGCGCGCGGCTTCGGTGATACGCATCTGGGGCACATCGGATGGCGGCGCGCGCGCCGGACGGAAGGAACCTGACCATGTTCATCGGACATTACGGACCGGCGCTGGGCGCCAAGGCTGCCGAAAGGCGGCTGCCGCTATGGGTGCTGTTCATTGCCGTGCAATGGATGGATGTCGTGTGGTCGGTGCTGGTGCTGGCCGGCGTCGAGAAGCTGCGCATCGTGCCCGGATTTACCGAGGCCAGTCCGCTCGATCTTTACTACATGCCCTATACGCACGGGCTCCTCGGCGCGCTGGGATTGTCGGTGCTGCTGGGTGCGGTCGTCGCCTGGTTCTATCGCGAACGGCGCGCCGCGATCTTTGCGGTCGTCGCGGCAGCCGTGTTCTCGCACTGGCTGCTCGATCTCGTCGTCCATGTGCCGGACATGCCGCTGTGGGAAAACACGATGAAGGTCGGCTTCGGGCTGTGGCGCTGGGCCTGGATCAGCGGGCCGCTGGAAATCGCCACGCTGCTCGCGGGCGCCTGGTTCTATGCGCGCTATGTGCCGGCACGGCGTGGCGGCAATGTGTGGCTGTGGCTGTTCGTGGCCGCCATGAGCGCGGTCGAGATCTACAATTTGGTCGGCCCGGCTCCGGACGATGACACGACCATGGCGGTGATGGCGCTGGCGGCCTATGCGGCGCTTGCCTTGCTGGCGGGGCTCGTCGATCTGACGCGTCAGCCGGTTCGCGCGACGCCGTGAGATGGCTTCCATGAGGCGACGACGCGGCCCGATTCAGAATAATGCGGCGCGGCTCGCGGGCTTGTTACGGAATTGCCGGTGAAGTCATAACGCTTCGGCTTTATTGTTATTATGCGGTGCCCGGTTGTGGACGCGGAGTATTGGCGCATCATGCGCCGTCTCTTCCGATTCAGGTGCATTCCATGTCCAATGACGGTTACCGCAGGACCACGCTCGGCAATCACGGCCTTCATGCCGAGACGTTGATGCTGAGCTATGGCTACGATCCCAAACTCTCCGAAGGCTCGGTCAAGCCGCCGGTCTTCCTCACCTCGACCTTCACCTTTCCGAGCGCCGATGCCGGGCGCGAATTCTTCGACATCGCCACCGGGCGCACGGCCGACAAGGTCGATTCCGCCGGCGGTCTCGTTTATGCGCGCTACAATCATCCGAATGCACAGATCGTCGAAGAACGGCTGGCGCTGTTCGAGAATGCGGAAAGCGGCGCGGTGTTCGCCAGCGGCATGGCCGCGATCACGACCACGGCGCTGGCCCATTGCCGGCCGGGCGATGTGATCCTGTTCAGCCAGCCGCTTTACGGCGGCACCGATGCGCTGTTTCACAACATCCTGCCGCAATTCGGCATCAAGGCGCACACCATCACCGATCCGACGACGCCCGAAGGCATGCGCAAGGCGTTCGAAGAAGCCGAGACGAAGGGACGCCTCGCGCTCGTGTTTCTGGAGACGCCGTCCAATCCGCTGACGACGCTGGCCGATATCGGCCTGGCCGCCGAATGCGCGGGCGAGAGCGAAACGCGCCAGGGCCACCGCCCGATCGTCGCCGTCGACAACACGCTGATGGGACCGATCTTCCAGAGGCCGCTGCAATGCGGCGCGGATCTGTCGGTCTATTCGCTGACCAAATATGTCGGCGGGCACAGCGATCTGATCGCCGGCGGCGTGCTCGGAACCCGCAAGGCAATGGCGCCATTGCGCGCACTGCGCCCACTTCTGGGCGGCAGCATCGACCCACACACATGCTGGATGCTGACACGCTCCATGGAAACGCTGACGCTGCGCATGACGCGCGCGGCCGAGAACGCCACCGCCATTGCCAAATGGCTGGCCGAGCGCCGCGATGTCCAAGCCGTGTACTTCCCGGCACTGGCCAAGGACGGCACGCGCCAACGCGCGATCTACGACAAGCAATGCAGCGGCCCCGGCACGCTGATGGCATTCGATGTCGGCAGCCGCGCGCGCGCCTTTGCGATCCTCGACAAACTCAAGATCGTCAAGCTGGCGGTGAGCCTGGGCGGCACGGAATCGCTGAGCTGCCATCCGGCGACGACGGTGCTGTCGGGCCTGACCGAAGAGGAGCGCCTGGCCATCGGTGTCGGCCAGGGGCTGATCCGCTTCTCCGTCGGCATCGAGCATGTCGACGACCTGATCGCCGATCTCGATCAGGCGATGGCGACCGAGTGACGCCCTTCTCGCAGCCCCTTTCTGCGATTTCATGCGGATGATGGGCTCAATTCATCTGGCGGGTGCATAAGGGCGAGGCACGGAACGTGCTGAGGCCGATGCCCCCCACTCCCTCGGCACAAAAGCCCCGCGGCCTGCGACTCCCGCAGACTGCGGGGCATTGTTTTTCAGGCGTGCGATTTTCAGGTGTTGCGGAATATCTCGGCGACGCGACTGAACGGCCCGTCGAGATAATCGCGCACCTCTTTCGGCAAACCGGCATCGGCGAGTGCGCGGCGCATGCAGGACAGCCACTGATCGCGCGCGGCCGCGTCGATCGCGAAACCGGCATGGGCCGAGACAATGCATTTGTGCTGGGGGCTTTGCTGATAGAGCGGCGGGCCGCCCAGCCAGCCGCTGAGAAATTCGAACAGCTTCTCGCGCACCGGCCCGAGCTCGGCGCCATGCATGGCGCGGATCGGCGCGGCCGCCGGATCGCTGTCCATGATGTCATAGAAGCGCTCGACAATTCGCCGCACGCCCGCCTCACCGCCGACCATGGCATAGGGCGTGATCGCCGGCGCTTGCGATCGGGCGTGTGCGGGCGGCGTTTCCGCGGCCTCGGACATGGATTTCCCCTCGGCAATAATTTTGCCCGGACCAGCAAACCGCAGCGGCGGCGCGGGGCGCCTTGATCTTGGACAAATGCGGGCTTTGCCCATGATCCAGATCAAGGCGTGGGATGGGGCATCGGCGGCAGATTGTAGGCGGGACAAACGATCCAGGGGTGACCATGACCAGCCACGGCATTGCCGGGACCACGATTTTCGATGGGACCGAAGCGCAGAAAGGCTATGCGCTCAACAAGATGTGCTTTTCCTTCAATGATGCCGCCAACCGCAAGGCCTTCGTCGAAGACGAGGATGGCTATTGCGCGAAATACGGCCTCACGCCGACACAGCGCGAAGCTGTGCGGCACCGCAACGTGCTGGAGCTGATCGCGGCCGGCGGCAATGTCTATTACCTGGCCAAGCTGGCCGGGATACTCGGGCTGGGGGTCCAGGATCTGGGCGCGCAGCAGACCGGCATGAGCGTCGATGCGTTCAAGGCGAAACTTCTGGAAGCGGGGAAAGCGTGATGGCGAAGATCGTAGGCGGGCTCGGCACCTCGCATATTCCGGGTATTGGCAATGCGATTGCCAAGGGACTGCAACAGGATCCCTATTGGAAGCCGTTCTTCGACGGCTTCACCGAAGCGCACAAATGGCTCGCGCGCATCAAGCCCGATGTGGTCGTGATTTTCTACAACGATCACGGGCTCAATTTCTTCCTCGACAAGCTTCCGACCTTCGCCGTCGGCGCGGCGCCGGAATACAACAATGCCGACGAAGGCTGGGGCCTGCCGGTGCAGCGCCCGTTCAAGGGCAATCCGGATCTGTCCTGGCACGTCATCGAGGGGTTGGTGAAGGACGAGTTCGACGTCACCACCTGCCAGGAAATGCTGGTCGACCACGCTGTCGTCGTTCCGATGCAGCTGTTGTGGCCCGAGGGCGAGCCGCCAATGACACTGCTGCCGATCGCCATCAACACAGTCCAACACCCGCTTCCCTCGGCAGCCCGTTGCCTGAAGCTGGGCCAATCTGTCGGGCGCGCGATCGAAAGCTACAAGAAGGACGCCCGCGTGCTGGTGCTGGGTACCGGCGGGCTGTCCCATCAGCTGGACGGCCAACGCGCCGGCTTCATCAACAAAGACTTCGACATGGAGTGCATCGAGAAGCTGGTCAGCGATCCGCAAGCGCTGGCCGCTTATTCCAACGACGACCTCGTCCGCCTGGCGGGCACGCAGGGCGTGGAAGTGTTGAACTGGATCGCGATGCGCGGCGCGCTGACCGGCCATGTCAGCAAGGCGTTCCTCAACTACCACATTCCGATCTCCAACACCGCCGCGGCGCTCATGATCCTGGACAACGAAGCCGCAGCGGCGCGTCAGGCCGCCTGAACGACCCGCCCGCGCGCGGAACTTATCCCCGCGCGGGCGGAACCGCTCTGCCATCCCACGCATTGCCGATCACGCGGCCCACGCATCGGGTGTACACTCGCCCGCATGTGCTGAGTCGAATGAGGAGCGATGCGACGTGGAATATGTCTGCGACGCGCCGGAGCGTAAGGCCTGGTTCCGGATCGAGACGGAAGCCGAAGCGATCCAGGAATCCGAAGCGATGCGCCATGCGGTGGACAAATATTTCCGCCGCGAGGACGCCAAGGCGCGCGAGGACTATCAACCGGATGCCGCCAATTCGATCGAACGC
This sequence comes from uncultured Pseudomonadota bacterium, assembly GCA_963822185.1. GTDB lineage: Bacteria > Pseudomonadota > Alphaproteobacteria > Micropepsales > Micropepsaceae > Rhizomicrobium. Next base: position 56,290 of record CAWGGT010000023.1, read on the forward strand.
GATATCGGGCTGAAGGCGCATCTGCGCCAGACCATGCCGATGTTCCTGACCCTGCGCGACCATGAAGGCAATCCGCTGGCCACCGCCATGCTTCCGCCGCGCGGCGAGGACGACCTCGCCTTTTCCATGATTATCGTCGGGTCCGGGAAATTCGGATCCCTTCGCCGAAGAAGGCCCGGCCATCGAAGCCCTGGGCCAGCATCTCAAGATGATGCTCTCGCGCGAGCGCTGCTATCCCTACAAGCGATAGCGTCAGAGCCGCGTGTGCGGCAGGCGCGTCAGGTCGGACAGGATCGGCTTGGGCACGCGCTTGCCCGTGAAGAAGCCCCAATAGGCCTCTTCAGGATGGTTGTCGCCGGGATTGGGGCTGGCGTCATAAGCGTGCCAGGGCAGATCGAAGGCCGAGAAATACGCGAAGGCGCGCGACGGCGACGGCTTCATGCGGGCTTCGAGCGCACGATAGAAGGCGCGCTGCTTGGCGCTCGAATAGCCCATGCTGTGCGGCCCCGTCGGCACGCCCGTCTCCTTCACCAGGATCGGGCCGCAATATTTCTTCGCGAGCAGATCGGTGATGCGCACAACGAACTCGCTCCAGTTCGCCGGCTGCGCGCGCGCGAACCACGACTCGAAGATCGGATGGATGTTGACCATCATGAAATCCATCGCCGCCAGCGTCGAACGCGCATCGTCGGTGTCGAGGAATTGCGAAAAGGCTTCGCTGGTGGTCAGCGGCAGATGCGGCGCGTGCTTGCGCAAACGGCGCAGGCCATAGGCCAGATCGCCCCAACTGCCGCGATGCGACAGCACCACCTCATTGCCGAGCGACAGGCCGACGACAAGTTTGGGATGGCGATGATAGGCAGCCAGCGCGCGGCCGATCTCATCGGGATCGGCCGGATCCCACACGCCCTGGATCACGGCGCGGAAGCCGAGCTCGGCCGCGGCATCGGCCACATGTTCGGCGCCATGTCCGGCGCTATAGGTGATGAGCCCGTCGAACCAGGGGCGCAGCGCCTTGAGGTCGGCGGTGATGCCGGCTTTCGTGGCACGCGTGGGCTTGCCGTACCAGAAGGCGATCTCTGTCGGGTGATAGGCGATGAAGCGGCCCTTCGCCATCGCCGCCTGAAGCGGGGCAAGATGGGCCCGGCTCTGATGACAGACGGCGGCCGGGGACGCCGCCAGCGCGGCGCGCGCGGCCAAGGGCGTCAGTCCCGCCAGCCCGGCAAGGGATATCAGATGCGAGCGGCGCGTTTGCATCAAGCGGGTCGATCCGTTTCCATGGTTGGCGCAAGCATTGTCGTGCGCTTTGCGTCCGAAAGATGACCCTGGGTCAGGCGCCCCGCAAATGGAGGACACGATCATGACGGCAACGGATGCGCGCAAACCCGGTTTCGCGGCGGGCCTTGCAGGGCTTGTGATATCGCTGGCACTGACGCTGGCGATCGGCGCGATCGGCGGCTGGGTGACGGCGGGCAGCGTGGCGGCGTGGTATCCGACGCTGGCCAAGCCGAGCTTCAATCCGCCCAATTGGGTGTTCGGGCCGGTCTGGACCACGCTCTATGTGCTGATGGGTTTTGCGGCCTGGCGGGTGTGGCGGGCGCTGGGCACGCTGCGCCACCGGGCCTTCGCGCTCTATGGCGTGCAGCTGGCGCTGAACCTTCTGTGGTCGATCCTGTTCTTCGGCCTGCACCGGACCGGCTGGGCGCTGGTGGAGCTGGTTGCACTGTTCGCGGCGCTGGTGGCAACCGGATACAGCTTCGCGCGCATCGACCGGGTCGGCGGGATGGTGCTTCGTGCCTTATGGGCTGTGGGTCGGCTATGCGGGCCTGCTCAATGCCGCGTTGTGGTGGCTGAACTGACGCTCAGCCCTTATCTTGCCGCGGGCGCAATCGAGGCAGAGCGGCGCGGCCGGATCGATTTCGAGGCGGCGCGCATCGATCTCTTCGTCGCAATTGAGGCAGTAGCCATAGTCGCCGCTTTCGATGCGGCGCAGCGCGGCGGCGACGCGCGCCCGCTCGGCCTCGCGCCGTTCCTCGGTCGCCAGCGCCATGGACTGGGCCTGCATCGCATCCATGCGCGACAGCCGCCCGACGCTTTGCTGATCGAGCTGGACGACGGCGCGGCCCTCCTCGCTGAGCTTCGACAGGGCGTCGAGATCGGCAAGGCGGGCGCGCAGGATTTCGCGAAATGGGCGGTATCGATGGCCATGGCGAAGCCTAGCGCCGGGCGGACACGACAAAACAAAAAGCCCCGCAGGTCTTTCGACCGGCAGGGCTTTTCGTCTGAATTGTAAGGCAGGATTTGCGACAAATGTCCTTGGCTGGACTGGCAGCGACCGACTCTCCCACGGCTTAAGCCGTAGTACCATAGGCGCTGGGGGCTTTGACGGCCGAGTTCGGAATGGGATCGGGTAGAATTCCCCCGCTATGACCACCAGTCCGGCGAAGGACATTCATCGCAAAGTGAAGACACTCAAGCTTGTTTTTTTAAGCGCGCTGATCGCGCGAATGTTCAATGCCTGGTCTTATTTCCAAGCATGGAACGAGGTGCAAAGCTAAATCAAGCATTTCAATCGAGCGATTAGGACCAGTAAGCTCAACGCATTGCTGCGCTTACACGCCTGGCCTATCGACGTGGTCGTCTTCCACGGCTCTCGAGCGAAACCTGGTTTTGAGGTTAGTTTCCCGCTTAGATGCTTTCAGCGGTTATCTATTCCGCACTTAGCTACCCGGCAATGCGGCTGGCGCCACAACCGGTCCACCAGAGGTGCGTCCATTCCGGTCCTCTCGTACTAGGAACAGATCCTCTCAAGTTTCGAACACCCACGGCAGATAGGGACCGAACTGTCTCACGACGTTCTAAACCCAGCTCACGTACCACTTTAAACGGCGAACAGCCGTACCCTTGGGACCTGCTCCAGCCCCAGGATGTGATGAGCCGACATCGAGGTGCCAAACCGCCCCGTCGATATGGACTCTTGGGGGCGATCAGCCTGTTATCCCCGGCGTACCTTTTATCCGTTGAGCGATGGCCCTTCCACGCGGGACCACCGGATCACTATGACCGACTTTCGTCTCTGCTTGAGCCGTCACTCTTGCAGTCAGGCAGGCTTTTGCCATTGCACTCATCAACCGATTTCCGACCGGTCTGAGCCTACCATCGCGCGCCTCCGTTACTCTTTGGGAGGCGACCGCCCCAGTCAAACTGCCCACCATGCGCGGTCTCGGACCCTGTTTCAGGGCCGCGGTTAGACATCAGGAATACAAAGGGTGGTATTTCAAGGGTGGCTCCACCAAGGCTGGCGCCTCGGCTTCAAAGCCTACCACCTATCCTACACATCACATTCCTAATGCCAGCGCAAAGTTGCAGTAAAGGTGCACGGGGTCTTTCCGTCTGACCGCGGGAACCCCGCATCTTCACGGGGAGTTCAATTTCGCTGAGCTGGTGTTGGAGACAGTGGGGAAGTCGTTACGCCTTTCGTGCAGGTCGGAACTTACCCGACAAGGAATTTCGCTACCTTAGGACCGTTATAGTTACGGCCGCCGTTTACCGGGGCTTCGATTCAACGCTTTCACATCTCCTCTTAACCTTCCGGCACCGGGCAGGCGTCAGACGGTATACGTCAACTTTGGTTTTCGCACCGTCCTGTGTTTTTAGTAAACAGTCGCTACCCCCTGCTTTGTGCCCCCGACCTCTGCTTGCGCAAAAGCCGGGCCCTCTTCTCCCGAAGTTACGAGGGTAATTTGCCTAGTTCCTTCAACACCATTCTCTCAAGCGCCTTAGCATACTCTGCCAGTCCACCTGTGTCGGTTTGGGGTACGGTCTGAACGTGGGAGCTATTTCCTGGGACCTCTTCGCTGCCCGAGCCAATCCAATAAGGCCGAACAACTTTTGAGATCCGTCACTACCCACAGGCCCAGGAATGTTTACCTGGTTCCCATCGACTACGCCTTTCGGCCTTGCCTTAGGGGCCGGCTAACCCTGCGCAGATTAACTTGACGCAGGAACCCTTGGACTTCCGGCGAGAGGGTCTCTCACCCTCTTTATCGCTACTCATGTCAGCATTCTCACTTGTGATACCTCCAAGGTCGGTCACCCTTCCTCTTCACAGGCATACACAACGCTCTGCTACCGCGTGACTTGCGTCACACCCAAAGCTTCGGCTCGTGGCTTGAGCCCCGTTACATCTTCGGCGCGAAGTTCCTTATTTAGACCAGTGAGCTGTTACGCTTTCTTTAAATGATGGCTGCTTCTAAGCCAACATCCTGGTTGTTTTGGGAACGACACATCCTTTCCCACTTAGCCACGAATTAGGGGCCTTAGCTGTTGGTCAGGGTTGTTTCCCTCTTCACGACGGACGTTAGCACCCGCCGTGTGTCTCCCATGATTGCACTCTTCGGTATTCGGAGTTTGGTTAGGTTTGGTAAGCGGTGAAGCCCCCTAGCCCATCCAGTGCTCTACCCCCGAAGGTGATACATGAGGCGCTACCTAAATAGCTTTCGCAGAGAACCAGCTATCTCCGAGTTTGATTAGCCTTTCACCCCTAGCCACAGCTCATCCCCGACTTTTTCAACAGGCGTGGGTTCGGTCCTCCAGTGCGTGTTACCGCACCTTCAACCTGGCCACGGCAGATAGGGACCGAACTGTCTCACGACGTTCTAAACCCAGCTCACGTACCACTTTAAACGGCGAACAGCCGTACCCTTGGGACCTGCTGCAGCCCCAGGATGTGATGAGCCGACATCGAGGTGCCAAACCGCCCCGTCGATATGGACTCTTGGGGGCGATCAGCCTGTTATCCCCGGCGTACCTTTTATCCGTTGAGCGATGACCCTTCCACGCGGGATCACCGGATCACTATGACCGACTTTCGTCTCTGCTTGGGCCGTCGACCTTGCAGTCAGGCAGGCTTTTGCCATTGCACTCATCAACCGATTTCCGACCGGTCTGAGCCTACCATCGCGCGCCTCCGTTACTCTTTGGGAGGCGACCGCCCCAGTCAAACTGCCCACCATGCGCGGTCTCGGATCCTGTTCAGGGACCTCAGTTAGACATCAGGAACACAAAGGGTGGTATTTCAAGGGTGGCTCCACGAAGGCTAGCGCCTCCGCTTCAAAGCCTACCACCTATCCTACACATCACATTCCTAATGCCAGCGCAAAGTTGCAGTAAAGGTGCACGGGGTCTTTCCGTCTGACCGCGGGAACCCCGCATCTTCACGGGGAATTCAATTTCGCTGAGCTGGTGTTGGAGACAGTGGGGAAGTCGTTACGCCTTTCGTGCAGGTCGGAACTTACCCGACAAGGAATTTCGCTACCTTAGGACCGTTATAGTTACGGCCGCCGTTTACCGGGGCTTCAATTCAACGCTTTCACATCTCCTCTTAACCTTCCGGCACCGGGCAGGCGTCAGACCCTATACGTCATCTTTGGTTTTCGCAGCGCCCTGTGTTTTTAGTAAACAGTCGCTACCCCCTGCTTTGTGCCCCCGACCCCTGCTTGCGCAAAAACCGGGCCCTCTTCTCCCGAAGTTACGAGGGTAATTTGCCTAGTTCCTTCAACACCATTCTCTCAAGCGCCTTAGCATACTCTGCCAGTCCACCTGTGTCGGTTTGGGTACGGTCTGAACGTGGGAGCTATTTCCTGGGACCTCTTCGCTGCCCGACCAATCCAGTAAGGTCGAACAACTTACGAGATCCGTCACTACCCACAGGCCCAGGAATGTTTACCTGGTTCCCATCGACTACACCTTTCGGCCTCGCCTTAGGGGCCGGCTAACCCTGCGCAGATTAACTTGACGCAGGAACCCTTGGACTTCCGGCGAGAGGGTCTCTCACCCTCTTTATCGCTACTCATGTCAGCATTCTCACTTGCGATACCTCCAGGGTCGGTCACCCTTCCCCTTCGCAGGCATACACAACGCTCTGCTACCGCTGACTTGCGTCACACCCAAAGCTTCGGCTCGTGGCTTGAGCCCCGTTACATCTTCGGCGCGAAGTTCCTTATTTAGACCAGTGAGCTGTTACGCTTTCTTTAAATGATGGCTGCTTCTAAGCCAACATCCTGGTTGTTTTGGGAACGACACATCCTTTCCCACTTAGCCACGAATTAGGGGCCTTAGCTGTTGGTCAGGGTTGTTTCCCTCTTCACGACGGACGTTAGCACCCGCCGTGTGTCTGCCATGCTCGCACTCTTCGGTATTCGGAGTTTGG
>CAWGGT010000023.1:67500-175846 GCA_963822185.1 uncultured Pseudomonadota bacterium
AGAACATAGGGCGCGATGCGTTTTACGCCTGAAAGATTGAGGATCAACAGCACGAACAAGGCCGCCGCCGCGACGCCAAGCGACAACAATGACAGGTCGCTCGTATAGAAGATCGCGATGATGACGATGGCGCCCAGATCGTCGATTACGGCGATTGCGGCCATCAACACCTTCAGCGAAGGCGGCACGCGCGGCCCCAGAAGCGACATGATACCGAGTGCGAAGGCGATGTCGGTGGCCGCCGGAATGGCCCAACCCTTCGTCGCTTCGCCATGGCCGGCCGCGATGGACAGATAGATCAAGGCCGGAACCGCCATGCCGGCAATTGCCGCAATCGCGGGCAGCAGCGCGCGGCGCACGGTCGACAGTTCGCCGCGCAAAATCTCGCGCTTCATTTCCAGGCCGACGAGGAAGAAGAACAGCGCCATCAGCCCGTCATTGACCCAATGCAACATGGGTTTGGCGAGACCGAAACCGCCGACCGTGACGACGATCGGCAGCTCCTTGAAGCCCTCATACCAATGCGCGAGCGCGGTCGAAGCGCAGAGGATGGCAAGCGCCGCCGCCCCGATCAGAACAAGCCCGCCGGCCGCTTCCAGTCGCAGAAAGTCGCGGATCAGGCCGAACGGAACGGCCGCGCCTTCAAGGGCCGGGTTCAGGACCCGGCGGCGCAGGCGGCGGCGGATTTTCTCGATCATGGGAATGAGGGTGCCTGCCCGCGAGCCATTTTTCAAACTCCATCACAAAGAGCAGCACCGATGCCAACGGCACCAAAAGCGCCCAGTCCCGCCAGGCCACCGGCGCGATGCGCAGGATATCGGACAGGCCCGGCAGGTACATGGCCGCGATATGGACCGCCAGCGCCACGAACACGCTGACGACCAGGAAGGGATTGGCGGCAAAGCTCTGGCGGAAGACCGAGCGATGTTCGGAGCGGCTGTTGAGCGTCTGGAAGCTCTCGAACAGTACGAAGAGCAGCAACAGCAGGTTGCGCGCGGCCTCGACGCTGGTGCCGTTTGCGGTCAGCCACCAGAACACGGCAAACCCGCCGCCGCCCATGACCACCACCGAATGCAGCAGACGCTGCACCATGACGGAATTGAAGATCGCCTCGCCCGGGCGGCGCGGCGGGCGCGAAAGCTCGTCGCCCTCGGCCTTCTCGAAGGCCAGCGCCACATCCTGAATGCCATTGGTGACGAGATTGAGCCACAACAACTGCACCGCAAGGAGCGGCATCGGCAGGCCCGCCAGCATCGACAGGATGAAGAGCGCGACCTCGGCCGCGCCCGTCGAGATCAGCATGAACACGACCTTGCGGATGTTCGCATAGGCAACGCGGCCCTCGCGGATGCCGGCGACGACGGAGGCGAAATTGTCGTCGGTGAGGATGATGTCGGCGCTTGCCTTGGCGACATCGGTGCCCTTGCGGCCCATGGCCACGCCGACATGGGCATGTTTGAGCGCCGGCGCATCATTGACGCCGTCGCCCGTGACGGCGACGAAATGGCCGTTTCGGGCGAGCGACGTGACGATGGCGAGCTTCTGCGCCGGCGCCATGCGCGCATAGATCCGGGCCTCGCGCGTCAGACGATCGAGCGCGACCTCGCCGGCCTCTTCGGCATGGGCGACATCGCCGCCGGTGACGATCTGATCGTCGCTGACCTCAAGGCCGGCGCGCGCGGCGATGGTGGCGGCGGTGCGCGGATCGTCGCCCGTGATCATCACCACCTCGATCCCGGCGCGGCGGCACTGCGGCAATGGCTTCGGGCACCTCGGGCCGAACCGGATCCTGCATCCCGGCCATGCCCAGAAAGGTGAGGTCGACGAGATGGTGCGCACCGAATTCGCCATTGTCGGGCGCGGTGGCGATTTCGCCTTCGGCAAAGGCGAGCACACGCAGGCCTTCGCGCGTCATCTCGGCCGCCTGGCGATGAAGCGCGGGCCGATCAATCGGCAAGGTGCCGCCGGCCACGTCCATACGTTCGGCCATTGCGATCAGCGTTTCCGGCGCTCCTTTGACGAAGATGCAGACCGTGCCTTCGCGGCGATGAAACGAGGCGGCGTAGCGCAACTCCGGTTCGTAGGGAATTTGCGAGACCAGCGGATAGGTTTCGAGCATCGCCTCGCGGTTCATCCCCGCCTTGTGCGCGGCGGCCAGCAAGCGCAACATCGACCGTGTCACCGAGACCTTGCCAGCCTTCCTCTGCGCGTCTGAAACTGGCTTCGTTGGGAAGAGCGGCCGCGCGCAGCAGCGCGGCGGCGCGGGTCGGCGGCATCGCCATCCTGCTCCGTGCGGAAATGCAGACCGCCATCTGCCAGATCGGCCCCCGTCTCGTAGTCGATCGCAGTGCCGTCGGGCAGGCGCACATCGGTGACCGTAAGCGTGTTCATGGTCAGCGTGCCGGTCTTGTCTGTGGCGATGATCGTGCAGGAGCCCAACGATTCGACCGCCGGCATATTGCGCACGATCACGTTCACACCCGCCATACGGCGCATGGCGATGGCCAGCGCCACCGAAATCGCAATCGGCAGGCCTTCGGGAATGGCGCTGACGGCCAGCCCCACACTCATCATGAAGAGGTCTTCGGCCGGCATTCCGCGGATCAGGCCGATCCCGACCAGCAGCACAATCGCGCCGCCAACGGCAAAGCCGATATCACGGGTGAAGCGCGCCATGCGGATCAGCAGCGGCGGGACCGTGAGCGAGCGGCGGGCGACCTGTTCGGCGATCTTGCCGATCTCGGTGCCAAGGCCGGTGGCCGTGACAAGGCCATGCCCGCGCCCGCGAGTGACGGCCGCGCCGGCAAAGGCCATGTCATGGCGCTCGGCCAGCGGCGCATCGGCGGCGGTGGCCGCTTCGGCGCTCTTCCGGACCGGCGCCGATTCGCCCGTCAGCAGGGATTCGTCGCATTGCAGATTGATCGTGCCGCTCAGCGCGATATCGGCGGGCACGCGATCGCCTGCCTCGAGCAGGACGAGATCGCCCGGCACCAGCAGCCGGGCCGCGATCTGCTGCCGAAGCCCGTCGCGCAGCACCATGGCATGGGGCTGCTCCAGCGATTTGAGGGCCGCGGCAGCGCGGCCGGCCGAATATTCCTGCCCCGCACCGATGAGGCCGTTGATGAGCAGCACCGCGGCGATGAAGCCGGCATCCTCGACATCGCCCAGCGCCGCGGAGACCAGCGCCGCCGCCAGAAGGATATAGATCAACGGATTGAGGAACTGGCGCAGGAACAGCAGGGCCAGCGAAGGCGGCTTCGCCGACGGCAGGACATTGGGGCCATAGCGGGACAGGCGCTGGCGGGCCTCGGCCTCGCTGAGGCCGCGGGGCTGAGCCTCGGCCGGCCCCTCAGGGGCTTGCGGGGTCTCGCGGGCCTCCTGGGGCCCCGGCAGAACCGGGGGCGAGGGCGATGATGTCTGCTCCGGCAAGCCGGACCTCCATTCGACACGACTCTCTATATATATAAAGGCCGCCGGCACGCCCCGGGGCCCCACTCCCGACTTGGCGCGAACGGGACCGGCCCGTGTTGATCACGGTCAAGAGCGGCAATCGCTCGCCGCGGCGTGGCCGGCGCGCGACGACGCGCGGGAGGCCGAAAATCGTGCCCGAAGAGGCGGCTGCGGGCTTGAGACGCCCGCCAATCTAGGGCAAGAGTGGCGCCCTTCCCGCCGGCAGCGGCGGGACGCGGACGGAGTCGTGGCCGAGAGGCTGAAGGCGGCGGTTTGCTAAACCGTTATACGTTTTAAAGACGTATCGAGGGTTCGAATCCCCTCCGACTCCGCCACCTCTTTATACAATTAAATCAGCCACTTATTGGGATCTCCAGGGCCCGGCACAGCGGCTCTCGCACAAACAAAACCGCCGGCGCCATGACGGCGCCGGCGATGATGTGTGCGTGATCGCGCGATGGTCTATTTGAGCGTCAACACGACCACCGATTTCGGCGGCAGGGTGACATTCAGATTGCCGCCACTGAGGCTGGCCCCATCGAACGCGACGGGATGCACCTGGTCCGGCTTGGCGAAGCTGTTATGCGCATCCATCGTCGCGGCCGTCAGAACCGTGCCGTGAACCGTTGTCGGACTGGCGCCGTCGATCGTCGTCGCGACGTTGACCGCCCGATCCGGATCGAGATTGGTGAGGGCATAGATCAACGTCGCCCTTCTTGTCGCGCGCCGCCGAAACGCTGATCGCCGGCACCGACATCTTGTCGTAGCTGTATTCCGGCGCCTTCGACGTCGGAGGGCAGGCGGGTCGCGCCCTGGAAGGGGATATACATCTTGAAGACCTGATAGGTCGGGGTCAGCACCATCTTCGGCCCATCGGTCAGGATCATGGCCTGCAGCACATTGATGGTCTGCGCGATGTTCGCCATGCGCACGCGATCGGCATGCTTTTCGAAGATGTCGAGCGTCGGTGGCCGCGACCACGGCATCGCGCATCGTGTTCTGCTGGAAGAGGAAGCCGGGATTGTGGCCCGGTGCCGGATCGTACCAGGTGCCCCATTCGTCGACGAAGAACCCGACCCGCTTCTTCGGATCGTATTTGTCCATGATGCCGATGTTCTCGGAGATATAGCCATCCATCTTCACGGCGTTGACGAGCGTGGAAATCCACTGGCTTTCGGGGAAATTGGTGGCCGATCCCTTGTGCGCCCACTCTTGCGTCAAAGGGCGTCGTGTAGTAGTGGTAGGAGATTGCGCCGACGTTCGGGGCCGCCATCTTTCATCAGCGCCTCGGTCCAGATCGGACCTTTCTCGTCATGGCCGCCGCTCGCGACGAATAGCGGCCGCGCGCCCGGCGGCGCTTTCAGGAAGGTCGAATAGCGGCGGAACAGATCGACATAATAATGCGGGCGTCATGTTGCCGCCGCAGCCCCAGCTCTCATTGCCGATCGCCCAAAACGGCACCTTGTACGGCGCCTTGTGGCCGTTGGCCGTGCGCATGCGAATCAGCGTCGTGTTCTGGTCGGAGGTCAGATATTTGAGCCAGTCGGCCATTTCCGCCGGCGGTACCGGTGCCGAGATTGCCGTTGATATAGGCCTTGGCGCCGATCATGTGGACGAACTTCATGAATTCGTCGGTGCCGAAGCTGTTGGGCTCCGGCACGCCGCCCCAATTGGTGTTGACCGTGACTGGGCGCTTGTCGGCCGGGCCGATGCCGTTGCGCCAATGATATTCATCGGCGAAGCAGCCGCCGGGCCAGCGCACGACCGGCACATGCAGCGCCTTGAGCGCGGCGATGACATCGTTGCGGAAGCCATCGGTGTTCGGAATCTTGGAATGCTTGCCGACCCAGATGCCGCCATAGATGCCGTGGCCGAGATGCTCGGAGAACTGGCCGAAAATCTCCGGGCTGATCTTGGCGCCCGGCTTGTCGGCATGGATCGTGACCGAAGCGATGAGCGCGGCCGGCGCCTCCGCGCGCGCGCGCGGCGCAAGGGCAAGCGTCGCGACTAACGCGAGTGCCGCCGAATGGATCGGCTTCAGAGACTTCATCGGGACATTCCCTCCTTCTCGGTCTTGGATCTTCGCGGTCGGCCAACCGGCCTTGCCATGGCTCCGCGAGCCTCGGCGAGAGCCGGTCGCCCGCGCAAATTACTCAGACAATTTTTATGGAACTCCACAGGCAAGCACAAGAAAATTGCGATCGAACCACGCAGAGGTCTTGGGAAGCCACTGTTGATCGCGAACACAACGCTTATAATGTATGAGTATTGCGCCGTTCCGGTGATCGTGCCACGCGAAAGGTCTCGCCCATGCCTCTCCCCTCCCCGCATGCCAGGCGGCGCCGCGCGCCGTCCGGCCGATACGCTTGAGGGGCCGCGCAATGTCCGGCCGCCTGATCCAGCTTCGAGACGAACACGGCAGCGCGCCGTGTCGCCTGCCTCAAGGAGGCCGGAGCGGCGCGCCTGCTCGACGGTGTCGCGAGCACCTACGAATTGGCGCGCGCGGCGCTCGCGGCAGGGACCGGGCTCGTGGCCGCGGCCGAGGCCCGCATCGGGACTGAGAGCATCGATCTTGCGCGCGCCGCCGAAGACGGCCGCCTGCTCGCGCCCATCGACCATCCCGATCCCGCGCATCTGTTTCTCACCGGCACGGGCCTGACCCATCTGGGCTCGGCGGAAGGCCGCGACAAGATGCACAAGGCCGCCGACCGCGGGAAGCCCGACCGATTCGATGCGCATGTTCAAGATGGGCCTCGAAGGCGGCAAGCCCGCAGCCGGGCCGAAGAGGCGTGCAGCCGGAATGGTTCTACAAGGGCGACGGCAGCGTCGATTGTGGCGAGCGGTGCGCCGCTGACCTATTCCGGCCTTCGCCGAGGACGGCGGCGAAGAGCCGGAAATCGCCGGAATCTACATCATCGACGATGCCGGCGACGCCGCTTCGCCTCGGCTTCTGCCTCGCCAATGAGTTTTCCGATCATGTGATCGAGCGCGGCAATTATTTGTGGCTGGCCCATTCGAAGCTGCGCTCGGCCGCCCTTGGCGCCGAACTGCTGACCGGCGAACTGCCGAACGGATGTCCGCGGCACCAGCCGAATTCTGGCGCGGACGGCAAATGTGCTGTGGGAGAAGCCGTTCCTCACCGGCGAGGAGAACATGTCCCACAGCATCGCCAATCTTGAGCGGCACCACTTCAAATACCGCCTGTTCCGGCGCCCGGGCGACGTGCACGTGCATTTCTTCGGCACGGCGACGCTGTCCTTCTCGGACGGCATCCGCGCCGAGCCGGGCGATGTGTTCGAGATCACGGCGCCGGGCTTTTCGCTGCCGCTGCGCAATCCCCTGGCGGTCGCGCCCGAAGAGGTCGTGCGCGTCGCGCCGCTGTAACCGGAAGCCATAGAACGAAAGGACCTCGCAATGAAGATCGACCGGCGCAATCTGCTCGGCCTTGCCGCAGCGCTGCCATTTCTGGGCAAGCCTTTCGCCGCATTGGCGCAGGCCGGCGTACCGGACTTCCGCAGCTGGGCGCCGACGCCGCCGATGGGCTGGAACAGCTGGGACAGTTTCGGCGCCACGATCAGCGAATTGCAAGCGCGCGAGGTGGCGGCCATCATGGCGCGGCGCCTGCGGCCGGTCGGCTACGATGTCTTCACCATCGATGTCGAATGGTACGAGCCCGGCGCCAATGGCTTCCTCTATCGCAAGGATGCGCCACTGGCGATGGATGCCTGGGGACGGTTGCGTCCGGCCGTCAATCGCTTTCCCTCTGCCGCGAATGGCGCCGGCTTCAAACCGCTGGCCGATCATCTGCACAGCATGGGCCTGAAATTCGGCATCCACCTCTTGCGCGGCGTGCCGCGGCAGGCGGCTGACCGCAATCTGCCGATCCTCGGAACCACTCACACATGCGGGGAGATTGCAGACCGTGTGAACATCTGCAAATGGAACGGCGACATGTATGGCATCGACATGTCGAAGCCGGGTGCGCAGGCCTATTACGATTCCGTCTTCAAGCTGATCGCGTCCTGGGACATGGACTTCGTCAAGGTCGACGATCTGAGCCGCCCCTATGACCGCAACAAACCGGAGATCGACGCCGTGCGCCGCGCCATCGACCGGTCGGGTCGCAAGATGGTGCTCAGCCTGTCGCCCGGGCCGACCCCGCTGCACGATGCAAGCCATGCCGCGGACCACGCGAATATGTGGCGCATCAGCGACGATTTCTGGGACAAGTGGCCGCTGCTCGAGGCGCAGTTCCAGCGCCTGGCCGATTGGGCCCCGCACCGCAAGCCGGGTGCCTGGCCCGATGCCGACATGCTGCCCTTCGGCATGCTCGAACTGGGCAAGCGCAAGACCAACTTCACGGTGGACGAACAGCGCACAGTGATGACGCTGTGGTCGATCGCGCGCTCACCGCTGATCATGGGCGGGGATCTGCGCAAGCTCGATGCGGCAACCGAAGCGCTGCTCACCAATCCCGAAATCATCGCGGTCAATCAGGCGAGCCAGGGCGGCCATCAGCTCACGCGCGCAAACGGCCATGTGGTGTGGACGGCCAAGGCTCCGGACAATGGCGACAGCTATGTCGCGCTGTTCAATCTCAACGACCAGGTGGGCAAGGTGCCGGTCGCGCTCTCTGCGCTCGGCCTCGGCCGTGTCCGGGTGCGCGATCTGTGGCGGCGCAAATGGATTGGCGGCGCACACGATACGCTTTCCGCGCATGTGCCGCCGCACGGCGCCGAGCTCTATCGCCTGCGCGCGGTCTGACCGGGAGGAGAGCATGCACACACGGCGATCGGTTCTGACAACGGGTGGCGCACTGCTCGCCGGTGCGGCGGCGGCGCCGTTGATCGGCGGCGGCGCCGAGGCCGCAACACCGCGCACACGCCTGACCCAGTTCGACTATGGCGATGTCACCTTGCTGGATGGGCCGCTGAAGCGGCAATTCGATGCCACCCATGTGACGCTTCTTGCGCTCGACGAGGACGCGCTGCTCAAACCCTATCGCGCCAAGGCGGGCATGGCGACGCCAGGCCCGGATTTCGGCGGCTGGTACAATGCCTCGCCGCGCTTCGATCCGCCGCGCGACATGCATGGCTTCATTCCCGGCCACAGCTTCGGCCAGCATGTCTCGGCGCTGGCGCGCTTTGCCGCGATCACCGGCGACCGCACGACGGCGGCGAAGGTCCATCGTCTCGTCACCGGCTTTCGCGCCCACCATCACATCGAAGTTCTATGACGGCTATGCGCTGCCGGCCTACACCTTCGACAAGATCAATTGCGGGCTGATCGATGCGCACCAGTTCGCGCATGACCGCACGGCGCTGAAGGCACTCAACCACGCGCTCGATGCCGCCCTGCCCCATCTGCCGAAGAAAGCCCTGACGCGGCCGGAGATGCGGAAGCAATTGGTCATGCCCAACATGGCCTTTGGCTGGGACGAATCCTATACCCTGCCGGAGAACCTTTATCTTGCCTGGCAGCGTGGCGCCGGCGCGCGCTTCCACAAACTGGCGCGGCGCTATCTGCTCGACCGGGAATATTTCGATCCGCTGGCCGAGGGCGACAATGTGCTGCCGGGCAAGCACGCCTACAGTCATGTCAACGCCTTCAGCTCGGCCATGCAGGCCTGGCTCGTGGACGGCAGCGCCAAGCATCTGCGCGCCGCGAAACATGGCTTCGATTTCGTGCTGGCGCAGAGCTTTGCCACTGGCGGCTGGGGGCCGAATGAAGGCTTCGTCGAACCCGGCTCGGGCGCGCTGGGCGAGAGCCTGCACACCACCCACGCCAGCTTCGAGACGCCCTGCGGCTCCTACGGCCATTTCAAGGCCGGACGCTATCTGATGCGCGCGACTGGCGACAGCCGCTATGGCGACAGCATGGAGCGCATTCTCTACAACACCGTGCTCGGCGCGCTGCCGATGAAACCCGACGGCACCGGCTTTTACTACTCCGATTACAATGCCGTCGGCACCAAGCTCTATTTCGAATATCACTGTCCCTGCTGCTTCGGAACGCTGGGACAGGTGGTGGCCGATTACGGCATCAGCACCTATTTCAAGGATGCGGATGGCATCGCCGTCAATCTCTATGTGCCGTCGCTGGTGCGATGGCGGCGCGGCGGCAAGACCGTCACGCTCGAACAGCAAACGCAATACCCGCTGTCATCCGAGATCGTGATGACCGTGCGCACGGCCTCGCCGGAGCGCTTCGCGGTGCGGCTACGCATTCCGGCCTGGGCCGGCGCGAACACGGCCGTTCGGATCAATGGCCACCATCATGCGGTGGATCTGACGCCGGGCCGCTTTGCCGAGATTCACCGGGAGTGGAAAGACGGCGACCGCATCGAACTGACACTCGACCAGCCGACGCATCTGGAAGCGGTGGACGAACAGCACAAGGATCTGGTGGCGCTGATGCACGGGCCGCTGGCGCTGTTCGCAACCGGCGACCGCTTCCTGGACATGCAGCGGGGCGAAGTGCTGACGGCGAAACAGGTGCAAGCCGGTGCGGCGGAATGGCGGGCGACCGCACTCAGCGGCACGCAGAGCTTCAAGTCCTTCTACGCGATCGGCCGCGAGCCGACGCGGCTATACCAGCCGCTGTCGGCCTGAGACGGCGCGCTCCTACTTCACAGTCGAGAAGTGGTAGGCGATCTCGTTCACATAGGTCTGGCCCGGGCGCAGCGTGGCCGACGCGAATTTCGGCTGGTTGGGCGCATCGGGGAAATGCTGCGCTTCCATCGCGACGCCATCGGTCTGACGATAGACGTGATCGCTGGTGCCGGCGACGGAGCCATCGAGGAAGTTGCCGGTATAGAGCTGCAGCCCCGGCTGGTTGGTGGACATCTCCATGACGCGGCCGGTGGTGGGATCTTCGAGGCGCGCGGCGCGGTGCATCGTGCCCATCTTGCCGTCGAGCACGATAATTCATGTCGTAGCCCTTGCAGATCAGAAGCTGCTCGGAATGGCCGTCATGGATGCGGCTGCCGATGGTCTGACCGTGGCGGAAATCGAAGGGCGTGCCCGCCACCTTGCGGATTTCGCCGGTCGGGATCAGGAGCTTGTCCACCGGCGTGATGGCATCGGCGTCGATGGTCAGATGCGCGTCCATGACGCGTGGCCGCTGGCTTCGCCGCGCAGGTTCCAGAAGCTGTGATTGGAGATGTTGACGATGGTGGGCTTGTCGGTGGTGGCCTTGTAGGTCAGCGACAGCGTGTTGTCGTCGCTCAGCGCATAGGTGGCGGTGACGTCGAGGTTGCCGGGATAGCCGCCGGAACCATCCGGGCTCTGATATTCGAGGGTGACGCTGACGCATCTTTGCCGCTCTTGACCGAGACGATCGTCCAGACCTGCTTGTCGAAGCCCTTGAAGCCGCCATGCAGCGAATTGCCGTGGTCGTTCTTGTCGAGGTGATAGGTCTTGCCGTCGAGCTTGAAGGTGGCGTGGGCGATGCGGTTGGCAAGCGGCCGACCGTGGCGCCGAAAAGTTCGGCACATCGAGATATTTCTGCGGCGTCGCATAGCCCAGCACGACATTGGCGCTGTGGCCATGGCGATCCGGCACGTCCAGCGACTGCAGATCGGCGCCCAGCGTCATGATGCGGGCCGTGATGCCATGCGCATTGGAGAGCGTGACGGATTCGATTTTGGTGCCGTCCTTCAACGTGCCGAAGACGCCGCGCGTCGCCGTGGCCGCATGGGCCGGCGCGAAGGCAAAGCCGGCGACGATGGCCGCACTGGCCAGAAGTTCTGCTGAACGCATGATCTGCTTCCCCCGAGGGTCATGGGGCTGGCCGGGCGGCCGCCGCGCTTGCTGGTCTTATTACTCAGACAATATTGATGTTGTCGCTATCCGTCAAACGGCCAGATGCGCGGCGCGGGCCGCCCCGGCTGACGCCAATCGTCAGCTCTGCGCCGAGGCCTCGACGAAGGGCTCCACGGCGACATGATCGGCCATCAAGAAAGGCATCGGCAACGAGCCGCAAGGGCGCGGCATGGACCTCGCTTTTGCCGTCCGCGATCAGCGATGCGAAGCGGCGATAGATGCCGGGATATTCGCCTTCCAGCGCATCGCCCGTGGGCTCGGATTGCGTCGAGATGCGGCTGCCGCCCATGGACAGAACCATCGTCTCGCCATCGCGCGCCTCGACCGTGATGTCCCAGGTCTGCGGGCCGGTCTGCCGCCAGTCGAAACCCGCGCGTCGACATCGAGCCCCTCGCAATCGGCCATGACGAGATCGGCGGCGATCGGCGCGGCCCGGTTCGCCGGATATTGCAGGCGCGCCTTGCGGACAAGAGCGCACGCGGAAGGATCGCCGTCAGGATCGACAAGGCGTTGATCCCGGGATCGAAAACGCCCAATCCACCGGGCTCCCAGATCCATTGCTGGCCGGGATGCCAGCGGTGCACATCCTCGCGCCAGGCGACCGCGATCCGCTGCGGCGGATGCTCGGCGATCCATCGCCGCGCCGCACCAATCGCGGGCGCATGCTGGGAGTGCCAAGCGGTGTAAAGACTGGTACCGGCGCGCGCGGCACAGTCGGCGAGATCCTCGACCTCGCCCACGGTCGCGCATGGCGGTTTCTCGAGCAGGACATGCAGACCGGCATCGAGCGCGGCGCGGGCGATCGCGTGGCGTACCTGGGGCGGCGTGCAGATGGCGACCGCATCGAGACGGGCCTCGCGCAGCATGTCGTCCAGCGTCCTGTAAGACGGAACCCCGGCAACCTCGGCGGTCGGGTCGGCAGACGCCGACGAGCGCGAAGGCATCGTTCCCGCGAATGGCGGGCACGTGCTGGTCCCGGGCGATCTTGCCCAGCCCCACAATTCCGATCCGCACCCTGCTCAATCCCGCTCCCAATCCGGAAATATTTCTCGTACAAATAGACATCGACGGCAAAAGCTGTCAAAGACTTTGGAGCCCCGTATCAAGGCATATTGTCATGGCAGAGCATCGCGACGACGACCCTTCCTCCCCCCGCCGGCTCCGGTCTCGGGCCTGGTTCGACAATCCGGCCAACCCCGGCATGACGGCGCTCTATCTAGAGCGCTATCTCAATTACGGCTTGACGCGCGAGGAATTGCAATCGGGCAAGCCAATCATCGGCATTGCCCAGACGGGCTCGGATCTTTCGCCCTGCAACCGCCATCATCTGGTGTTGGCCGAGCGCGTGCGCGAAGGCATTCGCGAAGCCGGCGGCATCGCCATCGAATTTCCGGTGCATCCGATTCAGGAAACCGGAAAGCGGCCGACCGCGGGGCTCGACCGCAATCTGGCTTATCTCGGACTGGTCGAACTGCTTTACGGCTATCCGATCGACGGCGTGGTGCTGACCATCGGTTGCGACAAGACCACGCCCGCCTGCCTGATGGCGGCGGCGACCGTGAACATTCCGGCCATCGCATTGTCCGTCGGGCCGATGCTGAATGGCTGGCACAAGGGCGAACGCACCGGATCGGGCACGATCGTGTGGAAGGCGCGCCAGAAAATGGCCGCGGGCGAGATCGACTATGCCGAGTTCGTCGATCTGGTCGCATCAGCCGCGCCCTCGACCGGCTATTGCAACACGATGGGCACGGCGACGACGATGAATTCGCTGGCCGAAGCGCTGGGCATGCAATTGCCGGGCGCGGCCGCGATCCCCGCGCCCTATCGCGAGCGCCAGCAGATTTCCTATCTGACCGGCAAGCGCATCGTCGACATGGTGCATGAAGATCTGAAGCCTTCGGACATCATGACGAAGGATGCCTTCCACAACGCCATCGTCGTCAATTCGGCAATCGGCGGCTCGACCAACGCGCCGATCCACATCAGCGCCATTGCCCGGCATATGGGCGTGGACGTGCCGCTCTCCGATTGGCAGACCCATGGCCATGGCGTGCCGCTGCTCGTCAATCTGCAGCCGGCCGGAGACTATCTGGGCGAGGATTACCACCATGCCGGCGGCGTGCCGGCCGTGGTCAACGAACTGATGAAACGCGGGCTCATTCGCGAGAACGCGCGCACCGTCAATGGCCGCACCATTGGCGAGAATTGCCGTGGGCACGAGATCGCCGACACCGATGTGATCCGGCCCATCGACGGGCCCTTGCGCGAAGATGCGGGGTTTCTCGTTCTTGGCGGCAATCTGTTCGACAACGCCATCATGAAGACGAGCGTGATCAGCGACGAATTCCGCAAGCGCTATCTCTCCAACCCGAACGATCCCGAGGCGTTCGAAGGCCGCGCCATCGTGTTCGACGGACCGGAGGATTATCACCACCGCATCGAGGACCCGGCACTCGACGTGACGGAAGACTGCGTTCTTTTCATTCGCGGCGCGGGGCCGATCGGCTATCCGGGGGCGGCCGAGGTCGTCAACATGCAGCCGCCGGCCGCGCTCATCAAACGCGGCATCACCGCGCTCGCCTGCATCGGCGACGGGCGCCAGTCAGGCACCTCCGGCTCGCCCTCCATTCTCAACGCCTCGCCGGAAGCCGCAGCCGGCGGCGGACTTGCGATCCTGCAGACCGGCGACCGCGTGCGCATCGATCTGAAGCGCTGCACTGCGAACATTCTTATTTCCGACGACGAGCTGGCGCGCCGGCGCAAGGATCTCGACGCGCGCGGCGGCTTTCCCTATCCCGCCTCGCAGACGCCCTGGCAGGAAATCCAGCGCGGCCTGACCGGCCAGATGGGCGATGGCATGGTGCTGGAGATGGCCGTGAAATATCAGGACGTGGCCAGGACATCCGGCACGCCGCGCGACAATCATTGAGCGCACAGCACTGAAAGACGCGCCCATGACAAAGAGCGCCACCGAAGTCCAATGCGTATGGCCGGCCCGGGCGATCCTGGGCGAAGGGCCGCTGTGGTCCGCGCGCGACCAGTCCCTCTACTGGGTCGACATCAAGGCCCCAGCGCTGCACCGTTTCAGCCTCGCCGATGGTTCGAAGAGACGCTGGCCGCTGCCCGAGCGCACCGGCTGGGTCATCGAGCGCGAGACGAGGCCCGGCTTCATCGCCGGGACCAAATCGGGCTTTGCCGAATTGCAGCTCGACCCGTTCAGCATCACAGTGTTCGGCAATCCCGAACCGGAACTGGGTGGCAACCGCTTCAACGATGCCAAGGCCGATGCGAAGGGCCGCATCTGGGCCGGCACGATGGACGATGCCGAAGAGCATGAACGCGGCTCGCTGTGGCGGCTCGATCCCGACATGACCTGGCAGTGCATCGATACCGGCTATCATGTCTGCAACGGGCCGGCGATCAGCCCGGACGGCAAGACCTTCTATCACACCGACAGCGCCAAGCGGCTGATCTACCGCTTTGACTTGCATGACGACGGCAGCCTTGGCGGCAAGGCCGTCTTCATTACCTTCGAAGAGGCATGGGGCTATCCCGACGGCATGACGACCGACTGCGAGGGCGGGCTGTGGGTCGCACATTGGGACGGCGGACGAATCAGCCGCTTCACGCCAGACGGAAAATGTGAGCGCTCTCTTCCCATGCCGGTGTCGCGCCCGACAAGCTGCGCCTTTGCCGGCCCCGATCTCGACCGGCTGTTCGTGACCTCGGCGCGAATCGGAAAGGACGAAGAACCGCTGGCGGGCGGCCTTTTCGAGATCGACCCGGGCGTTCGGGGTCTGATGCCGGGCCGCTTCGGCGGATAGGCCTCGCGATCGCGCTTTTCCTTCGGAAGTTTCTGGATATCCGGCGCATCATGATTGCAGCGCCCACGATTGCGCCTAAACTGGCGTTGTGAGCAACAAAACCCAAATTAAGCCCAGCCCCACGGCCGCCGAGAAACCGGAAGCGCGCAAGCGGAATGTCAAAAAGCCGCTTCGGCTGCATGGCGAGATCGCGCGCAATCTCGGCGTCAAGATTATCTCGGGCGTCTACAAGCCGGGCGACTTGCTCGACGGCGAGATCGCCGCCAGCGAACACCTGCATGTCTCGCGCACGGTCTATCGCGAAGCGGTGCGGATTCTGGCGGCCAAGGGGCTTGTCGTCTCGCGGCCCAAGGTCGGCACGCGCGTCAGCCCGCAATCGACCTGGCATCTGCTCGATCCCGATGTGTTGTCCTGGGTGTTCGAATTCGAGCCGGACGAGGACTTTCTCAACGGGCTGTTCGAACTGCGCCGCATGATCGAGCCTTCCGCCGCGGCGCTGGCCGCCCAGCGCCGCACCGAGGCCGACCTCGAAGAGATGCGGCGGGCGCTGGAGGATATGGCCAAGGACACGCTGGCCACCGAAGCCGGACGGGACGCGGACCTTGCCTTCCATTCGGCGATCCTGCGCGCCACCGGAAACATGTTCCTGGTTTCACTGATCAGCGGCGTCGGCGCCGCGATGTCATGGACCACGATCTTCAAGCAGCGCGAAAATCCGCTGCCGCGCGATCCGATCCCGGACCATCAGCGCGTCTATGATGCGATCGCGGCGGCCAATCCCAATGCGGCCTATGCGGCGATGTCCAATCTCGTCGATCTGGCGCTGGTGGACACGATGAATGCGCGTCCGCCACGGCGCGGCTGATCACGCCGTCTCGGCAAGCTGCTCGGGCGGCAGCGCGGCCGTCACCTTGCAACCCCACACCGCATAGAACAGCACATAGATGTAGCAGGCCGCCGGCAGCAGATAAGAGAGCTGCAGCCCGAAGCGGTCGGCGATCACGCCCTGCAGCGCCGACAGCGCGCCGCCCGCAATCGCCATGATCAGAAGGCCGGAGCCTTCTTCCGTCAGCGGGCCCAGCCCCTTGATGCCCAGCGTGAAGATGGTCGGGAACATCACCGAGTGGAACAGGCCGATGGCGATCAGGCACCACATCGCCAGATGTCCACCGGTCGAAACCGCGGTGACGCTCAACACGAGCGCGCAGATGCTGACGAAGGCCAGCAGCCGTTCCGGACTGACGAAGCGCATGATGCCGGCGCCGATGAAACGGCCGACCATCGCCCCGCCCCAGAACAGGACGAGATAATCGGCGGCATGTTCATGGCTCATCGCACCGATATCCGGCAGCGAGATGAAATTCACCAGCGTCGAGCCGACGCCGATTTCGGCGATCAGATAGATGAAGATCGCCGGCACGCCGAAGACGAGATTGCGATGGCGCCACAGGCTGTGCTTCTTGCGCTCTTCGCGCGCGTGCCGCTGGGTTGCGGCGCCCAGCGCCGGCAAACGCGTCTTCCAGACGACGATCGCGAGCACGATCAGTATCCCGGCGACCAGAACATAGGGCAGCTGCACGGCCTGCGCATCGGCCACGCGCTGGACATGGCTCAACACCTGCGCATGGCCGGCCGCTGCGGTGCCGGAGGTGCTGCGGCCGAGGATCAGAAGACCGCCGAAAATTGGGGCGATCATCGTGCCGGCGGAGTTGAACGCCTGCACGAGATTGAGGCGGCTCGATGCCGTCTCCGGCGGACCGATCACGGCGACATAGGGATTGGCCGCGACCTGCAAGAGCGCGATCGCCGTGCCGAGCACGAACAGCGCCGCCAGGAAGATGTCGTAGGATACGAAATAGGCCGCGGGCAGAAACAGCAACGCGGCGAAAGCCATGCCGAACAGGCCGACAATGATCGAGGATTTGTAGCCGATGCGCTCCAACAGACGGGCCGACGGCAAGGACATCAACAGATAGGCCAGATAGAACACGAACTGGATCAGCAGCGAGCGCGCATAATTGAGGTC
The DNA here is from genome assembly GCA_963822185.1 of uncultured Pseudomonadota bacterium. Taxonomy (GTDB): domain Bacteria; phylum Pseudomonadota; class Alphaproteobacteria; order Micropepsales; family Micropepsaceae; genus Rhizomicrobium. The sequence continues at coordinate 84,627 of CAWGGT010000023.1, forward strand.
GAACACGGCTTTGAGATGCGGAACGAGAATATCGTTCAGCACCGTGGCGAAACCCCACATGAAGAACACGGTCGCCAGGACGCTCAAGGCCAGGCCATAGCGCACACCGGCCACGCCGCCAGCCTTTGCGGCCGGCGGTTCCACTCGCCCGCTACTGCCCATAATTTCCCCTCCCTCAGAACGCCCGACTGCGCATCTTTAATTACTTAGACAAAAGCTAGCCGAGGGCCGAAAGCCAGGCAAGCGCTTTGTGCCGGACAAGGACGGACAAACTCTTGGGCAAACTTTGGGCAAACTATTGAGGAAACGCTTGGTCGAAAATCCGGTCCACACGCGCTCAGGCGTTGATCGGGCTGTATCGCGCCTTATATATGTACGAGTTATTTGAAGCCCGGGACGGTGTTATACCCCCGGACAGCAGCCCCGGAGTGCCCTTCCATGTCCCTGACAGGTCAATTCTTCATCGGATCCGAACGCGTGACGTCGCGCGAAACCTTCCACGCCGTCGACCCGCGCAACGGCCAAGACCTGGCGCCGGGGTTCAGCATCTCCGAAGCGAAGGATGTCGAGCGGGCCTGCGCGCTGGCATGGGCCGCCTTTGACACCTATCGCGCCACCGACCTTGAAAGCCGCGCCCGCTTCCTTGAGACCGTCGCCGACAACATCGCCGCCCTGGGCACGACGCTGACCGAACGCGCCGAAGCCGAGAGCGGCCTGCCGCAAGCGCGGCTGACCGGCGAACTGGGTCGCACCTGCGGGCAATTGCGCCTGTTCGCGGCCGAGCTGCGCAATGGCGGCTGGCAGGGTTTGCGCATTGACCCGGCCATGCCCGAGCGCAAACCGATGCCGCGATCCGATCTCAGAATGCGCAAGATCCCGCTCGGCCCCGTGGCCGTGTTCGGCGCCAGCAATTTCCCCCTCGCCTTTTCGGTGGCCGGCGGCGACACGGCGGCCGCGCTCGCGGCCGGTTGCCCGGTCGTGGTCAAGGCGCATCCGGCCCATCCCGGCGCCAGCGAGATGGTGGCCGGCGCCATCGCCGCCGCCGTGAAAAGCTGCAGACTTCCCGAAGGCGTGTTCTCGATGGTGGCGGGGCCGGCCAATGCGCTGGGCGCCGCGCTGGTCGCCGATCCGCGCATCAAGGCGGTGGGCTTTACCGGCTCGCGCGCCGGCGGTCTTGCCTTGATGGAGATCGCGGCCAAGCGGGCCGAACCGATCCCGGTCTATGCCGAGATGAGCAGCATCAATCCCGTCATCCTGCTGCCGCAGGCGCTGGCGGCACGCGCCGAGGCCATCGCCGAGGGCTTCCTCAATTCGCTGACCATGGGCGTGGGTCAGTTCTGCACCAATCCGGGCCTTGTGATCGCGATGGAATGCGAGGCGCTCGACCGCTTCATCGCCAAGGCGCGCGGCACCATTCCCGAAAAGCCCGCCGCGACGATGCTGACCCCGGGCATCCATGGCGCCTATGCCAAGGGCATCGATGCGCTGCGCCAGAGCGGAAAGGCCGAGCTGCTTGGCCAAGGCGCCGGAAGCGCCAATCCCAATTGCGGGCAGGCCGCCCTGTTCGCCGTGACGGCGACGGATTTCCTCGCCACCCCGGCGCTGTCGCATGAAGTGTTCGGGCCGTCTTCGGTAATCGTGCGCTGCGCAAACGAGGCCGAGATCCTGCGCGTGCTCGAAGGGCTGGAAGGCCAGTTGACCGCGACGCTGCATCTGGAAGACGGCGATATCCCGCTGGCAGGCAAACTGCTGCCGGTGCTCGAGCGGCGGGCCGGGCGCATCCTGACCAATGGCTGGCCGACCGGCGTGGAGGTGACCCATGCCATGGTGCATGGCGGCCCATTCCCCGCGACCTCGGACGGGCGCAGCACCTCGGTCGGCACGCTCGCCATCGACCGCTTCCTGAGGCCGGTCTGTTATCAGGATCTGCCTGAGGCCTTGCTGCCGGAGAGCCTGCGCGGTAACGGCACCGGCCCGCGCCGCATCGACGGGACGTGGCGGGTCGATTGACCACACAGGCGCAACGATCTCCCCGAGCGCGGGTGTGATCCGGCAGGGCCTGTCAGGTCTGTGACAGGTTCGAGCGGTAGGCTGGCCGGAGACGACACGCCACCGCTCCAGGGAGACGCCCGCCATGTACCGGCGCTATCTGACCGCGGCCGTATTCTCGGCCGCCGTTGCCACACCTTGCCTCGCGGCCGCAGCCAGCGGCCCCGCAATCGCCTTTGTCATCCAGGAGAAAGCCGCCGCGGCCACGCATGCCGCCGACATGGCAATCGAAAAACATCTCACCGGCCTCGGCTACACGGTCCACGACGTCGACCAGAGCGCGCCGGCCTCCGCGGTTCGGGGCAACCGCCTGGTCCTGATCTCGTCCAGCATCAGCGCCCACAAGCTGGAGGCCAAATATGCGAAGGTCGATCTGCCAGTCGTCACTTGGGAATCCTATCTGCTGCCGGAGATGGGCATGAGCGGCCTGAAGGAAGACGGCGATTTCGGGACGATTGCAAAGAACCGCTATCTGTGGATGGTGAACGCACCGCATCCCTTGTCGGCCGGCCTCGGCCATGGCCTTCGCAATGTCGTCAAGCGCGGCACCTCCATGAACTGGGGCAAGCCAGGCCTCGGCGCCATCATCATCGCCACACTGCCCGGCGCGCCCGACAAGGTGCTCGAATTCGCCTATGAGAAGGGTGCGACAATGGATTACGAAAACATCGCGCCGGCCCGCCGCGTGTTCCTGTTCCTTGACAACGACACATTCACGGATTTGAACGCATCAGGTGTAAAGCTGTTCGACGCGGCCGTCGCCTGGGCGGCAGCCGAACCGAGGAGCAGCGGAGCCGAGTAATCATGCGCGGATATTTTGGACTGCGGGCTGCCATGGTTGCGGCGGTGCTGACCACGGCGCTCGCGTTCGGCGGCGCGGCGGCGCGGGCGAATCCGGTTTCTCTCGTCATCACCTATCGCACCACGCCGGCGAACTGGCTCGAGCTGCGCAAGGCGATGCGCAAAAGCGTGGCCTCGCGGCTTGCCGCGGCCACGCAGCAGGGGCTGCTCTCCGGTTTTCGCCTGTTCTACAACCGCGAGGCCGATGCCGTGACCTGGTCCGGCATGGCGATTCTCGACTTTTCCTCGGAACAGGCGCTGGAGCGATTTCACGCTGCGGAACACAAGTTTCCGGCGGCGCTCGACGAGGCAGAGCTTGCGCTGACCAGCTCGGTCGAGACGGCCGAATGTGAAACCGTGCGAGACAGCGGCAGCGACGGGACAAGCGGATCGCCGCTCTATCTGATCATCCCCTATCGCTATGTCGTTAGTGAGGACGCCTATCGCACCTATCTGGATCACTACACCGTCCCGCAGCTTCGTGGCTGGATGAAAGCGGGGATTCTGTCGCGCTATCAAATCGATTTGGCGACATTTCCGGCGGCCCGGCCGTGGTCGGCCCTGCTGGTTCTGCGCTATCGCGGCGCCGCCGGACTGGCGCGGCGCGACGCCGTGAAGACGCAAGTGCGCGCGGTATTGGCGCACAATCCCGACTGGAAGGCATTCAGCGAGAACAAGGCACATATCCGCGATGAGCTGATGCCGGCAGTGGCCGAATTGCTGGCAAGTTCAAACTCCACGAAGTGAACGACCGGCCGGCGGATTACTTCAGATGGGCGCGCTCCGCCGCGAGGTCTCGCGTGCTCAGCGGGATGTAGTGCGGCGCCACCGCGGCGATGGCGGCCTGCCCCTGCCGCGACAGCACGAGACGCAGATATTCGCGCGCAAATGGATCCAGAGGCCGGCGCACATAGATATAAAGATAGCGATCGAGTGGATAACGGCCTGCGCGGATGTCAACGCGCGATCCGCGTGATGGCCTGCAGCCGCGGCATGCCGAAAGCGCCAGCAGCTTGACGCCCGGCATGACCTGATTGAGATCGGCAAAGCCGATGCCGAGCGGGTCTTGCGCAATGTGGCGGATCACGTCGCGCGATTCCGAATAGCCGCTATAACCGGGCGCATAGGGCCGGCCGGCAAACATCCTCTCGCGGAAGAAGCGGCCCAGCGCCGTTGCGGGCGCGAGGCCATAAAGGTGGATCGCACGCCCTGTCCATGGTCCGGTTACACCGAGCTGCGCCCAATGCGTGATCGGTACGCTGTCCTTCGGACGTGCAAAAATCGCCGCAAGCGTTCTTGTCTGGATCACCGACAGCGGATTGGCGCGATTCACATAAACCGCCAATGGCGAGGAACGTGCATGCGGATCGCGCGCGGCATGGGCGACCCGGATTTGTAGCGGCGCGGCGCCGGTGGCCTTGCGATAGGCCGCCATGGCCGCGGCTTCGAAGGGGGCCCCCATCGGCGCGAGCGCGCTTGTTCCACGCATCAGCGCGGGCGGCGCGGTCCTGGTGCCGCGCAGATCGAGCGCGAAGCGGATGCCGGGATGCGCGGCCATGAACAGCGTATCGACGGCCGCCAGCATGCCGCGCATGTCGTTATAGCCGACGATCGAGACGATGTGCCCGGCGCGGAGGTAACGCGCCCGGTGCGGAAACGAGAATGCATGCGGCACGTAATCCGGAAGGCCTGCAACCTCCGCAAAGCTGCGGGGCTGTGATGCCCGGCTTTTCGCCATCGTGCGGGCCGAGGCAGCCAGCCTTGCCGTCAGCGGCAGGAAGTGCTCGCGGCTGTTCGCCACGATTGTTTGGCCTTGCGGCCCAAGGACGAAGTGGAGGAACGCACGTGCATTCGCCGGAACACGCCCCGCTCCATCCGGCTGGAACAACAGATAGATTTTGCGCGTCAGTGGATAACGGTCGGCGGCGGCGGTTTTCGGCGTGCCGCGCGTGGCGGGGCTGCCATCCGCCCGCGCAATCGCCACCGTCTTCGCTCCGGGCCGGGCAAAGCCGAAACCACTGAACCCAATACCATCGGGATCGGCGGCGACCCGCTCGACAATCTTCTGCAGCGCCGATTGGCCGCCGCCATCGCGCTGAATGCGCAGATCGGGGCGGAACTCGCGGCCATGAAGCATCGTGAGACGCAGGAAGTTCACAATGCCGGGCGGGTTTCCGCTGGCACGATAGCGCAGCATTCCATAGGCATGGATCGGCCGATCCGCCCAGATGCCGCGAAGACCGAGCGCACCCCATTTGGGGGCGGCAGGTTCGCGCCCATCCGCGGTTTGGGCGGCGAACGCCAGAGCCAATTGGCGCAGCGTGAAATGGCGTAGGGGATTGGCGGCGTTGACATAGATCGCGATTGCATGCGTGGCGTGCAAGCGTCGCAAAGCTGCCGAACGCGACGGGAATGACGCGCGGCTCGCGGCCGAAATGCGCCTTATAGGCGGCGACTTCGGCGGGAAACATTTCACGCGCAAATGTGACGCAATTCACACGCCCCGCCAGCAGCGCCGTGACGCCATCGGCCGAAAGCTGCGTGGTGCTATCGACCGCGACCCGCGCGCCGGGATGGGCTTTCTCGAACGGCGCGCCCCAGGCACGGACCAGCCCCTGCATCGTGCCGGCGCCGGAGCAAAGGATGGCGGGCTTGTCCGGCGCCGGCGACGAAGAGCCGGCTACCGCAGCGGCGCAAGTCAGGAGGGCCCACGCGAGCGCTGCGATAGCCGGAAGATGAAAGCGCGGGAGGGAGCACAGGAAGATGCGCCGCGCTTTCATGTTCGGAGAAACGAGCCGCACGTCAGTTCAATTTCTTCAACTCCTCGCGCGCGACGGCCGGCGTCAGGGGAATATAGACACCTTCCTTGGCGATGACGGACTGACCCTGCCGGCTTAGCACCAATGTCAGGAATTGCTTGACCACCGGATCGAGCTTCGTGCCCGGGGGACGGTTCACGAAGATGTAGACATAGCGGCTGAGCGGATAGGCGTGGGTATAGATATTCTGCAGCGTGGGCATCAGGAACGGGCCGCCTGGTTTCGCCGCCAGCGGCACGACCTTGGTGCCCTTGGTGAGGTTGCACAGCATCGCATAGGTGAGGCCGCCCGGTTGATCCTTTTCGATATCATGCGCCGCCACGGTGAAGGCATGGGTGAAGCCCTCGCCTTCCACGAACTGGATATCGTGCTTGTAAGCGCCGCCCTTCATCACGACCATTTTGACATATTGCTCGATGCCGTTGGGCGAACGCAGGCCATAGAGATGGATCGGTCGGTTCGCCCAAGCGCCCTTGAGGCCGAGCTGGCCCCATGTGCTGATATCGGCATGGCCGCGCAGCCGCGAGGTCGAATAGATCGCATCGAGCTGCGCCATGGTGAGGCCGCGGATCGGATTGTTCTTGTCCACCAGCACGACGGTCGAGGCGGTCTTGCCAAGCGTGCCGACGCTTCCGGTCGCCACCTTGATCCGCAGCGGCGCATAGCCGAACTTCTTGATGAAGGCTGCGCGCTCCGCCGGGAGCAATTCGCGGCCGACCGGGGCGGCATCCGCACGCCCGTCGATCAACGCCGGCGCACCGGAGCCGGATGAACGCGCTTCCATCGTCACACTCAGATGCGGATAGGCTTTGCGGAACATCTCGATCCAGCCAAGCGTGATCTGGTCCATGACATCGGCACCGACGAGGTGGAATTCCTGCTGCGGCTTGATCGTGAAGCTTGCCCGGATGCCAGGCCGGCAGGGCGGGATCGGCCTTCATATGCTGCGCGACCGGCGCATATTTCAGCGCCATCGCCGGGGTCGCGGCGACGAGCGCGAATGCGGCCGCACCGGCGGCGGCCATCGCGACGCGGAGGCGCGATGTCTTGTGAGATGGAATCATTTGATACCTGCGCATGACGGGCTCCGTTCATGGGCCGGCGGCCGCAAGCCACCGGCGATTGACAAATTTCACTTGCGAATGATGGCCCTGGCATCGCGCACCTGCTTGGCGCGCAACGGCAGATAGATGGCCTGGTCGAGAACTTTCTGCTGGCCCTGCCGGCTCAGGATGTAGAGCAGGAATTGCCGGAGTGCAGGCGGCAGCGGCTTGCCGGGTCCGGCATTGGTGTTGAAATAGACGAGACGGCCAAGCGGATAATCGGCGCGCGCGACATTCTCATACGTCGGCGCGTAATAGGGCGCGTCCGCTTGCGCCTGCAGCGGCAGCAATTTGACCGGCGCATCGATGAAGGCGAGGCCGGAATAACCGATACCTTCCGGATCCTTCGCGACCTGCCCCGCTACCGGAAAGACCGTGCCGGAAAATGTGATCCCGTCGCGCCATGCACCGCGCTTGCCATTTGCGCTCAAGACGCGTTGGCGCACGAATTCCTCGAACCCGTTCCATGGCTTGATGCCATAAAGATGAACAGGCTTGTTCGCCCAGGCTCCGGTGAGGCCGAGTTCGCCCCAAATCGCGATCGCCTTGCCGCCGCGCAGATGGGTGCGCGAGAAGAGCCGATCGAGCTGGCGGAAGGTGATCCGCTCGATCGGATTGGCCTTGTTGACGAAGAAGACGACCGTATCGAGAAAGCCGTAATGCCGGTAAGTCCCGCCCGAAACCGGCACGCTGAGCGGTGGATAGCCATATTTGGCGGTGAACGACGTCACATCCGAAGGCTTCAATTCGCGCGAAACGAACGCGACATCGATCTTGCCGGCCACCATCTCCTTCGCGCCCAGGCTTCCCGCATAGGGCGGCGACAGCACGAGATGAACCTTGGGATAGAGATGTTCGAAGCCTTCGATCCAGCGGCGCACCAGCCCCGGAAGAATATCGGAAGCCGAAACACGGAATGTGCCGCCCAGCGCGGCGGATTTCGGCGGCACATAGGATGGCAGCGCCGGATCGAGCGTGGGTTGCACCACCTCGGGCGTCGGCAAGGCGCGGCCGCGGGTTTTGCCCGCGTCCTTCTCGGCCGCGCTTTGCGGCGAGGGCCGCGGCGCCAGTGGCGTCAGCCATTCCATCTGCCCGCCGGGCTGGACCGGCTGTGCATGCGCCGCCGGCATCAGAAGCAGCGCCAGAGACGGCGCAATCAGCCCGACGGCGTGGCGGAAAGATAGGTGCATATGGGACGATCCTCCTGGCTGCTCCGGCGAGCTATGCATCGCCTATGAAAAACTCGGCATCGACATCGGGCATTGCGCGAAGCTCCGTCGCTTCGAACCGCGCCGTCATCAAGAATAGTGCTCCGGGCCCGAGGCCGGCCTGCCTCGGGCCCGGAATTCCTTCCGCTTTCCGCGCCTCCTACATCTTCACGGACGCGGACACATAGACGAAGCGGCCAATCGGCGAATACGTCCCGGTGTCAGCATTGTTGGTGCTGAAGGCTGAGAACGAGGCCGGCGGCTGGGCATCGGTGAAGTTGTTCACACCGATCGAGAAATCCCACCCCTTGGCATATTCGCCCAAGATCGCATCGCCCTGGACCGCGAGCTGGAAATCCCACGCCATGTAGGATGCGATCCGAGCGCCCTGCTTCCCAAGGTTGGCATAGACCGGGCCGCCTGCACCTTCGTCTATCACCGAGGAGACATAGGTATTGCCCAAGGTCACCGTCCAATTCTGATAGTTCCAGGTTGCCGTGGTGTAGAAGTGGTACTTCGGAATGGTGCCCTGCACGCCGGTGCCGCCATCCGTACCCGTTCCCACATATTCATAATACGGCGCGCCCAGCGACGCCGAGTACTGGTACGAGTTCAAACACTGTGCCGGCGGTGGCGAGTGTGTAGTTGCCCGCATTCTCCGTGGACAGCGTGTACGAACCGTTCAGCGTGAAGCTGCGGATCTTGACGCCGCCCTGGTTGATGAAGTGGTCGGACGTATAGACATTCAGGGAATTGTTCGGATCTGCCAGCAGGTACTTCTGCAGATCACCCGGATTCGGGAACGCCGCAGAGGCGAGAACGGCGCCCGGGCGCCCAAAGAAATTGTTGATGCTGACGAGGCCCGCGAACGGAGACGCCTTGCCCAGCGTGTTCACGCTGTTCAGCTCGGTGACGATGCCGATGCCGGCCGGGGTGCCGCGCTGATCGATCGACGAGTACTGCGCAGACAGGACAAGACCCGGCACCTGATGCGGCGCCCATGTGGCGCTGATCGATCGGGTTTGCGCCGTGCTCGGCTTCAGGTTCGGATTGACGCCGTCCTCGGCCTGGTACCCATTGTTGGGAATGTGGGTCGAGAACGCCTTCTGGAGCACCGACGCGCCGACGAGGCGCGTATCCGTCGGGCCAGCCACAAAGAACATTTGCGGCGCGGTGAACGACTTGGAATAGCTGCCCCGGATCGTCAGGTCATGACTGAAGGGCTGCCAACGGAAGGCGATCTTCGGCACGAACGAACTGCCGGCATCGCTGTAGTTCTCTTCGCGGCCCGCGCCGATCAGGTCGAAGGCATAGAAGCCAGGCGCATTCCACTTTTCGCTGGTGATCGGAACGCGCACTTCCACGAAGCCCGCAGCGACGGTGCGCGTGTCAGAGAAGGTGTCATAGGCATAGCCGCCGTCCCAACGATGCGAGGTCGGGCCGGTGTTGTAGCCGTTGGGGTCGATGTGCTCCGAAACGCCTTCCTGGCGCCAGCTTCCGCCGATGGCGAAGGCGGGCCGGCCAGCGGGCAGATCGAACAGGTATCCATTGATCTTGCCGTCGATCGAATCCAGGAAGCTGTTGGCGTTCAGGACTTCGGTGCCATAAAGATTGGCAAGCGCGGCCTGATTGATCCCGCCGCGCGCGAAGGGATCAAGCGCCGGTTGAACGACCATCGAGGTCTCGGAGAAATTCGAATAGACCTTGCTGTAGGCGCCACCGGCCACCGCATTGCCGTTGGCATCATAGCCTCCCGCGATCGCCAGCGCCTCATTCGGGCTGTAGAGTACATTGTCGCCCCGCTCTTCCAGCGAGTTTTCGCTGTGCGTATAGGCGAGTTCCCAGCCCCAATCGGTCATGAAATTGCCACGCAGGCCGATGGTGCCGCGATAGGATTGCTGCGAGTCGTGATACTTGATCGGCCGCGACCAGTCGGCAAAATTGACACCCGAGACGGCCGTGGTAAGCGGGTTATAGGGCGCGCCGGCCGGCACCGTAACGGTGATGGCTCTGGGCAGGAACTGGCGGTCGCTGCTGTTGTCGGAATATTCGGCATCGCCGAACGCCTCGAGCTTGTCGCCAATCAGGCTGCCATTGAATGTGGCATCCAATGCGGTCTGGTCGGACCCGACGACCAGGGTCTGGAATTTGGACTCGTCATAGGTCGAGGAAATTCCGGCATTGTTGTTCGGGAAATAGACGCCTGCGGCCTCGAGCTGGGTCATCGTCGTTGCCGTCGCGGCCGCGCCAGTAGGAACCTTGTCGCTCGGCGAGTTGAGGCCGGTCGCCAGCAGATCCGTACCGCCGATCGAACCCGGTACCTGAGTGCTGCGGCCGGTCAGATTGCTGCTGAAGGGGCGCTGGCTCTGAAGAAGCGGGGTGACATGCGAGCGCGACCCCATCAGCGTGAAGTTGAAATTGCCCAGGTTGGTGCCGGCAACGAAATAGCCGGACTCTTCGCCGTAACCGTTTGCAGCACCGCCGAAGCGCCCACCGACCTGGAAGCCCTCGTAATCTTTCTTCAGGATGATGTTGACGACACCACCGATTGCGTCCGAACCGTAGATGGACGACGCACCGTCGTTCAGCACTTCGACGCGCGCGATCGCCGCGGCGGGAATTTGGTTGACGTCAACAAAGTTCTTGCCGCCGATGGCCGTAATTGCGCTGACCGCCACGCGCCGCCCGTTGACGAGAACCAGCGTGTCAATGTTGTTGAGCAGAATCTGCGAACCGCCCGCCGTCCGCTGTTTGTCGTTGCTGGCGTTTGTGCTGCCCGTGTCGCCGCGGCCCACAAAATTCGGAATCTGCTTGCGCATGATGTCTAGCACGTTGGAGCTCACGCCGCTCGCCTTGATCGCGGCGGCATCAACGGTGCTGACATCAACGGCAACATCGCCCGGAGCTGTCGGAATGGCGGAGCCGGTGACCACCACCGTTTCCATTGCGGCGGTATCCGACTGTGCCAGCGCGGGCGCCGGCAGGAACGCGAGCGTGCTTACAACTGCGGACGATGCCAACAGACAAGGCGCAATGCGACTGTATAAGTGTTTCATGATGATCCTCCCCTTCGTCCGCTAGGACGCTTAATTGTGCCATCAGTCTAAGTCCCCTACCTGAAACAAAACTGACAGTTATCTTGCAGAATGTCGGAAATGCCGCTTCGCCTCAGCCGATGTGCGCCGCAACAAGAGATCGCCTTCCGATGTGAAAACCACTTCCGGTCCGGGTTCGACACCCGACCGCCGAACGGCAAAAGAGCGCCCGACACCACACGCTTTGGGTGCCGTGCGAAACGCACCCGTGCCGGATCACGGTCGGGCGTAAGTCAGGACCGTGTAGGTGTCCGCGAAATACTGATTGGGATAGAACGGGGCCACTGCAGTGAGGATCTTGTGGGCCGGATTGACCGTGCCCTCTGCGGTCACCAGGAAGAGGCGCCTGGTCTTGGGATCGAACGCCATGGTTCGCGCTTCGGGCCGCGTCGTCGTCGCTTCGGCAAGCTTGTAACGATCCGGGCCGTGCTGATCGAGAATGACGATGTTCGCGTCGATGCCGTTCGAGGTATAGATCTTGTGCGCGGCCGCATCGTAGATGACCGTGTCGGTGCCGCGGCCGATGACCGGCGTGGCGACGACCTTGCCCGTCTTGGCGTCCATTACCGACAGAACCGGCTTGTCGCCGCGGCAGCCCGAGAAGATACGCCCGTCGGCCGCGTCATAGGCCATGGCCGTGGGCTCGTGGCAACCGATCGTCGGCCATTGCGCCGTCACCATATGGCGGCGCGCATCGATGCGTATCACCTGGTCGCGATCGCGCTCGTTCATGAACAGGTTTCCGTGCCCGTCGGGTGCTGCCGCTTCCAGCTTTCCGGACGCCACCTTCAGCGTCGCCACCGGCTTGCCGCTGCGCGCATCCACGAAAGCGATAGCCTGGTCGTCGCCCATGGCGAACACCATCTGCTGCGTCACCGGTTCATAGAAGCCGGCGTCGGCGCTCTCGCCGAAGCGCACACGCTGGATCGTCTTCAGGGTCTTGAGGTTGAAGATCGTGGTGCTGCCATCGCCATTGCTGGTGAAGCCGCGATTGAGCGCGGGTACCAGCGTGGTCGAGTTGGCGCCCTTCGAATTGGCGATCTGCGCAACGACCTTGTGCGTGTCGGCATTATAGACCGTGACGCCCTGGGCCCGCCGGTTGAGGAAGAGATAATCCCGCGCGGGATCGAAGCTGATATAATCCCAGCCGCCCACGGGCCCCGGCAGCGTCACCGCCGATTGCAGGCGATAAAAGCCCTCACCGGCCCAAGCATGCGGACATAAGAGGATCGCAGCTACAAAGGCCAACGCCATCCATGCCAGACCTCCCGCACCGGCCAGGGCCGGCCCACGCTTTGTCTGCGGCATGGTTCTCATCGTCATCGGCCTCCCGCGCCTAGTTGGTGTCGGCGTGATTATTGTTCGACCTTATATTCGAGGACGGCACCGCCGACGGCCTTGCCCGGAGAGGCAGCAGCAAAGAAGCGATGCAGTTCCGGCACCAGCAGGCCGGACTTGGCGCCCTTGGCGCTCGGAACCCGCGCCAGCTCCTTGTAGTGATCGGGATCGACCTCCTGATAGACACCAACTTCGCCCACAGCGCCCGGCACATAGATGCGTCCGGTCGCCTTATCGAAGAACAGGCCATCAACGATGGCCGGAACGTCCACGGTTGCGACCGTCTTGCCGCTATCGGTGTCGAGCACGAACATCTTGGTGGGATTGCGCGTGACCACGAACAGGCGGTGATGGGCCTCATCCAGCGCCATGCACAGATTGGTCCTGGCGCCCTTGAGCGGCCAGCGCGCGATCACCTTGAAGGTCTTCTTGTCGACCACCGCGACCTCGTTGTGGTCGGCGATGTTCACGAAGATGCGGTTGCCCTTCTGCTCAATCCGCAGCGCCTCGGTGTGATCCGAGTCGAACTTGAGCTGGCGCAGGAGCTTGCCCGTCCTGGGGTCGATCTCGTTCAGATAGCTGACCTTCATGTCCACATCTCCACCGCCGGTGACGATGTAGAAGTGGCCGGTGGAGGGATCGTATTCGGACGAGTCGGCACCCGGCGCCAGCTTGATATGGCCCAGCACCTTGAGCGTCCTGGTGTCGACGATGGGGCTCATATCCTTGCCGCTGTCGGTGATGATCATGCGGTTGGTGCCCGGCACGAAGAAGAACGCGTGCGGGGTGTCGACAATCTTTAGCGTCTTCTCGTGCTTGAGCGTCTTGAGGTTGAACACCTCCACCGTGCCGTGGTCCTCGGCGGCAAGGAACAGGCGGTTGCCCGGGATGTCGGCCGCGAAGTGATCGAAGTCGCCCGTGTAGCCCGGGATTTCCGTGCGCGCCACCAGCTTGAGCGGCTCCGCGGAGCCGGCAATTGCCGGCGCCGCAGCGGCCAGGAGAACGCAGGACAGGATCGCCGGAAGTCGGAGTTTCATAATTCTGGGCCCTTATCAGGTAGGAATGTTGTGACCGGTCTTGTTCAGTCGGCGTGCTTGAAGAGCGCGGCGGCGCTGGGGATCTGCGCGGACAGTTCGTCGGCGATCGCCTGCGCCTTGCGCGTAAACGCGGCCTTGTTGTCGCCCTTGCTGTAGCCATAGACCACACTGACCGCCCCGATCTGCTTGCCGCTGCGATTGCGCAGCGCCAGTTCGGATTCAAACCGGTCCCCCTCGGCGTTGACGGCCACGTCCGGCTTGCCTGTGTTGACCACGCTCATGTCGTCGGAATCGGCGACCTTGCCGATGCGCCCGATATTCGAGGCCAGGATGATATTCGCCTTGCCGTTCGGCGGTGTCACATGCAGGGCCAGCACCTGAATGTCGCGATGAGCGGCCATCGTCTTGTCCACCAGCGCCTGTGCATAGGTGTCGTCGGAATAATGCGAATCATAGGGCCAGGACTCGACGAGGTTGGCCGGCTTCAGGATACGGCGGCTGATCTCGTCGCGAATTTCGATGGCTTCGCGATGCTTGGCCTTCTGATCCATATTCGGGGTCAGGTCGAAAACCACGCCCAGCGCACCGATGCGCACGCCGGAGACATCGTTGAGCGGCAGCTCGACCTCGTAACGCCCCAGCTTCTTGTTGACTTCGAGATTGGTCTGGCCCTGAGCAACAACACGCATGTCGTCGTCGTCCGCCTTCTTGCCGATCCGGCCGATATTCGAGGCCAAGATTTCCGCATCGGCGTTCTTCGGCGTCGTCGCGTGGATCGCCATGATCAGCACGTCCGGATGACGCGCAAGCGCCTGATCCACAAGATGCTGCGCATAGCTGTGCATCGGCACATTCGGATCCATGTTGGCGGCCTGGCTCAGACCCGCTTCATAGGTGATGCGCCGGGCGGCCTCGTCGCGGATCGCAGCGGCCTGCTTCTCGAGAGCCGCACGGCTCGCGCCCGGGCCCATGCGCAGGCTGAGCGACACGACACCGGCCGGCTTGTGCTGCATATCGAACTGGGGAAGCACGGCTTCCAGCTTGCCGTGACGCACCGCAAAATGCGCCGTGCCGGATTTCAGGACGGCCACAACCCTGGCCGGCGCCATCGCGCCCGCATGGCGGTCGGTAGACGCAACCACCACATCGCCAGACTTTCCGGCAACGCTCGCATATAGCGTCATGGACGCGATATCGCCGTGGGCGGCCAGCGCCCGTTCGATGATCTGTTGACCGTGGCTTCCCGTGCCAAGGATCGGCGCTTCGCCCGCACTCGCGTGTCCGACGAGAAGCGGAGCCATAGCCAAAAGCGCCGGCACAGCGGCAGCAGAAAATTTCATGATCGATCTCCGCATTCCACCCTGGAGTTGTTTTGGCGCGATGAGCCCGGGCTTCGGCTTCCCTGCGCACCACGACGCTAACGGTGCATCCTGAAACGGGACTGACTGCTTCCTGAATGCAAATTCAGGCGGCCCGACGCTTGCCATTTGCGGGCCCTGTGCCGATCATATCATGCATGCAACCGGGCTTGCGGGCATCCGCGGCACGAGCCGCGAGGCGGAAAACGAATTCTCCATGAAGATCCTCATCGTCGAAGATCACGCCAGGCTGGGGCGCTTCCTGAAGCAAAGCCTGTCGGAAAATCACTACACGGTCGAATGGGCCAGGTCCTGTGCGCAGGCCCGCGACCTGCTGGCGGAGATGAACTTCGATCTGATCGTGCTCGACATCGGATTGCCCGACGGCGACGGGCTGACCCTGCTGCAGGAGTGGCGCGAAAACAAGTTCAACGAGCCGGTTCTGATCCTGAGCGCGCGCAATTCCGTGCAAGACAGGATTGCGGGGCTCGATTTGGGCGCCGACGACTATCTGCCCAAGCCCTTCAGCCTTGAAGAATTGCTGGCGCATATTCGCGCGCTTCTGCGCCGCCAATCGAGCGTCAAGCTGTCGGTCGTCGAACACAACGGTATCCGGCTCGATCTCTTGAGCCATACCGTCCATTGCGACGACAAGCAGATCGATCTGACGGGCCGCGAATTCGCGCTGCTGGAAGTTTTCATGCAGAGCCCCGGCCGCGTTCTCACCCGGACGTACATTGCGGAAAAAGTTTGGCCCTCGAATTACGACATCGATACCAATCTTCTGGACGTCTATATGAGCCGGCTGCGGAACAAATTGGAAAGCGCGCAGAGCAGAAACGTCTTCAAGACTGTGCGCGGCGTGGGATATCAGCTCCTATGAAGTCGATCGGGGCACGGCTGGCGACACTTTATGCGTTGAGCGCAACACTGACGCTCGCCGTTCTGTTTGCGATCGGCTATGTCTCGCTCCAGAACCGGCTGATCCACGGGCTCGATCTTCTGAACGAAGCCGAGTTCGACCAGATCCGCGGCCATCTCGGGCACGAGTATGACCGCATGACGCCGCAGGAGATCGACCGGCGCATCCGCCAGACCACGCAATACGCATCGGTTCTGTTCTATGTGAATCTGCACGACCGGCGCACACACGACCTGTTCTATTCCAGCAACCTCAACCGGCAGATCATTCCCGACGTGCCGGGCAAGCATATCTACAATGCCAGCGTGCCGGGGGTCGGCGAATTGCGGGTTGCCGAATTCGTGCTGCACGGTCTCGACGTGACGGTCGGAACGCCGCTCAAGCCGATCCGCACGGAGATGCGCATCTATCTGGAGGTTGCCGCCGGGCTGCTGGCGGTCATGCTCCTTGTCAGCATCGCCATCGGAATTGGGCTCAGCCGGATCGTTCTGCAGCCCATCCGCACCATCAGCGAGACTGCGAACCGCATCCGGCACGACAATCTGAGCGAACGCATTCCGGTTTCCGATGTTCACGACGAAATTTCCGATCTGGCGCGCCTTCTGAACCAGACTTTCGACCGCCTGGAGGAATCGTTCGACCAGACCCGGCGGTTCTCGGCCGATGCCTCTCACGAGCTCAAGACACCACTCTCGCTCCTGCGCCTGCATGCGGAGAAGCTTGTGACCGAAGGCGGCCTTTCACCGGACCATGAGGACGTCGTGGTCGTCATGCTCGACGAGCTGGCGCGGCTCAATCGCATCATCGACGAATTGTTGTTCCTGTCCCGGGCGGAAGCGAAGGCCATTACCACGCAGGCGGTTCCGCAGGATCCGGTACCGTTTCTGGAATCGTTCCAGCAGGATGCCATCGTCCTCGCCGAGCACCGCGAACAACACTTCGCCTTCGAGCATGAGGGCCAGGGGCGCGTGGCCTTCGAGGAGGGCCTGCTGCGCCAGGTGTTGCTCAATCTGCTTGCCAATGCGCTCAACGCATCGCCCAAGGGCGGTTTGGTGACGCTTCGTTCGCAATTCACATCCGGCCTGTGGCGCGTCAGCATCACGGATCAGGGGCCGGGGCTCTCGCCCGCGCAACGCGAGCAGATGTTCGAACGCTTCGTCCGCTTCGGGCAGGGGATGGACGACAAGCCCGGCACAGGCCTCGGCCTTGCCATCTGCCGCACGATCATCGGACTGCATGGCGGGCGGATCTATGCCCACGACGGCGCGGATGGCAAAGGACTGCAGGTGATCTTCGAACTGGCGGCACAGATTGCGGAGCGGCCGTCGCCCGCGATCAGTTCAGGTCGCGCGACAGGATCAGCTTGAACACCAGCCTGTCGGACGCATGGGTGAGACCGAAGCCCACCCCGGCCTCGACATCGAGCGGCATGCCGGAATAATCCATCACCGCGAAGAGCTGATGCGACTGGTCGCGGCCCGAATAGAATTTCCGCAAGGGACCGAAATCGGCATATTCCTCGGCCGCCACCGCCCAGTGCGAATTGAAATTGTAGGCGACGCGGGTCGAGGGTGCGAAATCGAACCGCGAGAAACCCTCATAGGAATTGTCGAGGATCGGGTTGAACACCAGATCCACCTTGCCCAGATGCCAGCCGATGATGGGGCGGATTTCGGACGTGAAGCGGCGCGCATCCCAGTGGCGGCTGTTGTAACTGAATTCGAAATTGATGCCGTAGAAGAAGGTGCGCTGGTCCGCGTCGGGCACGACGAACAGTGCGCGCAGCTTGAAACCATTGAGCTTGGCGCCGCCATGGTCCGTGACGGCATAGAGCGGCAGATAGAGCCCGGCCTCGAACCAGTCCGTCACGCCATAGGCCCATTCGGTGACGCCGCTCAGCGCATGATCGGCTACCAGCCCGCCCGGAAACTCCGGCGTGCGGGCGCCGGAGGCCGTGTAATTGTTGTGCCAGGTCAGGTTGAGCGTTCCCGGTTTGGCGATGCTCGCATCATAAACCTGGATCTCGTCCGACAAGGCCAGCGCCGCGCCCGGCCACAGGCAAATGAGCACCGCGGCCATCGCCGACAGCACTGGCCAGACATTTGCCGTCCGCATTGCCACGCTCTCCTCAGCCACCGGTCATGCGGCGCAAGACGCCGTCCTTCAGCACCCGATGATGATAGAGCGCGACCAATGCGTGGCCAAGCGCCACCGCCATCAGCACATGCGCCGTCCATTTGTGGACGCCGATCAGGGTGCTGGAAAGGGCGTGATAGCCGGGCATGATCGGCGTGATCTTGAACAGCCCGATCAGCGACCAGCCGCGCAACGCGACGATCACGAAGCCGAGCAGGATCAACACGACGATCAACGTATAGAGCAGATGATGCGTGGCCTTGGCCGCCTTTTGCAGCACGTCGCTGCCGACCGACGGCAGGACGCGCCCACCCATACGCCGCCAGGCGAGCCGGGCAAGGATGACGCAGAACAGTGTGGTGCCCAGTTCGATATGAACGGTCCAATAGATCATGCGGATCGGCCGCTCATCGACGAGCCCCATCGAGATCGCCCCGCCCCATTGCAGCAAGACCAGAGCCGCCGTGAGCCAATGCAGGACAATTGTCGGCCGGTCATAGGCGGCCGGCGTAGCGCCGAGAGCAGCGGGATTGTCGTTCGTAGCAATCGTCATATCCAGACTTTCCGTCACATACCGAAATGCGCCATGGCGATCAGGGCCAGAATCACGGTGATGGCGCCACCGATGCGCGTGCCGATCTGGACGAAGGGCATCAATTGCAGACGATTGGCTGCCGTCAGCATGGCGACATCGCCGGTGCCGCCCTGACTGCAGCGGCTGGCGGCGACGATTGCCGTGTCGATCGGATACATCTTCAACAGGCGCCCGCTATAGAAGCCGGTGACAATCATCGTCACCACCGTCACGAAGATCGTAATCAGATTGGGCACCGCCAGCGACGAGACCAGCTTGTCCCAGGGCGTCATGGTCACGCCGATCGCAAAGAGCAACGGATAGGTCACGCCGACGGCAAAGAAGCGATAGACCACGAAGGCGCCATGTTCCAGCTTCGGCGAGGCCAGATGCAGAAGCTTGACCGCGACCACCGCGAACAACATCACCACCGGTGCGGGCCAGCTCCAATAACGCTGTGCCAGCACGCCGACGAGATAGAAGGTGACCGTCATCACCGCCGCGCCGGCGACCGTGGCGATGTCCGGGGCCGCGCCCGGCTTCTCCTGAACCATGACTTCATCTTCGGCTTCGCCCGGCTGCAGGCGACCCTCACCGGTAAGGTGGGGATAGCGCTTGCCGGCAAAATTCAGAAAACCCGCGATGATGATCGCGAACAGGCTTCCGAGCATCACCGGCGGCAACACCAGCGCCAGCAAATCTGTCTGGTGCAGAATGGAGCCATAGCCGACGGATAACGGGATCGCGCCTTCGCCGACACCGCCGGCCATGACCGGCACGACAAGAAAAAAGAACGTATGCTTCGCGCCCAGGCCCAAAGCCGTTCCCACCGCCGTGCCGACTGCCGCCGCCGCAACAGAGCCGATCGAAATCGGCACGAAGATCTTGAGGAAGCCGGAGATCAGCACGTGCCGGTCCATCCCCAGAATGCTGCCCACAATGATGGCCGCGATGAAGAGATAGAGGAAATTGCTCGCGCGCGTGAACGTTGCCACCGAGAGGACGACCGGCGCCGGGATCAGATGCGCAAAGGCGAGATAGGAGGGAATGAACGTGGCGAAGATGGCGGCGGCGCCAAGATGCTTGAGAATCGGCAGATGCTTGCCGAGCTCGGCGCAGGCGAAGCCGCCGACAGCCAGAATGGCCATGTTCGTCAGGATATCGGGCGGCACTTTTCCTGTGTTGACCAAGGCCAGGATGATGCCGATCAGACCGACGAAGATCGGAAGCGGCACAATGCCGATCTTGATATCGACGATACGCCACCAGAGCTCCGTCGGCATGGGGCGGCTTGATGTCGTGGCCCGCTCATCTACGTTCGTATTATCCAAGACGAAATCCTCTAACAGTATGAAACCGGCACCTTAAAGATCGAGCACCAGACGCGGGCTATTGGCCCGCGAACAACACGGGGTAAAACGATCGTTTCTCACACGCTCATCGGGGGTCAGGACCATGTCGCGATGATCGATATCGCCGGCCCGGACGCCGGTAACGCAGGTGCCGCAAACACCCTCCGCACAGGCCGTGGGAATGGCGATGCCGTGGCGGGCGAGCGCCGTGACCGCATTCTCACATGCCTTCACTTCGATGAATTGCCCGGTGCTGGCAATCTCGACTTCGAACGGCTTGCTCTCCGCCAGGCCCTGCGCCATTCCGGAGAAATATTCACGATGCAAGCGCGTGTCCGGCCAACCGCGCTGCGTCGCTTCACCCAGAACCGCATCCATGAACGCCGCCGGGCCACAGACATAGATGTCGGCATCCGGAGCATGAGCCGAAAGCAATTCGACGATGTCCAGCCGTGTACCCTCATCGCTGACGTGAAGACGCATGCGATCGTTCAGCCCACGTTCGGCAATCCGTCCCAGAAAGGCAGCCCGCGCGCGCGAGGCAACGGAGTAATGCAGCACAAACGGCGTGCCCATCCGCTGAAGCTTCTCGGCCATGGCGAGGATGGGCGTGATCCCGATGCCGCCGGCGATCAGAAGCGAATAGCGCGCCGTCTTCGCCAGAGGAAAGTGATTGCGCGGTGACCCGATCTCGACCAACGCACCCGGCTCGAGCGTTTCGTGCAGGGCTTGCGAGCCGCCGCGCGATTGCGGATGGCGAAGCACGGCTATGGTATAGCGCAAGCGATCGGCCGGATCGCCGCATAGCGAGTATTGCCGCACCAACCCGTTCTCCAGATGCACATCGATATGGGCACCGGGCTCGAAAGGCGGCAGGGCGCGGCCGCGCGGCTCCACGAACTCGAAGCTGCAGATACCGTCAGCCTCCAAGCTCTTGCGCATTAGCCGGACGCGCCGCGTTTCGCGCAGCGGCCGTTTGAATGTGCGGCGCAAATAGGCGCTGGCGCCGGAATAGGCCTGCACCGGGATACCCAGCACGGCGATCAGAAGCGCAAGCTGATAGGGCAGACCTCCGACCAAGCCGGAATGGAGCGCCAGAAAATAGAGATAGAGCTTGCGCCCCGGCGTCGTTCCGCTGGCATAGGGGCGGAAGCGCAAGGTCTGGCCGGTATAGGCGTTCAGATAGAGATGGCCTTTCGCATTGGCATGCGGGGCATCGCGCCGGAGAATCTCTGCATGCATCACAGCGCTGTGCGCTGCCGGGATGTAAAGCGAGACCCAGCCCAGATCGGGCACGGCCTTCTCAACACGGGTATAGAGTGCCGCGAGCGGAAGAGGATGCGCGCCCGCCGGCGCCGCCAGATGCGGCGGCGGCGGCGTTTCCACAGAGGAATGCGTAAGCCAGGAGATCGCATCGCGAAATGCCTGAAAACCCAAAGGCAGGGCCGTCAGTGTGATGATAAGCAGCAGAAGCGAAAGATAGAGTCCGGCGACCTTATGCAGACTGAGCGTGCGGGGCACGCCGCGCGCCCGCCAGTTGAAGCGGAAGGCCCGCCCGGCTGCCGCACGCGAGCGCGGCCACCACAGGACCAGTCCACCTATGATCAGCAAAAGGACGAAGCCCACATTGAACCAGCCGGCAACGGGCCGACCCGCGCCGTCGCCATGACCAACAAATTTGAAGCGGTGCAGCCAGTCCATCGTGCCGAACAGACCGGCATAATGATTCTTGATACCCAGCACAGTGCCACGACAGGGATCGACATAGACATAGTCATAATCGGCGAAGCGGAAGGCGACCGATGAGGTGGCTGCTTTCGTCACTTCGATAGCGTAGAGCCGGCTTGCGGGATGGGCGGCCTCGGCGATGGCGGTCAGCCGGTCCAACGCCAAAGGCCGGGCACAGGCTGGCACACGCAACAACGGCGCATTGATGACGTCGTCGAGCTCGGGGCGCACGACGAGGGCCGCGCCCGTCACCGCCAGCATGACGATCGCCAGCCCCAGGATGAGTCCCGTCCAGGTGTGCAGCCAGGAAAGCGTATTGCGGAATCGCGGGCTCATGGAGGCCATCATTGCTAATGGGACTGCCATCGCCTGGGGAAGAACGATGGCAGTCCCGCGGTCGAACGCGTCAGACTAGAAATGCGCTGTCAGAGCGAGCGTATAGGCACGCGGCGTACCGGGCAGGATGTTGTACTGCCCCTGTGCACCAGCGCTGGCATAGTAGCGCTCGTCGAACAGGTTGGAGACCTTGAACGTCAGGTCGTAGTTCTCGGCATAGGTGTAATAAAGCGCGGCGTCGACAACCGTATAACCCGGCAGATCGAGAACGGCGGTCGACGAGGCGGTGGGCAGCGTGCCCTTGCGGTCGGAGACATAACTGACACCGACACCGATACCGGCGCCCACGAGCGGCCCCGACGCGACATCGTAACGCGACCAGACATGGAAGTCGTTCGAAGGCACATTCTGTAGCTTGGCGCCCAATTGGTTGGTGATGTTCGAGCCGGAGACCGTCGCATCGGTATAGGCATAGCCGGCCAGCACCTGCCAGTTTGGCAGCGGATGGACGTTGAGCTCGACTTCGACGCCCTGGGACCGCTCCTTGCCGATCGTCTCGTAGCAGGTTCCCGTGGCGGTCGCGGTCGGAACGGTCGCGCAAGAGAACTTGTTCAGGACATTCAATTCGTTGATCCGGAACAGCGCCACAGTCATGCTGGCCTTATGGTCCCAGAAGCTGTCCTTGGTGCCGACTTCATAGCCCTTGGCTTCGATCGGCGGGAAATTGTTGTTGCCGTAGATATCCTGCGCAGAGGATGCCTGCGGCACATAGGACGAGCTGTAGCTGGCATAGAAGGACAGGTTGTCGTTGGGTTGATAGATCAGGCCGGCCATCGGAAGCCATTTCTGATTGTAGCTCTTGGTGGTCGCCTGTTTGATCGTCGTCGTGGACGACACCACGGCCGGATTCGGCGTGAGCGTCAGCTGCGTTATGCGCTGGGCTGCATAGCGCAGGCCGATCATGGCCTTGAACTGATCGGAAAAGGTCAGAAGATCGGAGAAATAGACGCCCTTTTCGACGTAGTCGGTATTGCGGTCATTGGTCGAGCCGATCGGATAGGCGGATAGCGCCAACGTCGTCGTGTAATCCGGATTGTAAAGCGAGATGTCGGCGGACAGCGGATTGGGCGACTGGGGAGCATTGTAGAATTGCAGGCGTCCGAAATTGTCCGTTTCCTGGCCGAGCTGCGCGCCGATGACCATCTTGTTGGAGACGAAGCCGAGGTCGAACGGAACGGTGACATAGGTGTCGCCGAAATCGTAGGTCCGCTTGTTGAGCTGCCCGCGCGCGCGCCGTTCCAGCGAGGTGTTGCCGGGCCAGAACTTGACGACGTCGAAGCCGCGCGCCGTGTCCTCGTGGGTAACGTGACGATAATGCAGCGTCCACGAAATGCCGTGCGCGAATTCGTGGGTGAAGGTCACCGTCGCGGTTTTGCCGGTTTCGCGCTGCCAACCATCAGGCTGGTTGTAGAGGGTATAGATATCCCGGAGCTTGGTGATGTCGTTGTTCGGCGTCACCAGATAAGTGTCGTAACGCGTTGCCGTGTGACGATATTCGAACTGCAGGAGAAGCTGCGTGTTGTCGTCGATGTTCCAGGTGAAGCTGGGCGCCAGATAGACTGGGCGCTCGAATTCGTAATCGCGGAAATGCTGCGTGTATCCGAGTTCGCCGATCACGCGATATAGATATTTTCCTTCCGCATCGAAGGGGCCGGTGAACATCGAAGCTGGTATCGATGCCGTTGGCGGTGCCGTTGCGCGCCTCTTCGGCCGTGCCGATCACCTTGACCTCTCCAGAGAACTGTTCCTGCGGCTTCTTGGTGATGATGTTGACGAAGCCGCCGGGCTGCTCCTGACCGTAAAGGATCGAGGCCGCGCCCTTGACCACTTCGATGTGATCGATGCCGATGGTCGGCGGTGAGCCGAAGCGGACGGTGAGACCCGGAAGACCATCGGTCATGATGGCGTTGCGATCATTGCCGCCGGTCTTGAAGCCGCGGATCACCATGTCATAGCCGGTGTTGCCGGCACGCTCGATGCCCGTCATGTACTGATAGAGATCGGCGACGTTGGTCGTCTCGATCGCTTTCATGAAGTCGCCGGTATAGCTCGACACCGACATCGGCACGTCGCGCACCGGGATATCGAGCTTGGACGCCGAGACGGCGCCATGTGCGACGAAGCTGGTGACGGTGACGGTCTCGAGCTGGCCGCCACCGTCGCCTGACGCGGCCGCCGCGCTCTGCACCAAAAGACCCTGCGACAGGGCGAACGACGCCCCGGCAAATACGGCTGACAGCGCAGCCTTCCTGATTTTCATGTTTCCCCTCCTGGACATTATTTCTGTTGCGTCTGATGATGTGGGTGGCAGGCGTGGCCATACGCCGGCACATCCGGTATTGGCGCCGAGGGGCGGGTGGGGAGCAGCCGCACGCGGCCACTTTGCCTGTCCCGTCCGGACCTCCTGATCCGGGCCGCTAGGGCATCCTTCCTCATGATCTCTCCTCCCCCGTCGCTGCGGCGTCTGATGCGTGCCGCCTCCGACTTGACGCGCGCGCCACCTTCGCGGGCCCACGCGCTGTCCCCACCCTTTCAGCAAGTCCGATGCCAGCGCCGCCGCCTCAGTTTAGCCTTTGATTAAGAAGGAGAAAATCTGAACGCACGCCCCGGTTGCGGTCGAAAATGTGCGAATTCCCGCTCACATATATTGTCTAAGTGCGAGTATCCGCATAATGAGGAAGGAGGGAGGACACGACAACGGCAGCCAGAGCAAACTTGCGCGCGGATCGCGCCTTCATGGTGCAATGGGGCGCTTTCGCTGCCATTGGCGTGGCGGTGCTTGGCTTGGCCGTGTGGCTGGCGGGCGATTTCGGCGAGAGCCGCGCCCACACCGCCCTGCGCGAACAGGCGGGCGGCGCCGTTGCGCTGAGCACGACCGTACTGCGCAGCGAGCTGGAGAGGCAGCGCTCCCTGCCCTTCGTCCTCGCCCAGGATCCGGACGTGCAGGCCGCGCTGACCGATCGCCGCCAGGCCCGCCTCACCGCCCTCGACAGGAAGCTCGAACGGCTGAGCGCGGGAACCCACGCGGCGGTGATCTATCTGCTCGATGCCGATGGCCGTGCCATTGCCGCCAGCAATTGGCGCAAGCCCGCCAGCCCGGTCGGCAGCGATTACAAATTCCGCTCCTATTTCCGCCGCGCCCTGCACGACGGGGCCGCCGAGTATTTCGCCCTCGGCACGCTGACGCGCCGGCCGGGCCTCTATATCTCGCGGCGCGTGCGCGGCACCGGTACGGCGCTGGGCGTCATCGTCGTCAAGGTTCAGTTCGATCAGGTCGAAGCGCGAATGGCAGCGATCGGGCACCGATGCCTATGTCACCAACCCGCAGGGCATCGTCATCATCGCCAGCAATCCCAAATGGCATTTCATGCGCGATGTCCCCATCGACCCGCGGGAAGCCGCCGCGATCCGCGCCAGCCGCCAATTCGGCAAGGCGCCGCTCGATCCGCTGCCGATCCACGTGCTGCGGCGAGGGCAATCCCGACGGCGATCTGGTCCGGCTCGGACGCGCGGAGCGCATGTATCTGGCCGCGGGAGGTCCCGATCCCGACCACCGACTGGCAGCATGCATGTTCTGTTGCCGGCCGAAGCGCTCTTGAACGCCGAGGCGCGCAATGCCCGCTCGACGGCCATCCTGGCTTTGATGCCGCTTCTCGTGCTGGCGGGCATTCTGCTCTATCGCCGCCAGCGCGCGCGCATCCGCGAGGCCGAGGAAATCGCCGCGCGCGCCGAACTCGAATCCCGCGTCGAAATCCGCACCGCCGAACTGCGCATGATCAATCACCAGCTCAGCACGGAAATGGACGAGCGGCAGAAGGCCGAAACCCGCCTGCAGACCGCGCGCGACGAACTGGTACAGGCCAACCGGCTTGCCGTGCTCGGCCAGATCACGGCCGGCGTCGCCCATGAGGTCAATCAGCCGGTGGCCGCCATCCGCAGCTATGCCGACAATGCGGCCGCGCTGCTCGACCGCGGCGATGCCGGAGCGGTCAAGGAGAATCTTGCCTCGATCGCCGGGCTCACCATGCGTATCGGCGGGATCACGCAGGAATTGCGCAGCCTTTTCGCGCAAGGGCACCGATGAAATCGGCCCGACCAGCCTTGCCGATGTCATCGATGGGGCGCTGCTCGTTCTGGGCGGGCGCATCCGCGAACAGGGCGTCGCTTTCGACGTGCGAGACGCCCGGGCCGGACCTCAAGGCCTATGGCAAGCTGATCCGGCTCGAACAGGTTCTGGTCAATCTGCTGCAAAATGCGCTCGAAGTGCTGTCCGGGCGCGCGGATGGCCGCATCCGCATCGCAACGACGAGCACCGGCGATCGCGTATGCCTGAGCGTCGAGGACAATGGGCCCGGCATCGAGCCCGAAGTCGCCGAGGGCCTGTTCACGCCCTTCAACACCAGCAAGCCGCGCGGGCTGGGCCTCGGCCTGGTGATCTCCAAGGACATTGTCGCCGAATTCGGTGGGCGGCTCGAGCTGACGCGCACCGGCGACACCGGCACGCACTTCACCATTCAATTGCGGAAAGCGCCATGAACATCGAGGCGCCCATCTCCGTCGCCTTCATCGACGACGACGAGGCCCTGCGCAAGGCCAATGTGCAGACGCTGCAACTGGCTGGCTTTACGCCCCTGCCCTTCGCCTCGGCGACGGCCGCGCTCGACGCCATCGATGCGGGGTTTCCCGGCATTGTCGTCAGCGATGTGCGCATGCCGCATATCGACGGGCTCGAACTCTTCAGGCGCGTCAAGGCCATCGACCCCGACCTGCCGGTGATCCTGATCTCGGGTCATGGCGACATCGATATGGCCGTCGAAGCCATGCATGACGGCGCCTATGATTTCCTCGCCAAGCCCTTCCCAGCCGAACGCCTGATCGAAAGCGTGCGCCGCGCCGCCGAAAAGCGCAGCCTCGTCATGACCAATCGCGAGCTCAAGCTGCTGGCGACCGGCTCGGCCGACGAGGGCCCGTTGATCGGTCAGGCGCCGGCGATCCAGCGCTTGCGCGAGACGCTGCGCCATGTGGCCGAAGCCGATGTCGATGTGCTCGTCGTCGGCGAAACCGGCGCCGGCAAGGAAGTCGTGGCCCGGCTGCTGCATCAATGGAGCACGCGCCGCGCCAAGCGTTTCGTGGCGCTGAATTGCGGCGCCCTGCCCGAGACAGTAATCGAAAGCGAGTTGTTCGGCCATGAGCCGGGCGCCTTCACCGGTGCCCAGGGCCGGCGCATCGGCCTGATCGAGCATGCCAGCGGCGGCACGCTGTTCCTCGACGAGATCGAGAGCATGCCGCTGGCGACGCAGGTCAAGCTCTTGCGCGTTCTGGAGCAGCGCAGCATCACGCCGCTGGGCACCAATGTCGCGCGCGATGTCGATCTGCGCGTGGTGGCCGCGGCCAAGATCGATCTCGGCGCGCCGGCGCAGCGCGAGAATTTCCGCGAAGACCTGTTCTACCGGCTCAATGTCGTAACCTTGCGCATTCCGCCGCTGCGCGAACGGCGCGAGGACGTGCCGCTGCTTTTCGCCCATTTCCTGGCGCAGGCCGCCAAGCGCTTCCAGAAGGAATTGCCCACGATCAACGATGCCATCCGGCAGCATCTGAACACGCATGACTGGCCGGGCAATGTGCGCGAGCTCGCGCATTTTGCCGAGCGCGTGGCCCTGGGCGTTGCGGAGATGGAGATGCACAGATCCGCCGCGCCGGGCCAGGACCTGTCCCTGCCGCAGCGCATCGAACGCCACGAGGCCCAACTCATCCGCGAAGCGCTGGCGCTCAACAAGGGCGATGTGCAGGCCACCCTCAAGGCCCTCGGCATCCCGCGCAAGACATTCTACGACAAGCTTGCGCGCCACGGCATCGAACGCAGCAGCTTCGCGCCCTCACGACAAGGCGACATCCACCGGTCCTGAGGTGCTGGCCCGGCCGGGCCATTGCGCCAGATCAAGAACCGCAGCCATGGCTGGGCCATTCTTCCGCCCGGGCGGGGTCACTTCATTGTGGAGACCTACCATGCACGCATTCCCGTCCTCGAAACGCCGCACGCATATTCGCTTCGCCCTGTTCTCGTCCCTGCTCGGCGCTACATTTGCCCTGATCGGATCCGGCGCCGGCGCACAGCCGCTCGAAACCATCGTCGTCACGGCGCCCCGCATCGTCCAGCAAACGATCGTCACCGACCGCACCCCGACCGGAACCCCGGTTGAGACGACAACAATTTCCCGTACCGTCGCCTTTTCCGACCTCGACCTCACCAAACATACCGATGTCGAAGAACTGAAGATGCGCGTGAAGACCACCGCCACGGATCTCTGCACCGAGCTCGACAAGCTCTTTCCCCTGCAGCCGAAAGACGAGACCTGCGCGCAAAAGTCCGAGGACAGGGCCATGGTGCAGGTGGATAACCTGATCAACGACGCCCAGAAATAGACGGGACTGGCTGCCGCCGACCGCTCACATCTGGTGCGGCGCGCCAGTGACCGGGTGCGGATAGTGATAGGGCACGACCACCGGTTCGGGCCAGCGCGGCGGCGGCGGGCCGATGCGGTCTGGCCCGCGCGGGTTTTCCGGCCAGGTCGTCTCATAGGTCGAGACCATCAGCGGCTGGACGGGCGAATGCGCCCAGCCCTCTTCATAGCGCGCCTGATAGACGACATTGTAGTTGAACAGCCTGATCTTCCAGACGCCGCCCTCGCGGACATAGATGTTTTCGTAGACGCCTGCCTCCCAGAACTGGGCCGGCAATTGCGGCGGCGCATCTGTCTTCGTCTCGTGCACGCCACCCTGCATGAAGGTGCGGAAGCGGCCGCGGGCCGTGCGCCGGTCCTCGGCCACATCGACAATGTCCTGGGCGATGATGTGTTCGAACAACAGGCCATAGGCCGGGCCGTCGATACCCGAAGCGCCGCCATAGAGCCTGCGCGCGCCGGCCTTGCCTTCGAAGATCCCGCCCATGAAATGCAGCTCGGCATCCTCGGCGAACAGTTCGACGATGTCGGCGAAGCGGCATTTGTCCATGTAGTAGCCATAGGCGAATTGCAGCTTGCGGATCGCCGCCGCGTCCTGCAGGCGACCGAGTTCGTGCGACAGGCTTTGGACCTGCGCTTCCAGCGCCGTGAGCCGGTCGTCACTCATGATGCGGACTCCATCTGTTTGAGCATGGAATCGAGATCGTCGGGCAGTTCGGTGTAGCAGCCCGTGAGCGCATCGTAGCGGCCCGAAGCCAGCGCGATGCAGCGTTCGGCGCAGCGCGCCAGATCCGTATCTTTGCCGTCGCCTGTTTCGGCCTGACGTTCCTTCAGCCGCGCCATCATGCCCGGAAGCCAGCGCTGGGCGGCGGGATCGTTCAGCGTGTCGTCGGCAAGCTGGGTGAAAACAAAACCGGGATCGATGGCGAAGACCTG
Organism: uncultured Pseudomonadota bacterium; assembly: GCA_963822185.1. Classification (GTDB taxonomy): domain Bacteria; phylum Pseudomonadota; class Alphaproteobacteria; order Micropepsales; family Micropepsaceae; genus Rhizomicrobium. Next base: position 113,979 of record CAWGGT010000023.1, read on the forward strand.
CACGCCCAGATCCTTCGCCTCGGCGGCGGCCTGCGCGACGATGCGGTTCTGCGCGATCTTGCCCGTGCAATAGGCCGACATATAGGGCGCCACCATGTGGCTGGCGATGGCCGAGATCACAATGACGCGGCCGGCGCGGCGTTCGATCATGCCCGGCATGATGCGGCGCAGGAACAGCATGGGCGCGCGGATATGCACGGCCTGGGCCTTCCACCAGCCCTCGGCATCCACATCCCAGATCGGGCCGAAGGGGCCGGGCACACCCGCATTGTTGACGAAGAGGCTGAGCGGGCCCAATGCAGCTTCGGCCTCGCCGACGATGCGGTCCACATCGTCGGGGCGTATCACGTCGCCGGCCGCGGCCACGGCCTTGCCGCCGCTCGCGCGAATCTCGTCGACCACCGCATCAAGCTGGCCGCGCGAGCGCGCCGTCACCGCCACGGCTGCGCCTTCGCGCGCGAAGGCCAGTGCGATTGCCCGGCCGAAGCCGCGGCCGCCACCGGTGACAAGCGCCACCTGCCCCTCAAGACGTCCGGTCATGAAATGCATCTCCCCGTCAGCGCCGTTCCTTCAGCGCATGTATTCATGTCGCCCTCGGTCGCATGGGCCGCAGCGTCCGCGATAGGATAAGCCCACGCCGCACGGATCACGACCGCATCCTACAAGCAGCGAAACCGGGGAGACAACGCGCCATGGCGAACCAAACACCCATCACACGCGAAGAATACGAAGCACTGGCCCATCGCACCGGCGTGCTTGAAGACAAGGAGGCGATCACACGGCTGCAATATGCCTATGGCTATTATCTCGACAAATGCCTGTATGACGAGGTGGTCGACCTGTTTTCCGATCACGGCTCTATCGTGTTCGCAGGCGGGCTCTACAAGGGCAAAGCCGGGTTGAAGCGGCTCTATTTCGACCGCTTCCGCCAGAATTTCACGAACGGCCACAACGGCCCGATCTACGGCTTTCTGCTCGATCACCAGCAATCGCAGCAGATCATCGACGTTGCCGACGACCGCAAGACGGCCAAGGGACGCTTTCGCTGCTTCATGCAGGCCGGCAGCCACATCACCAAGGAAGGGCCGGTCATGGCGGGCCTGCAGCAATGGTGGGAAGGCGGCATCTACGAGAATGATTACGTCAACGAGGATGGCATCTGGAAGATCCAGCAGCTCGACTACAATGTCGTGTACCACGGCACCTTCGACGAGGGCTGGGCGCATTGGAAGCCGGTCAACTGGACCGCGACCAAGACCTTCCCCGAAGATCCAGCGGGACCGGACGAGATTCTGCCCGCGCGGAAATACTGGCCCGAGACGCCGACGATCCCGTTCCACTATCCGCATCCGGTGACGGGCGAACCCTGGAAAGGGTGAGCCCGCTCAGGACACCGCCCAATAGCGGAAGATGGAATAATCGCCGTCCGGATCGGGATGGCGTTCGCCTCCGCCGACGATGACGGTGCGGTTGAGCCATTCATGCGGGCCTTCCGGCGCGCGGAAATAGGGCGTGCAGCGGAAATAGCCGGGACGATCCGGCGCGCCGTTCTCGCCCTTCTTGGGCCCGTACACATAACCGAGATTGCGGATATAGATCAGTGTGCCGTCATCGGCCTTGAGCATGTAATGCGCCTGCAGTTCGACCACGCCGTCCGAACGCACGGTCGGCCAATCGGCGCCGGAAACATCGACCACCTTGCCATTGAGGCGCGGGCCTTCGACCTGCCCGTCCTGCACCGAGGTGTAGCCATAATGGTCGCCGCCCGGACAGGGGCCGAGCATCCAGCGGTCCTTGAAATTGATGCGGATGTCGAACACATGTTCGAGCTTGAGCGGGCCGGATTGATAATCCATGGGCGTTTCTCCTTGCAGAGGGTCAGAGCGGCGCCGCCGGCAATGGCGCGCGGCCGGCAATCATGTCGGCGGCCTTTTCGGCGATCATGATAACGGGGGCGTTGGTGTTGCCGCCGACGATGGTCGGCATGACGGAGGCATCGACAACGCGCAGGCCCGCGAGCCCGCGCACCTTCAACTGCGGATCGACCACCGCGTCTTCGCCCGTGCCCATGGCGCAGGTCGAGGTCGGGTGCATGGCCGTGCCGATGCTGGCGCGCACATAGGCATCGAGATCGGCATCGCTTTCCACCTCCGTCCTGGGCATCAGCGGCCCGGTGACCAGCGATTTGGCCGGTTCCGTGGCGAAATAGTTGCGCGTCCAGCGGATCATGCGGCGGAAGGCGGCGCGGTCGGCCTCCTCGGCCAGCACATTGAAATGGATCGCGGGCGGCGCCTTGGGGTCGGCGGAGCGCAGGCGCACCGAACCGCGGCTGGCCGGATAGAGCATCACATTGGCGAGCGAGAAGACATGGCCCGCGCCCTTGCGCCAGCCCGGGAACCAGACGCGCGCGCCCATCGACACCGGGCTGATCAGCATCTGCACATCGGGCCGGTCGAGTTCGGGGCGCGAGCGATAAAAGCCCTGCGCCGCAACCGGCAGGCCGGCAATGGGCCCACTGCCGAACAGCTTCCAGCGGATGGCCGCCAGCGCGATGCGATCGAAGCGCAGTTCGGAATCGAAGGCGATGGCGCCGGCGGCGTTGTACATGGCGCCGACCGAATGATGATCCTGCAGATTGCGGCCGACGCCGGGCAGATCATGCTGCGGTTGGATGCCCAGCGCTTTCAGCGCATCGGCCGGGCCGATGCCGGAGAGCATCAGCAGCTGCGGTGAATTGAACGCGCCGCCGGAGAGGATCACCTCGCGCTCGGCACGCACGGACCGCATCAGGCCGTCCTTCACATAATCGAGCCCGACCGCACGATTGCCTTCGAGGACGACGCGCGTCGTGAGCGCGCCGGTTTCGACGGTGAGGTTGGGCCGGCTCATCGCAGGCCGCAGATAGCGCGCGGCGGTGCTGGCGCGGCGGCCCTTATGCGTGTTGAAGTCGGGCGCGCTGAAGCCTTCGGTGCTGGCTTCGTGGAAATCATCGAGCGCGCGATAGCCGAGCTTTTCCGCCGTCGCGATCAGCTTGGGATAGAGCGCATGATCGGTGATGTGACGCGAGACGGTGAGCGGGCCGTCCTTGCCGTGATAGGCGGATTTGCCGCGCCAATTGCTTTCGGCCTTGCGGTAATAGGGTAAGATGTCCGCGAAGCTCCAGCCCTCGGCGCCCATCTGCCGCCATTGATCGAAATCGCGCGGATGGCCGCGCGAATACATCATGCCGTTGACCGAGGAGCTGCCGCCCAGCACCTTGCCGCGCGGGGCCGCGATGCGGCGATTGTCGGCATGGGGTTCCGGCTCGCTCAGATAATGCCAGCCGAAATCCTTGTGCAGGAAGGCATCGCGCCACGCGAGCGGCATGGCCAGAAGATTGCCGCGGTCGCGCCCGCCCGCTTCGAGCAGCAGCACGCGACAGGAGGGATCCTCGCTCAATCGCGCGGCCAATACACAGCCGGCCGAACCCGCGCCGACGATGACATAATCATATCCGTTCTGGGCTGGCATCGAGACCCCGTTCCGACCGGTCAACCGAAGGACGGCAGGCGGAACACATGCTCCGCATTGGTCTGCATCAGCATCTTCTTGTGCTCGAAGGGAATGTCGAGATTGTCATAGGTGGCCACCTCGTCTGCCGAGACCTGATAGGGATAATCCATCGCATAAATCACGCGTTCGGGGCCGAGCACATCGATGCAGAACTTGATCGCCGGTTCCCAGGCCACGCCGCTGGTCGTGACCCAGATATTGTTGTGGAAGTAGTGCGAAACCTTGTGCTTCAGCTTCACGGGCGGCTGACCGCCGCGCAGGCCGGGGCGGCCATCGGCGTTCGATTGCATCCAGTCGAAGCGATAGAGCAGCAGCGGCATGGCTTCGCCGGCATGTCCGATGACGAGGCGCAGCTTGGGATATTTGTCGAAGGCGCCGGAGAATATCAGCCCCATGGTGTGCATCCACACTTCGTGGCTGAAGCCCGCCAGCGCACCGATGAAGCCGCGATATTCATACGGATAGACCCAGTTCGAAGGCGGGCTGGTGGGATGAATGTAAAGCGCGGCATCGAAATGCTCGAGCGCTTCGAGGATCGGCTCGAAGGCCGGTTCGTCGAGATAATGGCCCTGGGTGTGGGAATTGAGCACGGCGCCGTTGAGATTGAGCTTGGTCATGCCGCGCTCGATCTCCTTGACCGCGCCCTTCACATCCTGCGGCGCGAAGGCGGTGAGGCCGGAGAAGCGGTCTGGATATTTGCGGCAGGCTTCGGCCAGACGGTCGTTCGACAGCGCCGCGAGTTCTGTGCCGGTGCGCGCGTCGAGCACCTGCACGCCCGGCGCGGTGAGCAAGAGGAGCTGGCGGTCGATGCCCAGTTCGTCCATGCGCGCGATGCGGCCCGGGCCGATATCGCAGAGCTGCTTCTGGACCTCCGGCAGGCCGGCGAACATCGCGCCCATGCGCAGCGACGCGTCGTCCGGCGGACAGGGCCCGTTCAGCAGTTCCAGCTGGGCCTTGGGGATCTCGGGAATGCTCCAGGCCTCTTCCGTCGCGATGCGCCGGATCCGGTTGTGACCCTTCGTGCCCTCTGCGCCGGCCGGCTTGCCCTGATTGGCCATTCTGGTTCCTCCCCTGATCCGGTCGGGTCTTGTGGTCTCGACAGCCCGATGCTTGCGTCGCCGGCCGGTGGCCGACAGCGTTGCGCATTTAGCCCGAACTCGTCGAGCCCAACTGTGCTGAAACCGAACCGGTTCATGCGCGGCCGGGTTGCGGCGCGAAGGTGAGCACCATGCGGGTGCCGTGAGGGGGTGGTCTTCCAGGCGGACATCGCCGCCATGGAGCTGCGCGACGCGGCGTACCAGCGCCAGCCCGACGCCGGCGCCATTGCCGCCCTTCGCATCCGGGCGCCAGAAGCGATCGAAGATTCGCGCGCGCTCGGTGGCCGGGATTCCGGGGCCGTCATCCTCGACAATCACGGCCGGGCCCGGTTCGACGCAGACGCTCACCGTAGCGCCCGCCGGGGAATAGGTGAGCGCATTGTCGACGAGATTGCGGATGGCGATCTCGATCAGTGCGGCGCTGCCGGATACGGTCACCTCAGCGCCCGCATGATCGAATTCGATGCTCTGGCGCCGGGCGACTGCCGCAGGGACAGCAGCCTCGCAAACCTGGCGGGCGCAGGGGACGAGATCGACTTGCTCGCGGGCCTGTGCCATCGCCTCTTCGGCCTGGGCAAAGCGCAGCAATTCGTCAACGACATGGCCGAGGCCTTCGATATCGGCTTTGATGCGGCTGCGCTCGGGACCGGGCGCCAGACGCGACACCTCCAGCAGCAACACCGCCAGCGGTGTGCGCAATTCATGGGCCGCATCGGCCGTGAACTGCTTCTGCAATTGCAGTGAATGTTCGAGCCTGGCGAGCATGGCATTGACGGCGGCTGCGACATCGACGAATTCGCGCGCCATGCCGCTTTCCGACACGGGTGTTAGCGATTCACCGCGCGCGACGGCTCCGCCGATGGCACTGGCTTCGCGCGCCAGCCGCCGGACCGGCTCAAGCGCGGCACGGGTCGTCAAAAACATTGCGAGCGTCAATGCGGGAACCAGCAAGATCAGCGGAATGAAAACACGCGTGATCAACTTTTTGGCGATGACCATCAGACCGGCCCAGGCCGGATCGCCGATCATATAGGTCTGGATCCAGTATTTGTGACCCTTCAGGACAGTGCGATGAATGAGAAGGGAGACGGGCTCGCCGGCAGGCCGCGCAGCCGTTGGATGCAACTGCTCGAAATCCTCGAAGAGATCGCGACCTACGACCGCAGGATCGTGCCCGTCCGGCGACAGATGCTGGACCGGCGGAAGCCAGTGCGTATTGGCAGAGGCGAGAATGCGGCGGTGCCTCAACGAGCGGCGATCGAATACGCGAAATCCATAGGACTTCGGATAGGCGCGAAAGAGGTGCAACGCCGCCGGATCGCGGCCGGCCGCCAGCGTTTCGGCGATCTTCGTCGTCGTGTCCTGCAACGTCATTTCGCGCAGGCGCGGAATATCGGAGAGATAGTGCAGAACAAAAGCCAGCGTCAGCAACACCGAGATCGTCAGCGACACCGCCACCATACGCACGGCCAGAATCCAGGACAGCGACTTCGGCTGTCCTCGATTCAGCACGGCGCGCGTTCCGTCAGGATGTAGCCGATGCCGCGCATGGCCGTGATGTCGACCGTCGCTCCGGCAGCGCCAAGCCGGCGGCGCAGGCGCGAAACCACCGCTTCGACCGCATTGCCCGTCACATCGCTGTCGACGGAATAGACGGCGCGTTCGAGTTTTTCCCGCGGCATCACCTTGCCCTGCTGTTCGAGCAGGGCCGACAGAACGGTCAGCTCACGCGGCGTAATGGGCGCGATATGGTCCGCAATGGTCAGCGTCAGCGAGGCCGTGTCGAGCCGGACATTGCCGGCGGCCAGCACCGCCTCGCGCATCTGGCGCGAACGCCGGGCGACGGCGCGAATGCGCGCCACCAGCTCCTCATCGGAAAAGGGTTTGACGATATAGTCGTCGGCGCCGGCATTGAGCGCGCGCACCCGATTGTCGACATCGCCGCGCGCGGTGACGATCAGTACATAGACGCCGCTATCGCCCTCGCGCAGGGTTTCCAGCACCGCATGGCCGTCGCCGTCCGGCAGCGAGAGATCGAGCAGCACCAGATCGTAACCGCCGGGAGACAAGGCGGCCCGCGCCGCCGTCACCGTTTCGACGGTATCGACGCCATGGCCATGATCGGTGAGCAGCGCCGCCATCAGCCCCGCCAGACGTGCATTGTCTTCGACGATCAATATCCGCATGGCGGCAGGTTAGCGGGCCGATATGACAATCGGAAGCCAATTGTCTGCGACAATGTTGTGGAACGGTATACTCGGTTGCACGGTCGACGCGGATGACCGCGTCACGCTTCCAGTGCGGCGAGCTGCGTCTCAATCGCGGAACGAGCCCCGGCAAGCGCGCGATGCATTGCCGCGACGCAGGCGCGAGGCTTCCGCGCCCTGTTCTTCCGCACAGCAATCTTCAAGCGCTTCGGCCAGATGTTGCAGACGGCAGGCGCCGAAGCTGCCGGAGGTGCCCTTCAGATCATGCGCCAGTTCGCGCAGCTGGGCCCAGTCTGCATCGGCGGCGGCGCGATCAAGCGTGGCCAGCAGATCGGCAGTCGCGGCGCAATAGGACTGTGCCAATGTCAGCACCTGGTCAGGTTTCAGCACATGCGCCAGATCCTCGAGCTGCGCCGGATCGAGATCGGGGACATCGGCGAATGCGTGTGCCAGCCCGGCTTCGCCGCTCCGGGCCGCATTGGGTGCTTCGACAGACATGGCTCCGGCCTTGCTCCTCGCCTCGCCGCACCAGACTGCCGCATTCGGCTTAAACCGGCGTTAAACCGGGCGCCGGGCGCAGGCGGCCCGGAAAACGGCTTGCCTTGAAAGGCCAAAGGCGGGCAAGGAAAGCCCGAAACCAGGACCCGGAATTCGAGACGTGAGCCCCAAGGGCAAAATCTTCGCCGTGGCGCCGATGATGGAGTGGACCGACCGGCATTGCCGGATGCTCCATCGCGGGCTGACGAAGCACGCCCTGCTCTATACCGAGATGGTGACGGCCGAAGCGGTGATCCGCGGCGACCGGGAACGGCTGATCGGCTTCGACGCGCGCGAGCATCCCGTGGCGCTGCAGCTGGGCGGCTGCGGAGCCGGCGCGGCTGGCAGAGGCGGCGAAGATCGGCGCCGAGTTCGGCTATGACGAGATCAACCTCAATGTCGGCTGCCCTTCGGACCGCGTGCAATCGGGCCGCTTCGGCGCCTGCCTGATGCAGGAGCCGAAGCTTGGTGGCCGAGTGCATGGCGGCGATGAATGCGGCGGTGGATGTTCCGGTGACGCTCAAATGCCGCCTCGGCGTGGACGAGCAGGAGCCGGAGATCGCGCTGCGCGAGATGATCGCGGCGTGCAAGGCGGCCGGCGTGCGCACCTTCATCGTGCATGCGCGCAAGGCATGGCTGAAGGGGCTGTCGCCGAAGGAGAACCGCGACGTGCCGCCGCTCGATTACGATCTGGTGGCGCGGGTGAAAGCGGAGAACCCCAAACTCACCATCGTCATGAATGGCGGCATCCAGACGCTGGACGAAGCGGACGGCGCATCTGCAATTCGTCGATGGCGTGATGCTGGGGCGCGCGGCCTATCACACGCCGGCGATGCTGGCCGAGGTGGATGCGCGTTTCTTCGGCGGCGAGCCGGTGCGGATCGAGGATGCCGTGGAAGCCTATGTCGATTATGTGGCGCATCAGCTGGAACAGGGCGTGCCGCTCAACGCCATGACCCGGCATATGCTCGGCCTGTTCAACGGAAAGCCGGGCGCGCGCCTGTTCCGCCGGCATCTCTCCGAAAACGCGACCAAGCCGGGTGCGAACGTGCAGACGTTAAGGGATGCGTTGGCGCATCTGGCAATGCCTGCGCGCAGCGAAGCCGCCTAAATCTTCTGATCGTATTCGCCGACTTCGGGGTGCTTGCGAGAGGCGCGCGTCGAGGTCCTTGAACATCGCGCGCATCTGGGCGTCGGAGACCGGGCTTTCGACCACCACGACCAATGACGGCTTGTTGGACGAGGCGCGGATCAGGCCCCAGGTGCCGTCTTCCAGCGTGAAGCGCACGCCGTTGACCGTCACCAGCTTGACGATCTTCTGGCCGAGGACGGTTTCGCCCTTCGTCCTTCAGCGCTTCATATTCCTTCGTCATGGCATCGACGATGTCGTATTTCTTTTCGTCCGGGCAGAAGGGCGCCATGGTGGGCGAGCCCCAGGTCTTGGGCAGGTCGGCGACGAGCTGGCTCATCTTTTTCGTGCCCGCGCGATCGAGCATTTCGAGGATGGCGATGGCGGCGACGATGCCGTCGTCATAACCGCGGCCGATGGGCGCGCGGAAGAAATAGTGGCCGGACTTTTCGAAGCCGGCGACGGCCTCGATCTCGTTGGTGCGGCGCTTCATGTAGGAATGGCCGGTCTTCCAGTAATCGGTGGTGGCGCCATTGGCCTTCAGCACCGGATCGATCTCGTAGATGCCGGTCGATTTCACATCGGCCACGAATTTCGCGTTCGGGATGCGGCTCGACAGATCGCGCGCCAGCAGCACGCCCACCTTGTCGGCGAAGATCTCCTCGCCCGTGTCGTCGACCACGCCGCAGCGATCGACATCGCCATCGAAGCCGAGCGCCATTTCGGCGCCGTTCTCCTTCAGCGCCTTGGCCATGGCATGGAGCATCGCCATGTCTTCGGTGTTGGGATTGTACTTCGGGAAGGTGAAATCGAGCGTGTCGTCCATGGGGATGACGTCGGCGCCGATGCGGCGCAGCGCTTCCGGGCCGAAGGCGCCGGCCGTGCCATTGCCGCAAGCCGCAATCACCTTGATCGGGCGCGAAAGCTTGTGGCCCCTGGTCAGGTCTTCGAGATAGGTCTCGCGCATGTTGTCGACGCGGCGGTAGGAGCCGCCGGCGCGCAGTCTTGCCTTCGCCGCCAAGGACGATGGCCTTGAGGCGCAGCATCTCGTCCGGGCCGAAGGTGAGCGGGCGGTTGGCGCCCATCTTCACGCCGGTCCAGCCATTCTCGTTGTGGCTGGCCGTGACCATGGCGCAGGCCGGCACATCGAGCGCGAATTGCGCGAAGTAGCACATGGGCGTGGTGGAAAGACCGATATCGATGACCTCGCAGCCGGCCTCCATCAGGCCCAGCGTCAGCGCCTGTTTGATGGAGAGCGAGTAGGCGCGGTAGTCGTGGCCGGTGACGACCTGCGGCTTGATGCCGAGTTCGTGGAAATAGGTGCCGAGGCCGAGGCCCACCGCCTGCACGCCCAGAAGATTCAGCTCTTTGCCGAACAGCCAGCGGGCATCGTATTCGCGGAAGCCATTGGGCGAGACCAGGGCTTCGTTTTCATATTCCAGGGTGTTGGGCTTGAGGTCGGCGCGGGGTTTGTCGGTCATGGTCACTCGAATGCGTTGGGAAACGGCCCCTCTATAACGCGGGAATTCCGTGATTTCGCTGCAATGACGCAAATTTCCTCTTGTTTCCCCGATTTTGCTTCCTACGTATCGATCATGTGATATAATTTTTCATACATTGAAATTGTGTGAAATATGACCGAACCGACACCCATCCATGCCGCCGAACGTGCCGCCACCCAGCGCCTGGCCGAAACCCTCGGCCTGCCCGAATTCGCACCCGGCTGGGTGTGGCTGGCCGGGGCCGGGCCGGGCGATCCGGGCCTCGCAACAATTCTTGGCCTGCACGCAATCGCGGCGGCGGATGTTGTGCTCTATGACGCGCTCGTCAACCCCGCTTTGCTGAAATTGGCGCGGCCGGGCGCAGAGCTGATCTTCGCCGGCAAGCGGCGTGGCAGGCCCAGCGCCAAGCAGGGCGACATCTCGCGCAGCCTCGTTTCGCTGGCGCGGAAGGGCCTGCGCGTGCTGCGGCTGAAGGGCGGCGATCCCTTCGTGTTCGGACGCGGCGGCGAAGAAGCGCTGACGCTGGCGCGCGCCGGCGTTCCCTTCCGCATCGTGCCGGGCGTGACAGCGGGGATCGGCGGGCTGGCCTATGCCGGCATTCCGGTCACCCATCGCGACACCAATCACGCCGTGACCTTCATCACCGGCCATGGCGCCGATGGCGGGCTGCCGGATCTCGACTGGGCTGCGGTGGCCAAAGGCTCGCCGACGCTGGTGCTCTATATGGCGCTGGCCCATGCCGATGAGATTGCACAGACGCTGATGGCGGCCGGGCGGCAAGCGGACGAGCCCGCCGCGATCGTCAGCGATGCCAGCAATGCGGGCCAAAGCGTGGCTGTCACGACACTGGGCGCGCTGGGTGCGACAGCGACCGGCAGCAAGGCCCCGGCGATCCTCGTGATCGGCGAGAATGTGAAACTGGCGCGCGGGCTCGACTGGCTGGGGGCGATGAAGGGCCGCGTGCTCGACCCCGATCCGCTGGGGCGCGATCAGGTCAGCGAGACCGGCTGAGCGGCGGCATTCCCGCCTTCTTCATGCGTTCGGGCAGGCCGGCCATGATCGCGGCACGCTCATCATCGGTGAACGACAGCCAGCCGGCGACCTCGGCGCGCGTGCGGCCGCAGCCCTTGCAGAGCAGGGTCGAGAAATCGATTTCGCAGATATTGATGCAGGGGACTGGATGGGCATGGGCCCTTGTACCTCCCCGTTGCCGGGGAGGTAAGAGGCCAGAGGGGCGATCAGCCCATCTTGAAGACGCAGAGCTTGTTGCCGTCGGGATCGCGGAAATAGGCGCCGTAGAAGGTCGGCATGCGCTCGCCCGGCGCCGCCTTCATCGACCGCACCGCCGGCCAGCGGCGATGCGATGGACGGTGTCGACCAGCTCGCGGTTCGGGCGCCGCCAGCGATACCATGGTGCCGTTGCCCGGCGTGGCGGGCTTGCCGTCATAGGGCGTGCAGACTGCCGAGCATCGGGCCCTCGCCGGCCGAATAGGTCTGCATGCGGTCGGTGGCGAAACCGCGCTTGCCGCCCAGCGGCTCCAGCACGGCGTCGTAAAACTTCTTGGACTTCTCCATATCGTCGGTACCGAGAGTCACATACCCGATCATTCGTATTCTCCAATGTTGGTTCGTTATTCTTACGCGGGCTTTTCGCTTCGCTCGCGGAAATTCAGTTCGACCATGATGTTGTTGGGGTCGGCGACGAACAGCTGATGCAACGGCAGTTCGGGAAAGATGTTCTCGCGATAGGTGATGCCCAGTTTTTTCAGCTTCGCGATCATGGCCTGAACGTCATGGCCGTTGAAGGCGACATGATCCAGCGAGCCCGTGGGGCTGTTGTGGACCGCATCGTCATTCTCCGGCAGCGCGCCGCGCGCGATCGAGGATGTGGATGACCGCGGCATCGCCGCAATACATCCAGTGGCCCGGAAACGCCAGATCGGGCCGGAACCCGTCCTTCAGGTCCAGCACGTCACGATAGAAATCGCGCGTCTTTTCCATGTCGGCGCAATTGATCGTGTAGTGGTCGAGCGTATCGAGGGGCATGACGTGTCTCCTAGCGTCCGCTGGGCAGCTTGTTGAAGGCGACATCCTTGTCAACACGCACGTCCTGAGGCAAGCCGAGAACCCGTTCTGCAATAATGTTTTTCAGAATCTCGTCCGTCCCACCGGCGATGCGAAGGCCCGGCGCGCTCATCCATCCCATCTGGAACATCCCATTCATCGGCGCATCGTGCCCCTTGAGCGCGCCCACTTCGCCTTCGAGTTCGGTGGCGAAGCCGCGACAGGTCCTGCAGCTTGGGCGCCACCACGATCTTGGCAATCGAGGCTTCCGGCCCCGGCTGCTGGCCCTTCGAGAGCGCCGTCATGGTGCGATAGGTCGTGTATTTCAGGCCGGCCGAGCGCACATACCAGTCGGCGATCTTCTCGCGCACGGCCGCGTTCTTGATGGCCGGGCCGTCTTCCAGTTCGAGCTCGCGCGCCAGCGCCATGAGCTGCGGCACATCGAGCCCACCGCCCTGCCCGCCGCCGACGGCCAGACGCTCATGCATCAGCGTGGTCAGCGCCACGCGCCAGCCATCGCCCACCTCGCCGAGGCGCTGCGAATCCTTGACGCTTGCAGATCGGTGAAGAAAACTTCATTGAAGCCGGACGCGCCGGAGGCCTGCTTGATCGGACGCACCTCGACCGCCGGATCGTGCATGTCGATGTAGAACATCGTCAGGCCCTTGTGCTTGGGCACGTTCGCGATCGGTGCGGGTGAGCAGAATGCCGTAATCGGAAATCTGCGCGCCGGTGGTCCAGATCTTCTGGCCGTTGATGACCCAGCCGTCGCCGTCCTTCTCGGCGCGGGTGCGAAGACCGGCAACATCGGAGCCGCCGGCCGGTTCGGAGAAGAGCTGGCACCAGATCTCCTCGCCATGCAGCGCCGGCTTCACATAGCGGCGCGATGGCATCCTTCGCGCCATAGGTCATCAGCGTCGGGATGCACATGCCCAGGCCGATGGCGAAGGGGCCGTAAAGCCCTTCGGTCGACGGGTCTTGCCTTCTTCCTGACTGAAGATGACCTGCTGGATCGGCGTGCCGCCATAGCCGCCAACTTCCTTCGGCCAGGTGATGCGGGCATAGCCGGCATCGGCCTTCTTGGCCTGCCAGGCCCGGCAGGCGGCGAGGAAGGTCTTGTCGCTGCGTTCGGCCAGTTCGCCGCCATCGCCGGCTGACTGTCTTCGGCGCATTGGCATCGAGCCAGTTGCGCACTTCGGCGCGGAACCTGGCTTCTTCGGGTGTGTCTTCGAAATCCATGGGATCGTTCCTCGAATATCAATGTCGCGTCAGGCGGCGTTCGAACGTTCGAGCGCGGTGACGAGCTTGTCTTTCCAGCTGCGCTGCGCACCGAGGCTGAGGGCCAGTTCGCGCGAGCGCTTGTAATAGAGGTGGCAATCGAACTCCCAGGTGAAGCCGACGCCGCCATGGGTCTGGATGTTTTCCTTGGCCGCGATAGTCGAAGGCCTGCGTGGCCGAGACGCGCGCGGCGGCGGCGGCCACCGGCAGTTCGGGCGCGTCGGTCGACAGCGCCCAGGCGCCGTAATAGGCGTTGGAGCGCGCCAGCTCGTTGTTCACATACATGTCGGCGAGCTTGTGCTTGATCGCCTGATAGGAGGCGATGGGCCGGCCGAAGGCATAGCGCTCCATCGCATAGTCCTTGGCCATGGCAAGGCAGGACATCGGCGCCGCCGACCTGTTCGAAGGCGGTCATGATGGCGGCGCGGTCGAGCACGCGCGAGTGATCGACCAGCCTTCGCCCGGCTTCGCCCAGCGCTTCGGCCGGCGCATCGTTGAAGGTGAGTCTCGGCATGCTTGCGCGAGGGATCGATCGAATCCTGCGCCTTGCGCGTGACGCCGGTGGCCTTGAGATCGACCAGCGCCAGGCCAAGGCCGCGCTCGCCCGGCTCATCCGAGGTGCGGGCGAGGACGACCGCGTAGTCCGCATCCATGCCATCGACCACCGCCAGCTTCGTGCCGTTCAGCTTGCCGCCGCGGAATGTGGTGCGGATCGATTTCGGCGTCACCGCGCCCGGGCCCTTCGGTGCGGGCGAAGGTGCCGATCGAGACCGCCTTCGGCGAGCTTCGGCCAGCAGCGTCGACTTCTGCTCTTCGCTGCCGGCCGCCAGCAGCGCTTCGGCAAACAGATAGATCGTGGAGGAGAACGGCACCGGCGCCAGCACGCGGCCCAGCTCCTCGGCCACAACGCAAAGTTCGAGATAGCCGAGGCCCGAGCCCGCCATAGGCTTCCGGGATCGCCGTGCCCAGCCAGCCCATCTCGGCAATGCCCTTCCACAGTGACGCATCGTAACCCTGAGAGCCTTCCAGAACCGCGCGCACGGCTTTGGGCGGGCACTTCTCGGCGAGGAAGCGGCGGGCCTGATCCCGCAGCATCTTCTGGTCGTCGGAGAAATCGAAATTCATGCGTTTCCACCCGTTTGATTGTCTGTCAGGCGCCACGATAAGGCCGCTGTCGGACGAGCGCAATGGGGGCAATTCGCGGCTCCGCCTTAACTGGCGCTTAAGGGCGCAGGCTTACGCTAGGGCTTCCGGAAAAAATGGGATCGGCTGCCGCCATGGCCAAAGCACAATTTCACAAGAACCAGCGCGTCTACGTCCGCCCGGTGGGCACCTGGGCGCTGGTCGAGAAGGTCATCCCGCACTGGACCAAGGGGCTCGATGAGCCCCTGCGCGTCTATTACGATGTCGGGCTGGGCCGCGAATTCGCCGCCGAGGAACTGCAGGCCGAAGAGCCGACGGCGGATGCCCCGGGCGACGGCCCATCAGAGCTGGCGCATCATCCGCGCCCGCAACAAATGGCAGCCGGCCGAAGACTGCGCCCGCCATCCGGTGCCCGGCACCTATCCCGGTGGTGATCACCGGCGAGGCCGAATGGGGCGGCTGGCGCGTGCCGGGCGCCGAATACGACCTCGACCCGCAAAAGATCGAACGCCAGGCCCGGCTGATCGCGGCGGCGCCGCAAGCTGGCCGAACTGGCCTCGACCCTGGTCGAGTGGGCCCGCAAATCCGGCGAGGAGATGCCGACGGCTCTGGCCGACCTGGCCCATGCCGCGCAGGACATCGTCACCGACGTGGACCGCGCCGCGGGCTGAGCCGGGCGCGCCTCGGGGAACCGCAAAACACCACACAATCATGCGCGAACGCCGGACACAACGGCGGCCCGACGCTTTCGCTTGGCCGCGTGAGGGGCTATGACCCATGCTGTTCCGACAGCACCGAGGTTCCCATGCGCACCGAAGACCCGCGCGCCGTTCGTCTTGCAGAGTATCGCGCGCCCGATTTCCGCATCGCCGAAACCCATCTGAATTTCGTCCTTGATCCGGAGGCCACGCGCGTCACCGCGACGACGAAGATCGAGCGGACGGGCGCGGCCGATGCGCCGCTGGTGCTGAATGGCGAGCATATGACGCTCGTCTCGGTGGCGATCGACGGCACGACGCTGGGCGCCGATGCCTACAAGGTCGATGACGAGACGCTGACGCTTCGCGCAGTGCCGGACGCGCTTCACGCTCGAAATCGTCACCGAGATCGCGCCGGCCGCGAACACGGCGCTGGAAGGGCTCTATCTCGCCAAGGGCATCTTCTGCACGCAATGCGAGCCGGAAGGCTTCCGCCGCATCACCTATTTCCTCGACCGGCCGGATGTGCTGAGCGTCTACACGACGCGCATCGAGGCGCCGAAGGCGACGCTGCCGGTGCTGCTCTCCAACGGCAATCTGGTCGAGAGCGGCGATCTTGCCGGCGGGCGGCATTTCGCGGTGTGGAACGATCCCTTCCCCAAGCCCTGTTACCTGTTCGCGCTGGTGGCCGGCGATCTGGGCGTCATCGCCGACACGTTCACGACCATGAGCGGCCGCAACGTCGATCTGCGCATCTATGTCGAGCACGGCAATGAGGCGCGCGCGGCCTATGCGATGGATTCGCTCAAGCGGGCGATGAAATGGGACGAGGAGACCTATGGCCGCGAATACGATCTCGACATCTTCATGATCGTGGCCGTCTCCGCCTTCAATATGGGGGCGATGGAGAACAAGGGCCTCAACATCTTCAACGACAAGCTGATCCTGGCGAGCCCCGAGACCGCGACCGATTCCGATTACGAGCGCATCGAAAGCGTGGTGGCGCATGAATATTTCCACAACTGGACCGGCAATCGCATCACCTGCCGCGACTGGTTCCAGCTTTCGCTCAAGGAAGGCCTGACCGTGTTCCGCGACCAGAGCTTCTCGGCCGATCATGCGCTCGGCCGGCGTCAAGCGCATCGAGGACGTGCAGATGCTGCGCATGCGCCAGTTCCAGGAGGATGCCGGCCCGCTGGCCCATCCGGTGCAGCCGCAGAGCTACATCACCATCGACAATTTCTATACCGCCACCGTCTATGAGAAGGGCGCCGAGGTCATCGGCATGCTGAAGACGCTGGTGGGGCCGGAAGGCTATCGCAAGGCCACCGATCTTTATTTCGAACGCCATGACGGCGAAGCGGCAACGGTCGAGGACTGGGTCAAATGCTTCGAGGATGCCTGCGGGCGCGACCTCACCCAGTTCCGGCTGTGGTACCGCCAGGCGGGCACGCCGGTGGTCGAAGCCACGGGCGAATATGATGCGGCGGCCAAGCGCTATGCGCTGACGCTGACGCAGAAGCCTGGCGCCGACGCCGGGCCAGCCCGACAAGAAGCCGATGCAGATTCCGGTGACGCTGGGGCTGGTCGGCAAATCCGGCGCCGCGCTGCCGCTGACGCTCGAAGGCGAGAACGCGGCCGGGCCCGAGGAGCGCGTGCTCGAACTGACCGAGGCGCAGCAGCGCTTCGTGTTCGTGGACGTGGCCGAGGAGCCGCTGCTCTCGCATCGGGCCGGCGGCTTTTCCGCGCCGGTGCATTTCAAGACGCCGACATCGCGCGCCGGACCGCGCCGCGCTGATGGCCCATGACCGCGACGCCTTCAACCGCTGGGAAGCCGGCCAGGCGCTGGCCACGGAAATGCTGCTCGACATGGCCGCAGGCCGCCAAGACCGGCGCGGCGCCGAAGGCGGACACGATCTATCTCGACGCCATCGGCCGGGTGCTCGACCGCGCCGAGGACGACATGGCCTTCGCCGCGCAGATGCTGATGCCGCCGGGCGAAGGCGAACTGGCGCTGGCCATGACGCCGGCCGATCCCGACGCCATCCATGCCGCCCGCATGGCGCTGATCCGGCGCGATGGCGGACGCTCATGGCGCGCGCTTCCAGACACTCTATGACAGGCTGGCGCGGCAGCGCGGCGTTCTCGCCCGATGCGGCTTCGGCCGGGCGGCGCGCGCTGCGCAATGCCTGCCTGCGCTATCTGACGGCGGCCGACGACGAGGCGGCGGCGCGGCGTGGCCGATGCGCATTATCGCGCGCGCCACCAACATGACCGACATGATGGCCGGGCTGGCGGCGCTGGCGCGCATGGCAAGCCCGCATGCGCGACGCCGCCTTCGCCGATTTCCACGACCGCTTCCAGCGCGATCCGCTGGTGCTCGACAAATGGATGGGCCTGCAGGCGCTCTCGCCCCTGCCCGACACCGTCACGCGCGTGCGCGCGCTGATGGAGCCATGCCGCCTTCGACATCCGCAATCCCAACCGGGTGCGCGCGCTGATCGGCGCCTTCACCGGCCAATCATCTGCGCTTCCACGCCGGCGACGGCTCCGGCTACGCGCCTGGTGGGCGAGATCGTGCGCAGGCTCGACGCCATCAATCCGCAGATCGCCGCCCGGCTGGCCGGCGCCTTCGAGAACTGGCGCCGCTACGATGCCGGCCGCCAGGGCCTGATGCGGGCCGAACTGGAGGCCATCGCCGAAGATGGAGGGCCTGTCCTCCAACCTCTATGAGGTGGCGACCAAGATGCTGGGCTGACAGGCCGCGCCGCGCCGGACTCTGTTTGTTCGCGCGCATTCGACAGCGACTCGCCAATTCGTATCATCAACAAGAACGAATCACTTGCGCGCGGGGCATACGGGGATCCATGGCGTTCGAGGAAGCAGCCCCAGGGCCTTCCAGCCTGATCTCACGTGCGGCCGTCAGGACCGCCGCGGCGGCCACGCGCAATGTGCGCACCACCGTGGTCGCTGTCGCTGGTGCTGATCTGCGGCAGCTTCGCCGGCGGCGGCGGTGATCCAGCTTCGTCTCGACCGCGGCCGCGCGCTCGATCAGGCGCGTCAGTTCGAAACCCGCCGCGCCGCAGGAGATGGCCAGCCGATCTATCGGCGGCACGCTTGACCGCTATGCCGCGCTCGGCACGGCCTTCGCCAATGCCACGGGATCGGCCGAAGCCTCGGCCGCGCTGTCGGATGCCGGCGGCAAGGCGCTGCGCAACATCGCGCTGCTCGACAATTCCGGCAATGTGCTCTCGCAGATGAAGGGCGCGCCGCAGGGCCTGCTGCCGCTCAGCGATGCGGTGCTGGCCGATGCCGCGGCCGGGCGCGTCGTCGTCCCCGGCACCGATGGCGAGAGCATGGCCCTGCTCTTCCCGCTCGGCAGACGCATCGTCGCCGTCCAGATCGATCCCGATGCGCTGCTGCGCCCGGCCAGCATGCGCTCCGAAGCGTGCTGGCGACGCGCAGCGGGACGCTGCTCGAGCTCGGCGCGAACTGGAACGCGGCCCCGGCGATGGATGCGCTGGCATCTGCATCGACCGCGACCACGACGACCCGTTTCATCGCGCGATGGCGCCGACCGCCGCCTCGTCGCGCTGCACATCGTGCCGGGCTGGCCGGTGGTGGCCGGCGCCTCGATCCGCATCGGCAAGGCGCTGACGGCCTGGTATGCCTCGCTGCCATTGTTCGCCTTCTTCATTCTCGGCCCGGCGCTGGCCGGCGCGGGCCTCGCCGTCGTCTTCGTGCGCGAATTCGAGCGGCGCGCGCGCGCCTCCGACCGCTTGCGCAGCCTGCGCGCGACGCCGCGCAGCGATGCCAGGCTTCTGATCCGCCTCGCCGATGCCGAGCGCCGCGCCGCCGAGGCCGAGCGCTCCAAATCCGAATTCGTGGCGCATATGAGCCACGAGCTGCGCACGCCGCTGAACGCGATCATCGGCTTCTCCGAAGTGATCGCGCAGGGCTATTTCGGCGATCCCGGCCATCCGAAATATGTCGAATATGCCAGCGATATCGGCGCGGCCGGCCGGCACCTGCACGCCAAGATCGGCGACGTGCTCGACTTCGCCAATCTGGAAGCCGGGCGCCATCCGGTGGACCGGGCGCGCGATCGACATTTCGGCCATCGCGCGGCAGGTGGTGGACGAGCTGGCGGGGCGCGCCTTTTCGCGCCGCATCCGCATGACGGTCTCGCTGGCCGACTGTGCGCCCGCCGTTGCGCGACAGCCTGGGCGTCAAGCGCATTCTCACCAACCTCATCGACCAATGCGCTGCAATACACGCCGGAAGGCGGGGCCGTGCGCGTGTCGGTGCGCAGCGAGGAAGGCGCCATCGTCGCCAGCCATCAGCGATAGCGGATTCGGCTTCACGCGCGAAGAACAGGACGACGCCGGCAAGCCCTTCACCCGCTTCGACCGGCCGGGCGCCGTGACGGGCGTCGGCATGGGGTTGGCCGTGGCCATGGTGCTGGCGCGGCAGATGGGCGGCGTGTTGCGGCTGGCGGGCGCGCCCGGCCAGGGCACCACGGCCGAATTGCGGTTACCCAAGGCTTGAGGACGATGATACGCAGCCGATCGACATATGGGATCATGGGCATTGCCGCCCTTTTGATGCTTTCCGCCGCGCGCCACGCGCAAGCGCAGGATTTCCAGAACGATTACCGCGCCCGGCCCGGTGAGGCATTCACGGTCGAGCGTTCGTCGCCCGATGCGGTGATCCACTTTGCCGGGATCGCGCTCAAGGACGCGCGCACCGACCCGGCCAAGAACGAGATCGTTCTGACCTTCGATGGGCAGGCGGATCGCGCTGTCTTCGACCGGCTCGAAACCGCCCTGCCCGGCTGGGTGGACAATGCATATTCCGGCTACGATTCCGCGGTGATCCGCGCGGCGAGGCCAGTGACCTTCATGACGCGCAAGACGCAAGGCGGCTTCGACTTGCGCATGGCGCCGCAGAAACAGGCAGCGAACAGCCCGCAGCTGCGCGGCCAGCTCGGCGCCGGTGGCGGCGATGTCGCCCTCGACGGCATGCAGCCATCGCCGCAGCGCGCGGCCTTCACCTTGCGCGGCGCCGATCTTGGCCACCATCGCCATGGCGCCCCCGTCGAGCTGATGGCGAAGCTGCAGCCGATCGCGGCGACGCAAAACAGTGAAAGCGCCATGCCGGAACAGCATGAGGCCGGCGTGACGCTGTCCGGCGGCTGGCGCAAGCCCGAGGACGGCACTATCGCCAGTGGCGATCTGGCCGTGACCGTGCCGGTGGGCGGCGCCAAACTGATCGCCAGCGTCCACGACACCTATGCCAACGCCAAGGCGGTGCGCACCTTCGAGGGCACCGACGAAGCAGTGAACGAGCATGCGCTGTCGGCCTCGGCCGGGATCGCGCTCGCCCTTGGCGGCGTGTTCGGGCGCGGCGAGCTGAGCGGCGAAGGACTGTGGGGCAAGAGCGGCTGGGGCGGACGCCTCGCCTATGCCGAGGAGCTGCACGATGGTGCGTGGGGCCTTTCGGCCGAATATCGCGCGCCCTTCGACGAGACCTTGTTCGCCATCGCCGATCACGCGGACCGCTCGCGCGTCGTGCTGGGCGCTTCGCATGAGCTTGGCGAAGGATTGACGGCCCAGATCGTGGGCCATGTGACGCGCTATGGCATCAAGGACAATGACAATGTCGCCGATACGGCAGGCGCCAGCGCGAGCCTGCGCTATCTGACAAATCTCGGCGGGCTATGGGCCGGAGCCACTTACGAATTCAACGGCGATTATGTGCTGCGCAATGTCCGCTATCAGGGCGCGGCGCCGGCGCCGTTCAGCCCGCTCGACATGCGCACCTTCGAAGTGCATGCGCTGAGCGGGTCGCTCAGCGCCGAACTGCTCGACGGACTGTGGGCCGATGCCTATGGCGGCTATGCCGTCGACCGCTACGGCCCGGACGGCGCTTTTGGCGGCGGCGATCTGCGCTACGCCTTTGCGCCGGGCTGGGTGCTGGCGCTGACCGGCGGCTATACGCAGGTCTCGACCGAGCAGGGCGAACGCGGGCCGCTCACCACGGCCGGGCTCAAGCTGATCTACAATTTGGGCGAGGAACATTCCGGTCCGCACCCGATCCCGCTGACCTATTATCGCAACCTATAGATACCAGTCATATTCGGCGGGGCTGATGATGCGCGCGAAGCGTTCGGCCTCGATGCGCTTGGTTTCGCGATAGAGCGTGACGAATTCCGCACCCAGATAGGCGTTGAGCGTGTCGCCGCCGAAGCGCGCGAGCGCATCGGCGAGACTGAAGGGCAGCGCCGTGTCGCGCTCATGCGAGACATTGCCCTTGGCCGGCGGGCCCGGGATCGCGCTTCGAGACGAGGCCGTGATGCATGCCGGCCAGCACCGCGGCCACCGCCAGATAGGGATTGGCATCGGCGCCGGCGACGCGATGTTCGACACGGCGGGCCTCGCCCGGACCGACCGGCACCCGCAGCCCCGCCGAACGGTTGTTGATGCCCCAGCGGCGATTGACGGGCGCGAACATGTTCGGCTGGAAGCGGCGATAGGAATTCACGTTTGGTGCGAACAGTGCCATCGATTCCGGCATCAACGCCTGAAGCCCGCCGATCGCGTGGCGCAAACGATCCGCGCCTTCGGCCGACCCGTCGTCAAAGACGTTGCGCCCCGTTTCGTCGAGCAGGCTGACATGGATGTGCAGGCCGCTGCCGATGGCTTCCATATAAGGCTTGGCCATGAAGCTGGCGGCGAAGCCATGGGCCCGGGCCACGGCCTTGACCGCCTGCTTGAGGAAGATCGCGTGATCGGCCGCATCGCAGGCATTGGGCTGATGATGCAGATTAGCCTCGAACTGACCTGGCGCATATTCCTTGCTGGTGGTGGTGAGCGGTATGCGCGCAAGCGCCGCCGCCTCGCGCAAGCGACGCGATGAAGGCGCGATAGCGATCCAGCTCCTCGATGCTGTAAACGGACGCCGTGCGGTCACGCCGCCCCGTCTCGGGATTGATGGGCGGCCGGGGCGCGCCATCGCCGCGCGCCGGATCGATCAGATAGAATTCCAGTTCGAGGGCAGCGACGGGCGTCAGCTTCAGCTCCGCGAAGCGGGCCAGCACATGTTCCAGCACCGCGCGCGGTTCGGCCGGATCGCACGCGCCGGCCGCATCGCGCAGGCTCATCAACATCTGTGCGCGCGGCGCCCCGCTTCCGTCATCCCAGACGGGCGTGAGCGTGCCGGGGATCGGCCAGGCCGTGCCATCGGGATCGCCATCGCCATAGCCGCGGCCGAAGGGATTGGTCATCTCGCCATGGGCATCCATCAAATAGATGGAGTGCGGAATTTGCATGCCGCTTTCGAACAGCTTGGCAGCCTCGTCGATGCGCAGCCGCTTGCCGCGCAACACGCCGCAAATATCGGCAAGAACGGCATCGAAGGCTTCGAGATCGGGCCGCGCTTCGCGCAGGGCCTCGAACTCGGCCCGCGCCGCGGCGACAAAGGCCGGCTGCGAAAAGCTGGGCGGCGGCGCCGGTTTGTTCATGGACCTTCTCGCACGGAAAATGGGCAACGCGAGCGATCATAAGGACATGCGCCCAGCGGAGAAACCCCGGCCGGCGGCGGCGAAGTACGATTGCCTAACGGCCGGGCGCTGATTACCGTTCAAAGGCAGGCGGGAACGCCGCGCAGATCATTTATCCGGAGCCGACCATGGCAATGAAGCGGGTTTTGAGCGTGGCCGCATTGGTGGCGGCGTTGGGGCTGTTCGCGGGCGCGGCGGCGGAGCGGGCTTATGCCGGTTCGGGCCCGCCGACGCTGTTCCAGTGGGAAGACTACATGGACCCACCCTTCCTCGCGCAATACGAGAAGACATATCACGAGACGCCGAAGGTCGCGATCTATGCCGATGAGGACGAAGCCTATGCGAAGATGCGCGCGGGCTATCATCCCGACGTGATGGGGCCGTGCTATTACGAATTTCCGCGCTGGAAGGAAGCCGGGCTTCTGCAGCCGATCGACACGTCCAAGCTCACAAACTGGAAAAAAATCTCGCCGACGCTGCGCAACCTGCCGGGGATTTCGGCCGGGCCCGGCAAGGTGTGGTTCGTGCCGCATTACTGGGGCAACACCTCCATCACCGTGCGCACCGATCTGGCGCCCGAATACGCGAAGAAGCCGAGCTGGAACATCCTGTTCGATCCGAAATACAAGGGCCGCGTCTCGGTGCTGGACGGCGTCGACGACACCGTGCCCTTCATCGCCCATATGATCGGCATCGACGCCTACAACATGACGCCCGCCCAGTGGGACAAGGTGAAGGCCAAGCTGCGCGAATTGATCCAGAATGTGCGCTTCGTCTCCAGCGACGACACGCAACTGGCGCAAGGCCTGGCCTCGGGCGAGATCGTGGCGGCGATGAGCTGGCGCGTGACCTATGCGACGCTGCACAAGGAAGGAAAGCCCGTCGCCTATATGAACCCGCCGGGCGGCATGTTCACCTATGTCTGCGGGCTTGTGATGCACAAGAACCCGTCCGACGAGGCCAAGGCACTGGCGCTGATCGATTCCTCCATCAGCGACACGGCGGCGACCTATACGATCGAGCATATCGGCGACGAACCGGCCAATGAGGAAGCACTGGCCAAGGTTCCGAACTCGGTGTTCGAGAATCTCGGGGTGCCGCGCGATGTCGAAACATTCCTCAAGAGCGGCCTCTTCCAGAAGCGGCTCAAGAACAAGCCCGAGATCATCAACGCCTGGACGGAGATCAAGGCCGGGCTTTGAGCGCCACTGCCGCTTATGGCGTGATCGGATCGGGCGGCGGCAGGAAGGGCAACTCGCAGACCTTTGCGGCGACGGTGCGAAATTCCGGCCGGTCTTTCGTCGGAGATAAGGTGAGGCTGAGCGCCGTGCCGGGCTCGGCCAAGGCCACTTCCAGCCGGGCAAACGCGATGGCGCGGCGCAAGGCCGGTGACGTGACCGAACTGAGCGTGTGGCCGACGGTGCGGCCCTGCCACGTCACCGGGGTGAAGGGCGCGGCATCCTCTGCCTCGATCAGAAGGCCGGCGAGACGGAAGGCTTCGCCGTCGCGCGCGGCGCGCCAGCCCGTGCGGCCGTTGAAATCGGTGTGGTCCTCATCGATCAGGCTTTCGAGGCCGAGTGCGCGCGGGCTGGGCGTAGACGCGTGGCCATCCTGCGCCGGATCCCAATCGCGCAACGGCCGCGCAATGCCGGCTTCGAGATCGAGAATGTCGGCTGCGTCCAGGCCGAGCGGCTCGATGCCGAAAGGCTCGCCCGCGCGCATCAAACGGTCCCAGAGGATCAGCGCATCCTCGGCCTTGCACCACAGCTCATAGCCGCCGAGTTCGCCCCAGCGCGACAGCGTGATGTCGAGCCCGCGCCAGAATTGCCGCTTGAAGCGAGCGGCTCCAGATCGGGGTCGAGACCGGCGCGGGCAAGCGTCGCCGCCGCATAGGGGCCGACGAGCGCGAGCCCGCCTTCCGCCTCGGTGACGTCGCGCACGGCGACATCGAAACGGCTGGCGGCGTCTTCGATCCAGGCGGTATCGGGCGCGGCGGAGACGAGCAGAAAACTCTCGCGGCCGAAACGGGCGATGAGCCCGGTCCCACGCACGCCGCCGCCATCGGAAAGCCACGCCGCCTTGAGCGACCCGCCGGGCGCGAGCTGCGCGGCATCGCGGGTGAGGAGGCGCGATGCAAATTCCCCGGCGCGCGCGCCGTCGAGCATGACGCGCCAGCGCCACGAAATGTCGATCAGGCCGACGCGGAAGCGCGCCGCCAATGCCTCGTCAGCCACGCCGGCATAGTCACGGGCGAGCGTGAAGCCGCCGCGTGGCATCCATTGATTGGCCTCATTGGCGGCGGCGGCGCGGCTGTGGAATGGCGTCGCGCGCACACGGGCCGGATTGACACTCACGACAACTTCTCCTTCACAATCCTCTGCGCCGCGATGCGGCCGGCACGGCCCGAGGCGCAGGGCACCGGCTCGGCATCGGCGCCGCACAGCATCAGGCCCGCAATCGGCGTGCCGATCCGCGCGTCGCCAACCGGACAGCATGTGTTCGACGCTGCTGCTAGCATCTTCATGGCCCGAAAGCGTGTGAAAATCGGCGGGCGTCAGCACAACAGATCGCGTCACATGACGGGCGATGCCGGGCACGTGGCGCGCCAGCGCCGCCAGCACACGCTCAAGCAGAAGCGGCTTCAGCGCGTCCCAACCTTGCGACGGCGCAAGCGGCACCGGGCGGATCACGGCCGAGAGTACATGCTGGCCGAGCGGGGCCAACGCGGGGTCGGCGGCGCTCGGCAACGCGATGACGAAGGATAGATCATGCGGCAGATGACCGGCCCGCGCCCGCGCATGGGCGGCAACGAGCGCCTCCATGCGCTCGGAGATCACGAAGCGCGCCGTCGCGGAGGTGGCGATGCCGCCGAAGACCGGCAGATGGTCCAGCGCCAGCAGAACCTGCGCGGCGCCAACCGCGGGACGGTGATCGTCGCAGAGCCGGGCAGCGGCGAAACCGGCCTCGGCTGCTGGCAACAGATCGCACAGCGTGCGGCGGCGGCTGAGGCTGGAGACGACGCGCGGCGCGGCAACGCGCTCGCCACCCCCGAGTTCGACCCCGGCGACGGCATTGCCATGGGTGAGGATCGCTACCGCCGCCGTACCGGTGCGGATATCGGCGCCCTCCGCTTTGGCAGCCGCGATCAATGCTTGCACCAGCGTGGCCGGACCGCCCTCGGGGATGGCGGCCGCGCCCTGAAATCCGCACATCTCCTGCGCGTCATGCCACAGCATGGCGAGCGCCGAGCCCGGTTCGAGCGGTGACAGGCCGGACGCGAGCGCCTCGACACCGAGGGTGGATTTGACCGCATCGGATTCGAAGCGGCCGTCGAGAAAGGCGGCGGCGCCGGTGCGTGTCAGACGCGCGCACGCGTCGCCGGCATGGGCCGGGACCGCACCATCGCCCCACCAATGCGGGCGCAGGGCGCGGGCCAGCTTTTCCCAATCGCGGCGCAGGCGCGTCCAGGCCTCGCCATCGGCTTTGGAATGGATCGCCAGCGCGCGGGCCGTGGCATGGACATCGCGCGTCATCACCACATGGCGGCCATCGGGCCTGAGACCGACCAGCGGCATGTCGCGCACCGCGAAGCGCAAGCCACGCTTGGCGAGTTTGAGATCCCAGACGATGCGCGGATCGAGTGCCTGAAGCCAAGCCGCGCCAGCCGGGACGGCGAACTTAGCCCCCAGCGGCGAGGCCGCGGCCAGACCGCCGGGCGCATTGCCGGCTTCGATCACCGTCACCTTGAGGCCGGCGCGGGCGAGATAGGCCGCCGCCGTCAGACCGCCGATCCCGGCGCCGATGACGACGACATCGCGGTTGCCATTCGCGCTCATGGAAGACGCCCCGCGCGTTTGTCGGAGATGATCGCCTGCGCGGCCCCGACGCCCGAGGCCAGGCTCGCGGCCAGGCCCGCCGCGGTCGAACCACCGGCAAGATAGAGGCCGGCGAACGGCGTGCGCGGGGCCGCGCAATCGAGCCAGGGGCGCCGGCCCAGCATCTGATCCGCCGCAATCTCCCCGCCCATGAGATCGCCCGCCGTGATGCCGAACGCCGCCTCCATATCGGGGGGCACGAGAAGCTGGCTTGCCAGCACGCGCGGGCCGAGGCCCGGCAGCACCGCTTCGAGATCGCGCAGCGCGCGGGCCTTGAGCAGGTCGCGCTTGTCACGCGTCCATCCGCCATCGAACAGGCGGTGCGGAATGGCGCCGAGCGTGACCGTGAGCACGGCCTTGCCGGCCGGCGCCAGACCGGGATCGGAGGCGGAGACGAAACGCGCGACGGCCGGGGGATGGTCGGGAATGAGGCCGGCGCGGCAGTCGCTGTGCGCCGCGGCCAGGTGCTCGGCATCGGGCATCACGTGAAGCGGGCTGCGCAGCGCGAAGGGCGGCAGATCGGGCGGCGCATCGAGGGCGAGGTGAAGCCGCGCCGCACCGCCATCCATGCGGAACTGGCCGATGCGCGCGCCCAGAGCCGGAGGCAGGCTGCTCCAGGCGAAGAGGCTGAGAAAGGTCTGTTTGAGATCGAGGGTGGAGAGGATGGCGGCGGCCGCAATCTCGCTGCCATCGGCCAGCACCAGCGTCGCGCCGCGACGCGCGCGGCGGATTTCGATCGCCTCGACACCACAGCGCAGTTCGGCGCCGGCCGCTCGCGCCCGCGCTTCGAGCGCCGCGGCGAGACGGCCCGGCCCGCCGGGGATCGCAAAACCGGCGGGCGCCGCCAGAAGGTGGAGCGCTGAACCGGCAAGAAAGGGATCGCCCGCGCGGCCCACCAGCGCCATCGCCATCAGATGGGCCGCGCCATCGGCCGAGGCGATACGGGCGGCGGCGAGCCCGGAAAGGCTCTGCGTACCCCAATCCTCACCGGGCCAGGGCGCGGACTGTTTGCGTGTGAAGAGCCCAAAGCGCGGCGGTGCGCGTGGCGGCTTCGCGCGCGGCGCGGGCGAGCACGGCTGTGCGGCGGGCGGCGGCCTCGTTCAACAGCGCGGCGGCGCCGTCGCCGGCATCGCGGCCGATGACGTGGCGGCGGTCCGGCCACAGCGCCAGCGATGCCGGAGCGGGTGCCATCGCCAGCCCGGCGGCCGCCAGGCCCAGTTCGTGGAACAGTGCCGGCGGGATCTCGGCGATGTCGTCGCAATAGGGCCCGGCGGAAAAGCCGGGATGAAACGGACGGGTGACAAGGCGGCCGCCCGGCATCGCCGCGCGTTCCACGATGAGGGTCGACAGCCCGGCACCGGCCAGAATGATCGCGGCGGCCAATCCTTCGCCACCGGCGCCGATGATCGCCGCGTCGTAGCGCACCAGCCCCAGATCCCCCTTGGCCCCTGTGCCGCGCCCGAACGGCCACGCGGCATGGTTTGCGCGCGAAGGCGCACCCGCCGCCCAAGGATACAGACATGACCAAAGGGCGGAAACGGCTCTTGGGAGCCATTTCCGCCCTTGGTTAATTCAGGTCCGGATAATGTGGCGGATTACAAAACGCCGCGCTTGTGTTCGCCGATGACGACCCGGCCCGGATTGAACGCTGCCTTGAACACGGACAGCGCACGTCTGGGTTCGGCTTCGCCGCACATGAACACGTCAAAAGCGGCATAGGCCTTTTCAGGCCACGTATGAACGCTGATGTGGCTTTCGGCGAGCACGGCGACACCAGATATGCCACCGCCGTCCGAGAACGTATGAAGGTGAATGTGCAGAAGCGTAGCCCCTGCCGCCTTCACAGCGTCCAACAGCGCATTTTCAACTCGACTGCGGTCGTCGAGGCCTTCGGCCTCCCACAGATCGATAATCAGGTGACTTCCCGCATAGGTCAGTCCGTTGCGAGTGATGAAATGATCCTTGCGGTCCTCATCCCCAGGGGGAATAGGAACCGGGACGGTCCTCGCCGGAGCGCGCACCTTTGCAGGCCGGGCTCCATTGATCGCCGCCACACCGAGTCCGAGTTCGAGCCATCCTGGCACCTACCTCCTCAGAGTGTTGACACCTGTGGTGCCCTTCTCCGCCTCCAACGGTCACCGGAACACCGCCAAGAAGAAAGCGGCGCGCGGAAGGGACGCTTCCGCACACCGCCTTTATCCCGTTTCCAGGATAGGCGAAATATAGGCACGAGCCCCCCCTACGCAAGCCGTAATTTCCCCTAGAGATAATTTTTTCTGAGCTGCCACTGTCACAAATCGCCGCGACCGCCTTTCGGAGCCTCCGGGCCCCACCCATGGTAGACAGCGCAGCCCCGCGGCCCTAAAACCCGCGCCCGCCATTTCCCGCCAAGACGAGAAGGAACCCCGCCATGGCCAAGAGCTTCAAGGAACGCCTCCACAAGGGCTATGAGCAGACGCTGGAGATCAGCGGCAAGCCGCTGGCGGACGAGAAGACAAAGTTCCAACGGGTTAAAATCTTCGACACGCCCTCCAATGGACGGGTGATGACGCTGGACAATATCGTTCAGATCACGACCCGCGACGAATCCGCCTATGCCGAAATGCTGACACATTTGCCGATGTTCGAGCACGGCAAGGTCGAGCGGATCATGATCGTGGGCGGCGGCGACCTGTCCATCGCCGACGAGGCGCTGAAGCACAAGCCGCGTCAAGGAAGTCGTCCTCGTCGATATCGACGGGCGCGTGGTGGAACTCTGCAAGGAGCATTTCGGCGAGATCAACAAGACGCGCCTTCAAGGACAAGCGTCTGACCATCGAGATCGCCGATGCCTTCGAATATCTGGGCCGCAAGGAATCGAAGAACCGCTTCGACCTGATCATTGCCGACCGGCCCGATCCGGTTGGTCCGGGCAAGGCGCTGTTCGGCGAAACCTTCTATGACCGCATCAAGGCGGCGCTGAAGCCGGGCGGCATTGCCACCTTCCAGACCGGCGTGCCGTTCTATCAGCCCGAGGAAATCACCGAGGCGCTCAAGGAGCTCTCGCAGTTCTTCCCGCAATCGGGGCTCTATCTGACCGTGGTGCCGACCTATGTCGGCGGCTTCATGGCGCTGAGCTGGGCCGGCAAGGGCAAGAAGCTGGGCACGCCGGCCGGCATCGCCAAGGCCAAGGCCGCCTTCAAGCGCGCCAAGATCAAGACCGACTATTACAATGGCGATATCCATGCGGCGTCTTTCGCGCTGCCCGAATGGATCAAGCGCCTGAAGCCCTGAGACGGCGCAGCGCCGTTGCACGGGGCATGAACGGGCCGTAACAATTCCTGACGGAATGTTGGGGCGGCGATGAGCGCAGCGGAAATCGGCCTGAAGACGACACGCAGCGTGTGGCTGAGCCGCTGGCTGCCGCGCTCCGATGCGACCAAGGGCTACACCCTGCTCTCGCCCACCATGATCATCATGACGGTGGCGCTGGCCGCGCCGCTGTTGCTGCTGGCGCTTTACAGCTTCTGGACGCAGGCCGGCTACGCGCTCGACACCCATCTCACACTGGCGCGCTATGGCGAGATATTCGATCGCGCGGCCTATCGCACGCTGTTCTATCGCTCGCTGACGATTTCGGGGCTGGTGACGCTGGTGACGGTGGTGCTGGCCTATCCCATGGCCTATTTCGTGGCCTTCCGCGCCGGACGCGCCAAATTCGTCTGGCTGATCGCACTGACCATTCCCTTCTGGACCAGCTATCTCTTGCGCGTTTTCGCCTGGAAGCTGATCCTCGGCTATAATGGCGTCATCAATTCCGGGCTGATGGCGCTGGGCATCATCCACCAGCCGCTGGAATTTCTGCTCTACAACACGACGGCCGTGGTGGTGACACTGGCCCATGCCTGGGCCGCCTTCGCCATTTTGCCGATCTATGTGAGCCTCGAAAAGATCGATCGCTCGCTGCTGGAAGCCGCCGCCGATCTGGGCGACGGGCCGCTGCGCCGCTTCTTTCGCATCATCCTGCCGCTCTCGATGCCGGGTGTGCTGGGCGCGGCGGTGCTGATCTTCGTACCGACCACCGGCGATTATGTGACGCCGGCACTGGTCGGCGGGCGCAACGGCATGATGATCGCCAATGTCATCGCCATTCAGTTCATCAAGATCGGAAACTGGCCGCTCGGCGCGGCGCTGGCGCTGTTCAGCATGGGCGCCGTCGCGGTGGTCACCATCCTGACCGTGCAGGCGCTGCGCCTTGCCGTCGCGCAGGTGAAATGATGGCGAAGCGCCGCGCATTCGGACAAGGCGGGCGCGGGCTGTTCATCTATGCGCTTTTCTATCTTGCCTTTCTCTACATCCCGGTGCTGTTCCTGCCGCTGTTCTCGTTCAACAATTCGGTGTTCATCGCCTTTCCGCTCTCCGGCTTCACGACGAAGTGGTACGTGCAGATGCTGGCCGATACCGACATGCATCGCGCCCTGTTCAACAGCTTGAAGGTGGGCGGCGCCGCGTCGCTGATTTCGACGGTGCTGGGCCTCTTCGCAGCGCGGGCGGTGACGCGCTACAAGCTCAAGGGCAGTGCCTTCGTTCTCGGCTTTACCAGCCTGCCGCTGTTCATTCCCGATATCGTGCTGGGCATCTCGCTGCTGTTGCTGCTGACCATGATCAAGCTGCCGCTGTCGCTCTATAGCGTGCTGGTGGGCCATGTGCTGATCTGCGTGCCGTTTGCCATCACCGTTCTGCTGTCGCGCTTCGACGGCTTCGACATCAGCCTGGAAGAAGCCTCGCTCGATCTCGGCGAGACGGGCTGGATGACCTTCTGGCGGGTGACCTTTCCGCTCGTCATGCCGGGCATCGTGGCGAGCCTGTTGCTCACATTCCTCGTTTCCTTCGACGAATTCCTGATCGCCTATTTCCTGGCGGGCACCGATGCGACACTGCCGATCTATATCTGGAGCCAGCTGCGCTTCCCCTTCAAACTGCCGGTGGTGCTGGCGCTGGGGGCGCTGATCCTGATCGCCTCGACCGCGCTCGTCATATTGGCCGAATGGGTGCGCGGGATCGGCCTGGCGCGCGAGAAACGGCGGGTCGGCGCATGAGCGGAGACGAGACGTTGCACGACGGTTTCATCCGCATTGACGGCGTGAGCAAACGCTTCGGCGATGTGCTGGCCGTGGACGCCGCCGAGATCGCGATCCGGCAGGGCGAGTTCTTCTCGCTGCTGGGCCCTTCGGGCTGCGGCAAGACCACGCTTCTGCGCATGATTGCGGGCTTCGAATTTCCGAGCGACGGCGAGATCTGGATCGACGGCAAAAAGATGGGCGATGTGCCGCCCAACCGGCGGCCGACGAACATGGTGTTCCAGTCCTACGCCATTTTCCCGCACCTAAATGTGTTCGACAACATCGCCTATGGCCTGCGCAAAGACCGGCTCGGCCGCGCCGCGCTAACGCGAAGGGTCGAGGAGGCGATGGCGATGGTGCGGCTTGGCGGTCTCGGCACGCGCCGCTCCGGCGAATTGTCGGGCGGCCAGCGGCAGCGCGTGGCGCTCGCCAGGGCGCTGATCAAGCGGCCCAAGGTGCTCTTGCTCGACGAGCCTTTGGGCGCGCTCGACAAAAGGCTGCGCGAGGCGATGCAGATCGAACTGCGCCAGTTGCAGAAAGAGGTCGGCATCACCTTCGTCTTCGTCACGCATGACCAGGAAGAAGCACTCTCCATGTCGGACCGCATCGCGGTGATGAGCGCGGGCAAGGTGTTGCAGATCGACGGCCCCCGCGCGCTCTATGAGGCGCCCAATTGCCGCGAGGTGGCCGACTTCATCGGCACGATCAATTTCTTCGAGGCCCGCGTGCGCGCCGCGGACGATCACGGCGTGACCATCGAGGCCGGGCCACTGGGCACGCTGACGATGCCACGAGCCAACACGCCGGATTTCGCGCAGGCCGGCGCGGAAATTCTGGTGGCGCTGCGGCCGGAAAAGATCCGCTTGTCGGCCAAACACCATGGCGAAGGCCATGCCGTGCGCGGGACCGTGCACACGAGCGCCTATCTGGGCGAGCGCAGCCATTTCCACGTCAGCGTCGAAGGACTGGCCCAGCCCATCGCGGTGGCGGCACAAAATGCCGAACGCGAGATCACCACTGATCATCGCAACGGAATGCAGGTCTATCTCTCCTGGGAGCCCGAGGCGCTGGTGCTGCTGCCGCGTTAGGCTTCGCCCATCAGCTTTTCATAAAGCGCGCGCACCTGGCTTTGCGCGGCGAAGAGTTCGGCCTCCAGCGTTTCGAAATCACCGGCGCGGCCGGCGCGGGCGAGCAGCGCACACAGGCCGGGCGTGGCGTTGTCCGGGTTCAGCGTGCCCTCATGAGCAATGCGTAGCACCTGTTGCAGATCGTTTTCCAGCTTGGCCGCCGCGATCAGGGCATGGGCATCGTCGGGCGCGAGCGCACCGGCTTTTTCCAGCTTCTGGAAAGCATGGACAGTGCCCGTATCGAGCACATCGGGCACATCATGCGCGGCCGAAAGCTGCAGCGTCTGCGCCAGGAATTCGAGATCGATCAGCCCGCCGCCGGCATATTTGATGTCCCAGCGGTTCTTGCCGGGGAATTGGGCCGCCAGCTTGCCGCGCATTTCGCGCGCATCGGCGAAGAGTTTCGCCCGATCAGGCGCGGCGGTGAGCGTGTCGTGGATGACGGCGGCAACCTTTTCGCCGAGCACGGCTTTGCCGGCGATGACGCGGGCGCGGGTGAGCGCCAGCCTTTCCCAGGTCCAGGCATCGCTCGCATGATAGCGCGCGAAGGATTCCAGGCTGACGGCGACCGGCCCCTTATTGCCGGTGGGGCGCAGCCGCATATCGACCTCATAGAGGCCGCCTTCGGCCGTCTGCGCCGTCAGCGCGGCAATGAAGCGCTGGGCGAGACGGGCGTAATAGGCGCTGACGGCGAGCGGGCGCGGGCCATCGGAGCTTTCGGCATCCGGCGGCGCATCATAGACGAAGATCAGATCGAGATCGGAATTGGCCGTCATCTCGCGGCCGCCGAGCTTGCCCATGGCGACGATGACGAAGGCGCCGCCCGGCACACGGCCGGCGGTGGCGGCAAGTTCGTCTTCGGCGGCCTCGAGCAGAGCCGCGATCACGGATTCGGCGACATTGGCGAGCGCGGGGCCCGCCTCGTCGGCCTCGGCATGGCCTTCGATGATCTGCACGCCGACGCGGAAAATCTGTTCGCGCGCGAAACGGCGGGCATCGTCCAGCTTCTGTTCGTAGGTCTGCGCCTTTGCGAGTTGAGCCGCGAGATCGCGATCGAGGCGCGTGCGGCTTGGCAATTCGCCGAGATAGCCGGGATCGAGCAGCGCATCGAGCACGGCGGGCGTGCGGCCGAGATAGTCCGCCAGACGCGGCGCCGAGCCGGTCACCGTCGCGACAAGACGCAACAGATGCGGATTGGCCAGGAACAGCGAGAAGGGCTGCACGCCCGCCGGCAGGCGCGAGACGAAGCGGTCGAACTGGACGAAGGCGGCATCGGGATCGGCGGTGCCGGCCAGCGCCTTCAGCAGCGCCGGGATCAGCGCGGTGAGGATTTCGCGGGCGCGCTCGCTGCGGGTGGCGCGGATGCGGCCATGATGCCAGCCGCGGATGGCGCGGGCGATATGGCGCGGCATCCTTGAAGCCCATGCCGGCCAGCGTTTCGAGCGTTTCCGGATCGTCATCGACGCCGGTGAAGACGAGGCTGCCGGCCGTGCCGGAGAGCGGGGCGGCGCGCTCGAACAGATGCGCATAATGGCCCTGCACGGTTTCAAGCTCGCGCGCGCAGCGCCGCCGAAAAGGTCTCGACATCGGCAAAGCCCATGAAGCAGGCGATATGGGCCAGCTCCTCGGGCGATTTCGGCACGGTGTGGGTCTGCTGGTCCTCGACCATCTGCAGGCGATGTTCGAGCGTGCGCAGGAAACGATAGGCGCCGGTGAGATCGTCCACCGCCTCCTCGGCTGACAAGGCCGCGCGCGCACAGAGCGGCGATGGCATCGAGCGTCGCGCGCGCGACGCAACTCGGGATCGCGGCCGCCCAGGATCAATTGCTGGGTCTGGGCGAAGAACTCGATCTCGCGAATGCCGCCGCGACCGAGCTTGATGTTGTGGCCGGCAATCGCGATGGCGCCATGGCCGGCATGGGCATGGATCTGGCGCTTGATCGAATGGATGTCCTCGATCGCGGCGTAATCGAGATTGCGGCGCCAGATGAAGGGCGCGATGGCTTTGAGGAAAGCCTCGCCCGGTGCGCGGATCGCCGGCGCAGGGGCGCGCCTTGATCATGGCGGCGCGCTCCCAGTTCTGCCCCATGCCCTCGTAATAGCTTTCGGCGGCAGCCAGCGAGATCGCGACCTGCGTCGCGCCGGCATCGGGCCGAAGGCGCAGATCGGTGCGGAAGACATAGCCGTCGGCCGTGGTTTCGCCGAGGAGCTTGACCAGCCCCTTGACGATCTCGACGGCGGCGGCGCGCATGTCGCCCTTGGTGCGGAAGGGGAAGACGTTCGGAATCGTAGAAGACGATGAGATCGATATCGCTCGAATAGTTCAGCTCGAAGGCGCCGTATTTGCCCATGGCGAGCACGGTCAGGCCGGTGGTGGCTTCGAGCCTTGCCGGATCGGTTTCGGCAAGACCGGCGCGCAGGGCAGCTTCGCGCAACAGGAAGCGCAGCGCGCCCGAGACGCAGGCATCGGCGAAATCGCACAGCGCGCGCGTGACCGTGGCCAGATCCCACAGCCCGGCAATATCGGCGAGCGCAATGGTGAGCGCGGCGCGGCGCTTGGCCTTGCGCAACGCCGCCATCGCGATCTTCTGGTCTTCGGCCAGGGCAACGGCGCGCGCCGCCGCCATGATGTCGTCCAGCACGGCGCGGGGGCCGCGTTCGGCCAGCGCGGGAAAGAGATCGCGCTCGCGCAGCGCCTGCCGCGCCAGGAACGGGCTGTTGCCGAACGCCGCCGCAAACACGGCGCGGGTTGCCGGCGGCGGAGCGAAGCCGGCCTCGCCCTTGGCCAGATCCTCCAGCGTGCGGGCGGCGCGGGCCGGATCGTGCGGCTGAGGCAGGGCGGCATGGGCGGCGAAAGCGTCGGACATGACGCTGTTCTACCGCCCCGGTGTGAGGAGGTCGATGATGCCGATCAGCTTCGCGGCGTGGGGCGCGGCGATTGCGGGAGCGGCTGGGCGCGGCGCGAGCCGCGGGCGAAGATCAGCGTCGCCTTGAGGCCGGGATGGTTGTCCGCCAGTTCGAAGCGGGCCTCGTGCAGGCGCGCCACGGCATAGACGAGGCTGAGGCCGAGGCCGGTGCCCGGGGAATTGCGGCTCGTCTCCAGACGCACGAAACGATCGATGCACGCGGTCGCGATCGGCATCGGGAATGCCGGGGCCGTTATCGGCGACGATCAGCGCCACGCCATCGGCCCGCTCCTCGACCGCAACGCGGACGTGGCCGCCTTGCGGCGTATATTTGATGGCGTTGTCGACCAGATTGGCCAGCGCCTGGGAGACCAGCGTGCGATTGGCCTCGATCGGCACGGTGGTGCCAGGCTGCACGTCGAGGGTGATGTCCTTCTCTTCCGCGACCGGTTCGTAGAGTTCGGTCAGACCTTCGACGACGCTCGGCAGATCGACCAGCGTCATCGCCTCGCGCACCACGCCGGCTTCGGCTTCGGCGATCAGCAGCAGCGCGTTGAAGGTGGCGATCACGTGATCGGTTTCGGCCACGGCGGATTCGACTTCCGTGCCGGCGTCGCTGTCCGGATCGAGGCGCATGGAGACGCCTTCGAGGCGATTGCGCAGCCGGTTGAGCGGCGATCTGAGATCATGGGCGACGGAGTCCGTAACCTCGCGCAGGCCCCGCATCAATTGCTCGATGCGGTCGAGCATGGAGTTGAGGTTGGCGGCCAGATCGTCGAACTCGTCATTGGCGCGGGTGAGCGGCACGCGGCGCGACAGATCGCCGGCCATGATCTCCTTGCTGGTGGAATTGATGAGATCGAGACGGCGCAGGAGATTGCGGCTCATCAGAAGCCCGCCGGCCAGCGCCAGCAGCAGCAGCAGCGCCACCGAGGAGGGCAGCGTGGTCGTGAACAGGCGCTCGGTTTCGTAGCGCTCATGCACATCGCGGGCGACGAGCATGTGAAAGCCGCCGGTCAGCGTGAAGATCGCGGCCGCGGGCGCGGCGCGTCTCGTGCTTGTCGCCGGCGCGGCGTTCATAGTCGAATTCGACGAAATCGCCGTCACGGGCCACGATATGCGGCCAGGAATCGAGATTGCCGGCGATGGGCATGGTTGCGCGCATCGGTCAGCAGATAGAGCGTCTGCCCGCCGCGCACCGAGCGCGAGACGATGACATCGGTCAGCCCCGCCAGCCCCAGGCGCTGATATTGCTCCGAAAGGCCGGTGATCTCGGCCTGGATCACCTGATCGGTTTCGGCGTCCAGCGCGCGCTTGGTGTTCCAATAGGTGAAAGCGACGATGGTGCGCCGTCGACAAGCGCGAAGACGGTCACATAGACGAGGACGATCCGGAACGCGAGGGTGCGAAGGAGACTAGGCGCGCGCACGGATCATGTAGCCTGCGCCGCGGACGGTGTGCAGCAGCGGGACATCGAACCCCTTGTCGATTTTCGCGCGAAGCCGGGAAATGTGCACATCGATCACGTTGGTCTGCGGATCGAAATGATACTCCCAAACGCTCTCCAGCAACATGGTGCGGGTCACCACCTGGCCGGCATGGCGCATCAGATATTCCAGAAGGCGGAATTCGCGCGGCTGCAGGTCGATCGCCGCGCTGCCGCGCGTGGCGGTGCGGGTGAGCAGGTCGAGCTCCAGATCGCCGACCTGCAGCCGCGTCTTGACCGCGGACGGGCTGCGCCGGCGCATCAGCGCATCGATGCGGGCCAGCAGCTCGACGAAGGCGTAGGGCTTGGTGAGATAGTCGTCGCCGCCGGCCTTGAGCCCCTTGACGCGATCATCGACTTCGGAGAGCGCGCTCAGGAACAGCACCGGCGTGGCGTTGGAATGCTCGCGCAGTTCCTCGACCATCTGCAGGCCATCCATCTTGGGCAGCATGCGGTCGATGATGGCCACGTCATAGGGCCGCGACAGCGCGAGCGTGAGCCCGGTTTCGCCATCGGCCGCATCGTCCACCACATGACCGGCTTCCTTCAGGCCGTTCACGAGATAGCGCTGGGCTTCGAGATCGTCCTCGACGACGAGGATACGCATCGCTTTCGTTCCTTCTGCCGGCCGGTGGCCGGACGCTGCACCACGAGCCCCGCGGCGGGTCCGCACCGGCGGCAGCAACGGGGGGATGGGGCCGCTGCCGCCGGCGCGGGACGGGCAACGCCCCTTTCGGAGCGCCGCCCGGTATCGTCAGGCGTTGTCGAGCTTCAACGCCACGAAACGTTCTCCATTCTGCGTGGCGATCAGGGCCAGCACGCTGTTGCGGCCTTCGGCCTTGGCCTGCTTGACGCGCTTGGAGATCTCGCCCGGCGAGGTGCACCGCCTGATTGCCGATCGAAACCACCACATCGCCGGGCCGGATGCCCTTGTCGGCGGCATCGCTGTTGGGCGCGACCTTGGTGATGAGCACGCCATGCGTGCCGGGATCGACATTGTAGGTCCGGCGCAGGTCCGGCGTCATGGAGGACAGACCGAGCCCCATGGCTTCGGCCGTGCCGGGCTTGCCGCCCTGATTGTCACCGTTCCCGGAGGCCACCTCTGTCCTCGGTACGCTTGAGGATATCGGCCTT
This sequence comes from uncultured Pseudomonadota bacterium, assembly GCA_963822185.1. Taxonomy (GTDB): domain Bacteria; phylum Pseudomonadota; class Alphaproteobacteria; order Micropepsales; family Micropepsaceae; genus Rhizomicrobium. Next base: position 152,377 of record CAWGGT010000023.1, read on the forward strand.
GAGCGTGACCTTCTTGCCATTGCGCATCACGGTGAAGCTTGCATTGCTGCCGACCGGCAGCGCGCCGACACGGCGCGTCAGATCGCGGGCATCGCTGACCGGCGAACCGTTGACGGCCAGGACGACGTCGCCCTGCTTGAAGCCGGCCTTGGCGGCCGGGCTGCCGGAGACGACCTTGGCAACGATGGCGCCCTGCATGTCCTTGTTGCCGATGCTGGCCGCCATGTCGGGCGTGAAGTTCTGGATCTGCACGCCGAGCCAGCCGCGCGTGACCTTGCCATGCGCCTTGAGCTGAGCAACAACATCGTGGATCGTCGAGGACGGAATGGCAAAGCCGATGCCGACGCTGCCGCCGGAGGGCGAATAGATCATCGTGTTCATGCCGATGACCTTGCCTTCGATGTCGAAAGTCGGGCCGCCGGAATTGCCGCGATTGATCGGCGCGTCGATCTGGATGTAGTCCGTATACGAACCGTTACCGATGGAGCGGCCGAGGCTGGAGACGATACCGGCCGTCACCGTGTTGGAGAGGCCAAAGGGATTGCCGACGGCCACCACCCAGTCGCCGACGCGCACATGGCGGTCATTGGCGAACTCGACGGTCGGCAGCGGCTTCTTGGCGTCGATCTTCAGAAGCGCGATATCGGTGGCCGGATCGGTGCCGATCAGCTTGGCGGTGAATTTGCGCCCGTCCTTGAGCTTGATCGTGATCTTCTGGCCGTCCTCCACCACATGGTTGTTGGTGACGATGTAGCCGGTCTTGTCGATGATGAAGCCGGAGCCCATGGCGATCGCGTGGCGCGGAACCTGCTGCGGATTGACGCCGAACTGGTGGAAGAAATCGCGGAACGGGGCCGGCAGGTCCTGCGCCGCCATCTGCGAATCCTTGGCCTTCTCTTCGACGGTGACGGTGACGACGGCCGGGGCCACGCGCTCGACCAGATCGGCAAAGCTGAACGGGGAGCCGCTTTCCAGCATGCGCGGCGTGTGCGCGGGCGCGGGCTTGGTGTCGGAAACCTGGATCAGCGGGCCCGAACTGGCGGCCTGATCGGCGGCCGGATGCGGCAGCCAGGCAAAGGCCCCGAGGCCAACGACAATGATGGCGCCGGCAGAGACGGCCGCAAGCAGGCGATTTTTGGGCTTGTGGGGCTGCTGGTCTTCACTCATGGCACTCTCCTTGACGTTGCGGCGGCCGCCCGCCCCTCCCGCGGTGACTGCAACTGGGGGACGAGTGGGTTCTAACCCTTGCGAATTACCTGTTCATGTATGAAAGATTAAACGATCATTACAATTCTGGAAACCCTCCAGACAAGCCTCAAATGCGGTAATCCTTAAGGGATATCAGGCGGTTGTGCTGCGCGCGCGGCGGCGCGCCCCAACCACGACCATGGCCGCAACGCCCCCTGCGAGCAGGAGCACAAGCAGCGGGCCGAACCACAGAATGTAGGTCGCGGCCTTCAAGGGCGGCTTCATCAGGATCACGTCGCCATATCGCGAGACGAGATAGGCGATGACCTGGTCATTGGAAGAGCCGGCCAGGATTTTCTTGCGGATCAGGCGACGCAGATCCTTGGCGAGCTGGGCGTTGGATTCGTCGAGGCTCTCGCCCTGGCAGACGAGGCAGCGCAGCTGCTTCTGCAGGGCGACGGCGCGCGCTTCGAGCACCGGATCGGAGAGATGGGCCGGGCCGTTCTGATCCTCCACCGCCTGCGGCAAGGTGGGTTCGGCCAGCGCCGGGACGGACGCGGCCATCAGGCCCGTCGCGAACAGCACAAGGAACAGAAGCCGCTTCATTCGGCCGCCACCGCTTGGGCATCGAGCACCCGGGCCTTGCGCCTGAGCCGCCCCCACAGGCTGGCGAGCCCGCCCAGCGCCATGAAGGCGCCGCCGAACCAGATGAACGGTGCCAAGGGGTTGGTGTAGGCGCGGACGGTCCAGCGGCCGTTGGAGCGCTGATCGCCGAGGGCGAGATAGAGATCCTCGAAACCCGTCGTGCGGATCGCCGTATCGGAGACCGCCATGCCCTGGGTGGGGTACATGCGCTTCTCCGGCCCCACGGTGGTGATGAGCGTGCCGTGGTCGGAGACGTCGATGATGGCGCGCTCCGCGCTGTAGTTCGGGCCCTGAACGGTTTCGACATGGTCGAGCGTCAGCGTGTAGCCGCCGACATTCATCGACTGGCCGGGGCCCAGCACATCGATCGCCTCGCTGCGCCAGACCGTGGTGCCCGTGATGCCCAGCAGCGTGACGCCGAGGCCGATATGGGCCAGCGTCGAGGCCCAGGCGGAGGCCGGCAACGCGCGAATATGTCCGCGACGGACGAGATCGATGACACTGGCCGCGATCACCCAGCGCGGCCAGCGCGAAGGCGCCGGCCGCGGCCAGCGAGCGCGGGCTGGCAATGGCGAGAACGGCGATGGCGGCGACGGCGGCGATGCCGATGGCCGGGGCGAGGACGCGCAGCGCCTCTTTCAGATTGCCCTTGCGCCAGCCGAGGCGCGGGCCGAACGGCACCAGCAGCACCAGCACCACGAAGATCGGCGCGAAGGTGACGGCGAAGAAGGGCGGGCCGACCGAGATGCGCGTGCCGTTATAGGCCTGCAGCGCCAAGGGATAGATCGTGCCGAGAAACACGGTGGCGCAGGCCGCGACGAGGAAGACATTGTTGAGCAGCAGCGCCGTATCCTTGCTGACGGGCTCGAACGCCGCCCCGCCCTGAAGCTTGGGCGCGCGCCAGGCAAACAGCGCCAGCGCACCGCCGATGGCGAGCACGATCATGCCCAGAATATAGCTGCCGCGCGTGGGATCATTGGCGAAGCTGTGCACCGAGGAGAGCACGCCCGAGCGCACCAGGAAGGTGCCGATCAGGCTGAGCGAGAAGCTGCCGATGGCGAGCAGGAGCGTCCAGGTGCGGAAGGCGCCGGTGCGTTCGGTGGCGAGCGCCGAATGCAGCAATGCGGTGCCCAGCAGCCAGGGCATGAGCGCGGCATTCTCCACCGGGTCCCAGAACCAGAATCCGCCCCAGCCCAGTTCGTAATAGGCCCACCAGCTGCCGAGCGTGATGCCCAGCGTCAAGGCGATCCAGGCCACCAGCATGAAGGGCCGCGCCGCCCGCGCCCAGCCGCTATCGGCTTCCATCGTGATCAGCGCGGCGGCGGCATAGGAAAAGGCGGCGGAGAGGCCGACATAGCCGATGTAGAGCATCGGCGGATGGAAGGCCAAACCGGGATCCTGCAGCAGCGGGTTGAGCCCATTGCCCTGAAACGGCATCGGATCGAGGCGCAGGAACGGGTTCGACGTAAAGAGAATGAAGAGCACAAAGGCGACGGCCAGAAGGCCCTGCACGCCGAGCGCCGCGCTCGTCAGCCTTTCGCCGCCGCGCTTGGCAAAGGCCATCGCCGCGGTGAAGAGCGACAGCACGAAAATCCACAGCAGCATCGAGCCTTCGTGATCGCCCCACACGCCGGTAATCTTGTAGAGCAGCGGCTTGGCGGTGTTGGAATTCTGCGCGACGTTGAGGATCGAGAAATCGCTGGTGACGCTGGCATAGGTCAGACAGCCGAAGGCCAGCGCCACGAAGACGAAAAAGCCGAGCCCCGCACCCGAGGCCACGGCACGGGCGCGCTCTGCGGCCGGCCGTGCGCCGAACAGACCGGCACCGGCCTGGATCAGGGAGAGTACGAGAGCAAGTGCGAGAGAAAGCTGTCCGAGTTCGCCGGTCATAATCTGCCTTATGAGCCCGCAGGCGCTACGGGACCTGTTTCGCCTTCCTTCCAGCGGCCGGCCTTCTTCAAGGCCTGCACCACTTCGGGCGGCATGTATTTGGCGTCGTGCTTGGCCAGCACCTGACTGGCCTCGAAGGTGCCGCCCTGGTCGAGCTTGCCAATGGCGACGATACCCTGGCCCTCGCGGAACAGATCGGGCAGCACGCCATTGAAATCGACCGGGGTCGCGGCCTTGCCGTCGGTCACGGTGAAGCGCACCTCGGCGCCCTTGCCATGGGTGACGCTGCCCTTCTCCACCAGCCCGCCAATGCGGAAATCGACGCCCGGGCGCACATGCTGGGCCGCGACCTCGCTGGGGCTGTAGAAATACAGGACATTGCTGCCCAGCGCGCCCAGCACCAGCCAGGTTCCGCCCCCGGCTGCAAGCAGGATGGCGACGGCAAAGGCCAGGCGGCGGCGTTTCTTCGGATTCATGAGGGTACGCATCTCCTCGCGAGCGGGCGCAATATAGAGAGCCGTCCGCGCCGGTCCAAGGCGGGCCACGGTCGCATGGGACGAATCCGCCCCGTTCCGCCTGAATTCCGGGTAATCTGGAGACCGGATCACCGCAATAGGGGATATCCGCATGTCTCGCTTCCGCAGTCTCACGATTCTGTGTGCCGGATTGGCGCTGATGCTGGCCGGCTGCCTGCCGGTGACGAGCAAGGCGCCGGTGGGAACCACGGTCGGTGCAAAGCGCCGACCCAGCGCTGATCGGCACCTGGCGGCCCGTTGCCGAGAAGACCAGGAAGAAAGACAACGGCCCGCCCGGCTATTTCCACCTCATCGCGGCCAAGGACGGCACCATCACGGCGCTGCTAGTGTCGACCGGCGCGGGCGCGAAGAAGGATGGCGAGTGGAGCCTCTATCGCGCGGCCAGCGCGACGCTGGGCGGCCATCATTATCTCAATGTCCAGATCGTCAAGCGAGGATGGCACGCCGGCCAAGGACCCGGATGCCAACATTCCCATCCTCTACCGCTTCGGCAGGGACGGCACGCTGACGCTTTACCTTATGGGTGAAAAGAGCGCGACGGCGGCGATCGCCTCGGGCGCGATTGCGGGCACGATTGCGACCGGCAAATCCGGCGATGTGCAACTGACCGCGCCGCCGGACAAGCTCGACGCCTTCCTCGCCAGCGATGAAGGCGCGGCCTTGTTCAGCGAAAAGCTTGTAACGCTGAAGAAGGCTCCCTAGCTATCCGGTAGGGCATGGGACGCACAATATGATCGATCTGCTCATTGGCATTGCAGCGGTTGCCGGTGTTGCCGCCGCCGGAGTGGCTCTGGGCCTGCTCGCAATGCGCCTGATGCGGGGCACGCGGCGCGGCGGCGCCTTCGCGTTGGCGTCCGCGATGGTGTTCTCCTTCGGCATCGTCAATAGCGGCTCGCGAGAGGCGCTGCTGGAAAGCGATCACGCCGTCAAACGCAAAAAAGACCCGCAATCCGACGACCCGCCCGAACCCGACTGACGATGCCGCGCTTAATGCGCGTGGTTGTGCAGGATGTCGTCGTAGAGGCCGGTGTTGTATTCGCGGCCCTCTTTGGTCAGCGTGATGGCGCGCGGCCATTCGGAACGGGCCACGCCCTTGCGCTCGAGCGCATGCCAGACCTTCTCGTTGTAAAGCCCGGTCATGTCCTTGCCCGCGACCGTCGCATCGCCGAGGTGGAAGTGATCGCCATGCGCGCTCGGAAACTGAACGATGGTGACTTCGCCCGGGCCGGGGCCTTCCTGCGCCGCGCCGGCGACGCGCGCCAGCGCCTGCAGCACCGTCAGCGTGCGCAGCTGCAAGGGATTGAGCTTGAGCGGATTGAGTTTCGGCGGCATGGGCGTGTTCCGGGATCGAGCCGGGCCGAAACAGTCGGACCGGGCAGCCCCTTTGCCATGGCGCGGGCGATGCGTCGAGTCTGGCCGTCGAGTCCGGTCATGCAATTCGGGGCCGGGCCGCTATAGTCCTCCCGAACAGATATTCGGGAGGACAGGATGGCAGGTGTTCTGGAGGGAATCCGGGTCATCGATTTCGGGCGCTATATCGCCGGGCCCTATTGCGCGGCGCTGCTGGCCGATTTCGGCGCCGAGGTGATCCGCGTCGAGAAGCAGGACGGGCGCGAGGACCGCACCCTGATCCCGCTGGCCGAGAACGACGACGGCTCCCCGCGCGAGGGCGCGATGTTCCTGCAGATGAACCGGGGCAAGAAATCGCTGACGCTCAATCCCGGCACCGAACAGGGCCGCGCGGTGATCAGGAAGTTGGTCGAAAGCGCCGATGTGGTGATCGCCAATCTGCCGGGCTTTGCGCTGAAGGCGATGGGGCTCGATTGGGAAACGGTTCATGGCATCAATCCGCGCGCGATCCTGGGCGTGGTCTCGGCCTTCGGGCTGGACGGGCCTTATGCGGATCGCGTCGGCTTCGACGGCGTGGCGCAGGCCATGTGCGGCGCCGTGCAGTTCGCCGGCACGGAGGAGCAGCCGGTGCGCGCGGCCGCGCCCTATCTCGATTTCGGCACCGCCTCGCTTCTGGCCTTCGGCGTGATGGCGGCGCTCAGGGAGCGCGACAAGACCGGCAAGGGCCAATTGGTCGAAGGCGCGCTGATCCGCACCGCCATGACCTTTTTCAGCACCATGCTGATCGAAGAGGCCGTGACCCATCCCGGCCGCAAGCCGACGCTTAACCGCAGCCAGACGGCCGCACCCTCCGACATCTACAAGACCAGGGACGGCTGGATTACCGTGGCGGTCAATGGCGATCCGCTGTTCCGGCGCGTGTGCCGGCTGATCGGCGCCGAGGAGTGGATCGGCGATGCACGCTTCTCGTCCGACAAGGCGCGCGGCGATCACGGCGAGATCATCAGCGAACGCGTCGGCGAATGGTGCAAGACACGCAGCAATGACGAGGCCATCGCCGCCTTCGAAGGCGCGCGCGTGCCGGCCGGGCCCGTCTATACGATGGCCGAGGCGCTGGCCGATCCGCATATCCAGGCGAGCGATATCTTTGCCGATGTCGAGTTTCCCGGCATCGGCAAGGCGCCGGTGGCGGCAACGCCGATCAAACTGCACGCAACGCCGGGCACCGTGCGCATGCGCCCGCCGCTGCTGGGCGAACATTCGGATGCGGTGCTGACGGAGCTGGGTTATAGCGAAGCCGAGATCGCCGCGCTGAAGGCGGACGGCGTGGTGTAGGCGTTACGCGGCGGCGGCGGGCGCCAGAGCGGCGCGGCCGCGGCGGCGGAAGAGCTCGCCTTCCTCTTCGCTGAAGGACAGGCTGGTCAGCGCCACGGCGAGTTCGAAATATTCCTCGGCATGCGCCCGGGTCTCGTTCCCGGGTTCGGCGGCACGCAATTCGCGCAGCAATTCTTCATTGTAGAGGTTGAGGCCGGTGCGGATTTCGTCGCTCGCATTCTTGAGCGCTGCGGCGAAGGAGGCGGCCTGGGCGAAGGGCCGGCAGCCCGCCACCAGACGCGCATAGTCGAGCGCGCGTGCGCGTTTTTCGGGATCGGGCGCCTTGACCAGATCCGGCGAGGTGGGCCCGCCCCTGATAGCTGGCGCGATGCGTCGGCAGGGCCGCGAAAATCTCGCGCGGGGCCTGCTCCATGAAGACTTCCAGCGCCTCGGCCACGGTGGCGCGCGACTTCATCAGGCGCTGGCCCCATTTGCCGTCGCGGCGCATCTCGACTTCCTTGACCAGGCCCATCGACAATTCGGCAAAGCCGGCCAGCGCCCCGCACACCGCATCGACATCGAACTGCACCGGCCGGGCGGCGCGGATCACGGCGAGATAGTGATCGAGATCGGCAAACAGCACCTCGCCGACCAGCCCCATATCGGTCGACGAAATCAGCGTGTCCTGCGACTGGCGCGAGACGAAGAGCGGCAGCTTCAGCGCTTCCCAGGGCCGCTCCAGCCGCGCCATGACGATGACGGCGATATAAGGGGCCGGCATCGGGCGTCTTCTCGATGATGCGGGTGTAGATATCGCGCAGCGGCCAGAGCAGATCGTCGGTCATGCGGGCGACCGGCTTTTCCAGCTGGCGCCTGCACTTCGAGAATCTCCGGGCCGACCGACAGCATCAGCGCCATCTCGCGCGCATCCTGCGACCGCCGCCTCGCTGCCCAGCGCACGGCGCGCGGCCTTGACCCCGGCCTCGTCGGCAAGGGCGGCGAGGATGGCCTCGGCGGCGAGCCGGCCAGAGTTCGGCGGCGCAGCTCATGGCCACTTCGCGGTGATAGCCGAGCACGGCATCCTTCACCCCGGCGACATAGGCGGCCATCGCCTCGGGCGCGAGCGTGGTTTCGAGCCAGCTCCAGACCGGCTGGATGGAGTCGCGGGCGATGCGGCCCTTCTGCTTGCCGTTGCGCGGCCGGCTGGCCAGAAGATCCTCGAAGGGGCGGCAGAAGATGCGGGTGGGCGTCAGCGTGCGCGCCGGTTCGGCCGAGCGCAGCTTGGGCCTGAGCCCGTCCAGAATCAGGTCATGCGGCAGCATCCGTGCCGTCGCTGAGGCGGTCGACCTCGACAGCCTTGGCCAGCCGCGCAGCCGTGCCCGGCGGCAGACTCCCAAGGAACCTCTGCAGCAATTCCACCTTATTGGGCGCGATCATCGCGGACCCATCCCCTTTCCGGCCATTCCAGGGCCGTCACAGCCCTGTAATTAACCCCAGTGAAGTTAACAGCGGCTTGAAAGGCATTGCGAAAGTGGCGGGGCGGAGCCGCCTCCATTATTCTTACCCGAATCTTAATGCGCCTCCGCGCGGCTGCGGCGGCGAGATAGGATGAGGCTCAAGGTGCGACCTGGCGACTTCAAACGATGGCGGAAGGGCCTGAAGCTGTCCCAGCAGGAAGCCGCCGATGCGCTGGGGCTGAAGCGGCGCGTGGTCCAGTATTACGAAAAGGGCGAGCGCGACGGCGAGAAGGTGGAGATTCCCAAATCCGTGCGCCTGGCCTGCTATGCCATCGCACAGGGCATCTACGATTATCACGGCCCGCATGATTGAGGCCGAGGGCTCATAATACGAGACCTGAACCGCGATGAAGCGAGGAAAGGCCGTTATTGCCCTGCCGCCCTCTCGGCCCATGCCTTTGTGGCCTTGCACGTCTCCATGGTCCGCTTGTAGGCGTCGCGCCCGGTGGTGCGGTCCACATAGGCGCGCTCCGCTTCACCGAGAACGATGCCGCCAGCGCGTGAGGCCAAGGTCAGGGCGTAGGTCACCGAAATGTCGGCGGCGGTGAACGTATCGCCTGCCATATAGGGTGCGTCCGCAAGCCGGCGCGTCACATGCCCGAGCTGTCTGTTGAACTGATCCAGCGTCCAGCCTGCGCCCCAGTTGTTGCGTTCGGTCTCCGGCGCGAAATTGCGGCTGACGACGACGAGCTGAATGGTGCCGCCAAGACTGGCTTCGCCGAGGTGGAGGAATTGCAGGTAGGCGGGGAACGCGGGATCGTGCGGCGCGGGCGCGAGCGGCGCAGCGCTTCTGGATTCAGCGCCATAGCGCGCGAGCAGATATTCCATGATCGCAATCGACTCGACCATGGTGACGTCGCCGTCCTGGATCGCCGGAATGAACCCGGCGGGGTTGACGGCCAGAAACTCCGGATCGTTCTCGGCACCGGCCAGCAGATCCACCGGCCGCAGCCGGTATGGCAGACCCATTTCCTCCAGCAGCCAGACGACCCGGAAACCCCTTCCTTCGCCGAAGACGGTGATCATGTCTCGAAATCCTTCGTTGACCCGTTGCGCCGTCTTGTCGCCCATGGCGCGCGCAGGCGCGATTGCCCGGCCCTCAGCCCGGCTGATCGACCATCACCTGCCACGGAATGCCGAAACGATCCCGCAGCTGGCCGAAGGCGGGCGCGAAGAAGGTCTTCTCCAACGCCATCTCGACCGTGCCGCCATCGGCCAGCGCATCGAACATGCGCCGGGCCTGTTCCGGCGTTTCGGCCGCGAGATTGACCCGAAAGCCCTGCGGCCGGTCATAGCGCCCCGGCGGCGCATCGGAGGCCAACAGCATCACATCGCCCAGCCGCATGCTGCCGTGCATGACCTTGTCCTTCCAGTCGGCCGGCACCGCGGCCTCGCCCGGTGAACCGCCATAGCGCATCAGCATCACATCGCGGCCGCCAAGATGTTTCTCGTAAGTGCGGAAGGCGGCTTCGCAATCGCCATTGAAGAAAAGATAGATGCGGATGGTCATGACGTTTCTCCTCGGAAAGATCAGGCGGCCGCCGCTTTGAGCGCGGCGATGTCGAGCTTCTTCATCTGCATGAGGGCGGCCATCGCGGCGCCCGCGGCGGGACCGGAAAGAATCTCAGGCAACGCCTCCGGCACGATCTGCCAGCTAAGCCCATATCTGTCCTTGGCCCAGCCGCACTGGCCTTCGCCCTGAACGCAGAGCGCATTCCAGTAATGGTCGATCTCCGCCTGATCCTTGCAATGAATGACGAAGGAGACCGCCTCGGTGAACTTGAACATCGGCCCGCCATTGAGGGCGGTGAAGGGTTTGCCATCGAGCTCGAAGGCGACGGTCAGCACCGCGCCGGTCGGGCCCGGCGCCGCCTCGCCGTTGCGCACGACCTTCGTGATCTTCGAGTTGGGAAACAGCGACGACGTAGAACTTCGCAGCCTCTTCGGCCTGTGTATCGAACCAGAGCATGGGGGTGATGTCGGGCATGGAGTTCGCCTCACGGTCGCCTGCTTGCTTTTTATGTTGATATCAACATAATTGAGCCATGTCAAAATCCGATTCGCGCAGCGCCATGAAAAAAGCGAAAACCGTGCCCCACACCGCGACGCTCGCGGTGCGCGACCGCTGCCTGTGCCTGGCGGCGCAGCGCGCGGCGCGGGCGCTGGCGCGGCGCTTCGATGCCGCTTTCGCGCCGCTCGAAATCACCAACGGACAATTCTCGCTGCTGATGTCGCTCAACCGGCCCGAGCCGCCCTTGATGGGACAGGTCGCCGAGCTGCTCGCCATGGACCGCACGACGCTGACCGCGGCGCTGAAGCCGCTGGAACGGCGCGGGCTCGTGAAGATCGCGCCGGACAGGGACGACCGGCGCGGACGCCGCCTGAGCCTGACGGCGAAAGGCCGGGCGCTGCTGGCCAAGGCCTATCCCATCTGGGAGCGCGAGCATGCCGAGCTTGACGCATCGCTCACGAATCCCAGGGCGCTGCGCGACGAATTGTGGGCCATCACGTAAGCGTGTGACACACAACGCGCGCAGATTTCGGATATCGTTCTTCAATGACGGGCACGACGGAGGGACCTCATGGCTCGCACCGCATCATCCAAGACCAAACCGACCAGGAAGAAAGCGCCGGCCAAACGCGCCGCCGCCAAACCGCGCGCGCTGTTGCTGGTGGCGACGCGCAAGGGCGCCTGGATTTTCAAGGGCGATGCCGCGCGCCGCACATGGGAAACGGACGGGCCGCATTTCCTGGGCCAGATCATCAATCATCTGGTGCTCGATCCGCGCGACGGCCGCACCATGCTGGCCGCGGCCTCGACCGGCCATCTGGGCCCGACCATGTTCCGCTCCACCGATTTCGGAAAGCACTGGAGCGAAGTGAAGCGCCCGCCGGCCTTCCCCAAGGATGCGAACGGCAAGGGCCGCAGCGTCAAACAGACCTTCTGGCTGACGCCGGGCCATGCGAGCGAGCCGGGCGTCTGGTATGCCGGCACCAGCCCCCAAGGCCTGTTCCGCAGCGAAGACGGCGGCGACAACTGGGCGCCGGTTTCCTCGGTCAACGACAATCCGGATTTCCAGGCCATCTGGGGCGACGATCAGGGCGGCACGCCGGACGGGCCGACGCTGCATTCGCTCAATGTCGATCCGCGCGATCCCAAGCACCTCTATTTCGGCATGTCGAGCGGCGGCGTGCATGAATCGACTCGATGGCGGCAAGAGCTGGCGGCTGCTGATCGACGGCATGGAAGTCGTCGAAGGCTTCGACGCCGCGAACATCGCCTTTCACGATCCGCATTGCGTGCGGCTGGCGCCCTCCAATCCCGACCGGCTCTATCAGCAGAACCATTGCGGCATCTATCGCCTCGACCGGCCGGGCACGACATGGGAGCGCATCGGCAAGGCCATGCCGAAGAAGGTCGGCGATGTCGGCTTTCCCATGGTGGTGCATCCGCGCAACGACAAGACGGCCTGGGTGTTTCCGATGGACGGCACCATGGTGTGGCCGCGCACCAGCCCGGACGGCAAGCCGGGCGTCTTCGTGACGAAGAACGCCGGCAAGACATGGAAGCGCCAGAGCGACGGCATGCCGGAAGCCCAAGGCTGGTGGACGGTGAAACGCCAGGCCATGACGGCCGACGCTTACGATCCGGTCGGGCTTTATTTCGGCACCACCAGCGGCGAACTGTGGATGAGCCGCGACGAAGGCGGGAGCTGGAAGAACATGGCGCGGCATCTGCCGGAGATCTATGCGGTGGAGACGGCGCAGCTCGGCATGAAGGTTCTGATCCCCAGCCCCTTGCGCTCCTATACCGGCGCCGACGAGGTGGAGGCGCAGGGCGCGAGCCTTGCCGCGCTGCTGGCCGATCTCGATGCGCGCTATCCGGGCTTGCGCTTTCGCATGGTCGACGAGCAGGACCGCATCCGCCGGCACATGCGGGTGTTCGTCAACAATGCGCAGACCTTCGACCTCTCCCATCCGCTCGGGCCGGACGACAATGTCGCCATCGTCCAGGCCCTGAGCGGGGGATAAGGTCAGCCGATATAGGAAAACGCGTAACCGCGTTCCTGGGCGCGGTTGACGGCGACGATGCCGGCCGGGACCATATGCGCATTGGCCACGAGATTGGCGGCGAGATCGGCATAGATGTCGTCGGCCTTGGCCTTCGTCGCCTTGGCGACCACACCGGCGATGAAATGGGTGGCCGCGCCGCAGACCGCGAAGTGGACGCCCTTCTCCACCATGATCGGGATCGAGACGGCATCGTCGGCCGGGGTCTTGGGCGGCGCGGTCATCAGCGTGTTGCGCAGCGCGATCTTCTTGGTCTTCGGATCCTTGTGCTTCAGCCGCTTGCCCCAGACGGCGCCGTATTTGGCCCACATCGCATCGTTATAGGCGAAGGGCGTTGCCATATGGCGCATGATCGACGATGGTCGCGTTGTCGGTCGGCGCGATGCCATAGCCGGATTTGCTGAACGTCAGATAATTGTTGGCGAAGAACAGCGCTTCGCCCGCGCCCTTGGGGCTGAGGGAATCGAAGACGAAGCGATGCTGGCCGGCAAGCTCCATCCACGCGTCCTGCGCGTCCATCGTGGGCTGCCAGCGCGCGGGTGCCGGCTTGCTCTCCTCCGCCGCGGCGGCGGAGGCCAGCCCCACGCTCAGCGTGGCGGCGCCGACGCCCAGACCGGTGACGAAGGCCCGGCGGGCGACAGGATTGCTGATATTGGTCATCTGGTGTTTCCCCTCTTTTGCGCCAAGCGCAGCGATAGTTTCATAGCCAGTCACTCTCCGCAATGCTTGATCATTGCGGCGAGGCGCGCGAGGCGCGCGATTGCACTCCCGATTGCGACGGCTAGCCGAGGACGGATTATCCGATCGCAGGAAGTGTAAGGCGGGTTTCGAGGCCGCCGAGATCGCTTTTGGCCAGCTCGATGCCGCCGCCATAGAGCTTGGCGATGTCGCCGACGATGGCCAGGCCCAGACCCGTGCCCGGCACGCTTTCATCGAGCCGTTCGCCGCGTTCGCCGACGCGGGCCATCTCGTCTTCGGTCAGGCCCGGGCCGTCATCGCCGATGGTGAGCAGAAGCTTGCCGCCCTCGACGCGGTGGGCGGCGACGTTGACGCGGCCGCGCGCCCATTTGCAGGCATTGTCGATCAGATTGCCGGCCATCTCTTCGAGGTCCTGCTTCTCGCCGCGAAAGGCCAGATCGAGCGGGCAATCGACATTGATGGTGACATTCTTCTCGACATGGATGCGGCGCAGGACGCGGGCCAGATCGTTCAGCACCGGCTGCACGGGCGCGCGCGTGCCGATGACATCGAGCGCGCCGGCGGCGCGCGCACGGGCGAGATAATGATCGACATGGCGGCGCATGGCCTCGACCTGTCGCATCACGCTGTCGGCAAGCGGGCCGGGATCGGCCTGGGCCTCGCTGGTGAGCACCGATAGCGGCGTCTTCAGCGCATGGGCGAGATTGGAGACATGGGTGCGGGCGCGGCCCACCACCTCCTCGCTATGGCCGATGAGATTGTTGACCTCGGTGGCGAGCGGTTCGATCTCGGTGGGGAAATCGCCGACGAGGCGGCGCGCCTTGCCGTCGCGGATATGGGCGAGCGCGATGGGCAGGCGGCGCAAGGGCTGCAAGCCGATGCGCACCTGGAACAGCATGGCGCCGATCAGCCCCGCGCCCAGAAGCGCGAAGGACCAGAACAGCATCTGGTTGAAATCCTCGATCTGGTCCTGGATCTCGCTCATATCGCTGGCGACGAGGAAGGTGTAGCCGCGCGTGTCATCGGGCGCGGCGGTGGAGAGGATCGGAAATTCGACATGGCGCGCAACAAAGCGCACGCGCTGGTTTTCGGGACCGATGCCATGGCCCCAGATAAGGGTGTTGGATTTGCTCGTGTCGGTGCGCCGGATCGTCTTGTCGAACAGCGAGCGCGAGATCTGCGTTTTGTTCGCACCCGGTCCCCCGTCCGAAATCTTGTCGGGCACGATCTGCCAGTACCAGCCGGAATAGATGCGCTCGAAACGCGGATCGGTGAAGCGGCCCTGCAGCGAGACGCCGCCGCCCGGATCGGGTTCGGCCGCGGCGATCATGCCATCGAGATCGGAGGCGAGGCGCGAATCGAAATTGCTTTCGACCGAGGCGCGGAACACGCCCGAGAACACGAAGAAGCCGGCGACAAGCCCCATCACCGTCCACACCGCGGCGGCGGCAAGGAGCCGGGCGGCCAGGGAGTTGAATTGCGGGCGGGGGAGTTTCATGCGCCGGCCCCCCACCCGGAATTGCCGCGCAATTCCGACCTCCCCACAAGGGGGCGGTAGAAAGCGGCAGGCTCACGCCTTTTTCTCCGCGGGCGCATCCAGCGTGTAGCCGAGGCCGCGCACGGTCTGGATCAGATCCGCATCGATCTTCTTGCGCAGGCGGCCGACAAAAACCTCGATGGTGTTGGAGTCGCGGTCGAAATCCTGATCGTAGAGATGCTCGACCAGTTCGGTGCGCGACACCACGCGGCCCTTGTGATGGGCGAGATAGGCGAGCAGGCGATATTCAAGGCTGGTGAGCTTGACCGGATTGCCGTCCAGCGTGACGCGGCTTGTGCGCGTGTCGATGCGCAAGGCGCCGATCTCGATCTCGGCCGAGGCATGACCGGCGGCGCGGCGCAGCAGCGCGCGCACACGCGCCAGCAATTCCTCGGTGTAAAAGGGCTTGGCCAGATAATCGTCGGCGCCGGCATCGATGCCGGCCACCTTGTCGCGACCAGCGGTCGCGCGCGGTCAGGATCAGGACCGGCATGGTGCGGCCGGCCTTGCGCCATTTCTCCAGCACGGTGACGCCGTCCATGATGGGCAGGCCGAGATCGAGGATCACGGCATCGTAGGGCTCGGTGTCGCCGAGGAAATGGCCTTCCTCGCCATCGCCCGCGATGTCGACGACATAGCCGGCCTCGTCCAGCGCCTTTTTCAGGAGACGCTGCAGATCCTTGTCGTCCTCGACCACCAGAATGCGCATACAGCCTCCCTTATCACCGATATGGCCGGCCGTCGTCATCGCGGTCGCCGCCACGCCGGTCGCGATCTGCCGTCGCGCCGGTCCTGCGAGGGCGCGCGCTGGCGCCAATAGGAATTGCTGCCCGGCGGCGCATCGCGATAGTCCCGCCCGCGATCCTGGCGCCATTGCCGGGGCGGCTCGCCGCCGCGATCGTCCTGCCAGTTCTCGGCGATTGTTGTTCGGGGGCGCGTAGCGGCGCTGGCTGCGGTCGTCGCGATCCCGGGCCGGAGCGCGCGGGCCGCTTTCGCGCCCCAGCACCCGGCCGGTTGCCGCATCGGTGTCGAGCCAGATGATGCGGCCCGAGGGCGTCATCCATTTGAGGCGGTAATGCATGCGCCCGTCGGCGCCGCGAAACGGACCCTGGGCATCGTAGAAGGTGCCCGGTTGGGTGGCGCGGATATGGGGCAGGATCTGATCGAGCGGGCGCACGCGCTGGGCCATCGCCGGGGCCGAGGTGCCCAGGACGGCAAGGAGCACAGCAAGGACACCATACCAGCGCATGAGCCTTCCTAATATGCGCGCGATGAACCGGCGATGAACACCACGCTCAGACCCGGTTCAGCGGGGCGATGACACTCTCGCGGTCAACGGATCGGGACCGCCCTCCCCCGTTAACACAAAAGGGCCCGCGAGAAGAACGGGCCGGTGTTCGAGAGCAGACGGGAGGGCCGTCCCCACAAGGTTCCGGGTGATCCGGAACCGGCCCGCGCTGCACGGTACCGCCCCTCCACGGGCAGCGCATCGGCCGCAAAAGTGAGAGCCCGCACGCGAGCGACCGCGTGCGGGTTTCTCATATCCTCATGACGGCCCATTCGCATGCGCCTTGCGCCTGTGACACACTGGCGGCGGGAGATTCGCCATGGCCTTGCGCCTGATCGAAATTATCGCGCCGAAGGGCTTTCTCGACACCATCGAGGCGGCGGCCGACTGCCCCGCCGTGATCGAGAAGACCGTGCTCACGCCCGCCGACGAGAGGACACGGCCATCGTCCACCTCATCACGCGGGCGCAAGGGCGCCAGCACCTGCTCGACGAATCTGCAGCGCGTGCTGGGCTCGGCCGAGGACTGGCGCATCTCGCTGCTGCCGGTCGAAATCTCGCTGCCGGAAAAGCCGCTGCCCGAAGAGGACGCCAGCGCCTTCGAGCGCGAGCAAACCAGCGCCACGCGCGAGGAGCTGGTCAATTCGGTGTCGCGCGGCGGCGGCGCTGACGGGCGATTTCTTCCTGATGACGGGATTGGCCGCGATCGTGGCCGCGGCCGGACTGATCGGCGACAACACCGCCGTCGTCATCGGCGCCATGGTGATCGCGCCGCTGCTCTCGCCCAATATCGCACTGGCGCTGGGGGCGGCCATGGGCAGCGCAACGCTGGTGCTGCGCGGCGCGCAGGCGCTGGCCGTCGGCACCGCGCTGTCGGTAGCGCTGGGTTATGGCCTGGCCTTCGTGCTGGGCGCCGCGCGCCGACGCATGAACTGCTGCTTGCGCACATCGGTGGGGCCGGAAAGCGCATTGCTGGCGCTGGCTTCGGGCGCGGCGGCGGCGCTCTCCATCACTTCGCGGCGCGGCGACGGCGCTGGTCGGCGTGATGGTGGCCGTGGCGCTGTTGCCGCCGGCCGTGACGCTGGGCGTGGAGGCCGAAGTCGGACGCTGGGGCGCGGCGCTGGGCGCCGGCGGGTTGCTGCTGGTCAATGTGGCGGCGGTGAATCTGGCGGCGCAGGCCGTGTTCTTCTATCGCGGCATCAGGCCCAAGACCTGGCTGGAACAGCGCGCGGCCACGCAGAGCTCGATCCTGTCGGCCGTGATCTGGTTGCGCTGCTGGCCGGCGCGCTGACGCTGGCATTTTTTCTGCGCACCGAACCGGTGCTGAAGCTCAACTAGGCATTCCGGCCGCGCGGCGCGCTTACGCCTCTTCCTTGAAGGTCACGATTTCTTCGAGCGGCGCGCGTTCGCTGTGCAAGGAGTTGACCGGGTGGTCCTCATCGGCAAAGCCGATGGCCATGCCGCAGAAGATCATCTCGTTCTCGGGCACATCGAGATAGGCGCGGATGGTGGGCGAGAACATGGCCCAGGCTTCCTGCGGGCAGGTGTGCAGCCCGTGCTCGCGCGCCAGCAGCATGATGTTTTGCATGAACATGCCCAGATCCGCCCATTGGCCCTCCTGCATCTGCCGGTCCATGGTGAAGATCAGGCCCACCGGCGCGCCGAAGAAATCCCAGTTTCCGGAAAAGAATTTGAGGCGCGCCGCCTTGTCCTCGCGCGGGATGCCGAGGGTCGCATACATCGCCTCGCCGATGCGGAAGCGGCGGCTCTTGTAAGGTTCGGTGAGCTTGCGGCGGATAGATCTGGTATTCCGGCGGCGAGCCCATGGGATGCTCTTCGCGCACCTTGGCGACGCGGCGCACCAGCTCGTCGCGCGCGCCATCCATGCAGCGCATAGACGCGCCAGGGCTGCAGATTGCCGCCCGAGGGCGCGCGCAAGGCGAGCGTGAGAATCTGCTCCAGCGTTTCGCGGGCGACCGGATCCGAGCGGAAGGCGCGGATGGTTTTGCGGCTGGCGATGGCGTCGGTGACGTTCATGGCATGCTCCAATGGCGGGATCGCGCATGAAGGCAGGGGGGGAGCGGCAGGTCAAATCCCCGCCTGTCATCCCCGGCGAGCGTTATGCGCGACCGCGCATGACGCGAGGGAAGGGGACCCAGTGTGGTCACGCTGGCTCCGGGCCTGTCCAGCCGAAGGTGGAGCAGACGTGACAATTTGGGCAGGTCACTTCGCCTTGTGTGCGGGTGCGCGATCGCCATCGGCCCAGCATGCATCGAACTGGTAGCCGCGAATGGAATCAGGGGCTCTTCGGCGCTGAGCACATGGGCGATGGCGCCCGTGCCCGGCCACAAGACGCGCGCATTGGCGGGCTCGTAGCGCGCGGTTTCCGCGGCGGCGAGCAGGCCGGATGTGCCTTCGATCATGACGCTGCGCGCATCGGCATGGGTGGCGCCGACAAGCGCGACACGGCGCATGCGGCCGTGCGCAATGCCATCGGCGATCCATTCGGCCCCGGCGCGCGTCTTGCCCGCGCCGCGCCCGCCCAGAAACAGCCAGATGCGCCAGGCGCCCGTTGGCGGCCATTGCGCGTCACGCGCCCAGGTTTCCCAGGCATCGATGCGGTATTCGAGCTCACGGCGCGGCATCTCCCAGAAGGAATCGTCTCCCGGGCTTCCGGCGTCAGCGAGTTGAACCAGCCGGCGCTGAAACGCTTCACGGAGTTCGTCATCGCTCATCGCCACCTTCTGTTCGCGCGTCAGGCGCTGGGCGTGCATATGGGCAAAGCCCACGAAATTGCGCCCGAGCGTGGTCAGCGTGCGGGCATGCTGCGCCTGTTCGGGGATCGTCGGGGCCTTGGTCTGTTCGAGGGCTTCGAGCTGCTTGCTCGTTTCGAGCAGGAAGCGCTGGATCATGGCATCCATCCATTCTTCGGGGGTGTCGGCCAGCATCGCCTCGGCGGCGCGGCGAGCCTCTTCGCGCCACGCGCGTTGGCGCGCCGCGACGGCGGAGTCGTTGCATAAGGGCATTGGCGGTTTCGCTTTTTTGGCGGTTTGCGCGCGCGCGCAAACGACAACGGCCGGGGATAAGCCGGCCGCTCTTCGCTGCTCGCAACTGTGTGGATATAGCCTAGGTGGTATCGGCAGCGTCACGCTTCAAGAGGGGCGACGAATTTTTTTCGAATTTTTTTTGCGCGCCGGTTTGGGGGCACGCGGAGACGCGGAGTGCGCGGAGGATTGAACCCGCGTCTCCGCGTGCGCATTCGACAGGCCGATGGTCCGGGGATGTCTGCCGGTGTTCTCTGCTTACAATTTCGTGGATGTAGGCGAGATGGTGTTTGCAGCGTGACGGTTCAAGAGGGGGTAGGGAATTAATTTGAATTAGGGGTCAGCGTTACGAAATATTCGCTCGGTTGCCCGCGCTGTCACTCCGCCCATTACGACGGCTGATGCGAGCGCCCATGGCCAGTCAATAAAGGCTCTGACCGCGAAGAAAGCGATGGTTGCGACCGCTAGGGAACCTCTGCATAAGGTGTGATTCCCACCGTTTCCGATACGTTGTAAGCTGAGGTCTGCGGCCTGAATCGGAACGAGACAATGAAACAGATGACGCTGGCGGCAACGGGTTTCGAGCGCTACGGCAAGACGACGCGGCGCGCGGCGTTTCTGGCCGAGATGGAGCGCGTTGTGCCGTGGACGGCGCTGTGCAGCTTGATCGAGCCGTTCTATCCCAAGCCGGGCAATGGCCGTCCGCCGGTTGGCGTCGAGCGGATGCTGCGCATGTACTTCCTTCAGCATTGGTTCAATCTGTCGGACCCCGGGGTGGAAGAGGCGCTTTACAATTCGCTGACGATGCGCCAATTCGTCGGCATCGACCTGGGTCGCGAGCGGGCGCCCGACGAGACGACCGTGTGCCGCTTCCGCCACCTTCTCGAACAACACGATCTGGGCAGCCGCTTGTTCGAGGAGGTCCATCGGCATCTGGAAGCCAAGGGCCTGAAGGTTTCCACGGGCACCATCGTGGATGCGACGATCATCAACGCGCCGTCCTCGACCAAGAATGCCGACAAGGCGCGCGATCCCGACATGCATCAGACCAAGAAGGGCAACCAGTGGTATTTCGGCATGAAGGCTCACATCGGCGTCGATAGCCGGACCAAGCTTATCCACACAGTGGTGGCCACGGCCGCCAACGTCGCCGATTGCGAGATTCTGCCCGACCTGTTGCATGGCGAAGAACGTCGCGTCTGGGGCGATCAAGCCTACCGGGGACAGAGCGGCGTGATCAAAGCGCACGCGCCGAATGCGAAGGACTTCACCAATCGCCGCTATCGTCATCGCGGCGTGGTGGACGCGGCCGAGCGGGCGAAGAACCGCACCAAGTCGAAGGTCCGGGCCAAGGTCGAGCACGCCTTCGGTGTCATCAAGCGGGTGTTCGGCTTCACAATGGTTCGCTATCGCGGCCTGGACAAGAACGCCCACCGCCTGTTTGTGACCTGCGCGCTGGCCAATCTATTCATGGCGCGGCGCCACCTGTTGCGCTGCCAAGGGGCGTAGTGTGTCGCAAGCCATGCCGATCAAACCCGGCAGAGACCAAATGCCCGCCGAACCACACCGCTAGACCGAAACTTCGATGGAATGAACTGACGTCAATGAACTTATCAATATCGTCAGAGGCTTGTTCAGACGTTCCCTAGATAAGCGCCGCCAATTCCTATCGAGGCGATATAGTTGAGCTTCCGGTCAAGGAGCTTCAGGCGGCGCAGAATTTCAGCGGCCTCATAATCGCTCACTTGCGCACCCTCGCCTCTGACATGATTGCCGCTCTGACGGATGCCAGAGCGGCGTTCATTCCTGGCGGATCGGAGGCAAGGACTCAGGCCGCTGCCGTGAATTGCCAGGCGGCGACCGCGGCGATGGCTGTGATCCAGCCGCCGAGCTGGACGCCGAGCATGCGCAGGGTGCGGGCCCGGGCGCTCCAATCGGCCGTGGCGGCATAAAGCGCGATCAGCGGAATTTGCACCGCCATCAGAATGCGGAAGAGATCGGCGTGCAGACCCTCATCGGCCGGGATAGCGCCGCCGAACTGGACAAGGCCGGGCGACCAGTGTTACCGCCATGATGGACAGAAGAATAGGCGCGGCGCAGCAGATGCCATTGACCGTCTGGCGGCTTTCGCTGCGGGGAGCCATGGATGCCATGCGTGTTTCCTCCTGGGCATATTCTTGTTGTTGCATGAAGTTAGGACAGGTTGACGAGCTGGCCAGAATCCTTATAGAATTTGTGTGATTTGCGGGCTGCTGAGCATACTCCTTTGCCTGCCCTTACTGCTCTCACCCTTGTTTTGACCCCCCCTATGTGGAGAGCCTATTCAGCGCGCGTGGCCCGTCCAGGTGCGCAGCGCCGGGTTGGTGTGGTCGGGGCCGGCCAGCGCCTTGGCCACGGCGGGCCGCGCCGTCATGCGGTCGCGCCAGGCGACGAGCTTCGGATAGTTCGCGCCCACCGCCAGCTCGGGGAACATGCGCTCCACCATCATGCCGCAATGCGAATAGAAGTTGATGTCGGCCAGCGTGTACATGTCGCCGGCCAGCCATTCGCTCCTGCCCAGCTGGTCCTCGACCTTTTCCAGCGCGACGGTGATCTTGCGCGTGGCATTGGCGAGATCGTCGTCCGAAAAGCCGGAGCGCGCCGTCTTCCATTTCTCGCGCTGCTCGTAAAGCGGAATGCGCTCGACCAGCTTTTCGAACTCGCCGCTTTCGATGCCGCGCGCCAGCACGCCGACCATGCGGTGCCAGCCATGCATGGAGACATAGTTCATCACATGCTCGTCGATGAACTTGTTCCAGTAGCGCATGCGCGCATTGCCCTTCGGTTCGTTGGGCCTGAGCGGCGGGGCATCGGGAAAGGCGTCTTCGAGATATTCGTTGATCACCGTCGTATGGGTGACGATGAAGCCGTCATGGTCCAGCACCGGCACCTGGCCTTCGGGATTGATGGCGGTGAACCAGGGTTCATGCTGCTCGAACTTGTGCAGATCGACATAGACGCTTTCGAAGGGCAGCGCCTTCTCATGCAGCGGGATCAGCGATTTGAGCGAATTGGCGGCCGGTTCGGCATGGTAGAGCTTCAGCATGGACAGGCTCCCTGACGGTTCTGATTTGGCGCTTACTTATTATCTATCCGAGAGCGGGGCCACACATCGCCGCGGATAGGGAACCGGCGCGCCCCTGGCGAAGGCGAGGTTTGCGACAAGTTGGGGACCGGATCCGCAAAAAGGGCCGGAAATGGCCGGCGTTTTAACCGCGTTAACAGCTAAAGCCTTGAAACTGCCGCAAAGATCGGTGAGCAAGAACGGGCACGAGGGCAGGATTAACGCTTGGGACCGCTGGATTATCTCGCAAATTGCATTCCGCTGGATCGGCCGCGCCATCGGCGGCTGGTTCGCGCGCCATGCGAGCGGCCTCGCATGGACGGGGGCGGGGCTGCTCGCGACGGTGATCGCCGGCGTCGTGTTCGTCGCCTTCCTGCCGCAGATCCTGGGCGAGTTCGCGCCCACCATCGACCAATCGCAAGACCTCTATGCCGCCAACCGGCCGATCGCGATCACCTTCGTCGATGCGGATGGCGACATGGTGGGCCGCCGCGGCGCCATCGTCGGCGAGCGGCTGAGCCTGAAGCAGATGCCGGCCTATCTGCCGGCCGCCTTCATCGCCATGGAGGACCGCAGCTTCTGGACCAATTCCGGCATCGACGTGAAGGGGCTGTTGCGCGCGGCCTGGCTCAATCTGCGCGCCGGCCATGTGGTGGCGGGCGGATCGACCATCACCCAGCAGGTGGCCAAGATCGTCTTCACCACCCAGGAACGCACCTTCACGCGCAAGTTCAACGAACTGTTCGATGCCGCGGCGCTGAACAAGTCGCTCTCCAAGACGCAGATCCTGGAGCTTTATCTCAACCGCATCTATCTGGGCTCCGGCGCCTATGGCGTGGACGGGGCGGCGCATGTCTATTTCGGCAAATCGGCCGCGCAATGACGCTGCCCGAAGCGGCGATGCTGGCGACGCTGACGCGCGCGCCGAGCGCCTTCTCGCCGCGGCGCAATCTGGCCGCCGCCCAGCGCCGCAGCAAGACCGTGCTGCGGGCCATGGTGGAGACCGGCGCGATCACGCAGGCCCAGGCCGAACGCGGCCATGGCCCATCCCGCCAAAATCGTCGACCGCAGCGTGATGGACGCGCGCAATTACTATTTCGACACCGCCGCCGACGACGCCAGGCGGCTGATCACCGTCGACGGAAAGACACCGCAGACCGATCTGATCGTGCACACCGCCTTCGTGCCCAAGCTGCAGGACGGCGCGCAAAGCGGTCGAGAGCGTGCTGGACAAACAGGGCAAAAAGCGCCGCGCCCCCGAGGCCGCCGTCGTGATGATGAAGCCGGAC
>CAWGGT010000024.1:0-634913 GCA_963822185.1 uncultured Pseudomonadota bacterium
TTGGTGGCGTAGTCAAGTGGAGACCTGACTAAACCCTCCCTTTGCGGCGCTACGCATCAAAGCCGTTGTAATAATAAGCCAGTCTGATCTTCGTGACGTTTAGGGCGCCGGCTTCAGTCCACTTGCTTACATTGATTCGGGTATTGACTGTTCTCATGAGTCGCTCGACTCTGCTCGTCGTCTTACCATTCAGTTTGTTTGCGAGCGCGGTGAACATGTCCGGCCGAGCATTCTCAATGTAAGCGACGGTGTGGACGCATCCATTCTCGCGGCAATGCCTGATTAGCTTTTCCAGGCGTCGTGTCTTGGAGCGAATGACCGCTTCTATTGTCTCGGGGCAATCTATCAATGGCCGTATCGCGCAGATCTCCATCAGCTCGGCTACTACGTGAAGCCATTCGGTGCTCTTGCGTTTGACCCCATCCCGCCATAAGACATACTGGGCTTGATATGGGATGTGCCACAGGCACCGCTGGACAAGGATCTTCACTTTCCCTTTAAGGCTGTCCAGGATCGCGCTGTCCCCGTCCGTCACCAGCAGGAAAGCTTGGCGAAACTTCTTGAAAACCTCAACACTGCCTTCAAAGAGCTTGTCCCAAGAGCCATTGTAATTGCCGATATCTACACCAGCCACCCGGATACCTCCGCCCTTCTTGTGCTGCACAAACACCTTCAGTTCCTTGCCTCGCTTAGCAATGCCCTTGATGCCGATTCCCGTTCCATCCGCTTCCCCGTGAGCAAGCTCATTGTCGTCCAGTTTGAAATCTATCTCTGACGCCGTCTTTTGCACGGCCCTCCAAATCGTCATTTTGTCGATGGTCCACCCGAACATTTCACCGATTTTCCTCGATACTCGATAACTCGCTAGGCAACCAAGAAGCCCAAGCTTTCGGTACGTTACAGCCGGTATCCTCTGCATTCGTTCCATGCCGAGCAGCTTCCGGGTTATGTAAAACTTACTTCCGCATCGCTTGCATTTTACCTGCAACTGACTCAGCCTCACCCAACCAAAGAAGGACAGCAGCTTCGTTTCCTTCCCGTGTTTCGTCTTCCAGATGAAGATCTCATCGTTGCCGCATTGCTCGCAGGCGAACGGCTTCTTCTTGAGCGTCATCGCGTATTCGCCGAACCCGACAAGAATCTGTTGAAAAAAATCCGTCAGCAAGAGCGGTAGCAGTTTGCTAAAGGCCAGAAGAACCGACGAAAGCGTGCATTCTTTCAGCCGTACCTCAAATTGACAACAAAATTCCAGCGTGATACCTTCAACTCGTGGGATCATTCCCATCTTGCCCTCCTTTTTTGTGGTTTGGTTTCTCTCGCAAAAAACCATCTTGCCACAAAAGGGAGGGCAATGTCTTTCAGGTCTCTATTTTTCTACGCTACCAAAATTTTGCCTCTGGCCGGGTATTACAGGACATGGACGAACGGCGTTACCTCGGCATTGATCTCGGGTCTGTGAGCCTGGACGGTGTTGTTCTCGACACTGCCGGCAGGATGTGCTGGCATGCCTACCGCAAAGTGCGGGGCCGTTCGCGGGACGCGGTCGCTTCCTTGTGCCGGGAGCTGCTGGAGGAGTTCGTGCACCCGCAGAACGTGGGCGCTTTTTCCGGGGCCATGGCCACGGGCAGCGGCAAGGAAATTGTCCAGGAATTGCTCGGCATTCCGGCGGTCAACGAGATCGTGGCCCATGGTCACGCCGCGGCCGGTCTGCTTAAGGGCCGGGGATCGGTGATCGAGATCGGCGGTCAGGATTCCAAGTTCATCCTGGTGGATGAAAAGGGCGCTGCCGACTATGCCATGAACGAGCTGTGCGCCGCCGGCACCGGGGCTTTTCTGGATGTCCAGGCCGAACGCCTCGGCCTTACCATCGAGGTCCTCGTCTGCCATGGCGGCCGGCGCCGAGCACGTGCCGGCCATGGCCGGCCGCTGCAGTGTTTTCGCCAAATCGGACATCATTCACCTCCAGCAGCGGGGCGTGCCCGTGGACCAGATCGTGGCCGGGCTCTGCTATGCCCTGGCCCGCAATTACGTGGCCAATCTGGTCCGGGGCCGCGAGGTCGTCAAACCCGTGGTCTTCCAGGGTGGCGTGGCCCTGAACCAGGGAGTGCTCCGCGCCTTCAAGGATATCCTGGGCCTTGCCGACAGCGAGATGCTGCGGCCCGAAATGCCGCACATGGCCGGGGCCATCGGCGCGGCCCAGCTGGCCATGCAGGGCGACATGGGCTTGGAGATCGGCACGGTCGAACAGGTCGCGGCGTCCGCCAGGGAGGTTAACGGCTACCTGCCCGTGGAGACCGGCGACTGGCGCATGGAGGACGAGGCGGGCCGCGGCATGCGGAACCTGGAAAACCGCGAGGTGATGGCAACGGCCAGCAGCGGCGAACAGGTTTTCATCGGTCTGGACATCGGTTCCATCAGCACCAAGGGGGTGGCCCTGAAAGAGGACGGCTCTCTGGTGGCCAAGGTTTACCTCTTCACCGCCGGCCGGCCGCTGGCGGCGGTCCAGAGAGTGCTGACCGGACTGGCGGAGAGCCTCGAAGAGGCGGATGTCGTTGCGGTGGGGGTGACCGGCTCGGGCCGGAAACTGGCGGGCCATGCGGTGGGCGCCGATCTGGTGATCGACGAGATCACGGCCCAGGCCAAGGGGGCCGGATACGGTATCGGGCAAGCGGACACGGTCATCGAAATCGGCGGCCAGGATGCCAAGTTTATCCGTCTCGGCGAGGATTTTACGGTTGCCGATTTCGAGATGAACCGGGTCTGCGCCGCCGGCACCGGTTCCTTTATCCAGGAACAGGCGGCCCGCCTGGGGATAGACCTCAAGAACGACTACGCCAGCCTCGCCCTGAGTTCTGCAAATCCGTTGCCCTTTGCCAGCCGCTGCACCGTGTTCATGGGCTCCGATCTGGTTCATTACATCCAGCAGGGCGTGGGGCTGCCCGACCTGCTCATGGGCGTTTCCAGGGCCGTGGTGGAAAACTATATCGACCGGGTGGCGCAGGGCCGCACCCTCGGTCGCCGGGTGGTCTTCCAGGGCGGGGTGGCCAAGAACCGCTCGGTGGTCGAGGCCTTCCGCACCCGCCTGCCCGATGCGACCGTCACGGTACATCCCCATCCAGGGGAATCCGGCGCCATCGGCGTGGCGCTCCTGGCGCGGGAACGGCACCGGCAGCATGCGGATGCCGGGAGTTCCTTCAAGGGTTTCGACATTGCCACGACCTACGATACCGACACCTTTATCTGCTCCGGATGCGAAAACCGCTGCGAGGTGAGCGTTTTCCGCTTCAAAGAGGACCGTTTCCTGTTCGGCGATCTCTGCGGCCGCTATTCCGAGGCCATCGGCGACACGGAGCCGGGCCATGATCTGACGCCGGACATGGCCGGCTTGCTGGAGGAAGAAGCCGCGGCCGGCGACCCCTCGACCATGCTGGGTATTCCCCGGACCATGCTGTTCCGGGAATTCTATCCCTTCTGGAAGACCTTCTTCGCGGAACTGGCCATCCCGACCAGGGTCTCCGGTCCCTCGGGCAGCGAGGTCATGGCCCTGGCCCTCTCCAGGCTGCCTGCCGAGACCTGCCTGCCGGTCAAGCTGCTCTTCGGGCATGTGGCGGCCCTGGAAAAGGAGGGCGTCAGGACGGTCTTCATTCCTTCACGAAACCGCCTGGCCGGTGGGCTGAACTGCCCGTACGTGCAGCATGGGGGCGCCATGGTTCAGGCCAACTTCGAGGCCCTGCGCATCATTACCCTGCCGCTGGTGCCGGATCTGCCGGACAAGGAGAAAGAACGGCTGCTGGGCGATGCGGCCCGTGCGTTAGGCCGGCCCCTGGACCAGGTGCGCGCCGCCTATCTCAAGGCCTCGCAGGCCATGGAGCTTTTCCGGCAACACTGCCGTTACGAAGCCGGCGGGTCCGGACCGAGGCCAAGACCGCTCGCTGTCCTTCTCGGCAAGCCTTACAATCTCGGCGACCGTTTCGTAAACATGGCCCTGGCGGCCAAGCTGGCCAAGGCGGGGTTCGACGTGGTCGAGGGCGACCAGCTGGCGGTGCCCGGAGATCTGAGGCTGCCGGAGCACTATAACAGCATTACCTGGGTCTTCAGCCGGCGGATGCTGAAAATAGCTCTCCAGCTTACTGCCATGGACGATATCTACCCTGTGGTGGTCGGTAATTTCGGTTGCGGCCCGGACGCCTATACCTTCCCCCTGCTTAACGAAATATTCGCGGACCGGCCGGCCCTGTTCCTGGAGTTTGACGAGCATCGGGCCGATGCCGGGCTGGCCACGCGGGTAGAGGCCTTTGCCCACCGCGTGGCCGCCTGGAGAACGAGGCAACAAAAGGCGAAGAAAAGAGGGCAGCGCGACGCAGGCCCTCGCACCCGGCCCGAAACAACCCCGGATGAGGTAGCCGAAGACAACAATACCGAATACATCATCCCCTACTTTTCGGACCATGCCTATGCCTTTCTCGGCGCCTTCAAGGCCATGGGGGTCAAGGCCCGGGTGCTGCCGCTGCCCGACCACCGCTCCTACGAGACCGGGGTGGAACTTTCCGGCGGCAAACAATGCCATCCTTTCCAACTCCTGGCCGGCGATCTGGTCAACCTGGCCCGGGCCGGCGACCTGCCCCGGGGAGCCAGGTACTTCATTCCCATCGTGGAAACCAGTTGCCTGATTACCCAATATGTCCCAACCATGCAGCAGTACATGGACCGGATGGGAAGAAGCGACGTTCGGGTAATCAGCCCCAATTCCACGGAACTCCTCCACCGCTTGGGTCCGATGACCTGGTTCAATCTCGGCAAGGCTTTGCTTGGCATCGAGTATCTGGGCCGGCTGCGCTTTGAGAGACGGCCCTACGAGATGGAAAAGGGAAGCGTGGACCGGGTCTATGCCGCCGGCCTGACGACCATCTGCCAGGGACACCTGACGGAAAAGATCAACCAGGCAATCCTGGAGGCGGCCCGTACGCTGGATGCGGTGCCTACCCGTGGACGGGGCTCTAAACCGGTGATCGCCATCACCGGCGACGTGTACACCAGGGTCAATCCGGTGGCCAACGGCGGTCTGTTCGATCTCCTGGAAGAGCTCGGCTGCGAGGTCTGGCCGTCGCCGACTCTGGTGGATTTGGTCATGACCGGCCAGGAGATTCGCACCCGCCAGTACTGGGAGGCCGGAAGGCCCCTCGATACCCTTTCGGCCTGGGGACGGGTGTTGGTCAACAATCTCGGGGCCAACATCGTCATGAAAAACTTCGCGGGCCGGATCAATAACCTTTCGGAACCCCATGCCGACGAAGTCCTCAAGTTCACCGAAGGGCTGCTGCCCGGTGAGCCGGAACTGCTCATTCTGTTGAATGTCGCCAAGCATGTGGATTTCGCCCACAAGGGAGTGGACGGCATCCTGAACGTATATTGCCTGAACTGCCTGGTGGGCACGGCAACCACCTCGATCTTCAAGGGGCTTGCCGGGCGCACCGGAGGCGTGCCGATGATGTCCCTGGTCATTGATGCCGGCGGCATGACCCACATCAAAAACCGGGTGGAGGCCTTTGTCCATCGGGTCAAGCGCAACCGGGAGGAAAAGCTCGCGGCAGCAGCGGCGATGAGCGGCGGCGAAAGGCATTCTCCCGCCGGCCACGTGGCCAGCCTCAAGGAACTGTTCGAGCAGAAGATTTCCGAGGTGCGGCTGCCGGAAATTAAATTGCCGCAAATCAGGATTCCCGACCTCAGGCTGGCCGGCAGAAAGTTGCCCCTTCTTAAAGTCCCGCAAATGCGGCTGCCACAAGGACTCCGGGGCGGATCGAAAAAAAAGGAAAGGGGGGAGAGCAAGAGTAAAAGATAGGGCGGTATATTTTTATTAACCCGGATCCGGGAACGCCCGAGAAGGGCGTATCTGCTGCGTTGGCAACTCGTTTTAAGGCATCCCGAAAAGAAAAGACTTTCCGGATGTAATCTCGTTAAAATACTCAGCAATCCTTACCAAGATAATCAGAAAAAAGGCCGCCGATTAATCTGAAAATCAACAATCGTACTCCGGCCTGTTTTCCTGGCCTGTCCGGGGGGAAGGGCCTGCTGGTTTCTCTTTCGACAAAAAAATGTTCTTCCTCCTGTAGTCAGGTGTTATTATTTCATGCCATAGGCCATTACTTTTTCTAAGGAGCGTTTATGGTAACCTCAATTATTCTTATCACCGCAGAAAGGACAAAAATTAATGAAGTGGCTGAGGAACTGGCGGAAATGGATGAGATTTCAGAGGCTTATTCGGTGAGTGGAAGATTCGATATCATTGCCATAGTCAGAGTCCGCACCAACGATGATCTGGTGCAACTCGTCACCCGGAAACTGTCGAATATACCTGCCATCACAAAGTCCGAAACCATGCTGGCCTTCAAGGCGTATTCTCGCCATGATCTCGAGGCGATGTTCGAAATCGGCGCCGCTTGAACTTCTCTCCGGGTTTGAGGAAGGTCATTTGCTACACATTTTCATAGATGCCGATGCGTGTCCGGTCAAACAGGAAGTATACCGCGTCGCAGGGCGATATCGGCTTGCAGTCACTCTGGTTGCCAACTCCTGGCTGCGGGTCCCGAATGATAATTTGATTCGGCTGGAAGTCGTCCCTGGCGGATTGGATGTGGCGGACGATTGGATTGTCGAAAATCTGGAACCCGAAGATATCGTGGTAACTGCCGACATTCTGCTGGCGAGCCGCTGCGTCAAGGCAGGAGCGCGGGTAATCGGCCCGAACGGGAAGCCGTTTACGGAGGAAAACATCGGTCATGCCGTCGCGGTTCGCGACCTGATGGCGGAACTTCGTGGAGCTGGAGAAATGACGGGCGGGCCGCCGCCTTTGGGCCAGCGTGATCGGTCGCGTTTCCTGCAAAAGCTTGACGAAATGATCCAAGCCATCCGCCGGGCGCATCCGGACAATTGCAACGGATAAAGCCGCAGGTTGGAGTGCGTTCGACTTAACCCTCCATGATAACTCCCTGAACGGCTAGCGATTTCCAGAAGATCCGGGAGGCGCGGTCGAGAGCATGCAGCAGATTCGGGGGGAGGGGGACAGCACCGGGAAAAATGAAGAAAATTTTTCCTCGCCTCATCGGGATGTTATAGCAGTTTTGCCGCCGCGGACGATCAGAGTCCATCCTTTTCGGACTAATATGGATTGAATTTGGGTGGAGCGAACTGCTACCATATGGGGTATCGGTAAAATTACGGATGCGGGCTGCGGCGACATCCCCGCCGCCAAAAGCTTCAAAAGATGCTCTAAATGTCATCACCTCTGGCCAAAACAGCCTGCTTCGGCCAGCTGAATTCTGCCCCTTCCTTCACGTTGTCCCAGAGTTCAAATCCCAAAAAAAATTAGATCTGGCAACCTCGACAATCAATATGGAGAAATTTCCCGTGAAATCTTTCTTGAAACGTTCGTGCGCCGATTTGCTTTTTACAGTGCGGCTTGCTGCCTTTTTGGTCCTTATTGCCAGTCTTGCGACCTCGTGTTCCAACTCCTCCGACCAGTTCACCCCCACCTCGACCGGCGCGGCGCGACTGGTCCGCAGCGATTTTGCCCCCGGCGAAGTCACGAGCTTATCCCAAAGCTACACCGAAACCGCCCGGGCGGCCCTCGACGCCATTGCCGCGGTCCCGGCTGCGCAGAGAACGCCGGACAACACCTTGCTGGCCCTTGAAAGCACCATGGCCGACCTGGATGACAATATGCTGCCCCTGGCGTTCATGGGGTATGTCTCGACCGATGAGGGCATAAGCAGCGAGGGATCGCAAGCCGAAGAGGCCCTGGATCAATTCAAGGTGACGACCTTTAGCCGCCGGGATCTCTATGAGGCGATCGTTGACACGGAGCCGCGCAATGCCGATGAAGCGCGTCTTCTGCAGGAGACCGTAAAAGAGTTCGAGCATAACGGTCTCGAACTCCCCGATGACCTCCTGGCCCAGGTCCGTGAGCTGCGGAGCGAGCTGGTGTCCAAGGAGACGCAGTATATGGAGAATCTCAATAATGACGAAACGACCATCCTGCTGGCGGCCGATGAAGTGGATGGCCTGCCCGCCGACTACCTGGCCGACCTGCCCCGCGATGGCGATGGTAACTATATCGTCGGGGTAAGGGAAAATGACTATCTCATGGTGATGCCCAACGCCGCCAGTGCCTCGGCTCGGCAAAAGATGCTCCTGGGCCGTTTGAACCGCTGTGGGGTGGAGAATTCCCAACTGCTGGCCGACGCCGTCAGCCTCCGCGCCCAGATTGCCCATCTGCTGGGATTCCAGAGCTGGGGCGACTATCGTACCGACGGGAGAATGGCCGAGGACAGCGCCACGGTGCTGAACTTCCTCGACGATCTCCAGCAAAAGCTTGCCGGACAGTATCAAAGCGATATGGCGCAGCTTCTCGCCTTCAAGCAGCAGAATGTCCCCGACGCCACGAGCCTGGAGCAATGGGACCTCAGTTATTACGCCAACCAGCTGAGAAAACGCGATTACCACCTGGATACCGAGGAGATTCGCCAATATTTCCCGACGGATGTGGTGCTTGCCGGGATGTTTCAGGTTTTTGAGAAAATGCTCGGGATACGCATCGAGGAGGTTGAGGCGACCCAAATATGGGCCGAAGGTGTCAAGCTCTATGCCATCCATGACAGCTCCGATCATCGGCTGCTTGCCTACTTTTATACGGATCTCTTCCCCCGGGCCGGCAAATACGGCCACGAGGCGGCATTCAACCTGATTGCCGGCCGGGATCTGGCAGATGGGACCTATAGTTATCCGGTGGCCGCCATCGTCGCCAACGTCACCCCCCCGATGAACGGCAAGCCGTCGCTGTTAACGCACGGCGAGGTCGTTGGCCTCTTTCACGAATTCGGACATATCGTACACGACACCCTGACCCGGGCGCCCTATGCGAGTCTCTCCGGATTCAACGTGGCCATGGATTTTACCGAGGCTCCATCGCAAATGTTCGAGAACTGGGCCTGGTCGCCCGAGGTGCTCAATATCATCTCCGGCCATTACCAGGATCATGCCCGGAAGCTGCCGGCGGATCTGCTGCAGAAGATGGTTGCCGGCCGCGATTTTATGCAGGGCGCGAACTACACGACCCAAATCCTCTACTCCTTATATGACATGCTCCTGCACACCGAGGACGGTCCGGGGGATGTGAACCAGCTGTATCTCGACCTCTATCGCCAGGTATTGGATGGAG
The DNA here is from genome assembly GCA_963822185.1 of uncultured Pseudomonadota bacterium. Classification (GTDB taxonomy): domain Bacteria; phylum Pseudomonadota; class Alphaproteobacteria; order Micropepsales; family Micropepsaceae; genus Rhizomicrobium. Next base: position 9,215 of record CAWGGT010000024.1, read on the forward strand.
AACCAGCCGCCGACCAGCAGTTCGCCGCCACCTTCGAGCATTTGATGGAGGGCTATGATGCGGGCTATTACAGCTACCTCTGGTCCCTGGTGTACGCCCAGGACATGTTCTCCAGGTTCCCCGAGGGCGATGTCATGGATCCCCAAATCGGCGCGCTTTATCGCCGGGACATTCTGGAAAAGGGCAACATGGAAGACCCCATGGATCTGCTGCGGGCTTTTCTCGGCAGGGAGCCCAATGCCGATGCCTTCTTGAACACCCTGCATATCGGATCATAGGTCCGCGGCCGGGAAGGACAGCGGCAACTTTTTACCCGCGAGGAGGATAGATGGATATTTTTTTAGAGGCTGCAATCGAGGAAGCCAAAAAGGGGCTGGCCGAGAACGGCATTCCCATCGGATCGGTCCTGGTGCTCGATGGGCAAATCGTCGGCCGCGGCCACAACCGGCGCGTACAAAAATCAAGCGTTGTTTTGCATGCCGAAATGGATTGCCTGGAAAATGCGGGACGCATTAAGGTCGCCGATTATCGCCGCGCAACCCTGTACTCCACCTTGTCTCCCTGTGACATGTGCAGTGGTGCGGTGCTTCTCTATGGGATTGCGAAAGTAGTGATCGGCGAAAACCGAACATTTCGCGGTCCGGAAGATCACCTGAAGTCCCGAGGGGTGGAAGTGGTCATTGCGGACAATCAGCAATGTCGCCAGCTCATGGAAAGGTTTATCGAAAATAACCCGGCACTTTGGCATGAAGATATCGGCGAGGAGGATGCGCCATAACCCAATACCATATCAATGAAAATCCATGGGAGGACCTGTTTTGTCTGATCTGGGATTTGTCGATTTCTCCATTATCGGTTGTTATCTGGCCGCGGTACTCGCCGTCGGTGTCTGGGCCGGGCGGCGCATCGGCACCTTCGAGGAGTATGCGGTCGCCGGGCGCTCCTATTCGTCGTTCGCGGTCTTTGCCACCCTGTCCGCTTCCTTTATCGGCGGCGGCTTCACCATGGGGAATGCCGAGAAGGTTTTCACCTTCGGGATCGCCAACATTGTCGCCCTGTGGGGCTTCAGTCTCAAGGAGATCCTGGTGTCGAAGGTGATCGCCCCCCGGATCGGGGCCTTTCCCGACGCCATCTCCCCGGGTGACGTCATGGAGCGGGATTACGGCCGGGCCGGCAAGATCATTACCGGCATTTTCGCGGTGCTGCTGTGCGCCGGCATTCTGGGGGCGCAGATCGGCGCCATGGGATATATGTTCCAACTGTTTCTGGGGCTTCCCGTCTGGATGGGCGTTCTCATCGGCATGGGCATCATTCTCGTCTATGACACCATCGGCGGCATGCGGGCCATTGTCGCCACGGATATCCTCCAGTTCCTGCTCCTGGCCATCGGGCTGCCGATTTGTCTGTATCTGGGAATCCGGGCGGTGGGCGGTATCGGGGCGATCGAGAAGGCGGTGCCCGCGGACCATTTTCACTTGTTCGGATCGGTCACTCCGGTGGGGTTCCTCTCCCTCTTTCTCACCTTCCTGCTCGGCGAGACTCTGGTGCCACCCTACGTGCGCCGCCTTTTCATCAGTCGCGACACAGCTCGAATCGAACGGGGTACCTTCTGGAGCGGTATTTTTTCTATTCCCTTTTTCGCCATCTCCGGTGGTATCGGCCTGGTGGCCCTGACCATGAATAGCGGGATCAACCCCAACATGTCCCTGCCGTATGTCATCCAGACGGCGCTGCCCGTCGGCATCCGCGGCCTCATGATAGCCGGGGTACTGGCGATCCTCATGTCCTCGGCCGACTCCTTTCTCAACTCGGCATCCATCTCCTTTATCAATGACATTGTCAATCCTCTGCGCCGGGAGCCGCTCGGTGACCGCACCGGCCTGCTCTGGGCCCGGCTGGCCACCCTGCTGACCGGCGCCTGCGCTATTCTATTCGCGCTGACCATCCCCAGCATTCTCGACATCCTGTTCTATGCCTACAACTTCTGGGCGCCCATCATTCTCGTGCCGCTGACCGCGGCACTCCTGGGGCGGGGGGCGCCAAAATCCGCCTTCGTTGCCGGTGCCGCCTCGGGTATCGCCGGAGTGATCATCTGGAACCGGCTGCTTGGGACGCCGGGCGGATTCGATGGCCTGTTGGTGGGCGTTTTCGCCAATGCCATCGCCTTTACCGCGGTTTGCCGGTTTTCGCCGGCCGGCCTGGCGGAGCCGGTCTTGGCCGAGAGTAAAGTAAGGGATGAAGGGGCTGAGCATTAAAAGGATTCCGGCCGCGGTTCTCTGTCAGTGCGGGGAAAGAGAAGCGAGAGCCGACAAAAACCTGAAGGAATTGATCGCACGAGAAAGCAGGCTGTTATCATCGTCACGAGCAGGAGGAAACAATGTTTCGACAAGCAGGAATGGATGTACCGGGCGCCTTTCGCCATGTAACCGGCAACAGCATTGGACGCCGTTGTCTTATGATGCTGCTGTTAAGCGCAATAAGCGTCCTGCTGCTTGCCGGTCCCGGGTTCACCGCGGAGGAAGGTTCGATCCAGGTAAAGGTCCTGGCCAAGACAGGTTCGAGTTGGGACGGCAGTGCTCTGCCGCCGTACCCGGCAGGCACCCCGGAGGTAACCGTTCTCAGAATAACGGTCCCGCCGGGGGTGCGGCTGCCATTGCATGAGCATCCGGTGATCAACTCCGGGGTGCTCCTGCGCGGCGAGCTGACCGTGATCACCACGGAGGGCAAGACGTTGCATCTGCATGCCGGTGATGCGATTGTCGAGGTGGTCAACAAGTGGCATTACGGGAAGAACGAAGGAAGCGAGCCGGCGGAAATCATAGTGTTCTACGCCGGAGTCAAAGACAAACCGATAACCCTCAAGCGGTAAGGGTGGGATCCCTCAACAAGGATCCGTTTCCGAAGGAAATTTCGGCAAACCGCATCGGGCAGCTCCGGCAACCAAAACGTTGCTCTCTTGGGGTCTCTTCTCATCAATATCAGGCATCACTGTGAAATAATCGAAGCCGGTGACCAAAGTTGGAGAATCAGAACAAAAAGATGATGGACTCGCAAAAAGTCCATCGTACTCCTTGAGATGGCTAAGCACAAAAGTTCGATAAACAAGGAATAGTGGCGTCGCGAAAACGGAGGCATACTATGGAAGGTTGAGCATTTCGCGAACCCGCAATGACGCAGTAGATCGGACTTTTTGCGACGCCATCAAAGATTAATTACTGAAAATTACGGCCTGAGTTGGGGCAATTTTCCATGCCGATTGACAGCAATGGAGGCAGAGACCTGCTGGCAAACAGCTTGGAGCGAGACTGTTGCGGCGGGAAGCAAAAAGAAGTGGAGCATATCAAGAAAAACTTGCTTTCAGGGAGGTCGGCCGAATGATCACGTCCGCCCCCATCGCAGCCGTATGGATCTCAGTTTTTACTGATAAAAACCGTCTGAAACCGGCAACGCGTGGTCAGGATTGCGGCTCTCTCCCGCACTGGTTACCCGCACCGCCGCAACCCCGGGAAGTGGACACTTTGACTCGCATATGCCGCAGCCGATACAGCGTTCATCCACGACGTATGGCTGTCTGACCGAGACCTTTTCGTTCTTGTCGTTCACCACTTCGGCCTCGCGGAACTTGATCGCCTTGTCGGGCGTCGGGCAATGCTCCTCGCATACCATGCAGGGAATACCCTTGGCATAGGGCAGGCAGCGGTTCTTGTCAAAAAAGGCATGGCCGATTTTCGTCTTCTGCTTTTCAGGCAGAGCCAGCTTGCGAATGGCGCCGGTGGGACAGACCTGACCGCACAGGGTGCAGTTGTATTCGCAGTAGCCGAGCCTGGCCATGAGCCTGGGCGAAAACATACCCTCGATGCCGGCGGCCAGGAAGGTCGGGTGCAGGGCATTGCCGATGCAGACCTTCATGCATTCGCCGCAGCGCACGCAACGGCCGAGAAACGCATCCTCGGCCAGAGCGCCGGGCGGTCGGATCAGGTAAGGGTCGGCCCGGCGGGCCAGGGCCCTGGTTTTCAGGAAAAAAGGCAGGGTTGCGCCAAGCGCGATGCTGCCGAGGAGCGAGCGACGGGAAACGGAAAAAACCGGGGCTTCTCTGTGTTCCCGGGCAAAGGTGAACGCTATCTTGTTGCCGGGACAGAGATCGACGCAGTCCATGCAGAGATTGCAGGAGAGCGGCGAGATGCGGCGCTCCTCGTCGATGGCGCCCATGCGGCAGACCTCCCGGCAATTCCGGCATTTGCCGCATTTTTCTCCGGTTTTGCCGCGGAGCAGCGAGAAACGGGATACGAGGGCAAAAAGGGCGCCGAGGGGGCAGAGGTTCCGACAGAAAAATCGGCGGCCCAGCCGTTCCAGCAGGAAAACGGTCAACAGGATGGCGGCGGACAACAGGGCCAGCTCGAAATAATTCTGCCTGAACGGCAGCACGGTGGCCTTCAGAAAGGCATAGGCCGGTTCGGTCACTGTGTTGACCCACTCCGGCATGTGTTGATAGGTAAAGGTGAAAAAGGTCGCGGTCAGGGCGTTGATCGCCGGATAGACGGCCACGGCCAGGCCGCGCACCAGGATGGAAAACGGATCGAAATAGCCGGCCACCGGCAGGCCGAACAGGGCACCGACCAGCAGAAAGAGGAGCAGCAAATACTTGACGGCGCCGAAGTTTTTCTGAGGGCCCTTCTCTCGCGGCCTGATGCTGCGGTGGCAGCCGTCCAGAAGCGTGCCCATGGGACAGACCCAGCCGCAGAAAAAGCGACCGAGCACCAAGGTGAGCACCACCACAATGAGCGACCAGCCCATCAGGGTGATAACGGTGCGCGACGCCAGCGAGGAGCAGAGGGCCAGCAGCGGATCGATGCGAAAAAGCAGGTTGACCGCATAGGGAATAGCATCGCGCCCGGCATAATCGGTCTTGATGAAGAGAAAGAAAAAAAGGAGCAGGAAGAAAACCTGGGATCCTTTCCGCAGCCTGCGCCATTGCCAGCGGTTCGTTTTCATCTTTCCGTCAAACCCGCTCGATATTTATCCTGGCCAGATCCATCTCGCCGAGTCCGGCCCGATGGGCGGCAACGGTCGAGTCGATGTCGCCAGGTTTCAGGCCGAACAGGGTGGTGGCATAGGCGTCGCAGGCCACCGGGTCGATGCCTGCCACCAGGCTGTCCAACACCTTGACATCAGCTAAGTCACCGCCCTGGGGACCGTTGGCCAGCAGAATTCGGGTGGCGTCGATGACGGTCAGGGCCGGCCGGATAACGGTGGCCAGATCCGCCAGTTTCTGACCGATATCCTGATGCATCTGGCCGCGGTTGCCGCCCAGAACTCCCATGCTGTTTTTGAGCCCCATGGTCAGACGGGCGAGTCCATGGTGTTTGGCGATGGGCACGTTGATGTAGACATCGGCGGTCACGGCGTCCTTGTAGATGTCCAGCCGATGCACCGCTTTGCCCCGCTCGATATCCACCGGCACGAATTTGCGCTCGTCCGGGTGAAAAAATTCCAGCCGCCGGTCACCGATTGTCTCAAGCGCTGCCTGGATGCCGCTGTTGACATAGCAGCGCCGCGCCTCGTTGCAGGTGCGGTCAAAGACCAGGACTTTTCCGGCGCCCGCGGCCAGGGCCGCCTCCACCATGGCCTTGACCACCAGGGGATGAGTGTTGGCCGCCTGCTCGGGTTTGCGGTCCCAGCCGATGTTCGGTTTGATCACCACCCTGGCGCCGGGGCGGACAAATTTTCCCATGCCGCCCAGAGGCTCGAGCGCCTTGGCCACCAGGCCATGGTAATCCTTTCCCTTCGCATGGACGACCAGCGGCGACGAGCCGGCACCGGCCTTCGCCTCCGCTTCCAGCGGCACTATTTTAAACAGGGGGATGGACGTCGAAAGACCGGCCGACCAGAAAAGGACCTGCTTCAGAAAGTGTCTTCTATCCATGGCTTCGCCTCTTAATTTTTGATGGCGTCGTAAAAAGTCCGATCTACTGCGTCGCGGCGGGTTCGCGAAATGCTCAACATACCATATGTATGCCTCCGCTTTCGCGACACCACCGCGCCTCGGAGTCTCGCAGGCTCGCTTACCTGTTTATCAAACTTTTGACTTAGCCATCTTCTGCGGTACTATGGACTTTTTGCGAGTCCATCAATTTTTCTCTTCCTTCAATTCGATAAAGATTACCTCCGTTCTCCATCGGTTACAACCGGGTCCTGCATAGTGGATTTCCGTGTCATTTGCCGCCTCCTTTTTGAATTACATTATCTCGAATGCAGCCGGAAGTGTAACAAATTACCAAAGACAGCCCTGATGACCTCCACCCGTTTCCGTAACGCGGGGGGATTGAAAATACGCCGGCCACGATCAATTGAATTTCTGGCCCGGTATTTTATTCTTCTATACCGTTACGTCCATTGCCGTCAATTTTCTTGATTACCCCCCCTTTTACGAAGGGCATGGGGGCTTTAACAATAAGTTTTAAAAAGGATTGTATAATGCAGACATGGCTCGACCTTTACGAATCGAATATCCCGGCGATATTCAGGAAGGCCTCGGCTTGACCGCCTCTTTTTAAATATCCACCGCCCTGGCAACAGGCAAGAGCGCAATCGGCGGGTAGTGGAAGCTCACCTCAGCCATGGCTACATCTTGAAAGAGGTTGCCGATTGTCCCGGCGTTCATTATAAAACGGTTAGCAAGGGAGTGGCCGATAGCAGAAAAAGAGATATTTCAAGACATTATCCTATAGGGTGCGCATGCACTTCAGCCCCGATATTGCTTGGCAATCGTTTCCCTTTTTTCGAGCTTCACAGGAAGACAACATAGGAGCACTGCTTTTAGTCCATGGACACAAAGAGTGAAAACGAAAAGGGATTCGGGGTCTTCTTGCTAGCGATTCCCTGGCCGTGGCATGCTGGGCTGGGAGTGGTTGCCTATTTAATCCTTCATGCCCTGGCGGGGAGGGAGATCCCGCTGGCCAATCAAACGCCGGAAGAGGTTGCCCTCTATACCCACCGGGAGGTCTGGAAAATGATGGCATCGATCTTCCAGTATCTTATACCTGCCGCCTTCGGCCTGCTGACGATTTTGTCTCTTCGCCGGGCTGGAGAAAAGAGGAAGTAAGTCTTGAATGGGCATTGGGGGAAATTCCGAAAAGGAGAAAGGGGGCTTTGCTTGACTCATGCTGCTCAATGCGCAGCGGTCAGATGCCCTCCAGGAAGGGGGCTCTCATGTGTACGTTGGTTGTATTTCCTCCGGCAAGCGTTCCCTCATTACTTCGATCACAAAATACCTGATTCGATGAAACAGCATATAATCGAGACGGTCTTAAAAGCAGATGTCTTTGTTTGCAACGCAACCGACGGAGGCTTGCCGGACCATGAGCAGCGGCAATTCTAGGCAAAAGGCACAAATTGTGTATTTCTCCCACGGCGGAGGTCCTCTGCCGATTCTCGGAGATCCAAGTCACAAGGCGATGCTGGCCTTCATGCGGCAGCTTCCGGCTCCAGCTCGGAAGGCCGGATGCCATCCTCGTCATCAGTGCCCATTGGGAGGAAGATGCCGCAACCCTGCTGCGTGCGTCCCTATCCTCCGATGTTCTACGACTATTACGGCTTTCCCGAAGCGGCCTACAGCATCACCTACCCGGCACCCGGCAATCCTTCCCTTGCCGAGAGAATCGCGGAACTCCTGCGGGCCGGCGGACATTCCCTGCCGCATCGATAGCGAGCGGGGGTTCGATCATGGACTGTTCATCCCCTTGCAAATGATGTACCCGCAGGCCGATATCCCCTCGATCCAGATTTCGCTCCTGCGCGGCCTGGACCCGGCCGCCCATATCGCACTGGGCAAGGCCTTGGGCGGCTTGATGGACGAGAACATCCTGGTTATTGGCTCCGGCTTTTCTTTTCACAACTTAAGGGAATTTTCCTGGCAGGGGGATTACCGAACCCGATCCCCGTAACGACTCCTTTCAGAACTGGCTGATCGAAGTATGCACGGCAGGAAGTCGGCAACACGAACGCGAACAACGGCTGGTCGATTGGGAAAAAGCGCCTTCCGCCCGTTACTGCCACCCTCGCGAAGACCATCTGCTGCCGCTGCACGTATGTGTCGGGATGGCGCAGAAGCCTGGCAAGGTCGTATTCGACGACCTGATCATGGGAAAACGCGCCGTCGCCTTCCTGTGGCAATAAACAGGTTCCGGGATCCTCTTTCTTCCTGACCAATCTTTTTAACCAACTGGAATAATACGATTTTGGTAAGAAATCAACGGCCTTTCCCGGTGCAAAAGAGACAAGGGGGCACATGGAGTAGCAGCTCTTTTGACATGGCTTGCGAACACAACGACTTACTTCAAAAACTGGCCCCTCCATCCATAATTATCGCTCCTTACAGTCACTTCCTTGTTTGGCCCTGTTGCTGGAATTCTTCTGCCACAATTGCAGCAGGATAGTTTGGTCGTGCCACTGCCTTGAGGCACAGAAAGGTTGACAAATTCAAGCAGCTGTTTCAAACTGAAAAATTCGAATTTGTGAGGAAGGCAGGGCCGGCAAAGGTAAGCTTTTCCGGAGCATCCTTTCCCGGGGAGCCTGAATGATTGCTTGTTTTGACAACCCGGAAGGATGCCAGATTCTTTATCAATTTTTTACCGCGTTTCCCGTGGCCGGTATCGTGGCCTACGGCAAATCGGGAGATCATTAATCATGCGGTCCTTTTTTTTTATGCTGCTGCTCGTTTTGAGCCTTTCCGCCTGCACCTTTTATCGGCCGCAGGACACGGAGGTGAGGCCGGAGCATTTACCGGACCGGTTTTCCCTGTACGGGCAATCGGCAAGACATTCCTCCGAGTGGTGGCGGGGCTTTGACAGCGACGAGCTGAACAGCCTGATCCAGGAAGCGGCGGCAACCAACTTTACGGTTCGCGAGGCCTATGCCAGACTCAGGCAGGCTCACTACGCTGCCCTTGAGGAAGGAGCCTCCCTTTGGCCCGAAGTGTCCGCCACCGGCACCGCCGCCCACAGCGCAAGCAAAACGGCCAAGGAGGGCAGGGCCGACAACGAAATCTGGTCCCTGGGACTGAACGCCAGTTATGAAATCGATCTTTGGGGGCGGCTGCAAGCGGATCGGCAAAGCGCGGATCTGCTTGCAGGGGCGTCGATCCGAGGATTTGCAGACTGCCCTGATGAGCGTCACCGGCCAGATCGCCGAAGACTGGCTGTCGCTGATCTCGACCCGCCGGCAGCAGCAATTGTTCAAGGAGCAGATCGGCCTGCAGAAAGAGCTGCTGCACCTGATCACCCTCCGTTTTTCCCTGGCCAAATCAACCGCCCTGGATATCTACCAGCAGCGCCAGGCCATCGAACGGATTGAAGCGGCCCTTATTCCGCTTGCCAGCAAAGAAGAGAATCTCAAACGGCAGCTGGCCCTGTTGCTCGGCAGGGCGACCCTGGAGGACAAGAGGCTGAGCGCCGATCAGTTTCCCGCCCTCCCTGAACTGCCGGCCGTCGGGCTGCCCGCCGATCTGCTTGCCGCGCGCCCCGATATCCGGGCCGCTGGTCTCAGGCTGCAGGCCAGTCGATGGCAAATCGCCGCGGCCCGGGCCGACCGGCTGCCGGCCCTTCGTTTGACCGCCTCGGCTGCTTACAACTCCGACCAATTCAACACTCTGTTCGACAACTGGTTGCGGAACCTGGCCGCCAACCTTGTCATGCCGGTGTTTGACGGCGAGCGGCGCCAGAACGAGGTGAAGCGGCGGATCGGCGGTTGCCGACGAAGGACTTGCCGCCTATGGCCAAACCGTGTTTATTGCCATTCGCGAGACCGAGGACGCTTTGACCGAAGAAAAGGCGCAACGCGAGACCCTTGCCAGCCTGAAGCGGCAATGGAACTCTCAGAACGGACCATCCGCGAGGCCAGGCGGCGCTATCTGAACGGCAACAGCGATTTTCTCAATGTCTTGCGTGAGGAACTCAATGCCGTGCAGGTGCGGCAGCAGCTGATCATCGCCGAGGAGCAGATGCTGCGCGCCAGGGTCCGGCTGCACGAGGCCCTGGGCGGCACCTGGACGGAAGGGCTGATGGCCGCATTCGACAACTCCAACTAACCGGGCATCGACCATGCGCAACGAGACCAAGGCGAACCACGAGAGATACCCTGCCGATATGCCGCTTCCCAGAAGGACCTGGAGGCAGCGGCTGGTGGCTACCCTTATCATTTTGGTGCTTCTGGCCGGCGGCGTCGCCGTCTCCGGCTTTCTGCTCAAGACCAGGCCCATGGCCAAACGGAAGCCTCCGGCCAAAATGCGGGTCCTGGTGGAAACGAAAACGCGTGGGGCCTACCAGCACTAAGGTGACAGTTCAGGCTTACGGTCGGGTGGTGCCGGCCCGGAAGATCAATCGTTACAGGCCAGGGTGTCCGGTACCGTGAGGCCCTCAATCCTTCCTTCGTCCCCGGCGGCATCCTGAAAAAAGGGCGAGGTGCTGGCGCGGTTGGACGACTCCGACTATCGCCTCGATCTGACCCGAAAGCAGAATATCCTCAGTCAGGCAGAGGCCGATCTGCGTCATTGAGGAGGGCAACCAGGCCGTGGCCCGACAGGAATGGGAGTTGATCAATAGCAAAAGCGGCGAGGTCGATGATTCGAGCATCGATCTCGCCCTGCGTAAACCGCAGCTCGAAAAGGTCAGGGCCGTGATCGATTCCGCCGCAACCGATGTCGAGCGGGTAAAAGTGGATCTGGAGCGGACGATCATTAAGGTCCCCTTCAATGCGATCGTGGAACAGAAGAATATCGATATAGGCTCCCAGGTTACCACCCAGTCGACCATTGCCACGCTGGTCGGGACCGATGCTTTCTGGATCGAGGTCTCGGTGCCGGTGGAATCCCTTGGCTGGCTCAAATTGCCTGAAAACGGCGAAAAAGGATCGGCGGTCAGGGTCGTGGCCGAGCAGGGGTCGTCCTATCCGGGCAGGATAATCAAGCTTCTGCCCGGGGTCGACCAGGATGGTCTGATGGCCCGCCTGTTGATCGAGGTGGACGACCCCATGGGGCTGCAAAGTGGTAATCGGCCATTGCTTCTGGGCGGTTTCGTACGCGCTGCGATCACCGGAAAACAGCTGAGCGATGTCTTTCAAGTGCCCCGGGCCGCCTTGAAGGACGGCGAGCGGGTCTATACCGTCAACAGCCGATACCACCCTGCATATCCAGCCGGTTCAGGTGCTGTATAAAAACGATGATTCCGTTTTTATCGCCAACGGCCTGGCCAGGGGTGACCGCATCATCCTTACCAATGTGGCGGCCGCCATGGAAGGGATGCCCCTGTTGCTGAATGGCCCGAGCGGCCGGCCGGGGAACGAGCGAATATGCGGAAGGACAGGACGATGGCGGACCGCAATCCTAAAGCGGCAGGGCGCCATTGCCTGGATGGCAGGAAACTCGGTGGCCGCCAATCTGGCGATGCTCTTTCTGCTGGTGGGGGGCCTTTTCTGGGGGACCCATATCAAACAGGAGGTGTTCCCCGAATTCACTCTCGACGAGGTGGTGGTGTCGGTTGCCTATCCCGGCGCCAGTCCGGCCGAGGTGGAAGAGGGGATTCTGCTGCCGGTGGAGGAAGCGATCGGTTCGGTGGACGGCATCAAGGAGGTCACCTCCAAGGCCAATGAAGGCAGCGGGACCGACGCCGGGCACGCCACAACTGCCGGGACATGACGATTTGATGATCTTGGGCGGATAACGCCCAGAATAACGCCATCTCGCGGGGGCGAAATCCGGCTTGATTTTGCCCCGGAGGCGGCCCCTAGTTTCCGGCCCTCTTCGGGCCTATTTTGTGGCCGGACGAGACGATGTGCAGTTGTAGCTCAGTTGGTTAGAGGAATGCCGGCCATCCGGCGAACAGGGGCAGGGTCCATGCAAGGTCGTTTCATCGGCTTCATCGAAGCCGTCATTGTTGCCGTCGTCTTTCTGATCGCACCGGTCGGGCTGGCGCTGCAGGCCCCGGCCGATGCCGCGGGCGAGGCGGCGATGCCGCATGCGGCCTCTGCGTCCGATATCCAGGCGCGGCTGGCGCGCTCGGCCGAATATCGACGCCAAGGACATCGAGAACCAGAAGCCCGGCCAATGGCTGTCCTATGGGCGCACCTATTCGGAGCACCGCTTCTCGCCGCTGACCGACGATCAACCGCGACAACGTGAAGAAGCTCGGCGTGGCCTGGCAGTTCCGCACCTATACGGTGCGCGGGCTGGAAGCCACGCCCATCGTCAATGACGGCATCATGTATGTGACCGGCTCCTGGTCGAAGGTCTGGGCGCTCGATGCCAAGACCGGCAAGGAGATCTGGGCCTACGATCCGCAAGGTGCCGGGCGCCTGGGGCCGCTATGCCTGCTGCGATGTCGTCAATCGCGGCGTCGCGCATGTGGAAGGGCGATGTCTATGTCGGCACGCTGGACGGCCGCCTCGTCAAGCTCGACGCCAAGACCGGCAAGCCGATCTGGGACATCAACACCATCGACCGCAGCCGCGCCTACACCATCACCGGCGCCCCGCGCATCGTCGACGGGCTGGTGGTGATCGGCAATGGCGGCGCCGAATACGACACGCGCGGCTATGTCACCGCCTATGACGCCGACACCGGCCGTCAGGTCTGGCGCTTCTATGTGGTGCCGGGCAATCCGGCCGAGCCGCAGGAAAACGCCGCGCTCGATGCGGCGCTCAAGACCTGGACGATCGAGAACGGCAAGCATCCGTGGTGGAAGATGGGCGGCGGCGGCGCGCCGTGGAACTCCATGGCCTATGACCCGAAGCTCAAGCTGCTCTATGTCGGCACCGGCAATGGCGATCCCTGGAACCGCGAAATCCGCTCGCCCGGCGGCGGCGACAATCTCTATCTGTCGTCGATCCTGGCGCATCCATGTCGAGACCGGCAAGCTCGCCTGGCACTATCAGGTCACGCCCGGCGACACCTGGGACTTCGACGCCACCGCGCGACATGATCCTCGCCGATCTCAAGATCGACGGGAAGGTGCGCAAGGTGCTGATGCAGGCGCCGAAGAACGGCTTCTTCTATGTGCATCGACCGCGAAACCGGGAAGCTGATCTCGGCCAAGCCCTTCGCCGTCGTGAACTGGGCCAAGAAGATCGACCTGAAGACCGGCCGCCCGGTGGAAAATCCCGACGCGCGCTACACCGACAAGATGGCCGTGGTGATGCCGCGCACCATCGGCGCGCACAACTGGCAGCCGATGAGCTTCGATCCCAACACCGGGCTCGTCTACATCCCGTCGTCCGACGGCTCGGCGATCTTCGCGCCCGAGGGCACAAGAAATTCGTCTATCGCCCGCGCGCCTGGAACACGGGCAATGATTTCGCGGCCATCGCCAAGACGGTTCTGGCCGCGATCAAGAGCGGCAATCCGCCGCCGCCGGCCGTGGGCTACATCAAGGCCTGGGATCCGGTGACGCAGAAGGAAGTCTGGCATCAGCCGATGGCCGGCAACTGGAACGGCGGCCTGTTGTCCACCGGCCGGCGGGCTGGTCTTCGCCGGCGGCGCCGACGGCATCTTCGCCGCCTATGATGCCAAGACCGGCGAGAAGCTGTGGTCGATCGATCTGAAGACCGGCATCCTCGCGCCGCCGATGTCAGCTACACGGTCGACGGCGTGCAATACGTCGCGCGTGCTGGCCGGCTGGGGCGGCGCGGGCGGGCTGGCGGATCTTCAAGATCCCAAATCGGCGATGACGCAAGTACAAGACCAATCAGGGCCGGCTGTTCGTCTTCAAGATCGGTGGCGACGCAGACGGTGCAGCCGCTGGCGCCGGAAGGTGTGCCCGCCGGTCGAGCCGCCGCAAGCAGACGGCCAGCGCAGGCGCAGATTGCCAAGGGCTTCGATCTGTATTCGCGCAACTGCGCTGGTCTGCCACGGCTTCTTCGCCCAGTCCGAAGGCGTGGTGCCCGGATCTGCGCCTCGCGGCGCCGGGCGATCTGGGACCAGTATGACGACATCGTGCTGGGTGGCGCGCTGGCGGATGGCGGCATGGCCTCGTTCAAGGACATGCTGACCAAGGAGCGATGTCGACGACATCCGCGCCTATGTGCTGCGAGCAGGCGCATCATGGCCTGGGACGCGGACCATCCCGCGAAGAAGGCCGAGGCCAAATAGGCGCGCCGGACAGGCAAGCCCATGAAAGCCCGGCCGTCACCAGCGGCCGGGCTTTTTCTTTGTGGCCGGGACTTGAAGGCGGGGATTTTATTCCTATATCGTCTGGGTGAGATGGACGCGAGACAGAGCATGATGAGGCCTTCGAAAATCGCAATTCAATTCCGCAATAATGTTTCAAACCGGGCCGTCGCCCCGGCTTTTCTTGCTCGCGCCCGGCCATCCGGCTATGGAAGCGCGCTCATTTTCCCGCAGGATTTCGGACCCGTCAGACACCGCCATGGCCAAAGACAAGCCCTCCCGCCCCAAAGCCCGGCTTCCCCGCGGCTTTCGCGACCGTTCCGGCGCGCGAGCTGGCGGCCGAGCGGCGCATGCTGGACACGATCCGCGGCGGTCTATGAGAGCTATGGCTTCTCGGCGCTGGAAACCCCGGCCTTCGAATACACCGACGCGCTGGGCAAGTTCCTGCCCGATGTCGACCGGCCCAATGCCGGCGTCTTCTCCCTGCGCGACGACGACGAGCAGTGGATGAGCCTGCGCTACGATCTGACCGCGCCGCTCGCCCGCTACGTGGCCGAGAATTTCCAGACCCTGCCCAAGCCCTTCCGCCGCTATCAGGTGGGCCCGGTGTGGCGCAACGAGAAGCCCGGCCCCGGCCGCTACCGCGAATTCACCCAGTTCGACGCCGACACGGTGGGCAGCAATTCCCCCGCCGCCGATGCCGAACTGCTGATGATGACCTGCGATGCGCTGGAAGCCCTCGGGCTGAAGCGCGGCGAGTACGTGGTCAAGATCAACAGCCGCAAGTTGCTCGATGGCGATTCTTGAAGCGCGCCGGCGTTCCGCACGGATACAGGCGCGGCACGGTCCTGCGTGCGATCGACAAGTTGGATCGTCTTGGGCGAAGGCGGCGTGCGCGATCTGCTCGGCGCGGGCCGCAAGGATGAATCCGGCGATTTCACCAAGGGCGCCGAACTTATCGTCGGATCAGATCGACCGCGTCATGCATTCGTGGCACCGGATGTGGACTGACCCGAAGGCCAATTGATCGCGATGCATCAGCCGGTCAGTCGAAGCGAAGCGTCTGGCGAGGCCGGGATCGACGAACTTCGGCGATCATTGCGATTCTGTCGAAGCTGGAGGTTATGGGCCAGACCGCGTTGCGGATCGATACTGGCATCGTCCGCGGCCTCGACTACTACACCGGCCCCGTCTTCGAAGCGCAGCTCACCTTCCCGGTGAAGAACGATGCCGGCGAAGCCGTCGTGTTCGGCTCCGTCGCCGGCGGCGGGCGCTATGACGATCTGGTCGCGCGCTTCACCGGCCAGCAGGTTCCGGCCACCGGCATTTCCATCGGCGTCTCGCGCCTGATGAGCGCGCTGCTGCAGCGCGGCACGCTGGCCAGCGCCGAAGCGCCGCTGGTCTTCGTGCTCGCGATGGACGATCAGGCCGCCAGTTTCGCCATGGCGCGCGAGCTGCGCGCGGCCGGCATCCGCGCCGAAACCTATGTCGGCACCAAGCGCGTGCCCGACCAGCTCAAATATGCCGACAGGCGCGGCGCCGCCATCGCTGTCATCGAAGGGTCGGACGAACGTGCCAAAGGCGAGGTGACGCTGAAGGATCTGGCACTGGGCGCTCGAAATGGCGAAATCCATCGAAAGCCGCGCCGACTGGGTCGACGGATCGCCCGGCGCAGAAATCCGTCGCCCGCACCGACCTGGTCGCCGAGGTGCGCGCCATGCTGGCGCGCGAGGGCTGAACGATGACGCGCCTTCCCCAATTACGATGCCGCGCGCATCGCCGCGCTGGAAAGCCAGGCCGCCGCGCATTCTCGGCGTCTTCGCCAGCCACGGCTATGTGCGCGCCGAGCCGTCGGTGCTGCAGCCGGCCGATCATCTTCCTCGACCGTTCGGGCGAGGAAATCCGCCGCCGCACCTTCGCCTTCACCGATCCGGCGGGCAACGAATTGTGCCTGCGCCCCGATCTCACCATTCCCGATCTGCCGCATGTATGTGGCCGAGGACGGCCAGATCCCGGCGCGGCTTTGCTACAACGGCCTGGCCTTCCGCCATCAGCCGGCCGAGCCCGAGCGGCCGACGCAATTCTATCAGGCCGGTGTCGAGCTTCTGGGCCTCGAAGATCGCGCCGCCGCCGAAATCGAAATCCTGACGCTGGCCGTCGAAATCGATGCAGCGCCGCCGGCCTTCGACGATGTGACGATGAAGGTCGGCGATCTCGGCCTGTTCTCGACCTTCGTCGATGCGCTGTCGATCCCGCCGCAATGGCGCGACCGGCTCAAGCGTCACTTCTGGCGCGCCGGCTATTTCGAAGCCCTGCTCGAGCGCCTGTCGCAGCAGCGAAGCCTCCGATGCGCAGCGCCTGCTCGCCCATCTGGGCACGCTGGGCGATGCCGATGCGCGCTCGGCCTTCGAAGGGCTGATGGATCTGATCGGCGGCGGGCCGGGCGGCGCGCGCACGCGCGAGGAAATCGTCGACCGGCTGATGGAACAGGCCGCCGATGCCGCGGCCCTGCGCCTCGATCCCAAGATCGCCGAGACTGGTGGCCAAGCTGCTGGCCGTCTCCGGCCCGGCCGAAGCCGCGCTCAAGGACATCCGCGCGCTCACCAAGGAGGCCGGCGTCACGCTCGAGGCGCCGCTGGCCGCCATGGCCGCGCGGCTGGCCGCGCTCAAGAAACTCGGCGTCGATACCGGCCGCATCAGCTTCGCCGCCCGCTTCGGCCGCAACATGGAATATTACACCGGCTTCGTCTTCGAATTGTGGTCGAAGGACGAGGAAGGCCCGGTGCAGGTGGCCGGCGGCGGGCGCTACGACACGCTGCTCGAAAATCTCGGCGCCAAACGCGCCATCCCGGCCATCGGCTTTGCCATCCGCACCGAGCGCGTGCTGGCCGCGCGGTCGCGCAAGGCAAGGGCAGGGAGCGTGATATGGCCGCTGCGCTGACCCTCGCCGTTCCCTCCAAGGGCCGCCTGCAGGATCAGGTGCAGGCCTATTTCGCCGATGCCGGCATTGCCGATGAAGAAGGCGGCCGGCGCGCGCGGCTATCGCGCCACGCTGGCGGGCTTTGCCGATGTCGATGTCATGCTGCTTTCGGCGTCGGAGATCGCCGCCGCGCTGCTTGGCGGGCGACGTGCATTTCGGCGTCACCGGCGAGGATCTGATCCGCGAGCGCTCGCCCGCATCTCGACGGCCGCGTCTCGCTGTTGAAGGCGCTGGGCTTCGGCCATGCCGATGTCGTGGTGGCGGTGCCGCAAGCCTGGATCGATGTCGCCACCATGGCCGATTTCGACGATGTCTGCGCCGCCTTCTTCCAGCGCCATCGCCGCCGCCTGCGCATCGCCACCAAATATATCACGCTGACGCGCGCCTTCTTCGCGAGTGCCGGCATTGCCGATTACCGCATCGTCGAAAGCGCCGGCGCCACCGAAGGCGCGCCCGCCGCCGGCACGGCCGAAGCCATTGTCGACATCACCTCGACCGGCGCGACGCTGGCGGCCAACGGGCTGAAGGTGCTGGAGGACGGCACCATCCTGCAAAGCCAGGCCCAGCTCGCCGCGAGCCTCAACGCCGATTGGTGCGGGCGCCGCGCGCGCCGCCGCCGAAAAGCTGCTCACGCGTCTTGCCGCGCGCGAACGCGCCAAGGCCAGCCAGGTGTTGCGCGTGCGCCTCGACGGCAATCCCGACAAGACGCTGGACGCGGTGACGAAGCGCAGCTTGCGGCCTCGGTGCTGTCGCGCCCGGCCGCCGGCAATGTCGGCGGCGAATATTCGCTGCTGGTGCCGCGCGGCAGCCTGATGGATGCCATCGCGATCCTGCGCGCCCATGGCTGCGCCGAAGGCATCACCGCGCAGGATGTCGATTACGTCTTCGAAACCGAAGACCCGATGCTTGCGGCATTTGCGAATGCGCTCGGCGCTTAAGCGCTTGAGCGCTGCCGCCACGGCGCGCGCATCGTCTTCCGTGTGATAGATGGCGAAGCCGAAGCGCAGCCGGTCGCCGCGGCAATCGACGATGACGTTGCGCTTGGCCAGATGCTCGGTGATCGCTTCGGCTTCGTCGGTGCGGAAGGTGAGGAAGCGCGCACGCTGCGCTTCATCCGGGAGCATCAATTGCTCCCGTGTCACCAGCGCATCACCGGCCAGGGCACCGAGAAAGGCCCGCTCGATCCCGCGCACCTGGGTCAGCATGGCGACGACGTTCAAGCCCTCGCGCGCCAGCCAGTCCTGCACCGCGTTGAAGCGATAGAGCGCCGAGACATCGAAGGTCGCGCCCAGAAAGCGCGAGCCGTCCTCGGCATATTGCACATCCGGCTTGCCGCCCGAGAGCGCGGAAAACCCGGCATACCAGCCCGTATCGCGCGGCCGCAGGCCATAGCCGGGCGGGCAGTGCAGGAAGCAGGCGCCTTCGCCCGCCATCGCAATTTGTAGCCGCCGGCGAGATAGAAGGCGCGATCTGCGATGGCCGAAAGATCGGTCGGCACCGCCATGAAGCCGTGATAGCCGTCGATCACGATCATGCGTCTTCTTGTCCGGCACCGCGTCCACGATCGCCTTGAGGTCGCGCACGCGATAGCTGGAATCGAAGAACACCTGGCTGAAGAAGACGAGATCGTGTCCGCCCTTGCGTGCCGCCTCGGCAAAGCGCGCCTCGAAGGTGTCGAAGGGCTCGGTCGGCAATGCGCGTGACCTCGGCCAGCCCGTCTTCCTCGAAGCGGGCGCATTGGCGCGTGAAGCTCATGAACTCCGAGCCCGTGGTCAGGATGCGGATCGGCCTGTCCGGTCGGGAAGCAGGAGAGCAGGCGCAGCACGAAGGAATGGGTGTTGGGCCCGAAGGCGATGGTGGCCGGATCGGGCAGGGCGAGCTGGCGCGCAATATGGCCCTGCCGCCTTCGGCATCACTTCGCCGAAGATGTGATCCCATTTGCGGTCGAGCAGCCGCGCGGCATCGTCCCAGCACTGGATCTGCGCCGTCGCGCGTCACATCCGGCCAGGCGTGGTGGCTGTGCGCGGCGGCATGCAGCGGCGCGCCCGCCCGGCCGATGCTGCAGGGAAAAGTGCCTTTTCATTGCGGCGACACCGGGCCCCGACGCGATATCGGGATCGCGCAGATGCTCGGCCTTCCATTGCATCGCCATATGGATGCGGCTGCGGCCCGAGGGGTGATCGTAGAAGATGAACTCCTCCCAGCGGGCCGGGGCTGAGCTTGCGGTATTCGGCCAGCTTCAGCGTCACGGTCGCAAAGCCGTCCGGCTGGCGCGCGGCGTTGAGGCCGAAGATGTCGGCCTGCGTCTCGGCCGTGCGGATGATGGTGTTCTGCACCGGCGTGGCGAACAGCATGAACACGGCGAACAGCGCCATGATGCACCGGCAGTCCGGCCGGATCGTCGATCGTGCGCACATCCCAATTGCCGCCGAAGATCGCGGTGAGGATGCCGAAAGCCCCAATTGACGAAGGCGAAGCCGACCAGGATCAGAAGCCCCAGCCAGGTCAGCAGGATAGACGACGTGGTCGAGCACGTAATGGCCCATCTCGTGGCCCATCACGGCCAGGATTTCGCGGTCGTTGCAGCGCTTCAGAAGATTGTCGTTGAGCGAGATCCGCGTCGTGCCGGCGAAGCCGGAGACATTGGCCGAGATGCGCTTGGATTGCTTGGAGGCGTCGAAGACATAGATGTCGTCGGCCGGAATGCCGTTGGCCTTGGCCAGCGACACGATCTGGGTCTTCAGCGGGCCCGGCTTCATCGGCGTGTAGGTGTTGAACAGCGGCGCGATGAAGACCGGCGCGATCAGCATGCAGATAGCGCCAGGAAGACGACCGTCACCACCGTGCCCCACAGCCACCACAGCCGCTGGCTGGCGCGGATCACCGCATAGATGATCGTCAGCAGGACCGTCAGCGCGATCAGGCTGACGCCGAAGCCCTTGCCGAAATCGCCCAGCCATGCCGAGGAAGGTCTGGTTCGACAGGCCATAGGCATGTTCGCGGAAGAAATCCTCATAGAGCGTCAGCGGGAAATTGCAGCACCGTCACGACGATCAGAACTGCACCGACATAGATCGGCACCTGCCAGAAGCGCGAGCGCGTGACGCGCTTGCGCGAGGTTGCGCATGGCGCGCCGAGACTTTCAGACCACAGCAGAAGCCCGGCCACCACGCAGCGTGTAAAGCGTGTCCCACAGGATGAGCCAGTAGCTGCCCTCGAAATAGGCGTCGGAGCGGGCGCGCGCCTTGCCGCTGACTTCGTTCAGATAGGCATCGGTGGCCTTGTCGCGCTCGAAATTGGCCTTGGTCACGGCCGGCGGCAGCTTGCCGACGCTGATGGTCGTTGTCGGCGCTGCATGCGGCGGCATGTGCTGCGCCATGGCGGGCGCGGCGGCGCTCGCAAACAAACAGATGATGGCGATGATCGCCCATTGCCCCAGCCGCATATCGTCCCTCCCGCTTCCGATCGGGGCGGAGCCTAGCAATGATTTGCGGGAAAGGCGAAACCTCAGGCCCAGCAATTCACGATAAAGCGCGAGCGTCGCCGCGCACATGGTCTCGCGCGTGTAGTCGGCCCAGGACATGGGCGCGGGCCTTTGCACCCATCTGCGTGCCGGCCCTCGGCGCCGCGCGCGATCATGTCTTCGAGGGCGGCCGGCAAGCGCGCCGGCATCGCCCGGCGGCGTCAGAAGGCCGGAGACGTCCGGGCAGCACCGTTTCGCGCGCGCCGCCATGATCGGTGGCGATCACGGGCTTGCCCATGGCGCCGGCTTCGGCGGCGACGCGGCCAAAGGCTTCCGGCTTAGTCGAGGCCGACAGCGACAATGTCGCTGGCCAGATAGGCCGTCGGCATGTCCTCGACATGCCCGGCGATGCGCACGATGGTCGTCGAGGCCGGCCGGCAGCGATGGCCGCGCGCAATTCGTCTTCATAGGCGTCGCGGCCCTGCGCGTCGCCCGCGAGCACGGCCTTGATCGAGCCGAGCGTGCCGCGCGCCTTCATCTGCGCGAGCGCCGTCGATCAGCACGGCCTGTCCCTTCCAGCCGTGTCAGCCGGCCCGGCAGCAGCACGACGATGTCGTCGTCGCCTGCGCCCCATGCCGCGCGCAAGCGCGGCCACGCGCTCGGGCGCGATGCCGGCCGGATCGAAGCGCGCCGGTATCGATGCCGCGCGGGATCACGACGACGCGTTTCGGCAGGCTGCCATATTGTTCGGCGATGTGGGCCGCGGTCCATTCGGAATTGGCGATCACGGCCGCGCCGCGCACCATCACCGAATTGTACCAGCGCTTGAGCGCGTTCGAGGCGCCATAGATGCCGTGATGGGTGGCGATGAAGGGCACGCCGGCCGCTTTCGCCGCGATCAATCCGCTCCAGGCCGGCGCGCGCGAGCGGGCATGGATCAGCTTGATGTTGTGCTGCGCGACCAGATCCTCGATCCGCCCCGCATTGGAGACGATCGTCCAGGGCGATTTGCTGGAGGCGGGCAGGCGGATCAATTCGCCGCCGGCCGCGTGCAATTCGTCTTCCATGCGTCCGCCTTCGCTGACCACCGGCGCGGCGAAGCCTTCCGCCGTCAGCGCGGCGGCGATATCGATCGGCGTGCGTTCGGCGCCGCCGGTGTCGAGCCGGGGCACGATCTGCAGGATGGCGGGGCGCGTCACGCGCGCCTCACGCTGTCATGCGGGCGTGGATCGCGGCCAGCCCTTCGCGATAGGTCGGAAATTCCAGCGTCACGCCCAGCTCCTGTTTGATCCTGTCATTGCGCACGCGCTTCGATTCCGCATAGAAGCTGCGCGCCATCGGCGTCATCTCGGCTGCGATGTCATCGAAGGGAATCGAGCGGCGGCGGCTCCAGGCCCAGAAGTGTGGCGGCATAGGCGATCACCTCATGCTGCGGCGCCGGTTCGTCGTCGCAGACATTGTAGATCGCGCCGGGATTCGGGTTTGTCCATCGAGGCTTTCAACACGCTGCCAAGATCGCGCACATGGATGCGGCTGAACACCTGTCCCGGCTTGTCGATGCGCCTGGCCTTTCCCTCCCGCAACATCTCCAGCGCATTGCGGCCGGCGCCATAGATGCCGGGCAGGCGGAAGATGTGCAGCGGCGCGCCTGTCTCGCGCGCGAAATCCTGCCAGGCCTGTTCGACCATCAGGCGCTTGCGGCCGCGCTCTGTTGTCGGCGCAGGCGGTGTCGTCTCGTCGATCCAGTCGCCGCCGCGATCGCCATAAACGCCTGTGGTCGACAGATAGCCGAGCCAGCGCCAGTGCGGCGCCAGTTCCGCGAGCTGGTCTCGATGCGCGGCAAGCTCATAGCTGCCGTCCGGTCCGGGCGGGGTGGAGATGAGAACAATTTGTGCGCACGTCCATCGCCGCTTTCAGCTCGGCAAGCGGGTGGTCCCCGGAGAAGTGGTGGACGGTGAAGCCGACATCGCGCAACCGTGCCGCGCGCGCATCGGAGCGTGTGGTGCCGGAGACGCGCCAGCCGTCCGCCATCAGGCGGCGGCCCAGCCGCGCGGCGCTATAACCCAGGCCGAAACAGAACAGATGAGGTTGCATGCCGCCTTGCAATTGCCGTTTTGCCCGGCTCTTGTAGCGCGATGCGGACCGGCATTCCAATTGTTGTGAGCCTCGTGATGGCGTCGGCCGGCACGGCCTTCGCCGCCTCGCCGATCGACAATCCGGGCCTCTCCGGGCAAAGCCGTTACGCGCGCTGCCTCGATCTGGCGCAGACAAAGCCGCAATCGGCCTTCGATGCGGCGCTCAAATGGCGCGACGAGGGCGGCGGCGTGCCGGCCCGCCATTGCATCGCCGTGGCGCTGGTGGTCTCAAGCATTATGGCGAGGCCGCCTACCGGCTCGACAAGCTCGCCCATGATCCCAATGCCGGGGCTGCGGCCATGCGCGCGGCGCTGCTCGATCAGGCCGGCAATGCCTGGATGCTGGCCGGCCAGCCCGAGGATGCGCGAAGCCTCGTTCTCGGCCGCGCTCAAGCTCACGCCGCAGGATGCCGATCTTCTGGCCGATCGCGCCCGCGCCCGCGCGATGAAGCAAGGATTGGCGCGGCGCCGAGCGCGATCTCACCGCCGCGCTGACGCGCGATCCGCACCATCCGGAATGGCTATGTGCTGCGCGCCAGCGCCCGCCGCGCGCTCGGCCATGCCAAGCGAGGCGCGCGGCCGATATCGATCGGGCCTTGCGGCTCAAGCCCAATGATGACGAGGCGCTGGTCGAACGCGGGGCCATGAAATTCGATGCCGGCGACCGCAAGGGCGCGCGCGCCGATTGGCGCAAGGTCATCATGGAAGCGCCCAACAGCGCCGCCGCCGATGCCGCGCGCGAGCATATCGAACAGCTCGAACTGAACGCGCCGGTCGGGAAGGATTAGGCCAGCGCCGCGCGCCATTCGGTCTGCACGGCGGCGTCGTCTTCGCCGCGGCATGGGCCTCGGCCAGCGCCGCCAAGCGTGTCGCGGCGTCAGCCGCGACAGCGCCCACACCGCCATGGCCCGCACCAGCGGCGAGGCATCGCCCAGCAGGCGCTCGGCCTCGTTCGGCCAGCGCGCGCATCGCCGCGAATTGCCGATGGCGATCAGCACATTGCGGATGAAGCGGTCGCGGCCGATGCGCTTGATCGGGCGAGGCGCGGAACAGCTCGCGAAAGCCGGCATCGTCGAGCCGCGCCAGATCGGCCAGATGCGGATGCTGCAATTCCGCGCGCGCATGGAATTTGGCTTCCCGCGCCACATGCGCGAATTTGTTCCACGGGCAGACGGCCAGGCAATCGTCGCAGCCATAGATGCGGTTGCCCATGGCGGCGCGGAACTCTTCGGCGATGTGTCCCTTGTGCTCGATGGTGAGATAGGAAATGCAGCGCCGCGCATCGATGCGATAGGCGTCGGTGAAGGCGTCGGTGGGGCAGGCATCGAGGCAGGCGCGGCAGGCGCCGCAATGATCGGCCTCGGCCGCGTCCGGTTCCAGCTCCAGCGTCGTGAACACCGAGCCCAGGAACAGCCAGGAGCCGTATTCGCGGCTGACAAGATTGGTGTGCTTGCCCTGCCAGCCCAGACCCGGCCGCCTGCGCCAGCGGCTTTTCCATCACCGGCGCGGTGTCGACGAAGACTTTCACGTCGCCGCCCATGCGTCGCGACGATCTCCCGCGCCAGCCGCTTCAGCTTCTTCTTGAGCACGTCGTGATAATCGTCGCCGCGCGCATAGACGGAGATGGCGCCGTGATCGCGCTCGGCCTGCAACGCCAGCGGATCGCCGGCGGGGCCGTAATTGGCCGCCAGCACGATCACGCTTCTGGCCTCGGGCCACAGCGTCTTGGGATCGCCGCGGCGGTCGGCATGGCCTTCCATCCAGCCCATCGATGCCGTGGCGTTCCTCGCCGAGGAATTGGCTCAGATGCGCGCGCGTTTCGTCCGGCAATTCGGCGCGGGCAAAGCGCACCGCATCGAAGCCTTCTTCGCGGGCGCGCGCGCGGATCGCGGCGCGCGGATCGGCCTCAGTCGTCGAGCTCGGCATAATGGGAAGCCGGCGGCTGGCCCGGCACGCGATCGGCGAGCAGCCCGCGGAACGAGGGGCGCGATTTGACCCGCAGATACCATTCCGCGGCCGAGGAAAACTCCTTCCATGGCAACTCGCCGAAATAGTCGAGCGCCGAGATGTGGGCGGCGACGGCGAGATCGCCCAGCGTGCATTCGCGGCAGGCGAGATAGCCATTGCGGTCGGCGGCATTGCCCAGCATCGCCAGAACCGTCTTCAACTCCTCGCGGCCGCGGCGGATCACTGCCATATCGGGCGTGCGCCGCGCGGGCGCGCCGGTATAGCGCTGGGCGCCCTTCTCGAAGACGATGCGGCTGGTCACCGTTTCGAGCAGCGGGCCCATGGCCCAATCGAGCAGGCGCAAGCTCTCGGCGCGGGCGGCGGCGTCCTCGGGCACCAGCGGCTGCTCGGGATAAGTACCCTCGAGATGATCGACGATGGCCCACAGCCCCGTGCAGCGCGTGCCATCCTGGTCGATGAAAATGGGCAGGTGGGTCTGCGGGTCTTCCGGCAGTTCGGGGTCATAGGCCAGCCGCTTCTCCCCGAGCAGGAGGCGCGCAAAGCGCGAGCGCGGCGAAAGCGGCAGATGGATCAGGCGTCGCATGGCGGCAAACTAGTGGAAGCGGCGGCCCGCTCCTAGTGGGAATTGCTGTGATGTTGCCGGCGTACGCAGCGGTCGAGCCCATCGCGCGCCACCTGGGCCATGCGGAAGATCAATGTGTCGCTACGGGACGCGACATAGGGTCCCGGCCGGGCCGCGCTCCAGCCATCGGGGTCGGGCAGGATCGCCGCCAGCCGCGCCGCCTCGCCGGCGTCGAGCGCTGCGGCGGATTTGCCGAAATAGGCGCGGGCGGCGGCCTCGGCGCCGAAATTCCCGTGCCCCCAATCCACAAGGTTGAGATAGGCGGTCAGGATGCGCCGCTTGGGCCACAGCGCTTCCAGGAGCACGGTCAGCCAGGCTTCCACGCCCTTGCGCACCCAGCTTCGCACGGGGAGCAGGAAGATGGTGCGCGCCGTCTGCTGGCTGATGGTCGAGGCCCCGCGCAGCCGCGCGCCGCGTTCATGGGCCGCGAGGGCCTTGTCGATCGAGACCCAGTCGAAGCCATCATGCGAGCAGAAGCGCTGATCTTCCGAGGCGATCACCGCCTGGCCGAGAAAGGGCGAGATCTCGGCGCCGACCCAGCGTTGATGCACCCTCTCGCCGCCGAGTAGCGCCAGCACGATCTGCGGCGTCACCGGCACCGGCACGAAGCGGAAGAGGAGAATGAGAAGGGCGGGGATCGGCACCGCGAAGGCGATGAGGATCGCGAGGCTGCGCCGGACCCAGGGCGTCTGGCCGTCTTCGCGCCACCAGATGCGTCGGGCCGCCTGTTGCAGCCAGTTCCTTGTCCGGGAGAGCCAGTCGTCCATCTTGCGCAAAGAAAAAGGGCGGCCGGGCTATCTAACCCGAACCGCCCCGTCCTGTCTCGATAGGCGGATCAGGCCTTGGCTTCGCTGATCACGCTGAGCTGGGTGAACTCGTAAAGGCCCTCTTCGCCCATTTCGGTGCCCAGGCCCGACTGCTTGGAGCCGCCGAAGGGCACGTTGGGCGGCAGGTCGATGTGCTGGTTGATCCAGATCGTGCCCGAATCCATGCGCTCGGCCACTTCATGGGCCCGCTCGGAATTGGACGACCACACCGAACCGCCGAGGCCGTAAGGCGAGGCGTTGGCGCGGGCGATGACATCGTCGGCATCGGAATATTTGATCACCGGCAGCACCGGGCCGAACTGCTCCTCGTCGACGAGGCGCGTGCCTTCCTTGATGTCGCGCACGATGGTCGGGCGAATGAAGTAGCCCTTGGCCGGAATATCGCCGCCGCTGACGGCCGAACCGTGCTTCTTGGCGTCCTCGAGCAGTTCCTTGACGCGCTCGAACTGCATCTTGTTCTGCAATGGGCCGAGCGTCGTGCCCTGCTGCAGCCCGTCGCCGACCACGGCCGCCTTCGCCAGCGCAATCAGCTCCTCGCACATTTCGTCATAGATCGATTCATGGACGTAGAGCCGCTTCAGCGCCACGCAGACCTGACCCGAATTCATGAAGGCGCCCTGGAAGATCTTCGGCGCCACTTTCTTCGGGTCCGCATCGTCGAGCACGATGCCGGCATCGTTGCCGCCCAGCTCCAGTGTGATGCGCTTGAGGGTGCTGGCCGCACTCGCCATCACCTTCTTGCCGGTCGCGGTCGAGCCGGTGAAGGAAATCTTGCGAATGTCGGGATGGTTGGTCATCTCGCCGCCGAGATCGTTCTGGTCGGTGATGATGTTGACGACGCCGGGCGGCACCATGTCCTTGATCATCTCGCCGAATTTGAGCGTGGCGAGCGGCGTGGTCGGCGCCGGCTTGATCACAAGCGTGTTGCCGGCCAGGAGCGCGGGGGCGATCTTCGTGCCCATCAGGATCAGCGGGAAGTTCCAGGGGACGATCGCGCCGATCACGCCCAGCGGCTTGCGGCGGGCTTCGATCTTCTTGGCATCGCTGTCTTCGATCACATGCACCGGCAGGTCGAGCGTCGCGTAATAGCGCAAGAGGCCAGCCGCGCCGAAGCATTCGCCGGCGGCATCGCCCACGGGCTTGCCCTGTTCCTGGGTCAGGATGCGGCCCAGCACCTGGTTGTTGGCTTCGAGCGTCTCGGCCAGCTTGAGCATGACCTTGCGGCGCTCTTCGATCGGCGTCTTGGACCAGGCCGGGAAGGCAGCCTTGGCCGCGGCCACGGCCTGATCGAGTTGTGACTTGGAGGCGCGCGGCGCCTTTGCCGCCACCTCTTCGGTCGCCGGATTGATGACGTCCATGGTGGAATCGCCGTCCACCATCTGGCCGTTGATCAGAAGTTTGTAATCGCTCATGGGCGTGTCTCCCTGTCTCTGGGCCGCACTATCGCAAGGCCTTTGGGCCCGCCGCAAGCACAAGCGTGCCCACACAGGGAGTGGGCCGGGAGGCCCTAAAGCCGCACGCCCCTGAGTCTGAGCGCATTGGTGATGACAGAGACGGAACTCATGCTCATGGCCGCCGCCGCGATCATCGGCGACAGCAGCCAGCCGGTGAACGGATAGAGCACGCCGGCGGCAATCGGCACGCCGACGGCATTGTAGATGAAGGCGAAGAACAGGTTCTGTTTCATGTTGGCGACGGCGGCGCGGGCCAGCTTTCGCGCCCGCAGCAAAGCCGCCAGATCGCCTTTCAGCAGCGTCAGCCCGGCGGTTTCGATGGCGGCGTCCGCGCCGGTTCCCATGGCGAGGGAGACATCGGCCGCCGCCAGCGCCGGGGCGTCGTTGACGCCGTCGCCGGCCATGGCGACGACGTGGCCCTCGGATTTGAGCTTTGTGACGAGGTCGGCCTTGCCTTCTGGCGTCATGCCGGCGGCGACATGATCGACGCCGGCTTCGCGCGCCACGGCCTGGGCGGTCGCTTCGGCGTCGCCCGTCGCCATGGTGATGGACAGGCCATCGGCCCTCAGCGCCGCCAGAAGTTCCGGCGCGCCGGGTTTGAGCGGGTCCTTGGCCGCCACGACGCCGAGCAGTTTTCCACCCGCCGCCACGAAGATCGCGGTGGCGCCTTGCATGCGCAATTCCTCGGCGGCGGCGGCCAGCGGTTCGGGATCGATCCCGTTCGCGCGCAGCAATTCCGCGCGGCCGACAAACGCGGCCTGGCCGTTGACGGTGCCTTTCAGGCCCTGTCCGGTGACGCTTTCGAAATCCGCCACCGCCGGCAGCGTCAAATTCTTCTCCTTCGCCGCCACATCGATGGCATGGGCGAGGGGATGGGCGCTGGTCGATTCCAGTGCTGCCGCCACGGTCAGCACCTCGTCTTCGTTGGCGCCGCCCGCCATACGGATGGCGATGACCTTCGGCTTGCCTTCGGTCACGGTGCCGGTCTTGTCGATGACGAGCGTATCGGCGGCGGCGAAGCGTTCGAGCGATTGCGCATTGCGCACCAGCACGCCGCCATGGGCGCCGCGCCCCACCGCCACCATCACCGACACGGGCGTTGCAAGGCCGAGCGCGCAGGGGCAGGCGATGATGAGCACGGAGACGGCCGCGATCAGCGCGAAATTGAAGTGCGGTTCCGGCCCATAGACGTACCACGCGGCAAAGG
Organism: uncultured Pseudomonadota bacterium; assembly: GCA_963822185.1. Lineage (GTDB taxonomy): Bacteria > Pseudomonadota > Alphaproteobacteria > Micropepsales > Micropepsaceae > Rhizomicrobium. The sequence continues at coordinate 38,025 of CAWGGT010000024.1, forward strand.
CCGCGAGCGCGCAGGCCACGACGATCGGCACGAACCAGGCGGAGACGGCATCGGCCAGCGCCTGGGTCGGCGCGCGGCTTCTCTGCGCTTCGGCCACCAGCGTCGCGATCTTGGCCAGCATGGTGTCGGCGCCGATGCGCTGGGCCTTCACCGTCAGCACACCCTGTCCGTTGACCGTGCCGCCGGTGACTTTGGCGTTGACGCCTTTCTCGACCGGCATGGATTCGCCGGTCAGCATGGATTCATCGACGGCGCTGGCACCCTCGATGACCTCGCCGTCGGTCGGGATCGCTTCGCCGGGGCGCACGATCATCACGTCGCCGACGCGCACCCGTTCGAGCGGGATGTCTTCGGTGCCGCTGTCGGTCTTGCGCCGCACGGTCTTGGGCGTCAGATCGAGCAAGGCGCGGATGGCCGAGCCCGTCTGCGCGCGGGCGCGCAATTCCAGAATCTGCCCCACCAGCACCAGCGTCACGATCACCGCCGCCGCCTCGAAATAGACGGGCGGGGCGCCATGGGCGCCGTGGAAGGCGCTGGGCACGATCCCGGGGAACAGCAGCGCCACCACCGAATAGCCGAAGGCCACGCCCACGCCGATGCCGATCAGGGTGAACATATTGGCGTGGCCGGTGATCGCGCCCTTCCAGCCGCGCGCGAAGAAGGGCGCCGCCGCCCACAGCACCACGGGGGCCGAGAGCGCGAACTCGATCCATTCGCGGATTAGCGGCGCAATGACGCTGTCGAGCAGTCCCGCATCGCCCAGCATGGCCAGCGCGAACACCGGCACGGCGAACCCCAGCGAAATCCAGAAGCGCCGGCGCATGTCGCGATATTCGGAATCATCCTGTTCGGCCAGCGGATCGAGCGGCTCCAGCGCCATGCCGCAGATCGGACACGCGCCCGGCCCGATCTGTCGGATCTCCGGATCCATCGGGCAGGTATAGATGACGTCCTTGGCGCCCTCCGGCTCGGTCGTCGGCTCCGGGTTCAGATATTTCTCCGGCTCGGCCTCGAACTTGGCCAGGCATTTGGGATTGCAGAAGACGTATTCGTCGCCGTGGTAATGCGTGACGTTTCCTTTGGCGCGCGCATTTTCAGGCGTCACCATCATCCCGCAGACGGGATCGCGGCGTTTTTCGGAAGCGGGGACTTCAGCGGGGGCAATGTCAGGCATGGGCGGAGAATACCCCTAGGGGGTATTCTCCGCAAGCCGTGGCCTACTCGGCCGGGATGGCCTCGGCCTCGTCACTGAGCGGATAGGCGAGGCGGCTCACCATCTCCTTGGGCACCACCTGCCAGAACTTGCCGATCTCCAGATCCCATTGCGTCAGCAATTCCTGCGCAAGGTCGGAGCCGGTCTCGCTCTGGTGCTCCTCGATCAGCGCGCGCAGCACCGCATCCCAATGGGCGCTGGCCACGCGCTGCCAGGTGATGCTGTCCGGATTGATGTGGTGCTCGAAGAGGCCGTCCGCGTCATAGACGAAGGCCATGCCGCCGGTCATGCCGGCGCCGAAATTGTCGCCGATCGAGCCGAGGATCGCGACTGTGCCGCCGGTCATGTATTCGCAGCCGTTGGAGCCGCAGCCTTCGACCACGGCGGTGGCGCCGGAATTGCGCACGGCGAAGCGCTCGCCCGCCTGTCCGGCCGCGAACAGCTTGCCCGCCGTCGCGCCATAGAGAACGGTGTTGCCGATGATGGTGTTGTCGCGCGCGACGAAGCCGGCCGAGGTCATGGGCCGGATCGCGATGGTCGCGCCCGAAAGCCCCTTGCCGACATAGTCGTTGGCGTCGCCGAACACTTCGAAGCGGATGCCCTGCACCGAGAAGGCGCCGAGCGATTGGCCGCAGGAGCCGCGCAGGCGCAGCGTCAGATGGTCCCGGCGGCAGTCCGGTCATGCCCCATTTGCGCACGATGCGCGAGGACATGCGCGCGCCGATGGAGCGCAGCGTGTTGCGCACATTGTAGGTGAGCTGCATCTTCTCGCCGTCGCGCAGAAGCGGCTGGGCATCCTTCTCGATCTGCGCGTCCAGCGTGTCGAGCACTTCGTTGCGGCCCTTCTGCGTGGAATAGCGCGCATGATTGCCCGGATCGGCCTGCACCAGCAGCGGGTTGAGGTCGAGATCGTCGAGTTCCTCGGCGCCGCGGCTCATCTGGTAGAGCAGGTCGGTGCGCCCGATCACCTCTTCCAGCTTGCGGAAGCCGAGGCTGGCCAGGATCTCGCGCACCTCTTCGGCGATGAAGCTGAACAGGTTGACGACCTTCTCCGCCGTGCCGGTGAATTTGGCGCGCAGGCGCTTCGTCCTGCGTGCAGACGCCGACGGGGCAGGTGTTGGAATGGCACTGGCGCACCATGATGCAGCCCATGGCGATCAGCGCCGCGGTGCCGACGCCGAATTCCTCGGCGCCCATCATCGCCGCCATCACCACGTCGCGCCCGGTGCGGATGCCGCCATCGGTCCTGCAGCACCACGCGGTGGCGCAGATTGTTGAGCGTCAGGATCTGGTTGGCTTCGGTCAGCCCCATCTCCCACGGCACGCCGGCATATTTGATCGAGGTCTGGGGGCTGGCGCCCGTGCCGCCATTGTGGCCGGCGATCAGGATCACGTCGGCCTTGGCTTTGGCCACGCCCGCCGCGATGGTGCCGATGCCGCTGGCCGAAACCAGCTTCACGCACACCCGCGCTTCGGGGTTGATCTGCTTCAGGTCATAGATGAGCTGCGCCAGATCCTCGATCGAATAGATGTCGTGATGCGGCGGCGGCGAGATCAGCATCACGCCCGGCGTCGAATGCCGCAGCCGCGCGATGAACTCGGTGACCTTGAAGCCGGGCAGCTGGCCGCCTTCGCCGGGCTTGGCGCCCTGGGCGACCTTGATCTCCAGCTCGCGGCACTGGTTGAGATATTCCGCCGTCACGCCGAAGCGCCCGCACGCCACCTGCTTGATGGCCGAGTTGGGATTGTCGCCATTGGGCTTGGGGCGGAAGCGCGCCGGGTCCTCGCCGCCTTCGCCGGAGTCGGACTTCGCGCCGATCCGGTTCATGGCGATGTTGAGGATCTCATGCGCCTCCGGCGACAACGCGCCCAGGCTCATGCCCGGCGTCACGAAGCGCTTGCGGATTTCGGTGATGGATTCGACTTCCTCCAGCGGCACATCCGCGCCGCCGGGCCTCAGCGCCATCAGGTGGCGCAGACTGACCGGCGCCGTCGCCCACACGCCATCGGAATATTTGCGATAGGTGGCGTAGGAATCGTTGGCGACCGCCTGCTGCAGAAGATGGATCAGGGGCGCGCTGTTGCCATGCGTCTCCCCGCCCGCGCGCGCCTTGTAGAAGCCGCCGATGGGAAGCGCGATCACATCTTCGTCGAAGGCGCGGCCATGCTGGCGCGCGACCTTGGCGGCGATGCCTTGAAGGCCGATGCCGGAGATGCGGCTGGGCATGCCGGGGAAGATGTCGGCCACCATCGAGCGCGACAGACCCACCGCCTCGAAATTGTAGGCGCCGCGATAGGACGAGATCACCGAGATGCCCATCTTGGAGATGATCTTGAGCAGCCCCGCGCTCACCGCATCGAGATAGCGCTTGACGCAGGTGCCGAGCGCCATGCCTGCCGAACAATCCGCGCGCATGGCGGTCGGCGATGCAGTCCTGCGCCAGATAGGCGTTGACGGTGGTCGCGCCGACGCCGATCAGCACGGCGAAATAATGCGTGTCCAGGCATTCGGCCGAGCGCACATTGATCGAGGTGTAGCTGCGAAGGCCCTGCCGCAGCAGGTGGCTGTGAATGGCGCCCGTCGCCAGGATCATCGGCACGGCGGCGCGGTTCGCATCGATGCCTTCGTCGCTCAGGATCAGATGGTTGTAGCCTTGGCGCACGGCGTCCTCGGCCTCGGCGCGGAGCCGCGTCACCGCATCGCGCAGTGCATTCTCGCTCGGCTTGCCGTCTTCGACCGGGAAGCTGCAGTCGATCTCGAAGAAGTTGCCATCGAGATGTTCCTTCATGCGCTGGAACATGCCGGTCGAAATCACCGGGCTTTCCAGCACGAACACTTCGGTCTGCCGCTCGTCCTGGTTCAGCACATTGCCGAGATTGCGGAAGCGCGTCTTCAGGCTCATCACCCGCTCTTCGCGCAAGGGATCGATCGGCGGATTGGTGACCTGGCTGAAATTCTGGCGGAAGAAATGCGACAGCGGCCGGTATTTGTCCGACAGCACGGCCAGCGGCGCGTCGTCGCCCATCGAGCCGATGGGCTCCTTGCCGTCCTCGACCATGGGATGAAGGATCATTTCCAGATCCTCCATGCTCATCCCCGCGGCGACCTGGCGGCGGCGCAATTCGTCCTTTTCATAAAGGCGCGGTTCCGGGCCGGGACCGATGACCTCTTCGAGGTCGACGATCTTCTTGGTCCATTCCTCATACGGGTATTCGCCCGCAAGGCGGTCCTTGATGGCGCGGTCCTCGTAGAACTTGCCCTCGTCGAGATCGACCGCGATCATCTGGCCGGGCCCGACGCGGCCCTTGCGCGTGATGCGGCTTTCGTCGAGCACCACCATGCCGGTTTCGGAGCCGACACAGAGCAGCCCGTCTTCGGTCACCGAATAGCGCAGCGGGCGAAGGCCGTTGCGGTCCATGCCGGCGATGATCCAGCGTCCGTCGGTGGCGGCCAGCGCCGCCGGCCCGTCCCACGGCTCCATCACGGCATTGGCATAGGCATACATGGCGCGATGCGCTTCGGGCATGGTCGAAGCCTTCTTCGACCAGGCTTCAGGCATCAGAATGGTCTTGGCGAGCGGCGCGGCGCGGCCGGCGCGCGCCAGCACTTCGAACACCGTGTCGAGCGCCGCCGAATCCGAACTGCCCGGCTGGATGATCGGCTTGATGTCGTCGCCATGCTCGCCGAAGAGCTGGCTGGCCATCTTGAACTCGTGGTTCCGCATCCAGTTGACGTTGCCCTTCAGCGTGTTGATCTCGCCATTGTGGGCGAGCATGCGGAAGGGCTGGGCCAGACGCCAGGTCGGGAAGGTGTTGGTCGAATAACGCTGATGGAAGATGGCGAAGGCCGACACGAAGCGCTCGTCCGTCAGGTCGGGATAGAAGTTCGACAGCTGCTCGGCCAGGAACATGCCCTTGTAGATCAGCGAGCGCGACGAGAACGAGCAGATATAGAAGTCGGAGATCGCCGCTTCGCGCACGCGCTTCTCGATGCGGCGGCGGCAGAGATAGAGCCGGCGCTCGAGTTCTTCGAGATCCTCGTCCTCGCCGATATCGAACATGATCTGTTCGATCTCGGGCCGCGTGGCATTGGCCTTCTCGCCGATGATGGAGATGTCCACCGGCACCTGGCGCCAGCCATAGAGATAGAAGCCGAAGCGCAGGATCTCGGCCTCGACGATGGTGCGGCAGGTTTCCTGCGCGTTGTAATCGGTGCGCGGCAGGAAGATCTGGCCAACGGCGATGCGGCCCGAGCGCAGTGTATGGCCGGTCTGGGCCACGGCGGCGCGGAAGAATTCCTGCGGCACCTGGATGTGGATGCCGGCGCCGTCGCCGGTCTTGCCGTCGGCGTCCACGGCGCCGCTGTGCCACACCGCCTTCAGCGCCTCGATGCCGCGGGTCACGACTTCGCGCCGCGGCTGGCCGTCGATGGCCGCGATCAGGCCGACGCCGCAGGCATCGTGCTCCTGTTCGGGCGAATAGAGATGGCCGTCTTCCAGCGTCTTCGCATTGGCGAGGAAGCGGGCGATTTCGGCTTCGGCAGTGTTCGCTGGCGCCTGGCTCATGGCGTCAATTCCTTTACGTATTGAAACTCGATGGTGTTCGAGATGTCGGGCAGGGCCCGCGTGCGCGGCTGTTTGGCGTAGCCCAGCCGCTCGTAAAGCCGGTGCGCGTCGGCAAAGCGCGTGTCGGACCACAACACGACGCGTTTTGCGGCGCGGTTCTTCGCTTCCGCCTCGACCAGCGAAACGAGATGCGCCGCCAGACCTCGCCGCCGCGCGTCCTTGGCGACATAGAGGCGCTTCAGTTCGACCGTGTCGTCCTCGTCCTGAACCACGGCGCAGGACCCGACCACGGCGCCATCGCTTTCGGCCACCCACCAGCGGCTGTCGTCTTCCTTGGCCGCGCGGGCGGGCGCGCGCAATTCCGGCATCTCGTTGTCGACGTCGAGATAGCAATTCGGATATTCGCCGAACACCGTCTCGATGAGCGCGATCAGGGCGGCGGAATCGCTGTCCGCCACCGGCCGTATCACCAGATCGTTGGCTGTTTCGGCCATCGCGTCACTCCGCTGCCGCGCGGGCGGCTTCGGCCTTGGCGGGCTGGGCCTTGGCCGCGAGATAGGCATGGATCGCGGCGGCCGCGTCGCGACCATCGCGGATCGCCCAGACCACGAGGGAGGCGCCGCGCACGATGTCGCCGCCGGCAAACACGCCGTCGAGATTGGTCATCTGCGTCTTGCGGCTTGACGCGCAGCGTGCCCCAGCGCGACACGCCCAGATCCGGCGCCTGGAAATGCGTCGGCAGGTCTTCCGGCTCGAAGCCCAGCGCCTTGATGACGAGATCGGCGTCGAGATTGAAATCGGAGCCCTTGATCTCCTCCGGCGTCTTGCGTCCGCTGGCGTCGGCCATGCCGAGGCGCTGGCGCACGATGCGCACGGCCTCGACATCGTGTCTTGCCGAGAAACGCCTTGGGCAGGGTCAGCCAGTCGAAGACCACGCCTTCTTCCTCGGCATTGGCGACTTCGCGCAAGCGAGCCCGGCATGTTCTCGCGGTCGCGGCGATAGACGCAGGTCACGGATTTCGCGCCCTGGCGCATGGCCGTGCGCACGCAGTCCATGGCCGTGTCGCCGCCGCCGATCACGGCGACATTCTTGTCGCTTGCGCGTCGAGTTCGCCGGATTCGAATTCCGCGACCTTGTCGCCAAGGCCCGTGCGGTTGGAGGTGATGAGATAATCGAGCGCGGCGACGATGCGGCCCAGCCCCGCGCCCGGCACTTCGATCTCGCGCGGCTTGTAGACGCCGGTGCCGACGAACACGGCGTCGTGCCTGGCGCGCAATTCGGCCAGCGTCGCATCGCGGCCGACCTCGAAATTGAGCTTGAAGACGATGCCGCCGTCTTCCAGCCGCTTGACGCGGCGGGCGACGACTTCCTTCTCCAGCTTGAAATTGGGGATGCCATAGACCAGCAGGCCGCCGGCGCGGTCGTGCCGGTCATAGATGGTGACTTTATATCCCTTGCGGCGCAGCTCTTCGGCCACGGCCAGGCCCGCGGGCCCCGCGCCGATCACGCCGACCGATTGGCCGCGCTCGCGCCGAGGGGCTAGGGGCTTCACCCAGCCGCGCTCCCAGGCCGTGTCGGTGATGTATTTCTCGACCGCGCCGATGGTGACGGTGCCGTGGCCGGATTGCTCGATGACGCAATTGCCTTCGCACAGCCGGTCCTGCGGGCAGATGCGGCCGCAGATCTCGGGCATGTTGTTGGTGGCCTGGCTGACCGCATAGGCCTCTTCCAGCCGGCCCTCGGCCGTCAGCTTGAGCCAGTCCGGGATGTTGTTCTGGAGCGGGCAGTGGCTCTGGCAGAAGGGCACGCCGCATTGCGAGCAGCGCGAGGCCTGGGCCTGCGCCTTCTCGGCGATGAACTCCGCATAGATTTCATGGAAGTCGTGCGCGCGCGCATCCGCCGGCCGCTTCTCCGGCATCTCTTTATCCAGCGCGATGAAGCGCAACATCTTTTCGGCCATGGCCTGTCTGCCGTCATCCTGTTTCGTGATGACGTTTAAATAAGGCGTGAGGCGGCGGAATGCGAGCGAAAATTCGCCAATAAGACAGCAATAGCTGTCTCAAAACATGTGCGTCACTTCGACGGGCCATTGGCGACAGTCGGAAAGAAAGAATATTAAGGTCAGTAGTACGAACTTATATCCGTTAGTGGTTGTTTTCGCTGGCTCATGCTAGCTCTGACGGTGGCGCGCGATTCCGCCCGCCTGACCGATCTGCCTGACCGATCCGGGGCTCCCATGCACGATATCCTCCACGCGATCCTTCTGGGGATCGTCGAAGGCATTCACCGAATTCCTGCCGGTCTCCTCCACCGCCCATCTGCTGGTGTCCGAGAAGCTTCTCGGCCTCGATGGCAACCGCTGGGAGGCCTTCACCATCATCATCCAGCTGGGCGCGATCCTGTCGGTGGTGGCGGTCTATTGGCGCAAGCTCTGGGATGTGACGGTGGGCCTGCCCACCGATCCCCAGGCGCGCAAATTCGCGGGCGGGGTGATCCTCGCCTTCCTGCCGGCGGCGGTGCTGGGCGCCAGCCTGATCAAATACATCAATGAATTCCTGCTCGACCCGACCCGCGCCATGCCGGTGATCGCGACCTCCTGGATCGTCGGCGGCATCATCATCCTGGTGTTCGAGCGCATCGCGCCCAAGCCGAAGCATCTCGATGCCGACAATCTGCCCTGGATGAAGTGTCTGCAGATCGGCGCCTGCCAGTGTCTGGCGCTGTTGCCGGGCGTGTCGCGCTCGGGGGCGACGATCCTCGGCGGCGAGCTTCTCGGCGTCGAGCGCAAGGCCGCGACCGAATTCACCTTCTATCTCGCCGTGCCGACCATGCTCGGCGCCGCGGTGTTCGAGCTCTACAAGAAGTGGGACCTGCTCAACGGCGCCGACGAGATCATCATCGCCGTCGGCTTCGTGGTCTCGTTCCTGGTCGCGCTGGTGATCGTCAAGACGCTGATCGCCTTTGTCGGCCGCTACGGTCTCAGGCCGTTCGGCTGGTACCGCATCGCGACCGGGCTCGCGCTGATCGGCTTTATGCTGTGGGGCTGACGCGCTTGCCGGCCAGCGCTTCGTACTGGCCGCGCGGGCGGAAGCGCCACAGATAGCTCGGCACGATGGCGTCGACCGAATCCGGCTGCGATGCCGAGATCGGCCAGCGTCTTCGCGCCTTCCGACACCACATTGTCGGATCTTGAGCAGCGTCACCTGATCGGGCGTCAGCAGCGGCTTGGGCATGAATTGCAGGAAGAACGCCTTCAGGCTCGCCAGCGCGAAGGGCACCGGCACCAGCATCCGCTTGCGGCAGGTCATGCGCAGGATCGCCTGCATCAACTCCTTGAAGGTGTAGACGTCCGGCCCGCCCAGCTCATAGGTCTGGCCGCGCGTGGCCGCGTCCGACACGCATTTCGACAATCGCCGCCGCCACATCGCCGACATAGACCGGCTGGAACTTCGTATGCCCGCCGCCGATCAGCGGCAGCACCGGCGCCATCTGCGCCAGCCAGGCGAAGCGGTTGAAGAATTCGTCTTCCGGCCCGAACACGATGGAGGGGCGCAGGATCGTGGCATCCGGGAAGGCCGCGCGCACCGCGGCCTCGCCCTTGCCCTTGCTGGCGGCATAGGCGGCTTCGGCATCTTCGTCGGCGCCGATGGCCGAGATCTGGACGAGGCTTGTCACGCCTTCGTCCGCCGCGGCCTTGGCGATGGTCTCGGCGGCATGGACATGCAGTTCCTCGAAACTCTGATGGCCGCGCTCATAGAGCACGCCGACGAGGTTCACCACGGCATCGGCGCCGCGGATCGCCGCTTTCACCGAGTCGGCATCGTGCACATCGGTCTTGGCGATCTGGATCTGGCCCGGATTGCCAGCCGGCAGCAGATAGGTGGCGAGGTTGGGCTTGCGCACCGCCACGCGCACGCGATAGCCGGCCCGGGCCAGGGCGCGCACGGTATGGCGGCCGACGAAGCCCGATCCGCCGAAAACGGTGACGGTTGTGTCATGGCTGGCGAATCCCCGGGGGTTGCGAGACGAGGGCGCTTCATAACCAAACGCCGGCCCGCGGAAAAGGCCGCATTTCGCCGCCTGTGGGCGCCGGGCGGCGCTAATCCTCGACGTAGCGCCGCTCGCCCGTCTCGGGGTGGATATAGACGCTCACCGTCTTGCCCCGCTCCTCGTCATAGAAGCGCTCGGTGGTGCGCTCCCAGCCGGGGCCGGGATTGCCGCGTCTCGATGGGTTTGTAGCGCACCTTCTCGAACAGCGTGCCGGCCAGGAACAGGGCCCCGACCACCGCGGGCCCCCAGCCGGCGCCATTGCCCATCGCCAGCAGGATCAGCCCGGCGAGCGAGGCTCAGCGCCCCGATCGCGATGACGAACAGGCGCAGCATCAGGCTTCGTCCGGTTTGGCGCCCGCGCGGCCGAAATGGGCCGGCTCGATCACGACGGCGGTGCCATAGGCCACGATCTCGCTCATGGTCTGGCCGATCTCGGCGGAATCGAAGCGCATCATGACGATGCCATTGGCGCCCATGGCCGTGGCGTTCTTGACCAGCCGGTCGACGGCATGGCGCCGGGCCTCTTCCAGAAGCTGGGTGTATTCGTGGATCTCGCCGCCCACGATGGAGCGCAGCCCGGCCATGATATTGCCGCCGATGCCGCGCGAGCGCACGACCACGCCGAAGCACTGGCCCAGCGTCTCCTTGATCTGGTGTCCGGCCACCTGTTCCGTCGTTGCCACCAGCATGGCGTCCTCCCGGTCCGAGTCGGGCGGTATTTTGCCCGGAATTCGTGACGGATGGGCACTGAAATCGCGTTGACTTCCCGGCATGCCCCCCCTAAACATCGCCGCCCTGACCGTTGCCCAGATGGCGGAATTGGTAGACGCGCCAGCTTCAGGTGCTGGTACTCGCAAGGGTGTGGAGGTTCGAGTCCTCTTCTGGGCACCATTTGTTCTTTTGCGGATATCCGCCGGAACCGAAATTACCAACAATTTTAGACGCTTATCGTCCGCCAGCATCCGTCGCTGCCCTTGGCCTATTGGCGGATCTGCGCCGGTTCGGAGAGCGTGAATGCTCGCGGAGAAACTTGTCCATGCGTTCCGGCTTGGACGGTGCACTCAGTCTCCGGTCCCGTCGTCTCGATGACCTAGCGTCTCTCCCAATTTCCGGCTGGCCTTGATGACATCCTTGCACAGCGCATTGGCATTGAGCCGGTCGTAGCGGCGCACGGGCATGGTGATGCCAATCGAGCCGACGATGATGTTGCGAGATCGAAATACAGGAGCGGCAATACCGGCCAGATCCGCGTCTTCGTTATGATAGATCGCAACTCCGCGTTCGCGCACCAGCTCCAATTCCGGCAGGAGGTCCTTCAACGCAGGAGCAGAGGCCCCGGTGACGCGTCCCTTGGGAGCTTCGTCTCTAATTGCCTTCACCTGTTCCAGCTTCAAATGCGCCAATATCGCCCTTCCCAGTGAACCCCATAGCAACGAGATGGCTTCGAACGGTTCTATTACGTGCCGCAGCGGGTGTGGGGATTGGATAATCTCCCTGACAACTCCGATGCGCTCGGCGGGTCGATAGATGCAGAAGACGGCCGTCTCCTGCCATTTTTTCCATAATGGATCGAGGAAGGGCGCGGCCTTGATTTCATTGTCGATCTGGCGAAGCACGGATGCCGCAAGTCTGTAGTATTCCTGACCCGTGCGATAAGACGAACCGTCCGATCGGGCGACCAGACCTGCCTTTAGCAGCGGTTGAAGGATGCGGTGGACGCTGCTGGCAGGTAAGTCTGCCCGTTGCGCCAGTTCGGAGAGCGTGAATTCGCCGGCCATGTCCGCAATCCGCTGAAGAAGCAGAATTGTGCGCGCGCCCGATCCGCTTTCTCGCGCCCTCGTTGCCCCTTTACTTGGTGACTTTGCAGCTGCTTTTCGTTGGGCCATCGAAACGTTCCATCTTCCGCTCATGCCCGAATGGGGCGGACAGGAGCCTCCAATTGTCGACGCTGGACTCGACCGACGCCATTTGTCGTTGATTCGGTGGGCGTGCAAGCCACCCATCTCTGCAGGTCTGCAATTGGACGAAATTCAGCGGCTGCAACGATGCAATCTGCGGTCCTCATTTCCTGGAATCAATATTTGTTTTGCCGGCGTTGCGTTGATCGCCGATGCGTGCACGGGAGAGAAGCCTCTTTCGTTCGGCCTGAGGGTGCGAACCATCAATGAAACGCATTTGTTCAATCCGGGCTCGGCTTTAAGCCAGTTCAAATTCGTACCTTGTCGGTGACGAGCCGTCGTGACGATGCGCGTTGCGCGGCATCGATACGCTTCAGCGCCATCAGTCTGGTGGCGGCGAGGAGGAGCCGAAGCGCGTCGCCAGAAAATTCCGTATTATGGAATGGTTATTCGAGTATAACAGAATTCGCTTGACCGGGTCGCGATACGCGGATATCGTGCGCAGATGGCTTAGTGACTGAGAAGCACTGGCGATCGTTATATTTAGAGAGAGGGAGGGGGCTATGCCCAAGAAAGTTCGGCGCCACACTGTGGCGCGCGGAAGCGCACGGCTGCGTTTCGTTGCTGCGCTAGTTTTCACGACATCGCTGATCCCTGCGTCGCAGGTGCTGGCGCAGACCACCACGGCGACATCCAGTGACCGCATTGAGACGGTCACGGTCACAGCAGAGTTCCGCAAAGAGAATCTGCAAAACACACCGATCGCGATCACGGCGGTCGATTCCCGCATGTTGCGAGCGCGGGGCCAGACCAACATCACCGAGGTTGCGGCACAGGCGCCCAATGTGAGCTTGCGGCCGGCCGGTTCGTCCGAGGGCAATACGCTCGTCGCCTATATCCGCGGCGTCGGGCAGGGCGATTTCAATTTCGCGATGGAGCCGGGTGTCGGCATCTATATCGACGACGTCTATTTCGCCACGGCCAGCGGTGCCGAGTTCAATCTGCTCGATCTGGATCGGGTGGAAATCCTGCGCGGTCCGCAAGGCACGCTCGCCGGCAAGAATTCTATCGGCGGCGCCATCAAGCTTTACTCGAAGAAGCCGGATGCCAATGGCGGGGGCTATGCCGAAGTCACCTATGGATCGGACAATCTCATCCAGGGTAAGGCCGCGGCCGACTTTACAATCCTTCCCGACAAGCTGTTCGCCCGCATCTCTATGGTGTCGAGGCATCAGGATGGCTACGTCACGAGGCTCGATTACAAATGTGCGCATCCCGGTCCGATCGACACCGGCGCGGCAGGGCTGGGGATGATCCCGAACAATCTGCCGACCCTCGTTCACACCGCCAGTTGCGAGTTGGGCAAGGCCGGTGGCGTCGATTACACCGCGGGCCGTGTTGCACTGCGCTACCATCCCAATGATCGGCTGGACGTCAACGTGTCCGCCGATATCGACAACGACAATTCCGAAGTGCAGCCGGCAATCCTGACAAACGTGTATTACCCGAACAAGGTTCCTGCCTATAACGGTGTCCCGTTCGGGCCGTGGTTCATCACCGGGAACAAGTATACGACCTATGCGAATTCGACGGACTTTAGCACCGCATACGGTCCGTACTCGGCCCCTACCGTCAGCAAAATGCGTCAATGGGGTTTGTCCGCAGACGTTCGGTACAACTTCACCGACAAGCTTCAGCTGACGTCGATCACGGCTTACCGGCGCTATAGCGGAGCATTCGGCGATATCGCAGACGGTTCGCCGGTCAGCTCCATTCTGCAGTTCCATACTGTGGAGCATCACCAGTTCACGCAGGAGGTGCGCCTCAACGATACGCTCTGGGACGGTCTGCTGGATTTCACCGTGGGTGGTTTCTACTACAGCGGCTACAGCAAGCAGTCGGGGCGGATCGATATCAGCTATGCCAATCTCGACTTCCTGTCTGACGATCCTGTGCCGTCGGAGAGCGTCGCGGGCTTCGTGAATACCGCGCTGCACCCGACATCGAAGATGACCATTGATGCCGGTGTTCGCTACTCGAGCGACAAGAAAAGCTACACCTTCTCGCGTCTGGCCCCGGACTTTAGCGGACCAGCGCCTGTGGTTGGCGGTCTGAACGGTGTCACGGGCCACTTCAAGCACTCGCGGCTCGATTACCGTTTTGCCGTGGACTACGATTGGACCAAAAGCCTGATGACCTATGCCCAGGTCTCGACCGGCTTCAAGGGCGGCGGCATCAATCCGCGGCCCTTCATTCCGAAGCAGGTGGTGCCGTTCAATCCGGAAACTCTGACGGCGTACGAAATTGGTGCGAAGACCGAGTTCCTGGATCATCGTCTGCGCTTGAACATGGCGGCGTTCTACAACAAGTACAACAACATCCAGCTCACCGTGTTCTCCTGCCCGCAATACTCCCCGTTTCCGACATTCCCATGCTTTGCGCCGCTTAACGGCGGCAATGCGAATGTCGACGGCGCGGAGCTCGAAATGAGCGCCTTGCCGATCGACGGGCTGGAGCTCGATGGCAGCCTGAGCTATCTGCATTTCCAGTACACGACGATTTCGCCGGATGTCGGAATTCCGGGTGTGCGCGGGGTGCAGAAGGGCATGGTGCCGCCGTATACGCCCGAGTGGAAGGCGAGCTTCGGCATCCAGTATGCGATCAAGTTGGGCAGATTCTGTCGGCTCACTGGTGCCGCGCATGGACATCAATTATGAGGGGTCCGTGTATGGCAATCCGACCAATGCACCGACCAACCGGATCTCGCCCTATCTGACCGCCAATGCCCGGGTCACATACCGGACGCCGGACGACACTTGGGAACTGGCGCTGGAGGTCACCAACCTGACCGACAAGTACTATGCGCTGACGATCGACGACAGTCATACAAGCACTGCCTACGTCTCGATGGCCCCCGCGCGTCCGCGCGAGTGGATGCTGTCACTCCGGCGCAACTTCTGACCGGTAGGGCCCGGCTGCCTTCATGGTGCAGCCGGGCCCTCTTTTTTCTTTGCACTACAGCGTTTGCGGGTATTCCGAAATATAGAATTCCTATTCGGTATTTCGGAATACTGATTGACGACTTGAATGCGGCCATTCAGGTTTGAGATCTTGGGCGATGGCCGGATGCCGAACGGCAGCCATTGCAGGTTGGAACGCTTCTTGTTCAGCAGATAGATGGATGGCTATCATGAATAAAACCGCCCAAGTCGAAATGCCCGCGCGGCAAGGCGGCGTAACGGTTGCAGGTCTGCCGATGCCGGATTTCCGGCGCATTGGCGTGGAGCCGATCAGTGGCGCCTGCGGATGCGAAATTACCGGTGTCGACCTTCGTGAACCGCTGGACGAGGAGATGCTCGGCGAGGTGATGAAGGCATTCGAGCATTTCCTGGTCATCGTCTTCCGCGATCAGAATCTGACGCCCGAACAGCACAAGGCGTTCTCCCGCTATTTCGGCGAACTGATGGAGCTGCCGCAGGCGCCCACCTATGGCGGCTATGCGGACATGCAGGAGGTGCGCCGCGAGGCCGACGAGCCGGAGAATGTTGTCCCCTCGTTCGAGCACTTCCATACCGACAGTCCCTTCCTGGTCCGGCCGCCTTTGTGCGTGGTCATGCGTGCGCTCGAAGTGCCTCGCTATGGCGGCGACACCGCGTTTTCGAATGCCTATCTCGTCTATGAGCGGCTTTCCCCCGGCATGAAGGAATTGCTCGACGGGCTGCAGGTGGTCTATTCGGGCAAGGATATCTGGTCCCGCAACGAAAAGCTGCCGCCGGAAAAACGCCTGCGGCTGCGCGAGACACATGGCTTCCGTGAAGACGAGCTGGAAAACATCCACCCGGCCGTGCGTGTCCATCCCGTCACCGGGCGCAAGGCGCTGTTCGCGACCACGGCCTATTTCCAGCGCTTCGTCGGGTGGAGCGAAGAGGAGAGCCGTTCCCTTCTCAATTATCTGCAGGGATTGGCGCAGCATCTGCACTATCATTGTCGTATCAAATGGAAGAAGGATACGCTGATCGTTTGGGACAATCGCTTTCTGCTCCATCGCGGCATTCATGATTTCATGTACGAGCGACGCCATCTCATCCGCACCACAGTCATTGGCGAACGTCCGGTGGGATCCGATCGGCTGAAGTGAGCTGCGGCCCGGTCTTGAAAGACAAGATCCAGAACATCTGAAGGGGGAAGCAGAATGGCACTCACGCGAAGAAACCTGCTTTCCGCAAGCGGAGCCCTGGCGTCGGCCGCGGTCGTTCAATCCCGCGCGGATGCGGGCGTGCCGAAGGCGCCGGCGCCGATGAGGCGGATCGCGATCGAGGAAGCATGGTCGATCCCCGAGCACTTCCAGGCGCTGGCCGCGGTGAGCGAGGGCGATTGGAACAATCTCGACGTCGTAAATGTCAGGCTGCTGGGCCACGGCAAGGGGCCGATTGCCGCAAATCTTCTCGATACCAAACGCCGGCTGGCCGAGATGGACCGGCTTGGCATCGACATGCATCTGCTCTCGCTTACATCGCCTGGCGTGCAACTTTTCGAGACCGGGACGGCAGTCGCCTTGGCGCAACTGGCCAATGACCGATTGGCCGAAGTGGTTGCGGCGTACCCGTCGCGCTTCGGCGGGCTGGCGAGTTTTGCGCCCCAGGATCCCGCCCGTGCGGCCAAGGAAATGGAGCGGGCGATCAACACGCTGAAGCTGAACGGTTTCATCGTCAATTCGCACACCAACAACGAATATCTCGACGAACCGAAATTCTGGCCGATCCTGGAAGCGGCCGAAGCGCTGGGGCGGCCGATCTATCTTCATCCGCGCTGTCCATCGGATGGCATGGCGGCGCCCTTCCGCGACTATCGTATGCGGGCGGCGATCTGGGGCTTCCAGGCGGAGACCGGCACCCACGCGATGCGGCTGATGCTCAGCGGCGTGTTCGATCGCTTTCCCAAGCTGCAGATCGTTCTGGGGCACATGGGCGAGAACGTGCCATTTCATCTCTGGCGGAGCGACAATTGGTACAAGAAACGGGCCCGTGTCTACCCGTCGAAGCTCGCGCCGTCGGACGTCATGAAGCGCAATTTTCACATCACGACCAGCGGTGTCGAGCACGGCCCGGCACTGCGATACACAATCGACGTCTTGGGCGCCGATCGCATGATGTGGGCGATCGATTATCCCTATGAAGAGATGGCACCGGCGGTAGCCTTCATGAATGAGGTGGATATTCCCGAGGCGCAGCGGGCGGCGATCTACCATCGCAATACCGAACGGCTGTTCCATGTGGCATCCGCTTAAGCCGGCAGCGGGTTGGCGTTAGGAACCGGCGAGCGTTGCCGGAACGATTTCATCGCGTCAGTGCGAATGTCTGGAGGAAGAACGATGGCCGACCACAAGCCGAGACCGCCGGTGGTCAACCCGGGCCGCCGCGGATTTCTCAAAGGCACAACGATCGCCGGGGCAGTGGCCCTGGCGTCGCCCTTCGGCGCGCCCTTGGTCGCGCCCGGTGCGGCAGAGGCGCAGACCGCAAAGGCCCCGTTGCGGCCGTCCCGTCTGGATGAGGGGCTCGGGCCGCACCCCGAAGATCGCGGGCCGCTGACGAGCGCCGGCAGCGATTACATGATCGATGTCCTGCGCAAGCTCGGCATCGATCATGTTGCCTTTGTGCCCGGAGACACCTTCCGCGGGCTGCACGAGTCGCTCATCAATTATGGCCTGCTGACCGAGCCGAAGATGACCTATTCGGCGGTCAATCACGAAGAGATCGCCGTCGCCTTCTGCCACGGCTATGCCAAGGTCGAAGGCAAGCCGATGGCGTGCTTCGTGCATGCCACGGTCGGGCTGCAGCACGCGTCGATGGCGCTCTACAATGCGTGGGCGGACCGCGTGCCCGTCGTCTGTCTTGTGGGTGCGCGCGTCTACTCTGCAGAGCGCGGTATCTATGTCGACTGGGATCATTCGGTATTCGACGGACCTTCGCTGGTCCGCGATTTCACCAAATGGGACAACACGCCACTGACACTCGAGGATTTCGGCAACGCCACCGTCCGTGCCTACAAATTTGCGACCACGCCGCCGGCCGGCCCGGTCGTGCTGCAGGTCGACATGACGCTGCAGGAAAATCCCATCCCAGGTGACACGCCGCCGCCGATCCCCAAATTGCCGTATTCGACGCCGCCATCCGGCGACGATGCTGCGGTGGCGGAGGTGGCAAAGCTGCTGGTCGCGGCGGAAAATCCGGTGCTCGCCGCCGACCGCGCCGCACGCACGCCGAAGGGCCTTGCGCTCATGATCGAGTTGGCCGAGGCGCTGCAGTGCGCGGTCGTCGACTCCCATGCGCGCTTCAATTTTCCGTGGCGGCATCCGCTCAATCAGAGTTCGCGCCAGCGCGAAGCCGTGGCCGAGGCCGATCTCGTGCTGGGTCTGGAGATGACGGACTTCCACGGCATCATCGGCCGCTTGCCGAAATCGGTGAAGACCGTGTCGATCACCTCCGAAGACCTCTACATGAAGTCCAATTACGGTGATTATCAGCACTTCGCCGCAGTGGACATGGCCGTGGAGGCCGATGCCGAAGCGACATTGCCGGCCCTGATCGAGGCCGTGCGGCGGCTGACGCCGCATTCGCGCAAATCCGCTCTCGAAGCCCGCGGCCGGCGATTGGCTGAAGCGCATCAGGCGGCGCTGCAGGCCTCGCGCGAGGCGGCTGCGGTGGGTTGGGACGAGCAGCCGATTTCTGTGCCCCGACTCTGTCAGGAACTCTATGCCCAGATCAAGGACGAGGACTGGGCGCTGGTCAGCGGCACTGTGTTCCAAAGCTATTGGCCACAGCAGCTCTGGCATGCCGACAAGCATTACCAATATATCGGGGATGCGGGCGCCTATGGGCTCGGCTATCTGCCGGGCGCGGCGCTGGGGGCCGCGACCGCGCATGCCAAACATGGCCGGCTTCCGGTCGCCATCGGCGGCGACGGCGATTTCATGTTCTCACCCGGCGTGATGTGGGCGGCTGCGCACAATCGCATCCCGCTCCTCTACATAATTCACAACAACAGAGCCTACTTCAACGAGATCATGGCGCTGCAGCGCATCGCCAATCGCCGTGGTCGCGGCATCGACCGAACCGGGATCGGCAACGATCTCACCCAGCCCGTCGTCGACTATTCAGCGTTGGCAAAGAGCATGGGGGTTGCTGCGTTCGGACCGGTGACCGACCCGAAAGAGCTGGCATCGGTGTTCAAGCAGGCCATTGCCATCGTCAAGAAGGGTGAGCCCGTTCTTGTCGATGTGGTGGCACAAGGCCGCTGAGGGAGGAAGACATGCGCCGCCTTACGTCCGTCATAGGTCTCGTCCTCTGCAGCTTCGCGCTTGCCTCGGCGGCCTGGGCTCGGCCGCACGGCAGTGCTGCGAACGGCAAGCGGCTCTTTCTGCGCGATGGCTGCTATGCCTGCCACGGCACGCAAGGCGCCGGGGGCGGAATTGCCGGGCCTCGGCTCGCACCGGACCCGCTGCCGTTCGAAGCCGTGCTGATGCAGCTTCGGCACCCGGCCAATCGTATGCCGCTCTATACGGGCAAGGTGCTCTCCAATGGTCAGGCCGCGGACATCTATGCGTATCTGAAGTCCATCCCCCCGGGGCGCCCGGCCGGGCAAATTCCGCTGCTCAATCTGAGTCCGAAGCCAGGGCGAAAAGCCCTCGCACCCGCCTCGCGGCGCGCGCGGCACAATGTTGCGCACACTGAGTAATGAACCGGCCAACAGGCTGAAACGAGGAGACGGATCGTGAGCGATGCGGAGGCTGGCGGCGAAAAGAGTGGTGTGATCGAGCAGGGCCTTCCATCGGCACGCTCTGCGATACCGCTCCCGGGCGACTGGTCGATGCAGGCGGTCTACAGCCTTGGCTTCCTCACGCTGATCTCGTCCTTCAACTATCTCGACCGTGCGCTGCTGGGTCTTGCATTGCCGGCGATCAAGGCCGAGATGCATGTGTCCGATGCGATGCTGGGCCTGGTGTCGGGGCTGGCCTTCGTCCTGTTCTACTCGCTTCTGGGCATGCCCATCGCCTGGGCGGCCGATCGCTGGAGCCGGCGCAACATCATCGCCATCGGCTTCGCCTTCTGGAGCATCATGACGGCGCTGACCGGTTGGGCCGCGAATATCTGGCAACTGGCATTGGCGCGCTTTCTTATGGGGGCGGGCGAGGGCTGCGTGCTCGCGCCATCCAATTCGGCCATCTCCGATCTTTTCCGCGAAGAGCGCCGGCCGCTGGCGTTGTCGATTCTTGGCACGGCCTCGGCCATTGCCTCGATCCTGTTCTTTCCGGTCCTCGGTTGGGTCGAGCAGCATTATGGCTGGCGCACCATGTTCATCGTTGCGGGCATTCCCGGCGCGGCGCTGGCGCTCTTGTTTGTCGCCACAGTAAAGGAGCCGGCGCGCGGGCGAACCGAGGTCCACAAGGGCGCCGCGGACATAACCCACATCGGCGAGACCCTGCGCTTCTTACTGCGCTCGCGCGCCTATCTGGCGCTGGTGGCCGCAGCGACCTTCATGGGCCTGAACGTCTTTGCGGCCAGCGTCTGGTCGCCCACCTTTCTGGCGCGCGTCCATGGCATGGGCATGGCTGAAATTGCCGCCACCATCGGGCCCTTGCGTGGGGCGTTCGGATTTGCCGGCGTCTTTCTCGGCGGCTTGGCGGTCGACCGGCTGTCGCGGCGCGCCCGCCATTGGCGCGTTACGCTTCCGGCCTTGGCCTGCCTTCTGGCGGCGCCCGCCGAATTGATCTTTCTCCTCGGCAATTCGCGGGCGCTCTGGATGGCCGGCTTCGCCGCTTCGGCATTTCTCACGCTTGTGCATCAGGGCCCGCTATTCGCCCTAGTGATGAGCATCGCGCGCGTGCGCATGCGCGCGGTCGCGATCGCGATCCTGCTGCTGAGCACCTCGCTTCTGGGCCTCGCTGTCGGGCCCTTTGCGGTGGGCGTTCTCAACGACATGCTGGCCCCCAGCCTCGGTGTCATGGCCATTCGCTATTCGCTGCTGGTGATCGTCGTCAGCGCGCTGGCGGGCGGAGGAATGCTGCTGTTGGCGGGGCGCTACATCGAGGCCGATGCCGCACGCGCCGATGCGGCGTCGTCCAAGGAATAGAAGGGAGAACAATATGTGTGGAATCCGGACCCGTTGGCTGGGAGCCTTGCTGTGTTTTCTGATGCCTGCGCTCGCGCATGCGCAATCCGCGCCGCTTGGCCAAGACCGAAGCCGGAACCGTGCGCGGCTTGCGCGTGGACGGGATTTCAACGTTCAAAGGCATTCCCTTTGCCGCGCCGCCCGTCGGCCCCCTGCGCTGGCATGCCCCCGAGGTGCCCAAGCCATGGCAAGGCGTGCGCGATGCCACCGCCTTTGCGCCCGCTTGCCCGCAGACTGGCATGCCGGACCAGAACAAGGGCGGGATGCGCACGCGCGAGGATTGCCTCTATGTCAATGTCTGGACGCCGGCACATTCCGCATCGGCGCATCTGCCCGTCATGGTCTGGATCTATGGCGGCGGCTTCACACAAGGCGCGACCAGCATTCCCACCTATTCGGGGCGCCGTTTGGCACAGATGGGTGTGATCGTCGTCAGCATTGCCTATCGCGTCGGGCCCTTCGGCTTTCTAGCCACTCCCCAACTGACCGCCGAATCGCAACACCATTCCTCGGGCGATTACGGCCTGATGGATCAGATCGCAGGGCTCAAATGGGTGAAGCACAACATCGCGGCCTTTGGCGGCGATCCGGACAGGGTAACGATCTTCGGCGAATCCGCCGGTGGCATCTCGGTCAGCATGCTGTGCGCCTCGCCTCTGGCGAAGGGGTTGTTCGAAGGGGCGATCAGCGAAAGCGGTGGAAACTTCGGTCCGCCGCGCACCAGGGATGAAGGCGGCACCAATGTCCCGCCACTCAAGATCGCCGAAGAAAAGGGCGTGGCGTTCCTCAAGGCGCTGCATGTTGGTTCGATTGCAGCGGCGCGCAAGCTCTCCACCGCTGAGATTCTTGCCAAGGCTGGCCCTGCGCTGGGCGGGGGCCGTTTCTGGCCGGTGTTCGATGGGTATGTTCTGCCCGGCGAGCAATATTCGCTCTATGCGAGCGGCCACTACAATGACGTGCCCGTTCTGATTGGCACCAACACCGACGAAGGTGCGTTGTTCCCGCAGGCGCCGAATGCCAGGGCCTATATCAGGAATGTTCGCGAGGCCTATGGGGCCTTCGCCGGCAAGATTTTGAAGGCCTATCCGGCAAACAACAGCGCCCAGGCGCTGCAATCCGGCCGCGATCTGTTTCGCGATACCGGCTTTGTCTGGCCCACATGGAGCTGGGCGCGGCTGCAGGCGCGCACGGGCAAGAGCCCTGTTTATGTCTATTACTTCGGCCTGCGGCCGCCCTATCCGGATGAGCCGCGCTATGCCAATTGGGGAGCGGCTCACGGCGCCGAAGTGGCCTATGTGTTCGGCAATCTGGATGCGGGCCGGATGAAATGGCGGCCGATCGATCATGTCGTATCCAAGCGGCTGATGACCTATTGGACCAATTTCGCCAAGACCGGAAATCCCGATGGCAGCAGCCTGATACATTGGCCGCGTTTCGAACCGCCGCAGCCGAAAGTCATGTTCTTCGGCCGCAGCGACGCCGTCGCTCCGGTGCCCAACCGCGAACGCCTTCGTCTGCTGGATTCCTACTTCGCATGGCGGCGCCAACACCCGCAGCGCCCGTAACGACGCTGACCTGTATGGTTGCAGACACGTAATCTATCAGGCGCGCCTTCGGTCCCGCGCGTGCCGCGGTGGGCGGAACCGGACGCCGGCGATTGCGTCATGCAATCGATTGTAGTAGCGTCCGCGGAAATAGTCAGAATGAAGGGGAGGGCCATGTCCCAGAAGCTTTTCAGCTTCGTCGCCACAGCTTGCTTTGCTGGCGCGCTGAGCTATGTCGCAGCCGTGCAGCCCGCGGCTGCGCAACCGCAAGAACATTGGTATGCGAGCTGGGGCGCCAGCCCTTACTACACCGGCGGCGCAATGGCGAAGATGATCTCGACCAATGTGCCACGTCTGTCGAACCAGACAATTCGCGAGCGGGTGACACTCAGCCACGGTGGCAAGGCGCTGCGGGTGCGTTTGTCCAACGAGCTCGGTAAGGCGCCTCTTCATATCGGCGCTGCGTCTATCGGGTATCGTGTCGCCGGGAGCACCGTGCTGCGTCTCATCCCGCTGACCTTTGCCGGACATGCTGCAGCCGTCATCGCACCTGGCGCCCCGCTGATTTCCGATACGGTGGCCCTTCCCACGCATGATGGCCAGCAGCTTCAGATCAGCCTCTATTTTCCGGACGACACGCCGATCGACAGCGCGCATCTGGTCGGATTGGACCCGAGTTATGTTTCCGGTCCCGGCGATTTTACCCGGACCGTGGATATGACGGACGCCAAGCCCTTCCAGATGTTCGACAATGGCGAGCATAGAAAATTCTTCGCCCGTGCCTTCATCAGCGAGGTCGATGTGGCTGGGCCGCAGTCGGTGCATACGGTCATCGCCTTCGGCGATTCGATCACCGATGGCTTTCAGTCTACACAGGGCGAAAACCGTCGCTGGCCCGACGATCTGGCACGGCGCATATCCAGCGCCGGATTACCGTTCTCGGTTATCGATGAGGGGATCAGCGGCAATCAGGTGCTGGTCGATGGCGCCGGACCCAGCGCATTGGCGCGCTATGACCGCGATGTCCTGGCGGTGCCGGGCGGGTCGACCGTTATCATCCTCGAGGGGATCAACGATATCGGATTTTCCGGGGGGCTGATTCCCGGGCTGTCCCGCCCCGATGTGATCAAGCCGGAGGAGTTGATCCTGGGCTTTCGCCAGTTGATCGAACGGGCCCATGCCCGCGGCCTGAAAGTGATCGGCGCCACCATGACGCCCTTTGCCGGATCGCCCGCCTATACCTCGCAGAAGGAAGCTGTGCGCAAGGCCGTGAACCACTGGATCCGCACCAGCGGCGCCTTCGACGCGATCGTCGATTTCGACAAGGTGGCTCTGGATCCGGCGCAACCCGACCGTCTGCTTCCGAAATATGACAGCGGCGATCACATCCATCCCAACGATGCGGGTTACCTGGCGATGGCCAAGGCCATCAATCTGGCGAGTTTGTAGAGGTGACGAGGATGGTTCGGAAACTGCTGAGCGCTGTTGCACGGTCCGCCGCACTTGCCGTGCTTGCTTTGGCGCTCACGCATGCGCCGGCGGCGCGGGCCGCGAACACAACCAAAGCACCGCGCGCACCGCGCCATCGATTCCGATCGATGCAAACGGAACCGTGCACGTCATGCCAATGTCTGTGCCGGTGTCGGAATTTCTGAGCCCGCAGGGGCAGGAATATGTTCGCGCCCATCTCCACGATATCCGCAAGCCTGAACTTCTGGTGCAGCACAATGGCGTGCCGGCGTTGCTCGAAGGCTATATCGCGCGCGAGCGCGCGCTTTATCCGCTCGATCGCCAGGATACAAAGATCGCCGGGGTGCACGCCTATGTCTACACGCCAAAATCCGGCATCGCCAAAGCCAATGCGGACAAGGTTCTGATCGATCTTCACGGCGGCGGGATCGGGTTGTCGGCCGGCTTACGGACAACTCAAATCGATGCCGATCGCGGCGTTGGGGCGTATCAAGGTGGCGACAGTGTCGACTATCGCGAATACCCCGCACATCGCTTTCCGGCGGCCAGTGAAGACGTCGCGACCGTCTATCGCGCGCTTCTGAAAACCTATCGCCCGGAAAATATCGGCATCTATGGCTGCTCCGCCGGCGGTACGCTGACGGGCGAGGCGGTGGCTTGGTTCGAGAGTCATCATCTGCCGATGCCCGGTGCAATCGGCATTCTGTGCGCGGGGCTGGTCATTGATCGCAACGGCTACGGCGGTGACTCGAACTATACCGGCTTCGTCCTCGGTCGAAGGGCGCGTTGCCGTCATGCATAAGGCTGCGTTGGCCTTTCCCTATTTCGAAGGTGCGGATTTGCGCAGCGCGAATGTTTCGCCGGCGCTCCACCCGGACGTGCTTGTGAAATTCCCGCCGACGCTGGTGGTGACGGCCACCCGCGATTTCGCGATGAGCTCGGCAGTTTACACGCATAGCCAACTGGTCAGACAGCACGTCGATGCCGAACTGCATGTCTGGAACGGCCTGTTTCACGGCTTCTTCTACAATCCGGACGTGCCGGAGTTGCGGCAGGTCTTTGGCACGGTCGTGGCATTTTTCAACGCGAAGCTCGGCCACCGGCCCAAACCGGCTGGCCACTGATCGGCGCAAGGCAGAGCCATTGGCGGCGGCCAGTTCGTCAAAACGGAATGTCTCGCTCCACCGCGCTGATCCGGCAGCCGACCAGGTTGCCGCTTTTGGAAATTTAACCGGGTCTCCCCTGCGACTGGGGCGAGCGATCGGGTCAGACCGGCTCGATCGCTCGCCCACTTTGTTACGCGGCTCGATCACCGTTCCGGCCAGCCCTTGCCGCGATTGGACTATTTCGTTTCGACAGATTATTACAAGATCGCGCAGCGTGCCGGATTTCAGACCATGGCCAGTAACAGAAGCGACAAGCCGCCGACAATGGCCGATATCGCCCGCATCGCGGGCGTGCACACATCGACCGTTTCGCGCGCGCTGGCTGGCAGCTCGCTGGTCGAGGCGAGCGTTCGGGAAAAGATCCTCAAGATCGCACGAAGCCGCGGCTACAAGGTCAATTGGACCGCCCGAAGCCTGCGCCTGCAACGCACGCAGACGATCAGCGTCGTAATTCCGCTCGGGCATGAAGTGCTTCAGCCGCTTTCCGACCCGTTCTTCGTGCAGATGCTGGGCCTCCTGACCAAGAGATTACCCAGCGCGGCTACGGCTTGTTCCTGCAGAAGGTCGTCCCGCCGATGGAGGGTGGCCCGCGGATCTCGTCGCGTCAAAGCGATCGGATGGTGTGATCGTCATCGGTCAGAGCACCGAGCATGCCGAGCCGGAAGCGGTGGCGGCGGGCTATAAGCCCTTGGTGGTGTGGGGGGGGATGATCGGCCAGAAATCCTATTGCACGGACGGCTCGGACAAGTTGGCGGCACGCGTTTGGCCGCCGAGCATCTTCTGCAACTGGGGCGACGCAAATCGTCTTTCTGGGTGACACGGGCGCACCCGAAGTGAAGCTCCGCATCAGGGTTATAACGAGGCCTTGAAGCCGTGCCGCGAGGCACGCCAAGCCGCGCCAGATCTCCACGATATAACAGCGGTCAAGGCCTATGAGGCGGTCAGCAAATTCATCGTGAAAGCGGAGAGTTCGAGGCGTGATCGGGGCCACTGACGTGACTGCGATCAGCGAATTCGGGCCATCGTCGCCGCGGGCCTTGTTGTGCCGAATGATATTTCAGTTGTCGGCGATGACGATATTTCGCCGGCCGCTTACACCGTTCCGCCTTCGACGACGGGCCGCCAGGATATCGAAAAGGGCACCAACATCTGATCGACTTTTGTTCCGCCGCCTCGAAGGCGAGGATACGGAGTCGATCATGATGTCGGCGGTACTGATCATCCGGAGTTCCTGCGGCACGCATATCGAGCGCCAGCGCTGATTGCTCAGGACGCAAATCCCTGCTGGGCGGCAACCGCTTCGTCCAGCCGCCGCAAGCGGGCGTTCCGGGATAGAGGATGAGGTTCACCAGCAGGCAGGCGAAGAGCAGGAAGGCGAAGCCGGTCGCGAGCACAAAGCCGTATTTCACCGAGCCGAAGGCATCGCTGACTGCAGCCATCGCCAGAGGACCGAGGGCCGCGGAGAGGGCGGTGAAAAACAGGATGACGCCGGCGGCGGCGCCATGGTCCGATTTGTCGAAGCCGCTGATCCCTTTGGAATTGAGCGTCGGATAGATCATCGACATGAATAGGCCCGAGCCGGGCAGCAGGAACACCCCGGCCGTCGTCCCCCAATAAGCGAACCCAGGAAGCAGATGAATATCGCGGCCGCAAACAGCGCCATGATCCACTGCCAGGGAAAGCGGCGCACCAGCCAGATGCCGATGAAACGCCCGGCGGCGCGGAGCACGAAGAAGATCGTCAGCGCATAAGCCGGGAGCCAGGCAATCGGCCCGCGATAGGTTTCCAGATAGGTCGGCATCCATACATAGATCGCCACCTCGACCGCGACATACAGCATGATCATGGCCGAAAATGCGAGTGCGTAGGGATCGCGCGCGATCCGCATCGTGCTCGTCAGGGAAGGCGGGCTCTTCGCGGCTGACTGCGCGCTGGGGTAGCGCACCAGAAGCGCCAGCACGATCAATGCCGCGCAAGTTGCCCCGGCGATCACGTAAAGCCATTTCCACGACATGCCCGCTTCGAGCAGGACGGCGACGATCGCGGGGCCGATAATCGAGCCCACGGCGAAGAACCCCTCCACGGCATTCATCATCGACGAATGCCCGGTTCCCGTGGTGGAAATGTCGCCGATCAGGGCCAGCGCGCCGGTTTTGAAAACGCTGATCCCGAGGCCCGAGATCGCCAGCAGCAACACAAAATATTCGAACGAGTTGCCGGCGGCGAAAGCCGCCGAACTGACGCCGTACAATGTCAACCCGATGATGATCGCTCGTTTGCGTCCCATCTTGTCGGCGACTGCCCCGAAGGCGATGGCGCCCAGAGCGATGGCTGCCATCGGCACATAGTGAAATGTGCCAGCCGCGGTCAATGAAAGGTGAAATTCCTTGATGACGGTGGGGATGATACTGCCAACCGCGTCGCTGGTCATCGCGAACATCATGAACATCAGGTAGGTCAACCACCTGATCAGGCCAAAATTGCGCGCGGCGCGGGCTTCACTCGCCATGGCGTT
Source organism: uncultured Pseudomonadota bacterium (assembly GCA_963822185.1). GTDB lineage: Bacteria > Pseudomonadota > Alphaproteobacteria > Micropepsales > Micropepsaceae > Rhizomicrobium. The sequence continues at coordinate 65,615 of CAWGGT010000024.1, forward strand.
TCCAATGCGGATTTGCTTTACTGTTTATGCAATCGTTTGTAATTTACCGCGCATGAAGAACCAAGTCCAGCTCATTACATATGCCGATCGTCTTGGCGGCGGCACGCTCGATAGTCTGCGAACCCTGTTGGGGGGTGCGCTCAGAGGTGTATTCGGGGGTATTCATGTCCTGCCTTTCTTCCTGCCGATCGATGGCTCCGATGCTGGATTCGATCCGAGCGATCACACCAAGGTCGACCCGTGTCTCGGGGGATGGGAGGATGTGCGGGCACTGACCAGCGAGGTCGCCGTGGTCGCGGACGTGATCGTCAATCACATCTCGGCCGACTTGCCCCAGTTTCAGGATTATCTGCGGCATGGCGCACAATCGGCTCATGCTGGGCTCTTTCTGAGTGTTGATGATGTCTTTCCCGGCGGGGCCAGCGATGCCGATCTGGCGAAGATCTATCGGCCGCGACCGGGCCGCCCCTTTACAAAAGTGCATCTGAAATCCGGTGAAGAGGTCCAGCTTTGGACCACGTTCACGTCGCAGCAGGTGGATATCAATGTAGAGGCCCCGCAAGGGCGGGCCTATCTTGAAGGCATTCTCGATCGCTTCAAACAGGCCGATATTCGCATGATCCGCCTGGACGCGGTGGGCTATGCGATCAAACGTGCCGGCACGTCATGCTTCATGCTCCCCGAGACCTTTCAGTTCATCGGCGATCTGACGAAGCGCGTGCGGGAACTGGGCATGGAGGTGCTGGTTGAGGTGCATTCCTACTACCAGGACCAGATCGAGATCGCCCGGCATGTCGATTGGGTCTACGATTTCGCCTTGCCGCCGCTGATCCTGCATGCTTTCGGCACCGGGTCCGCGCGGAGCCTGGCCGAGTGGATTTGGATTTCGACCTCGCAACGCTGTCACTGTGCTCGACACGCATGATGGAATTGGCATTGTCGATATCGGGCCGGATCCATCCGATCCCGATGGGCGGCCGGGTTTGGTGTCGCTGGAAGAGTTGGACAAGCTGGTGGAGATGATCCATCACCGAACCGGCGGAGCCAGCAAGATGGCCACGGGCGCTGCCGCATCAAATGTCGACCTTTATCAGGTCAACACCACGATCTTCGATGCGATGGGCCGGGATGAGGAAGCCTATCTGCTGGCCCGCTCTATCCAGTTCATGTTGCCGGGCATTCCCCAGGTCTATTATGTGGGCCTGTTGGCGGGCGAGAATGATCTCGCGCTGCTGACCAGGACCGGCGTCGGACGCGACATCAACCGCCATTATTATTCTGAAGCGGAAGTGTATCAGCAGCTGGAACGTCGGGTCGTGCGCCGGCTCCTCGATCTGATCGCGCTTCGCAACCGCCACGAGGCTTTTGGCGGCGACTTCGAAGCCCGGTTCCCGAGCGACACCGAATTGGTCATGACGTGGACCTCTGGCTCGCAATGGGTAAGCCTGTCCGTCAACTTTGCGACGGTGGCCGGCGAGTTGCGCTACACCGAAGGCAAGGAGGTGGTGCGATGCTACTTCGGCCCGGAGCTGGAGGACGGAGAGCAGGGTAGCGTTTCGGCCGCGAGCTTGCGGCCGCTCGGACCGGTTGATTGAAGCATCCCGGAGGTGCCCATGGGTGAGCGCCTGCGCGTCGGCGCGATCGAAGCTGGCGGAACCAAGTTTGTATGTGCCGTTGGGTCCTCGCCGGATGATCTGAGCGAGCCGGTCACGATCCCCACGACCACGCCTACCGAGACGCTGGAGGCCGTCATCGCGAACTTGCGGCGGCTAACTACGCAGGTCGGCCCCATTTCCGCTATTGGCATCGCCAGTTTCGGCCCGCTCGAACTTCACGAATTGTCGGCCAACTGGGGCTCGATCCTGCCAACGCCGAAACCCGGCTGGAGTGGGATCAATCTGCGCCAGGCGATCGCCGGCGCCTTTGGCATGCCCGTCGGAATCGATACCGATGTCAACGGTGCGGCTCTTGCGGAATATCACTGGGGCGCCGCCAAAGACTGCGACGTTGCCAGTTATGTCACGGTCGGCACCGGGATCGGCGGCGGCACCATTGTCCATGGCCACCCGCTCCATGGTTATCGCCATCCCGAACTCGGGTACATATTTCCGCCGCGCCACGCCGATGATGTGGATTTCCCAGGGGTTTGTCCGTTTCACGGCGCATGTTTGGAGGGGCTGGCGAGCGGCCCGGCCATTGTGGAGCGCTGGGGCCGTCCTCTGTCTGAGATTCCGCTGGCGCATCCGGCCCATGACATCATTGCCTGGTATCTGGCGCATCTTGCGATCACGCTGCAAGCCAGCGTTTCGGCGCGGCGCATTATCTTTGGTGGCGGTGTCGCCGGTTCGCCGACTCTGCTGCCGCGCATTGGTCAATGGGTTGGCCAGCTGGGATCAGGTTACTTCATGGACGAGACCGGTGTGCAGAATCTGGTCTGTGCGCCGGCGCTCGGCACGCGGGCCGGTGTCCTTGGAGCCTTGTGGCTCGGCCACGAGGCGCTTTGCAGGCAATCCTGACAAGTCGCGACGAATGGTTTCCATGGAATCTGTGGCCAGAGACAGTCGCCTTGCAATCGATTGTAATAAAAGATATAAGCTGGATCGCAGGGAGCGAAAACGATTAGGGGGCAGCGATGCTGCAACGCAGTGCGCGCGTGGGTTTTCTTCTTCTGGTCGTGACGGGCGCGGCGCTGCTGGCGATGCCGGCCTTGGCGCGCACGAAGCCGCAATCCGGAGCCGTGCACGATACTGCGCCCAAGGTCGGCCTCGATGACAATGGAACGGTGCATGTTCCGGCGATGTCGGTGCCTGTATCCGAATTCCTGAGCCCTGCGGGCAAGGCCTATGTCGCCCAGCATCTCAAGGATATGCAGAACCCCAAGGCCCTGGCCCTGAAGGATGGCATTCCGACCTTCCTGGCCGGCTATCTGAATCGCGACCGGGCGCTCTATGCAGTCGATCAGACGGATACGAAGATCGCCGGCGTTCATGCGGTGGTGTTCACGCCGAAGGCGGGGATCGCCGCCGAAAACGCCAGGCGTGTGCTCATCGATCTCCACGGCGGCGGCTTCATGGGCTGCTGGCGGGCCTGCTCGCAGCTTGAATCGCTTCCGATCGCTGCGCTCGGCCGAATTAAGGTCGTCAGCCTCGATTATCGGGAATCGCCTGGCTATCGCTTCCCGGCCGCGAGCGAAGATGTCGCCGCCGTTTATCGCGAATTGTTGAAAACCTATCCCGCCAAAAATATCGGCATTTACGGTTGCTCGGCTGGCGGGATGCTGACCGGTGAGTCCGTTGCTTGGTTTGAAACCCACAATCTGCCCATGCCCGGCGCGATTGGCATGTTCTGTTCCGGGCTGACCATCGCCTCAACCGGCTTTGGCGGGGACGCGGGATACATTGCGATGCCACTTGGCGAGGCGCGCATGCCTGCGCCGCCGCGGTCCGGCCGGGTCTCGGCCTTGCCTTACTTCAAAGGCGCAGACGTGAAGGGGCCCATGGTCTCGGTCGCCAATCATCCCAAGGTGCTGGCCAGGTTTCCGCCCAGCCTGATCATCACCGGGACGCGCGATTTTGCCATGAGTTCGGCCATCTACACGCATGCCCAGCTGATCAATGCGGGCGCCCAGTCTGATCTGCATGTCTGGGAAGGGATGTTCCACGGCTTCTTTTACAATCCGGATGTTCCAGAGTCGCGAGACTGCTACAGGGTGATCATGCGTTTCTTCGAAGGAAAGCTGGCAGGAAAGTAAATGCGCGCGGGGCATTCGCCAATGATGATGCACAACGGTTTCGTCGGTGTCGTGCGGGAGGGCTCCAGGCGTTCCACTGCGTGATACGAAAGGCGTGAAGTGGAGTAGCAATACGGCGCAAGCCAAAGACGTTCGCGCGGATGCGACCGGCAAGATCGCATGCAACGCGCGAGCGGCCGGTCCCGCACGACCAATGGCGTGCGATCGAGCTGGAAAGCAGTAGTCAGCCATGCTTGCGACTGTTGCGTTTGACGATGTTAGTGTGTATTTCAGATTACAAACGATTGCATAAGCGATAAGGGGAGGGTTGTGATATGCGTATTCGATCAGTGCTCATTGGCTGTGCGTCTCTGTTGGCGCTGTCCAATATGGCCATGGCCCAGGACGCAGGGCCGTCAAATCAGGGAAATGATCGGGCAGGTGCGATCGAGGCGGTCGTGGTCACTGCAGCCAAGACCGGGCGGCAGACGCTCGTTTCGACACCTATGTCCATCCAGGTACTGACCAGTGCCGACCTGAAGGCCAAGCACATAACCGACATTCATGATCTGATTACCACGGCGGTGCCCGGCGCATCCGAGGAAGAGCAAATCGGGAACTTCGTTCGCGATTATGCGATGCGGGGATCGGGCGCTGGCGGCGGCATCGGCGACCCGATGATTGGGTATTATATCGACGACACCGCGTGGTCGATTCCGAACTCGCAGGTGGCGCCCGCCCTTCGCATGGTCGACATCGATCGTGTCGAAGTTCTTCGCGGCCCGTACGGTACGTTGTACGGCCAGGGCGCGATGGGCGGCATCATGATCTTCCACACGCGCGATCCGAATCTCGACCATTTCACTGCGGATGGGGATGGCACGCTGGCCAGCATGCAGGACGCCAGTGACCCGAACTACAGCGTGGAAGGGGCGATCTCGATCCCCATCGTGCAAGGTAAGCTGGCGCTCAGACTCAGCGGTGGATACGACTATCAGGCGGGCTACGCGAGCGTTTACAGCGGCGCCGCGGTTGGAACGCCGCTGGCCCGTCACGCGAACGACGTCAAACAAGACGACTTCAGAGCGGTTCTGCTGTGGCAGCCCTCCGACAAGTTCTCGGGGCGCTTCACCTATTGGCGTTTCGGAGGCTATCAGCATTACAGCACGCAGCTGCAGTCCGTCCAGCCGGCCTATTTGTCGAACTGGGGCAACATCAAGGGGTTCGAGTACTCACGCAGCAGCCTCTACAGCGCCACTCTGAAATACGATCTCGGTTGGGCAGAGCTGACCAGCGCCAGTTCCTATATTCGTACCGGTGGCGAGAACAATTATGCGCTCTTTCCGACGGTCGCGCTGGATCAGGGCGGAAACACGCACGGCAACCGGTATCCGTTTACCTATAACGCGCAGGAGGAAGTGCGGCTGACGTCGACGACGGGCGGACCATTTCACTGGGTCGGCGGCATGTTCTATCAGGATGCAAGGAGCACCTACTGGTACACCATACCGGCGTTCAATATCGGTGCGACCACAACGATCAACACACGAAACTGGTCGACCTATGGCGAAGCCAGCTATGATCTCTTCGGCGGCAAACTGGTCCCGCTCGTCGGTGTTCGCTACTTCAGCGACAATCGTAGCTTCGTCAGCACCAACAATCCCGGCACGCCCACGGCATCGACTGTGAGTGGGTCGGCAGCGCCAAGAGTGTGGACTTGGCGCGCCAACCTCAGCTACCACCCGAATGACAACATGACGGTGTACTTCAATGCCGGCACCGGCTTCCGCAGTCCGATTATGCAGTCTGCCTATCAGGTGGCTGCGCTCAAGACGGACGGGATCAATGGGCAGCTGACGCTCAAGCCGGACTCCGACATCAGCTACGAGGTTGGAATCAAGGGGCTGCTCTCTGACGCCAACCTTGAGTATGCCGCCAGCGTCTATTGGCTGACATACCATAACTTCCAGACGGGTGTGAACACGACCTCCAGCGTTGCGGCGTTCGCAAACCTTGGTACGGCGAAGACCGAGGGCATTGACCTCGAACTTCATTGGTATCCGATCGACGGGCTGTCTCTGGGCTTCACCGGCAACATCAACAGGTCAAGGTATGGTGCGATCGATCCCAGCGTCGCGGCCGATTCCGGCGGCGCTCTGGTTGTCCATCCGGGCGCGCTCCTCCTCAATACGCCTCGCTTCAGCGCGCGGTTCGATATTGGGTATGAACGCGATATCGGCAACGGGTACACGCTCTATACGAATGAGGCGATCATCCCGATGTCGAAGCGCATCAATCAGTATGGCGTCTACAGTTCGCCGTATACGCTGTACAACGCAGCCGTCGGGGTACGCTTCGGCAAGTACGATCTTGAACTGTTCGGCGAAAATCTTGGCGATGCGCGCGGACCTTACTACATCCGCGTATTGACCTCGCCGAAGGACATGATCGTCGGGCCGAACCCGAGAACGATCGGCATTCGGGGAAGCCTGCATTTCGATTGATGCACGCTTGGGCAGCTCCCGCACCAGCGGGGGCTGCCTTTCGTCATCTTCGGCGTGAGGGAGTGCGCAATGGCGACCAATATGCGAAGCGATCGAACGGACGGTAAGAACGCCGCGGTTCTGCGCCGGACCGTGCTGAAAGGTGCAGCTCTTGTCGCCGGCGTTGGCGTGACCGGGCCAGCATTGGCGGCGCCCCGCCGCATGCCAGGGGATGCAATCGGCGCGGCAGATGCCGACGACGCGATCGTGGTCGGGGCCGGCATTGCGACGGTGGAAACCGGCTCGGGAAAAGTCGCCGGATATGAGGCCAAGGGTGTCTATACGTTTAAAGGCATTCCTTACGGCGCAACGACGGAAGGTCCATATCGCTTTCTTCCGCCTCGTAAGCCGACGCCGTGGACCGGGGTCCGAAGCTCGCGGCAATACGGATTTATTTGTCCGCAGGACAAGGGAACCGGACGGCAACACGACGAGGAAGCATTTATATTCCAGTGGAACGACAGCTTTGAGGGGGAAGACTGCCTCCGCGTCAATGTCTGGACGCCCGGGATCAACGACAACAAGAAACGCCCGGTCATGGTCTGGCTGCATGGCGGCGGGTTCGAAGCGGGATCGGGAAACGATATCCCGGCATTCAACGGCGAAAATCTGGCGCGCCGCGGCGATGTGGTCGTCGTCACTCTCAATCACAAACTCAACGTTTTGGGCTATCTGGATCTGTCCGAGTATGGCGAGAAATATGCGCAGTCGGGCAATGCCGGAATGTTGGACATCGTTGCCGCGCTCGAATGGGTCCGCGATAATATCGCGGCATTCGGTGGAGACCCGGGCGTGTCTTGATTTTCGGGCAGTCGGGTGGCGGCGCCAAAGTCGGCATTCTGATGGCCATGCCGGCGGCCAAAGGATTGTTCCATCGCGCGATCGTCGAAAGCGGTTCCTTTTTGCCCAGCAATACGCCGGCGAAGTCGCGCAGATTGACTCGCCTGTTTCTGGCGGAACTGGGGCTCACTGCAGCGACGGTCGATCAGCTTCAGACGATACCCTATGCCGAGCTGCAGCGGGCGAGGGAAGCCATCTTGCGGGTCGAAAATGCGCCGATGGATGGCGTCTTCGATCTCCGCAAGCTCGCCGCAAATTTTCAATTTGCTCCCGTCGCCGACGGCCGCGTTCTGCCCGAAGGGGCTTTCAAGGGCAAAGGGCCGGCGATCACCGCCGATGTACCGATGATCATCGGAACCACCTTGAACGAGTTCACCACGGGCATAAATCATCCCGAGCTCGAGCTTATGACCGAGGCAGAGCTCGAAGCAAAAGTGGATGCGCTCTATCCCCGGCACGCCAGGACGATCGTCGCGGCGTTTCGCCGGCGTACGCCCGGTGCCAAGCCGTTCGACCTATGGTCGCGGATCGCGAGCGCTCAGGTGCGTCAGAGCGCTGTCGATGAAGCGGCGGCCAAGGCGGCCCTGAATCAGGCGCCCGCTTATCTGTACTGGTTCACATGGCAGACCCCGATCCTGGATGGTCGGCCCAGAGCCTTTCACTGCTCCGAGATTCCGTTTGTCTTCTCCAACACTGATTATTGTGACCATATGACGGGTGGGGGGCCGCAAGCCCGCGCCCTCAGCAACAAGATGGCAGATGCTTGGATCCAGTTCGCTCGGACAGGGAATCCCAACCACGCCGGAATTCCGGTTTGGGCTCCGTTCACTGCAAGCGCGGCGCCGACCATGATCTTCGACAACAACGTGACACTTGCTCTTGATCCCGACGGACGGGAGCGGGCCAGCATACCGAACCTGCCGATGTGACCGATGGACCGCCGGGCCATGGCGGCGTTCGATATGCAGGCCGTGAGTTCTGTGGCGCGGCGCGGGGATCTTCATACGCGATGTCTCGGACGGTATGCTTCTCCGCAATAGACCACCCACATATAAGACAGCAGCAGGAGGACGATCGTGCGTAGCAATAGACGACAGGTTCTAGGTGGTGCGGCGGCCCTGCTGCCCCTCACAGCGCTTTCCGGTCCGGCCGAGGCGGCGTGCAAGGCGGCCGCGCCGCGCAAATTTCCTGTTCCAAGCACCGCAAGTCCGCAGCTGCAGGCGCGCATTGCGGCGCCCGTGAACTCTCAATGGAGCGTGGTGCCGGCGTCAAAAGAGGCCTGGCACAAGATCGTCAAGGAGGGCGCGGACGCTGTTGAACGGAGAATTGCGGATTGGCCGCGCAAATATCGCGTATCCGTGCGCGAGGATCATATCGGGGGTGTGCGTGTTTACTGGGTCCTGCCCGATGTCGTCCCGTATGAGAACCGTGAGCGCCTGCTCGTAAATTTCCACGGCGGCGGCTACGTATTCGCGCCAGGCCGGTCCTGCCTGGAAGATGCTATTCTGATGGCAAGTCGTGGGTTCCGCGTCGTCACCGTCGACTACCGGATGGCGCCGGACTTTCCCTATCCGGCTGCAATCGATGACGCCGAGACCGTCTGGCGGCATTTCGCCGAGAAGGTTCAGCCGCATCGTCTGGGCGTGTTCGGCACATCGACGGGGGGTGGCATGACGCTCGCGCTTATCCATCGCGCGAAGCGGAAGAAATTGCCTCTTCCCGGTGCGATCTGGGCGGGCACGCCGTGGTCGGATCTGACCGAAACCGGTGACAGTTACTTCACCAATAGGTATGTGGACGATGCGCTCGTCTCGTATCGTGGGATCTTGGGGGCGGCCGCCAAAGCCTATGCCGGCGGACACGACATGCGTGATCCTGAATTGTCGCCGATTTACGGCGAGTTCTCCTATTTTCCTCCGACGCTGTTGACGACGGGCACGCGCGATCTTTTCCTGTCCAACACCGTTCGGGTGCATCGCAAGCTTCGGGACGCCGGCATATCTGCCGAACTGACCGTGATCGAAGCGCTTTCGCATGCCGAATATATCGCGCTGGCTGGCGCGCGGGAGTTGGATCAGGTTTACGGCGATGCCGTGAACTTCTTCACGCGAACGTTGAGTGCGTAACTCCCATTGGCGGTCGCGCCGGCCCCAGGCCGCGCGACCGCCGCAAGCCGGGCCGGGAGATGATGCCGCCCAATGACAGCGCCACTGGAGGTGACGCTCCACCAGTCCTAATGCGCTTGCGCCTGGGTAACGCCGCTCGACGGCGGCGCAATCACGGCCTTCCAGACCCCTGCGGGCGTGAGGTAGCGCTTCGCCGCCGCCTGCACTTCGGCAATCGTCACGCGCTTGAGGTCGGGCGTGATGCTGCGCAGGAGATCGAGCCGTCGCGGATCGGCCTGCGCGTCGGCCAGCGTGGTGATCCAATAGGCGTTGGTCTGTTGCTTGTGATCCAGATCGTTCACCAGCGGGCCGCGCGCGCGGGTCAGTTCGGCCTGCGAAATCGGCTTCGTCGCCAGGCTCTTCGCGACCGATGCAACAGTGGCGTAGAACGCGTCGGTCTTCTGCGCGGGAACATTGGCGAAGGTCACGATATAGCCGAAGGATGAAGACAGCGGCGAGGCATTGGCCATTGTCTGAGGCGTGTAGGTGACGCCTTGAGCGGTGCGCAGCGTGTCGAACAGGCGGTGTTCCAGCACCCGGCTCAGCACGCGAAGCGTGCGCGGTGTCTGCGTATCCGGGAAGAAGCCCGGCGTACGCCAGCCCATCACGGCATAGGCCTGATGGCCACTGCCATTATAGCTGTAGGTGACGGGCTTCGCGGCCGGGGGCGGGGTGCGTTCGTCGCTGGCGGAACCGCACGCGCGGGCCGCTTCGGCAGCGCCCCGAAACTGGCGGCAATGGCCTTGACGGCCGCGTCCACCGAAACATCGCCCACCACGATGACATTGAGCGGACCGGATGCGAGCGGCGCCTGCAACAGCGCCTTGACGTCTGCCAGGCTGGTCGAACGCACCGTGGCGGCGGTGGGCGACGCATAGCGTGGATCGTCACCGTGGACGATTTGGTTGAAGCGCAGCTTCAGCACACCGCCAGGCGTGGAGTAGAATTGCTCCAGCACGCCTTCGGTGGCGGCCTGCGTGCGCTGGAAGGCCAGCGGACGCCAGGCCGGATCGCTGACATAGGCTGCGAGAAGCTGCAGTTCGGCATCGAGATCCTGTGGCTGCGTCTTGCCGCCGAGTGCGAAGGCGTCGTCCTGGGTCTGGAGCGCGCCCTGTACGACGCGCCCGGCAAACAGGCTCTGCATGTCGTCGAGGCTGATGCGGTTTAGGCCGCCGAGCATCAGCGCGCCATTGGCGGCCCAGACCGGCGAGGGATGGGTCATCGCCAGCCCCATGCGGCCATAGCCGAAGCGGGCCGAAACCAGAATCTGGCCCTTCTCGAATGTGGTCGGCTTGATCGTCGCGCGCACGCCGTTGGCGAAGGTCACAAAGGTGATGCCGAGATCGGCCACCTGCTTGCGGCTGACCACCTTGCCGGCCGGACCGAAGGAGGTATAGGGCCATGTCTTCGTCGCCGCGATCGGCGCCGCGGCGGCGCTGTGTTGCAGATGCGCGCCTTTGGCAAATGCGGCCGCCAATGCTGCCTTGCCGCCGGGCAGGGGCGTGGAGCCGGACACAAAGACGGATGGCGCCGTGGCCGTGAACAGCGTCTTCACTGCCGCGCTCACATCGGCCGCCGTCAGATTTTTGACGATGCCCTCGTAGAGCGCGAGGTCCTGCCCGGGTGAGGTCAGGACCGAGTTCTCGTCGATCGAACTCATCAAGACTGTCGCGAGTTGTGGGCTCGGAATCGTTCCAGCCGCGTTCGCCTCGGCCTGGAAGTAGGCGCGCAGGCGGCGAACCGCCTGGTTCACCTCATCCGGCCGAACGCCATCGCGCGCGATATCGGTATAGGCCGATTGCACGGCGCCGAGCGCGGTGAGCGCGCCGCCATTGCGGACACGCGCGTCGATCTCGGTCACATCGGCAAGATCGGCGAGCGGGTGCCATTGCGCGGCTGCGGCGAGGAACGGGGCCGCGTCGGACTGCGCCAGCTTGCGAAGCCGCTGGTTGAGGACGGTCAGCCCGATCAGCTGGGTGATCTCGCGGCGCTCCTTGGCGACACTGTCCGGCGCCGCATCGTGAGGCACGGCCCAGCTCAGACTGAGGGCGGACGGGGCACCGGCCTCTGTATATGTCGCAAACTGCGCCGTGCGCGCCGGGCTCACCTGATAGACGGGCGGCACCGGCTCCGGCGCCGCGGCCTGCCAGCTGGAAAAGCGTGCCGCGATCTGTTTCGCCACGGCTGTGGGATCGACGTCTCCGACGATCAGAAGCGTCGCCCGGTCCGGCCGGTAATAGGCCTGATAGAAACTGCGCAGCATCTGCGAGGTCGCGGCCTCGACACCGGTTTTGCCGTTCGGCAGCATGGCGCCGGCGATACGACTGCCAAGGGTTGCGGCCAGATCGGCCTCCACCGTGTGCAGCGCCGGCGTATCGCGCTGGCGCAACTCCGCGAGCACCACCTGACGCTCCGACTGGATCGCCTTGGGGCTCAGCGTGGCCGCGCTGGCGATCTGACGCGTCAGGAACAAGGCGTTGTCGATGGTCGCCTTGTCATTCTCCGGCAGATCGAATTTGAAGATGGTCTCGGCGGACTTGGTTTGCGCGTTCAAATCCGCATGCAGGGACAGGCCCATGCTCTGCAGCTTTTTCAGCATCTGTCCGTCCGGCAATTTCTCGGTGCCGCGGAACATCAGATGCTCCAGGAAATGGGCGATGCCTTTTTCGGACAGGGCTTCATCGAGGGCGCCCGAGGCGATCCTCAGGCGGATCGACACCTGACTGGCCGGGGCGGGGTTCTTCTTGATCGCATAGCGCAGGCCGTTCGGCAGCACGCCGAAGACAATGCCGGGATCGGGCTTGATATCGCTCTGCGCCTGCGGCCAGGCCGGCCGGGGCGCTTGCGCGGCAGCGCTGGCGAGCGGCGAAACCAGCAAAAGCGCACAGCCAACCGCAAATGCGGCCCCATAAGAGTTGCAAGACATCGCCCCATCCCCCAAAAGTCAAAATTCAGAACATTTAGATATCGCGATTTCTAGTCTCAGAGCTCAAATGGAAAGATACGGAAATATCCGTTCAGTGGAACAAATCGCCTTCAATATTACGAAAATTAAATAATTCAATTCTTCTACTATTTTATATCGTCTTTTTCTGCTTGCAGATTAGTTCGAATGCAGACGTGGCTCTCTATACTTATCTGTACCAAGTCCGGTCCCGCCACCGCGGTGGCGTGCGCCAATCGAAAGTCCCCGAAATTGGAACCGCGCACCGGGCCGTAAAGCCTCGTCCCACCATCATCTTTTTCCGCGCAACCCCTGCAGTAGGTGGGCATGGCGGCTGCTTGACAGGGTCCGTCCCGGCGGGCGAGGGACGCGGGCGCAAGTCAACGGAGCCGCGCCATGGCCGAGAGCCAGGATCTGACGATCTATCACATTCCCGGTTGTCCCTTTTCCGAGCGGATCGAGATCATGCTCGAGCTCAAGGGCCTCGCGCACATCATGAAGGATGTGGAGATCGACATCTCCAAGCCGCGGCCCGACTGGCTGCTGGCCAAGTCCGGCGGCACCACGGCGCTGCCGCTGCTCGATATCGAGAATGGCGAGACCATCAAGGAGAGCATGGTCATCATGCAGTACCTTGAGGATCGCTATCCCGAACCGGCGGTGCGCGATCCCGATCCTTATCGCCATGCCGTCGAGGGCATGCTGTGCGCCACCGACGGCGCCTTCACCGGCGCGGGCTATCGCATGATCCTCAACCGCGATCCGGCCCAGCGCGATGCGTTGAAGGCGGAAGTGGATGCGCAATACAAACGGCTCGACACCTATCTGCGCCGCTATGCCACCGGCTCCGATTATCTGTTCGAGAATTTCGGCTGGGCCGAGGTGTCGTTCACGCCCATGTTCAAGCGGCTCTGGTTCCTCGAATATTATGAGGGCTACGAGGTGCCGTCCGATCTGACGCGCGTCCTGCGCTGGCGTGAGGCCTGCCTCAGCCATCCGGCCGCGCAGCGCCGTTCCCATGAAGAGCTGATGAAGCTCTATTATGATTATTGCCAGGGCGGCGGGAACGGGCGCATCCCCGAAGGGCGCGCAGATCTCCAGCTTCACGCCCGATGTGGATTGGCGCACGCGGCCCTGGCCGTCGAAAGACAAATGGGGCCATGCCGCCAGCGACGCCGAACTCGGCCTCGTCTGAAAACATCTGTCGCGTAGGAACCGGATATGAGCATCGAGACTGTCAGCACCACAAAAAGCTTCGGCGGCGCCCAAGGCGTCTATCGCCACAAGAGCGCAGAGACCGGCACCGATATGGTGTTCTCGCGTCTATCTGCCGCCCGCCGCCGAAAAGGGGCCGTGCCCGGTGGTGTGGTATCTGTCGGGGCTCACCTGCACCCATGCCAACGTCACCGAGAAGGGCGGCTTCCAGCGCCTGTGTGCGGAGCTTGGTCTGATCTTCGTCGCGCCCGACACCAGCCCGCGCGGCGAGGGCGTTCCGGATGATGCCGAAGGCGCCTATGATTTCGGTCTTGGCGCCGGCTTCTATGTCGATGCGACGGAAGAGCCCTTCGCGAAGAACTACCGGATGTATTCCTACATCACCGCCGAACTGCCGAAGCTCGTCGCCGCAAATTTTCCGGCCGACATGACGCGCCAGGCCATCATGGGCCATTCCATGGGCGGGCATGGCGCGCTCACCATCGCGCTCAAACATCCGACCTACGTACAAATCGGTGTCGGCCTTCGCGCCGATCTCCTCGCCGCTGCGGTTGCCCGTGGGGCGAGAAGGCGCTGACCGGATATATCGGCGCGCGACCGCGCGGCATGGCGCGCCTATGATGCGACGGCGCTGATCGAGGATGGGCAGAAAGTGGGCGAGATTCTCGTCGATCAGGGCACGGCCGATCCGTTCCTCGTCAATCAGCTCAAGCCGGAACTGCTCAAGGCCGCCTGCGAGACAGCGCGCGATCCCGCTGACGCTGCGCATGCAGGAAGGCTATGACCACAGCTACTACTTTATCGCCAGCTTCATGGACGATCATCTGCGCTGGCACGCCAGGCACCTGAGCGCGTAAGCGTCGCGTCTCGCATTGCTTGCCGTGGCTGGCCGTGGAGCGTAACCTCCCGCGAATTTCGTTTCGAAAACCGGCCATGTCCTTGTCACAAAAAAATACGAGCCCCGAACCCTGGAACGACGCGACTGCGCGCGAAGTCGTGTCTCGTTTCGCTTCCGTGAAAGGCGGCTTGATGCCGGCGCTGCATGCGCTGCAGGCGGGCTTCGGTTGCGTGCCCAAGCCCGCCATCGCGCTGCTCGCTGATGTGTTCAATATCAGCCGCGCCGAAGTGCATGGCGTGGTGACCTTCTATCATGATTTCCGCGAGGCGCCGGCCGGCCGCCATGTGCTCAAGCTGTGCCGCGCCGAGGCCTGCCAGTCGGTCGGTGCGGTGGCGCTGGCCGAGGCGGCGAAGAAAGAGCTCGGCCTCGATTGGGGCGAGACCTCCGCCGACGGGCGCTGGACGCTGGAGCCGGTGTTCTGCCTCGGCCTGTGCGCCTGCGGGCCCGCCGCGCTGCTCGACGGCGAACCCAAAGCGCGCCTCGACGATGCCGGGTTGAAAGGTCTGATCGCGGAGGCGGGCGAATGAGCATGCGCGCCCGCCTCTCGAAGGATGCCGCGTCGCTGGCGCTTGGCGCCGATGCCGTCGCCGCCGCGCTCGACGCAAGCCGCGAAGAAAACCGAGACTCGATCTCGATCTGGTGCGCACCGGCTCGCGCGGCATGATCTGGCTCGAGCCCTTGCTCGAAGTCGAAACGCCGAAGGGCTGGTGCGCCTATGGTCCGCTGTGCGCCGGCGATGCCGCCGCTGTTCTGAAAGCGGCGAAAGACGGCGCGGATCATCCGCTGGCGCTCGGCCCGGTCGAAGAGATCCCATTCTTCAAGAAGCAGACGCGGCTCACCTTCGCGCGCTGCGGCGTCATCGATCCGGATTCGCTGGACGATTATCGCGAGACCGGCGGTCTTGCGGGCCTCAAGCAAGCGCTCGACGATCGGACCGGGCGCAATCATCGAAGAGGTCACGCAATCGGGGCTGCGCGGCCGCGGCGGCGCGGGCTTTCCGACCGGCATCAAATGGAAGGGCGCTGCCGATGCAGCGGCCGAGCAGAAATATGTCGTCTGCAATGCGGACGAGGGCGATTCCGGCACCTTTGCCGACCGCATGCTGATGGAAGGCGATCCCTTCCTTCTGATCGAAGGCATGGTCGATTGCCGGCATCGCCATCGGCGCGACCTACGGCTACATCTACATCCGCTCCGAATACCCGCACGCCATCGCCACGATGCAGCGCGCCATCGAAACTGCGCGCGCGGATGGCCTGCTCGGCGACGGCGTGCTCGGCTCGCTCTACGCTTTCGATCTCGAAGTGCGCGTCGGCGCGGGCGCCTATGTCTGCGGCGAGGAAACCGCGTTGCTCGATTCGCATCGAAGGCAAGCGCGGGCTCGTGCGCGCCAAGCCGCCGCTGCCGGTGCACAAGGGCCTGTTCGGCGCGCCGACCGTCATCAACAATGTGCTGACGCTGGCCGCGGTGCCGACCATCCTCGACAAGGGCGCCCAGTTCTATGCCGATTTCGGCATGGGCCGGTCGCGCGGCACCATGCCGATCCAGCTTGCCGGCGACATCAAATATGGCGGGCTGTTCGAAACCGCCTTCGGCCCGACGCTGGGCGAACTGGTCGATGAGATCGGCGGCGGCACGCTCAGCGGCAAGCCCGTGCGCGCGGTGCAGGTGGGCGGCCCGCTCGGCGCCTATTTCCCGCGCGACCTCTTCGCCACGCAATTCGATTACGAAGACTTCACCGCCAAGGGCGGGCTGATTGGCCATGGCGGCATCGTGGTCTTTAACGATGGCGTCGACATGGCGGCGCAGGCGCGCTTCGCCATGGAGTTCTGCGCCGTGGAATCCTGCGGAAAATGCACGCCCTGCCGCATCGGTTCGGTGCGCGGCGTGGAACTCGTGGATCGTATCGTCAAGGCGGCGGACGGGACCGCCGACATCGCGCAGCTGCGCGAATTGTGCGATATTATGAAGTCCGGCTCGCTCTGCGCGCTTGGCGGCTTCGTGCCCTATCCGGTGCTGAGCGCGCTGGATCACTTCCCGCAGGATTTCGTTCGGAGGTAAAGGCCCGCGGCGATGACGAACATGCCCAAGCAGAAAGATTTCGGAACCCCGGCCTCTCATCGGAGAAGACGGTGGCGCTGACCATCGACGGCACGCAGGTCGAAGTGCCGGAAGGCACCTCGCGTCATGCGCGCCGCGCGCCATCGCCGGCGTCTCCGTGCCCAAGCTCTGCGCCACCGACACGCTGGAATGCCTTCGGCTCCTGCCGGCTCTGCCTTGTCGAGATCGAAGGCCGCGACGGCACGCCCGCCTCCTGCACCACGCCGGTGGCCGAGGGCATGGTCGTGCGCACCGCAATCCGACCGCCTGACCGCGCTGCGCCGCGGCGTGATGGAGCTCTATCTCTCCGATCATCCGGACGATTGCCCGGCCTGCGCCATCGGCGAATGCGAAGTCGCATGGCCTGGCCGAAGTCGTCGGCGTCGCGCAAAGTGCCTACGGGCGGCGGCGCCGAGCCATCTGGCCGAGGCCGCACGATCTGCTCCAATCCCTATTTCGCCTATGACCCGTCGCAATGCATGGTCTGCTATCGCTGCGTGCGCGCCTGCGAGGAAACCCAGGGCACCTTCGCGCTGACGGTGGAGGGGCGCGGCTTCGAAAGCCGCATCGTCGCCAGCGAGCACGAAACCTTCCTCGACTCCGAATGCGTGTCCTGCGGCGCCTGCGTGCGGCCTGCCCGACCGGCAGCCTGATCGAGAAATCGTCATCGAGATCGGGCGCGCCGGAACGCTCCGTCATCACCACCTGCGCCTATTGCGGCGTTGGCTGCAGCCTCAATGCGGAAATGCGCGGCGACGAGGTCGTGCGCATGGTGCCGAACAAGGACGGCAAGGCCAATCGCGGCCATGCCTGCGTCAAGGGCCGCTTCGCCTGGGGCTACACCAATCACCCCGACCGCATCACCAAGCCGATGATCCGCGCGAAGATCACCGATCCCTGGCGCGAGGTGAGCTGGGACGAGGCGATTGCGCATGCCGCCTCCGAGTTCAAGCGCATCCAGGCGAAATATGGCCGCGGCGCCGATCGGCGGCATCACCTCCTCGCGCTGCACCAATGAAGAAACCTATCTGGTGCAGAAGCTGGTGCGCGCGCGGCTTCGGCAACAACAATGTCGATACCTGCGCGCGCGTCTGCCATTCGCCGACCGGCTATGGCCTCAAGACCACGCTCGGCACCTCGGCCGGCACGCAGGATTTCGATTCCGTCGCCGAGGCCGATGTGGTGATGGTGATCGGCGCCAATCCGACCGACGGCCATCCCGTCTTCGCGTCGCGCCTGCTGCAGGCGCCTGCGCGAGGGCGCCAAGCTGATCGTCATCGATCCGCGCCGCATCGACCTCGTCAAGCATCCGCATGTGGCAGGCCGCCTATCACCTGCCGCTCAAGCCCGGCACCAATGTCGCCATGCTCACGGCGCTGGCCCATGTCGTTGTGACCGAAGGGCTGGTGAAGCAGGATTATGTGGCCGAGCGCTGCGATCCCGACAGCTTCGCCGAATGGGCGGAATTCGTCTCCGATCCGTCGCGCAGCCCCGAAGCGGTCGAGCAATACACCGGCGTGCCGGCAAGATCTCGTGCGCGAAGCCGCGCGGCTTTATGCCAAGGGGCCGAACTCGGCGATCTATTACGGCCTCGGCGTCACCGAACACAGCCAGGGCTCGACCGCGGTGATCGGCATCGCCAATCTCGCCATGGCCACCGGCAATATCGGCCGCGAGGGCGTCGGCGTGAATCCCCTGCGCGGGCAGAACAATGTGCAGGGCTCCTGCGACATGGGTTCCTTCCCGCATGAGCTGCCCGGCTATCGCCACGTCTCCGATGCAAAGGTGCGCGCGCAATTCGAGGCCGATTGGGGCGTCACCCTCGATCCCGAACCGGGCCTGCGCATTCCCAACATGCTCGACGAAGCCGTCGATGGCACCTTCAAGGCGCTCTATGTGCAGGGCGAGGACATTCTGCAGTCCGATCCCAACACCAAGCATGTTGCCGCCGGTCTGGCGGCGATGGAATGCGTCATCGTGCAGGACCTGTTCCTGAACGAGACCGCGAACTACGCCCATGTCTTCCTGCCGGGCTCCACCTTCCTGGAGAAGGACGGCACCTTCACCAATGCCGAGCGCCGCATCCAGCTGGTGCGCAAGGTGATGGAGTCGAAATCGGGCCTCGCCGACTGGGAGATCACGCTGAAGCTGGCCGAAGCCCTCGGCAAGCCGATGCCCTACAACCATCCCGGCGAAGTGATGGACGAGATCGCGCGCCTCACGCCGACCTTCACCGGCTGTCAGCTTCGCCAAGATCGATGCGCATGGGCTCGATGCAATGGCCCTGCAACGACAAGGCGCCCGAGGGCACGCCGGTCATGCATGTCGGACCAGTTCGTGCGCGGCAAGGGCGCTTTCGTGCTCACCGAATATGTGCCGACGGACGAGAAGGTCGGCCCGCGCTTCCCGCTGCTGCTGACCACGGGCCGCATCCTCAGCCAATACAATGTCGGCGCGCAGACGCGGCGCACCGCACAATGTCGTCTGGCACGATGAGGACCGGCTCGAAATCCATCCCCACGATGCCGAACAGCGCGGCATCAAGGATGGCGATTGGGTCAAGCTCGCCAGCCGCGCCGGGCGACACCAGCCTGCGCGCGCTGATCACCGATCGCGTGGCGCCGGGCGTCGTCTATACGACCTTCCATCATCCCGACACGCAGGCCAATGTCGTCACCACCGATTATTCGGACTGGGCGACCAACTGCCCCGAATACAAGG
Organism: uncultured Pseudomonadota bacterium; assembly: GCA_963822185.1. Lineage (GTDB taxonomy): Bacteria > Pseudomonadota > Alphaproteobacteria > Micropepsales > Micropepsaceae > Rhizomicrobium. The sequence goes on from CAWGGT010000024.1 coordinate 84,771, forward strand.
TGACGGCGGTCGAGGTTGCGCGCTCCAACGGGCCGACGGAATGGCAGGAGCACTATGCGGATCTGACGGCGAAGACACGCCGTCTCGCCCCCGCCGCCGAATGAGCAGGGAACGACCGCCTCTCGATCCCGCCGCGCGCCGCTCGGGCATCGCGTCGCCTTGTGACGCGCGACGGTGCGGAAGAGGGTGCGCGCGTCATCCCCGAAGAAACCGCCATCGCCTTCACCTATGGCCGCGCCAGCTACGCGATCATGATGGCGACGCCGGACGATCTCGAAGATTTCGCCATCGGCTTCTCGCTCAGCGAAGGCATCGTCGCCACGCCGGCCGAGATTGCCGAACTCGAAATCGTGCGCCAGCCGCTTGGCATCGAATTGCGCATGACGCTTGCCGGCAATCGCGCCGAAGCGCTCGAATGCTCGCCGCCGCAGCATGGCGGGGCCTGCCGGCTGCGGGCTTGTGCGGCATCGAAAGTCTTTCGGCCGCGGTGCGCACGCCAGCCAATGTATCGCGGCGATGTTCGCATCGCGCCCGCCACGATCTTCGCGGCGATGGCCGCGCTGCACGGCGCGCAGCCGCTCAACGCGGAGACCCGCGCCGTCCATGGCGCCGGATTCTGGTCGGCGGACAAGAACGAACTGATCGCGGTGCGCGAGGATGTCGGCCGCCACAACGCGCTCGACAAGCTGATCGGCGCACTGGCGCGAGCGGGACAGGGCGCGAACAGCGGCTTCATCGCGCTCACCAGCCGCGTCTCCATCGAGCTGGTGCAGAAGGCCGCGTCCGTCGGCTGTCCCATGCTCGTGGCGGTTTCGGCGCCCACGGCCTATGCTGTGCGCGCGGCAGATGAGGCGGGCTTGACGCTCGTCGCCGTCGCGCGCGACGATTCCTTTGAAGTCTTCACCCATGGCGAGCGGATAAGAACTCCATGAACCGCGATGACCACCGACGACAAGCTGATCTATATGGCGAACCAGATCGCCGATTTCTTCGCCGCCCAGGGCGAGGCGCGCGCCGTGCCGGGGATTGCCGAGCATATCGATCAGTTCTGGACGCCGCAGATGCGCCGCCAGTTTCTGGCTCTCACCGCGAAGGACGCGTCCGGCCTCAAGCCGCTCGTGCAGAAGGCGCTGCCGCTGATCCACGAACAGGCCAGCGCCGCCTCCTGATCCCACTCGATGTCCCACGCCGCCAAGGCTTGCCTTCGGGCGCGCTTCCCATATGTTTGAATGACATACAATTCATAATCGGGAAGAAGCGCGAGGCGAGGGGGCAATATGAGCGAGGATATCCGTGCGGCCGTGCATGAAGGCCGCATGTCCGGCTTTCAGATCGTGGCCGTCACCGTCTGCATGGTCATCAACATGCTCGATGGCTTCGATGTGCTGGCCATTGCCTTTGCCGGTCCGCTGATCTCGAAGGAATGGGGTCTTTCGCCGACCGAACTCGGCCTTCTGTTCAGCTCGGGCCTCGCCGGCATGACGGCCGGTTCGCTGTTCCTCTCGCCCTTTGCCGATACGCTGGGCCGCCGCCCCGTGGTGCTGGCCGGTCTTCTTGTCATCAGCGTCGGCATGATCGGTTCGGCCTTCATGCATGGGCTGTGGCCGCTGATCGCGATGCGCGCCTTTACCGGGCTGGGCATCGGCACGTTGCTCTCCAGCATCAACACCATCGTCGCCGAATATTCCTCGCGCAAACGCATGGATTTCGCGGTCTCCTTCATGGCCATCGGCTATCCGGTCGGCGCCACGCTGGGCGGCATGGTCTCGATCTGGCTGGTCACCGAATTCGGCTGGCGCTCGGTCTTCATCTTCGGCGGGATCGTTTCGGCGCTGATCATCCCGGTGGTGATGGTGCGTCTGCCGGAATCGCTGGACTTCCTGCTGATCAAGCGGCCGAAGAATGCGCTTGCCCGCATCAACGCATTGCTCGGCAAGATGAAGAAGGGCGCCATCGCGGCGCTGCCTGAAATTCCGCCACATGAAGAGGTGTCGGTGAAATCGGTGACGGGCATCTTCAACCGCAGCTTCGTCAAATCGACGCTGCTGATCTGCACCTCCTATTTCCTCGTCATGCTGTCCTTCTACTTCCTGCTCAACTGGACGCCGAAGGTGCTGGTCGATCAGGGGATGTCGGTGCAGATCGGCATTTCCGGCGCCGTGTTGATGAATGCGGGCGGCGTCATCGGCGGCTTGCTGATGGGCTGGTTCGCCGGGCTGTTCGGCCTTCGCCGCCTGTCGTCGCTGTTCATGGTGCTGCTGTTCGTCTCGGTCGCCGTGTTCGGTTTTGCCGAGGCCGAGGTGCCGGTCATGGCCGCGCTGGTCGCCACCATCGGCTTCTTCATGATCGGCGTCATCGCCAGCCTCTATGCGCTGGTGGCGGCGATGTATCCGCCGCAGGTGCGCAACACCGGCACCGGCCTTGCCATCGGCATTGGCCGCTTCGGCGCCATCGCCGGGCCTTATCTCGGCGGCGTGCTGATCGCGGCAGGCTGGTCGCGCCCGGCCTATTGCATCGCGCTGGCGTTGCCGGCGCTGGTCGCCGCTGTTCTGGTGGTGCGTGTGCCGCTGGCCGGCCGCCCGCCGCTCAGCGGTTCAGATGCGTCTCAGCCTGGCTGAGATCGGCGGCGGTATTCACATTGAAGAAGGCGAGGGGCGGGGTGTCGATGCGGCACTCGACGGCCCCCAGCGCGGTCAGCGCACGGTGGAGGCTGCGGAATGCGCCTCCCTCGAAGCCCGCGCGCAGCGGCGCCAGCGCCGTCACCGGCCACAGCGCGCATAGATAATGTGCCCGTTCGCTGTCGCGGGCATAGACCGGCGCGCCCTCCCGCGCCGCCGCCATGAGCTGGCGCACCAGATTCTCGGGCAGGAAGGGCGTGTCGGCCGGCGCGGTGGCAAGCCATACGACATCGCCCAGCGCCTTGGCCCAGCTGAGCGCCGCGACGATCCCGGCCAGCGGGCCGCCAGGATCGCCCGGCGCATCGAGCAGGATCGGCAGGCTGTAGTGAAGATGCGCCGTCTCGGCCGTATCGGTCCGCAGGTTCAGCGCGATGATGTCGGTTTGCGGCGCCAGCCTTGCCAGCACCGCATCCAGCAGCGTGCCGCCGGCAAAGGGCGCGAAGGCCTTTTCCCCGCCCATCCGGCTGGCATCTCCGCCCGCAATGATGGCGCCTGCAATTCGCACTCCGTCTCCTTTGTGGCGGAAGCCGCCCGGCAATCATCCCTGTCTGCGCGCGCGCCAACAATGGGTGAGAGCCCCCATCGCTGGACAGGCCCAGGGAAATGATGTGTAACCCGAAAGCCTTGCAGCGCGGCATCAGGAAGGTTTGGGACGGTGAAGATCAATCTCCACAAGGGCGATTTGCCGGACGGGCTCGATCTTGGCGCCATGGTCGCCATCGACACCGAAACCCTCGGCCTGAACCCGTTCCGCGACCGGTTGTGCCTGGCCCAGCTTTCGGCTGGCGACGGGGTCTGCCATGCCGTGCAGTTCGCGGCCGGGGCGTATGCGGCGCCCAATCTCAAGCGCCTTTTGGCCGATCCCAAGGTGCTCAAGCTGTTCCATTTCGCCCGTTTCGACGTGGCCATGTTCCAGCGCTATCTGGGCGTCACCTGCGCGCCCGTCTATTGCACCAAGATCGCCTCCAAGCTGGTGCGCACCTATACGGATCGCCACGGCCTCAAGGATCTGACCCGGGAACTTCTGGGCGTCGACATCTCCAAGGAGCAGCAGAGTTCCGATTGGGGCGCGCCGGTGCTGACCGAAAAGCAGCTCGCCTATGCCGCCGGCGATGTCGCCCATCTGCATAAACTGAAGGTCGTGCTGGACGAGATGCTGGCCCGCGAGGGCCGCACCGAACTGGCCCAGGCCTGCTTCGATTTCCTGCCGTCCCGCGCCGCGCTCGATCTGGCCGGCTGGGGCGAGGTCGATATCTTCGCGCACTAGGCGGCGAGGATCACGCGCGGTTAAGCCTGTCGCCGGCCGCGGCTTGAACGGGGCGGCCGGAACGCTCATAATTCCGGCACTGGCATGATTTTCGCTTCCGCGGCAGAATTCCAAGTTGTGGCAAGCGGTTAGCGGTCGTAGGCGTGGGGGCGTCCGCGACGACCCGAATAGAGCAGGTGTCTTTCCATGCGTTCCGCTGACCGTGTCCCGGCTCCCGCGCCGGTTCTGGGCGATGCCGCCGGCTCTGGCGGCGAAGCCTCTGACCGCGCCGCCGCCAGCCGCGTCTTCGCCTATGCCGCCGAGGCCATCTCCAGCCTGTCGGACCGGCTGGATGGCGATTTCAGCCGCGCAGTGGACACGATCCTCAAGATCAAGGGCCGGGTGATCGTCTCGGGCATGGGCAAGTCGGGGCTGGTCGGCCGCAAGATCGCGGCCACGCTGGCCTCCACAGGCACGCCGGCCCAGTTCGTCCATCCCGGCGAGGCGAGCCATGGCGATCTCGGCGCGGTGACGCGCGAAGATGCGCTGCTGATGCTGTCCTATCGCGGCGACACGGCGGAGCTCTCCGACCTCATCACCTATGCCAAGCGTTTTTCGATCCCGCTGATCGGCATGGCCAGCAATCCCGACTTCGACGCTGCTGCAGGCGTCCGACGTGCCGCTGCTGATCCCGCGCGCCAAGGAGGCCTGCCCGATGGGCCTGGCGCCCACCACCTCGACCACGCTGATGCTGGTGCTGGGCGATGCGCTGGCCGTGGCCTTGATGGAGCGCAGGGGCTTCTCGGCCGATCAATATCGCAATTTCCATCCCGGCGGCTCGCTGGGGCGCATGCTGATCCGCGTCTGCGATCTCATGCGCAGCGATGACCTGCCGGTCGTCGCGCACGATATGAAGATGGCCGATGTGCTGGAGCGGCTGGCCAAGGGCGGGCTCGGCTGCGTCGTCGTTGTGGACGGCAAGGGCGCCGCGTCCGGGATCGTCACGGATGGCGATATCCGCCGCCATATCGGCCCCGATTTTCTCGACCGCATGGCGGCGCAGGTGATGACGGCCGCGCCCAAGACCGCCCGGCCCGATCAGCTCGCGGCCGAAGCGCTGGCGCTGATGAACGAGAAGAAGATCACCCAGCTTCTGGTGCTCGATCCGGCGGACCCGGCGAAGGAAGCCGGCGGGCATCCTCCACATCCACGATTGTCTCAAGGCGGGGCTGCAATAGATGGCGCAGTGGCAGCCCGGCAAGCGCGCGGTGGCCGAAGGCTCCGGTGAGTCTCGCGCCGTCGCGACTGGGCCGTCGGCGATGGCCCGCAGACCACCGCCGATCCGCAGCGCTACACGCGCTTCGTCACCATCATGAAGCGGGCGCTGTTTCTGGCCGCGCTGGCGCTGATCGCCGCCGTCATCGCCTACTCGCTGCAGCCGCGCGAGAAGGGCCGCGTCGCGATGACCTTCGAGCATGTCGGCACGGTCGCCAACGATCTGGCCATGATCAAGCCGCGGCTGACGGGCACCGATTCATCCGGCAATCCGTTCGTCGTCACCGCCGATCGGGCGATCCAGGACGGGCCCAACGCCCGTCGCGCGACGCTCAAGAACGTTCAGGCCGACGTCACGCTCAAGGGCGGAACCTGGCTCACGGCCAGCGCCGAGACCGGCCAGCTCGATGCCGACAAGAAGTCGCTGCAGCTTTCGGGCGCCATCTCGATCTTCTCCGACAGCGGTTATGAGCTTCACACCGCCAGCGCCCATGTCGATCTCGCCAAGGGCATCATGACGGGCGACAGCGGCGTGAACGGCCACGGCCCGCTGGGAACGCTGCAGGCCGATCGCTTCAGCATCGATCGCAACAAGAAACAGGTTCGTCTGATGGGAAATGTGAAGATGCAGTTCTATACGGCTGGGGGCAAGGCGAAGAAATGAGCATCGGTTCGTCTTCAGCCTGCATCGCATTTTTGGGTCTTGCATTGTTGGCTTCGGGGTCGCTCGCCGCGGCGGCAGGGTGTCAATCTCGGCGGGCATGACAGCGGCGCGCCGGTCGCGGTGAGCGCCAAGAATTTCACCGGCGATTTCGAGACCAAGATCGGCACCTATTCCGGCGACGTCATCGTCTCGCAGGGCAATTTCAAACTGCATGCCGATACGGTTCGCATCGCCGTCGCCAAAGGCAAGGCCAGCACGATCATCGCCACCGGCCATGTGCTGTTCGATGCGCCCAGCGGCACCGCCTCGGGCGGCAAGGCCGTCTATGACATGGGCGAGCGGGCCATCACGCTGACCGGAAATGTGGTGCTGACCAAGGGCAAGAACGTCATGCGCGGCACCCGCCTGACGGTCAATCTCGACAGCGGCCAGGCGACGATGGCGGCGCAGGGCATGCCGGGCGGGCGCGTTCAGGGGCTTTTCACCCTGCCGCCCAAGCACAAAACGCCCAAGGACAACGGGAAAAAATAAGCTTCACGCTTCCTTAAAGAGGAATAGGCACAGTTCTTGCCATGAGAGACGGAAACGACATGGAACCGAGCAACGACTCCCAGCCTGAGCGCCTGCAGCCACGCGTCGTGGAGGGCAGCCAGGGGCTGGTCGTCACGCGTGTCGGAAAGAGCTTCCGCAAGCGCCCCGTGGTGCGCGCGGTCAGCCTGACCTTGCGCCGCGGCGAGGTGGTCGGGCTTCTGGGTCCCAACGGTGCCGGCAAGACCACGACCTTCTATATGATCACCGGTCTGATCCCGCCCGATTACGGCTCCATCGCGCTCGACGGCCACGATGTCAGCGCCCTTCCGATGTATCGCCGGGCCCGGCTCGGCATCGGCTATCTGCCGCAGGAAGCCTCGATCTTCCGCGGCCTGACGGCCGAGGAGAATATCCGCGCCACGGCCGAGTTGATCGAGACCGATCCGGCGCGCCTCGAAGCCATGGTCGAAGAGTTGATGGCCGAGTTCGGCGTCACCCATGTGCGCGACACCCCGGCCATCGCGCTCTCCGGCGGCGAGCGCCGGCGCGTCGAGATTGCGCGTGCGCTCGCGACCCATCCGTCTTACATCCTGCTCGACGAGCCGCTGGCCGGCATCGATCCGATTGCCGTGTCCGAGATCCGCGATCTTGTCGCCCATCTCAAGCATCGCGGCATCGGCGTTCTGATCACCGATCACAATGTGCGCGAGACGCTCGATATCATCGATCGCGCCTACATCATTCATGAGGGCCAGGTCCTGAAGGAAGGCACGCCGGCCGAGATCGTCGGCGATAGCGACGTGCGCCGGGTCTATCTCGGCGACCGGTTCTCGCTATAGGCACGGGTGTAGGGGCGTAAGAGTTATGGCGGTCACGCAGCGGCTGGAGATAAGACAGGGGCAATCCCTCGTCATGACGCCGCAGCTGCAGCAGGCGATCAAGCTGCTGCAATTGTCGAATCTCGAACTCTCCGAATATGTCGATCAGGAACTGGAGCGCAATCCGCTTCTGGAGCGCGACGAGCGCGAGCCCGTCTCGGGCGAGGAGCGCATGCAGGATGGCGAGGCGCCTGCGGAAAATGAAACGCTGGAAGCCGCACTGACGCGCGAGGATTTCACCAAGGCCGACGATATGGATGCCGGCCATGACGACATGTATGTCGACAATGCCCGCGCCGATGCGCCGGAGCCGGCCCAGCCGCTCACCGATTGGACCACGGTCAAATCCGGCGGGCGCCCGGAGGGCGAGGATTCGCTCGAAGGCTCGCTGGTCGAAGCGGCCACGCTGAAAGATCATCTCGAAGACCAACTCTCCATTGCGGGCCTCGACGCGTCATCGCGCATGATCGGCGCGGCCATCATCGATTCCATCGACGAGGCGGGTTATTTCCGCGACGATCTGGCCGAAATCGCCGAGCGTCTGGGCACGCCGCTGGCCGAAGCCGAAGCCGTGCTCAAGACCGTGCAGGGCTTCGAGCCCACCGGCGTCGGCGCGCGCGATCTGGCCGAATGCCTGGGGCTGCAGCTCAAGGAACTGGACCGGCTCGATCCGGCGATGGCGGCGCTGCTGGCCCATCTCGATCTCGTCGCCCGGCGCGACATCTCCGGGCTCTGCACGCGCTGCGGCGTCGATGCCGAAGACATTCACGACATGATCGCCGAGATTCGCGCGCTCACGCCCAAGCCGGGGCTCGCCTTCGGGTCCGATCCCGTGCAGCCGGTGGTGCCCGACGTCTTCGTCAAGGAAGGCCAGGACGGCGCCTGGCATATCGAGCTCAACAGCGAGACGCTGCCGCGCCTTCTCGTCAATTCGCGCTACTATTCGAAGGTGACGAAGCAGGCGCGCGACAAGGGCTCGAAGGAATATCTGAGCGAGTGCCTCAACAATGCGAACTGGCTGGTCAAGAGCCTGGATCAGCGCGCGCGCACCATCCTCAAAGTGTCGAGCGAGATCGTGCGCCAGCAGGACGGGTTCCTGACCTATGGCGTGCGCCATTTGCGGCCGCTCAACCTGCGCACCATCGCCGATGCGATCGGTATGCACGAATTGACCGTCAGCCGCGTGACTTCGAACAAGTATATTGCCACACCGCGCGGCGTGTTCGAACTCAAATATTTCTTCACCGCCGCGATCCAGTCGGTCAATGGCGCCGAGTCCCATTCTGCGGAAGCTGTGCGCGACCGCATTCGGGAGTTGATCGAAGGCGAAGCCAGTGAAATCCTCTCCGATGACCGTATCGTCGCCTTGCTCACGGCCGATGGCGTGAACATCGCGCGGCGCACGGTCGCCAAGTATCGTGAAGCGATGCGAATCCCCTCTTCGGTGGAACGGCGGCGGCTGAAAAACGGGGATTTCGGGGCTCTTGCGGCCCGCTGAAATCGGGCGTTGACTCTTGCGCGGCGTGCGACATATGGTCCGCCGCCTTTCGATGGAGTCGGCCCGGAGCGGGGATCTGGAAGAGTAGTGTTAACCGCTCCAGCCGCCTGCGTAGAGAGACCATGAAAGTAAGAGTATCAGGCAAGCAGATCGAGATCGGTGAGGCGTTGCCGGAACAGGTGCGCGCGCGTCTCGAAACCGCAATCGGAAAATATTTCGATGGGGGTGTCGATGCGAACGTCGTCTTTTCTCACGAAGGGGTATTCTATCGCGCCGATTGCTCCGCCCATCTCGATTCGGGCGCGATACTGACGGCGCAAGGAGAAGACAAGGACGCGTATCGCGCGTTCGACGTCGCTCTTGAGCATCTGGAGAAACAGGTCCGGCGCTACATGCGCAAGCTCAAGAGCCATCATCCCTGATCATCAGGCAGAAGGTCGTCATGGATATCACCGATTTGCTCACGCCCGACGCCGTGGTTCCGGCGCTCAAGGTGCAGAGCAAGAAGCAGCTTTTGCAGGAATTGTCCGAGCGCGCCGCAGCCCTGACCCATCTTCCCGAACGCCGTATCTTCGAAACGCTGGTCGAGCGCGAGCGTCTTGGCACCACGGGCATGGGGCAGGGCATCGCGATTCCGCATGGCAGGCTTGGCGGCCTTCCCCGCATCACGGGTCTGTTCGCGCGGCTGGTTCCGCCGATCGTCTATGACGCGGTCGACGATCAGCCGGTCGATCTGGTCTTTCTGCTGCTCGCGCCCGAAGACGCCGGGGCCGATCATCTGAAGGCGCTGGCGCGGGTTTCGCGCCTCCTGCGCAATCAGGCGGTGTGCGAAAAGCTGCGCGCGACCGCCGATGCCGAAGTGCTGTTCTCGCTCCTCACCGAAAGCAACGGCACCCACGCCTCGCAAGCGGCCTGAGGCTCACAACCTTATCGAATGCGAAAGGGCCGGAGCATCGCTGCTCCGGCCCTTTCGCATTTGCAGGTCACAATCTGTGTCAGTGCACGCTCAGCGGCGTGAAATCATTTCGCACCGCCGCGCCATAGGCGCTGTCCCAGTCGTCGGTGAAGCCGAGCACCGCGCCGTCCATCGCGTGCAGCACATAGAGCTTCATCGCGTCGGGGAGTTTGATGCCCTCCGGCAGGATGCCCATCGTGCGCGCGTCGGAGGCGAGCGTCGGCTTGATATAGGCGATACGCGAGGGATCGAACCGGTCCCAATCCCTCTCTTCGAAGTCATGCATATAGTCGGCCATTGTGGACCTCCTTTTGGTGTCCCTCGCTAAGCGCTGCCGCCATTGCTGCGCGGCTTGATCGCGATCTTCTTGACGACGGTTTCGGCCCTGGGCTGCGACAGCTCGATCGACAGCAAGCCATTGGCCAGATCCGCGTCCGTCACCTCTATTCCGTCGGCCAGCACGAAGGTGCGCTGGAACTGCCGCGCGGCGATGCCGCGATGGAGGAAGTCCCGGTCGCCCGCGTCCGACTGCTTGCCGCGGATCACGAGCTGGCGGTCCTCGATGGTCACGCTCAGATCCTCTGGCGCGAACCCGGCCACGGCCAGGGTGATGCGCAAGCGGTCGGTGCCGAGCTGCTCGATATTGTAGGGCGGGTAGCCGTCCCCGGCACTCTTGGCGGTCCGTTCCAGGAGCCGTTCCAGGTGCTCGAAGCCCAGAAGAAACGGGCTGTTGAAGACAGCAGTGCGAGTCATTCTCAAAGCCCTCCTTCAAGCGGCCTTGCCGGCCCCGCATCAGCGGCCACCGGTAATTTTGTTGCCGGCGGCCCCGATTCGGCACCGCCTCTGTGAAGGATGTGGTGATTTTCCCCGCCGGATCAAGTGGCCCCTGTTTGTTCGCTTAACCGGGTATTTCGGCTTGCCCGTTGCAGCCGGCGCCGGGGCGGGGCAGAAACCGGGCCCGACAGGCCTTGAGGAGCCCCGCAGAGCCGCATGACCGCCCGCCCGCCCTACTGTGCTGCTGGACGACGCCAGGCCGGATCGGGCCCGGCTCAGCCGCTTTGCGCGCCCCTCGCGGACGATCGCGGCCCATACCGCGGCCGAGGTTCCCGCCGCGCTGGCGGCCCTCGAAGCGGCGCGGGGTGCAGGGCCACCATCTGGCCGGCTATTTCGCCTATGAGCTGGGGCTGGTGCTGGAGCCGAAGCTGGCCCCGCTGCTGCCGCCGAGCCGCACCGGCCCGCTCCTCTGGTTCGGCGTGTTCGAGGCGCCCGAGATTCTGGAAGGCGCGGCCGCCGAGGCCGCTTTGGCCGCCGCATCAGGGCGCTCGCGCCTATGCCGGCCCGCTCGAGCCCGAATGGAACGAGGAGGCCTATAGCCGCCGCTTCGCCCGCACCCATGACTGGATCGAAGCCGGCGACATCTATCAGGCCAATCTCAGCTTCCGCGCCGGCTTCGCCTTTGCCGGCGATCCGATGACGCTCTATCGCGATCTGCGCGCGCGCGCCGCCGCCGCCCATTGCGCCGTCATCGACGATGGCCAGCGCCACATCCTCTCGCTCTCGCCCGAGCTGTTCTTCGACATTTCGGCCGAGGGCCGCCTCACCGCCAAACCGATGAAGGGCACAGCGGCGCGCGGCGCCGATGCGCAAGCGGACGAAGCCGCGCGCGACTGGCTGGCGAACAGCGTCAAGGATCGCGCCGAGAATCTGATGATCGTCGATCTGTTGCGCAACGATCTTGGCCGCATTGCCGAGATCGGCAGCGTCGCGGTCCGCGATCTCTTCGCCGTCGAAACCTATCCGACGCTGCACACCATGGTCTCGACCGTGACGGCGCAACTGAAGCCCGGCGCGGACATCGCCGCGATCCTCAAGGGGTTGTTTCCCTGCGGCTCCGTCACCGGCGCGCCCAAGATCCGCGCCATGGAGATCATCGAGGCGCTGGAGGAATCCCCGCGCGGCGTCTATTGCGGCGCCATCGGCCATTTCGCGCCGGACGGATCGGCCAGTTTCAACGTCGCCATCCGCACGCTCACCATTGCCAAAGGCCGCGGCGAACTCGGCATTGGCGGCGCGGTGGTTTACGATTCCACGGCGCCTTCCGAATTTGCCGAGTGCCTGCTCAAGGCGCGCTATTACACGCAAGGATCGCCGCCCACTCGAACTGATCGAAACGCTGCGCTATGCGCCGGGCGAGGGCTTTGCGCGGCTCGAACTGCATCTGGCGCGGATGGAGGCGTCGGCGCCGGTGTTTGGCCTTGCCTTCGATCACCACATGGCCATCGTCGCGCTCGACATGGCCATGGCCGGTGCGCGCGGGCCGCTGCGCATCCGCCTGACCCTGAACGAAGCCGGCGAGCACAAGGCCACCGCCGCGCCGCTCGCCGCCACCGCGCCGTCCGAATGGCGTTATGTGATTTCGCCGGCGCGCATTTCCAGCAACGATGTGCTCCAGCGTCACAAGACCAATTGGCGCGATCTCTATGAGGGCGAGCATGCCCGCCTCACCGCGAACGGCGCGGCCGATGAAGTGCTGTTCCTCAACGAACGCGGCGAGATGGCCGAAGGCGCGCGCACCAACATCTTCGCCGAACTCGACGGCCAGCTCGTCACCCCGCCGCTGACGGCCGGCATCCTCGACGGCTGCCTGCGCCGCGAACTGGTCGATGCGGGCGAATGCGTGGAACGCACGCTGACTGAGGCCGATCTCGCCTGCGCGACAAAACTCTATTGCGGCAATTCCCTGCGCGGGTTGATCCCGTCAGTCGCCGCTTAACCCCCCTTGTCATCCCCGGCGAGCAGCACGCGCGCCAGCGCGTGGTGCGAGGGTTTATAGCGACAGCGTGCGAACGGGGACCCAGGCATCTCCACCGCTCCGCTCCCTCCGGAAAATGCGCTACACTCCCGCGATGCGCGACCACCTCTATTACGTCTACATGCTCGCCAGCCAGCGTGGGCGGCACGCTCTACATCGGCGTGTCGAACGACATCATCCGCCGCACCTGGGAGCGCAAACACGACCTGATCGACGGCTTCACGAAGAAATACGGCGTCCACATCCTCGTCTGGTACGAATGGCATCAGGACATCAACGCCGCGATCCTTCGCGAGAAGCGCATGAAGCGCTGGAACAGGGCATGGAAGATCGCGCTGATCGAGAAGGAAAACTCCGGCTGGAACGATCTCTATGATCGCCTTGTCGGAGAGGTTTCTCGGATGGAAGCCCCTGGGTCCCCTTGACCTCGCGCCGCCCGCTTCGCGGCCGACGCTCGCCGGGGATGACAAGGAGGGTTGATCTGTCATCTCCGCCGCGCAATTCGCCTTGCCCGGCGAGTGGCGGGCGCGTGTAGGATGGCGCCTGCAATGCGACCCCGAGCCGATGATGACCCAAGCACCTGACACCGCCTGGCCCGCGCTTTCCTATGCGCAGGACCATGAGACCTTCGAGACCCTGCATCTGATGACGCAGATCGTCGGCAAGATCCGCCTCGCATGCACGCCCTGGCTCAATCACAGCTGGCATGTGCCGCTCTATGTCAGCGCCGTCGGCCTCACCACCTCGCCGATCCCTCACGGGGATGGCTGCTTCGATCTCGAATTCGATTTTTCGCGCCATCGCCTCGTGCTGCGCAGCGGCGCGGGCACCGCGGAGATGCCGCTGCAAACCCCAAGCATTGCCGCCTTCCATGGCGCGGTGCTGGCGATGCTGGCGGATAACGGCATCGCCGTGCGCATCGACGGCACGCCCAACGAACTGCCCGATCCCGTGCCCTTCGCGGCCGACACGCGCCCGCGAAATTACGATGGCGATGCCGCAAACCGCCTGTGGCGCGCGCTTGCGCGCATCCATGGCGTGTTCGCGCATTTCCGCTCCGGCTTTCTGGGCAAGAACAGCCCGGTGCATTTCTTCTGGGGCAGCTTCGATCTGGCGGTCACGCGCTTTTCCGGCCGCCGCGCGCCGCCCCATCCCGGCGGCGTGCCGCATCTGCCCGATGCGGTGGCGCGCGAAGCCTATTCGCATGAGGTCTCCAGCGCCGGCTTCTGGCCCGGCGGGCCGGATGCGCCCTTCGCGCTGTTCTATTCCTATGCCTATCCCGAGCCGCCGGGCTTCCGCGACGCCAAATCCCTGCCGAAGGGCGCGGAGTTTCACTCAGGTTTGCAGGAATATGTGCTGCCTTACGAGGCGGTGCGCACCGCCGCCGAGCCCGAGGCGCTGCTGCTCGACTTTCTGGCGGCAACCTATGCCGCCGCCGCCGATGCGGCCCAGTGGGACCGCGCCGCGCTCGAATGCGACATGGGAAGGCCGGGTGTGGTGCGGAGGGTGTGAGGGTACTGGAGTGGGAGGACAGGAGAAGCTGTCACGTTCGTCCAATTCGACTCTGACCCCAATTTCTCATTGAATAGATGCTATCGGCGCGTGCATCTTGCGGTCGGCCCCCCCACCCCCCGTGCGAGAAAATGGTTCAAAACTGCGGAACAATTATCTTGCGGCGGCCCCCCGCGTTCCGCCCGGGCCCCGGCCATGACACTCTGTGCGCCGGATTCGGGCGTTGGGGGCAAGGGCGTATGGGGCTTTATCATCTGCAGGCGGGGCTGGGTCTTGTCGTCATCATCGCGGCGGCCTGGGCGATGAGCGAGAACCGGCGCGCCTTTCCGCTGCGCACCGTGGTGGCGGGGCTCGCGCTCCAGCTCAGCCTCGCGCTGCTGCTGCTCAAGGTGCCGCCGGCGCGGGCCGCGCTGCTGTCGCTCAACGCCGTGGTCGATGCGCTGATGCAGGCGACCAAGGCCGGCACCGCCTTCGTCTTCGGCTATGTCGGCGGCGGGGCTGCGCCCTTCGCGGTGACGGGCCCGCAAAATCTGAGCAGCTTCGCCTTCAGCGTGCTGCCGCTGGTGATCGTGATCTCGGCGCTGGCTTCGCTCTTGTGGTACTGGCGCATCCTGCCGGTGATCGTGAACGGCTTTTCCTGGGTGCTGCAGAAGATCATGGGCATTGGCGGCGCGGTGGGCCTCGGCTCGGCGGCCACCATGTTTCTGGGCATGATCGAGGCGCCGCTCCTGATCCGGCCCTATCTGGCGCGGCTCACGCGCGCCGAACTCTTCATGCTGTTCACGGTGGGGCTGGCCTCCGTCGCCGGCACGGTGTTCGTGCTCTATGCCACCATCGTCGCCCCCGCGGTGCCGGGGGCGCTCGGCCATATCCTCGTCGCCTCGATGCTGTCGCTGCCGGCCGCGATCCTGCTCTCGCGCATCATGATCCCCGACACCGAACCGCCGACCGATGCCGATGCGCTCCCCCATCTCGAATACAGATCGAGCATGGACGCCATCGCCCGCGGCACCGAGGACGGGCTGAAGATGTGGCTCTCCATCGTCGCCATGATCCTGGTGATCGTGGCGCTGGTGGCGCTGGCCGACATCATCCTGCATGCCCTGCCGCTGGTGGATGGGGCGCCGCTGACCGTCGAGCGCATCTTCGGCTGGGTGTTCTCGCCCTTCGTCTGGCTGCTCGGCATTCCCTGGCACGAAGCCACCACGGCCGGCGCGCTGATGGGTGACAAGACCGTGCTCAATGAATTCATCGCCTATCTCAATCTGGCGGGGCTGCCGGCCGGCGCGCTCGATCCGCGCGCGCGCCTGATCATGCTCTATGCGCTGTGCGGCTTCGCCAATTTCGGCTCCGTCGGCATCATGATCGCGGCCATCGGCTCGCTGGTGCCCGAACGGCGGCAGGAGGTGGTGTCGCTGGCCCTGCGCGCGCTGGTCTCCGGCACCATGGCCAGCGCCATGACCGGCGCGGTGATCGGCCTGCTGCCGATCACATAAGGAAGCGGGGAGACGCGCAATGGCGAAGAACGCCCTTACACGCTGGTTCATATGGCTCGCACTCACGGCGGTCGTCGTCATCTTGTGCGTCGTCTTTGTGGACAGGCCCGTCGCCCTATTCGCGCATGCGCATTTCCCGAATCCCGAGGCCCTTGCGACGCTGCTGGACTCGGTTCTGCTGTTCGTGCCTCTGGGTGCGGTTGCGCTTCTTGCAGGCGGCCTCGTCCATCTTGCTGGCCGTCCTGCGCCGCGATGGGGCATGGTGACGATGCTCGCGGGTTTCAGCCTGATGTGGGCGCTGACCAGCAATTACTTCCTGCTGAAGCCGCTCTTCGGCCGCATCAACATCACGACATATCTGGCCCATCCGGCGCTTTATGGCTTCGTGCCGTTCCATGGCACCAGCCATTCGGGTTTCCCGTCGGGGCACACGATCATCGCGGCCTCGTTCCTGTTCGTGTTCTGGCATTTCTATCCGCGTGCGCGGGCATTGATCGCAATCGTCATCGCGGCGGTCATGGCAGGGTTGGTGCTCGAAACTTGGCACTTCGTTTCGGATGTCATGGGCGGACTGTTCGCCGGTGCTTTGGCCGCCCGCCTTACGGTCGCGGTCCTCGGTTCCCTGGTACCGGAACGGTGACGGAACTTCTGCTGATCATTTGACGGCGGAATCGACAGCGGACCGCCCTTTGTGCGACCGTACGCGCCACAAACAATCCCGTTACAAGGCGGAGGCCGGTGCGCCGGCCCTGCGGAGGAAACAACGATGAACCGGTTCGAGAAGGCGGTCTATGACTGCATGATCCCCACCGCGGAACTGGTGGAGAAGACCACCGACAAGCTGCATCGCGCGATCCTGCTCAATTTCTGGCGGCACGTGCATCTCGAAGGCGCCGGCGATTACGAAAAGATCATCGCGCCGGACATGATGGTCGATCATCCGGTCTATCGCGTGGCCTGGGGCGAGAACCCGGCCGTGGTCGAGGGCAAGGATGGCGTGCTCGCCTTCTACAACAGCGTCGGCGAAAGCGTGCTGTGGCACTCCGACGACCGGCTGGCGGTAAACGATTGGGGCATTTGCGACGAGATCACCTTCCACCAACTCGCCAAGGGCGCCGATCTTCTGGCGCTTGGCTACAAGGTCGCGGATGCGAGCAAGCTCTATCACGTCTCCAGCCGTCAGGCCTTCATCTGGCCCTATGATGCAAAGGCGCGTCTGGCCGGCGAACATCTCTATGAGGACAAGACCAGCCTCAAGATCGAGGAGGTCGATCCCGCCGAGGCGATCACGCCAGCGCGCGTGCGCGAGATCCATCGCGAACAGCTCGCCAAGCTCGAAGCCGCACGCGGCGACAAGTTCTGGTTGCTGGATCGCCAATAGTCAGAGAAGCGCGAACTCTTTCGCGAGCAGCTCGTAGGATCTGAGGCGCGAGGCATAGTCATAGGTGATGGTGACGACCACCAGCTCCTCGGCGCCATGCCTCGCCGCCAAGTACTCAAGCTCTTCGCGCACTTGCGCGGCCGTGCCGACGGTCGAGCGGCTTTCGACGCTCTTGAGGATTGCCAGTTCGCTGTTCGTTATAGGGATAGGCGAGGGCTTCGTCCGGTGTGGGGAAGGGGATCGGCCGGCCCGTGAACAGTCTGACCACCCACAGATTGCGCGAGGCCGACAGCCGTTTGGCTTCCTCTTCACTTTCCGCCACCAGCGCCGCCACGCCCATGGCGATGGTCGGTGTCTCGCACCAGGGGCTGGGCTTGAAGCGCTCGCGATAGGCCGCGCAGGCCTCTTCGCTGCCATCAGGGCTGATGAAATGGGCATGGGCGAAGGGCAGTCCGAGCTCGGCGGCATAGACGGCGCTGTGTATGCCCGAACCCAGCATCCAGAATTCCGGCCGCGTCGTGCCCGTCGGCATGGCGTGGATGCCGCGATAGGGGTGATCCTCCGGGAACGGCGCGCCGCCCGAGGCGTCCTCCAGATAGTGCTTCAGCAGGTTCACCTGGCTGGGGAAGGCGTCGATCCCCCAGGCTTGCGGTCCGGCCTGCAGCGCCGCCGTCGTGCGCTCGTCGGCCCCCGGCGCCCGCCCGATCCCCAGATCGATACGGCCGGGGGAGAGCGTCTCCAGCATGCGAAACTGCTCGGCAACCTTCAGCGGACTGTAGTGCATCAGCATCACGCCCCCCGAGCCCACGCGGATGGTCCGGGTTTCCGCCGCCACCCGCGCGATCAACACCTCCGGCGCAGCGCCTGCGAAGGAGTTGGAATTGTGATGCTCGGCCAGCCAGTAGCGGTGGTATCCGAGTACCTCTGCAGCTTTTGCGAGTGCAATCGTTTCGGCGATCGCCTCTGCGGGGCTGCCATCTTTGCGGATGGGGGACTGATCGAGGACTGAAAGGTGCATTTTCTACCCGGCTTTTTCGCATTCGTTATAAATGGTTAAGGGGTGACAGGCGAAGCTCCGCTTGGCGACTAGAGGGACGCAGCATGACTTCGCTCGAACTGGAAGGATACCAGTCCGGCCGGAAGTTCGACTGTAGCATAGGCGACGTTACGGGCCGGATCGATCCGGATACGGTTGAAGCGGCTCCCTTGCAAAGGGGGTTTGCGCTCTGGCGTTCGCTGGCTGGCGATCGGCTCTTCCCCGCCCGTTCCCAGATGTCGCCACGAGCGCTGGGCGGGCTGCTGCGCAATACGATCCTCATCAAGGTTCTGGACGAGGGGGCGGAATTTCAGGTCCGGATCATCGGCGATGTCATACGCGCAATTGATCCCGATGCGTGGCAACGCCTGACCACACGGGAAATGGATGCCCGGCTGCCCGGACATGGGGCCAACTTGCGGGCTGTTTATGGTCACGCCTGCACGCACAAGGCGCCGCTCGCCTTTCGGGGCCTCTTCCGCCGCAAGGCTGATGGCTGGACGTTCCATCGCGAGCATCTGCTCCTGCCCTTGGGCGAGTGCGACGATGCGGTGGACCATCTCATCAGCCTGATCGTCGTCATCAAGCCAGATATCTAGCCCGGCGGGCCCGTGCGGGAAGCGCTTTGTCTCCTCGCCAAATGCGCTAATCTTCCTAGTCATACCCATTATACGAGGAAGACGCCGTGGCTCTGGATGCCGAGACCCGCCAGCAACTGATCGACACCGTCCGCCGTTTCGTGAGCGAGCGTTGTGTGCCCATCGAGGCCCAGGTGGCCGAGAAAGATCGCGTGCCCGACGAGATCGTGGCCGACATGCGCAACCTTGGCCTTTTCGGCCTCTCGATCCCTGAGGAATTCGGCGGGCTCGGCCTGACCATGGAGGAAGAGGTGCTGGTGGCGATGGAGCTGGGTCAGACTTCGCCGGCCTTCCGCTCCGTCATCGGCACCAATGTCGGCATTGGCAGCCAGGGCGTCGTCATGTTCGGCAATGAGGCGCAGAAGGCCGAATGGCTGCCGAAGCTCGCCAGCGGCGAGGTGATCGCCAGCTTCGCCCTCACCGAGCCGAGCGCCGGCTCTGACGCAGCGGCGGTCAAGGTCTCGGCGATCCGTGACGGCGATCATTATGTCGTCAATGGCACCAAGCGTTTCATCACCAATGCCAACCGCGCCGGCATGTTCACGCTGATGGCGCGCACCGACCCGGCCAAAAAGGGTGCCTCCGGCATCTCGGCTTTCATTGTGCCGGCGGACACGCCCGGCATCACGATCGGCAAGCCGGAAAAGAAAATGGGCCAGCAAGGCGCGCATATCTGCGATGTGATCTTCGAGGATGCGCGCGTGCCGGCGAGCCTGCGCCTTGGCGCGGAAGGCGAGGGCTTCAAACTCGCGATGCAGGTGCTGGATCGCGGCCGGCTGCATATCTCGGCGGTTTGCGTCGGCGTGGCGGAACGGTTGATCCGCGAAGCGGTCGCCTATGCGCGCGAGCGCGAACAGTTCGGCCAGCGCATCGGCGATTTTCAGCTCATCCAGGCCATGCTGGCCGACTGCAAAACCGAAGCCTATGCCGCCCGCTGCATGGTGATGGACGCCGCGACCAAGCGCGACGCCGGCCACTCGGTAACGATGGAAGCGGCCTGCACCAAATATTTCGCCTCCGAAATGGTCGGCCGCGTCGCCGACAAGGCCGTGCAAATATTCGGTGGCGCCGGCTATGTCGCTGATTACGGCATCGAACGCTTCTATCGCGATGTGCGCATCTTCCGTATCTATGAAGGCACCAGCCAGATCCAGCAGATCGTTATCGCCCGCAATATGCTGAAGGGCGATTGATGGCGGCAGCGCGCAAGGCTGCGGACCCGTTGGCTTTGCTCATCGCAGACATCCGCGCCTGCCGGATCTGCGAGAGCAAGTTGGTGCATGGCGTTCGCCCGGTGCTGCGTGCGAGTTCGACCGCGAGGCTCTGCATTGTGGGTCAGGCGCCGGGTATCCGCGTGCATGAAAGCGGCATTCCCTTCAACGATCCCAGCGGCGATCGCCTGCGCGATTGGATGGGTGTCGATCGCGACACGTTCTACGACGAACACCGCATTGCGATCATCCCCATGGGCTTTTGCTTTCCGGGTTATGACAAACAGGGTGCCGATAAGCCGCCGCGCAAGGAATGCGCCGTTCATTGGCGCGAGAGCCTGTTCGAAACCTTGCCGGATTTCCCGCTCACCCTCGTCATTGGCACCTATGCGCAGCGCTGGCATCTGGGCAAAGATGCCAAGAAGAATGTCAGCGACACCGTGCGCGCCTGGCACGAATATGGTCCCTCCGTGATTCCCCTGCCGCATCCTTCGTGGCGCAACAATGCCTGGCTGAAGAAAAATCCATGGTTCGAAATCGAACTTCTACCCGAATTGCAGCGGCGTGTGCGGCGCTCGTTGCGCTGACACTGGCGGCTTGCGCGCCGGCATTGGCGCCGCGCGGGCTCACCGATGAACCGGCCCATTTCACGGCCAAATATTTCGTCACCCGCGATGGGCTCAAGCTGCCCTTGCGAGAATGGGATGCAAAGCATCCGCTGGCGATCATCGTCGCCCTGCATGGAATGAGCGATTATTCCGAAGCCTTCGACATGCCGGGCGCCTATTGGTCCGAACACGGCATCACCACCTTCGCCTATGACCAGCGCGGCTTCGGCGCCGCCCCTGATCCCGGCATCTGGGCAGGCAGCGCTCTCATGCGCCGCGACCTCTCCGATTTCGTCGAGGCCGTGCATGCGCGCTATCCGAAGCTTCCGGTCTATGCGCTGGGCGAAAGTATGGGCGGGGCGGTGGTGCTGTCGGCACTTGCCGACAAGGATCCGCCGCGCATCGCAGGCGCCATTCTCTGTGCACCGGCCGTATGGGCGCGCGAGGATATGCCGCTCAGCTATCGCGTCGCGCTGTGGCTGGCCGCGCACACCGTGCCGTGGCTGCATCTCTCGGGCGAGGGGCTGCATATCTGGCCGTCCGACAATATCGCGATGCTGCGCAACCTTAGCCGCGATCCGCTCTATCAGCATTCGGCCCGCGCCGACCAGGTCTATGGGCTCGTCAATCTCATGGACGCCGCGCGCCACGCGCCGGAGCATCTGAACGATCCACCGCCGATCCTCTATCTCTATGGCGCGCAGGACCAGGTGATCCCGAAGGAACCCAACATGGCCACGATCAAGGCACTGGACGGAAGGGCCAAGGTGGTCCGCTTCCGCCACGGCTATCACATGCTGCTGCGCGATCTCGACGCGCGCACCGTGTGGAGCACGATCGTCAAAATGGATCGAGAATACGGACGAGCCGCGCATGGCGGCGCGATAGGGGCTGACGCTCCGGCAACCGCCGAGTCTGTCTCGTGCGGGGACCATTGCGCGCGCGCCACATGATGCCCACCCGGCTGGGGGCCGAAGCTGACGAAAAAGGCCCGCATCCGGCAATCCCATTGCCGCGGAGGTGAGATTTGCGCAACGACAGGTACATCTGCGGGCATGCTCTTGCACCGGCCCGCCCAACGCTGCAATGGATGTGCGCGGGCAGTACGCGAACCGCCTATAGGCAAGAATATCGGGAGACGCGGCCATGAAAGAATTCCAGCACTTCATCAATGGGGCGTTCGTGAAGGGCAGCTCCGGCCGCTTCGGCGACGTCTTCAATCCGGCCACGGGCGCCGTGCAGGCCAAGGTGCCGCTGGCCAGCCGCGCCGAGATGCGCAAGGCGGTCGAACACGCGCTCGAAGCCTTCCCCAAATGGGCCGCGCGTCAATCCCCAGCGCCGCGCCCGCGTGCTGTTCAACTTCAAGCAGCTCGTCGAAGCCGATATGGACAATCTGGCCGAGATGCTGTCCTCCGAGCATGGCAAGGTCATCGCCGACTCCCGGGGCGATGTGCAGCGCGGCCTCGAAGTGATCGAATTCGCCTGCGGCATC
This sequence comes from uncultured Pseudomonadota bacterium, assembly GCA_963822185.1. GTDB lineage: Bacteria > Pseudomonadota > Alphaproteobacteria > Micropepsales > Micropepsaceae > Rhizomicrobium. Next base: position 106,682 of record CAWGGT010000024.1, read on the forward strand.
CCGCATCTGCAAAAGGGCGAATACACCGAAGGCGCCGGCCCCGGCATCGACATCTATTCGATGCGCCAGCCCCTGGGCGTCGTCGCTGGCATCACGCCGTTCAACTTTCCGGCCATGATCCCGATGTGGATGTTCGGCGTCGCCATCGCCTGCGGCAATTGCTTCATCAACAAGCCGAGCGAGAAGGACCCGTCCGTTCCGCTGCGCCTCGCCGAACTGTTCATGGAAGCGGGCGGCCCTGCCGGTGTGCTGCAAGTCGTCAACGGCGACAAGGAAGCGGTGGACGCGATCCTCGAGGATCCGGATATCAAGGCCGTCAGCTTTGTCGGCTCATCCGCCATTGCTCAATATGTATATTCGAAGGGCACGGCCAGCGGGAAGCGCGTGCAGGCCATGGGCGGGGCCAAGAACCACGCCATCGTCATGCCCGATGCCGATCTCGATCAGGTCACCAACGATCTCATCGGTGCCGGCTACGGCTCAGCCGGCGAACGCTGCATGGCCGTGCCGGTCGTCGTTCCCGTCACCGACAAGACCGCCGATGCACTCATCGCCCGCCTCAAGCCCAAGGTGGAATCGCTCAAGGTCGGACTTCCCACCGATCCGGACGCTGCATTCGGTCCGCTCGTGACGGCCGCGCATCGCCAGAAGGTGATTGACTATATTGATCAGGGCGTAAAGGAAGGCGCAGAGCTTCTGGTCGATGGCCGCGAATTCAGGATGCAGGGCTATGAGGATGGCTTCTACCTTGGCGGATCGCTGTTTGACCGCGTCACGCCCAACATGGTCACCTATAAGGACGAGATCTTCGGCCCGGTGCAGCAGATCGTGCGGGCGAAGGATTTCGACGAAGCCATCGCGCTGCCGACCAACCATCAATATGGAAACGGCGTCGCCATCTTCACCCGCGATGGCGATGCGGCGCGCGATTTCGCGGCACGCGTGCAGGTCGGCATGGTCGGCATCAATGTCCCGATCCCGGTGCCGCTGGCCTATCACACCTTCGGCGGCTGGAAGCGCTCGGCCTTTGGCGACGTCAATCAGCACGGCCCGGAAGGCGTGCGCTTCTACACCAAGATCAAGACGGTGACGCAGCGCTGGCCCAAGGGCGGCGTGCGCGAGAATCCGGATTTCAACATCCCGACCATGAAGTGAGGCGAGAGCCATGGATTTCGCGCTCAACGAGGACCAGCGTGCGATCGAGGATGCGGCGCGCCGCTTCGCCGCCGACCGCCTCGCGCCCAATGCCGGCGAATGGGACGAGAAGGAGATTTTCCCCGTCGACGTGCTGCGCGAGGCCGCGGCGCTGGGCTTCGCCTCGATCTATGTGAAGTCCGATGTCGGCGGCTCGGAAATGGGCCGGCTCGATGCCGCCATCATCTTCGAGGAATTGTCGGCCGGCTGCACGGCCACGGCCGCCTTCCTCTCCATCCACAACATGGCGTCGTGGATGATCGACCGCTTCGGCAATGAGGAACAGCGCCAGCGCTTCCTGCCCAAGCTGACGACGATGGAGCACATCGCCTCCTACTGCCTGACCGAGCCGGGCTCGGGCTCCGATGCCGCGAGCCTGAAGACAAAGGCGGTGCGCGACGGCGATCACTATGTGCTCAACGGCGGCAAGGCCTTCATCTCCGGCGCCGGCACCTCGGACGTCTATGTCTGCATGGTGCGCACGGGCGAGGACGGGCCGAAGGGCATCTCCTGCCTCGTGGTGGAGAAGGGCACGCCCGGCCTTTCCTTCGGCAAGATGGAAAAGAAGATGGGCTGGAAATCGCAGCCCACGGCGCAGGTGATCTTCGAGGATTGCCGCGTGCCGGTCGCCAATCGCATCGGCGCCGAAGGCGAGGGCTTCCGCATCGCCATGATGGGGCTCGATGGCGGGCGCATCAATATCGGCGCCTGCTCGGTCGGCACGGCGCGCGCTGCCCTCGACGAGGCCAAGGCCTATGTCCAGGACCGCAAGCAGTTCGGCAAAGCCATCGCCGAATTCCAGGCGACGCAGTTCAAGCTCGCCGATATGGCGACGGAACTGGAAGCCGCGCGGCTGATGATCCGCAATGCCGCCGACGCGCTCGACAAGAAGACGCCGCGCGCCACCATGCTCTGCGCCATGGCCAAGCGCTTCGCCAGCGATCTCGGATTCAAGATCGCCAATGATGCGCTGCAGCTTCATGGCGGCTACGGCTATCTCAAGGACTTCCCGGCCGAGCGCCATGTGCGCGATCTGCGCGTGCATCAGATCCTGGAAGGCACCAACGAGATCATGCGCGTCATCGTCGCGCGGGAGATGTTCCGACAGTGAGCGACGACGCCGAATCCTGTTCGAACAGCGCGGGGCCCTCGGCCTCATCACGCTCAACCGGCCCAAGGCGCTCAACGCGCTGACGCACGACATGTGCCTGAAGATGAAGGCGCAGCTTGATGCCTGGGCCGCGGATGACACGATCAGCTCCGTCGCCATTCAGGGCGCGGGCGAGCGCGCCTTCTGCGCCGGCGGTGATGTGCGCGCGCTCTATGAATCCGGCAAGGCGAAAACGCCCTATGCCCTCGACTTCTGGCGCGACGAATACATCCTCAACGCCGCGATCAAGCATTTCCCGAAGCCTTATATCGCCTTTCTCAAGGGCATCGTCATGGGCGGCGGTGTGGGTGTTTCGATCCATGGCAGCCATCGCGTCGCCGATGAGAGCGTGACCTTCGCCATGCCGGAAACTGGCATCGGCCTGTTCCCGGATGTCGGAGGTTCGTATTTCCTGCCGCGCATCAAAGGCGAGATCGGCCTTTACATGGGTCTCACTGGCGCGCGCCTTAAAGCCGCCGACTGCCTCTACACAGGGCTTGCCACCCATGTCGTGCCGGCCGCGAATACGGACGCGGTGATCGACAAGCTTGCGTCCGGTGCAACACCGGATCGTGCCATCTCCGGTCTGGCGGCTGATGCCGGCACAGCCCCGCTGATCGAACCAAGCGCAGACATTCAGCGTCTCTTCGCGGCGGAAGGCGTCGAAGGAATTCTGTCCGGCCTCGAAGCTGACAATTCGGAATGGTCACGCAAAACGGCGAAAATTCTCCGCACAAAATCGCCGACCAGCCTCAAGATCGCCTATCGCCAGATCCGCGAGGGCGCGAAGCTGGAGTTCGACGATTGCATGCGCATGGAATTTCGCATCGTCAGCCGCATCATCGAAGGCCATGATTTCTTCGAAGGCGTGCGCGCCGACGATCATCGACAAGGACGGCGCGCCGAAATGGCAACCGGCGGAACTGTCCGGCGTCACGGATGCGGATATCGATGCCTATTTCGTGCCGCTGGGCGACAAGGAACTGAAGCTCGCGTAGCAGCGCGGCAGGAGGAAACAATGACCACCATCGGATTTATCGGCGTCGGCAATATGGGCGGGCCCATGGCGCGCAATCTCGTCAAGGCCGGTCATGATGTGAAGGCGTTCGATCTCAGTGCGCCTGCGTTGAATGCCGCCGTCGAAACCGGTGCTACAGCAGCCGCCTCCGCCGCCGAGGCCGCGACTGGCGTCGATGTGGTCATCACCATGCTCCCCGCCGGCCAGCATGTGCGCAGCGTCTATCTCGATGACGGTGGCGTGCTTGCGGTCGCGAAACGGGGCGCGCTGCTGATCGATTGCTCGACCATCGATATCGATTCCGCCCGCGCCGTTGCGGCGGCGGCCGACAAGGCCGGCTTCCAGTTTCTCGACACGCCGGTTTCCGGCGGCGTCGGCGGGGCCGAGGCCGGCACGCTCACCTTCATGTGCGGTGGCAGCGAGGATGGCTTTGCCCGCGCCAAACCGGTGCTCGATGCCATGGGCAAGAAGATCGTTCTGGCCGGCGGCGCGGGCGCGGGGCAGGCGGCCAAGGTCTGCAACAACATGCTGCTTGCGATCTCGATGATCGGCACCTGCGAGGCCTTCACGCTGGGCGAGAAGCTCGGTCTCGATCCGCAGAAATTGTTCGACATCGTCTCGACCTCGTCCGGGCAGTGCTGGTCGGTGACGACCTATTGCCCGGTTGCCGGGTCCAGTGCCGACTTCTCCTGCGAACAGAGATTATGCCGGCGGCTTCGCCACGGCACTGATGCTGAAGGATCTGAAGCTGGCGCAGGCGGCGGCGCAATCGGCGGGCGCTACCACGCCGCTTGGCGCCGAAGCGCAGCAACTTTATTCGCTGTTCGCGAACAGCGGGCATGCCGGCGTCGATTTCTCCGGCATCGTCAAAATGCTGCGCGGCGAGGCGTGAGACTTCAGCTCAGGAATTTCGCAAAATCCTCAAGCGGCGCGCGATCGGCGACGATCGCATTGACCGGCGCGTCGGGGTCGCGATAGCCGATCGACAGCCCGCAATAGAGTGTCCAGTCCTTGGGCACCTCCAGCAGTTCGCCGATGGTCTTGGCGAACCGGCACCAACTGATCTGTGCACAGCTGTCGATGCCCGCCTCGCGCAGGAGCAGCATCACCGTCTGCAGGAAGATGCCAAGATCGGCCCATTGCGACGGCCCCATGCCCTCTTCGATGAAGGTGAACATCGCGGCCGGCGCGCCGAAGCATTGCATGTTGCGATAGACATAGCGCAGCCGGCCTTCATGATCCCCGCGGCCGATCCCCACGGCGCCATATTGGCGTTCCGCACACATCGCTCGTCGGGTTTGATGCGGCTCGGCCAGCGCGTCTGGATAGATCGGGTAGGCGGGTTCGTCGAATTGCGGCGGCACAGTTGCGCGCTCGTGCATCACGGATTTGAGCCGCTCCATTGTCTCGCCCGTGACGACACGCACCAGCCAGGGCTGGATGTTGCTGTTCGAGGGCGCATGTGAAGCTGTTGAAAGGATATCGCGCAGCGTGTCGTGCGGAACCGGTGTGTCGAGAAAAGCCCGCACGGATCTGCGGGACAGAACGGCCTCGGTAACGTTCATGGTGCGCCCCTCACGCGGCGCTTATGCGCCGCTGTTGTTGTTTCTGTTTTGCGTTCTTTGATGCCGGATCAGTGGGGCGTCGAGACCAGACCGGCGGCCAGCCGGGCACAGCCGAGAAGTGCGGCATTGCCCACCACAATCCTGTGTGTGGGGATCTCGCGCACCAGATGGGCGAGCCGGCCCTTACCCTCGAAGCGCGCGCGGAACGATCCAGCCTTCAGGAAGGGCCCCATGGCCTCGCTCAACCCGCCGGCGATGAGAACGCCGCCGCGCGCTCCGAAGGTCAGTGCGATATCGCCAGCCGCTGCGCCGAAGATCGCGCAAAAGCGTTCAACGGCATCGCGCGCGCGCGGGTGATTATCTCTGGCCGCAGCCATAATCTGGTGCGGATCATTGAAGTGGGATTTGTGGCCCTCGATTTCGGACAGCGCGGCATAAAGATTGACGAGGCCCGGACCTGAGACAATACGCTCGACCGAGACGCGGCCGAAGCGCTGCATCAGCCATTTGAGGATTTCGATCTCGATCTCATCCTCGGGTGAAAAGCCGATATGGCCGCCTTCGCCTGCCAGCGCGATGGCCTTGCCGGGCTCGCGCACCAGAGCGGCTTCGCCGAAGCCCGTGCCGGCGCCGACAATGGCAATGGAGCGGTCGGCAGAGCGGGGCAGCGCGGGGCCTATGAGGTCCAGATCTTCGTCGTGCAGCGCATCGGCGGAGGCCGCCAGCGCGCGGAAATCGTTGATCAGGCGCGCATGGGCAAAGCCGAGCTGCGCAATGGCGGTCTCCGATGTGTGCCATGACAGATTTGTCAGCTTGACTTCGCCATGCATCACCGGCCCGGCCACCGCCAGAACGGCGGCAGGTGGCCGCCGCGTGAGCCCAACCCTGTCCAGATAGGCGGCCAGTGCATCTTCAAGCGTCGCGAAGTCCGCCGAGGGCAGGTGCAATTCGTCATGCAATTTGGGCTGCGCTGCTGCTGTGATATCCGCCAGCGCGAATCGCGCATTGGTGCCGCCGATATCGCCGACTATAGCCAGGGTCGCAGGATCGGTAATAGGAGCTGTCATGGCCTTATCTTAGGAAATGTCTTGGCCCGGGCGCCACTGTCGCCGGGTGATTTTGCGACAATGTTTCGGGGATTGTGGGTTATGACAGCACGATTGCGGGCTTGAAAGCATACCTTAGTCTAGGTGAGGTTGGGCGTGGGCAGAGCTGCGTCGGCCGGGAGAAGGTGGGCGATATGTGGAGCATGCAGGGATCTGAGGAATGAAAATCGGCGTTTTGACCGGCGGCGGCGATGTGCCGGGCCTCAATGTGGCAATCAAGGTGGTCGTCGAGCGTGCGCTAGCGCGCGGCTGGTCGGTCACGGGCATCCGCCGCGGCTGGTTAGGCCTTCTGGCGCTCGATCCGGCACGCCGCGGCGATTGGGACGCGTGGACCGTGCCGCTCGACCTGACCGCCGTGCGCACCATCGCCCGCAATGGCGGAACCGTCCTGCACACAAGCCGGCTTGAACCACAGCATTTGCCGCGTGATCTGGCCCCGGCCCACATCGCCGGTGCCTTCGGGGATCGCGATGTGCTCGATGCCACGCCCTATGTCCTCGATGCCATCACGGCGCTGGGCCTCGATGCCATCGTCGCCATCGGCGGCGACGGCACGCTGCGGTTTGCCGCAAGGCTGGCATCGGAAGGCGTGCCGGTAGTCTCGATCCCCAAAACGATGGACAACGACGTTTTCGGCACCGATTACGCGATCGGCTTTTCCACTGCGATCACGCGCTCGGTCGACTCCATCTCGGCCCTGCGCACCACGGCGGCCAGCCATGAGCGCATTCTGGTGGTCGAACTCTTCGGCCGCCATTGCGGGCAGACCGCGCTCTATACCGGCATGTTGGCCGATGCCGACCGCACCTTTATTGCCGAGCAGCCCTTCGATCCGGCCGCCGCCGCGCGGATGCTCGAAGCCGACCGGCTGGCCTCGCCGGCGCGCTATTCGGTGGCCGTGATCTCCGAAGGCGCGCGCGAAGCGGGCGGCGGTACCCATGAGAAGGGCGATCCCGATCCTTATGGCCGCCGCAGGCTCGGTGGGATCGGCGACGCTTTGGGCGAGGCTTGCAAAGCCGCCAGCGCCGAGGGCGTGATCGTACAGAACCTGGCCTATCTGATGCGCTCCGGCCCGCCCGATGCCACCGACCGGCAGGTCGCCTATGGCTTTGGCGCACTGGCGGTGGAGCTTCTGGCCTCGGGCCGCCATGGACGCATGTGCGTGGTGTCGGGCGGACGCTTTGCCGATGTGCCGATCGATACGCTGCTCAAAGGCCAGAAACGCGTCGATGTCGCCCGCAATTATGACACCGAGGCCTATCGCCCGAAGCTCACGGCCTCGGACGGCCTGTCGCTGTTCGGCTTCTAGGGGGAGCGCGATGCCACTCACCGTCGCGTGGCAGGCTGTCTCCTCCCGCCTCGGCGCGTCGCTGACGCGGCTGATGCAGCCGGGCCCCGATATGCCGTTCGATTTCACGCGGCCGTCGGGCGAGCCGGCCCTGGCCGCGCCGGATTCGGTGTCGTGGCGCGTGTTCAAAAATCCGGTGGCGCTATTCGTCGGCGGCGTCACGGCCGTGCTGCTGGAGCTGGCCGAGCCGCGGGTGCGCAGCGGCGTGTGGGAGCACACGACATTCCGCACCGATCCCGTCACGCGCATGCGGCGCACGGGGCTCGCCGCCATGGTCACGGTCTATGGCCCGCGCAGCAAGGCCGAGGGGCTGATCGCGGGCGTCGGCCGCATGCATGCGCGCGTCAGCGGTACAACGCCCGCAGGACGGCCCTATCGCGCCGACGATCCCGAATTGCTGAATTGGGTGCAGGCCACGGCCAGCTTCGGCTTTCTCGAGGCCTATCACGCCTATGTCGTCCCGCTCAGTGCGGCGGAGAAGGACCGCTTCTATGCAGAGGCACTCCCGGCCGCGCGGCTCTATGGTGCGATGGCTGCGCCCGCATCGGTGGCGGCACTGGAGGCGCAGTTCGATGCCATGCGGCCGCATCTCGAGGCCTCACCGATCATTCACGAATTTCTCGACATCGTCTGCAACGCGCCGATCCTGCCGGCGCCGCTCCGGACCGCACAGCGCGCATTGGTACGCGCGGCCATTGCCATCACGCCGCCCTGGCTGATCGAAACGCTGGGCCTTGGGCCGGAATGGCGCCTGGGGCCTATCGAAGCCCGGCTGATCCGTCTTGCCGGACGCGTGATGGATCGCGTGGCCTTGCCCGAAACCCCGGCCGTGCAGGCATGCCGTCGCCTGGGCCTGCCAGCGAACTACCTTTATACTCGTCCCCCTGACATCACCGGATTACGCCCATGAGTGAAACACACGGCCATACCGCCCCTTCGCCCGAGGGCGTGATCGAGGTTTCCGAAACCGGTGTTGGCCGCTTCCAACAATCGCTGCAGCTCGGCCGTCACCACCTGATCGCCGACGAACCGGAGCAGGTCGGCGGTATGGATTCGGGCCCCGGACCTTATGAGCTGTCTGCTCGCCAGCCTCGGTGCCTGCACCTCCATGACGATTCGGCTCTATGCCGCGCGCAAATCGATCCCGCTCGTCCATGTCTCGGTGCGGCTGAGCCATACGCGCCTACATGCCGAAGATGCGACAGGGCGAACCCATGCAGACGCTCGAACGCATCACGCGCGCGATCCGGCTCGAAGGCGATCTGTCGGATGAGGATCGTGCCCGGCTGATGCAGATTGCCGATCGCTGTCCCGTGCACCGCACGCTGACCGGCAAGCTCGAGATCGTCACCAGCGAGGCGCGCTAGTCGTCCTTGCTGCGGAAAGTGCCGTTGCGCTTGGCCACGATCACGGCGAGCTGGCTTCACCGTCATGTCGGTGAGCACGATATTGTGCTTGGGGTCATAGCCCAGCGTGTCGGCCTTGAAGGGCACCACATCGGCGCCGACGCCCAGAAAGCCGCCGAAGCCGACCTGGACCAGTTCGGGCCGTCCGCCGCGGCCGACCTTGACCGCCTCCACGAAGCCCACCGGATCGCCATGGCTGTTGCGCACAGCGGCATCGTCGAGCCGGGTCCCGGCGTTGCGCAGGGTTTCGAGCGGTATCCCGCCATGGCGCAGTGCGCCGTGATAGGCGGGGGCCTTGTACGGAATTTGCTGGGCGGTGTGCGCCTCGGCGGCGCCGACGGGCAGGCCCGGCATCGCCCAGTACCAGCCGGCGCCGGCGGCCACGATCGCGGCCAGGATGGGCAGGGCCGCCCGCCTTGTTTTGCTCCGACGTCGAAACCGCATCGTGCCGCCTCCTGCCGTCGCGGATCGAGAGGGGAGTGGGAACCGGAACCTGGGGGGCCAGGCTCCGGTTCCGGGGGGCTGGGGGGGAACCCAGTTTGCGCCGCGCTCTCTTCGCAGCCACGATCGAACGTCGGCGCGAGAGGAAAGGTGCCATGCAGGCCGGCGAATTGTGGTGTGACAAGGTTGGGGCAAACCGCGCGACAGAACGCGGCAATTCGCTACACTTTGATGCGCAGCCGCAGTTCGACTTCGAAGCCGCCGCCATCGCGGTTTTGCGCCGATGACGCTGCCGCCCAGCCCTTCGACATTGCGTTTGACGATCCACAGCCCCAGCCCCTGATGGGCCTCGACCGCTTCCAGCATCTCCGCGCGCCCTTCGGCGCGTTCGGGCCGCGTGCCGCGATAGGAAGCATAGCGATCGAACACATGCGGCAGATGCGCCGGATCGGCGCCCGGTCCGCGATCGGCGACGCGGATCACGGCATTGCCGGCCTCTCGGGTCAGGCTCACCTCGATCTTGCCGCCGCGCGCGGTGAAGCTGGCCGCGTTTTCGAGCAGGTTCTCGATCACCGGCTCGATCAGATCCTCATTGGCATAGGCCGTAATGCCCGGCTGAATGTCGGTGGCGAGGCGCTTGCCCTGCGCCACCAGCGTTGTGTCATAGGCTTCGGTGAGCTGCACCAGAAAGCCCGACAGATCGATCGGCCGCGTCACCGGATAGAGCACGTCGGCGACCGCTTCTTCGAGGTCGCGCGTGGCCGAGACGAGCGCGTCGAGCCGCGCCACCGAACGCTCGATCAGTTGCAGGCTGCGCTGCGCTGCCGCTTCGTCCGTGGGGATGGCGCGCTTGAGCGGTTCGAGCGATTGGGCGATCACCGCCAGCGGCGCCTTCAGCGCGTGCGTGTTCTCTTCGGCGGTCTGGCGGATGAAATCCTGGCTGTCGGTCAGCGCCGTGACGAGGGAATCGAAGTCCTCGGCCACGCCGGTCAGTTCGGGAATGGTGTTGGCTTCCTGGAAGGAGGTGTGCCCGGTGCCGCGCAAGCGGATGCGCCGTGCCGCCGCGCGGAAGCGCTCGACATTGCGCCACAGATGAAAGAACAGCCACAGCATCAGTGCCGCGCTCAGACCATAAACGGCCGCGGCGATGCGCATGGCCGGCGTTTCCCAGAAGGGCCGGCCGATGGCGCCCGGCGACAGGGTCGAGGCGTTCTGCGAGGTGATCACCACCCAGCAATCGGCGCCGACATGCACCGGCGTCATCGACGTCAGGATTTCGGGCTTGCCGGCCGGATTGATGAAGCGCACGGCCAGATCGGTCGAGCGGTCGCAGGTATTGGCCAGATGCTTGAACACGCCGGAGGCGATCAGCTCGCGGCGTTCTTCCTTGAGATAGGCGGCCGAAACCGGCGGTGCGGCGGCGACATAGAAGAAATCCTGTTTGCCGCCTGCCTCGGGCCGCAAGAGAAGCTTGATATTGGTGTCGCCGATGGAGGCCGCCTCCAGCGCCTCGGTCAGCGCCTTGGGCTTCTCGCTTTGGAAATTTTCCAGGCGCGGGCGCAGCATCGCCGCGATCAGCCGTCCGCTATGGCCGACGGAATTGTGCAGAAGAGCGAGCTGCTGGCGTTCGGCCTTCTGGAACTGCCAGTACAGGACGATCGGAACGCTGAGAAGAATGACCGCCAGCACGAAGAGCTGGAGCGAGAAGGAATGCAGGAACCGCGATGCGCGCTTGGCGCCCTCACGTTCCGCCATCGTGCCACCTGTAGCCGAAGCCCGGATAATTCTGGACCGCCGTGAAATCGCTGTCGGCGTCGCGGAATTTCTGGCGGATGCGCTTGATGAAGGCGCGCACATTGGTGCGATAGCCGATCTCGCCGTCGCCGGCCATGAAGCCTTCGCCATGCACGATGTCGTAGATCTCGCGATAGCTGATGTCGCGGCCGGCATTCTCGGCCAGGAGCACGACGATCTTGAACTCGGTCAGCGTCAGACCGAGCTGTGTGCCGGCCCAGCTGGCGCGATGGGAATCGTGATCGAGCGTCAGCTTGCCCGTTTCGACGAGGCCGCCGCGCTTGGCGTCGGGTTCCGGTCCCTTGCGCCCGCCCAGGATCAGCTCGATGCGCCTGAGGAGGATCGAGAAATTGCGCGACTTCTCGATGAAGTCGACGGCGCCGCCGAGCAGCCCCGCTTCTTCATAGACCTGATCGGACAGCACCGTCAGGAAGATCACGGGGATGTCGATGTTCTCGCGCCGGAGATGCTGCAGCACGTCGATGCCGGTCATGCCGGGCATCTTCCAGTCAAGCAGCACGATATCGGCCGCCGGCTTGTCCGCCAGATAGGCCAGTCCGCTGGCTCCGTCCGGAAAGGCAAGGGCGCCGTAGCCGGCATCCTCGAGGTTGCGGCTCACGGATTCGCTGAACAATTCGTCGTCGTCCACGATCACGATGTGACCGCGGGCGATCTCGCGGCTAACCTGTGTCATGTTCTCTCAATGCCAGAAGTTTCCGCCTGCAGGGGGCGTCGTCATCCAGCGTCTTTCCGTCGGCCCCGGCCAGTGAGAATTTGAGGACATGGAAGTCGGAGGTCTTGATATCCGGGTAGAAATAGACCTTTAGCGCGCAGTCGTCGGCCTTGTAGGTCCAGACAAGGCTCAGCTCCTCCTTGGCGATGGCGGCGGGCTGGCCCAGGAGGCGGCCGACGGCCGGAGGTTTCATCCCTACGAGGCTGTCCGGATCGATCATGGCCAGCTGTGGCTCCGGGGCAGGCTTGCGCTCGCTGTGACGCGGAACGCGCCTGCGCGCGGGCTTTTCGCTCTGCGTCTTGCGCAGCTCCGGCACGGCGGGTTCGGATCGGGCGGCCTGCTTTTCGGGCGCTTTGTACCAGGGCGCCCATTCGGGCGTGTGCGCGCAGCCGCTGAGGAGGGCGCCGAGCCCAACCACAACCAGCATGTTGCGCCGTAGCAGCGCCGGGCACCCGGGGCCCTTCGCCATACAAATCCCTCCGCAAGTCCGATCGTCTGCGTGCGCCATCCGATCCGGACGGGCGCGAGCCTGGCGCGAAAGTCGCGCAATTTCATGGCAAGAACTGCCACGGCAGGGCGATACGGGTCTGGATAGCCGAGCCCGCCCGCCAAGCCAAGCGGGCAGATGAGCGCTGGCAACACGCCGGGTAGGGCTGTTCTCAATGGGCCGGCGGGCCGTCAAACCCATGATTCGGCCGTGGAACCGGCCGGGTTCCCACTACTATGAACTTCTCTCTAGTGACGCTGGGCGAGGATTTCAAGCTTTCGACGCATGCGTTTGCCGCATGGCCGCCATAATTTGCAGCGCAGCAAATCCTCCCCATCTTCCGCACGTGGCCGGGAGCGGTGGCGCAATAGGGCGCCGGAAAGCCGAGAGAGCCGGTCATCTTTGGAGAGGCAGATGTCTATCTTCTCATCGGATGGTGAAGTCTTTGGTGCAAAAGCGCTTTATGGCGCCATGGTCGCGGTTTCAGCGGTCACGCTGTTCGCAGCGGTCGCTGCCACGACCCCTGGCCAGCCGGTTCGGCATGCCGCCGCGGCGGCCCCGCAGGCGATCGAAAGCGTCGTGGTCACGGCGAACCGAGGCAATCTTTCGTAATGCGCTGCAGCATGGTGATGGCCAGTCCCGCTGGGGCCGGCCGTCGTGAACGCGATTTGGGCAAAAAAAAGTCACCTTTTTGCCCAGATTGACGTATGATTCCGCAACTTAGCTCAAGTGCATGCCGGTAATCGCCGCTGCTGGAGCGGACCGGCCCAACTGAAGAGGGCATACGGTTATGGAAGCGCCAATTCATGCGGCCAGTGAGGTCGACAAGGGCGAGGCACTACCGAAAGTCATCGCAGCCGTTGCGGGGCTGGTGATCATCGCGGTCACGGTCGCGGTCGCGGCTTATTCGGGTTTCTGGTCTCCGCCGCCGAGCTCACCGGCGCCGACGCATACCGCCCAGGCGCAATAGCGCCCGGGCCGGCCGGAGGGGGCCTAGTCCCCCTCGGTTTCTTCCAGGGTCACCTCGTGACCCCACAAGCGTTCGATATGCGCCAAGACCTGTTCCTTGGTTGCTTGGTGCAGCGGAACGCCCTTATGCATGCGATGTTCGAGGTGGAGCTTGCGGCTCCGCTTGATGTCAGCTCCTGTCACCTGGATGTTGGGATCGGCCGCGCCGACATCATATTGCCGCGCCAGCGCCGTGCGGAGTTTGCGATAGCCCAGCTCGTCATGAATGCTCGTCACCGTGTAGGCGGAGGCCGAGGCTTCGTCGTGCAGGGCGAAGAGATGGAAGTCGCGCATCAGCTTGGGTGACAGGAACTGCTCGATGAAACTCTCGTCGCGATAATTGGCCCAGGCATCCTTGAGCACGCCCATCCAGTCGCCATTGCCGGCGAAATGCGGGAACCAGTCGCGATCCTCGCCTGTCGGCTCGTCGCAGATGCGTTTGATGTCCGCCATCATGCCGAAGCCGAGCGCATAGGGATTGATGCCCGAATAGCGCCGGTCGTCGAAGTCCGGGCTGGAACACCACGCTCGTATGGCTGTGCATGAACTCCAGCAGCGAGCCCTCATCGATCAGGCCGCGCTCGTACATCATGTGCATGATCGTGTGGTGGACGAAGGTGGCGCAGCCCTCGTTCATCACCTTGGTCTGGCGCTGCGGATAGAAATACTGGGCGAGGTTGCGCACGATGCGCAGCACTTCGCGCTGCCAGGGCCGCAAGGTCGGCGAATGCTTCTCCAGGAAGTAGAGGATATTCTCTTCCGGCAGCTTGAGTTCGGCAGCAAAGGTTTCTTCGGGATCGACGATGGGCGGGGCGGCCGGCGGCTCGATGCCGGCGGGCAGGGTGCGCCACAGATCGTTATAGGCTTCTTCCTCATATTGCACGCGGGCGCGGCGCTTCTCCAGCACGCGCTCTTTCGACGGGCGCGGCGGCCTCGCATAGCGGAACACGCCCTCATTCATCAGCACATGCGCGGAATCGAGGATCATCTCGACGTCCTCGCGCCCATAACGTTCCTCGCAGGCTGCGATATAGCGCTTGGCGAAGGCGAGGTAATCGAGAATGCCCTCGGCGTTGGTCCATTGCTGGAACAGGTAGTTGTTCTTGAAGAAATGATTGTGGCCGAAGGCAGCATGCGCCATCACCAGCGCCTGCATCGTCATCGTGTTCTCTTCGAGCAGATAGGAGATGCAGGGGCTCGAATTGATGACAATCTCATAGGCCAGCGCCGAATAACCGGCGCGATACATCGTGTCCTCGCGCGCAAACAGCTTGCCGAAGGACCAGTGATGATACATCAGCGGCATGCCCATGGAGGAATAGGCATCCAGCATCTGCTCGGAGGAAATCACCTCGATCTGATTGGGATAGACGTCGAGCCCCAGATCCTCGATCGCGATCTTCTCGATGGCATTGTAGGTCCGGTCGAGCGTGCCGAAATCCCATTCGGCTTCGGTGAAGAGCGGAGCATTGGCCTTTCGAACGGACATCTCATGCCTCCGCTTTTTTGAACAATTCGCGGAACACCGGGAAGATATCCGCCGGCTTGGAGATGCGCTTGGTGGCGAAGTTCGGCCACAGCTCGGCGACAGTGCGATAGGCGCGCCACAACTCGGCGCCCGAATCTTCGGAGGCGAACACCTCCATCTCGCGTTCATCGAGGATCTCGATATAGGCGTAATACTGGCAGAGCGGCATGACATCGCCGTTCAGCATCTCGACGCAGCGCCGCGCATCGCCCGATTGCGTGTAGCCGTCCGAGGCCTGTGCGGCGTATATGTTCCAGTCGGCGGTGGCATAGCGTTCCTTCTGGATTTCCAGCATCTTGTCGAGCGCGGTGGAGACGATCGTGCCGCCCGATTGGCGTGAGTAGAAGAATTCCTGCTCATCTACCTCCTGCGCATCATGGGTGTGGCGGATGAAGACCACATCGACCTTTTCATAGCGCCGCTTCAGGAACAGGTGCAGCAGCATGTAGAAGCGTTTGGCCAGATCTTTCTCGCGCTCGCCCATCGAGCCTGAGACGTCCATGAGGCAGAACATCACGGCCTTGGAAGTCGGCACCGGCTGCTCGGTGAAGGAATTGAAGCGCACATCGATGGGATCGATGAAGGCCACCCATTTGCGCTTCGCGTTGAGCCGGTCGATTTCGTCCTTCAATGCCAGGATACGGTTCTGCGCGGCCTCACCCCGCGGGTCTTCGGTTTCCAGTGCCGCCAGTTCGGCTTCGAGCTTCTCGATGTCTTCGGCCTTGGGGCGCTTGAGCGCCAGGCGGCGCCCGAAGCTGTTGCGCATGGTGCGCACGAGATTGATCTGCGTCGGCGAGCCGGCCGTGGTAATGCCGGCACGCTTCCATGTTGTGTTGTGCGTTTCCTTCAGCGTCGTGCGGACGAGGTTCGGCAGCTCGAGATCCTCGAAGAAGAGGTCGAGGATTTCCTCCTGCGTCATGGAGAATTCGAAATCGTCTTCACCCTCGCCGGAATCGGCGGCGTCCTTGCCGCCCTGGCCGCCGCCGCCGGGCGGCTTCTTGATCTCGTCGCCGGGCATGAATTCCTTGTTGCCCGGCAGCACGAAATCGCGTTCGCCGCCCTTGGTCGGATCGAGGCGGAAGCGCGGCTCGCGCGTACCCTTGGTCGAAATCTTGATCTTGCGGCCTTTGTCGATATCGGCAACCGCGGCATCCTTCAGCGACTTCTGCACCGCATCGCGGATCTGCGCCCGCGCGCGGCGCAGAAAGCGCTGCCGGTTGCCCAAGCTCTTGCCCTTGGGATTGAGGCGACGATCAATGAAATGGGTCATGCGCTTGGCCTGATGTCGCTCACCCCGCCTTGTTCACGCGCATATACCATTCAACCAGCCGACGCACTTGCCGTGAGCTGTAGCCGCGGGCAAGCATGCGTTTGACGAATTCGTTGTGCTTGGTCTCGGTGTCGCTGTCCTTCTTGGACTCGAAGCTGATGACCGGCAGTAGGTCCTCGACCTGGGTGAACATCCGCTTCTCGATCACCGAGCGGATTTTCTCGTAAGCGGTCCAGGCGGGGTTCTTGCCTTCGTTCTGCGCGCGATAGCGCAGGGCGAATTTCACCACCTCGTTGCGGAAGTCCTTGGGGTTGGCGATACCGGCCGGCTTTTCGATCTTCGAAAGCTCGTTGTCGAGGGATCCACGGTCGAGCAATTGGCCGGTATCGGCATCCTTGTAATCCTGGTCCTCGATCCAGGCATCGGCATAGGCGATGTAGCGGTCGAACAGGTTCTGGCCGTATTCGCCATAGCTCTCGAGATAGGCCTTCTGGATTTCCTTGCCGATGAATTCGGCATAGCGCGGCGCCAGATCGGCCTTGATGAATTCGAGATATTTTTTCTCTGTCTCGTCGGCGAATTGTTCGCGCTTGATCGCCTGTTCCAGCACATACATCAGATGCACCGGGTCGGCGCCCACTTCGGCGACGTCGTAGTTGAAGGTCTCCGACAGTGTCTTGTAGGCGAAGCGGGTGGAGATGCCCGTCATGCCTTCATCGACGCCCGCCGCATCCTTGTATTCCTGCAGCGTTCTCGCCTTGGGGTCGGTGTCCTTCAGTTTCTCGCCGTCATAGACGCGCATCTTGGAGGTGAGATTGGAATTCTCGTGCTCCTTGAGCCGCGTCATGACGCAGAATTTTGCCAGCATTTCCAGCGTCTCGGGCGCGGCGGCGGATTTTCCCAACTCGCTCGAGGTCAGAAGCTTCTTGTAGATCGCCGTCTCTTCGGTGACGCGCAGGCAGTAGGGCACAGTGACGACGCAGATGCGGTCGAGGAACGCCTCATTGTTCTTGTTGGCCTTGAACACCTGCCATTCGGCTTCGTTCGAATGCGCCAGGATCACGCCGCTGAAGGGGATCGGACCCAGCGTCTCGGTGCCGATATAATTGCCTTCCTGCGTCGCCGTCAGGAGGGGGTGGAGCACTTTGATCGGCGCCTTGAACATTTCGACGAATTCCAGAAGGCCCTGGTTTGCATGGCACAACCCGCCCGAGAAGGAGTAGGCATCCGGATCGTCCTGGCTGAAATGTTCGAGTCTGCGGATGTCGACCTTGCCCACCAGCGAGGAGATGTCCTGGTTGTTTTCGTCGCCCGGCTCGGTCTTGGCAATTGCATATTGGCGCAGCTTGGAGGGGTAGATGCGCGCCACTTCGAATTTCGAAATGTCGCCGCCGAATTCGTCCAGCCGCTTTACCGCCCAGGGGCTCATCACCCCGCCGACGCGGTGCTTGTCGATGCCATATTTCTCGGCCAGCAGATTGGCCAGTTCCGGCGAACGGAACAGGCCGAGCGGGCTTTCGAACACCGGGCTGATCGTGTCGCCGGCCTTCAGCACATAGATCGGATGGGTTTCCATCAGATCCTTCAGCCGTTCGGCGAGCGAGGATTTTCCGCCGCCCACCGGCCCGAGCAGGTACAGGATCTGCCGCTTCTCTTCGAGGCCCTGGGCGGCATGTTTGAAATAGCTCACGATCCGTTCGATCGTGTCTTCCATGCCGTAGAACCCGTCGAAGGCACGATAGGTCTTGATGGTGCGGTTGAAGAAGAGGCGGCTGAGGCGTGGGTTCTGCGCGGTATCGATCAATTCCGGTTCGCCGATGGCGGCCACCATGCGTTCGGCCGGCGTAGCATAGAGCATCTTGTCGTCGCGCGCAGCGAGCAGCCAGTCTCGCAGGCTCATGGTTTCGAAGCGCTCGCGCGCATAATCGCGGGTGAAGATATCGAAGACGTCAAGCGTGCTCATGTACCAAACTCCTTGTACGTCCTGCACGCCCACCACATGGAGCCCCATGTGACCCTTCGCAGACATGACAAGACAGGTGCCGCTGCGTTCGCGGATACGATCTCACTTCCCCTCAAAACAAACCGTTAATCGACCTTTCCCGTTTCGTGTTCCGCACGCAGTTGCCCGCTATCCGGCGCACAATTCCTCCGGCCGCGCAAACTCGCGCGCGGTTGCTCCTCCCCGCAGGCTTTCCCTAAACGTCATCGCCAGCCTTCACTCTCCCCGCCCGCTATAGTCCGGCGGTCCCCAGGCACGGGCGACCCATGGAAAAAGTGTAATCGCGTTTTGAAATTTGCCAATAGGAGGCAGGTTAGATTTTGTGCATCACCTCTCGGTGATGCGCCGCAAATTTGTCCAATTGCCGCGGATTTGCTGCCTTCCGCGCCAGTTGCACATATGCCGCATCTCGCGAATTGCGGTGCGCTACGTCTACCGTTGCCGGCGAGTTTGCCGTTGCAGGCGGGCATAAAGTCGTCCGAAATCGCTGTTCTGTCCGATGCGCGGCGCATCGGTGAAATTGGCCGGCGCAATGGGTTTGTAGGGCGCATGTCCAAGCGATGGCACGCGCATGAAAATTGCGGGCCGCGATTTGCGCAGCCCCCCTTGCCGTCGCCGCCGGCTTCGGCAAAGCTTCGCATATGGACGAACTGGTCATCTCGGTCAGGGCCGCACGGCCTGAAGATGCGGCGGGAATAGCCCGCGTCTATATCAATTCCTGGCACGACACCTATGCCGGTGTTCTGCCCGCGCAACTTTTGTGCGCGATGACGCCGAACGGGCAGACGACCCGCTGGCAGGCGACCATCCGCGCCCGCACGCGCGAGCATGTTTTCGTCGCCGTGCACGAGGATTACGGCATTGTCGGCATGACGAGTTTCGGCTCTTCGCGCGATGGCGCGATCGGCTATGACGGCGAAATATTCACCCTCTATGTCGATCCGAGCTTCTACAATCGCGGTGTCGGACGCAGGCTTCTGAGCGCGGGCTTCGACGATATGCGCCGCCGGAACTACTCGTCCTGCATCGTCTGGGCGCATACGCGCAATCCGGCGCGCTTCTTCTATGAAGCCATGGGCGGGCGGTTGATCGCCGAACGCACGGTGCGAATGATGGGCGATGCGGTTCCCGAAACCGCTTTCGGCTGGCGCAAGCTCGCTTTGGCCGAACGCGCCGCGTCCTAATCGAGATCGCGCGGTTTGATAAAGGCGCTGAGCGCGCCGCAACCCGGCGCGAGCTCGGTCCACGACGCGATATCGCAGTCGATAACGGCCAGCGTGCCGGTCGGGAACTTTCCGCCCATCTCGTCGCGCCTTGCGCGTTCTTCGGCATCGGCCTTCCGGGCCAGCAGGGCAGCGGCGCAATCTTCGAGGCCCGGATTGTGGCCGACGATCATGGCCGTTTCGGCCGCGCCCGCAAGCGCTTGCACCATTTTGAGGATCGTCTGCCGCGGGGCAAGATAGAGCGCGTCGGTGACCGTTACCTCCGGCTTTGCCTTCAGTGTTTCCGCCACCAGCGCCCAGGTTTCGCGCGTGCGCGCCGCGCCGGAACACAGCACATGGTCCGGCACAAGACCGGCCTTGCGCATGGCCTTGCCCATAGCGGGCGCATCGCGCCGGCCGCGCCCGGCCAGCGGGCGGGCATGATCGCCTTCGCCGCCGTCCGCGGCGGCCTTGGCGTGGCGCAGGAGCAGCAGCCGTTTCATCGCGCGGGCCCGCCGCGGAAGGGCAGGGCGAAGACGAACCACCAGCCATTGGGCGCGTCGCTCTGGAAATGTTCGAGCCCCAGCGTGAAATCCGGCTTCGCGGCTCGCGCACGATAGGTGCCGAACAGCCGGTCCCAGAGCGACAGGTTGAAGCCGTAATTGGTGTCCGTTTCCGCGCGGCACCAGCGA
This sequence comes from uncultured Pseudomonadota bacterium, assembly GCA_963822185.1. Taxonomy (GTDB): domain Bacteria; phylum Pseudomonadota; class Alphaproteobacteria; order Micropepsales; family Micropepsaceae; genus Rhizomicrobium. The sequence continues at coordinate 126,626 of CAWGGT010000024.1, forward strand.
ATGGTGGATGCGGTGCATGTCCGGCGTTACGACGACCCAGCGCAGCATGTGCTCCAGCCCGGCCGGAAGCTTGAGATTGGCGTGGTTGAACATGGCCACGCCGTTGAGGATGGCCTCGAAGGCCACCACCGACGCGGCCGGGGCGCCCAGAAGTGCGACGAACCCCATCTTGATCCCCATCGACAATGCAATTTCGCCGGGATGGAAGCGTATGGCCGTCGTCACATCGACATCGCGGTCGGTGTGGTGGACGCGATGCAAACGCCACAGCACGGCAAAGCGATGCATGGCGACATGCTGCCCGTAGATGATGGCATCGAGAACAACGAGGCTCGCGGCGAAAGCCGCCCAGTTGGGTGTACCGGTCCAGTGGAACAGGCCGAACCCCGCCGCCTCCGCCCACAGCGCTGTGCCCACGGCCAGCAGCGGAAAGCCGAGCCGCAGCAAGGCGGTGTTGGCGGCGGTCAGCAGGAGATTGGTGGGCCAGCGGATGCGGCGCGGGAAGTTCCGCCGCCGCGCCGGCCAGACCGCCTCGGCGGCCAGAAGGGCGGCCAGCGCCGCCGCAAAAATCGCGAAGCGCACAAGCGCCTCGGCAGGAAGGAAGACGCCGCCCAGATTCACGCGGTCTGGTAGCGGGCGCGGGCGCCGCGCTCCAGTGCCGCGACGATGAGCTTCTCGAGCCCCAGCGAATGGCGCAGCAATTCCAGCACGCGGATTTCCTCGAGCCGCACCTTGGCATCGGTCAGCGCCATCTCGAGCGCCAGAAGATAGGCCGTCTCGCGCAGATGGTCGGGCAGAGTCACCTTGACGAGGCCGAGCACGGCATTGAGGCCGTCATCGTCCTGCAGGATGTCGCGGCATTCCTGTGCAACCGGGATCAGGCGCTCGGGGTCGAAATCGGCGAAGACGGGCAGGGTGCGGACGCGGCGGCCGATTGCTTCCAGCTCGGAATCGCTCATCGCCCCGTCCGAGGCCGAGACCACGACCATGACGTAGATGAGGGCGGCGTGATGGCTGATGGCACTCATGATGGATCCTGAAATGTCTTCGAAATGGCCGTCCGGCCTTGGGTAATCGGCGATTCCCGCGACCTTATTCGGCTTGACCGGGACCGGCAAGGCAGGCCAATGCTTGCGCGCGCGGAGCGTTCCACGCAAGGAAACTACAGGGGTCTCGGCGGGCAATGGCGACACACAAGAAACCGGGCAATTGGCGCACGCGCACCAAGGCGGTCCGCGGTGGTCAGCTCCGCTCGCCCTTCCAGGAGACCTCCGAAGGCCTCTACCTCACCAGCGGCTATGCCTATGAAGGCCCCGCAGAGGCCGAGGCGCGCTTCAAGGGCGCGCCGGGCTTTACCTATACGCGCTACGGCAATCCGACAATCCAGATGTTCGAGGACCGGATGGCCGCGCTCGAAGGCGCACCGTGTGCCCGCGCCACCGCTTCGGGCATGGCCGCCGTCTCCGCCACCTTCATGTGCGCGCTCAAATCCGGCGATCACGTGGTCGGCGCCAAGGCCATGTTCGGCGCCTGCCGCTATGTGATGGAAGAGGTTCTGGGCCGCTTCGGCATCGCGTCGACCCTGGTCGACGGCACCGACCCGGATGCCTGGCGCGCAGCCATGCGCCCCACGACCAAATTCCTGTTCCTGGAGACGCCGGCCAACCCGACGCTGTCCATCGTCGATCTCAAGGCGGTGGCCGAGATCGCCCATGCGGGCGGCGCCCGGCTGATCGTCGACAATGCCTTCGCCAGCCCTGCCTTGCAGCGGCCGATGGAGTTCGGCGCCGACATCGTCATCCACTCGACCACCAAATATGTGGACGGGCAGGGTCGCTGCCTCGGCGGCATGATTCTTTGCCAGGAAGATTTCCTGAACGATCACCTGCAGACCTATCTGCGCAACACCGGCCCGTCGATCAGCCCCTTCAATGCCTGGGTGCATCTGAAGAGCCTGGAAACGCTGGATTTGCGCATGCGCGCCCATTGCGAAAACGCGCTCGAGGTTGCGAACTTCCTGGCCGAACAGAAGAAGGTGACGCGCGTTCTCTATCCCTTCCGACCCGATCACCCGCAGCACAATCTTGCCCGTGCGCAGATGTCGGGTGGCGGCGGCGTCGTCACCTTCGAGATCGAGGGCGGCAAGGAAGCGGCGTTCCGCTTCGGCAATGCGCTGGACCTGATCGACATCTCCAACAATCTGGGCGATGCGAAGAGCCTTCTGACCCATCCGGCGACGACCACACATCAGCGGCTGACGCCCGATGCGCGCGCCGATCTGGGCATCTCCGAAGGGATGCTGCGCTTGTCGGTGGGCCTCGAAGACACCGCCGACCTCTGCGAGGATCTGGCTGCGGCGTTGAAGGTCGCATAGGGCGCGGACACAGCTCTGCGAATTTCGCGCTGCTGTGCATCGGGCTGCTCGTGTCAGAGTGGGGTTGGCATCATCAGGAGCCTCCATGTCCGAGCATCACGCCGCCATCCGCTGGACCCGCCAAAGCGCCGATTTCACCTATGAAAGCTACAACCGCAGCCACGAGCTGGTATTCAAGGGCGGTGAGATCGTGGTCCCGGCCTCGTCCGCGCCGGCCTTCCTCGGCAATGCCGAGCGGGTCGATCCGGAGGAAGCTTTCGTTGCGTCACTGTCGAGCTGCCATATGCTCACCTTCCTCGCCATCTGCGCCAGGAAGCGGCTGACCGTCGAAATTTACGAAGACAAGGCCGTGGGTTATCTGGAGAAAAGCGAGACCGGAAAGCTGTGGATGGCCCGCGTGGTCTTGTACCCACGCGTCCGCTTCGGAGCAGACTGTTCGATCGATGCGGGTATTCTTGCCCATATTCATCATGACGCGCATGAACATTGTTTTATCGCCAATTCCGTCAAGACGGATGTTTCGGTGGCCCTGCCGGAATAGCGCGTCGGGTTAACTGAGTTCATCTGCCACGCTTGCATCGGCGCGCTCCGGCGCGATAGTTGAGGTATGCGTGAACGCACCTCACATCTTTCCTCCCGCCCCGCCCGTTTCGCCTATGAGTGCGAAACCCGCGGTATCAGGGTTTCGGTCACCCCGGCCTTCGTCGAGGACCAGTCCGATCCGGAGGAGGGCGACTATCTGTGGTCCTATGCCGTGACCATCGAAAATCACGGCACCGAAACGGTCCAGCTGCTATCGCGCTACTGGCATATCACCGATGGGATTGGCCGCATTCAGGAAGTCCATGGTCCCGGTGTGGTCGGCGCCCAGCCGATGCTCGAACCGGGTCAGATCTTCGAATATACGAGCGGCTGCCCGCTGCCGACGCCGTCTGGCGCCATGAGCCGGCTATTACCAGATGCGCGCCAGCTCGGGGGAGGCCTTCGAGGTCGAAATTCCCGGCTTCCTGCTCGAAAGCCCCTACGAAAACAGGCAGATTCACTAAGAGCTGGCCGCCGGTGCGCCACCCAGCCATGCGTGGCCCATGCGGTGCCCATGGTTGATCCGGCCCCCCCGCCCGGGCGTACAATGCGTATCTGTCGCATTTCATCCGGTGAGACCGTTCATGTCCCAAGTTCCCAAGCCCGGCACCAGGCTGGCATCCGCTCCGGCCCTCTCAGCGCCCCAGCCGCGACGAGGCCGAAGGGGCGATCCGCACGCTGCTGCTCTGGGCCGGCGACGATCCCGATCGCGAAGGTCTGGCCGATACGCCGGCCCGCGTTGCGCGCGCCTTCGAGGACTGGTTCTCCGGCTACAACGACGATCCGCAGGAATATCTCCAGCGCACCTTCGAGGAAGTCGAAGGCTATGACGAGATGATCGTCCTCAAGGACATCCGCTTCGAATCCCATTGCGAGCATCATCTGGCGCCGATCATCGGCCGCGCCCATATCGGCTATCTGCCCAACAACAAGGTCGTCGGCATCTCCAAGCTGGCCCGCGTGGTGGAAGCCTATGCCCGCCGCCTGCAGGTGCAGGAGAAGATGAACGCGCAGATCGCCAATTGCATCCAGGAGGTGCTGGAGCCCAAGGGCGTCGCCGTCGTCATCGAGGCGACGCATCAATGCATGACGACGCGCGGCGTGCACAAGCCGGGCGTCTCCATGGTGACCTCGACGATGCTGGGCGATTTCCGCAAGAACCCGCTGACGCGGCGCGAATTCCTCAGCGTGATCGGCAATCCGGCCTCCAGCATGGAAGGCTGACGCCATGTCCGCCGCGCTGGAGATGATCAAGCAGCTCGTCGCATTCGATACGACGAGCCGCGAGTCCAATCTGTCCCTCATCGCCTTTGCGCAGGAGCATCTCGAAGAGGCCGGCGCGCGCTGCCGCCTCACCTATGACGCGGCGAAGAACAAGGCCAATCTCTTCGCCAGTTTCGGGCCGGACGAAGACGGCGGCATCGTCCTCTCCGGCCATACCGATGTCGTGCCGGTGGACGGGCAGGACTGGTCCTCCGATCCCTTCAAGCCGGAGGTGCGCGACGGCAAGCTCTATGGCCGCGGCACCGCCGACATGAAGGGCTTCATCGGCACGGCGCTGTCGCTGGCCGGCGACGATCGCCACGACAAAGCTCGCCAGGCCCGCTGCATTTCGCGCTTCTCCTATGACGAGGAAGTCGGCTGCGCCGGCGTGCGCGGGCTGCTGGCCGATCTGGCCGGCGCCGGGATCAAGCCCGAGCTCGCCATCATCGGCGAGCCGACGCTGATGCGCGTGGTCGGCGCGCACAAGGCGGGCGCGGTGCCTTCACACGCGCTGCCACGGCCGGGAAGGCCATTCCAGCAAGCCCGCATCTCGGCGCCAATGCGGTGATGATGGCCGGCGAATTCATTGCCTATCTGCGAAGCGCTGGGCGAAGAGCTGAAGGACGATCGCGATCCGCGCTTCGATCCGCCCTATACGACGCTGCAGGCCAATATGATCGCGGGCGGCACGGCCGTGAATGTGCTGGCGCGCGAATGCAAGCTGACCTGGGAATATCGCGCGCTGCCCGATCGCGACACGGACGCGCTGGTGAGGCGCATCACGAACCATGTCGAAACCGAAATCCTGCCCAAATACAAGACGGGCTGGCCCGATGCCCGTTTCGAGACCGAAGTGCATGCCTCCTATCCGGGTCTGACCTTCCATGACGAACTCGCCGGCCGTTGCGCTGGCGCAGGAACTGACGCGGCGCCAATTCTATCGAGGCCGTGTCCTACGGCACCGAAGCGGGGCTGTTCCAGGATGCGGGCATTCCGCCGTTGTTTGCGGCCCGGGCTCCATCGATCAGGCGCACAAGGCCGACGAGTTCGTGGCCCTCAGCGAGCTTGAAGCCTGCGAAAAATTCCTGCGCAAGGTGATCGCCAAAGCGGCGGCGTAACTATTTCCGCTTGAACACCGGCACGCGCTTCTCGCGAAAGGCCGTCAGCGCTTCGGCGTGATCTTCGCTGGCAACCAGCGTGGCCAGTTCTTCGCGCGTCTTCTCGGCGGCCTCTTCGCGGGTGAGATCGGGCGCCAGCGCCGCCATGCGCTTGCTCGCTTCCACCGAAAGCGGCGCGCGCGTGGCGATGCGTGTCGCCAGCGTCTCCGCCTCGGCCAGAAGGATGTCCGGCTCGTAGATCGCGGTGACGAGGCCGAAGCGTTCGGCCGCTTCGGCATCCTGGGGCAGGCCGGTCAGCAGCATGTGCTTGGCGCGGGCTACGCCGATCAACCGCGGCAATCGCCATACGCTCGCCATCAGCCCAATATTCACACCGGCGCAGACAAAGCTTGCCTGGGTCGAGGCGATGCGAAGGTCACAACACAGCGCCAGCTCCAACCCGCCGCCGAGGCAGAAGCCATTTACCGCCGCGATGGTCGGAATGCGCAACGCCTCGATGCGGTCAAGCAGGTCTGAAAATTCGGCAAGCTGCGCCTTGCGGGCTTCCAGCCCGTCAGCCTGTGCGGCTTCCTGCTCCTTGAGATCGTCGCCGCTGCAGAAGGCCCGGCCTGTGCCCGTGATCACCAGCGCGCGAATATCACCTTGCGCTTCGACGGCATCGAGATGGGCGTGAAATGCCGCCCGCGCCGCCCGCCCCAGCGCATTGGCCGGCGGACTGTCGATACGGATCAAGCCCGCATGAGCCCCAAGCTTTTCGAACTGGGTCATCTCAGCCCACCTTCAATCCGCGCCCTTCGAGCAGGGCTTCTACGTTGGGATCGCGCCCGCGGAACTTACGATAGCTCTGCGCATAATCGCGCGTGCCGCCAGTCGAATAGATATTGTCGTAGAGCTTCTTCGCGGTGGCCGCGTCGAAGGCGTCGCCCGCCTCCTTGAAGGCCATGAAGCCGTCGGCATCGAGAACCTCGGCCCACAGATAGCTGTAATAGCCCGCGGCATAGCCATCGCCGGCGAAGATGTGCAGGAAATGCGCGGGCCGGTGGCGCATGGCGATTTCCGTCGGGCATGCCGATCTTTTCGGCGGAGGCCTTTTCGAAAGCGCCGGCATCGATTTCTTCGGCGGCTTCGAGCGCATGGAAATCCATGTCCACAAACGCCGAGCCCAGGAATTCGACCGTCGTAAAGCCCTGGTTGAAATTGCGCGCTGCGATCAGCTTGTCCAACAGCGCCTTGGGCATGGGCTCGCCAGTCTCGGCATGAACGGCGAAGCGTTCCAGCACTGCCGGCTCCTCCAGCCAATGCTCGAAGATCTGCGACGGAAGCTCGACAAAATCCTGCGCCACATTGGTGCCGGAAAGCCGCGGGAAGCGCACCTTCGACAGCATGCCGTGCAGCGCGTGGCCGAATTCGTGGAACAGCGTCTTGGCTTCGTCGAAGCTCAGAAGCGCGGGCTTGCCGGCAGCGGGTTTGGGGAAATTGCAATTGTTGATGATGAGCGGCGAGACGGCCTCGTCGATATTCTCCTGATCGCGGAAGCTCGACATCCAGGCCCCGCCGCGCTTGGAGCTGCGCGCATAATAATCGCCATAGAACAGAGCGACATGTTCGCCGCCCTTCGTCACCTCCCACACACGCACGTCCGGGTGATAGACGGGCACATCTGTGCGCGCTGTGAACTCAAGTCCGAACAGTCGCGTCGCGGTGTAGAACGCGGCCTCGATCATCCTGTCGAGCTGGAAATAGGGCATGATCTCGCTTTCATCGAGATCGTAGCGCGCCTTTCTGCAGCTTCTCCGCGTAATAGCGCCAGTCCCATGCGGCGAGCGCGAAATTTCCGCCCTCTTCGGTGATCAGATCCTGCAGCGCCGCGCGTTCCTCCATCGCCCGCGCCTTGGCCGGCGCCCAGACTTTTTCCAGCAGCGCCCGCGCTGTCTCGGGCGTCTTGGCCATGGTGTCGGCCAGGCGGTATTCGGCAAAACTCTTGTAGCCGAGGAGATGGGCTTCCTCGACGCGCAGCCTTTACGATCTCGGCGATCAGCGCCTTGTTGTCATGCGCGCCGCCCATGTCGCCGCGCCCGGCCCAGGCCTTGTAGAGCTTCTCGCGCACATCACGATTGTCGGCGAAGGTCAGGATCGGTTCGGCGCTGGAGCGTGACGTCGTGGCGGCATAGGGCGCATCGAGGCCGCGTTCCTTCGCGGTTTCGGCCGCCGCCGCGCGCGCGAACTCTGGCAACCCGGCCACATCGGCTTCGGAAAGCGGCAGCACGGTCTCCTGTTCGTCGGCCAGCACGTTCTGACCGAATTCCGTGCCGAGGCTGGCAAGCCGCTCGGTCAGCGCGGCATAGCGCGTCTTGTCTTCGGCGCCCAGTTGCGCGCCGGCGCGCACGAAGTCGAGGTGGTAGCGCTCGAGCACCCGCAACTCTTCGGCGTCGAGGCCCAGCGTCCCGCGCCTCCGGTAGAGCGCATCGATGCGTGCGAACAGCTCGGCATTGAGCGTGATGGCGTTCCAGTGCTGTGCCAGCTTGGGTGCCATTTCCAGTTCGATGGCCTGCAGCGCGTCATTGGTGTGCGAGCTGGCGAGATTGTGGAACACCTGTTCGATGCGCGTGAGCGCCCGTCCGCTCTGCTCCAGCGCCACGATGGTGTTGGCGAAGCTGGGCGCCTCGGCATTGGCGGCGATGGCGCGGATTTCGCCGGCATGTTCGGCCAGCGCCTGCGCATAGGCCGGGGCGAAATGCTCCGCCTTGATCCGGTCCAGCGGCGGGGCTGCGAAGGGGGCGGTCCAGTTTTCGGTTAATGGATCGTTCATAGTTCGGATTCCATGTGTCGTGGCGTGGGTTTAGCGCACAGCCTGGGCGCCGCCCAGTCGCCGCTATCGGTAAAATTTAAGGGAACCTTAGCACCCGCGCTTTACCGTCGCGATGTCCACAGCCACGGGTCGAGGACGTCATGCGTCCGCAGTCTGATCGCCAATTTGCTCTTGCGCCCCTTCTACAGCGCGCCACGGCGCTGGTGGGACGCGTGCGTGCGTGCTGGCGGGACCGGCGTGGTAATGTGGCCATGATCTTTGCGCTCACGCTGGTGCCGATGGCTGTGGCTGCCGGCGCCGGAGTCGATTTTGCCCGTGCGCTGGCGGTCCGGTCGGAGATGGGCGACGCGCTTGATGCGGCGGGGCTGGCCCTCGGCGCGGCCCAAGGCAAGAGCCCGGCCCAGCTTCAGGCTCTGGCGCAAAGCTATTTCAATGCCAATTTCACCGACACCAGCTATGGCGCGCCGACCTTCACGGCGGTGCAAGGCACGGACAACGTCAAGCTCACGGCGTCTATCAACATGCCAACGACACTGATGAACGTCGTCGGCATCAAGACGATTCCGGTTTCCTTCTCCTCCACGGTCGTCTGGGGCCAGACCAAGCTGTGGGTGGCGCTGGTGCTCGACAACACCGGCTCGATGTCGGAAACCGATTCCACCGGCACCAGCAAGATGGACGCCCTGAAGTCGGCCGGCCACCAGCTCCTCACCATGCTGCAGGGCGCCTCCGCCAATCCCGGCGACGTCAAGGTCTCGATTGTTCCCTTCAACAAGGACGTCAATATCGGCAATAGCTGGGGCAGCGCGATCGACAATCAGCTCTGGATCGACTGGACCGATTGGAACAGCGCAAACGGTATCCTCAATTGTGGTTATGGTGGCGGCAATGGCGGTTATGGCGGCTACGGCTACGGCTATCATGGCTGGGGCGGCTGGGGCGGCTGGGGCGGCCAAGGCGGTGACCATAACAATAACGGTCAGGGCTGTACCTACACCTACGATCACACCAAGTGGAATGGCTGCATCACCGATCGCACACAGGATTACGACACGCTGGTGACCACGCCGGACCCGGCCATTCCCGCCACGCTGTTCCCGGCCGAGCAACTTTCATATTGCCCGACACAGTTGATGGGGCTCAGCGACGATTGGACGGCGCTCGGCAACAAGATCGACGCCATGTTCCCGAGTGGCAATACCAATCAGACGATCGGCTTCGTCTGGGGCTGGCAGACGCTGACCGATGGCGATCCGATGAATGCCGGCACCCTGCCATCCGAAACCCAGCGCGTCATCATCCTGCTCAGCGACGGCCTCAATACGAGAACCGCTGGACCTATTCGCAATCGGCCATCGATGCGCGCGAAGAGGCGGCCTGCGACAATGCCAAGGCCGAAGGCGTCACCATCTACACCGTCTTTGTCGATCTCAACGGCACCTCGGGCAATTCGGCGGCCGCTGCAATATTGCGCCTCGGATTCGTCCAAATATTTCGATCTGACGACTTCGGGCGAGATCGTGACCGCCTTCAAGACCATCGGTCAGCAGATCACCAATCTGCGCGTGGCGAAGTAGCGGCGCTGTCGCACCGTCCATTCCCAGTGCGGCCTAGCGGATCTGCCAGGCGATGGTCACCTGTGCCGAGACGCTCTCTTCGCCAGCCGCCACCGGCACGGCTTCGGCGGATTTGCGCAGCGCCATCATCGCCACAGGGCGCGGTCCTTCTCCGCCACGTTCGTCGATGGACTGGATCGGCCCGAGCGTGACACCTGCGGCGCGGGCATAGGCCTGCGCCTTCTCGGTCGCATCTTTCACCGCCTCTTCGCGCGCCTTTGCCAGCAGCGGTTTGGGGTCGGCAATCGAAAAGCCGACATTGTTGATCTGGTTGGCCCCGGCGCCCACGAGCGCATCGAGTGCCGCGCCCAGTTCCTTCATATCGTCGAGCTTGACGCGCACCGTATTGGCAACGCGGTAGCCGGTGATGTGGCGCGGCTCTTTGGAGTTGTAGGCGGGATATTGCGGTGAAACCGAGAAGTCCGAGGTCTGGACGTTCCGGTCCTTGATGCCGAGCTGCTTCAGCGCTGCGAACACGGTGCGCATCTTGGCGCTGTTGTCGCTGAGGGCGGCCGCCGCCGTCTTGGCCTCGCTGACGACACCGGCGGAGAGTTGCGCCTCGTCGGGCACAGCCGCGGCTTGGCCCTGGCCGCTCATTGTGATCAGGCGCATCGGCGGGTTGTCGCCCGCGGCGCGGGCGGGCAGGGCGAAGAGCGCAGCGGCCAGAAGGCCGGCGGCGATTCCCACCGGATGCAGGGCCCTGTTCAGGATAAGGCGGGTCATGGCGAATCTTCCCTGGAACGCACGGCCAGATTGACGCGCGCCCAAGGCAAAACTTGGGCAAACCCACAAAAGAAATGCCGGCCCAGAACAGAAATGAGAGCAAAGTCATTCTTGTCCCTGCGATTTCCTGTTAGAACCCGGCCACGCTGGAAGGGCCTGTAGCTCAGTTGGTTAGAGCTGACCGCTCATAACGGTCTAGGTCGCAGGTTCGAGTCCTGCCGGGCCCACCAGTCCTTCCCTTGGGTTTTGAAAGTTAACGCCGCCCCCTCGGCACGCGGGCGGCACGCAAGCACATGACTGAGTGCGGTCGGATTCGACGCCGACAATTCCACGAGAGTTGTGAATTCTTCGGGCGTGTTTCTTACGACCCGTTCCATAATGGAGAAACCTCGAATCGAGTTGGTTTTCCAATGCCTTATTTTTTGGGCTTTTGATCGCGGCACGCTGGCGGCACGTGCCCCTCGAAACACAAGCGTTTGCGGCGCATACGGGTGTCTCCTTACAGGGTTGTGGCGTGGCGGCGTTGCGTCGCTTCATCATCAGCTGCCGTCCTCATGAAGACGTGCGCCGGGGGTGGTTGTGAGCGAGTGGCGCCACGCTTTTTTCGCCGGAGCCGGGCATGAAAAAAACGGGCGCCCCCAAAAGGGGCGCCCGCTGCAACCGGCATCGTGCGTCGCATTCCGACCAGGCGCGGTGGGGCCGGGTCGGTCGGAAGGCTCAGTAGGGAAGCTGCGCCGTGCCGGCACGCAGGGCTGAGAGAAGTGCGAGCAATGTGTCGGGTGTGTCGCTCTGCGCGACTTTCGACGTGGCCACGGCGCCCGCCATGGTGTCGAGGCTGTAGATCTGGATCACGCCCTGATTGGTCGCGGCCTGGCCGGCGATGGCCAGCTGCTGCTGCGAACTCGTGGCGTTTTCGTAGAGAATGCCAGTCGAATGGGCGAGCGATCGAAAGATCGCGCCCATCGCCATGGCCGGCGCATCGCCAACCACTTTGACATTGGACTGCGTGACCGCGTCCGTAATCTGTCCGTTCACCGCTGTGGGAATTGCCATGTGCCATCTCCTTTCATCACGCATCTGCCGTTGATCCGGTTAAGCGGTGCATGAACAAGAGACGTGGCGGGGCGCAGGCTGTGAACGGAAGGCGGTATCCTTAGTTCGCGCCGTCGCGTAGTTTGGCAAGCAGCGTCAGGAGTTGTGTCCGCTCGCGTGCGTTCAGCTTCCGCAGCATGCGCGTCTCATGGGCGGCAACGCGCGTCTTCCATTCCCCCATTGCCGTCTTTGCCTTGGCGGTGAGACGCAGGTTCTGGATGCGGCGGTCGCGCGCATCCGGCGCGCGCTGCAGCAATCCGCGCGTTTCCAGCCCTGCCACCAGCGGCACGATATTGGCCTTCTTGATCGAAAGCCGCGCGCACAGCTCGGTCTGCGAGACGTCCGGGTTCTCGCCCACCAGCACCAGAAGCGCGAACTGCGCCGGCCGCAGGGAAACCTCGGCGAGGGCGTCGCCCAGATCGTTCATCATCGCCGTGCTGGCGAGGCGAAGCTGGAAACCGGCGAGCCGGTCGAGATCGGAGCTGGTGGAAGACGTCTCGGCGCCTGCGGAAGCGGAGGAACTGGCCATGGAAGGCAGTCTTTGCGGCGCAATCGAATTTTGTCAAATGCGCGTCCGGTCTCACAAATGGCGATGTGAGCCTTATGCCACCATGGGATGGCGTTTGCGGAAGGCGCGTGGGGACTGGCCCACATTGCGCGTGAAGACGCGACTGAAATAGGCCGGATCGTCATAGCCGAGTTCATAGGCGGTCTCGGCGATCGTCACATTGGAATAGAGCAGCATGCGGCGCGCTTCGAGCAGGCGGCGTTCCTGCACCAACCGGGCCGGTGGTTGTTCGGCCACCTTGAGGCAGGCCGCTCTGAGGCGCGACGGGCTCACGCCCAGCATCTGCGCATAGGCGTCGAGCGGCAGGTTGCGGCGGAATTGCTGTTCGACCGCGGCGCGGAAGCGGGCCACGATCTCGGCATGCGGGCCAGGGGCGACCTGGCTGCGCCCGCGCGCGCTCTGCATCAGCCGCATCGCTTCGACCAGCACGGCCTGCAGATGCGCTTCCACCGCTGCGGCATGGCCGGGCGCGGTCCAGTTGAGTTCGCGCGCCAGCCGCCCCAGCTCGAATTCGAACAGCGCCATCTCGGCGCCGCCTTCGGCGAATTCGAAGCGGTCCGGCTCCTCGAACAGGGCCCGGAAACCGGCCTCGCGAGCAAACATGTCGTCCAGATAGGTGTCGGAGAGCGTCAGCACCCAGCCCGCGCTTTCCGGCGCCCAGTGGAAGGCATGGATGGTGCGCGCCGGGATCGCCAGCAGCACCGGGCGCGCGATAGGCGATCCGGCCGCGCTCCACCAGCATTTCCCCGCCGCCCTGCGCGGATGAAGAAGATGTGGCTCAGATTGGCGTGGGCGTGGGGGCGGATATTCCAGTCATTCGGGCGGCTGCGGGCGTCCAAAGTCTCCAAATGCAGGAAGTGCCCACGCTCGGCCCGCGGCGGCTCGCCATAGAGGAAAAAGCTTGTAACGACTGATTCTTGCTGCCTGTCCATGGCCCGATCCAAGGGTGTCCATCCGTCAGGGAATACGTTAGAAAAGTCCAAATTTATAGCAAGTTCATCCATCGCGCCGCCGGGCTTTTTACGGTCATCTCCGCCTCAGGCGGGCCGGTGACCGGCTCCGGACCCGCGGTTTCGTTACAATAATGAGAGATGGAGGCGAACATGCGCACCCAGGTGGTGATTATCGGCGGCGGGCCGTCCGGGTCTGCTGCTCGCCCAGCTTCTCCACGGAGCCGGGATCGACAGCCTGGTGCTGGAGCGCAAGAGCCGGGCCTATGTCGAGAGCCGTATCCGCGCCGGCGTGCTGGAACAGGTGACCGTCGATCTGCTCGACCGGGCCGGGGTCGGCGGGCGCATGCATGCGCGAAGGCCTGCCGCATGACGGCTTCAATATCGCCGTCGATGGCGAACTCTTCCGCATCGACCTTCACGGGCTGACCGGCGGCTCGCGCGTCATGGTCTATGGCCAGACCGAGCTGACCAAGGATCTCAACGACGCCATCGCCGCCCGCGACGGCGCGCATCGTCTTCGAGGCCGAGGATGTGGCGCTGCACGACATCGAGACCAGGCCTTATGTGACCTGGCGCAAGGACGGCGTGGAGCAGCGCATCGATTGCGACTTCATCGCCGGTTGCGACGGCTATCACGGCGTCAGCCGCGCAAGCCATCCCGGCCAGCATCCTCAGGGAATATGAGAAGGTCTATCCCTTCGGCTGGCTCGGCATCCTGGCCGATGTGCCGCCCTGCAATCACGAACTGATCTATTCCAATCACGAGCGCGGCTTTGCGCTGGCCAGCATGCGCTCGCAGACCCGCAGCCGCTATTACATCCAGTGCCCGATCGACGAGAAGATCGAGGACTGGCCCGACGAGCGGCTGTGGGACGAACTGGCCATCCGCCTCGGGCCCGAGGCCGAAGCCCATATGGCGCGCGGGGCCGCGCTCGAGAAATCCATCGCGCCCTTGCGCAGCTTCGTCGCCGAGCCGATGCGGCACGGCAAATTGTTTCTGGCCGGCGACGCCGCCCATATCGTGCCGCCGACCGGCGCCAAGGGCCTGAACCTTGCTGCCAGCGACATCCATTTCCTCTCAGAGGGATTCATTGCCCATTATCGCGATGGGCAGGACGACGGCCTCGAAAACTATTCGCAAAAGGCGCTGGCGCGGGTCTGGAAAGCCGAACGCTTTTCTTGGTATCTGACCAGCCTGACGCATCGCTTTCCGGATGTGCCGCCGATCGAGCGCAAGCTGCAGATCGCCGAGCTCGACTATATTCGCCAGTCGCAGCCCGCCCAGCGCGTGGTTGCGGAGAATTATGTGGGCTTGCCCCTTTGATTTGAGAAACGAGGCCCGGAAGACGGAGCACAGATGATGACAAAGCAAAACGCCTATGAGGACATTCCGGGCACGATCGGTGTTCGACGCCCAGCGCGCGCGCAAGGGCTATCACCTCAACCAGTTCCTCTACTCGCTGATGAAGGCCGAGAACCGCAAGGCGTTCCTGGCGGACGAGCACACATATCTGATGAAGTTTCCGATGACCGAGGAACAGCGCCAGGCGGTGATGAAGCGCGACTGGAACACGCTGCTCGAACTCGGCGGCGTCTCCTATGCGCTCGCCAAGCTCGCCTTCACCGACGAGCATTCCTATCAGTACATGGCCGCCGAAATGACCGGCATGACCCAGCAGGAATATCTCGACATGATGCTGGCCGGCGGCCGCTCGATCGAGGGCTGGCGGTCCAAGAAAGAAAGAGGAGAAGCCTGATGGCCAGGATCATCGCAGGCGTCGGAACCTCGCACACGCCCGCCATCGGCGCGGCCATCGACAACGGCAAGACGAGCGAGCCCTACTGGGTGTCCGTTGTTCAAGGGCTACGAGCCAGCCAGGAAGTGGATGGACGAGGTCAAGCCCGACGTCGTGATCATGGTCTACAACGATCACGTCAACGCCTTCGACTTCAAGATCATCCCGACCTTCGCCATCGGCTGCGCCGACGAATTCCCGATCGCCGACGAAGGCTGGGGCCCGCGCCCCGTGCCGGTGGTGAAGGGCTATCCGGAATTCGCTTCGCACCTCATTCAGGAGCTGGTGCTCGACGAGTTCGACATGACCATCGTCAACGAGATGCAGGTCGATCACGGCCTGACGTGCCGATGTCGCTTCTGTTCGGCTCGCCGAAGGAATGGCCGTGCCGCGGTCATCCCGCTGGCGGTCAATGTGGTGCAGTATCCCGGCGCCCACCGGCCATCGCTGCTACGAACTCGGCAAGGCGATCAGGAAGGCGGTCGAGAGCTGGGACGAGGATCTGAACGTCGTGATCTTCGGCACCGGCGGCATGTCGCCACCAGATCCAGGACAAGCGCGCGGGCCTGATCAACAAGGAGTTCGACATCGACTTCCTCGATGGCCTGACCAAGGATCCCGAGGGCCTGGTCGAAGATTCCGCCGCTCGAATATCTGCGCGAGGCCGGCAACGAGGCCATCGAGCTGGTGATGTGGCTGATCATGCGCGGCGCGCTTGGCAAGGAGGTGGAGGAGGTCTACCGCTTCTATCACGTGCCGGCGTCGTCCACCGCGGTCGGCAACATCATCATTGAGACCAAGGAATTCCACGAACAGCGTAAGGGGAAGGCCGCGGCATGAAGATCTGTGATGGCAGGCCAGGGCGCCTTCGGCATCAAGCATCTCGAAGCGATCAAGAACATTCCCGGACATCGAAGTGGTCACGCTGGCCGGCGGCAGCCCGGACACCACCAAGGAGGTGGCCGAGCGCTTCGGCATTCCGCATTGGAGCACCGATCTGGGCGAATGCCTGGCCCAGCCCGGCGTCGAGGCGGCGATCCTGACCACGCCGACGCAGATGCATGCCGCTCAGGGCATCCAGTGCATGGAGGCCGGCAAGCATGTGATGATCGAGATCCCGATGGCCGACAATCTCGCGGACTCCAAGCGTCTGGTCGAGATGCAGAAGAAGACCGGGCTCGTCGCCATGGCCGGCCATACCCGCCGCTTCAATCCCAGCCATCAATGGGTTCACAAGAAGATCAAGGCGGGCGAGCTCAACATCCAGCAGATGGACGTGCAGACCTATTTCTTCCGCCGCAAGAACATGAATGCGCTGGGCAAGCCGCGCAGCTGGACCGACCATCTGCTCTGGCATCATGCCTGCCACACGGTCGACCTCTTCGCCTATCAGACCGGGCAGAAGGTGAAGATCGCGCGCGCCGTGCAGGGGCCGATCCATCCCGAGCTCGGCATCGCCATGGACATGTCGATCCAGCTCAAGGCGGAAAACGGCGCCATCTGCACGCTGTCGCTGTCCTTCAACAATGACGGCCCGCTCGGCACCTTCTTCCGCTATATCTGCGACAACGGCACCTATATCGCCCGTTACGACGATCTGGTGGACGGCAAGGAGAACAAGATCGACGTCTCCAAGGTCGATGTCTCGATGAACGGCATCGAACTGCAGGACCGCGAATTCTTCGCCGCCATCAAGGAAGGGCGCGAGCCGAACGCCAGCGTCGCCCAGTGCCTGCCGGCCATGCAGACGCTCGGACACGCTGGAACAGGATCTGAACCAGCAGGGGGACTGATGCAGACGCGTAAGATCGGCCCGTTTGACGTTTCCGCCCTCGGGCTGGGCTGCATGAATCTCAGCCATGCCTACGGCACGCCGCCCGATACCGGCGGCGGCCGCCAGGCCTTTTGTTGCAGGCGCTCGAACTCGGCTACACCTTCCTCGATACCGCCGCGCTCTATGGCTTCGGCGCGAACGAGACGCTGGTCGGCAACACGCTGAAGGATCGGCGTCGGCGAATTCGTGCTCGCCAGCAAATGCGGCATGCAGGGCGTCGACGGCAAGCGCGTCATCGACGGCCGCCCCGAGACGCATCAAGCAGACCTGCGAGGATAGCCTGCGCCGTCTGCAGACCGATGTGATCGACCTCTATTACCTGCATCGCTGGGACAAGAAGGTGCCGATCGAGGACAGCGTCGGCGCGCTGGCCGATCTGGTGAAGGCCGGCAAGGTCAGGACCATCGGCCTGTCCGAAGTCTCGTCGGCCACGATCCGCAAGGCGCATGCCGTCCATCCGATCACGGCGGTGCAGACCGAATACTCGCTGTGGACGCGCAATCCCGAATATGGCGTGCTCGAGACCTGCCGCGAGCTGGGCATCGGCTTCGTCGCCTTCAGCCCGGTGGCGCGCGGCTTCCTCTGCGGCGGCGTGCGCGACATGGCAAGACTGGTGCCACGAGGACATGCGTCAGCAACATGCCGCGCTTCCAGCCGCCCAATTTCGAGGCGAATCTGAAGCTGCTGGACGGCTTTGCGCGCGCTGGCCGCGCGAGGCCGGTTGCACCATGGCCCAGCTCGCGCTGGCCTGGGTGCTGGCGCAAGGCGACGACATCGTGCCGATCCCCGGCACCGCCAATGGCCAGCACATGGCGGACAATGCCGCCGCCGCCGATCTCAAGGTGAGCGCGGATGTTGCTGGCCCGCGCCGGCGCGCTGATCAATGCCGACACGGTCCATGGGCCGCGCTACAATGCGGCGACCCAGGCCGAAATCGATACCGAGGAGAGACCCGCATGAGCGTGGTGGTTCAGAACATCAAGCGCGTCGACGAGGCGACCGTCAAAGGCTTCGCCGGGATCGGCGTCGCCACCGTGCACGAGGCGCAGGGCCGCAAGGGCCTGCTCGCGCCCAATATGCGCCCGATCTATCCGCGCGCGCGCATCGCCGGCACCGCCGTCACGGTCGAGGTCGCGCCTTGCGACAACTGGATGCTCCATGTCGCGGTCGAGCAATGCAAGGCGGGCGACATCCTCGTCGTCGCGCCGACCTCCTATTCCGATGCCGGCTATTTCGGCGATCTTCTGGCGCTGTTCGCTTCAGGCCCGCGGCGTTCTGGGTCTCGTCATCGATGCCGGCGTGCGCGACACGGCCGAGCTGCACGAGATGGGCTTCCCGGTCTGGTCGAAGGCGGTCTCCTCGCAGGGCACGGTCAAGGAAACGCTGGGCAATGTGAACATTCCGGTCGTCTGCGCCGGCCAGCTGGTCAAGCCCGGCGATCTGATCGTGGCCGATGATGACGGCGTCGTCGTCGTCGCCCGCAAGGAAGCCGAGGCGGTGCTCAAGGCCTCCATCGCCCGCGAGGAGAACGAAACCGGCAAGCGCGCCCGCCTCAAGGCCGGCGAACTCGGCCTCGACATCTACAAGATGCGCGAGCGCCTGGCGGAAAAGGGCCTCAAATATATCGACGCTCCCGAAGAAGACTGACGGACATCACGGCCATGCAAACGGCAATTCCCTGCACGGTGATGCGCGGCGGCACCTCCAAGGGCCTCTATTTCCGTGACGAGGATCTGCCGGCCGATACGGAGACGCGCGACAAGGTGCTGCTGGCGGCGATGGGCTCGCCCGATATCCGCCAGATCGATGGCATGGGCGGCGCCCATCCGCTGACCAGCAAGGTCGCGCGTGGTCTCGCCGCCCAGCCGTGCCTGATGCCGATGTCGACTATCTGTTCCTGCAGGTGTTCGTCGACAAGGCCAATGTCAGCGACGCGCAGAATTGCGGCAACATCCTCGCCGGCATCGGCCCCTTCGCCATCGAGCATGGCATTGTGCCGGCGAAGGATGGCGTCACCGATGTGCGCATCTTCATGCGCAACACCAAATCCATTGCGGTCGCCAGCATCCAGACGCCGGGCGGCAAGGTGGAGTATCAGGGCGAGGCCCGCATCGATGGCGTGCCCGGGACGTCTGCGCCGATCCCGATCGATTTCCTCGATGTCGCCGGCTCCAGCTGCGGCGCGCTGTTGCCGACCGGGAACGCGCGCGACACCGTCAATGGCATCGAACTGACGGCCATCGACAACGGCATGCCCGTCGTGGTGATGCGCGCCAGCGATTTCGGCAAGACGGGCTATGAAAGCCCCGAAGAACTCGAAGCCGATGCCGATCTGAAGGCCAAGATCGAGGCCATCCGCCTCAAGGTCGGGCCGATGATGAATTTGGGCGACGTCGAAAAGAAGACGGTGCCGAAAATGTGCCTGGTGGCGAAGCCGCGCGCCGGCGGCGCCATCTGCACGCGCAACTTCATTCCCCATCGCGTGCATGAAGCTATCGGCGTGTTCGGCGCTGTCTCCGTGGCCACGGCCTGCGTCACGCCCGGCTCCATCGCCGCCGAAGTCGCGGGCATTGCCGATGTCGAAGCGGTGAAGAGCCTCGATGTCGAACATCCCACCGGCTTCTTCACCGTGGCCATGGATGTCACGCTCGAAGGCGGTGCGGTGAAGGTGCATCGCTCGGCACTGCTGCGCACGGCGCGCAAGCTGATGAAGGGTGAAGTCTATATCCCCGCCAGCGTCTGGGCTGGAAAATGAGCAGCCCGCGCATCTGCCTGATCGGTTTCGGCGAAGTCGGCCAGATCCTGGCCGAAGACCTTGCCACGGCCGGCGTCAGTGGACATCACGGCATACGACATCAAATTCTCCGATCCTGACAGCGTGCCCTCGAAAGCGCTCGCTACGCATAAGGTCCGCGCCTGCGCCAACGCGGCCGATGCGGTGCGCGAGGCCGATCTCATCCTCTGCGCGGTCACGGCGGCCTCCGATCTCGATGCGGCGCAATCGGTTGTGCCCGGCCTCAAGCCCAGGCGCGCTCTATGCCGATTTCAATTCCGCCTCGCCCGGCATGAAGATCAAGTCGGCTGCGATCATCGATGGGGCAGGGGGCCGCTATGTCGAGGCCGCGGTGATGACGCCCATCGGCCCCAAACGCATCGCCTCGAAGATGCTGCTCGGCGGCGTCCATGCCCAGGCCTTTGCAGACATCTCCGCCCCGCTCGGCTTCAGGGGCGAGGTCTATTCCAGCGAGCTCGGCAAGGCCTCGGCCACCAAGATGTGCCGCAGCGTGATGATCAAGGGCGTCGAGGCGCTGCTGACCGAATCCATGCTGGCCGCGCGCCATTACGGTGTCGAACATGTGGTGCTGGATTCGCTGTCCGATCTTTTGCCCGTCGGCGATTGGGAAAAGCTCGCCCAATACATGATTTCGCGTGCGCTCGAACATGGCGTACGCCGCGCCGAGGAAATGCGCGAAGTGGCCGAGACCGTGCGCGAGGCGGGGCTTGAGCCCCTCATGAGCGCGGCCTGCGCCCAGCGTCAGGATTGGGCTGCCACCCACAAATCGGCCCTTGCCGCCGGCGATCTGGACGGCATGCTGGATAGTATATTGAAAGACATCGGCCAGGCGCCGGGAGGACAGTGACCATGATCATCGATTGCCACGGCCATTACACGACGGCGCCAAAATTCCTCTGGGAGTGGCGCGACAAGCAGGTCGCGGCCTTCGACGATCCGCAGGCACTGGCCGCGCTGGCCGAGCCGCACATCAGCGACGATCAGATCCGCGAAGGCATCGAAGGCTCGCAGCTCAAGATCCAGCGCGAGCGCGGAACCGATCTCACGATCTTCTCCCCGCGCGCCTCAGCCATGGGCCCGCATCTGGGCAATGAGAAGACCAGCATCCAATGGGCGCGGATGTGCAACGATCTGATCGCGCGGGTCTGCCGCCTCTATCCGGAGAATTTCGTCGGCGTCTGCCAATTGCCGCAATCGCCCGACACCCCGCCCGCCAACAGCGCCGCCGAGCTCGAACGCTGCGTCAAGGAGCATGGCTTCATCGGCTGCAATCTCAATCCCGATCCCTCCGGCGGCTATTTCAAATCGCCGCCGATGACGGATCGAAGCTGGTATCCGCTCTACGAGAAGATGGTCGAGCTGGACGTGCCGGCCATGGTGCATGTCTCGGGCTCGTGCAATCCGGCCTTCCATGCCACGGGCGGCTATTACATCGCCGCCGACACCACCGCCTTCATGCAGCTCATCCAGGGCGATCTGTTCAAGGATTTCCCGACGCTGCGCCTCATCATTCCCCATGGCGGCGGCGCGGTGCCTTATCACTGGGGCCGGTATCGCGGCCTCTCCGACATGCTCAAGCGCCCGCCTCTGCTCGAGCATGTGATGAAGAATGTCTTCTTCGACACCTGCGTCTATCACCAGCCGGGCATCGATCTGCTGCTCAAGGTGGTGCCGATCGAAAACATCCTGTTCGGCTCGGAAATGGTCGGCGCCGTGCGCGGCATCGATCCCGAGACCGGGCATTATTTCGACGACACCAAGCGCTATATCGACGGTTCGTCGCTCAGCCAGGCCGACAAGATGCGCATCTTCGAAGGCAATGCGCGGCGCGTCTATCCGCGCATCGGTGCCAAGCTCGACGCGCTCAAGGGCTGAGAATGCCTGCAGCCACATCCCGTTTCGGTGTGTTCGGCCAGCTCTGGTTTCAGGTGCTGGCCGCAATGCTGTTCGGGGTCGTGCTGGGCATCGCCGATCCTGCGCTCGGCGCACAGATGAAGCCGATGGGAGATGGATTTATCTCCCTGATCCGCATGATGATCGGCCCGGTGATCTTCTGCACCGTGGTCCATGGCGTGGCCTCGATGCGCGATATGCGCCGCGCCGGCCGCGTGGCGCTCAAGGCCATCGTCTATTTCGAGGGCATCACCACCCTCGCGCTGATCTTCGGCCTCGCCGCAGTCGAATTGTGGAAGCCCGGCGCGGGCATGAATATCGATGCGTCCTCGCTCAACATGAAGCTGGTCTCCGGCTACGCGGCGACCGCGCACAACCAGTCCATCTCGCAATATATCCTGCACATCATTCCCCACAGCTTCTTCAGCGCCTTTACCGGCGGCAATGTGCTGCAGGTGCTCTTCGTCTCGATCCTCTTCGCCGTCGGTTTGGCCGCTTTGGGCGAGCGGGGGCGGCCACTCGTTGATCTGATCGGCCGTGCGTCCGAAGTTTTCTTCAAGATCGTTGGCTATATCATGTGGGTCGCGCCCATCGGGGCCTTCGGCGCCATCGCCTTCACGGTCGGCGCCTTCGGCGCGCATTCGCTGGTCTCGCTCGGCGCATTGCTTGCCGAGTTCTATGTCGTCTGCCTGCTCTTCGTCTTTGTCGTCTTCGGCGCCATCGCCCGCGCCATGGGGCTCAGCCTGTTCAAGCTGCTGGCCTATATCCGCGAAGAGATCGTCATCGTCGCGGCCACCACCTCCACCGAAACCGTGCTGCCGCGCATCATCGAGAAGATGGAGAAGCTGGGCTGCGAGGAATTGGTGGTCGGTCTCGTCGTGCCGGCCGGCTATTCCTTCAATCTCGATGGCACCTGCCTCTATCTCGCCACGGCCACGGTGTTTCTGGCGCAGGCCACCAACACGCCGCTGACGCTGATGCAGGAACTGGGCCTGATGGCCGTGTTGCTGCTCACCTCGAAGGGCGCGGCCGGGGTGGCCGGGCGCCGCCTTCGTCGTGCTGGCCGCGACGCTCAGTTCCATGCCTGTGATCCCGCTGGCCGCCATCGCGCTGATCCTCGGCATTCACCGGCTCATGGCCGAGGCGCTGACCTTCGTCAATGTGATCGGCTATTGCATCGCCACTATCGTCGTTTCCAAATGGGAAGGCGCGGTGGACGAGCGCACCCTGCAATCGAAAATCGGTACCGCCAAGGCGCTCGCGCCGGCGTGAGTGGAGCATTCCCATGACTGTCATCGATCCCAAGGAACACCAGTTCCATCCCAATCCGTCGAAGCCGGCCTTCAAGCCGCCGCCGGGTGCGGTCGATGCCCATTGCCATGTCTTCGGTCCGGGCGACGTGTTCCCCTACGCGCCGCAGCGCAAATACACGCCCAAGGATGCGCCCAAGGAAAAGCTGTTCGCCTTGCGCGACTATCTCGGCTTCCAGCGCAATGTGATCGTGCAGGCGACCTGCCATGGCCAGGACAACCGCGCCATGGTCGATGCGCTGAAGGCGGCGGGCGATATGGCGCGTGGCGTTGCTTCGGTGGGCCCGGGCATCACCGAAGCCGAGCTGAAGGTCATGGACGAGGCCGGCGTGCGCGGCGTGCGCTTCAATTTCGTCAAGCGTCTGGTCGATGCCACGCCGCGCGAGGTCTATCGGAATATCGCCGCCAAGATCGCCCCGCTCGGCTGGCACATCGTCGTCTATTTCGAAGCGGCCGATCTGGAGGAGCTGGTGCCGTTCCTGGCATCGCTCCCGACCAAGGTGATCGTCGATCACATGGGCCGCCCCGATGTGGCCAAGGGCGTCGATCATCCCGATTTCGAACGCTTCCTCAATTTGATGGCCGACAACGATAACGTCTGGAGCAAGGTGAGCTGTCCCGAGCGGCTCTCCGTGCAAGGTCCGCCTTATGACGATGTCGTGCCCTTCGCCCGCACCGTGGTCGAGCGCTTCCCCGATCGCGTGCTCTGGGGTACGGACTGGCCGCATCCCAACATGAACATGATCGGTTACGTGCCGGATGATGGCTTGCTGGTGGATGTGATCCCGAAGATCGCACCGATCGCCGAGCTGCAAAAGAAGCTGCTGGTGGACAATCCGATGCGGCTCTATTGGGGCGCGTAACTCAGCCGCAGTAATCCCAGTAATAGACGCTGCCGGGCGCCACGCCGGGGTCGCCATGGCGCATCCGGTTCAGCGTCTCGGAGCGCAATTCGGCCTTGGCCCGGAACCAGTGTTCCTGATGCCGGCCCTGCGGGCAATGTTCGCGCAGCCAGATTTCGTAGCTGCGTTGGCGGACCGCGTCTTCCGGAATGCTGTCGTCGCGCTGGCTGGCCATGATCGTCTGTCCGTCACGGTTCTCCCGGAGGAAACACTAAGCGGACCATGCGGTTCCGTCTCTTGATCCAGATCAGTGCGTCTAGAGATAGGGCAGCAGCAGCCGCACACAGGCGTCGCGCAACCTGCGCCAGCGCGGGGCGGACATCAGCGCCTCGCGGTCGAGTTTGGTGCTGCGGGCGATGCGGGCGTCGATCAGCCGGTCGAGCGCCGTCACAAATTTGTGGTCGTAGCATTCCAGATCGAATTCGAAATTCAGCCTCAGGCTGCGCGTGTCCCAGTTGGAGCTGCCGATCAGGCCCCATTCGCCGTCCACGGTCATCAGCTTGGCGTGGTCGAAAGGGCGCGGGCTCAGATAGATGCTCTGCGGGCGCGCGCGAGAAAAATCGCAAATGCGCCCGCATGGCCCAGTCGAGGAAGAAATAATCGGTCTTTTCCGGGATTACGATGTCCACCGTCACCCCGCGCAGCTGCGCCAGCGCGATGGCGAAAAGGAGCCGGTCGTCGGGCAGGAAATAGGGCGTGACGATGCGGATGCGGGCCTTGGCCTGGGCCAGCGCCGCCCCCAGAAGCGCTTCTAGCTTGTAGATATCGGCGTCCGGCCCGGAATCGATGCCGCGGGCGAAGCCGTCGCCCGCCTGTGCCGGTTCCGGCCACCACAATTCGCCGTCCAGCTCTTCTTCGGTGGTAAAGCTCCAGTCGCGGGCGAAGCTTTCCATCAGTTGGCGCACCACCGGCCCTTCGACCCGCATATGAATATCTCCCACGCGCTCGGCGATGGGCGCGCGCGCCAGATTCTCCGCCCCGATATTGAGCCCGCCCGTGAAACCCAGCGCGCCGTCGACGATCAGCAGCTTCTTGTGGTTGCGCATGTTGAGGAAGGGCATGCGCCAGGGCACCCAGGTGTGCAGGAAGCGCGCGACGCGCACACCGCCATGCTTCAGCCGCCTCAGCGTGCCGGGCCGGAAATAGCCGACGCCGACGCTGTCCAGCAGCACCCGCACCTCTACCCCGCGCGCCTTGGCGGCGATCAGGGCATCGCTGAAGGCGCCCCCCGCGTCGTCGTCGCGGAAGATGTAGCTGGCCAGCGCAATGCTTTTCGTAGCGCCCGCAATCGCCTCCAGCATGGCCGGATAGGCTTCGTCGCCGGTTTCGAGAATGGCGATGCGGTTGCCCGCGCTCAGCGGGCTTGCCGTGATGCGTCGGCCGATTGGGGCCAGCGCCGCGATATGGGGCGATACCGGCGGCCGTGCCGGGGCAGGCTGATCGGTCCCGCGCGCCTCGCTGCCGCGCGCGAGCTTCGACCCGCGTCGGCTCACGCGATTGATGCCGAAGACGTAATAGAGGAGCCCGCCGAGAAAGGGCGACAGCCATGCCAGGCCGATCCAGCCTAGGGCCGCGGGAACCGCACTGCGTCGCAGCAGCACATGCGCCGTCACCGTGCCGGCCACCAGCACATAGGCGGCGAGTTCCAGCGTCTGCGCCCAGTGCGAATGCCAATCGATCGGAAGGGAGGGGAACATGGTGCGGCGCCGCGGACCCTTGAATTTCAGGCTATCTGGCCTAAATGAATGGACAGATTTCCTCGGTTCGATGGCTGGAACAGGCGTGCCGGCTGGGCGCGACGGCACATAGAAGCGTTTTGTGCGCCTTTGTCTAGGTTCGAAATCTGCGGTCCGGGATCAAGGTCAGGGCATGGTGAAGAATTCGCGTGGCGTGCGGCCCGATGTGGCCGGGCCGGAAGCTGCCCCCTTGCGGGTCATGAGCTGGAATTTGCTGCGTCTGGTCGGCGCCGGGGTGGAGGATGTCGCCGCCCTGATTGCGCGCCACAAGCCCGATATTCTCCTGATGCAGGAAGCCACCGCCGAGATCGAGACGCTGCCGGATTTCGCCGGCGGCCATATCTTCCGCGAGCCCATGGCGGGCCGCGTCTATGGCCTGGCCGTCTGGAGCCCGCACACACTCGAACGGCCGCAGACCCTCGCTCTGCCGGTCTCGAAAATGCCGGGCCGGGTGCCGCCGCGGCTGGCCCAGCTCGTGCGCGTCGGCGATGCCACCTTCGCCAATGTCCATCTCAGCCACGGTCAGGTGCTGAACCGCCGCCAATTGTTGGCGATCATGCGCACGCTCGAAGGCCCGGCCGCGATCATTGGCGATTACAACGCCGTCGGCCCCATCGTGCTGTCGGGTTTCAAGGATGTCGGCCCGCGGCAATGGACCCATCGCGCCGGCGACATCATATCGGTGCGGCTCGACCGCTGCATGGCGCGCGGCCTCGCATGCAAAAGTTCAGAGGTGCTGGATCGCGGCGCCTCCGACCACCATCCGATCATTCTGGATCTGACACCCGCCGATGCGAGCACGGCCGCGCAGCGGCTGTTCGCCGAGCGTATCGCGCGCATCCCCGCGCTGAATGTGTCCGAGATCGGCCAATGGGTGCGCACCATGTCGGGCTCGCCCGAGCGCATCCGCGTGCCGCTGCGCCTGGCGCAGTTGCGCACCCGGCGGCGGCGCCGTCGCGCGGGCGAGGGCGATCACGCCTCCCGGTAACGCCGCCTAGCGCAACGGTTCGGGTCGGTGCTGCTTCTCGCCCTTGGCATTCACGGGCTCATGCGCCACATCGCGCGCCGGATCGAGCGGCCGGGTCCAGGCCGCGAATTCCAGGCAGATCCCGTCCGGGTCGAAGAAATAGATCGAACGCACGAAGGTCGTCGGTGTGGGTTTCAGGCTCACCTGGCGCTCGGAATCGTCATGGTTCAGGATCAGCGTGGCCTCGATCCCCTTGGCCTTCAGCCGCTTGTAGTACTCGTCGATCTTGTCGGCCGGCACGTTGAAGGCGACATGGTTCATCGAGCCATGGGCCGAGGCGATGGATTTGCCCGCTGTCGGCAGATAACCGGCCGCGGCGACGCCCGGCTGGGCCGGTGGCGCGTCAGGGAACCAGAAAAAGGCCAGCGCGTCGCCATTGCCGATATCGAAGAAGAAATGCTGGCCCATGCCCATCGGCAGGTCGATGGTCTTGATCAGGGGCATGCCGAGCACGTTGGAATAGAAGTCCACCGTCCGCGCCATGTCGCTGCACACCAGCGCCAGATGGTTGATGCCCTGGAACTCGAACGGCTTGTCCTCGCCCATGCCTGCCTCCCGCAATGGCGTTCGCGGTCAGCCTAACACGCCTGCCGCAGCGGCAGTGAAGCCTGGCCGCGCCGCTGGCAAGGCCTCCGATGGCCCGATCGAGGCCGTGCCGTTCTGAACCAGCGCGCTCTGCGCCGAAACGGTACGCCGGACCTGCGGGTCCCCTAAGTCGCGGATTTTCCAAGTCTTCAAAGTCCTGATCTGACACAGCCGGGCCGCTTCCGGCTGGCCCGCACGATGCACCTGAAGCCTCGAACGTCATTTTCCGAGGCGACGATGAGACCGCATCCCGAATTCGCACCGCAGGGCAGGGCCGGCGCCGCGCTGGCGTATGCCGATGTCTCCGCCCGGGAGCGCGTGACGCTCCCGGTTCCGCAGATCGCGCGGCCGGCGAATGACACCGCTTTGGCTGAGCCTCTCGGCAGCGTCGGCGGCGCGTTCAAGCGCGCACTGGATCTGGCCATCGCCATCCCGCTGACGGTTCTCGGCGGCCCCGTTCTGGCTGTAATCGCGCTGGCGGTGCGGCTGGATTCGCCGGGCCCGGCCCTGTTCCGCCAGCAGCGTCTCGGTCAGGGCGGCGTGCCCTTCACCATCCTCAAATTCCGCACCATGACGGTGCAGGAGAACGGCGACCATGTCGTGCAGGCCCGGAAGAACGATGCCCGCCTCACACGGCTCGGTGGTTTCCTGCGCCGCTGGAGCCTCGACGAGCTGCCGCAGCTTTTCAATGTGCTGACCGGCGAGATGTCGCTGGTCGGTCCGCGCCCGCATGCCCGCGCGCATGACGAGTTCTATGCGCGGAAGATCGCCCATTACACGCTGCGCCAATACGTCAAGCCGGGCATCACCGGCTGGGCCCAGGTCAACGGCCATCGCGGCGAAACCCCGACCATCGAGGCCATGCGCGCCCGCGTCGATCACGACGTCTGGTACGTCGCCCATGCCGACATCGCGCTCGATCTCAAGATCCTCTTCCGCACGGCATTCGAAGTGCTGCGCCGCCGCAACGCCTATTGATCGGAAGGCGCACCATGTCTCGCAACTATGATGAAGTGATCGTCGGCGGCGTGAAGGTCGCCTGTGTGTCGCGTCAGGGTCTGGCCGATCTGATGACCGAGGAATGCCTGGCCGCGCGCCGCGATCCGAGCCACGTCCCGCAGCTTGTCTTTTCGGTCAACGGCAATTCCATCGCCCGTGCTGCCAAAGATCCGCAGTTCCGCGCCCATTACGACGCCGCGGACATCATCCATGCCGATGGTCAGCCCGTAGTGCTGGCCTCGCGTCTGCTGACGCATTCGCCGATTCCGGAGCGCAGCGCCACCACCGACTATTTCATCGATGCCGCCGAAGCCGCCCAGAAACGCGGCCTGCGCTTCTTTCTTCTGGGCGCCAGCGAGAGCGTCAATGCGCGCTGCGCCGAGATTTTGAAACAGCGTTATCCGGGCCTGGAGATCGTCGGCCGCCGCAACGGCTATTTCGCTCGCGAGGACGAAGCCGCCATCTGTCAGGAGATCAATGCGTCGGGCGCCGATATCGTCTGGGTCGGCCTCGGCGTCGGGCTGGAGCACGCCTTCTGCACGCGCAACAAGCATCGTCTGCGCGCAGGCTGGCTCGTCACCTGCGGCGGCTGCTTCAACTTCGTCACCGGCGATTATGCGCGCGCGCCGGAATGGATGCAGGCTGCCAGCCTCGAATGGCTGTTCCGTCTGGCGCGTGAGCCCAAGCGTTTGTTCTGGCGCTATGCCGTCAGCAATCCGCGGGCGATTGTCCTGATGTTGACGCGCACAATGTCGCGCCCGGTGGTCAAGGTTGCCCCGCAAGCGGCGGGCGCCCCCGCCCGGGCCGCCTGACGCCGGTTTGCCGGAGACCGGGGCCCCGGAAAGGTCCGGTATCGTTAAGGATTTCCGAACGGCCGCTGCTGCAATCTGTACGGGGACACTCTTTCTGGCGAGGGGCACCGTGCTCCGGTTCCCGCAAATGCTGATGAAACAGGGCACTGACGGCGAACAGGCCATGGCGGGACCGCGCCGTGGAGGCTGCCGCCATGGCTGACGTTACCATCGCCATCCCCACCTTCCGCCGCCCGCGCGGGCTGTCGCGCCTGCTGCAATCGCTTGCCGAATTGCAGACCACGGCCGAGGTGCACATTCTCGTCGGCGACAACGATGCCGAAGATCATCTCGGCAAGGATCTGTGCGAGGCGACGGCGCGCACCGGCTATCGCTGGCCGCTCGACGCGATCATCGTGACCGAGCGCGGCATCGCCCAGAACCGCAGTGCCCTGGTGGCCCATGCGCTGTCCCGCCCCGCGATGGAATATCTCGTCATGCTCGACGATGACGAATGGGTCGAGCCGGGCTGGCTCAATGCACTGCTCGCCACGCGCGAGCGTTTCCATGCCGATGCCGTCGAAGGTCCGGTGCTGCCGGTTGATGACAATGGCGGGCCTGACAACAGCTACAACGGCGTCGCCACCCATCGCGGCGCCAGCGCGCAATCCGCGATGCTGCAGGGCGCGGGCAATATCTTGATCGCGCGTGGCATCCTCGAACGGGTTACGCCGCCGCATTTCGATCCGCAATTCGCGCTTAGCGGCGGCGAGGACAAGGAGTTCTTCCATCGCCTGAAAGCGCTGGGGGCACGCTTTGCCTGGGCGGCAGAAGCGATCTCTTACACCGAGGTGCCGGATTCGCGCAGCGGCCTCAAATGGGCATTGGCTCGCGCCTATGGCAACGGCAATTCGGACATGCGGGTTTTCCTCAAGCACTCAAGCGGGCCGGCCGGTGTGGCACTGGAGCTTGCCAAGATCGCCGCAGCCCTCATCGTCTCGCCGGTGCTTGCGCTGCTGCTGCTGGCCAGCCCAGAGCGGCGGCTTGCGACCCTGCGCAAATTCTTCCGCGCCGCCGGCAAGGCCGCCGCGCTGTTCGGCCGCCATCACCAGGAATATGCGGTGATCCATGGCGAATGACACACTGACCCTGACGCACACGCCGTACAGCACGGTCATGCCGCGCTGGCTGGTCGAAAGTGTCTTCGTCGCGCTCCTGCTGCTCGTCTTTGTGGGGCTGACGCCGTTCAAGCTCCCGCCGCCGGGCGGGGTCGCATTGACGAACGGCAGTGGCGATATGCTGCGTCAGCTCATCTATGTCGTCGTCTTCGCAATGTTGACGATCTTCGCCTATCAGCGCCGTTCGCTCAGCGCCATCGGCATTGTTCCCTTGCCGCTGCTATTGCTGATCGGCTGGTGTTTCCTCTCGATGACATGGTCTTTCGTGCCAAGCGTCACCTTGCGGCGTGCCGGCCTCGAGATGATCGTTATTGTTTCCGCCATGCTCGGTGTCGATGCTGTGGGGCCGAAGCGCAGTCTGGAATTGTTGCGCGCCGTCCTGATCGGCGTCCTGATCGTCAACTGGATTTCAATTCCGCTGATTCCGCAGGCCAGGCAGCTTCCGGGCGAGGGCGCTCCCGCCCTCATCGGCGATTGGCGCGGCCTCTACATCCAGAAGAATATCACCGGTGCCGTCTGCGTCATCACGGCGCTGATCGAACTTTACTTCATCACCGTGCGGAGGAGTTGGCGCGACGTGGCCCTGCTTCTCGCCGCCATCGGCTTCCTGATCATGACGCGGTCGAAGACGTCGATGGGCTTCCTGCCGTTGGTGGCGGCGATCGGCGCAATCTACGGTTTCAGTTGGAAGCGCGATATCGATCGCTGGATCGTCACCATCGGTGCGCTTCTGTCCTGCGTTCTTCTCGCGACCTTGGTCATGAGCCATGCGACAGAGATCAACCGCAAACTCGACAATCCGCAGTCCTTCACCGGCCGTGCGGCGATCTGGGAAGCCGAAGCGGGTTTTATCGCCGATCATCCCTGGCTCGGCGCCGGCTACGGCACCTTCGCTGATACCGGCAAGCCCTCGCCGTTGGCGCCCTATGTCGATGACGACTGGGTCGAACAGGCCTCCCACGGGCATGACGGCTATCTGCAGGTGGCGGTGACGACCGGCGGGATCGGTGTCAGTCTGACCATGATCGCTGTGGTGCTCCTGCCGCTGATGGGCTTCTGGCGGCGGCGGCCGGATGACGATCTCGTTTTCAAGGGGCTGCTGCTTGGGCTCTTCCTGTTCGCCGTGCTGCACAATCTGCTCGAGTCCGATTATCTCGAAGGCGACGGTCCGGTCTGGGTCATGATGCTCCTGGTGATTGCGATGCTGCGCGGCCCGCACCACGAACCGCACAGGGATGAGGGGAGGGCGCCATGTCCGGCGATGTGACCCCGCTCTTTTCCGTCGTGATTCCGATTTATAACCGCGCCCATATTCTGGGCGCGACGCTGCAATCGGTGCTGGCGCAAAGTTGCCAGGATTTCGAGATCGTCATCGTCGATGACGGTTCGCGCGACGATCCGGCCGTCGTGGTCGAGGCCATCGACGATCCGCGCCTTCGCCTCATCCGCCAGGACAATCAGGGCGCGTCGGCGGCGCGCAACACCGGCATCGATCAGGCCCGCGGGCGTTACATCGCCTTCCTCGATTCCGACGATCGCTTCCTGCCGCATCATCTCGAAACCATGGCCCGGCTTCTGGACGGCACGCATGACACGGCCGGCTTCGCGCCGGTGATCGCCGATCGCGGCGAGGGGCGCAGTTTTCTCAAGCCGCCGCGGGGGCCGCGCCGAGGCGAGAACATGGCCACCTATCTGCTTTGCGATCGTGGCTTCATCCCGCCGCAGACGCTGGTGGTGCCGCGTGCGCTGGCCGCGCGCGTGCGCTTCGATCCGACGGTTTCCTATGGCGACGACAAGGATTTCGCACTGCGCCTGTCCTTCGCCGGCTGCACTTTTGCGATGGCGGAAAAGCCGGGCGCGATCTGGCGCGATGTGGCCGATCCGGCCGCCTGTCGTCCGGCCGCACCGGCGACACGCTGCTGCCCTGGATCGAGCGCATGCGCCCCTCTATCCCGGCGCGCGCCTATTATGGCTGCCGCGGCTGGTCCATCGCAAAAGCCGTGGCGCTGAAAAGCAAACTCGTCGGCTCTGAAGCTTTTCCTCGACGGCGGCGTTGCACGGCGCCTATCGCCCGGCCATGGCCGCGCGCATATTCCTGCAGATATTCCTGCCCGACGGCGCCTATCGCCGCCTCGCCGATTCCACCATGACGAAATCGCCCGCCATCTCCACCGATCCGGGCCCGGCATGCTGAACCGCCGCCATCTCCTCGCCATGGCCGCGCTCGCGCCGGTCGCGGCGCTGGCGGGTCCGCGCCTGCGTCCCTCCATTGCTGATGAACCGTCGCTACGCCGCGCCGCCGGGCGTGTGGGGCTGCTCTATGGCTGCGCCGTGGCGACCTATCAGTTGGAACAGCCGGATTTCAAAGCCGCGCTGCTGAGAGAATCCGCGGGCCTCGTCGCCGAGTATGAAATGAAGCGCAACGCCATCGAACCGCAGCGCGGCCAGTTTGATTTCGGCCCGGCCGACGCGCTTGTCGATTTCGCGCAGGCCCACGGCTTGCGCTTTCGCGGCCACACCTTGGTCTGGTATGGCAGCAATCCGTCCTGGCTCGAACCGGCCGTGCGCGCCAGCCGCGACGAGCGCCTGTTCACCGATTACATCGCGCACATGATGCGCCGCTATGGTGCCCGCGTGCAGTCCTGGGATGTGGTCAACGAGATCATGAACCCCAAGGACGGCCGCGCAGACGGCCTGCGCAACAGCTTCTGGCTCGAAACCTTCGGTCCCGGCTATATCGACACCGCCCTCCATGCCGCGCGTGAAGCCGCGCCGGGCGTCCAGCTCGTTTACAATGATTGGGGTTGCGAGCTGGCCGGTCCGGAGCACGATCTGTTCCGCGCGAAAACGCTCAAGCTTCTCGAAGGCCTGAAGGCGCGCAACGTCCCGATTGATGCGCTCGGCCTGCAGGGTCATCTGCCGGCCTTCGGCGAAACAGTCGATCAGGCGGCGCTGCGCCGCTTCCTCGATGAAGTCAGAGCCATGGGTCTCAAGATCCTCGTCACCGAGCATGATGTGAGCGATCGCCGTGGCCCCGCCAGCATTGCGCTGCGCGACCGTGCCGTGGCCGATGCCAGCGCGCGCTTCCTCGATGTCGTGGCTGACAATCCGGCCACCGATGCGGTTCTGACTTGGGGTCTCAGCGATCGCTTCCTGCGCGCCGAAGGCTGGCGCGCGGAGCTGACGGGGCGCCGCCCGCGCATGTTGCCGCTCGACGATGATCTTCAGCGCACGGCGATGTGGCGCGCCATGCGGCGCGCCTTCGCCGGCCGGGGCGTTTAGGCCGCCCGGCGCTGTGTGACGTGCAGCTTGCGGGCCAGCTGAGCGGCGAGCCGCGGGGCCGCGAATTCCGCCCCCACCATGAAGCGCATCAGCGGACCGAAGCTGTTGGCCGCGGCGGGGCCGGTGAAATAGAGTCCCGGCACCGAACTCTCGAACTGATCGGAGAGGATCGCTGTGTTCTCGACCTGCGCGATCTGATTGCGCAGGGCGGCGTCGAGGAAGGGCAGCTTGTGCAGCTCGGGGCGATAGCCCGTCGCGCCGATCACGTGATCGCAGGCGACAGTTTCCTGCGCGCCATTGGCGTCGAGCGTGCGCAGCGCCACGCGGTCGCCTTCGGTCTGGGCATGCAGGATGTCGCGGCCGAGCAGCATGGGAATGCGGCCTTCGACGCGTTCGCGCATGAACCAGCCCGGCGCGGGCCCGAGATGGTTCTTCGTCGCCTTGAGGCGCAGCCGTTCCGGCATGCGGTGGAACAGAAGCGGGGCATGCACGCACAGGAAGGAGCGCCAGCCCGGTCCGATGCCGGTGGAGGGGTTGCGGATCTGCTTGAGGAGTGTGCCGTCCATGGGATCGGGTGCATCGTGGAAGCGCACACGTCCGGCATGCGCCATCACGCGCACATCGGCGCCGCTATCCTTCAGATGCGCAGCCAGGTCGATGGCCGAGGCGCCGGCGCCCAGCACCACGACCTCACGGTCTTTGAACCTCTCGCCGTCGCGATGGGCAAAGCTGTGCGAGGCCGCCCAGTCCGGCAGAGCGGCCAGCTTCGGCGCGATATGGGCGAACCAGCTGATGCCGACGGCGTTGACCACCTGGCGTGCTTCAAAGCGTTCGCCGCTTTCGAGCGTCAGCAGAAATCCGTTCGGGCTCTTTTCCAGCCCCACCACATGGGTCTCTTCGAGGTTCGGCACGAAGCGTTTCTGGAACCAGCCGGAATAGGCGTTGAAGATGTCGAGGCGCACCGGCAGACCCTGATCGGCATAAGGAAGGTCATGCGCGCGGCAATACTCCTCCAGCGTGCCGCCCGTTTCCGGCGTGTCGAGATTGGAGGCGAAGCCGTCGGACTTCAGATGCATGTCCTTGGGCATATGTTCGCGCCAGGTGTCCAACGGCTTGCCGAAGACGCGGAAATCGATCCCGCTGGCATTGAGATGGGCGGCCAGCGACAGCCCGTAAGGCCCGGCCCCGATGATGGCGACATCGCAAATCTTGGTCATTGTGTCCTCGGCAACTGTCTTGTTTCGCGCCGGCCCGTCTCGCCTGTCCCGTTCTGGCGTCCCGTTCTTCGGCAATTTCCCGATTTGGAACGCATGCGGGGCCGTTGCGGCGGGCCTTGGCCCTCTCGTTCCACATTCCGTGCCAACGCGGGCAGGCACGAAGCCTGCATGGAGGCGGGCGAAGAAACAAAATAAGACAGCGCGCGATGCCCCGAATTCTGCTTGTCAGCACAACCACATGGCCGACCACGGCGCGGCTTGCCGCCAGATTTATCCGGCAGGGCTGGACCGTGGCGATGATGGCCCCGGCCGGCTCGCCCGCCCGGCGCAGCCGCTTTGCCGGTGCGGTCCATGACTATTCGCCCTTCACCCCGCTGGTCAGCCTCACGGCCGCAATCGAAGCTGCGTCACCCGATCTCGTGATCTCCTGCGACGACCGGGCGCTGGGCCTTCTCCTGCGCCGTCATGCGGCCGGTGGTCCGGGCGCGGATCTCATCGCCCATTCGCTGGGTGCACCGGCCGCCTATGGCCAGCTGACGGCCCGCGCCGATTTCATCGCCGCCGCGGCGGAAGAGGGCATCTGTGTGCCCGAAACCGTAGGCCTCGACAGTGAGGCCGATCTCGAACGTGGTCTGGCCCGGATCGGATTTCCCGCCGTTCTCAAATCGGATGGAAGCTGGGGCGGGGAAGGTGTCGCCATCGTCCATAGCTGCGAAGAGGCCTATGCCGCCTTCGATCGCCTGTCGCGTCCGCTGCCGCCCCTGCGCGCGTTGGCGCGCGCATTGCGCCGCCGCGATGCGCATCACCTGACCGATGCCCTCGCCGCGACCGCGCCGCGTCTGTCGCTGCAGGCCTATATCCCGGGCATGCCGGCCACCGCCGCCTTCGCCTGCTGGCAGGGCGAGGTTCTGGCCGCGATCCATGCCGATGTCGTGACCGCAGCTGGCAGCACGGGCCCGGCCTCTGTCGTGCGCATCGTGGCCGACGAGGCGATGCAGGAAGCCGCCGTCAAACTGGCCCGCCGTTTCGGACTTTCCGGTCTTCATGGACTCGATTTCATCCGCGACGGCGAGGGCCGGGTGCATCTGCTGGAGATCAATCCGCGCGCCACCCAGACCGCCGCCTTGCCGCTGGGTGCGGGGCGTGACCTCGTTGCCGCCCTGACGGCCCGCGTGGTCCCGCAATCGGCCGTCGCCGTTCCGCCCGCCATAGACGGCGACCTTGTGGTGCTTTTTCCGCAGGAATGGCGGCGCGATCCGGCCAGCCCCTTCCTCACAGAGGCCCATCACGATGTGCCCTGGGACGATCCCGTCTTCCTGCGCGCCTGCCTCTCGTCGGCCAGCCGGCACCCAGTCGCCGGCCGGCTCGCCCGGTCTCGTCCCGTCGCGGCGTCTTTACCGCTTGGAAACCAAGCCGTCCTAGCCTCTGAGCCGTAATTTCGCGCGGGCCGTCCGCGCGTGGAGCGGAACCGGCACATGAACTTTCGCAGGCATGTCGGATCGGGACTGATGGCCGCGGCGTTCGCCGCGCTGCTGATGCTTGCGGCTGCGCCGGCCGCCGCCCAATCGGTTCCGCGCGCCGCGCCGACCACGCCCGTCTGGACCGTACCGGCCGCGATGGGCTCCGACGCCCAGCCGCAACAGACCGCGCGTCCGCGCTATGCCGTGATGGAAGATAACGCCTCATCGGCCCCGCCGCTGCGCACCGATCCCACGATCACTGAGCCCACGGCACCGAATGCCCCCACGGTAAGCCCGCCGCATTATTCGGTAATGGCGCCGCCGCGACCGGTCTCGTCCGGGCCTGCACCGCAACACGCCGCGCGCCCCGCCGCTGCCGGCATGGGGCAAGCCTACCGGCTTGGCACCGGCGACAAGCTGCGCGTCACCGTTTATGGCGAACCCGATCTCAGCGGCGAATTCGAAGTCGACAGTTCCGGCGATGTGCGCCTGCCCCTGATCGGTCAGGTCCATGCCGCCGGCCGGACGGTGCACGGCTTCGAAGAGCGCGTCACCACCAAGCTTGCGGCCGGCTATCTGCGCAACCCGCAGGTCAGCGCCGAGGTTACGGCCTATCGTCCCTTCTTCATCATCGGCGAGGTCAACAAGCCCGGCCAGTATCCCTATGTGAACGACATGAACGTCGTCACCGCCGTGGCGCTGGCGGGCGGCTTCACCTATCGCGCCGACGAGATCGGACGTTTATGTCCGCCGCGACGGATCGACCAAGGAAGTCGAAGAGCCGGCCGACGAGACGACCAAGATCCATCCCGGCGACATCATCCGCGTCGACGAGCGCTTCTTCTGAGCCGCGTTCACACTCCTTAACAGACGGTTAACCATTGCCGCGCAGTCTCGCCGCTGAGCGGGGATTTCCATGCGTTTCGCCATTGCCGTCAGTTGCCTGATCGCGGCCGCCATTGCGGCGCCGGCCGCCGCCTTTGCGGGGGCGGGCCAGCCCGTGGGCGTGATGCAGCGTCTGCGCCCCGATTACGACGCCAAGGGCATCCGCATCGGCGCTTTCCGTCTCAGGCCGGCGCTCGATGTCGGCGCGTCGTCCGACGACAATGTCTATCGCACCGCCACCGCCAAGAAGAGCGATGTCTTCATCACGCTCAATCCGGGCTTCAGCCTGACCTCGGACTGGTCGCGCCATATGTTGCAGATCACCGGCAATCTGAAGCGCTACCAATACCTGTCGTTGGGCTCCGAAGACCGTATGGACTGGTTCGTCGGCGGCAATGGCCGCCTCGACATCACCCGCAGCGCCGCGCTGGAACTGAATGGCTCCTACAACACGCTACACGAGCCGCGCTATTCGCCGGATCAGCCGGGCGGCGCCGCCGAGCCGACGCAATATCATGCGCTGCGCGGCGGCGGCCTCATGCGCTACCGCCCGGGCCGTTTCGCCTTCGAGGTCGGCGGCACCTATACGCGTTACACCTACGATCCCACCAGGCTCGTCGGCGGCGGGGTCTACAGCAACACCGATCGCAACCGCGATCAGCTCAGCGCCACGGCCAAGGCGGCTTACGAATTCTCGCCTGGCTATGCGCTGTTCTTGCGCGGAACCTATGACGACCGCCGCTACGACACCGCGGTCGGCCAGACGCGCAATTCCAAAGGCTATCGCGCCGAAGCCGGCGCCGAGATGTTCCTGACCCATCTGCTGCAGGGCGAAATTTTCGTCGGCTTCGCCGATCAGCGTTTCAAGGCCTATCCGCATGTGAAGGCGCTGGACTATGGCGCCACGCTCACCTGGTATGCGACGCCGCTGATGACGTTCCATCTCACCGCCGCGCGCCACTTCGACGATACCACCGTCACCGGCGCCTCGGTGAGCGACGACCAGTCGCTCGGCCTCTCGCTCGATTACGAGCTGCTGCGCAACCTGATCATTCAGGCCCATGGCGATGCCACAGACAGCCGCTATGTCGGCACCTCCCGGGTGGACAGATTGTTCGAGGCGGGGCTTACGGCCAAATACCTGCTGAACCGCTATATCGCCGCCGATGCGGGCTATGCCTGGCAGCGCCGCACCTCCACCACCGGCGGGCAGGGATTTACCGACAACCTCTTCCAGGCCGGGCTGCATTTCCAGCTTTGACAACGGCTTAACGTTCTTTCACGGCAAGCCGCCATTAACCAATTCGCAGGCTGCTGCGGGTTACACCTGAGCTTGGCCGGGCGCGTCCGGCAGAGGCGAGAAACAGGCATATGTCTTCCGAGGGGACCATCCGGACCGGCGCTGCGCCGGCCGTGCCGAGGCCGGCTCCGGCATCGGGCGCGGCCCCTTCCGCGGACGCCGCCTTCACTCCGGCCGATCTCCTGCGCCTCGTGCGCGCGCGCCGCCGTCTCATCCTTCAGGTCGCCATCATCGTCGTCGCGCTGACCGCGGTTGTCGCAATGGTGCTGCCGACGATGTATTCGGCGACCGCCGTCGTTCTGCTCGATCAGCGCAAGAACGCGGTTGCCGATGCCTCGGCCGTGCTGTCCAATCTGCCGACCGATCCGGCCTCGGTGCAGAACCAGATCCAGATCCTGACCTCGCGCGATCTCGCCGGCGCGGTGGTGGACAAGCTGGATCTGATGGACGATCCCGAATTCAATCCGGCGCGCTCGAATTCGCCGTTCGCCGCGCTGCCGAGCATGCACACGCTCATCAATCCGCTCAAATGGTTCCAGCCTGCGCCACCGGCCGGATCCGCCGCCGCTGCCGCCGCCGAACGCGAGTCCGTGATCGACAAGGTGCTAAGCCGCCTTTCCGTCGACCACGGTCGGGCTTTCGACCTCCATCGCCGTGCGCTTCGAAGATCACGTGGCCGCCAAGGCCGCGCGCATCGCCAATGCCTTTGCCTCGAACTATGTCGATCAGCAGATACAGCTCAAGACCGCCGCCGCCAAACAGGCCACCACATGGCTGACCGCCCGCGTCGACCAGCTCTCCGATCAGGTCCAGCAGGCCGAGACCGCGGTCGAGCAATACAAGGCCAAGCACAATCTCAACCAGGGCGCCGACGGCACCTCGCTCACCGAGCAGCAGCTCGCCGCCATCAACACCCAGCTTGTGCAGGCGCGCGCCGATCTGGCCGCCAAGGAAGCCACCTATGGCCGCGTCAAGACTCTGATCGCCTCGGGCCATGTCGCCGATGTCTCGCAGGTGGTGGCTTCGCCCCTGATCGTCAAGCTGCGCACGCAGGAAGCCACGCTCTTGCAGCAGGAAGCCGATATGGCGACCCGCTACGGCCCCATGCATCCCAAGATGATCGCCGTGGAATCGCAGCGCCGCGATCTGGAAGCCAAGCTCAAGCAGGAAGTGTACCGCATCGCCGGTTCGCTCGAGAACGATGTCGCCGTCGTGCAGGCGCAGGTGGCCTCGCTTGAGTCGAGCATGCGGCGCACCGAAAAGGACGCGGCCCGGCAAAACCTCGCCACGGTCAAGCTCAAGGCCCTGCAGTCCGACGCCGATTCCACGCGCAGCATATATCAGACCTTCGTCACGCGCCTGCGCCAGACCCAGGATCAGGAAGCGATGCAGGTGTCGGATGCGCGCGTGATCTCGCCGGCGCCAGTGCCCAGTGCGCCGGCCTCGCCGCATCGCATGCTGCTGTTCGCAGCCTCGATTCCGGCCGGGCTTCTGCTCGGGTTGCTGGCGGCGCTGATCGCCGAGCGCTTCGGCTTCGCCCTGCCGGTCTCGACCGGCGCGGGCAGGGATGTACAGGACTTCCGCGCAGCGCCGGCCTATGCCGCGGCTCCAGTGCAGCCACCGCAATACAGGCCGCAAAGCGGACCTCTACCGATCCTCGCGCGCATTCCCGACGCCGCTTCGATCCGCGCCGCCGATTATGTGATCGATTGGCCGCACTCCGATTTCGCGCAAGGCATCAATTGCGTGATGCAAGCCATCTCGGCCCCGCCGCGCGGCGCCCGTCCGCGCGTCGTCGCCGTCACATCGCCAGCGGCCGAAGAGGGCAAGACCTCGGTCGCGCTCGGCATCGCGCGCAGCGCCGCGCGGGCAGGATGGCGGACGGTGCTGGTCGATGGCGATCTCAGCCGCGCGCCCTCGGCACGCACGCTCGGTTATCGCGCCGCGCCATGCGGCATGATCGAGGCCTTGCGCGGGCAGGCGCCGCTCAGCCGCTGCTTCCTCAAGGACCCGCGTTCGCCGCTGCTGCTGCTGTCGAACTTCACGGCAATCCCGAACAGCTATGCCGCGCTCGCATCGCAGGCGATGGCGCGCCTGTTCGCGCACCTGCGTGGGTCCGCCGAGCTGATCGTCATCGATGCGACGCCGCTGGCCGCCCTCAATGAAAGCCATGCGCTGGTGCGGTTGGCCGACGCTGTGGTGCTGGTGGCCGATCCGCGCCGAATCTCCGAACGCGATGTTCAGC
This sequence comes from uncultured Pseudomonadota bacterium, assembly GCA_963822185.1. Classification (GTDB taxonomy): domain Bacteria; phylum Pseudomonadota; class Alphaproteobacteria; order Micropepsales; family Micropepsaceae; genus Rhizomicrobium. The sequence continues at coordinate 166,958 of CAWGGT010000024.1, forward strand.
GCGCCGGCGAGACGCTGGTGGCGATGCAGGCGCCCTCCATCGGCGTCGTGATCGCCGGCTAGAACGCTCTCAATCCAAAAAATCTGGAAATGGGCGCAAATCGTGCGCATCCGCGGCGATTTGCCATGCGCGCGGCGCAAATCTGCCCCGCTGTCCACAACCCCATGACAGCTGCTGACAAAACTTGGCCTCCAAGGGTGGAACCATAGGGCCATGTACGTTATTTCATTACCAGATGCGGTTCTGGCCTCGCGGTCCGGCCGCATGTGGCGTGCCTGGAGGTTCCGAAAATGAACACGTCCCGGAAAGGTGCGCTCGCGCGTGCACACAGCCAGAGCCGCACGCAATCCCTCCGTGCGCGCTTCGAGGCCGTGCGGGCCGAGACCGAGCGTCTTGCCGCGCCACTCAGCGCCGAAGATCAAACCGTGCAATCCATGCCGGATGCGAGCCCCGCCAAATGGCATCGCGCGCATACGAGCTGGTTCTTTGAGACCTTCATCCTGAAGCGCGCGACCGGCTATCGCGAATTCCATCCCGATTTCGGTTTCCTCTTCAATTCCTATTACGACGCTGTCGGCGAACGGCATCCACGCCCGCAGCGCGGCCTCGTCACGCGGCCCACATGCGACGACGTCACGGCCTATCGCGCCCATGTCGATGCGGCAATGCTGGCGCTGATGGAGACGCGCGCCTTTACCGGCGAACTGGCATCTCTAGTCGAGCTCGGGCTTCATCACGAGCAGCAGCATCAGGAATTGTTGCTCACCGATATCCTCCACGCCTTCGCGCAGAATGCGCTGTGTCCCGCCTATCAGGCGCACAAGCCGATCGATGCGCGCATGGCGCCCGAATTGTCCTTCGCGGCGTTCGAGGGCGGCCTCGTCGAGATCGGCCATGACGGCGCGGATTTCGCCTTTGACAATGAAGGCCCGCGCCACAAGGTCTGGTTTGAGCCTTTCCGCCTTGCGCGCCGCCTCGTCACCAACCGCGAATGGCTGGCGTTCATTGATGATGGCGGCTATCGCGACCCGCGCCACTGGCTCTCCGATGGCTGGGCTTGCGCGCAGGCGAATGGCTGGATCGCGCCGCTCTATTGGCAACAGCGCGATGGCGAGTGGTCTTCCATGACGCTGTCGGGCCTACAGCCGCTCAACACACAGGCGCCCGTCACCCATATCTCGTTTTATGAGGCCGACGCCTTCGCGCGCTGGTGCGGCAAGCGCCTTCCCACCGAAGCGGAGTGGGAGCACGCGGCCGCTTCATTGCCCGATACCGATGGAAATTTCCGCAACAGCGCGGCGCTGCGTCCGCTGCCGGCAACGGACGGCATGCAATTGTTCGGCGATTGCTGGGAATGGACGGCCAGCGCCTATGCGCCTTATCCGGGCTTTCGCGCCGCCAAAGGTGCGGTCGGCGAATACAATGGCAAATTCATGGTCAACCAGATGGTGCTGCGCGGCGGCTCCTGCGTCACCACGGCCGATCATATCCGCCCGACCTATCGCAATTTCTTTTATCCCCATCAGCGCTGGCAATTCGCCGGCCTCCGCCTGGCCGATACCATCGGCCACTGACCCACCGAAATCGAAAAAGCAAACGAGGAAACCTTGGAAGATTTCCGCGCCGACATTCTCGCGGGCTTGGCGCGCCCGCAAAAGCGCCTGCCGAGCAAATATCTCTACGACGATGACGGCTCGCAGCTGTTCGAAGATATCTGCACCGCGCCCGAATATTATCCCACGCGCACCGAGCGCAAATTGCTGACGAATCTGATGCCAGAACTCGACACGCTGGTCGAAGCCGGCACGGTCATGGTCGAATTCGGCAGTGGCGCCTGCGTCAAGACGCGGCTGGTGCTGGATGGTGTCTCGGGCATTTCGGCCTATGTGCCGATCGAGATCTGCGAAAGCTGGGTCATGGATTGCGCCACCGAATTGCGCAAGGAATATCAGGGCCTGTCGGTCTATCCCGTCGCCGCCGATTTCATGGAGCCGGTCACGCTGCCGGCCGAGCTGAACGGCGCCCCGCGCCTTGGCTTCTTTCCGGGCTCGACCATCGGCAATCTCACCGTCGATGAGGCGATCAAATTCCTTTCGGGCGTGCGCGACTGTCTGGGGCCGAAGGGCCGGCTGCTGCTCGGCGTCGATCTGCAGAAGGATGTCGACACGCTGCTCGCCGCCTACGACGATGCCGGCGGCATCACGCGCGACTTCAACCGGAATCTTCTGATCCGCATCAATCGCGAGCTGGACGCCAGCTTCGATCTGAAATTGTTCCGCCACCGCGCCAAATGGAATGACGAGGCCAAGCGGGTCGAGATGCATCTGGAATCGCGCCTCGACCAGACGGTCTCGGTCGCGGGCAAAGAATTCGCGTTCGAGGAAGGCGAAACCATCCACACCGAGAACAGCCACAAATACACGGTGGAAAGCTTCGCGGAGCTGGCCGGCCGCGCCGGCTGGCGCATCGCCAAAAGCTGGATCAGCCCGCCGCCGCAATTCGCGGTGCTGCTGCTGGAGTAGACCTCAGTCGGCGTCATCGCTGCCCGTCATGCGCTTTTCGGCTTCATGGCGGGCTGCGATCACCTCCTGCAGGTGGTCGGGCTCGCCGCCGCCCATCGCCTCTTCCGTGGCGACCGACAGCGCGCGCGCATCGCGTTCCCAGGAGGTGAGAATCTCGACGCGATCGGCATCGCTGAGCCGCCGGTCGCGCAGCACATCCGAGGGACTGGCGTAAATCCGCGACGGATCCCGCTTCGCCTCTTCGACAAGTTTGCTGTGCTTCGCCATCCGGCTTCGCCCGATCCTGTTTGCGCCTTGTTGTAGAACGCGTTGCCCGCGAGACAGGTTCCGCGGCGCGGAAAAGGCTTGGGTTCCGGCCACTCTTCGCGCCACACTGGCGGCCGAGCAGGAGGATGTCGTGGAGCAGTTTTCGACCACGGTTCCGGCGCGGCTCGATCGGCTGCCCTGGGCGCGTTTTCACTGGCTTGTCGTCATCGCCCTCGGTGCGACATGGATTCTCGACGGGTTGGAGGTCACGCTGGTCGGCTCGCTCTCGGGCGCCATTGCCGACAGTCCGGTGCTGCACTTCACGGCCGCCGATATCGGTCTGGCCGGCAGCGCCTATACGACGGGCGTCGTCATCGGCGCGCTGTTCTTCGGCTATCTCACCGATCGTCTCGGCCGCAAGACGGTTGTTCACGATCACGGTCGGCGTCTATCTCGTCGGCACGATCCTGACGGGCCTGTCCTGGAATTTCTGGTCCTTCGCCCTGTTCCGCGCTATCACCGGCATGGGCATCGGCGGCGAATATTCGGCCGTCAATTCGGTGGTGCAGGAGTTCATTCCCGCCCGCCGCCGCGGCGTCACCGATCTCATCGTCAATGGCAGCTACTGGATCGGCGCCGCCATCGGTGCGCTGGGCGCGGTGGTGGTGCTCGATCCCGGATTGTTTCCGCCCGATTATGGCTGGCGCTTTGCCTTCCTGGTCGGCGGGCTCCTGGCGCTCACCATCATCTTCCTGCGCAATTTCCTGCCCGAAAGCCCGCGCTGGCTGATGACGCATGGCCGGCCGCAAGAAGCCGAAGCCATCGTCGCGGCCATCGAGCATCGCGTGCGGGCCGAAAAGAGCATCGCCCTGGGCGACGAGGGGCTCAGCGCGATCCGCCTGACCCATGGCCATCGCCTCACGCTCTCCAGCGTCATGCAGACCCTGTTCGAGCGTTATCCGCGGCGCGTCGTGCTCGGTGTGACGCTGATGGCGACGCAGGCCTTCTGCTACAACGCAATCTTCTTCACCTATGCTTTGATCCTGACCAATTTTTACGGCGTGGCCTCGCGCGATATCGGTTGGTTCATTCTGCCTTTCGCGCTCGGAAATTTCGCCGGGCCGCTGCTGCTGGGCCATCTCTTCGATACGCTGGGCCGCAAGATCATGATCTCGGCGACCTATGCCATTTCGGGCGTTCTGGTGATCGCTGTCGGTTATCTCTTCCGCGCCGGCGTGCTCGATGCGACGACGCAGACGGCATGCTGGACGGTGATCTTCTTTTTCGCCTCGGCGGGCGCGAGCGCGGCCTATCTGACGGTGGGCGAAGCCTTCCCGCTGGAGATGCGCGCGCTCACCATCGCCCTGTTCGTGGCGCTGGGCACGGGAATCGGCGGGGTTGCCGGGCCGGCGATCTTCGGCGCACTGATCGCCACCGGCTCGCGCGACGAATTCCTTATTGGCTATCTTCTGGGGGGCGGCCTGATGCTTCTGGCGGCGGGCGCCGAGATCTGGCTGGGAATTTCCGCCGAGCGCCGCCCGCTCGAGGAGGTCGCGGCGCCTCTGTCGCAGGCGCCCGACTAGCCTCGCTCTCCTCGTCCCGCGGGGCCGGCCCGAACTCGTCGAGATTTCCGGTCAGCACCGCCAGGAAGCGGTCGCCCCAATCGGTCAGATCGTTGTCGAGCAGGGCCTGGAACAGCTTTCTTTGCCGCGCGATGCGCTCATCCATCGGCATGGACAGCGCCCTGTCGATGGCGACGCCCACCGCCTCTGGATCGTAAGGGTTCACCAGCAGCGCTGCTTCGAATTCGGCCGCCGCGCCGGCAAAGCGCGACAGGATCAGCACGCCCGGATCCATCGGGTTCTGGGCCGCCACATATTCCTTGGCGACGAGGTTCATTCCATCGCGCAAGGGCGTGACGAGGCCGACGCGCGCGGCGCGATAGAGCCCCGCCAGTGCATTGCGGCTATAGGTCTTGTTGGTGTAGCGCACCGGCGTCCACGACACATCGCCAAAGGTCGAATTGATATGGCCGGCAGCGGAATCGATCTCGTGCTGCATCTCGGCATATTCCTGGATATCCGAGCGGCTCTTGGGCGTGATCTGCATATAGGTCACGCGGCCGCGCCAATCGGGCTTGGCGCTGAGGAAGCGTTGATAGGCTTCGAGCCGGTGCGCGATGCCCTTGGAATAATCCAGCCGGTCGACGCCGATCACGATTTCGCCGGGCACGGTATCGAGCACGCGGCGGATGAAGTTAGATTGCATTGCCCGCATCGCCATGGCCGCGAACTCGCGTGTTTCGATGCCGACCGGGAAGGCGCCGATGCGCATGGCGCCGATATTGCCGGGCCCGCCGCCGCGCGGAATATGGGCCGGCATGCCGCATTCGCTGGCGAGATAGCGCGCGAAATTGGCGCTATCGCCTTCCGTCTGGAAGCCGACGAGATCGTAGTGGCACAGCGCCGGGATCAACTTTTCATGATTGGGCAGTGCGGTCAGGATTTCCGGCGGGGGCAGGGGAATGTGGAGGAAAAAGCCGATCTTGTTGTTGCGGCCGCGCTCGCGCAGCGCCTTGGCCAGCGGGATCAGGTGATAATCGTGTACCCAGATGACGTCGTCCGGCTCCAGCACCTTGTCGAGCTGCTCGGCGAAGTTTTCATTGACGCGCAGATAGCCGGTGAGGTCGCGCCGCGTGAATTCGGCCAGATCCAGCCGGTAATGCAGGATCGGCCACAGCACCTGATTGGCGAAGCCGCTGTAATATTCCTGATAATCGTCTTCCGACAGGTCGGTGACGATATAGGTCATGTCGCCGCGCTGCACGGTCTCGGTGCGGCAATCCTTCTTGTCCTTGACCTCGCCGCTCCAGCCCAGCCACACGCAAGTGTGGTTGCGCAGCGTCGCGCGCAGCGCCACTTCGAGGCCGCCGGCACGCACGCCTCGTTGCGGGTCCGGAACCGAAACCCTGTTCGAGATTATGAAGACGCGTGCCAATACCGGTCCTCCCAACTTCGCGACAGGCGCATCCCGGAGGTAATGAGGCCTGCCATGGAATAGGTCTGCGGGAAATTTCCCCACAGCGCGCCGGTACCCGGATGCACGTCTTCGGAAAGAAGGCCGAAATGGTTGCGGCAACCCAGCGCTTCCTCGAACATTTGGCGCGCATCGTCGGTCCGGCCTTGCAGCCACAGGGCGTCGATCAACCAGAACCGGCAGACGAGAAACGCCGTCTCAGGCAATCCGAAGTCGTCTTCGCCCGTATATCGCATCACGTGTTGACCGCGCAGTAGCTCCTTGCATATCACATCGACGGTTGAAATAAAACGCGGGTCCTTTGCTTCAATCAGACCAAGTTCCGGCAACAAAAGAACGCTCGCATCCAGCGCTTCATCGTCGAAACCCGCCGTGAAGGCGCCGCGCTTGGGATTGTAGCCGCGTTCGAGCACGGCTTTCTTGATGCGATCGGAAATGCCGTGCCAATGCGCCGCGCGATCGCTCAGGCCGAAGCGCGACGCGATCGCAGCCACCCGCGAAACGCCCGCCCAGCACATCGCGGCCGAATGGGTGTGGATGCGGCTGCGGCCGCGATATTCCCAGATCCCGGCATCGGGCGTCAGCGCCGCCTCGGCGGCCTTGTTGGCGAGCGTTTCCAGAAGGCGAAATTGCGCTTCGCCCGCTTCGCGCGGCAGGCGGCGATCGAAAAACATCGGCGTCGCCGCCAGGATCACGCTGCCATAGGCGTCGTGCTGCACCTGTTCGCCCGCCTGATTGCCGACACGCACCGGCCCATGCCCCTGATAGCCTTTCAGCGACGGAGCAATACGCTCATCCAGCGTATCGTTCGGTATGATCCCATACACGGGATTCAATTGTGTGACGTCCTCGGCGACGATCCCGAGCGTATAATTGATGAAATCCTCCATCGTGCCCGTGGCGCCGATGCGGTTCAGCGCCTTGACGACGAAATAGGCGTCTCTCAGCCAGCAATAGCGGTAGTCCCAGGTGCGCCCCGATCCCGGCGCTTCGGGGATGGAGGTCGTGAGCGCCGCCACCACCGCGCCGGTTTCCTCGAAATTGGAGAGCTTGAGCGTGATGGCCGCGCGGATGATCGCCTCCTGCCAGTCATAGCCGATGGAGAGGCGGCGCACCCATTGCTGCCAGTAGTCGCGCGTGCGGTCGGCGAATTCGCGGCAGGTGGAGGCCAGTTCGCTCGGAAACGGCTCGTCGGCGCCGAACACCAGATGCACCGGCCGCGTCAGCACGAAGCGCGCTTCATTCTCGATATAGGAGAGCGGCGCGTCGGTCGTCAGGCGGATCGAGCGTTCCCCGCCCCAATAGCGGATGTGGTTGGAGCCGGAGGAACGGTGCGGTACGCCTTCGCCGTAATTGTGCGCTGGCCGGAAGCGGATCGTGATGCGCGGCAGCCCTGCAATCGGCTCGATGATGCGGAACAGCTGCGGCGGGCGCATGATGCGGCCGAAATTGCCGAAGCGCGGCGCGAAATCGGTGATGCGGATGGCCGAGCCGTTGGCGCTGCGAATTTCGGTCGTGACGATGGCGGTGTTGCGCACATATTGGGAGGTGGTCTCGACCGCGCCGTCGAGCAGCACATCCGAAAATCCCTTTTCCTCGTCGCCGGCCAGCAGGCGGCAGAACACCGGATCGCCGTCGAAGCGCGGAAAGCACCACCACACCAGCCGTGCCGAGGTGTCGAGCAGCGCCGCCGTGCGGCCATTGCCCACCACTGCCAGATCGAGACCGCCCGTGCTCATGGTTCCAGCTCCATATCCATCCCCGCCAGATGCAGCAGCCAGCGGCGGATGTCGCGCGGGGATTCCACGCAATAATCCGCACCCTCGATATGGCGGCCCACGGAGATGCCGACGCCGCCATAATCGGGCAGCGCCGCGAACACATCCTCGTCGGTGATGTCGTCGCCATGGAAGATGGGCCGCCGGCCTGCGAAGGGCGCATGTTTCATCAGCTCGCGCAGCGCCGTGCCCTTGTTGAAGCCTTGCGATTTGACCTCGACAATCGCCTTGCCCCGCAGAAGTTCGTAGCCCGGTGGCAGCGCCTTCATATGCGCACTCACCGCGGCGACCACCTCGTCCTCGCGCTCGATGATGCTGCGATAATGAAAGGCGAGGGTGTAGCCCTTGTCCTCGACCCTGAGCCCGTCGATCTGTCCGGCCATGTCGGCAAAGGCCGCGCGGACCGGATCGGGCAGGCGCGGCGCATCGAACTCGCAGCCGCCTTCGCCCACGCGCGGGCGGATTTCGGCGCCATGAGATCCCGCGGCCGGAAGCGTCAACGGCGCGAACAGATCGTCGAGGCTCTTGAGCGGCCGCCCACTGATGAGCGCCACGCCGCCGCCGCTCTTGTCTTCCAGCCGCCTGAGCGCCTCGCGCAGCATGTCCGGCACATGCACGGCTTCGGGCGTCGGCGCGATATCGATCAGCGTACCATCGACATCGAGCAACAGCGCATCGCGCGCCAGGTCGATCTCGGGAAGATCGTGAGGGCCATGGGCGAGTTGCGGCGGATTTACGGGCGGCGTGTTGTTTTTTGTTGTCACGGTCTGTCTTACGCTGACGTCCTCTGTCGTGGCGGCCGGCACCACAGTGGCCCGCCGCCTTCCAATCCAGCCTTATTGGAGACCAGGGAGACGTTGGCGGGCAAGTCCAAATCGATATGCCGCGCATTCCCACCGCCGATGAACAGGCGATCATAGGTGACGAGCCCGTCCAGAATGCCGATCACCTTGCCCACGCGCTTGTTCCAGTGCTTGTTGCCGATCTTCTTGCGCGCGGCCTTGCCGACATAGTCGTTATAGGTCTTCTTCTTGTGCACGGGGTGGTGGGCCAGCTCGAGATGCGGCATCAATTCGCCCGTCGCGAAACAGCGCCGTGCCGGCGCCGGTGCCCAGCGTCAGCACCAGTTCCAGTCCCTCGCCATCGATCACGGCCAGTCCTTGCATCTCCGCATCGTTGATCACCCGTGCCGGTACATGCCCCCATTGTTCGCACAGCACCTGGCCCAGGGGAAAGCCCTTCCAGTCCTTTGTGCCGAAATGCGGTGCCGTCAACACACGATTGTCGCGCACGACGCCGGGAAAGCCCGCGGCAATGCGGTCGAATTGGGCAAAGGGTGCCGTCAGTTTGAGCAGTGTTTCGATCATGACGGAAGGCGGACAGGGATAGGGCGTATCGATTCGCCGGCGTTTGCTCAGCATCGTGCCGTCGGGCGCGACGATGGCCGCCTTCAATCCGCTGCCGCCGATATCGATCGAAAGGATGCGCTTGATCGGCTTGGCGCTCTTCGCGGCGTCGGGACGTCGGTCCTTGCGCCGCACATGCGCGTTCTTGTGTGGCTTGGCCGTGCGCGAGTGAGTCTTGCGTGAGGCCATGATCAGCCGCCCCATTCCTCAACGATGCGGGCCTTGCGCGGTGCCTGCTCGCCGCTCTTGCCGCCGGGTGTTTCACGGGGTGCTCGGCCTCCATCAGTGCGAAGGCCGAATTGACCAGCGCCACATGGCTGAAGGCCTGCGGGAAATTCCCCAGCATGCGCTTTGCATGCGGATCATATTCTTCGGCCAGCAGGCCCACATCGTTGCACAGCCCGGCCAGCCGTTCGAACATGGCGCGCGCCTCCTTCGGTGCGGCCGAGCAGGATGTAATTGTCGACCAGCCAGAAGCTGCAGGCCAGGAACGCGCCTTCGCCATGCGGCAGGCCGTCCACGCCGCTATCGGTGCGGTAGCGCAGCACGAAGCCGTCATGCAGCAATTCGCGCTCGATCTGCTGCGACCGTCGCGGCCATGCGCGGATCGTCCGGCGGCACAAAGCCCGTCAGCGGCAGCAGCAACAGGCTGGCATCGACGTGCTCGGAGCCGTAATGCTGCACGAAATAGCCGCCGTCGGGATGGACGCCCTTCTCGCAGATATCGGCGTGGATTTCGTCGGCGATTGTTTCTCCAGTGTTTGCGTAGCTTCATGGTTGTGATGGTTGTTGTCGCTGCGCGCAGGCGCGGTCGAACGCCACCCAGGCCATCGCCTTGGAGTGGACGAAATGCTGCGGCCCGCCGCGCATCTCCCAGATGCCTTCGTCGGGCTTGCGCCAGATTCTCTTCCAGATGGTCGAGGAAGACTTCGCGCAGTTCGCGTCGGCGCGGCGCGTGTCGGCAGGCCGCCGCGGTCGGCCTGCGTCAGGACATCGGCGAGCTCGCCATAGATGTCGAGCTGCATCTGCTGCGCCGCCGCATTGCCGATGCGCACGGGCGCGGATTTCTCATAGCCCGGCAGCCAGGAGATCTGCCATTCGTCGAGCCGGCGTTCGCCGGCCACGCCATACATGATCTGGATCTGCTCGGGGCTGCCGGCGATGGCGCGCATCAGCCATTTCTGCCACCGATCGGCTTCTTCGCGATAGCCGGCATTGAGGAAGGCGAGCAGCGTGAAGGTCGCGTCCCTCAGCCAGCAATAGCGATAGTCCCAGTTGCGCGGACCGCCGAGCTGTTCGGGCAGCGAGGTCGTCACCGCCGCGACGATCCCGCCGGTCGGTTGATAGGACAGCGCCTTCAGCGTGATCAGCGAGCGGCGCACGATATCGGTATAGGGCCCGGTGGCATTGCAGCGCTCGGACCATTCGCGCCAATAGCCCTGCGTCGCCGTCAGCGTCTCGGCGATGTCGACGGGTTGCGGCGGCGGCAGATGCGAGGGCGAATAGGTCAGCACGAAGGGGACGGTCTCGCCTTCATGCACGGTGAAATCGCCGGTCGTGCGCATGTCCTTGCCATGCACCTTCACCGGCGTGCGCAGGGTGAGCTGGTTGGGGCCGGCCACGGCCAGCAGGGTCTCGTCGTCGGTGCGGCGTGACCCAGGGCACCGAGACGCCGTAATCGAAGCGGATGGCCAGGTCGGTATGCATCCGCACCTTGCCCTTGATCCCCTTGACCAGGCGCACGATGCGAGGAATGCTCGGTGTGGATCGGCATGTAGTCGATGACCAGAACCGTTCCGTCTGTCCGTCTTGTGCTGCGGTTTCCAGCACCAGGCTGCCGTCATGATAGCGGCGCGTGGTCTTGGCCTTGTCATGGGTGGCGATCAGCCAGCGGCCATTGTCGGTCGTGCCCAGCAGCGCGGCGAAGCAGGCGCCGGAATCGAAGCGCGGGCAGCAGAACCAGTCGATCGAGCCGTTGCGGTCGATCAGCGCGGCCGTGCGCAGGTCGCCGATCATGGCATAGTCTTCAATCCGTCCGGCCATGTCTCCTCAGGGTTTGGGTTGCGAAATTCCGTGCGCCGCGGCGGTGTCGAGGAACCAGATCACCTCGCCGACGCTGGTGATGCGCGCTGCCGGCAAGCCGCGCTGCGCCCGCGCGCACGGCCGCGACCACGCCGGCCTTCTCCGCGCCGGTCACAAGAAAGGTCGACAAAGCGGCTGGAGGCGATGGCGGGATAGGTCAGCGTCAGGCGCGGCTGCGCGCCGCCATGTGGGCACGCCCGCGACCCAGCGGCGGTGCTCGTCCAGCGCCGGCGTGCCGGGCAGCAGCGAGGCGGTGTGCCCGTCCTCGCCGATGCCGAGCAGCACCACATCGAACAGCGGCCGCGCCGGATCGAGCGTGTCGGCGCCATAGACGCGCTTGCAGCAGCGCTTCATAGCGCGCGGCGCAGTCTTCGAGCGTGCCGTCCGTCGGCATGGGATGGATCTGCGCCGGCGTCAGCGGCACATGGTCGAGCCACAATTCGCGCGCCATGATGCTGATTGCTGTCCGCGATTTCAGGCGGCACGACGCGTTCGTCGCCCCAGAAGATTTCCAGCTTCGCTCCAGTCGATGCGGCCGCGATAGTCGGCGCTGCCCAGCAGGCGATAGAGCAGGCGCGGCGTGTGCCCGCCGCACAGCGCCATGCGGAACGGGCCGCTGCATGGCGGCAATCGCGCTCCGCCAGCCAATCGCGCATAGGCTCGCGCCAGCGCCTGCGGATCGGCGCGCGATCTCGACGCGTGTCGGCTTGCCGGCGCTGTGCCATGCGCGCCTCAGCCGATCGGCCGCCAGCTGCGGCCGTCGCGCTCGAGCAATTCGTCGGCCGCTTCGGGGCCGGCGCTGCCGGCGGCATAATTGGGAAAGTCCAGCGGCCCGTGCTCGCGCCAGTTCTCCAGCAGCGGCGCCACCACCGCCCAGGATTCCTCGATCTGGTCGGCGCGCTGGAACAGCGTGCCGTCGCCGATGAAGCAGTCATAGAGCAGGGTTTCGTAGCCGACGGCCGGCGCCTGCTTTGAACCATTCCGAATACTGGAAGTTCATCGACACTTCGTCGAGGATCATATGCGCGCCCGGCCGCTTGGCGTTGAAATGCAGGCGGATGGATTCGTTGGGCTGGATTTCCAGCACCAGCCAGTCGGCATCCAGCGCTTCCTTCTGGGATTCCTGAAACAGCGTATAGGGCGCGTGCTTGAAGCGGATCGCGATCTCGGTATAGCGCGCCGGCATGCGCTTGCCCGTGCGCAGATAGAAGGGCACGCCGGCCCAGCGCCAATTGTCGATGGTCAGCTTCATTGCGGCAAAGGTCTCGATGGGCGAATCCGGCGCCACATTCGCTTCCTCGCGATAGGCCTTCACCGCCACGTCATTGACCATGCCCGGCGCCGTATTGCCCGCGCACGGCGCAATCGGGCGTGATCGGCCGCGCCGCCCGGAACACATCGGCCTTCTTCGAGCGCACGGCATCGGCGGTGAAGGAGGAGGGCGGCTCCATCGCCGTCATGGCGACGAGCTGGAACAGATGGTTCGGCACCATGTCGCGCAGCGCGCCGGTCTTCTCGTAGAAATTCCCGCGCCGCTCGATGCCGATATCTTCGGACACGGTGATCTGGACATGGTCGATGCGGTCGCGATTCCAGATCGGCTCGAACAAGCCCGTTGGCGAAGCGCACCGCCATGATGTTCTGCACGGTCTCCTTGCCGAGGAAATGATCGATGCGGTAGATCTGCTCTTCCTTGAGCGATTTGCAGAAGCTGCGCGTTCAGCGCCTTCGCGCGAGTCCAGATCGTGGCCGAACGGCTTTTCGACCACGACCCGCCGCCAGCCCTTGTCTTCCTTCGTCGACGAGCCCGGCTTCGCCCAATCGGTCGACGATCGGCCCGAAGAAGCGATCCGGCACCGCCATGTAGAACAGCACATTGCCGCCGAGCTTGTCCTTCTCGTCCAGTGCCTTGAGCTTGTCCTTCAATTTGGCGAACAGGTCGGGCTTGGTGAAGTCGCCCGTCATCCAGTGCATGCAGCCGGCAAGCTTCTGCCACGTGCTGGGGATCGACCGCCTTGGCCTCGAATTCGGAGTGGCCGGATTTGACCATCTGTTCGAGGAAGTCGTGCAGGTGCCGCGCACCAGCCTTCGTCGTCGAAATCGCTGCGGCCCGCGCCGATCATGGCAAAGCGTTCGGGCAGCAGATCCTGCTTGGCCAGATTGTAGAGCGCCGGCACCACCAGCCTTTGCGTCAGGTCGCCGCCGCCGCCGAAGATCACCATGGCGCAGGGCGGAACGGGCTGGCGGCTTTCTTGGGCGTGTGCCGTTCTCATGCTCTTCGGCTCCACATGGCCGCCGAATTCGTTGCGCATGGCCGAAAGGATCTTCTCGCCGAAACTGTGCTCGAGGCGGCTGCGGAAGCGCGCATAGAGCGCCGCGCTCAGCACATTGGCCGGCACGGCTTCCTCGATGGCGGCCTCGACGGTCCAGCGCCCTTCGCCGGAATCGGAGACATCGCCGCGTGAATTCGTCGAGCTGCGGGCTCTTGGCCAGCGCGATCGCGGTCAGGTCCAGCAGCCAGGAGGAGATCACGCTGCCGCGCCGCCACACCTCGGCGATGTCGGGCAGGTTGAGGTCGAAGCGCTCGTCTTCGGGCAGCTCCTCGCGAGTTCTTGCCCTTCAGAATGTCGAAGCCTTCGGCATAGGCCTGCATCAGCCCGTATTCGATGCCGTTGTGCACCATCTTGACGAAGTGCCCGGCGCCGCTCGGCCCGGCATGGATATAGCCGCTTCTCGGCGCGCGGATCGCGGCCCTCGCGCTTCGGCGTGCGCGGGATGTCGCCAAGCCCCGGCGCCAGCGCCTCGAAGATCGGATCGAGCCGGTCGACGACCGCCTTTTCGCCGCCGATCATCATGCAATAGCCGCGCTCGGCGCCCCACACCCCGCCCGAGGTGCCGACAATCGACATAATGGATGCCCTTGGGCTTCAGCGCGCGCGGCGCGGCGGATGTCGTCCTTGTAGAAGGTGTTGCCGCCATCGATGATGGTGTCGCCGTCGCGAAAGCGCTCGCCCAGCGCCGTCACCGTCTCTTCGGTCGGCGCGCCGGCCGGCAGCATCACCCACACCGCGCGCGGCGGCATCGAGCGCGCTGCGCCAGATCGGTCAGCGAGTCCGGCCGGCGTCGCGCCGGCATCGGCCAAGCGCGGCAACGGCATCCTTGCTGCGGTCATAGACCACCACCTTGTGGCCATGTTCCATCAGGCGGCGGGCGATATTGCCGCCCATGCGCCCCAGTCCGACGATGCCGATCTGCATGCTTACCTCATTGCAGTGCGGCGTCGAAGGCCTCGCTCAGCGGGCCAGGCCCGTCTTTGACGTCTGTGAGATGGAGGCGCAGCGCCCGCCGTCCGCGCTCGTTCGAGCACGGCGAAATCGCCGATGGCCTGCGCGCGTTCGACCGTGCCGAAGCTGATGCGTGCGGCCGGGAATGTCCAGATCCTGCACCGGCTCGCCCGTGATCTCGACGAACACGCCGGTATCGGGCCCGCCCTTGTAGGCCTGTCCCGTCGAATGCAGGAAGCGCGGCCCGAAGCCGACGCAGGTCGCCACCTTCTTGGAATCGCGCACCTTCAGCCGCATCGCCTGCAGCGGCGCTTCATGGGCGCTCGCAATGTTCGATGAAGGCGAGCAGGCGCGAAATAGTCGTGCGGCTTGAGCCGGCCGAGATGCGCCTTCAGATAGCCGGCCAGCGCGTCATGGCGTGCCCAGCGCCTTGGCATTGGCCGCGTCGGCATAAAGCGCGATGCCGTCTGTCTCGAACATCGGCGTCGACGTCGGGCAGCGTGCCGGTCTTCTCGATAGGCGTCCGTCAATTCGCGCGCCTTCACCTTGGCCGCTTCCACATCGGGCTGGTCGAACGGATTGATGCCGATCACCGAACCGGCGACAGCCATCGCGATCTCCCACAGATAGAAGAGCTGGCCGAGCTGATAGGAATCCTCGGCCACGATGGAAATCACCGGATGGCCGCGCTCTTCCAGCGCCGCCAGCTGTCGCCGCTCGTCATCGACGCCGGCCAGCCGCAGGCTGCACGAACACGCGGTCGTCGCCATAGGCGTCCGGGATCGGCGAGATTCTCGCCGTCGATGGGGATCAGGCCCTTGCCATGCTTGCCGGTGGATTCGGCGATCAGCTGTTCCAGCCATGCCCCCATCGGTCTTCAGACCTTCGGAGGCAAAGATCGTGATCTTGTCGCGCCCGCATTTGGTGGCCAGCGTGCCCAGCGCGATGCCGAGCCGCACGCCCGGATTGGCGGCCGGCGGCACCAGCGGCTCCGCAGCTTTTGACCATGCGCTCGGTCTCGTCCAGGAAGCGTTCGAGGTCGAGCCCCATCGCCGCGCCCGGCACCAGCCCGAATTTGGAGAGCACCGAATAGCGCCCGCCGATTTCCGGATCGCCAAGGAAGATATGCGCGAAATGCTCGTCCTTGGCCTTGGCCTGCAAGCGCCGAGCCGGGATCGGTGATGGCGATGAACTGCTTGCCGGCCGCGTCGGCGCCCGCGCGCGTCCACGGCGCGCTGCCAGAAATAATCCTTGAGGATGTTGGGCTCCAGCGTCGATCCGGATTTCGAGGCGACGATGAATGTCGTCGCCTGCAGCACGATGGTCTCCTCCACGGTGCGGATCTGATCGGGATCGGTGGAATCGAGCACATGCATGCGCGGCCAGCCCTCGCGCTGGCCGAAGCTCTCGCTCAGCACCGCCGCGCCCAGGCTCGATCCGCCCATGCCCAGCAGCACGACATCGGAGAGCTGCGAGGCGTCGATCTCGCTCGCGGAAGGCGTTGAGCTGGGAAAGATCGGCGCGTTCGCGCGCGGCGATGTCCATCCAGCCCAGCCATTTGGCTTCGTCGCCATTGGTCCACAGCGTCGTGATCGCGCGCCCACAGCTGTGCGCACGCCAGCCCCAATGCGCCCATTCGCGCAATGCGCGGCCTTCACCGCCTCTTCGGCCGGGCCCAGATGTCTCGCTGACCTTGGCGATGCTGCCGTCCAGCAGCTTGAGCCGCTTGGTCGCCAGCGCGCCATAAAGCTTGTCGGCCGCCTCGGCGAATTGGTCGACGCCGTTCTCCACCAGATCGGCGGTGACCTTGTCCAGATCGATGCCGCCCTCGGCCAGCGTCTTCAGAACCGTGTGCGCGTCCTCGACACCGTCCTCGATGGTGGATTTCGCCGTGCCGTGATCGCGGAACGCGTCCATCGTCTCCGGCGGCATGGTGTTGACGGTGTCCGGCCCGATCAGCGTGTCGACATAGAGCACATCCGAATAGGCCTTGTTCTTGGTGCCGGTCGAGGCCCAGAGCAGGCGCTGCGGCCGCGCCCCGCGCGCCGCCAGCTTTTCCCAGCGCGGCCCGGCGAAGATCTCCTTGTAGATCTGATAGGCGCGCCTTGGCGTTGGCGATGGCGACCTTGCCGCGCAGCGTTGCCAGCCGGCCAGCTTGCCGCGCTCTTCCTTGCTCGGCATCCTCCAGCTTGCTTGTCGATCAGCGCATCGACCTTGGCGTCGATGCGGCTGACGAAGAAGCTGGCGACGCTCGCCATGCCTGCGAGAGATCGGCATCGGCCGGCCGCTGCTCCAGCCCTTCGATATAGGCCTCGGCCACCTGCCGGTAGACGTCGCAGGAGAACAGCAGCGTGATGTTGATGTTGAGGCCCTTGCCGGTCAGGTCGCGGATTGCGGGCAGGCCTTCCTGCGTCGCCGGCACCTTGACCATCAGGTTCGGCCGGTCGATCTCCGCCCACAGCGACAGCGCCTCGTCCAGCGTGCCTGCCGTGTCATTGGCGAGATAGGGCGAGACCTCCATGGAGATATAGCCGTCCGCCGCCTTGGTGCGGTCATAGACCGGGCGCAGCGCATCGGCGGCCAGCTGGATGTCGTGCACGGCCAGATGGCGGAAGATCGCGCCGACATCCTCGCCTTCATCGACATAGCGCTGGATGTCCGCGTCATATTCCCGGCCCGAGGCCGATGGCCTTTTCGAAGATGGCCGGGTTGGAGGTCATGCCGCCGATCCCGTCCTCTTCGATCAGCGTGGCCAGTTCGCCCTTCTCGATCATCTCGCGGGTGAGATAGTCGAGCCAGACCGATTGGCCGAAGCCCTCGAGCGCCTTGAGCCTGCTCATGATGCGTCATTCCCGTGTTGCAATATCTGGTCGCTTCGGCGCGGCGGCGCGGCCGCCGTGCCCGAGCGCGCCAAGCTATAGCGCGATATGGCACACACTGCCGAGACGGACGTGAAATTTTGTTCAGGAAGATCGGGCATTGCTTTGCGTTGAGGCTGGGTTCGGTCGGGCCGGGGCTGGGACTGGCGCCCGCTGGCAAGGAAACGTCCGGACAATCGCCGGAGTTCCCGCCGTTACGGCAGCCTTCACCCGGCCGCGCGCCCGTGCCTATGCTGGGGGCGACTGTCAATTCGGGGCCGCCCATGAAGATCGATCTTGTCTCGCCCGAAAGCTTCGCCGACGGGCCATCCCTTCGCGCAATATCGCTGGCTGCGGGAGAACGCGCCGGTGTTCTGGCATGAGGAGCCGGAGGGGCCCGGCTTCTGGGCCGTCACCCGCCACAAGCGATGTCTACGCCGTCGACCGCGATTTCCAGACCTATTCCTCCGAGCCCACGGTCATGATCGACCGATCCCGCGCCGGGGCAGGAGGCGATGTTCGGCGATCACAAGATGATGCTGATGATGGACCCGCCGCTGCACACGGCCTATCGCAGGCTCATCCGCAGCGAATTCACCGTGCCCGTTTCGGCCGAGCGCACGCCGCGCATGAAGGCGCTGGCCCGCCAGATCGTCGATGCCGTGATCGAGCAGGGCGAATGCGATTTCGTCGCCGATATCGCCGGCGAGATGCCGTCCTATGTCATCGCCGAACTGATGGGCCTGCCGCTGGAGGACGGGCGCGAGCTCTACAAGCTCACCGAGATCCTGCACAGCGCGCCCGAAAGTCAGGCGCAGGGCGCGCAGATCGGCGCGCTGATGAAGATGTTCGAATATGCGCGCGGCGTCATCGCCGAAAAGCGCGCCCGGCCCGGCCGACGATCTGGCGACCAAGCTCCTGCACGCCGAAGTCGACGGCAAGCGCCTCGACGACACCGATTTCCTGCTCTTCTTCCTGCTGCTGATCGATGCCGGCGGCGACACCACGCGCAATCTTCTGGGCTCGGGGCTGGTGGCGCTGCTCGATCATCCCGACCAGCTCGCCTGGCTGAAGGCCGATCTCGATGCGCGCCTTCCCGCCGCGCGCGAGGAATTGCTGCGCTGGACGTACGCCGGTCGTCTATATGCGCCGCACCGCGAAGCACGACACCGTGCTGGCGGGCGAGGAAATCAAGCAAGGCCAGAAGGTCGTGATGTATTTCGGCGCGGCCAATCGCGATCCGGAAGCATTTCGCCGATCCCGACACATTCGATCTCGCCCGCGCGCCCAACGACCACATCGCCTTCGGCACCGGCCCGCATGGCTGCCTCGGCCAGCATCTCGGCCGCATCGAGATCGACGCCGTGCTGCACGAAGTGCTGACGCGCCTCGACGATCTGGAGATCACCGCGCCGCCGGAATGGCTGGCCTCCAACTTCATCTCCGGCCCGAAGCATCTGCCCGTGCGTTTCAAGCCGGGAAAGAAGGCGGCGGCCTAGGCGCTACCCGTCGAGCGATTTCGTCAGCGAGATGCCGACGGTCGTGCTGCTCTCTTCGCTGTGGCCGAAATGGTCGATGCGGCTTGTGCCGCGAGGGCCCGAATAGAAGGCGCTGGTCTGCGCCGTGGTCCCCGCCAGCCCGGCCACGTCGAGGCGCAGTTTGAACGGGCCCGGATCATACTCCACGAAGGCGCCGAGGCTGCCGCCGCGCGCCACGGTGGTTTCCTGCGCCACCTGATAATAGCGTGTTTCGGAGCCCAGCCGCCCGATCAACCCCCAGCTCAGATGCTGGCGTGGCATGTCCTGCGCCAGCCGGAAGCTCGCCCGATGCGGAGCCTCGCCGGATATGCGCCGGGCGCGGCCAGTGAGCGGATCGCGGATGCGCGAGCGCTGCCACATCGCCTTTGAGGTCAGCTTGGTATGCGGCAGGCCGAGCCCGGCCAGCGACAGCGTCAGTGCGGCGGAGAAGCGCTGCTGCCGTCCGCCGGTGATGCTGGCCGGCGTCTGCCCACTCGCCGCCGGTATCAGCACCGTTGTGCTGCCGAGCTGCGCATTGCGGTAATCGGCCTTGAGCGCGAGGCCATCGCCCAGGCTCTGTTGCAATCCGAATTTGAGAGCGCGCGCGCTGTCGGGCTTGAGGCCGGCGCCGGCGGGCCGGCCCGTGGCCGCCGCATAGGCGGCAAATTTGGAAGCGTTGAGCGGGGTCTCGGTGCCGGCGAGGCCGAGCGTCAGCGCTCCGCCGTGCCACGGCGTCAGCGTCATCTCAAGCTGCGTGTCCGCGGTACGATAGGCCGTGCTGCCGGTCACATTGCCGACCATGTTCAGGGTCGTGGACTGCACCGCCACCTCGGCATCGATCGCCAAATGGGGCGCCGGTGTCCAATGCGCATGGGTGAATTCGCGGCCCGTGCGGGTTTCGACGCGGCTCGATGCCGGGGCCGCATCCGCCTGCCATTGGCGCTGGCTTGTTGCCTCGTCCAGGGCCGCCGCCCCGATTTCGACCTCGACCCGGGGCAGGGGCGCGAATTTGGCCGTGGCGCTGGCGGTCTGCGTGCCGGCCTCGCTCTCGCTATGTTTCACATAGAGCACGTCGCCCCTGCTGCCGTCCTGGATGTTGGTCTGGAAGGTCTGGACAGCCTTGAGGTCGAGGCTGGTGGAATCGTCGTGCCACACCGTGTCGACGCGCAGCTCGCCGCTGCTATGGCTGGCGCTGCCGCGGTTGGTGACGGGATCGTGGCTGGCGATGGCGCGCCCCGAAAGGCTGGCGGTCAC
Source organism: uncultured Pseudomonadota bacterium (assembly GCA_963822185.1). Taxonomy (GTDB): domain Bacteria; phylum Pseudomonadota; class Alphaproteobacteria; order Micropepsales; family Micropepsaceae; genus Rhizomicrobium. The sequence goes on from CAWGGT010000024.1 coordinate 186,941, forward strand.
CGGGCCCAGATCGAGATCGAGCGCCGCCGCGCCGGTGACACCGTGCTTCCTCGCACCGGCGCTCCCCCCGGTGACGCTGAAATCGGTGGCGCCGTCGTGCAGATGCACGAGCGCCGTCGCGGCGGGCGCCGTGCCCGTCGCGGCAAAGGCGAGCTGCGAGGGGAAGGCGGCCGCGACGACGGCCAACCATCGCCACTTTCCCGGCATCTCTGCAGAGTCCCGAATTGACGCGCATGACCCCCTGCCACGCGTGCGGAAAACAGGTTAACCGCTTTCAATGTCACAAAAAAGTCCGAAGGCCGCGGAAATCGTCACGTTCCTGTGCGCGGGGTAAAAATCTTGCCCGGCATTGGATCAATGAAACAATCCGCTGCCGGCCAGCCCGTCGAACACGAACTGCATCGCCAGCGCCGCGAGCAGGATGCCGGAGATGCGCGCCACCGCGTTGGCACCGGTCACACCGATGGCCTTCACCAGCCCGCCCGCCGCCAGCATGAAGACCAGCGTCAGCGCCATCACCACGCCCAGCCCGGCCAGCACGAAACCGGCCTGCTCGAAATTCGTCGCCTTGCCCATCAAGCAGCACGATGGCCGTCATGCTGCCGGGCCCGGCGATCAGCGGAATGGCCAGCGGCACCACGGCGATGTCGTGGCGTGTCTTGGCCTCTTCCTCTTCCGGTTCGGTGATGGAGGAAACGCCGGAATGTTTGGCGAGCAAGAGATCGGCCGCCACCATCAACAGCAGGATACCGCCCGCCGTCCGGAAGGCGGGTAGTCCCACACCCAGTAGTCGCAGCAACTCGTTGCCGCCGAACGCGAAGGCGAACAGCACCAGCGTCGCCGTCGCCGGTGGCGATGAGGGCGAGCTTGGCGCGCTGCGCGGGCGATTGACCGGCCGTCAGCGCCACGAAGATTGGCGCCAGATCGACGGGGCCGATGGCGACGAACAGCGTCGTCACGGCGGTGAGGAAAAGTTCGAACATTGAGGTTTGGCGAAGAGAACTGAAGACAAGTCGCACCAGCCTATCCGATCCCTATGGCGGTGGCGAATTTGAAACCCACCGTAAGCGAAATCCCCGCCAGTCCTGCAAAATATTGATCCGTGCGCGACCAGATGTGTCTTGCGGGGGCGCGGCGCGGCGGCCATGGTTCGGCCCAAGAACAAAGAGCAGGCCTCTTCAAGGGAGACGGAACGTGAAGGACTTCAAGGATCAGATTGCGTTCATCACCGGCGGCGCATCCGGCGCCGGCTTCGGCCAGGCGCTGGTGTTCGGCCGCGAGGGCGCGAAGATCGTGATCGCCGATGTGCGCAAGGACGCCATCGACAAGGCGCTCGCGGAACTCAAGGCCGAAGGCATCGCCGCGCACGGCATCGTGCTCGACATCACCGACCGCGCCGCCTATGCGCGCGCCGCCGACGAAGTCGAGAAGGTGTTCGGCGCGCCGCCGACGCTGCTCTTCAACACCGCGGGCGTGAACAGCTTCGGTCCGGTCGAGAATTCGACCTATGACGATTTCGACTGGATCGTCGGCGTCAATTTCGGCGGCGTCGTCAACGGCATGCTCACCTTCGTGCCGCGCATGATCAAGGCCGGCAAGCCCGGCCACATCGTCACCACCTCGTCGCTGGGCGGCCTGATGGGCTCGGCGCTGGCCGCGCCCTATTCGGCGGCCAAGGCGGCGGCCGTGAACCTGATGGAGAGCTATCGCCAGTCGCTGGAGAAATACAACATCGGCGTCTCGGTGGTGTGCCCGGCCAACATCAAGTCGAACATCGCCGAGGCCTCCAAGCTGCGCCCGTCGAAATTCGGCAAGTCCGGCTATGTCGAGAACGCGGATTCCATCGCCTCGCTGCAGTCGATCCACATCCACGGCATGGAGCCGGTGCAGCTCGCCACCTTCATCAAGGACGCGGTCGAGAAGAACCAGCTCTACATCATCCCCTATCCGGAATCGAAGGAGATGCTGAAGAAGCATTTCGACGTCATCGTCGACTCCGTGCTGCCGATGGAAGCCGATCCCGAAGGCGCCCGGAAGCGCACCGAAGCGCTGATGAACTGGGCGCAGGATCGCGCCCGCGTCTTCAACAAGGAACAGGGGAAGGGCTGATCATGCAGGACGTCAAGGGAAAGACCGCCTTCATCACCGGCGGCGCCAGCGGCATGGGTCTGGGCATGGCCAAGGCTTTCGCCGAAGCCGGCATGAAGGTCGTCATCGCCGATATTCGCGATGGCGCGCTGGCCGAAGCGATGAAGGTGTTCGAGAACACCAATCTCGCCGTCACCCCCATCAAGCTCGATGTCACCGACCGCGAGGGCTGGAAGCGCGCGGCCGACGAAGCCGAGCGCATCTACGGCAACATCCATGTCGCGGCCCTCAATGCCGGCGTCGGCGTGCTCGGCCCGATGCAGCAGGCGACCTATAAGGACTGGGATTTCGGCCTCGCCGTCAATCTCGGCGGCGTCGTCAACGGCGTCATGACGCTTCTGCCGCGCATGCTGGCCCATGGTGAGGAGAGCCATTTCGTCACCACCTCATCGACCGCCGGTTTTTCCGCGGTCGGCGGTGCGGGCATCTATTGCACAGCCAAATATGCCGTCGCCGGTTTGATGGAAACGCTCGCCACCGATGTCAAAGGCACCAATGTCGGCGTTTCGGTCTATTTCCCCGGCCCGGTGGAAACGGCGATCAACTCCTCCACCCATGAAACGCGGCCTGCGCATCTCAAGAACGACGCGCCGCCGCCTCCCATGGTGGGTGAGCGCGATCGGCGCCCGCCGCCGAATTACGACATGAGCCTCTTCATGTCGAAAGAGGAAGTTGGCAAGCGCGTGCTGCGCGGCATCCAGCGCGGCGATCTCTTCATCATGAGCCATCCCGAATTCCGCGAGGGCATTGTCGCCCGCAACGAGGCGCTGCTGCGCGCGATCCCGGACGAACCGATCAACGAGCCGCGCAAGGCACTCGTCAGCCAGTTCGGCACGCTCATGTACAACCCGATCTACGACACACAGAAAAAGGTTCCGGGCGAGAAATTCTGATCCCGCGATCCCTCGCAACGGAACACACAGGAGACACGATCCATGCTAACCCTTTACAGCTTCGGCCCCGGCGCCAATTCGCTGAAGCCGCTGCTTGCGCTGTTCGAGAAGAAGCTGGAGTTCAAGCACCGCTTCCTCGACCCCACGGTGTTCGAGCACCATGAAGACTGGTTCAAGAAGATCAATCCGCGCGGCCAGGTGCCTGCGCTCGATCACGATGGCAAGATCATCACCGAATCCACGGTGATCTGCGAATATCTCGAAGACGCTTTCCCGGATGCACCCGATCAAGCTGCGCCCCGCCGATCCCTATCTGATTGCGCAGATGCGCATCTGGACGAAATGGGTCGATGAATATTTCTGCTGGTGCGTTTCCACCATCGGTTGGGAACGGGCCATCGGCCCCATGGCGCGCTCCGTCTCCGACGAGGAATTCGAGGAGAAGATGAAGCGCATCCCGATCCCCGAACAGGTCACCAAATGGCGCAATGCGCGCGCCGGCTTCCCCAAAGAGGTGCTGGAGGAAGAGATGCGCAAGGTGAAGGTCTCGGTCGCCCGCCTCGAAGCGCGCCTCAAGGAAAGCCCCTGGCTCGCGGGGCCGGACTACACCCTGGCCGACATCTGCAACTTCGCCATCGCCAACGGCATGCAGTTCGGCTTCAAGGAGGTCGTCAACGAGACCGACACGCCGCATCTCGTGGACTGGATTAACCGCATCAACGCGCGCGAGGGCGCGAAGGAGATGTTCGCCAAGGTCAAGCGCGAACAACTCGGCCCGCGCAAGGCGTAACCGGGCGCGGCGGCGACTTGCATGAATTGAGACGCCTGACGGGTAAAGGAGATTGCGATGACGGCTCGTGCGTTTCAATCGGCAGGCGAACTGTCACGGCAATTGCGGGCCGGGGAGATCGGCGCGCTCGAATTGCTCGATTACTTCATCGAGCGTGTGCGCACCCACAATCCGGCCGTCAATGCGATCATCGTGGAGGATTTCGAGCGCGCCCGCGAGCAGGCGATCAAGGCGGACGCGGCGCTCGCGCGTGGTGATGATGTCGGTCCCTTGCATGGCCTGCCGATGACCATCAAGGAATCCTTCAATGTCGAGGGCCTGCCGACCACATGGGGTTTTCCCGCGTTCAAGGACAATATCGCCAAATCCAACGCGACTGCGGTAAACAGGCTGCGCCGCGCCGGGGCCATCATCTTCGGCAAGACCAATGTCCCGCCGGGACTGATGGACGGACAAAGCGCCAACAACATATACGGCCGCACCAACAATCCCTGGGATCTGTCGCGTTCGCCAGGCGGCTCGTCCGGCGGATCGGCGGCGGCTCTCGCCGCCGGGATGACGGGTTTGGAACTGGGCAGCGACATCGCCTCTTCGATCCGCAATCCCGCGCATTATTGCGGCCTATTCGGCCACAAGCCGACCTATGGCATCTGTCCGCCGTCCGGACACAGCCTCGCGCCCACGTTCCAGGAGACCGACATCTCCGCCATCGGGCCCTTGGCACGCAGTGCGGCGGACCTGGAACTCGCACTCTCGATCGTCGCAGGGCCGGACCAGATCGCCGCCCGTGGCTACACATTGGCGCTCCCTCCATCGCATAAGGCCCTGCGAGATTTCCGTGTCGCACTTGTCACCGATGATGCGTTCGCCGAAGTCGATCGCGATGTGTCCGGTCAGCTCTCGCAGTTGGGCGATTTTCTGGAGCGCGAAGGCGTTGCCGTGTCGCGCAAAGCCCGCCCGGCTTTCGACAGCCAGGAATTGTACGCGCTATATATGGTGCTCCTGCGCGCCGCGGCGGCAGGGGCTGCGGGAGACGCGGAATTCAACGAATGTCGCGAGATTGCGGGCGATGCCGACCACACCGCCCGGGACATGGCGAAACTGAATGCCTATGGCTTGACCTTGTCTCACCGCGATTGGCTGCGTCTCGATGAGGAGCGGCATCGCTACCGGATGAAGTGGGCGCAGTTCTTCGAGGACTATGACGTTCTGTTGTGCCCGCCGCTCTCCTCGGCCGCCTTTCCGCACAAGCCGGGATCGCCCCAGAACCGGACGCTCACGGTCAATGGCCATGAGGTGCCGTTCGAAAACCAGCTCTTCTGGGCGGGCTATGCCGGCGTGTGCTTCCTGCCGGCGACAGTTGCACCGATCGGCCTGACGCCGGACGGTCTGCCGGTTGGTGTGCAGATCATCGGCCCCCAATATGGCGACCTCACATGCATACGCTTCGCCAAGTGCCTTGAGGAGCGCTATCGGGCATTTGTACCGCCACCGGGCTACGACGGCTGACGGCCGTCAGGCGACGCCCCAAACGGCAGAGTGCCCCGGCGCCCTGCAGACGCAATTGGCGGCGACATTGGTGCCGCCATGCCCCGTGTCGCGCGCAGAGACGCCGTGGCTCAGAGCGAGGCGAGATAGGCGGAAATCTCGCCCATCTGCTTGTCAGTCATGTCCTCCACATTGCCATGCATGATGGCGTTGTCGCGCGCGTTGCTGCGGAACGCCTTGAGCTGCGCGACGAGATATTTGCGGTGCTGGCCGGCAAGGCGCGGGGCCATCGTGGTTCCGGCGGCCGCAGGCCCGTGGCAAGCGCTGCATGCGGGCACGTTCTCCGAATCGATGCCCTGCTTGAAAATGGTCTCGCCGGCCGCGATCTGGGTCGGGTCCTCGCCGGTCGCGCCCTTTGGCGGCTGCTGGGCCGAATAATATGCCGCGACCTCTTTCATCTCCTTGTCCGACAGGGGACCGGCGATGTTCCACATGAAGGCCTTGGCATCGTGATCGGCGCGGCTGGCATCCTTGAAGTTCTTGAGCTGGGTCTTCAGGTAGTCGTCGGTTTGCGCGGCGAGGTCCGGAAAGGCGGCATTGGGACTGATGCCGTGATCGCCGTGGCACACGCTGCAGGTATCGGAGACCAGATTTGGCTCGTGCGGAGCAGTTGTGCCCGCCGTCGCGCTTGCCCCCATGAGCAACAAGCCCGCCATGCTCAACGCTGCAATCAATCTCATGATGTTTGGAGTCCCTCTCTTGGAATGCGGTCGAAAGACCGGCGCCGAACGCGGTGGTGTTCACACGCGTCCGGCCCCGATCCGTTTCAATTTGTGCTGGCACAGCTGTTGTGCGCCCGGAATCTTGCGCACGTAACTAAAGAGATTTGCATAGGATCGAAAGTTACGCTGCAGTAATCCGTCAGCAGGGCATGCGATCGCGGGCGCTTGGCGCAGTGAACTGCGCACCATCGGCCGGCAACAGCTGCGACCTTTTGACGACGCCCGCGCGGTTCAGAGCTTCTCGAGGCGTGGCAGCACGACAGTTTTGGCGAGGTCGGTCGCGGCGTGCAGTTCGGCGGCATCCTCCTCGGCATCGACCTTCTCGCCGGGGCCCGGCGGGATATGGAAGTTGGCATGCACCGCCAGATCAAGTTCGACGCCTCGGTCGAGCACGGCCAGCACCTGGCCGTTCCAATAGGCGCTGTCGCCCACGCCCGCGACATCCTTCACTTCGTTCGTGCTGACGGACGCCGCCGCCTTGTACCCGCGATGAAAAGCTTGGGACGGGAATTTGAAGTAGCTGCCTTGCTTGTCGAATGTCGCCTGGTCGAAGACCTCCACCGACACGCTCCAGACGCCACCGGCGACCTCCATCGGTGCAGCGGTGAAATAGGAACACTTCGTTCCCGGCGCAAAGCCGACATCATGCGTGATCATTGCGTCCTTGACGGGCGCGCCGAGAATCTTCTGTGCCTCGACCTTGGTCAGCAGCTTGCAGGGATCGATCGGCCCCGTTGCCGCTGTGGCGGCTTTTGCGGGGGCGGATTTGCCGGAAGCGGCGGCGCCCTGTTTCTTGCCCGACCCGCTGGGGCCGCAGCTTGCGGCCAGAACCCCGGCGATCATGCATGTTGCGATGGCTGTGAATGGCCTTGAGAACATCATGGCGCTCCTCCCGAAGGTGAGGTGGCTGCGACGGGGACTATATCACATCATCGCATCGCTCATGCCCAAATCTCGGCGCGCCTGAAGGGGGAGGACGAAATCGCCGATGCCGCCGCTATTCGTCGAAGCCCACGAACACCGCCGCCTCGTCAACCGATTTGCGCCGGGAGACCACCGCATTGGCCGGGAAGCTGTCGTCGGGATAGCCCATGGCGATGCAGATCATGATCACCTGATCGTCCGGAATGCCGGCATGCTCGCGCACCACGGGCGATTGCATGATGCCCTGGCTGTTGATGACGCAGCCCAGCCCGCGCGACCACGCCGCGTTGACCAGCGCATTGGCCACGGCCCCGCAATCGAAGGGCGCGATGTCGCCGCCATGGATCGAGCGGTCATAGGTCACGACCACCGAGACCGGCGCATCGAACTGGCGAAAGCCGCGCAGCACCCAGTCCTGGCGCGCGGGCTTGTCGTCGCGCTCGATGCCCATGGCGCCGAACAGCTGCTTGGCGATCTCGATCTGCCGCTCGCGATGCGCGCCTTCATAGGCGCCATGGCTGCGGAATTCGCGCGAGTCCGGCACGCCGGCCAGATTGCGCTCGGTATTGCCCTTGCGGATGCGGTCGAGCGGCTCGCCCGCCACCACATAGAAATTCCACGGCTGGGTGTTGAGCGAGGAGGGCGCGCGCATCGCCATCTCGATCACTTCGCGGATCAGGGCCTTGGGCACGGGCTCGGGCTTGTAGCCGCGGATGCTCCGGCGGCCTTTGACGACATCATCGAATTGCAAGGGGAATACTCCTGATAATTGTGTGGTCTGGTCACTACGGCGCCAAGGGCACCTTGCTGTCACGGCCTGGTGTTGGCGCTACGAGGGCCCGGCTACAACGCCGATCTGCCGGTCCCGCTCCAAGGCGGGTGCGCTATTGGCGGCCCTCAAAGAAGTTGATTGATGACGACGTGGCGGATCGCGCGAATTGGCAACTGAGGGTTCACATCGGCATTGCATAGCACGACCAGCGTCAGCCCGAGATCCGTGTAGGTTTCGAGGCAGGCTACGAAGCCGTTGATCTCGCCGTAGTGCAGAATGCTGCGGTGGCCCTTGGTCTGCGGTGGTAGCAGCAGACCGAAGCCGTATTGCGTCTCGCCATAGACCGCGTCGGCCGGGAGAAACGATGCGCGCCGCTAAGGCGTCCGTCCCGCAGCCGTCCCGGTGTCATCATCGCTCTCACATGCGTCGCGTCGAATAAATCTCCGCTCAGAAGCCGGTGATGCCAGGCACAGAGATCGCGGGCTGTCGACCGCATCGCCCCCGCGCCGCCGGCTTCCGCGATTGGGATGTAGTCGGCGTGCATGAAACTGCCGGCCTTTGCGGCACGCGTGTAGCCCGAAACGCGGCCGCGCACGATCTCTGCGGAATCGTCAAAGGCGGTGTCCGTTAATCCGAGCGGCGCGAACACAAGCGCCCGCATGGTTTCCGCCAGTGGTGTGGCGGTAATTTTTTCGATGACGGCGCCGAGCACGATGTAGTTCGCATTGCTGTAGAGCCAGGCCGTGCCGGGCGGAAAATCGAAGGGCTTGGCTTGGTGGCCGATGGCGCGCGCCAGATCGACCTGCGATGGCTCCTTTCCGTCTTCGGGCAGGCATATCGGCCCAGTTTCGTCGCTATGCAGGCCCGCCGTGTGCGTCAGCAATTCGCGCAGGGTCACTGCCGGCAGCTTCGAGAAGAATTCCAGATGGCGGGCAACGGGATCGTCGAGCGTCAACTTGCCCTCGGCCGCGAGCTTGACTATGGCCGCTGCGGTGAACTGCTTTGTCAGCGATCCGATGCGGAACACGCTCATCTGCGAGGCGGCCGTGCCCGTCTCCAGATTGGCGGCGCCATAGGACTTCGAAAACGCCACCTTTCCCTTGCGCCAGATGGACACTGCTGTGCCGGGGCAGGCGCCGCCTTTCATTGCGGTCTGCACGGCCGCATTGACGGCAGCTTCCAAGCGGTCCGGTCGGCGTGCCGATCCTGCCGAGACTTTGGAGGTCGCGATGCCCGTCCCGGCCATCGAAGCGGCGCCGATGAGCGCTCTTCTTGAAAAGACGGTCATCGGCCGCTCCAGCTGCTGTAAGTTCGGCAATCTCGAAAATACTTGAGGGTGCCCGTTGCAGAGCGCCCTCAATTCGTACCCGCGTTCTTGCGAGCGATCAATACACCTCGATCAGTCCCGCGCCGCCCATGCCGCCGCCGATGCACATGGAGACGACCGCGCGCTTGATGCCGCGGCGCTTGCCTTCGAGCAGCGCGTGGCCGGTCATGCGCGCGCCGGTCATGCCGAAGGGATGGCCGATGGAGATCGAGCCGCCATTGACGTTGTACTTCTCCGGATCGATGCCCAGCGTGTCGCGGCAATAGAGGCACTGGCTGGCGAACGCCTCGTTCAGCTCCCACAGATCGATATCGTCGATCTTGAGACCGTGGCGTTCCAGCAGGCGCGGGATCGCGAACACCGGGCCGATGCCCATCTCGTCGGGCTGCGCAGCCGGCCACGGCCCAGCCCACGAAGCGGCCCAGCGGCTGCAGCCCGCGCTTCTCGGCTTCCTTGGCTTCCATCAGCACCACGGCGGCGGCGCCGTCCGAAAGCTGGCTGGCATTGCCGGCGGTGACGAACTTGCCTTCGGCCGCGCACCGGCGTGAGCTTGGCCAGGCCTTCCAGCGTCGTGTCCGGGCGATTGCACTCGTCGCCGGTCACCGTGTAGTCGACGATGGTTTCTTCCTTCGTCTCCTTGTTGACCTTCTTCATCTTGGTTTTGACGGGAATGATCTCGTCCTTGAACTTGCCGGCCGCCTGCGCCGCCGCCATCAGCTTCTGCGAACGCAGGGAATATTCGTCCTGATATTCGCGGGAGATGTTGTAGCGCGCGGACACCACATCGGCGGTGTCGATCATCGGCATCCAGAAATCGGGATACATCTCGGTCAGCCGCTCGGATACGCCGCCGCCGCCGCCGCCCTGGAAGGTGACGCTGTCGACGCCGCAGCCGACTGCGATCTGCGCGCCGTCGTCGATGATGTAGCGCGCGGCGATGGCGATGGCGTTGAGGCCCGAGGAGCAGGCGCGGTTCACGGTCACGCCCGAGGTCGTGACCGGCAGCCCGGCGAGCAGCGCCGCGCCGAGCGCGCGACATTGCCGCTCGCCGCCACCTGGCCGGCCACGACGTCCTCGATCTCTTCCGGCGCGGCGCGGCTGCGCTTGACGGCCTGTTCGATGGCGGCCGCCAGCATGTCGGCGCTGGAGGTCATGTTGAATCCGCCGCGGCCGGCTTTCGCCAGTCCGGTGCGGGCGGTGGAAACGATTACGGCTTCACGCATTGTGGTGTCCTTCGTGTCGATGATCAATTCCGATTGTCATTCCGTTCCGTCTCGCGCGAATCGCAGTCCTTGGAGTGTCGGGGCCAGTTCGCGGAGGGCCGATTCTCGCCCTCGCGTCTCGCGTAATGGCTCACTTCAATCCTGAAGCCTTGCCTTCGGCCACCAGTTTTCGAGCAGCGCGCTCGGCTTGAACTGCTCGCCCATCTCGGCGTGCCACTGCTTCATCTTGGCCAGCACCTTGTCGAGCCCGACCGTGTCGCCATAGAACATCGGCCCGCCGCGATAGACCGGCCAGCCATAGCCGTTGATCCAGACGATATCGATGTCGCTGGCGCGGATGGCCTTGCCCTCTTCGAGGATCTTCGCGCCCTCATTGATCATCGGATAGATGCAGCGCTCGAGGATTTCCTCGTCGCTGACCTTGCGCGAATTGACGCCGGACTTCTTGCGGAAATCCTCGATGATCTTTTCGGTGACGGGCGAGGGCGAGGCCTTGCGGTTCTCGTCATAGTCGTAGAAGCCCGCGCCGGTCTTCTGGCCGCGCCGGTCCATCTCGCACAAGCACTTCGCGGATGGTCGAGCTGGAGGACTTCTCCTTGACCCAGCCGATATCGAGGCCGGCCAGATCGCTCATCGCGAACGGGCCCATCGGGAAGCCGAAATCATAGAGCACGCGATCGACATCCCAGGGCATCGCCCCTTCCATCACGAGCTGGTTGGCCTCGCGCTGGCGCTGGCTCAGCATGCGGTTGCCGACGAAGCCGGGGCAGACGCCGACCAGGGCGGCGATCTTGCCGATCTTCTTGGCGATGCCCATGGCCGTGGCGATCACCTCTTTGGAGGTCTTGTCGCCGCGCACCACTTCCAGCAGCCGCATCACATTGGCCGGCGAGAAGAAATGCATGCCGATGACCGAATTCCGGCCGCTTGGTCGCCGACGCGATCTCGTCGACGTCGAGATAGGAGGTGTTGGAGGCCAGCACCGCGCCCTGCTTGACGATGCCGTCGAGCTTGCCGAACACGTCCTTCTTGATGTCCATGCGCTCGAACACCGCTTCGATCACCATGTCGCAATCGGCGAGGTCCTCGAGGTTCAGCGTGCCGGTGATGCAGCGCCATGCGCTTTTCGACATCGTCCATCGAGATGCGGCCCTTCTTGGCCGTGTTCTCGTAATTCTTGCGGATGATGCCGAGCCCGCGGTCCAGCGCCTCCTGCTTCATCTCCACGATGGTCACCGGAATGCCGGCATTGAGCGAAGTTCATCGAGATGCCGCCGCCCATGGTGCCGGCGCCGATCACGCCGACCTTCTTCACCGGAATGGTCCGGCGTGTCGGCCGGCACATCGGGCAGCTTCCACACCTGCCGCTCGGCAAAGAAGACATAGCGCTGCGCCGCCGATTGCGTGCCGGTCATCAGTTCCATGAACAGCTTGCGTTCGGTCTTCAGGCCCTCCTCGAAGGGCTGGTTCACGGCCGCCTCGATGCAGCGGATATTGTATTCCGGCGCCAGGAAGCCGCGGAACTTGCGCGCATTGCTTCTTGCGGAAATCGGCGAAGATCTCGGGCTTGCCGCGCGCGGCTTCCACCTTGGCGTTGTTCTCGCGCACCTTCTTGAGCGGCTTGTTTTCGGCCACGCACCGACTTGGCGAATTCGATCGCCGTGGCGCGCAATCCGTCTTCCGGCGCCAGCGCGTCGACAAGGCCGACCTCCAGGCATTTCTTGGCGCCCATGTGCTTGCCGCTCGTCACCATGTCGAGCGCAGCTTCGGGGCCGACGATGCGCGGCAGGCGCTGCGTGCCGCCGGCGCCCGGCAGCAGGCCGAGATTCACTTCCGGCAAGCCGCAACGCGCGCTCGGCACGGCCACGCGGTAATGCGCGCACAACGCCACTTCCAGTCCGCCGCCCAGCGCCGTGCCGTGGATCGCGGCGATCACCGGCTTGGGCGAATTCTCCATCACGTCCTGAACGTCGAACAGGCTGGCGCCCTTGGGCGGCTTGCCGAACTCGCTGATGTCGGCGCCGGCGATGAAGGTGCGGCCCTCGCAGATCAGCACGATGGCCTTCACGCGCCGGATCGGCGATGGCGGCCTTGAAGCCCTCGGCCAGCCCGTCGCGCACAGGGGCGGAGAGGGCGTTCACGGGCGGCGAGTTGAGCGTGAGAACGGCGATCTCGCCGTCCTTGCGTCAGATCGGTCACCGGATTGATGGCGGTCATGCGCGTCGTCCTCATCCCTGATTTCTTGGCCTGATTTTCTGTCAGGGGCAAGATGCGACGAGGCCGGGCCGGCGAGTTCCAGCGCCTTCGAACGATACGGTATGGCGCGGTGGCGGTTCAGTCCCGGCCCAGCGCCAGGTCGCAGACGAAGGGGTTGGTCTTGCGCTCCCAGCCGAAGGTCGAGGTCTCGCCATGGCCGGGCACGAAGCGCATGTCGTCGCCCAGCGGCCACAGCCGGCCGGTGATCGAATTCGACCAGCTGGTCGTGATTGCCGCGGGGCAGGTCGCGTGCGCCCGACCGAGCCCTTGAACAGCACGTCGCCGACGAAGGCCAGCTTCGCGTCCTGGTTGTAAAATACGACGTGGCCGGGGGTATGGCCGGGGCAGTGGCGCACGCCCAGCGTGGCGCCGCCCACCGTGACCGTGTCCCCGTCCTTGAGCCAGCGGTCGGGCTCGCAGTTCTCGCTGCCGGGAAAGCCGTAGCGGCGCCCTGTTCGGCCAGCGATTCCAGCAGGAAGCGGTCGTCCTCATGCGGCCCCTCGATCGGCACGCCGAGCTGCCGGGCCAGGGCGGCCGCGCCCGCCGGCATGGTCGAGATGGCCATGGGTCAGCAGGACCTTCTCGATGGTCACGCCCTTGGCGGCGATAGCCTGTGAGGATGCGCTCGATTTCGCCGCCCGGATCGACCACCGCGCCGCGCATCGTCGCCGGGTCCCAGACCAGCGAGCAGTTCTGCTGGAACGGGGTCACCGGCAGGGTTCCGGCGGCGATCGGGGGCTGTCCCATTATGAGAAATCCTTAACGAAATTTTGCGCGGTTTTCAGGCAATTTTCGGACACTGGGCGCCGTGGTTCCAGTCCTGTCCGAATCCCGCGGCGATGTGACTGCCAGGCCACAGATTTGCCCTTGGGTACCGTTGAACGCAGGGGCCCATCTGCTAGAATTTCCCTGACTATTTTGCCCCGGGCAAGTGAGTGCGCCTGGGAGCGGGGGTGTGTGTGATGCGGATCGTCACGACGATCGCAACGGTGATGGCCGGGTTGGCGTTGGGCGCAGTGTCTGCGGCCCATGCTGCCACACAGGTGCCTGCGGTCCAATCCGGCGGGCTGATCAGCCATGTCTCCTCCTCTGCCGCCGACGATCTTTCGCCCGCGCAAACGCAGAGCCCGCTCTATGGCGTTGCGATCCGCAGCAGCGGCGCGCTGCCTTCGCTCGCGCAACTGCCGGCCGGTCCGTCGATGGCCGAAGCCTTCGGGCGCGATTTCACCGCCGATCTGGACGGCCTGCTGTGGTCGGACAGTTTCCAGGACACTGTGCCCTTCGCCACTGCGATGCAGACGGGCTTCGGCACGGTCACGGCGTCCGGCTACGCCGTGCGGACGACGACGCCTGATCCGTTTGCCGCCCAGCTCGGCAGGGCGGACGATCGCCGCTACGGCCTGCGGGATTTCCAGTTTGCGATGTCGGTTGCGCCGGGCGTGACGGTCAGCGCCGGCTACAGGACCCGTATGGCGGGCCGCATCAATGGCTATGACGCCTTCGGGTCGGGCGCTTATGACGGGCTGTTCTTCTCGGCCTCGGCCGTGAACTCGCCCTATCTGAGCCTCACCGATGGCGGCAATTATCTGCAGACCTCGGTTCGGATCGCGGACGGGCTGGAGCTGCATTTCGGCGCCGCCTCGCTGGACCGCCGGCAGACCGAGTTCGCCGTGCCGGTGTTCTCGACCCTGGACCAGCTTCGGAATCCGCAGCGCTTCGCCAATCTGCGGCAGGCGCAGGCGACCGAGGCCGGGGTGACCTGGAACTTCGCGCGCTGGGGCGGGCTGGGCGTGACCGCATCCAACACCACCGAGCGCAACGGCTTGCTGGGCGGCGTCAATTCGGGTTCGCTGTCGATGCTCCAAGTCGGCCAACACCACGGCCATCGGCCTGACGGCCCGCTTCGGCTTCGGCGAGGGCTGGGTGACGACCGTTCTCCTACAATGAAGGCATCACGCAGCTGAACCTGCAGCCCAACGGCCTCGGTTCGAACGCCGATACGCTGCGCAGCCGCGCCTATGGCGTGGCGGTCGCCAAGCACGGCCTGTTCGGCAGCTCCGACTCGCTGGGCCTGGCGCTGTCGCGTCCGGTCCAGGTTTACAATGGCGGCGTGAATCTCGCGCCCATCACCGGCGTCGACAGCAGCAGTGCAATCTCGGCCTTGGATATGACCATGTGTCGCTGGCCAGCGCGACGCCCGAAACCGATGTCGAACTGGGCTATATCACGACCTTCTTCGATGGTGCGCTGGCGCTGCAGGCCAATGCCGGCTACCAGATGAACTTCGCCGGCCAGAGCGGCACCAATGCCCTGACGGTCCTGTCGCGCGCCAAGATCAACTTCTGATCCGGCGTGCCGTAACGAAAAAGGCCGGGCTTCGAGCCCGGCCTTTTTCGTTGTGCGGAGTGTGTGGCCGTTCAGTCGTCGCCGGCGGCGGCGATCAGCGCGGGCCTCGTCGACGATCTCGAAGCTGTGCAGCGTCGGCAGGCGCAGGATGCCCTTGGCCTTCATGCGCGACAGCACCCGGCTCACCGTCTCGATCGTCAGCCCCAGATAGTCGGCGATGTCGGTGCGGGTCATCGGGATCTGCCAGGCTGGGCCGGGGCGGGTTCCTCGGCCATGTCGATGCGCTGCTGGTCGCGCAGATGCAGCAGGAAAGCGGCCATGCGTTCGGTGGCGTTGCGCCGGCCCAGCGTGAAGATCAGGTCGAGCGAATCCTCGATCACCTTGGCCGCCATCTGGCGGAAGCGCCGCTCCATCTCGGGATAGGCCTCGAACAGCGGCTCCAGCTTGCTGGCGCTCGAAGCGGCAGAGCTCGGTGTCGCTCACCGCCTCCACATTGAAGCGATAGAGCTGGTCGGAGGAGAAGCCGATGAAGCTGCCGGTCAGCAGGAAGGCCATGATCTGGCGGCGCCCATCCGCCCCCAGCCGCGTCATCATCAGCGTGCCGCTGACGACATTATAGACGTGGTCGGAGGCGTCGCCGTCCAGGATCAGGTTCTCGCCCGGCGCTCAGATGCAAATGCGTCGAGATCGCGGACAGGAGCTTGAGTTCGCCGTCCGGCACGCCCGCGCACAGATCGCTCATCCGTGCGGGGCAGTGAAAGCAGACCGGCTGGCCAGCTTGCGGAACCGGCTCTGGCCGGTGCAGGTCGGGCTCGTAGGCGCGCGCATGCTTTACCTCTGCCAGTAGCGACGACCAATGGACAATACGCAATTTTGCGGATGTGCGCCAACGCCGCGCATCTCGATTGCGGCCCGGGCCCTGCTTCGCTACAACGCCCGCCTCTTCCAACGCCACCCGAGGATGCGACTCATGGCCGGCCCGCAATTCGTCTATTTCATGAAGGAGCTGTCCAAGACCTATCCCGGCGGCAAGCAGGTCCTCAAGGATATCTGGCTCAGCTTCTACCCCGGGCGCCAAGATCGGCATCGTCGGCGTCAACGGCGCCGGCAAGTCCACGCTGATGCGCATCATGGCCGGCATGGACAAGGAGTTCACGGGCGAGGCCTGGGCCGCCGACGGCATCCGCGTCGGCTATCTGCCGCAGGAGCCGCAGCTCGATCCGGCCAAGGACGTGCTCGGCAATGTCATGGAGGGCGTGGCCGAGAAGAAGGCGATGGTCGACCGCTTCAACGAGATCGCGGCCAATTATACCGACGAGACCGCCGACGAGATGGCGGAGCTGCAGGACAAGATCGACGCCGCCAATCTGTGGGACCTCGACAGCCAGGTCGAGATGGCGATGGACGCGCTGCGCTGCCCCGATGGCGATGCCGAGATCGCCAATCTCTCCGGCGGCGAGAAGCGCCGCGTGGCGCTGTGCAAGCTGCTGCTCGATGCGCCCGACATCCTGCTGCTCGACGAACCGACCAACCATCTCGACGCCGAAACCGTCGCCTGGCTGGAAAAGACGCTGCAGGAATACAAGGGCTGCGTCATCCTCGTCACCCATGACCGCTATTTCCTCGACAACGTCACGGGCTGGATTCTCGAGCTCGATCGCGGCCGCGGCATTCCGCATGAAGGCAATTACTCGACCTATCCTGACGGAGCAGGAAAAGCGCCTGCTGCAGGAAGGCAAGGAAGCCGAAGCGCGCGAATCCTCGCTGGCCCGCGAACGCGAATGGATTTCGAAATCGCCCAAGGCGCGTCAGGCCAAGTCGAAGGCGCGCATCTCCTCTTATGAGGAGCTGCTGGCGAAATCGCAGGAGCAGCGCTCCGGCCCGGCGCAGATCCTCATCCCGGTCAGCGAGCGCCTCGGCAATGTCGTGGTCGAGGCCGAAGAGTCTCGCCAAGGCCTATGGCGACCGCCTGCTGTTCGAGAATCGTCAACTTCAAGCTGCCGCCCGGCGGCATCGTCGGCGTGATCGGCCCCAACGGCGCCGGCAAGACGACGCTGTTCCGCATGCTCACCGGCCAGGAAAAGCCCGATGCCGGCAATGCTGCGCATCGGCGACACGGTCCAGCTCGGCTATGTCGACCAGTCGCGCGATGCGCTCGATCCGGACAAGACGGTGTGGGAGGAAATCTCCGGCGGCACCGACATCCTCGAATTCGGCAAGCGCACGATGAACTCCCGCGCCTATTGCGGCGCCTTCAACTTCAAGGGCGGCGACCAGCAGAAGAAGGTCGGCCAGCTCTCGGGCGGCGAACGCAACCGCGTGCATATGGCCAAGCTGCTGCGCTCGGGCGCCAATCTTGCTGCTGCTCGACGAACCGACCAACGATCTCGATGTCGAAACCCTGCGCGCGCTCGAAGCGGCGCTCGAAGATTTCGCCGGCTGCGCCATGATCATCAGCCATGACCGCTGGTTCCTCGACCGCATGGCCACCCACATGCTGGCCTTCGAAGGCGACAGCCATGTCGAATGGTTCGAGGGCAATTTCCAGGACTATGAGGAAGACCGCAAACGCCGCCTCGGCGTCGATGCGGACACCCCGCACCGCATCAAATACAAGCGCTTCACGCGCTGAGCCAAAACGGAAACGGCGGCCCATCGGCCGCCGTTTTCAATTCGGTCGCGTTGCTGACCTATTTGCGCGCTGGCCTGCATGCCGTTGCCGCTCGTCGCAGCTTGGCGGTCAGTTCGTTCAGGTGCTTGGTCAGCGCCGGCACGCTGTTGTTGTGCTGCGCGAGGAAGGCGGTGAACTGGTCGCGCTCCTCGATCGCCAGCCACACGCCGACCACGCTCACATCCAGCACCTTGAAGCTGCCGCCTGTCCTTGTCGACGCGGAAATCGACCTGGATCGGCTGCTTGTCGGACGGAGCCGTTGGGATCGACCAGCACGGTCGTGACCACATAGTCGCCGGGCGCCCGCTCGGTCGAGCCGGTCACCTTCAGCGTCTGCCCGGAATAGGCCGACAGCCGCGACTGATAGACCGCGATCGCATAATTGCGGAAGGCGTCGACGAAGGCGTCGACGTCGTGCGGGTTGGCGGTGCGCCGCGCCGCGCCCAGCGTGAACAGCGCGGTGCGGCGGATGTCCGTCAGGCCGATCAGAAGGTCGCGGAACTCGGTCGCGCGCTGGGCGTCGTCTGAAGTTTCTTGTTGTTGAGGATGTGCATGCCCTTTTCGATATTGATCTGCACGAAGTGTTCGGCGGGCGTGGCGGCGCGGGCCGGGGCCGCGGCGAAGGCGGCCGCCAGCGCCAGGACCAGGCTCAGGGCGGCCAGGCGAAGCGGCGCTGACCGGCGCGGTCAGCGAGATCGGGCAACGGGGAGGCGGTCTCGAAGTCATGGCGTGGGATTCCTGACGATCGTTCCGGTCGCTGCCTATGTATGCTCTCGGCGAGCTTATGGCAAGTTCGTGGCATTCGTGCTGCAACCCATTCGATTAAGATGCGCAAATGGGTGTGACAACGTTTTTTCGTTCCACGGCCGCTTTCCACCGCTCACATCGCTGGTCTGCTGCGCCCCGAATCCGGACGGGGCCCACGCCCATCGGACAATCCCCTGAACTGGCTGGGATTTTCAGGCGCGGCGGGGATTCTGCCCACTATTCCGCAGAAATGTGGGCCAGCATGTTGCATAACGATATAAAGATATGTTTATATGCGTCTGCAGCCGCGGGCGGCCCTGTCCGTGGCGTTTTGGCTTGAAGAACGGACCGGAACCGTCGAATGGAACAGCTCCTGGCCATGCTGCGCGCGGCCGGCGATTCGACCCGGCTGCGGCTGCTGCTGATTCTGCGCGAGGCCGAGCTGACCGTCAGCGAACTGACCCAGATCCTGGGCCAGAGCCAGCCGCGCGTCTCGCGCCATCTCAAGCTGCTCTGCGATGCCGGTCTGCTCCAGCGCTTCAAGGAAGGAAGCTGGGTGTTCTACCGCGCCGCCGATCGGGGCCGGGCGCCATCTTCGCCGGCGCGCTGCTCGATCTGGCCGAGTCCACCGCAGTCCATGCTGGAGGCCGATGCGCGGCGCCTGGCCGATGTGCGCGCCGCCCGCGCCGCGGTGGCGGCCAACTTCTTCAAGGCCAATGCCGACGAGTGGGAGCGCATCCGCTCGCTCCACGCGCCCGAAAAGGATGTGGAGGAGGCGATCGTGCGCCTGCTCAAGCAGGCGCCGATCGAAATCGCTGCTCGATGCCGGCACCGGCACCGGCCGCATGCTCGAACTGCTTGCGCCCTATATCCGCCGCGGCGTCGGCGTCGATGTCAGCCCGGAAATGCTGGCCATCGCCCGCGACCGGCTGGAGCGCGCCAAGGTCCATCATTGCCAGGTGCGTCTGGCCGATGTCTTCCGCCTGCCGTTCGACGGCCGACGCGCCGGATGACGGGCTTCGATGCGGTGCTGTTCCATCAGGTGCTGCATTATCTCGACGATCCGCAGGCCGCCGTCGTCGATGCCGCGCGCGTGCTCAGGCCGGGCGGGCGCATCCTGGTCGCCGATTTCGCGCCGCATGCGCTCGAATTCCTGCGCGACGAGCTGGCCCATCGCCGCCTCGGCTTTTCCGACCGCGAGGTCGAGGGCTGGTTCAAGGCCGCCGGCCTGACGCCCGTCGCCGCACGAGGCGATCGCCCCGGGCATGGGCCATGCCCATGCGGGCGAAGGAAAACTGACAGTCAAGATCTGGGTCGCCGCCGCACGCGTGCCGCGAACCCAGACCAAGTTCAAGGAGAGAAAAGCGGCATGAGCCTGAAACGACTGATCAGACAGGATCCGCCGCTGAAGGTCTCCTTCGAGTTCTTCCCGCCGAAGACCGCGGAGATGGAGGAGCAGCTGTGGCGCGCGATCCGCCGTCTGGAGCCGCTCGCGCCGGCCTTCGTGTCGGTCACCTATGGCGCGGGCGGCTCGACGCGCGACCGCACCCACGCCACCGTCAAGCGCATCGTCGAGGAGACCAGGCTGAAGCCGGCCGCGCATCTGACCTGCGTCGGCGCCTCGCAAGGCGGAGATCGACGATGTCGTGCGCGGCTATTGGGATGCCGGCGTGCGCCACATCGTGGCCCTGCGCGGCGACATGCCCGATCCCGATGCGCCCTATGCGCCCGCATGCCGACGGCTATGCCTCGACGCCCGAACTGGTCGCGCGGCATCACGCGCGATCGCGCCCTTCGAGATTTCGGTCTCGGCCTATCCCGAGCGCCATCCGGATTCGCCGACCTTCGAGCACGACATCGAACTTCTGAAGAAGAAGGTCGATGCCGGCGCCACCCGCGCGCTGACCCAGTTCGGCTTCTACACCGATGCCATCGCCCGCTTCCGCGACGAGGCGGCGCGCGCGGGCATCAACATTCCGATCGTGCCGGGCCTGATCCCGACCACGAACATCAAGGGCATCGCGCGCATGGCCACGCGCTCCGGCGCCTCGGTGCCCGATTGGCTGATGCGCCTCTATGAGGGGCTCGACAAGGATCCCGGAAACGCGGCGGCTGATCGCCGCCACCGTCCTGGCCGAACAGGTCGAGGAGCTGAGCGCCGAGGGCTTCGACCAATTCCATTTCTACACACTCAACCAGGCCGATCTCACCTATGCCGCCTGCCGCATTCTGGGGCTGCACGAGACGGCGATGAAGACGCCGAGAAGGAGTTCGTCATGAGTTTCGACCGCGCCGCCCGCATCGCCTGGCTCAAGGAGGAGGCCAAGAAGCGCATCATCCTGCTCGATGGCTCCTGGGGCGTCATGATCCAGGGCTACAAGCTCGAGGAGAAGGATTTCCGCGGCGACACGTTTTGCCGATCACAGCCATGAGCAGCGCGGCAACAACGACCTCCTGACGCTGACGCGGCCCGACATCATTCGCGATATCGGCCGCGCCTATCTCGATGCCGGTGTCGATATCCTGGAGACCAACACCTTCAACTCGACCACGATCAGCCAGGCCGATTACGGCCTCGAAGATATCGGTCGCCGAGCTGAACGAGGAGGGCGCGCGCATCGCCCGCGAGGTCTGCGACGAATTTTCGACACGCCGAACGCCCGCGCCTGGTCGCCGGCGTGCTGGGCCCGACCAACCGCACCGCCTCGCTGTCGCCGGACGTCAACGATCCCGGCCTTCCGCAACATCAGCTTCGATCAGCTGCGCGAAACCTATCGCGAGGCCACGCATCGGCCTGATGAAGGGCGGCGCCGATCTCATCATGATCGAGACGGTGTTCGACACGCTCAACGCCAAGGCCGCGATCTATGCCGTGATGGAAGCCTTCGACGAGATGGGCGAGGAACTGCCGATCTGGCTCTCCGGCACCATCACCGATCTGTCGGGCCGCATGCTGACCGGCCAGACCGCCGAAGCCTTCTGGCATTCGGTGCGCCACTGCAAGCCCTTCGCCATCGGCCTCAATTGCGCCCTCGGCGCCGAGGAGATGCGGCCCTATGTGGCCGAGCTGGCCAAGGTCGCCGACACGCTGGTCAGCGCCCATCCCAATGCCGGCCTGCCCAACGAGTTCGGCGGCTATGACGACACGCCCCGAACACATGGCCGGGCTGATCAAGGAATTCGCGACGCTCGGGCCTCGTCAACATCGTCGGCGGCTGCTGCGGCACCACGCCGGAGCATCTGAAGGCCTTCGGCGAGGCGGTGAAGGGCATCGCCCCGCGCGCGATCCCGGAGAAGCCGCATTATCTGCGCCTGTCGGGGCTGGAGCCGTTCACGCTCACGCCCGACACCAATTTCGTCAATGTCGGCGAGCGCACCAACATCACCGGCTCGGCCAAGTTCCGCAAGCTGATCGCGGCGGAGGATTACGAAGCCGCGCTCGATGTCGCCCGCGCCCAGGTCGAGAACGGCGCCCAGATCATCGACGTCAACATGGACGAGGGGCTGCTCGATTCCGAAGCGGCGATGAAGCGCTTCCTCTGCCTGATCGCGGCCGAGCCCGATATCGCCCGCGTGCCGGTGATGATCGACAGCTCCAAATGGACGCGTGATCGAGGAGGGCCTCAAGGTCAGCCAGGGCAAGCCCGTCATCAATTCCATCAGCATGAAGGAAGGCGAGGACAAGTTCATCGAGCATGCGAAGAAGGCGCTGCGCTACGGCGCCGCCGTCGTCGTCATGGCCTTCGACGAACAGGGCCAGGCCGACACCGAGGAGCGCAAGGTCGCAGATCTGCACCCGCGCCTATCACGTCCTGACCGAGAAGGTCGGCTTCCCGGCCGAGGACATCATCTTCGATCCCAACATCTTCGCCGTCGCGACGGGTATCGAGGAGCACAACGACTACGGCCGCGCCTTCATCGATGCGGGCCGCCGCATTCGCGAAAGCCTGCCGCATGTCCATGTCTCGGGCGGGTTGTCGAACTTCTCCTTCTCGTTCCGCGGCAATGATCGCGTGCGCGAGGCCATGCACTCGGTGTTCCTCTACCACGCCATCAAGCTCGGCATGGATATGGGCATCGTCAATGCCGGCCAGCTCACCGTCTATGAGGACATCCCCGAGGAGCTGCGCGACGGCATCGAGGATGTGCTGTTCAACCGCCGCGAGGATGCGACCGAGCGCCTGCTCGATCTGGCCGGGCGCTTCCGCAATGACGGCTCGAGTGCGCGCGAGGAACAGACGCTGGCCTGGCGCGAGGCCGATGTGAACGAGCGCATCAAATATGCGCTGGTCCACGGCATCACCGATTTCATCGAAGAGGACACCGAAGAAGCGCGCCTGGCCGCCGAGCGTCCGCTCCACGTCATCGAAGGCCCGCTGATGGCCGGCATGAATGTGGTCGGCGATCTCTTCGGCGCGGGCAAGATGTTCCTGCCGCAGGTGGTCAAATCCGCCCGCGTCATGAAGAAGGCCGTGGCCCACCTCTTCCCCTTCATGGAAGCCGAACAGGAGGCCAACAAGACCAAGGAGCCGGCCGGCAAGATCGTCATGGCGACGGTCAAGGGCGACGTCCACGACATCGGCAAGAACATTGTCGGCGTCGTGCTGCAATGCAACGGCTATGAGGTCATCGATCTGGGCGTCATGCAGCCGGCGCAGAAGATCCTCGAAGTGGCGAAGAAGGAAAAGGCCAACATCATCGGCCTCTCGGGCCTCATCACCCCGTCGCTGGACGAGATGGTCAATGTCGCCGCCGAAATGGAGCGTCAGGGCTTCGACATTCCGCTGCTGATCGGCGGGGCGACGACCTAGCCGCGTCCACACCGCGGTCAAGATCAGCGCCCAGCTATGCGCGCAACCAGGCGATCTATGTCACCGATGCCAGCCGCGCGGTGGGCGTGGTCTCCAACCTGCTCAGCAAGACCAACAGCGCCGACTACGCCAACACCATCCGCCTCGAATACAAGGACATCGCCGAGCGTCACGCCGCCCAGCGCGCGCCCAGCCGCCGTCTGCCGATTGCCGATGCCCGCGCCAACAAGGCGAAGATCGAATGGAAGGGCTACACCCCGCCCAAGCCGAGCTTCCTCGGCGTCAAGGAATTCGGCCCCTACGATCTGGGCGAGCTGGCCGAGTATATCGACTGGACGCCCTTCTTCCGCACCTGGGAACTGGTCGGGCCCTATCCGCAGATCCTCGACGACGACAAGGTCGGCGAGGCCGCGCGCGGCCTGTTCAAGGATGCGCAGGCGATGCTGAAGAAGATCGTCGACGAGAAGTGGCTCACGGCGAAGGGCGTGATCGGCTTCTGGCCGGCTGCGGCACAGGGCGACGATATCGTCCTCTACACCGATGACAGCCGCAAGGAAGAGCTGACCACGCTGCACACCCTGCGCCAGCAGATGGTGCGCGAGGGCGGCCGTCCCAATCTGGCGCTGGCCGATTTCGTCGCGCCGCAGGAAACGGGCCTGGCCGATTATATCGGCGGCTTTGCCGTCACCACCGGCCTCGGCGAGGACGAGCACATCAAGCGCTTCGAGGCGGACAAGGACGATTATTCCGCCATCCTCCTGCGCGCGCTGGCCGACCGTCTGGCCGAAGCCTTCGCCGAGCGCATGCATGCGCGCGTGCGCCGCGAATTCTGGGGCTATGCGCCGGATGAAAATCTCTCCGGTCGAGGATCTGATCGCCGAGAAATATCAGGGCATCCGTCCGGCGCCGGGCTATCCCGCCCAGCCCGATCACACCGAGAAGGGCACGCTGTTCGGTCTCCTCGAAGCCACCGACCGCGCCGGCATCACGCTCACCGAGAGCTATGCCATGTGGCCGGGCTCGGCGGTGTCGGGGCTTTATTTCTCGCATCCCGAAAGCCGCTATTTCGGCATCGGCAAGATCGAGCGCGATCAGGTCGAGGATTATGCGAAGCGCAAGGGTATGAACCTTGAGGACTGCGAGCGCTGGCTCTCGCCGATCCTCAATTACGATCCGCGTGCCAAGGATGCTGCGTAATCGGCATCCAAGGCGTTCTGGAAGCGGAGTTGGGCCGGTGCCAAAAGCACCGGCCCTTTTTTTCGCTTGGGTATTTCACAAATGAAAAGGGCCGGAGTCCTCGCTCCGGCCCTTTCCTGAATTCCCCTTTGTCGCGATCAGTGAATGAACCCAAACACGACAGCCCCCAGAAACACAAAGACTAGACTGATGGCGAGAAGTTGGATTTCGCGAACCATGAGGTCCCTCCACGTTCCTTTCGGCCCATAGAAGTCTGCCCCGGAAAAAACATATTCGGAAGCCCCAAAAAACGCTTGCATCGAAACAAAGTTACCGCGCTTGTTGCAGCGCGAAACGTCGAATTTTCACGGCAATTCCTCGTTTTTTGACGACTCATCCGGTGATGCTCCGTGCACGGTGCAAAACTGATCTTTGGTCGGAGGATTGTTTCAGCCGGAATCGCCGAATCCGCCGCCGCCGGGCGTTGCAATCAGGATGGCATCGCCAGCATCGACCGCAACCTCGTCGCGGCCCTTGAGGCCCACCGTTTCGCCATCGGCGCGCAGCACCATATTGGCCCCGGGCGCGCCCGGCGTCGCCGCCTTCGAGGCCGAACGGATCGGTCTCGCGGCGGGTCGAGAGGATGGCGGCGGTCATCGCCTCGCGAAAACGGATGCGCCGGAACACGCCGTCGCCGCCATGGTGCGCGCCGCCGCCGCCCGAACCCTGCCGGATCGAAAATTCGTCGAGCAGAACCGGAAAGCGGCGTCTCCAGAACTTCGGGATCGGTCAGCCGGGAATTGGTCATGTGGGTGTGCACGGCGGATCTGGCCGTCGAAGTCGCGGCCCGCGCCGGCGCCGCCGCAGATGGTCTCGTAATATTGGTGGCGGTCATTGCCGAAGGTCAGGTTGTTCATCGTGCCCTGCGCCGCCGCCATCACGCCCAGCGCGCCGAACAGCGCATCGACCACGGCCTGGCTGGTCTCGACATTGCCGCCGGCCACCGCCGCGGGCGGGCGCGGGTTCAAAAGCGAGCCTTCCGGCACCACGATCTCGAGCGGCTTCAGGCAGCCGGCATTCATCGGAATGTCGCTCTGCGACCAGGCAGCGGAAGACATAGAGCACCGCGGCCTTGGTCACCGATCCCGGCGCGTTGAGATTGTTGGGTTGCTGTTCGCTCGTGCCGGTGAAATCGATCCGCGCCGATCGCGCGTCGCGGTCCACGGTGATGGCGACATGGATTTCCATGCCGCCATCCATCGGCATGGCGAAGTCGCCGTCCTTCAGCGCGCCGATCACCTGGCGCACCTCTTCTTCGGCATTGTCCTGCACATGGCCCATATAGGCGGTCACGACATCGGCGCCATATTGCGCGCAGATGCGCGCCAGTTCGGCCGCGCCCTTGGCGCAGGCCGCGGCCTGCGCCTTCAGGTCGGCGATGTTCTGTTCGGGATTGCGCGCCGGATGCGCGCCGCTTTCCAGCACGCCGCGCACCGCCGCCTCGTCGAAATGTCCGCCGGCGATCATGCGCGATGCCGTCGAACAACACGCCTTCCTCGGCGATGTCCTGCGAGAAGGGCGGCATGGAGCCGGGCGAGATGCCGCCGATATCGGCATGGTGCCCGCGCGCCGCGACGAAGAAGCGCCGCTCGCCGTCCACGAACACCGGCGCCACCACCGTCACATCGGGCAGATGCGTGCCGCCGTCATAGGGCGCATTGGTCACGAACACATCGCCGTCGCGCATGGCGGGATGCTTCGCCATCACCGCCGTCACGCAATCGCCCATCGAGCCCAGATGCACGGGCATATGCGGCGCGTTGGCCACCAGCCCGCCCTCGGAATCGAAGACCGCGCAGGAGAAGTCGAGCCGCTCCTTGATGTTCACCGAGGAGGCGGTGTTCTGCAGCGTCGCCCCCATCTCCTCGGCGATGGCCATGAACTGGTTGGCGAACACTTCCAGCAGCACCGGATCGACATCGGTCGTGGCATCGATTGCCGCCGCTCTCGCCGTCACCCGCCTGCAGCACCAGATTGCGCGCGGCGGCGATCTCCGCGCGCCCAACCCGTCCTCGACCACGATGGTCTGATGCGGCTCGATCAAGAGGGCAGGGCCGTCAATGCGTCGCACCGTCGCCCAGCGTCCTCAAGCCGATGGATCGCCGCCTCGTGCCAGGCACCTTGCGAGAAGAAGCGCGTGCGGTGCACGGCCGCCTCGTTCTCCTTCCCCCGCTTGCGGGGGAGGGTGGCCGCGAAGCGGTCGGAAGGGGCGGCTGCCGAGTGGCCGCGCTCACCGCCTCCACCTCGATCGACTCCGCGATCAGCGTCTTGCCCTCGAAGCCGAAGCCGAACAGCCGCGCATGGTGCTTCGGCGAATGCGCGCTGTCATCGCCTCCAGCGAACCCAGCGGAACGGGCAGCGTGGTGTCGCTGCCCTGATAGCGCAGATGCACCAGCGCGCTCGGCGCGCCCGGCACGCCGCCCTGCGCCGCGATCTCGTCGCGCCGCCTCCGCGCCCAGCGCCGCCGCCAGCGTCGTCCAGCCGCGCCAGGCAGGCCGCATCCAGTCGGCGCTGTCACCGCCTGCTGCCGCAGCGCGCGCAAGCGCCGCCAGCTTCATGCCATAGGCCGACAGCACGCCGGAGAAGGGATGGATGAAGATCGTCGTCCATCCCCAGCGCATCGGCGACGAGGCAGGCATGCTGCCCGCCCGCGCCGCCGAAACAGTTGAGCGCGTATTCGCGCGTGTCATAGCCCTTGGCCACGGAAATGCGCTTGATCGCATTGGCCATGTTCTCGACCGCGATGCGGATGAAGCCGTCGGCGACCTCATGGCGGCGCGCGCCCGTCGCCGATCTCTGCGGCGAGGCCCGCGAATTTCGTCGCGCACCACATCTTCGTCCAGCGGCGCGTCGGCATCGGGCCCGAAGATATGCGGAAAGAATTCGCCGCTCAGCTTGCCCACCATCACATTGGCGTCGGTCACGGCCAGCGGCCCGCCGCGCCGGTAACAGGCGGGCCCCGGATCGGCGCCCGCCGAATCCGGCCCGGCGCGGAAGCGCGCGCCGTCATAAGTCAGGATCGAGCCGCCGCCCGCCGCCACGGTGTGGATCGCCATCATCGGCACGCGCAGGCGCACGCCCGGCGACTTCGGTTTCGTAGGCGCGCTCGTAAGTGCCGTCGAAGCGCGAGACATCGGTCGAGGTCCCGCCCATGTCGAAGCCGATGACGCGCGCGAAGCCGGCCTCGCGCGCCGTCTCGGCCATGCCGACCACGCCGCCGGCCGGCCCGGAGAGGATCGCATCCTTGCCGCGAAAGAAATCCGGCGCCGCCAGCCCGCCATTGGAGGTCATGAAGGTGAGCTGCGCGTCGCCCAATGCGGCCGCGATCCGCCCGGCATAGCGCGCCAGCACCGGCGAGAGATAGGCATCGGCCACGGTCGTATCCCCGCGGCTGACGAATTTCATCAGCGGCACGGTGTCGTGGCTGATCGAGACCTGTTCGAAGCCGACCTCGCGCGCGATCTCGGCGGCGCGCGTCTCATGCGCCGGATAGCGATAGCCATGCAGGAAGACGATGGCGATGGCCGCGATGCCGTCGGCCTTCGCCGCTTCCAGCGCCGCGCGCAGCGGCGCTTCTTCGAGCGCGTGCAGCACATCGCCCTCGGCCGTCACCCGCTCGGCCGCCTCGATCACGCGCGTCATAGAGCATGTCCGGCAATTCGATATTGAGCGCGAACAGCTTGGGCCGGTTCTGATAGCCGATGCGGAGCTGGTCGCGGAAGCCGCGCGTCGTCACCAGCGCCACGCGCTCGCCCTTGCGTTCGAGCAGCGCATTGGTGGCCACGGTCGTGCCCATGCGCACCTCGCCGACGCGGCCCGGCGGGATCGGCGCATTGGTCGGCAACGCCCAGGCAGCGCCGGATGCCTTCCAGCGCCGCATCGTCATAGCGCGGATCGGCCGACAGGAGCTTCAAGCTCGAAAGCGCCCCGTCCGGCGCCTCGGCCACCACATCGGTGAAGGTGCCGCCGCGATCGATATAGAAATTCCATTTTCCGGGTTCGGGCATCGGCATATTCGACAAAGCTGACATAACAAAGTTCTGCATCGCATTTCCGGCGAGATTGTCCTAATGCTTCGGCCCATGTCCATCTGGGGAAAATTGGGCGGGGCGGCCGCCGGCTTCCTGCTCGGCGGCGGGCCGATCGGCGCGCTTCTGGGCGCCTTCGCCGGTCACATGCTGATCGATCGCGAGCGGCTGCCGGGCGGCGAGAGCGCCGATGCGCCCGGCGTCGTCTTCACCATCGCCATCATCGCGCTGGGCGCCAAGATGGCCAAGGCCGATGGCGTCGTCACCAGGGACGAGGAAGAGGCCTTCAAGCGCATCTTCCGCGTGCCGCCGTCGCGAGGAGGCCAATGTCCGGCGCATCTTCAATCTGGCGCGCCAGGACACGGCCGGCTTCGAAGCCTATGCCCAACAGATCGCGCGGCTGTTCCGCGACAATCCGGCGATCCTCGAAGACGTGCTCGACGGGCTGTTCGAAATCGCCAAGGCCGATGGCGTGCTGCATCCGGGCGAGCTGGCCTTCCTCGAACGCGTGGCCGAGATCTTCGGCTTCACGCCCGTCCGAATTCCGCCGCATCCGCGCCTCGCATTTCGGGCCGGACGAGGCCGATCCCTACGCCATCCTCGGCGTCGCCCACGATGCCAGCAATGCGGAGATCAAGAGCACCTACCGCTTCCTGGTGCGCGAGAACCATCCCGACAGCCTGATCGCCCGCGGCGTGCCGGAGGAATTCGTCACGCCTCGCCAACGACAAGCTCGCCGCCATCAACGCCGCCTATGACAGGATCGAAGAGGAGCGGGGAAGCTCTAACGCTCACTCCCCCTCATCCGTCATGGCCGGGCTTGGTCGCTAGCGGCAGCGTAGGCGACGCCATCCATTCGAATGTTCACGCGGAGCCGCGGAGGACGCGGAGGATTGAGCTTAACTCCGCGGCTCCGCGTGCGCGAGAACCATCCCGACAGCCCGTGGCGTGCCGGAAGAATTCATCCGCCTCGCCAACGACAAGCTCGCGGCCATCAACGCGGCTTATGACCGGATCGAAGAGGAGCGGGGGAAGCTTTAGGCAGCGTCCCGGTCACCGGCATTCCGTGAGCGGCAGCAGCCGCGAATCCTCCAGCGCGGCGGTGCGGTGTCCCAGCCCGCCCAGATAGGGCTCGTGCCCGGCAAAGGCGAGGAAGCTTTGAACGCTTGCCTGCTTCACCAGCATCGCCATGTCCCAGCGTTCGGCTTCGGGGCCGATCAGGAACGGTCCACCCTTGCCGAGAAACAGTACTTCGCCGCCGCTCTCGCGCAGGTGGGGCAGGGTGTGATCGATATAAAGCCGGAAGGCTTGCGATCCGCTGATCGGCGGGTCTGGGGCCAGCTCCGGCGCCGCGCTGTAGTCGGCGGTTTCGCGGAAGCGCAGCAGGTTCAGCATCACGACCGGGCCTTCGATCCCGCGCATCACGAAATCGCGCCCGGCGTCCTGCGTCACCTCCAGATGGCGCGTGTCTTCAACTGTCATCTCGATCTCAATCTTCGTCTGTGTTCGGGGAAGCGCATGAAAGCGCGTAGTCGCGAATATCGGCCGGCCATGCGCGCATCTTCGCGGCCAGCCCTTCGTGGTCGCCCGCGAAGAGGGCTCGTGTTGCATCCTCATAGCCGGGCAGGTTGCCGGCCAGTGCGGTCATGACCCGGTAGGCGGCTTCCGAGGCCCGGCGCTGCCGGTCTTTGCCCGCATTGGCCTGGCGCGCGGCGTCGACCAGCTTGCGCAACGCCACTGAGGCGCCGCCGGGCTGGGTGTTCAGCCAGTCCCAATGTCGCGGCAGCAGCGTCACCTCGCGTGCGACGACGCCCAGCTTGGGCCGTCCGCGCTTGCGCGGTGGCTCGGAGGGCACCGCGTCAGCGGCTGGGGCCGTCTCGTAGCGCGCGCGGATGTCGTCCTCGCTGCCGCGCAGGTCGAAATCGGTTTCGCGGCCCGTTTGGTCCTCGAAAATCAGGACCGGTTCGGCGACGCCGCGCCGGGCCGCGCGTCTGATCGCCAACGCGACCTCGGGCAGGGCGCCCGAGGCAATGCGCTGCTCGCCGCCGAAAGCTGTGTAGGTCGTGGGCATGATGTCATCGCGGTCCATCGATGTGCAGATATATATCCGGGTAAAAATATGAATGCAATATCACCCGGGTAAAATTATTGCCGTCAGCCTTGATTGACTTTTGATGATCTGATGATATTTTGATGATCGGGACTTGATGGAGGCTGGGTGCATTCCCATCTCTCGAGTCCGGCCGGGGCGGGCAACGGCTTCTCCCGGCGGCGGTTTGGGCGGTCTCCCGTCCTCCAGGGGGAGGGGGGTAGGCCAAAAAAGGCTCAAAACCGAAGAACAATTATCGTGCGCCTCGGCGCAACATTGTGAGGAGAGGCAGGCAATGACCAAGATCGGGGTCGGTGTCGGCGAGGAATTCCCCATCGAAGACAAGCCGGAACGCCCGGCCGGCGGCGGCCCGCAGCAGGGCTCCGGCCAGCACCGTCGCGACGATGGCTGCGGATGGGGCCCCGACAGCTATGATGACTGGCGCGATTGGCGCGAGGATTGGCGCGCCCAACGCGCCGAATGGCGCGCGCGCCGCCGCGAATGGCGCCGCCGTTACCGCGAGGAGATGCGGATGCGCCACGGCTATGGCGATCCCTATTATTTCTATTGGGGCCTGCCGCGGATCCTGCGCATCGTCATCGTGATCGCCGCGATCATGCTGGTCTTCCGCCTCATTGCCGATGCGCCCTTCATCATTCTGGGGATGGGGCTTCTGGCCGTGCTCTATATCGCGCATCGCCACCACGAGGAGGAGGCGCGGTACCGCCACGACGCCCCGCCGCCGGCCCCGCCCTCGGGAGGACATTGACCATGCATGGCCATCGCGCCCGTCGCAAATATCAGAGCGCGGCCGAAGCGATGCGCGCCGCCGCCGATGCCATCGATGGCAGCACGGGCGGGAACGAACGCACGACCACGCGCGTGCAGCTCGAGATGCCGCCCCAGGCGATGGAGCGTCTGCAGCGTCTCAAGGAGCACACCGAAGCGGCCTCCTATGCCGAGGTGATCCGCAATGCGCTGCGCCTGTTCGAGGCGCTGGTGGAGGAGCATGCCAAGGGCGCGGAGTTCTCGCTCAAGCGTCCCGATGGCGAAACCGTCGCCTACAAGATCTTCATCTGATCTCGCGGAAGGTGCTCCATGCGCATCGTCGAATGCCGTTCGCCCAATCACGATGACCGCCCCGAAGGCACGCCCATCGACATGCTGGTGCTGCACTACACCGGCATGAAAACGGGCGAGGAGGCGCTGGCCCGCCTCTGCGATCCGGTGGCGAGGGTCTCCGCGCATTACACCATCGATCGCGACGGCCGCGTCTATCATCACGTGCCGGAAGAGCGCCGCGCCTGGCATGCCGGGCGTGTCCTGGTGGGCGGGCGAGAGCAATGTGAACGGCCGCTCCATCGGCATCGAGCTGGTCAATCCCGGCCATGAATTCGGCTATGTGCCCTTTGCCGATGAGCAGATCGAAGCCCTGATCGATCTGGCCGGCGGCATCCTCGCGCGTCATCGCCATTCCCGCCGCGCGCGTCGTCGGCCATTCCGATGTCGCGCCCGCGCGCAAGACCGATCCCGGCGAACTCTTCCCCTGGGCCCAGCTCGCCGATTACGGCATCGGCCTGTGGCCCGAGCATTCGGCCAAGGCGCTGCGCCTGCCGGTCGAAACCGCGCTCTGCCGAAATCGGCTATGGCGTGCCGCCCGCCGTCGACTGGCCGCTCGCCGAAACCATCGCGCGCCTTCCAGCGCCGCTTCGTGCCGCAGGCGATCACCGGCGAGGCCGATCCCGAAACCGGCCGGCGCATCGCCGCCGTCCATGCGGCCATCCACGCCCCCGCGCTCTGACGATCCGCTATGCGCAATTGGCGCATGGTGCCGTGCCCGCGATGCCGCCTAGCCTGACCTTCGGTCAAGAGAGGGGCGTGAGCGCATGAAGACCATCGGCATGATCGGCGGGATGAGCTGGGAATCCACCGTCACCTATTACCAGATCGCCAATCGCGACGATGCAGGACCGGCTGGGCGGCGCCATTCGGCCAAGATCCTGATGGAGTCCTACAATTTCGCCGAGATGGCGGCGCTGCAGAAGTCCGGCCGCTGGGATGAGGCGCGCGGCATCATGGAAGAGACGCGGCCGCAAGCTGGCCCGCGCCGGCGCCGACTTCCTCATGATCTGCTGCAACACCATGCATCATGATGGCCGATGCGGTGGAGAAGGCGAGCGGCTTGCCGCTGCTCCACATCGCCGATCCGCTCGGCGCCGCGATCCAGGCCAAGGGCCTCCGGCGTGTCGGTCTTCTGGGCTCCTGCTTCACCATGGAGCGGGCGGGCGTGATCTCCGGCCGGCTGGAGGAAAAGTTCGGCATCGCCACCATCGCCCCCGATGAGCCCGGCCGCGCCGTCGTCGACCGCGTGATCTATCAGGAGCTGGTGCGGGGCCAGTTCACCGAACCCTCCCGCGCCGCCTATCGCGCCGAGATGGCCAAGCTCGTGGAGCGCGGCGCCGAGGGCATCATCCTGGGCTGCACGGAAATCCCGCTGCTGGTGAAGCCGGAGGATGCCTCCGTTCCCACCTTCGACACCACCACGCTCCATGCCACGGCGGCCGTCGATCTGGCGCTCGCGTGACCGGTGCCCTATAGAAGGCCTTGCGTCAGATGGCCGGATGGCCGCGGCGCCCCGCAAGGGGCGTCGAGGAAAGTCCGGGCTCCACGGAAACACGGTGACGGATAACATCCGCCGGGGGCGACCCTAGGGATAGCGCCACAGAAATCAAACCGCCGATGCCTTCGGGCAGGTAAGGGTGAAACGGTGCGGTAAGAGCGCACCGCGCGACCGGCAACGGAAGCGGCACGGCAAGCCCCACCGGGAGCAAGACCAAATAGGGACGGCATGTAATCTGTTTCCGGATAGCCGTCCGGGTAGGTCGCGCGAGGCGCCTGGCAACAGGCGTCCCAGAGGAATGGCCATCCATCCGCGGCAACGCGGGGGACAGAACCCGGCTTACAGGCCATCTGACGCAAATTCTCTCACACCGTGACCGGCAGTTCCTTGAGCCCGCGGAAGAAGGGCAGGGTGCGCCATTTTGGCGCCGCGTCCGGATCGGCGAGCCGTATGTCGGGAAAGCGCTCAAAGAACGCGGCAATCGCGATCTGCGCTTCCAGCCGCGCCAGGGGCGAGCCAATGCACAGATGCGCGCCACCGCCAAAGGCCACATGCGGCGCATCCTTGCGCGTGATGTCGAAGCGGTGCGGATCGGCGAAAACGTCGGGATCGCGATTGGCGCCGCGCAGCGACATCAGCAGCGATTGCGTCTGCTTCACCGGGCAGCCGCCAACCGTCCATGTCGCGCGGGGCGATGCGCGAGGTGATATCGACGGGCGATTCATAGCGCAGCACTTCCTCCACCGCATTGTTGATCAGCGAAGGATCGGCCCTCAGCTTTGCCAATTGATCGGGATGTTTGAGGAACAGCCAGATCGCATTGCCGATCAAATCGGTGGTCGTCAGATTGCCGCCGATCAGGAGCCCCTGCAGATTGTTCGACAATTCGCCGTCCGAGATCGGCGTGCCTTCGGCCTGCAGCATCACCATGTCGCTGACCAGATCGTCGTGCGGCTCCGCGCGCCGTGCCGCCATCAGTTCCTTGAAATAGGCCGACAGCGCATTGATGGACGTCACCAGCTGCGCGGTCTGTTCCTCGGTGCGAAAGGGATTGAGGCTCAGGATCGCGCCTTCCGACCATGCGCGGAATTCCATCAGCCGCGCTTCGTCCACGCCCAGGATGCGCGCAATCGCATCGATCGGCACCAGCAGCGCAAACTGCGCCATGGCATCGAAATTTCTGGCCTCGCCAATGCCGTCCAACGCATCTTTCACCACGCGTTCGATCTGCGGCCGGCATTTCGCCACGCGCTTGTAGAGCGCCTTGGAGAGCGGCCCGCGGATGCGCGCATGGTCGGGATCGTCGAGGAAGAGGATGCTGGAATGGGCTTCGTCGTCATCCACCTCGACGCCGTCCAGCGTGTCGCGCACCAGGGCCTTCTGGAATACGGCGGCGTCCTCGGCACGCGAGGGATGGCGCCACATGCTGCGGTCGCCCACGACCTCGCGCGCATCGCCATGGCGTGTCAGCACGAAGGTGCCGCCCATCTCATCGCGATAGACCGGGCATTCGTTCCTCAGCCGGTCCAGCAGGCTATGCGGATCGGCCGCGAAATCCGGGTTCAGTGGCGTCAGCTCGAAGATCGTCGGCAGGGGGCGGTCGGCCATCGTCGCACTCCAGATCGCGCTGGAGTTAGCTTAACTGACAATTCGTCAGATAACAAAGGGCCCGGCCTGGCCGCCCCTGATCGGAGTGCAGGCCGGTCCGGGGCGTTAAGCGGTTGTTTACAGCCCTTACTACATACTTACCGTGTTTTTGCTTCGTTCCGTGAAGCGCCCAGAAACAGGACAGTTGATGGCCGCAAAAGACTGGCAAACCCCTCGTTTTCCTTGGTTTTTTAATTGACCGATCTGTCATGACCATGTTATCCCATACTATCCCATAGGCTCCCTTATGGGCCCATGCGCATATGGCGCTGGGCACCGGAGTGGACCTCGGGTGTAAGCGGGGTGGGTTCGGTCATGATTGCGCAGGCGCAAGCCTTCATCTCGACGGTGACAGGCACGCTCGACAGCAAAGGTCGGGTTTGCATCCCTGCGGACTATCGCACTGCGCTCACGGCGCAGGAGACGGCTGGCGTTTATCTCTGCACTTCCTTCCTGGATTCCTCGATCGAAGGCTTTGGCGCCGCGCGGATGCAGCGCCTGCTGGCGAAGCAGGCCGAACAGGATCCGGTGCTCGGCACCGATATCGATGATCTGACGCGCCTGACCCTTGGCATGACGCAGCTCCTGCCACGCGACGAGAACGGCCGCGTGCGCCTGCCGGAATCCTTTATCGAACATGGCGGTCTCACCGATCGCGTCGTCTTCGTGGGCGAAGGCGAAAGCTTCCGCATCTGGTCGCTGGATGCGCATGCCGTCATCCGCGAAGAACAGATCAAGCAGGCGCGCGCCATTCATGCGGCCCGCCGCGCCGCCCGGGCAGGTGAGACATGAACGAAGGCCACGTCCCCGTCCTGCTCGGCGAAGTGCTGAAGGTGATCGCGCCGCGCGACGGTGCCCATTACATCGACGGTACCTTTGGCGGCGGCGGTTATTCGCGCGCATTGCTCGACACGGCCGAATGCCGTGTCCTCGGCATTGACCGCGATCCCGATGCCATCGCCCGCGGTCAGGCCATGGTGCAGCACTATGGCGGCCGGCTCACGCTGGTGCAGGGCGAGTTCTCCAATCTGGATGCGCTGCTTGCCGCGGCGGGCGAGCACGGTACCGATGGTGTCGTGCTCGATATCGGCGTGTCGTCTTTCCAGTTCGATCAGCCGGAGCGTGGCTTTTCCTTCCGCGAGGATGGTCCGCTCGACATGCGTATGAGCAAATCGGGCGCCAGCGCCGCCGATATCGTCAACACGGTGGACGAAACGGAGCTGGCCAATATTATTTTCCAATATGGCGAGGAGCGGCATTCGCGTCGCATCGCCCGCGCCATCGTCGCGGCCCGCCCGATCGAACGCACGGCGGCGCTTGCCGAGATCGTGTCCAATGCGATGGGCCCGGCCGCGGCGCGCCAGCCGATCCACCCGGCCACGCGCACCTTCCAGGCCTTGCGCATCTATGTGAATGACGAGCTTGGCGAACTCGAGCGCGGTCTCGAAGCGGCGGAGCGCGTGTTGCGCGCCGGGGGCCGCCTTGCTGTTGTCGCGTTCCATTCGCTCGAAGATCGCATCGTGAAGCGCTTCCTCGCCGGCCGCAGCGACGCCGCGCCCAAGGGCTCGCGCCACCTGCCGCAGACCGGGCCGGCCCATGCACAAAGTTTCCGCCTTCTGACATCACGCGCTGTCAAAGCGAGCGCTTCCGAGATTGAACTGAACGCGCGTGCGCGGTCCGCACGCCTGCGGGCCGCCGAGCGCCTTGCGCCCGTCGCCTGGGAGAACCGTCGATGATCCGCATCCTCAATTTTGTCTGTCTGGCATTGAGTGGTCTGGCTTGCCTCGGCCTTTATCACGTCTCCGAACAGACGCGGGTGGCGTCCGTCCGATTGCACGACGTCCGTCATGAGATCGTGCAGGAACGCGATGCGATGAGCGTGTTGCAGGCCGAATGGGCGCGGGTCGCCGATCCCGCCCGCATCCAGCGTCTGGCGCAACGCGACCTCGGCGTCACCGACACGCCGACCGTGGAGTTGTCCTCGCTCGAACTTCTGCCACGTCGTGGCGAAGCCGCGCCGCTCGGCAATGCCGATGTTCATGACGCCAGCGTGACCATTCCCGTCAAGCGTGAGGACCCGCGCATCCGCCTCGCCGTCGCCCAGACCGGAAACTAGCCCGGATGGACGTGGCGACGCCTCCCACCGTCGTGCAAAGGCGGATTGCCGTCGCCGCAGTTCTGTGCGTGGCCGCCTTCGCGTTGGTGGGCGTTCGCCTCGTCGATGTGATGCTCCTGAACAGCCGCGTATCGGGGTTTGTCACCACGGCCTCCGCCGATGCGCTGGCCACGCGCGCCGATCTGCTGGATCGCAATGGCGAGCTTCTGGCGCGCGATCTGCCGGTGCACGATCTCTATGTGCAGCCCAAATATCTCGGAAACAAGGCGCAGGCTGCAAAGGAATTGTCGCAAGCGACTGGCGCCAGCGAAGCCCGCCTCAACCGCATTTTCCAGTCGAAGCATCCCTATGTGCTGGTCGCGCGCCAGATCTCGCCCGACACGCAGAACAGGGTGATGCGGCTCGGTCTTCCCGGTCTCGAATTTGATCCGTCCTATAAGCGCTATTACCCGAAGGGGCATGCCGCGGGCCGGATCATCGGCGCCACGGATCCCGACGGCAACGGCATTTCCGGTCTTGAGCTTGGCCTCGACAAGCGCCTGCGCGACGGCCATCCCGGCGAGGGCGTGCGTCTGTCCATCGATATGCGCGTGCAATATGCGCTGGCGCAGGAGGTCGAGAAGAGCCGCGCGGAATTCAGCGCCCGCGCCGCTGGCGGCATTGTTCTGAATGTGAATACCGGCGAAGTTCTCGGCATGGTCTCGCTGCCCGATGGCGCCCAAGGTGTGCCGGATGATGGCGCCGATCCGCGCCGCGATCGTATGGCGCAGAATCGTCTACGAGCTCGGCTCGGTCTTCAAGATTTTCGCCTTCTCGATGGCGCTGGACAATCACACCCTCAAGCTCGACGAAGAGATTCCGATCGGCAGGGGCTACACGATCGGCCGCCACACCATCCACGATGCCGAGAAGATGCCGCCTTATCTGTCGACGCGCGATGTGCTGGGAGAATCCTCGAATGTCGGCACCGCCCAGATCGTGCTGCGCTCGGGCGGCGCGGTGCAGAAGGCATTTCTGGACAAGATCGGCCTGCTTCAAGCCGTCAACTCGCAATTGCCGGAGCGGGCCGCGCCGCTCTATCCGAGCAATTGGGGCGATATCGAAACCGCGACGATCGGCTTCGGCCAGGGCATTTCTGTGACGCCACTCGCCTTCGCGCATGCCGCCGCCGAAATGGTCAATGGCGGGCGCCGCATTCCCCTCACATTCCTCCGTCATCCTGAGGATGCGCGCGGGGCGCAGCTCATTTCGCCGGATACCAGCGCCAAGATCCGCGACCTCCTGCGCTATGTCGTGACCGACGGCACCGGCAAAAAGGCCAATGTTCCGGGCTATGATGTGGGCGGCAAGACCGGTTCGGCCCAGGTTCCCGGCCCCCATGGTCGCTATCTGCGCGGCAAGCTGATTACGTCCTTTTGCGCGATTTTCCCGGCCGACAATCCGCGCTATCTGGTGTTTGTCATGCTGGATGAACCGCATGGCACCAAGAAAACCTTCGGCATCGCGCTGGCCGGTTTTACGGCGGCGCCGCTGGCCGGACATGTGATTGCCCGCATTGCGCCGATGCTGGGCGTGGCGCCGGTTCTCACTGTCGCCAAAGAGACTTCACAATGGAACCACAATCCGGGGGGAGGCTCGCAGAGCGTCAGGTGATAGAGGGCACGATGCAATCCGTCGGACATTATGCCGGCCTCGCCTCGCGACAGTCGCGAGGTGAAGCCGGGATATCTCTTCGCGGCCCTGCCGGGCGCGCGAGCCGATGGCCGGGCCTTTATTGCCGATGCGATTGCCCGGGGCGCTGTGGCCGTTCTGGGCCGGCCCGAGGCGCGCGAAACCGCGGAGCGCCTGGGCGCAGCCTTCATCGCCGATGACAATCCGCGCGCGGCGCTGGCTCGCCTCGCTGCCGAATTTTTCGGCGCCCAGCCCGATGTGGTTGCCGCCGTCACCGGCACCAATGGCAAGACCTCGGTTGCCGTGTTCCTGCGTCAGATCTGGGCCCGGCTCGGTCATGCGGCCGCGAGCATGGGCACGATCGGCGTGGTCGCACCGACAGGTGCCATCGCCCTTCGCCACACCACGCCCGATCCGATCGAGATCCACGGCCTGCTTGCGGAGCTGAAGCGGGACGGCGTCGATCATCTGGCGCTTGAAGCCTCAAGCCATGGCCTCGACCAGCACCGTCTCGACGGGGTGAAGATCGCGGCGGCCGGCTTCACCAATCTCACCCGCGACCATCTCGATTATCACGCCGATTTCGATACCTATCGCGATGCCAAGCTGCGGCTGTTCTCGGAGCTTGTGCAGGCCGGTGGTCTGGCTGTCCTCAATGCCGATGTTGCCCATGCCGGGGAATTCGCCGCCGCCGCCAGTGCCCGTGGCCTCGATGTGCTGACGGTTGGCGAGCGGGGCGAGGGCATCACGCTTTTGGCCCGCGAGCCCCATGGAGACGGCCAAACCCTCAAGCTCGCCCATGCCGGGTCTATATATAATGTAGCGCTGCCGCTGGCGGGCGATTTCCAGGCCGCCAATGCGCTGGTGGCTGCCGGCCTGGCCATCGGCCTTGGCGATCCGGCGGCCAAGGTGTTTGCCGCGCTGGAAACGCTGAAAGGCGCGGCGGGCCGGCTCGAAAAGGTGGCCACTGCCAAATCCGGCGCACCCATCTATGTCGATTACGCCCACACGCCCGACGCCGTCGAAACTGTGCTCAAGGCCATCCGTCCCCATGTCGCGCACAAACTGTCTGTCGTGTTCGGCTGCGGCGGCGATCGCGATCGCGGCAAGCGCCCGCTGATGGGCAAGGCGGCGGCGGACTTCGCCGACCGCGTCATCGTCACAGACGACAATCCGCGCAGCGAAGACCCGGCCGCGATCCGCGCCGAAATCCTGCCCGGCTGTCCCGGCGCCACCGAGATCGGTGACCGTGCGCAGGCCATCCGCGCCGCGGTCGTCGAACTCGACGCCGGCGATGTGCTGGTGATCGCCGGCAAGGGCCATGAGCAGGGCCAGATCGTCGGCGGCGAAACCCGCCCCTTCTCGGACCGCGACGAAGCGGTCAAATCCGCGCTTGCGCTAGGCGGTCAGGCGGTGGCGGCATGAGCACGCTGTGGACCTCCGGCGACGCCGAAGCCGCCACCTTGGGCAAAGCCACCGCGCCGTTCAAGGTCACGGGCATTTCCATCGACACGCGCACGCTTCAGCCCGGCGATCTCTTCGTCGCGCTTCATGGTGAGGCGCGCGATGGCCATGAATTCGTAAAAGCCGCCTTCGAGGCCAAAGCCGCCGCCGCGCTGGTCGCGCGCGATCCCGGCAATCTGCCGAAGGGCGCGACATGCCTCACCGTCGGTCACACACAGCGCGGTCTTGAAGATCTCGCCCGCGCATCGCGCACACGCAGCCACGGCAAGATCATCGCCGTCACCGGCAGCGCCGGGAAGACGACCACCAAGGAGATGTTGCGGCTGGCCTGCGGCGCACTCGGCCGCACCCATGCTTCGGCCGCGTCCTACAACAACCAATGGGGCGTGCCGCTGACGCTGGCCGCCATGCCGCGCGACACCGAATATGGCGTGATCGAAATCGGCATGAACCATTTCGGCGAAATTCGCTCGCTGGTGTCGTTCGCTCGTCCGCATGTGGCGCTGATCACCACGATTGCGCCGGCTCATCTCGAATTCTTCGGCAATTGCGAGGCCATTGCCGATGCCAAATCCGAAATCTTCGAAGGCATCGCG
This sequence comes from uncultured Pseudomonadota bacterium, assembly GCA_963822185.1. Lineage (GTDB taxonomy): Bacteria > Pseudomonadota > Alphaproteobacteria > Micropepsales > Micropepsaceae > Rhizomicrobium. The sequence goes on from CAWGGT010000024.1 coordinate 227,586, forward strand.
CCGGGCGGCGCCGCGCTGATCCCGGCCGACAGCCCCTATGCCGCGCGCCTGATCGCCCGCGCGCAGCAGGCCCATGTCAGCCGCGTCCTCACCTTCGGCGCAGACAAGTCTGCCGATGCGCGCCTGATCGCGACACGTGACCATGATGGCGGCCAGACCGTCGACGCCGAAATTCTCGGCCGCGCGCTCTCCATCCGCATTGCCGCGCCCGGCGCGCATATCGCGGCCAATGCCGTGGGCGCGCTCTTGGCCGTGGCCGAAGCCGAAGGCGACGTCCTCAACGCCGCCGCCGCGCTTTCGCGCTTCGAGGCGCTGAAGGGCCGCGGCGCGCAATTCCGCGTGGCGATCGCCGGCGGTCATATCGATGTGATCGACGAAAGCTACAACGCCAATCCGGCTTCGATGGCGGCAGCGCTGGCGCTGCTCGGTGCGGCCGAAACTCGCGGCCGTCGCATTGCCGTGCTCGGCGACATGCTGGAGATGGGGCCGGGTGGTACGGCCCATCACGCCGCCATTGCCAAGGATATCGAACTGGAAAAGGTCGATCTCGTTTTCGCCAATGGCAGCGGAGATGCAGGCATTATGGGAGGCGCTGCCGGCCTCACGCCGCGGGGCCCATGGCGCGACCTCGTCTGACATCGCACCCAAATTGATCGAAATGCTCGCCCCGGGTGACACCGTGCTCGTCAAGGGGTCGCTGGGCAGCAAAATGGCCGTCATTATCGACGCGCTGAAAACAATAAAGGCTTAGGGGCGGCGGATGTTCTATTTTCTCGTATCACTGTCCAACCAGGTCGCGGCGTTCAACGTCTTCCGCTACATCACCTTCCGCTCGGGCGGGGCGATCCTGACTGCTCTGATCGTCGCCTTCATCATGGGGCCGTCCACCATTGCCTGGCTGCGCAAGCGGCAGGGCAAAGGCCAGCCCATCCGCACCGATGGCCCGCAGCGCCACATCGTCGAAAAGCAGGGCACTCCGACCATGGGCGGGGTTCTGATCCTCGTGCCGGCCGTCATCGCCACGCTGCTCTGGGCCGACCTCAAGGACAGTTATGTCTGGATCGTGCTCGCCGTGACGGTGAGCTTCGGCCTGCTCGGCTTGCTTGACGATTATCTCAAGGTCACCAAGCGCTCCTCGGCCGGTCTCAGCGGCAAGGGCAAGCTGATTGTGCAATTCCTGGTCGCCTTTGCCGCATCCTATGCGGTGATGCAGCTCGAAGAACCGTCGCTTGCGGGCACAGTCGCGCTGCCGTTCTTCAAGACGCTACTAATCAGCCTCGGCTGGGGCTTCCTGCTGTTCGGCGGTATTGTCATTGTCGGTGCGTCCAATGCCGTGAACCTGACCGATGGTCTCGATGGTCTGGCCATTGTCCCGGTCATCATTGCGGCGCTGGCCTTTGCGCTGATCGCCTATCTCGTCGGCAATGTGAAGTTCGCCGATTATCTGCAGCTCCATTACGTCGCCGGCACCGGCGAACTCGCCGTGTTTCTGGCAGCATTGGTGGGGGCGGGGCTCGGCTTTCTCTGGTACAATGCGCCGCCAGCCATGGTGTTCATGGGCGATACCGGATCGCTGGCGCTGGGCGGCGCGCTCGGCGCAGTCGCCGTGGCCGTGAAACACGAAATCGTGCTCGCCATTGTCGGCGGGCTGTTCGTGATGGAAGCGGTATCGGTGATCGTGCAGGTGGCCTCGTTCAAGCTGACGGGCAAGCGCGTCTTCAGGATGGCGCCGATCCATCACCATTTCGAACAGCTCGGCTGGAAAGAGCCCACCATCGTCATCCGCTTCTGGATCATCGCCGTGGTGCTGGCGCTGGTCGGCCTGTCCACATTGAAGCTGAGGTAGACCCGTGATTCCCGCCCGTTCCTTCGCGCACAAAACGGTTGCCGTCTTCGGGCTCGCGCGCTCGGGCGTATCGGCCGTTCGTTCGCTGTCGGCGGGCGGTGCGCGAATTGTGGCGTGGGACGATGTGGCCGAACGCCGTGAAGAGGCGAGCCGCGCGGGTGCTTCGCTCGTCCCGGTGGAGGATTGGGATTGGGATGAGATCGCCGCGCTCGTCCTCAGCCCTGGCGTGCCGCTGACCCATCCCGCGCCGCATGCCGTCGTGAACGCTGCGCGCGAAGCCGGTGTCGAGATCATCGGCGATGTCGAACTTTTCGCCCGCGAGATTCGTCCCGATGCGGCCGCGCCCGGTCGCGCGCCGGTTATCGCCATCACCGGCACCAACGGCAAATCGACCACCACTGCCCTGATCGGCCATATTCTCGCCGCCTGCGGCTTTGATGCGCAAATCGGCGGCAATATCGGCAAGCCGATGCTCAACCTTGCCGGCCCGTCGTCGCGCACGATTTATGTGTTGGAGGTCTCGTCCTATCAGATCGATCTGGCCCCCGGCCTAGCGCCGGATGTTTCGGTGCTCACCAACATCACGCCTGACCACATCGACCGTCACGGCAGCCTGGAAGGATATGCCGCGGTCAAGGCGCGTCTTCTCGAACAGACATCGGCGGACGGTATGGCCTGCATCGGCGTCGATGATCCGCAAAGCGCCTCCATCCACACCCGCATGGTCGCGCAAGGCAAGACCCGGGCGGTGGCGGTCTCGGCCGGCAAGGTGCTCGGCCGGGGTATCTTCGTGCTCGATGGCAAGCTCTACGACGCGCAGGCCCAGCGCGCGACCGAGGTGATGGATCTGCGTGACGCGCAGTGTCTGCCGGGCGTGCACAATTGGCAGAACGCGGCGCTCGCCTATGCCGCCTGCCGGCCTTTCGTGCGCGATACGCGCGCCATCGTTGCGGCCATCCGCGAATTTCCCGGCCTGCCGCATCGGCTCGAAGAGGTCGCGCAGATCGGCAAGGTGCGCTTCATCAACGATTCCAAGGCCACCAATGCCGAAGCCGCGGCCCGCGCGCTGGCCTGCTATCCGGACATCTTCTGGATTGCCGGCGGCAAGGCGAAGGATGGCGGCATCGAAAGCCTCAAATCCTTCTTCCCGCATATCTGCAAGGCCTATCTGATCGGCGAGGCAGCCAGCCAGTTCGCCCATACGCTCGACGGCCATGTAACCTATGAAATTTGCGGGACGCTCGATCGCGCTGTGGCTTCGGCGCTGGCCGATGCGGCGCATGCCGCCTTGCCGACGCCGGTCGTGCTGCTCTCGCCGGCCTGTGCCTCCTTCGATCAGTTCAAGGATTTCGAGGATCGCGGCGATGCCTTCCGTGCGCTGGTGACGGCGCGCTCCGACGAATCTGTGCGGGAGGCGTCATGACCCTCTCGCGCGCCGATCGCAGCGGCTTCACCACCTGGTGGTGGACGATCGATCGCGTCTCTCTGTTCATCACGCTGGCGCTGATCGCCATCGGCCTGGTTCTGGCCTTCGCCGCCAGCCCGGCGGCGACCGGCGGCGGCCTCAATGCCGGCGATTTCCGCTTTGCCGGCCGCCAGACGCTCTTCGCCGTGGCCGGGCTCGTTGATCCTCGGCTTCTCTTCGCTGCTGTCGTTGCGCGCGGTGAAGCTGACGGCCGCCATCGTCTTCGCCTTCGCACTGATCGGTGCGGTGCTGGCGATCTCCACCGGCAGCGAGGTTCTGGGTGCCAGGCGCTGGATCGATCTCGGCTGGATGACGATCCAGCCATCCGAATTCCTCAAGCCCGGCCTGGCCGTGCTCGGTGCGGCCATTCTCGCCGACAAGGCGAAGATGATTCTGCCCAAGCCGCTCATTACCTTCATTCTGGTTGCGCCCGCCGTCGTGGTGCTGCTGCTCCAGCCCGATGTCGGGCAGACGGGGCTGCTGCTCGCGCTATGGGGCGCGCTGCTCTTCTTCTATGGCATTTCGGTGTGGTGGATCGGCGCGCTGTCGGCTGGTGCGTTCAGTGCTCGGCGTCCTGTCCTATGTCCTGTTCCCGCATGTGCAGCACCGCATTCTGCAATTCCTCGGCGACGACAAGCCCGGCTATCAGACGGGCCTGTCGCTCAAGGCGTTTGCCCATGGCGGCCTCTGGGGCGTCGGCCCCGGCGCGGGCACGATCAAATACAAGCTCCCCGATGCGCATTCCGATTTCATCTTCGCCGTGGCGGGCGAGGAGTTCGGCCTCATCCTGTGCGGGCTGATCGCGATTCTGTTCTGCGTGCTGGCCGTTCGCCTGCTGATGCGCTCGGCCCAGGCGCGCGATCCCTTCGCCCAGATGGCCGGGCGCAGCGCTGGCCGTCGTTCTTGCCCTGCAGGCCTTCATCAATATGGGCGTCGCCATTTCGCTTCTGCCGGCCAAGGGCATGACGCTGCCCTTCATTTCCTATGGCGGCTCCTCGCTTTTCGCCGTGGCGCTGACCATGGGCTTTGCGCTGGCCGTCACGCGCCAGCGGCCGAAGATCGGCGAACGCGACCACAACGTCTTCACCTTCCTCAGGGAGGCGCGGGCATGAGCACAGTCGTCCTCTCGGCCGGCGGCACCGGCGGTCATCTGTTCCCGGCCCAGGCGCTGGCGGCCGAGCTGATGCGCCGTGGCGCCCGGATCGTGGTGATGACCGATGCCCGCGCCAAGAATTACGGCGAGGCCTTTCCCGGCACGACCATCGAGACCGTGCCGTCGGCCAGTTTTGCCTCGCGCTCGCCGCTCAAGCTGGCGCTGGCGCCGTTCGAGATCCTGAGCGGCATTGCCGTGGCGTTTGCCAAGCTCAGGCGCCTCAAGCCCGTGGCCGTGATCGGCTTCGGCGGCTATCCCTCGCTGCCGGTGATGATCGCCGCGCGGCTGGCCGGCTTCCCACCGCCATCCATGAGCAGAATGCCGTGCTGGGCCGGGTCAACCGGCTGGTCGGCGATGGTGTGCGCGCCGTGGCGGCCTCGTTCCCCATCGCCCGCTTTGCGCCGAAGGATCGCAGCCGCATCGCCTTCACCGGCAATCCCGTGCGGCCCGAAATCGTGGCGGCGGCCGACGACGCCCTATGAAGCGCCGTCGGCCGATGGTCCGATCCGGCTGCTCGTCTTCGGTGGCAGCCAGGGCGCGCGCGCCCTGAGCGAAATCGTGCCCGAAGCGATCGAAAAATTGCCGCCAAAGCTGTGCACACGACTCCAAATCGTGCAGCAATGCCGTCCGGAAGATATTGATTCGGTTCGGGCCGTTTACGCGCGCGTGGGTGTCCAGGCAGAGCTTGCCAGCTTCTTTTCGGATATGCCGCAGCGGATCGCCGCTGCGCATCTCGTCATTGCGCGCAGCGGGGCCTCCACCATCAGCGAGCTGGCGGTGATCGGCCGCCCGGCGATCCTGATCCCCTATCCCTTCGCGACCGACGATCATCAGACCGCCAATGCCGAGGTGCTGACGAATGCGGGCGCCGCCTGGGCCATCCAGCAGCGCGATCTGACGGCCGATGGCCTTGCCGCGCGCCTGACCGAGATATTCGCCGATCCCGCAGGGCTCGCGAGCCGGGCTGCCGCTGCCAAAGCGGCCGGTCGTCCCGATGCGGCCGCGCGGCTTGCCGATGTGGTCGAAGAGCTGGGGAGGGCGGCATGATCGAAGCGCGCGCCACCAGCCCCATGCGCATCCCGCTCGACACCGGCGCGATCCATTTCATCGGCATCGGCGGCATCGGCATGAGCGGCATCGCCGAGATCATGCACAATCTCGGCTACAAGGTGCGCGGCTCCGACATCGCCGAGAGCGCCAATGTGAAGCGCCTCAAGGGGCTCGGCATTCCGATTTCCATCGGCCACAGCCCCGACAATCTCAAGGATGCCCACGCCGTCGTCTATTCTTCGGCGGTGAAGGCGGGCAATGCCGAATTCGATGCGGCGCGGTTGCGCGGCATCCCGCTGGTGCGCCGCGCCGAGATGCTGGCCGAGATCATGCGCCTGAAATGGTGCGTGGCCGTGGCCGGCACCAATGGCAAGACCACGACCACCACCATGGTCGCGGCGCTGCTCGATGCCGGCGGGCTCGATCCCACCGTCGTCAATGGCGGCATCATCAATGCCTATGGCACCAATGCGCGGCTGGGCGCGGGCGACTGGGTCGTGGTCGAGGCCGATGAGAGCGACGGCACCTTCCTGCGCCTGCCGGCGACGGTCTCGGTCGTCACCAATATCGATCCCGATCATCTCGATTTCTACGGCAGCTTCGAGAAGATGCGCGCGGCCTTCCTCAGCTTCGTCGAGCATGTGCCGTTCTATGGTTTCGCGGTGATGTGCCTCGATCATCCCGAGGTTCAGGCCATGGTCAGCCAGATCCGCGACCGCCGCGTCATCACTTATGGCTTCAGTCCCCAGGCCGATGTCCGCGCCGTGGATGTCAGCTTCTTCGAAGGCGCCTCGCATTTCGATGTGGTGGTCATGGATCGTCTGGCCGGCACCGAAACCCGCATCGAAAAGATGCGCCTGCCCATGCCGGGCGAGCACAATGTCCAGAATGCGCTGGCCGCCATCGTCGTCGCCCGCGAACTCGGCGTGCCGGACGATACGATCCGCACGGCCTTTGCCGCGTTCGGCGGTGTCGGCCGCCGCTTTACGCGCATCGGCGAATGGCATGGCTGCGCCATCATCGACGATTACGGCCACAACCCCTTCAAGATCGCCGCCGCCCTCAAGGCCGCGCGTCAGGCCTATTCCGGCCCTGTTATCGCCGTGGTCCAGCCGCATCGCTACACGCGCCTGCGCGACACCTTCGAGCAGTTCTCGACCTGTCTCAACGATGCCGATGTCGCGGTGATCGCGCCGGTCTATCCGGCCGGTGAGAACCCCATCGAGGGGATCGATCGCGACTCTTACGCGGAATCGTTGCGCGCCCATGGCCACCGCAATGTCCGCACCATCGAGGGCGCCGAAGACCTCGCGAAGATCGCGGCCGAATTCGCCAAGCCCGGCGGTGCCATTGTCTGCCTCGGCGCGGGCTCGATCACGCATTGGGCGCATGGTCTTGAAGCGGCCTTGAAAGCAGGGGAGGGCAAAGCGTGATGCAATCCCGTCCCTGTTCCGCCTTGCCGCCCGTGCGCGGCACGCTCACCGAAAATGCGCCGCTGAAGGATCTCGTCTGGTTCCGCGCGGGTGGGAATGCCGAGATGCTGTTCCGTCCGGCCGACACCAAGGATCTCGCCACCTTCCTCTTCGACAGGCCGGCCGTTCTCAAGGTCACCGTGATCGGCGTGGGCTCCAATCTGCTCGTGCGCGAAGGCGGCATCCCCGGTGTCGTCGTTCGGCTTCCGTCCGCCTTCGGCCGCATCACGGTCGATGGCACGCGCATCCGCGCCGGTGCCGCGGCTCTCGATGCTGCGGTTGCCCGCGCCGCCGCCGATGCCGGCATTGCGGGTCTCGAATTCCTGCGCGGCGTGCCCGGCACCATCGGCGGCGCGCTGCGGATGAATGCCGGCTGCTATGGCCGCGAGCTTAAGGATGTCTTTGTCGAAGCCACGGCCGTTGATGGTCATGGCACGATCCACACCCTCACGACCGATGATATGGGTTTCACCTATCGCCATTCGTCCGTGCCCGAGGACTGGATATTCACCGAAGCCGTGCTCGCGGGCACCGCCGACGATCCCGAGGCCGTGCGCCTGCGTATGCACGAGCTGGTCGAACAGCGCGAAGCCGCCCAGCCCGTGCGCTCGAAGACCGGCGGTTCCACATTCAAGAACCCGCCAGGGCAAAAGGCGTGGGCCCTCATCGACGAAGCCGGTTGCCGTGGCCTCATGGTCGGCCCGGCGCAAGTTTCCGAAAAGCATTGCAACTTCCTCATCAATACGGACAACGCCTCGGCCGCCGATCTCGAAGCGCTGGGCGAAGAGGTGCGCAAACGCGTGAAGGCAAAATCCGGCGTGATGCTGGAATGGGAAATCAAACGGGTGGGCGTGCCATGAGCGAAGCGGCCAACATCAAGCGGGTCGCCGTCCTCATGGGCGGGCTATCGGCCGAACGCGAGGTCAGCCTCAATTCCGGCCGCGGCTGCGCTGATGCCTTGCGCGGCGAAGGTTTCGAGGTGATCGAGATCGATCCGAAGGATTCCGATCTTGCCGCCCAGCTCCATGCCGCAAAGGCCGATGTCGTCTTCAATGCGCTCCATGGCCGCTGGGGCGAGGATGGTTGCGTGCAGGGCCTGCTCGAACTCCTGCGTATTCCTTACACACATTCGGGCGTGCTCGCCTCGGCGCTGGCCATGCACAAGCAGCGGGCCAAGGATGTCTTTGCCGCCGCAGGCCTCCCGGTCGTGAAGTCGATCGTCGTCGACCGCCGCGAAGCCGCCAGCCGTCATCTGATGGACCCGCCCTATGTCGTCAAGCCGGTCAATGAAGGTTCGTCGGTCGGCGTCTTCATCATCCGCAAGGGAGACAACCGCCCGCCCGAAGCCCTCGGCGCCGAGCGATGGGATCTTTCCAGCCAGATGATGGTCGAGGAATTCGTGCCCGGCCGCGAACTGACCGTGGTGGTCATGGGCGGCAAGGCCATCGCCGTCACCGAGATCACCACCAATCTCGCCTTCTATGATTACGAAGCCAAATATGCCGCTGGCGGCTCCAAGCATGTGGTTCCGGCCGATGTCCCCGGCGCCGTTACTGAAGAGGCGATGCGCCTCGCCGAGCTGGCTCATGAGGCCCTCGGCTGCCGCGGCGTGACCCGCACCGATTTCCGCTACGACGATACGGACGGCAAGAACTCGTCTCGTCGTTCTCGAAGTCAACACACAGCCCGGCATGACAGCGACCTCGCTGGTGCCGGAGCAGGCTGCCCATATCGGCATGAGCTACGGCGCGCTGTGCCGCTGGATGGTGGAGGATGCCTCATGCGATCGGTGAACAGGTCCCGCAAATCGCGCAGCGGCAGCGCCGGCAAGCCCGCGCGCCGCGATACACGCAAAACCACACGCGCCAAGGCGCCCGCCAAGCCGGCGCGCAAGTCCGTGGCGCGCCAGCGCTACAGCCGCCGCAACGAAACCCGCGACAGCAGGTTCGCGCGTGCCAGCGCCTGGCTGCAGCGCACGCTCACCTTCCGCCGCCCGGTGCTCTATTTCACCGGCGGTTTGATCGCCTTTGTGTTTGTTGGCGCGCTGTTCGCCGGCGGCTATGTCCAGCGGGCCGTCAGGACGGTCAATGGCACTGCCACCGCCGTGGCCGGGTATGCCGGCCTCAGCCTCTCCAAGCTGCATTTGTCGGGCGAGAGCCGCGTCCCGGCGCAGACCATCCTGGCCGCCACCGGCTTCAAGCCGGGCCAGTCGATCTTTGACGCCGATCTCCGAATGGCGCGCGCCCGTCTTCTGCAGCTCCCCTGGGTGGCCGATGCCGTGGTCGAGCGCCGTTATCCCGATTCCGTCTCGGTCCGCATCGTCGAGAAGCAGCCCTTTGCGCTGTGGAAATCGGCCAAGGGGCTTTATGTGATCGAGCGCACGGGCAAACCCATCGTCAAGGCGACGCTCGCCGAATTTCCCAAGCTGCCGGTCTTTGCCGGCGATCCGCCCAAGGGCGCCGCCGATCTGGTCGAGGCGATCGCGGCGCAACGCGCCGTGGCCGCGCGCTTGCGGATCATGCAGCGCGTCGGGCAGCGCCGCTGGAACCTGATCCTCGACGATGGCGTCGTCGTCAAGCTGCCGGAGACCGGCTGGAAGAAACAGCTCGGCGTGCTGGAGCATCTGATCGTCGACAAGGGCGTTCTCGAACGCGACATCCGCGGCATCGATTTGCGCTCGAAGGACAATTTCTTCTTCCAGCTGCGCGGCCAGGACGGCCCCCAGCGCGTCACGCGGGAGCACGCGGCATAATGGGCGAGACAGTTCGCATGCGCACGGCCAATGCACTGCCGACGTCCTACCGCACCGGGTTGGTGACGGCTCTGGATATCGGCTCTTCGAAAGTCATCTGCCTGATCGGGCGTTCCGAGCCGGGCTCGCTCAAGGTGCTGGGCGCGGCCCTGCGCGAATCGCAGGGGATCAAGTCGGGCACGGTCACCAGCCTCGAACAGGCCGAGGAGGCCATCCGCGAAGCCGTCGCCGCGGCCGAGAATCACGCCGACACCCGCATCCAGAACGTGCTGGTCTCGGTGGCCTGCGGCGCGCCGCGCTCGGTCACGGCCCGTGCCGCCATGGCGCTCGACGGTGCGCTGGTCTCCGACGAGCACCTGCACATGCTCCTCAGCGAGGGGCGCCGGCGCGCCCGCCTCGACGAGCATGAGATAATCCAGTCCGCGCCGACCTCCTATGTGGTGGACGAGGCGCGCGGCGTGCGCGATCCGCGCGGCATGTTCTGCCAGCGCATCGGCGTTTCCATGCATGCGGTCGCCGTGCGCCCGTCGCCGCTGCAGAATCTGCGGCTGGCCGTCGAGCGCTGCCACCTCACCATGGCCGGCTCGCTCTATTCGGCCTATGCCAGCGGCCTTTCGACGTTGACGCCCGACGAGATGCAGCTCGGCGCCACCGTCATCGATATGGGTGGCGGCGTCACCTCCATCGCCGTGTTCATGGAGGGCCAGCTCGTCCATGCCGATGTCGTCCCGATGGGCGGCAGCCATGTCACCGCCGATCTCGCGCGCATGCTCGCGGCGCCGCTTTCGGCGGCCGAACGAATCAAAACGCTCTACGGCGCCGCACTCGGCGATATCGAGACCGGCACCGACACGGTCGCTGTCCCGCAAATGGGTGAGGACGGTGACGAGAATGTCATCCGCGTGCCGCGTTCGATGCTCACGCGCATCATCCAGCCGCGTCTCGAAGAGATTTTCGGTCAGATTCAGACCAAGCTGCGCGAGAGCGGCTTCGATGTGGCCGCCGGCCGGCGTGCCGTGCTCACAGGCGGCGCCTGTCAGCTCGCCGGAACGCGTGAGCTGGCGCAGCGCGTGCTCAACAAGCAGGTGCGGCTCGGTCGTCCGCAAACCTTTCATGGACTGCCGGCAGCATCGGCGGGGCCAGACTATTCGACGGCAATGGGACTTCTGATGGCCGGCGCGACGATGCCGCCTGAAGCACTCAATCCCGATCTCGCGGCACAGCCGCAACAAAGACGAACGAGTTTGTTCCAAAAGCTAACAGGTGGCTTGTTCGGATGAGCGAATACATTTACTCACAACAATAGAGAATCAATTGGGCGTTCGTGGGCGAAGTAGGCGAGTACGGCTAAGGAGAGTGGAACATGTCGATCAAATTCAGGGCGCCTGAAGTCAGCGAATTGCGGCCACGAATCACCGTGCTCGGTGTCGGTGGCGCTGGCGGCAACGCCGTCAACAACATGATTGCCTCCAAGCTCGAGGGCGTGGAGTTCGTTGTCGCCAATACGGATGCGCAGGCTTTGCAGCAGTCCAAGGCCGAGCGTCGCATCCAGATCGGTGCGCGCGTGACCGAGGGCCTCGGCGCAGGCGCGCGGCCCGATGTCGGCCGTGCGGGCGCCGAAGAATCGCTCGAGGAAATTCTGGCCCAGATCGAAGGCTCCCACATGGCCTTCATCACCGCCGGCATGGGCGGCGGCACGGGCACGGGCGCGGCGCCGGTGATTGCCCGCGCGATCCGCGAGATGGGCATTCTCACGGTCGGCGTGGTGACCAAGCCCTTCGCCTTCGAAGGCGACAAGCGCATGCGCATCGCCGAGCGCGGGATCGAAGAGCTGCAGGCCTATGTTGACACGCTCATCATCATCCCGAATCAGAATCTTTTCCGCATCGCCAATGACCGCACGACCTTTGCCCAGGCCTTCTCCATGGCCGACGATGTGCTGCATTCCGGCGTGCGCGGCGTCACCGACCTGATCGTGATGCCGGGCCTGATCAATCTCGACTTCGCCGACATCAAGACGGTCATGTCCGAGATGGGCAAGGCCATGATGGGCACCGGCGAGGCCGAGGGCGAGGACCGTGCCATCCGCGCCGCCGAGGCCGCGATCTCCAACCCGCTGCTGGACGATGTGTCGATGCACGGCGCCAACGGCGTGCTCATCAACATCACCGGCGGCCCCGACATGATGCTGTTCGAGGTCGATCAGGCCGCCAACCGCATCCGCGCCGAGGTCGATCCGGACGCCAACATCATCTTCGGCGGCACGATCCTGGAGAATATGGAAGGCCAGATCCGCGTCTCCGTCGTTGCCACCGGCATCGAGGCCGAGTCCATGGCGCAGATGCCGCACAATGTGGAGCCGCTGCGCCCGCGCAATCCCAAGCCGATCTCGGTCGCGCCGGATGCCGAACAGATCGCCGCCAATCCCGTGCTGCGCCAGGTCGAGGTGCTGTCGGAAGAGCTGAACGCGCCGCGCTCCGCGCGTTCGCGCTCGACTGCAGCATCGTCGGTCGAAGCTATGCTGCTGGACGAGGCGAGCGAAATCCCGGTCATCGAAGACGACAATCCGCCTGTGCCGCAAGTGGCCCGTCCGGCTGCGCAGGCGCCTGTGGCGCGTCCTCAGCCCGCGCCGCAGCGCAAGTCCGGCTTTGGCGGACTGTTCGGCCGCAAGAAGAAGCCCGAGCCGCGCATGGAGCCGGCCTCGGCGCGCGGCGAGCAGCACGGCGCCAATGCGCAGGTCATGGGCCGCGGCCCGGTGGACGAACAGCCCCGCCAGCCGGCCTCGATGGCCGAGGATCTGTTCCCCGACCACAAGGCCGAAGACCAGTTTGAAATCCCGGCCTTCCTGCGCCGTCAGACGAACTGATCTGTTCGTCGAAGACCACTCTCCAAGGGGCGTCCGGAGCAATCCGGGCGCCCTTGCCGTATGCAAAGCGGTGATGCCTTCGCTAAGTTCGCGCGATGTCACGCACCACCATCGCCAAACCCGTCACCGCCGAAGGCGTGGCCCTCCATGCCGGGGTGCCGGTTCGCATGACGCTCGCGCCGGGTGCGCCCGGCAGCGGCATCGTCTTTCATCGAACTGATCTCAATGTCGATATCCCGGCCCTCTATGACCATGTCGGCGACACGCGGCTTGGCACGGTGCTGGCCCAGGGGGACGCCAGCGTCGGTGTGGTCGAGCATCTGATGGCGGCGCTGGCCGGTGCCGGCATCGACGATCTGCTTGTTTCGCTCGACGGTCCCGAACCGCCGATCCTGGGCGGCGATTCGCTATCCTATCTGCACTTGGTCGACGAGGCGGGGCTGGCGGAACAGGCTGCGCCGCGCCCGGTGATCCGCATCCTCAAGCCCGTCTCGGTGGAACAGGGCGACGCGCGCGCCAGCCTCTATCCTGCCGAAACCCGCCACTTCGATTTCGAGATCACCTTCGCCACCGACGCCATCGGTACACAGCGTTTCTCGCTCGACCTGAGCCCGGAGAGCTTCCGCCGCGAGATTGCACCGGCCCGCACCTTCGGCTTTGTGCACGAGCTGGATGCGTTGCTGAAGGCCGGCCTCGGCCGCGGCGCGAGCCTCGAGAACACGCTGGCCATCGAGGGCGACCGCGTCGTCAATGCCGATCTGATGCGCTTTCCGGATGAATTCGTGCGCCACAAGATTCTCGATGCCATCGGCGATCTGGCGCTGGCGGGCGCGCCGCTGATCGGCCGCTTCGAGGGCGTGCGTTCGGGCCATGCGCTCAACAACGCGTTGCTGCGTGCGCTTTTTGCCGATCCGGCGAATTACGAATTGATGTCCGGCTGAGAACCCGCCCCGGCGTCGCGTTCGTGCAAGGCTTTCAGCAGTCCTGAAACGGCCATCCGCAGCGCGTCGTCTTTGAGTGCCATGAAGTTGCGGACCAGATCGATGGATGCCCGGTTGTGTCCGCCATGGGGCAGGGCGTGGGGCGTATCCGTCTCCTCGAACCCCTCGAAGAAATAGGCCACGTCGACGTCGCAGGCCTGCGCCAGTTCATAGAGCCGCGCAGCGCTGACCCGGTTGGCGGCGGTCTCGTATTTCTGGATTTGTTGGTAGGAGACGCCCAGCGCCTCGCCGAGTTGCTCCTGTGTGAGGCCCAGCTCGGTGCGGCGGCGGCGGATACGCTCGCCGATATGATCCCCGACTCGCGTTTGCATGCCCGGCGCCGTTCGGCCGATCCGGCCCACAGTCTGGGAGGGGAAGGGACGCTCGGGACAGTCGGCGGCGATGGATGGACGGTGCGACATGGAATGCTCGCTATGCGTTTATGTAATTATATTATACAATTGTAAGTAGCAAATTTTGCGCACCAAGCCAAATTCTGGTTGCGGCCGGCAGGCGCCGGACCATCTGGACCAAGCCGGTCACGGGCTGGCATAAACGCGCTGAGTCCAGTATCGGTAGCGGGGCGGAAACCGGCCCGCGTGCCCGGAAACGGAAGAACTGATGTCTCTGAAAGCCTTGTGGAATCCGGCTGCGTTCCGGCCGGTCAAATCCCCTCTGTCACGCGGGGCTCTGTTTGCGGTCCTGGCCGCTTCGCTGATCCTGTCCGGCTGCTCTTTGTTCCAGAGCTCCGACGACAAGGACGCGAAATATGTCGCCCGGCCGGTGGAGCGCATCTATTCGGACGCGTGGTCGAAGATCCAGGATCAGTCCTGGCTCGAAGCCGCCAAGCAGTTCGACGAAGTCGAGCGCCAGCACCCCTATTCGGTCTGGGCCCGCCGCGCGATGCTGATGAGCGCCTTCTGCTACTACAAGGCGGCGCACTATTCGGACGCGATCAACGGCGCCGAGCAGTATATCCAGCTGCATCCCGGCAGCCGGGAAGTGGCCTATGCCTTCTATCTGAAGGCGATGTCGCTCTATAACCAGATCACCGATGTCGGCCGCGATCAGACCACAACCGAACAGGCCCTCACGGCGCTGCGCGACGTGATGCAGCGCTTCCCCAATACGGCCTATGCGCGCGATGCCAGCCTCAAGGTCGATCTGACGCTCGACCATCTGGCCGGCAAGGAGATGACGGTCGGGCGCTACTATCTGCGCCGTCTGGACTACATCGCCGCCATCAACCGCTTCCGCACGGTGGTCGAGCGCTATCAGCAGACCTCGCAGATTGCCGAGGCGCTGGAGCGATTGACGGAAGCCTATTACGCGCTCGGCATCTATAATGAAGCCAAGACGGCAGCCGCCGTCCTGGGTGCAAACTATCCCGGAAGCCCCTGGTACCAGGACGCGTACAATCTCCTCAAGGAGCACAATATGAAGCCCAAAGAGGACAAGGGATCCTGGATCAGCAAGGCGTTCTCCGGCGTCTTCTAGAGGCTCCTCCATGCTCGCGACGCTCAGGGTCCGCGATCTCGTTCTCATCGAGGACGTGGCGCTGGATTTTGCGCCCGGCCTGAACGTGCTGACCGGCGAAACGGGCGCCGGCAAATCCATTCTGCTCGATGCCTTGGGGCTCGCCGCCGGCAACCGCGCCGGCGCGCGCTCGGCGGTGCGCGGCGAGGCGGCGCAGGGCTCGGCCGTCGCCATCTTCGATCTCGCCGCCGGCAATCCCGCCCGCGCGCTGGTGACTGAGAACGGCCTGCCGGACGAAGCGGAAACCATTCTCCGCCGCGTCGTGACCGCCGATGGCCGCACCCGCGCCTTCGTCAATGACGAGCCGGTGGGCGTCGGCGCTGTTGCGCGATCTGGGCGCCGTCATGGTCGAGATCCATGGCCAGTCCGACGATCGCGGCCTGTTCGATGTCTCGACCCATCGCAAGCTGCTCGATGCCTTCGGCGGCTATGATGCGCTTGCTGGCCGATGTCGCCGCGCGCTTCGCCGCCTGGGATGCGGCCCGCAAACAGGTGGAGGCGTTGCGCAACGCCGCCCGCACCGCCGCCGCCGATGCCGATTATCTGCGCCATGTCGTCAACGAGTTGTCGGTGCTCGCGCCGGTGAAGGGCGAGGAAGAACAGCTCGCCGGCGAGCGCGCCTTCCTGATGAATGCCAGCCGCATCGCCGAGGATATTTCGGCGGCCATCGGGTCGCTGAGCGGCGATCGCGGCGCCGAAGGCACGCTGGCCGCCGCCCTCAAGCGCCTGGGCCGCATGGGCGACGAGGCGCGCAAGGCCATCGAAGGCCCGGAGAGTTCGCTCGAACAGGCTTTTGCGCTGACGCAGGAAGCCCACCGCGATCTCAACCGCCTCTTGTCGCAGGTCGAACTCGATTCCGGCGATCTCGAAAAGAAGGAAGACCGGCTCTTCGCCCTGCGCGATGCCGCACGCAAATATTCGGTGCCGGTCGACGATCTCGACCAGTTCCTGCAGGACTGTGCGGCGAAACTCGGATTCCATCGATGGCGGCGGGGCGAAGCTCAAGGCCGCCGAGGCCGCCGAAGCCAAGGCCCGCGCCAGCCTATCTCGAATCCGCCGCTGCGCTCAGCCGATGCGCGCAAGGCCGCCGCCGGCAAGCTCGAAGCGCATCGTCGCCGGCGAGCTGGTGCCGCTGAAGCTCGGCCATGCCAAATTCCGCGTCGCCTTCGAAGCGCTGGCGCCGGAGGCCGGCACGGCCCAGGGCCTGGAACGCGTGGCCTTCGAGATCGCCACCATCGAAGGTGCGCCTTTCGGGTCGCTGACCAAGATCGCCTCGGGCGGCGAACTTGCGCGCATCTCGCTGGCGCTCAAGGTGGCGCTGGCCGAAGCGAGCCCGCCCGCCGTCCTCATCTTCGACGAGATCGATCGCGGCGTCGGCGGCGCCGTGGCCGATGCCGTGGGCGAACGCCTGCAGCGTCTGGCGCAATCGACGCAGGTGCTGCTCGTCACCCATTCCCCGCAGGTGGCGGCCCGCGCCGTGCGCCATTTCCGCATCGCCCGCAAGGGCGACCGCACCCGCGTCGATCCGCTTGCCGATGACGAACGGCTGGAGGAAATTGCGCGCATGCTGTCGGGCGCCGCCATCACCGACGAAGCCCGCGCCGCCGCCCGCCGCCTCCTCACCGAAGCGCAGGCAGCACCCAAGAAGAGCCGAAAGAGAGCATGAGCGCGCTCGCCAGAAAGAAGCCCGAAGACCTCACCGCCGCCGAAGCCGAAAAGGAACTCGAGCGTCTGGCGGACGAAATCGCCGAACACGACCGGCGCTATTATCAGGACGACGCGCCCGCGATCACCGATGCGGCCTATGACGCGCTGCGCCAGCGCAACACGGCCATCGAGACCCGCTTCCCCAAACTCGTCCGCCCCGACAGCCCCTCCACGCGCGTCGGTGCCGCGCCGTCCGCGCGCTTCAGGAAGGTCGTGCACGCCGTCCCGATGCTGTCGCTCGACAATGTCTTCACCGATGAGGATGTGTCGGAGTTCATCGCCCGCGTGCGCCGCTTCCTGGGCCTGAAGGACGACTATGAGCTGGTCGTGACGGCCGAACCCAAGATCGATGGGCTCTCGGCCTCGCTGCGCTATGAGAAGGGTGTTTTCGTGCAGGGCGCCACGCGCGGCGACGGCGCCGAGGGCGAGGACATCACGGCGAATCTCAAGACCATCCGCGACCTGCCGCTGCGCTTGCATGGCGATGCGCCCGATGTGTTCGAGGTGCGCGGCGAAGTCTATATGACGCATAAGAGCTTCGCCGCCCTCAATGCCCGCCGCGAGAAGGATGGCGAGGCCGTCTTCGCCAATCCGCGCAACGCCGCGGCCGGCTCGGTGCGCCAGCTCGATTCGCAAGATCACCGCCGACCGCAATCTCCATTTCTTCGCCTATGCCTGGGGCGAGGCTTCCGACCTGCCGGCCAAGACCCAATGGGACATGCTGCAGCAGTTCAAAAAATGGGGCTTTGTCGTCAATCCGCTGACCAAACGCTGCAATACAACCGAGGCGATCCTCGATTTCTATCACCAGATCGAGGAGCAGCGTGCCTCGCTCGGCTATGACATCGATGGCGTGGTCTACAAGGTCGATGATCTCTCGCTGCAGGAACGTCTTGGCTTCATCTCGCGCACGCCCCGCTGGGCCACGGCGCACAAGTTTCCCGCCGAACAGGCCGATACCATTGTCGAAGGTATCGACATTCAGGTCGGCCGCACCGGAAAGCTGACGCCGGTGGCCCGGCTGAAGCCGATCACCGTGGGCGGTGTCGTGGTCTCGAACGCGACCCTGCACAATGCCGATTACATCGCCGAGAAGGATATCCGTATCGGCGATACGGTCGTGATCCAGCGCGCCGGCGATGTCATCCCGCAAGTCGTGCGCGTGGTCGAAACCAAGCGGCCGAAATCTGCCAAACCCTACAAATTCCCGGACAAGTGCCCGGTTTGCGGCAGCCATGCCGTGCGCGAGAAAGACGAGAAGACGGGCAAGGAGGATGTGGACAGCCGCTGCACCGGCGGCCTCATCTGTGCCGCGCAGGCTGTCGAGCGCCTGCGCCATTTCGTCAGCCGCAATGCCTTCGACATCGAAGGCCTCGGCGGCACATACATCGAGACGTTGCACGGCAAGGGGCTGATCTCGGAGCCGGCCGATATCTTCCAGCTCGCCAAGCATCCAGCGAAACTCGGCCAGGCGTTGGCGGAGCATCGCGCCGCCCTCAGCGCCGAACGCCGCGCCAGGGAAGGTAAGGGCGAAGCCGCGAAGACAACCAAGAAGAAAGAGGAAGGCGAGGGCAAGGCCGTCGAAAACCTCGTCGCGTCGATCGATCACCGCCGCAAGATCGGGCTCGACCGTTTCATCAACGCGCTCGGTATCCGCCATGTCGGCGAAACCACGGCGCGCTTGCTCGCCCGCAACTATCTTACCATCGATGCCTTCCTCGCCGCGATGGAGGGCGAGAACGCCACTGCCGAACTCGAAGAGATCGGTGGCATCGGCGCCGTCGTGGCCGAAGCGATCAAGGATTTCTTCGACGAGACGCATAACCGCCGCGCGCTCGACAAGCTCTTGAAGGAAGTCGATGTCCAGCCGGTCGAGCCGCCCAAGACCTCGGGCTCGCCCGTCGCCGGCAAAACCGTCGTCTTCACCGGCACGCTGGAAAAAATGACGCGCCCCGAAGCCAAGGCCCGCGCCGAAGCGCTGGGCGCCAAGGTCTCGGGGTCTGTGTCGAAGAAGACCGATCTCGTGGTGGCCGGCCCTGGCGCCGGCTCCAAACTGGCCGAAGCGCAAAAGCACGGCGTCGAGGTGATCGACGAAGATGGCTGGCTCAAGCTGATCGCCGACGTCTAGTCGCTCAGCGCCTCGGCCAGCAGCGGCAGGCTCACATCCATGCGGTAATCGACGGATGAGTGATCGTCCGGAAATTCCTCGTAAGTGTGCTCCACGCCCAGCCGCGTCAGCGCGCGATGCATGCGCCGCGCGCCATAGACGAGGTTGTACTGATCCACATCGCCGCAATCGATATAGAGCGCCTTGAGCGCCTTCATACCATTGGCATGTGCGTCCACCATCTCCAGCGGGTCCCAGGCCATCCAGTTCTGCCAGCGCTCGGCAATGAACTCGCAGGTGTCGTGCGTGACGGGCAGGCGCACGCCATAGGGCGCATCCGGATCGGGGTCGAAGCTGGCCGCCTGCGCAAGCATCATCAGCACGCCCGCATCGTCGCCCTTGATCTTGGGCTTGGCCCAGAAACCGTCGATCCATTCGCCGATGCTACCGCCGCTCTTGGCCAGCGCGCGCAGTACCGGCACGAATTCGTGGCCATACATCAGCTCGAAGCCCATATCGCCGGAATGTACGGCCGCGCCGCTCCAGAATTCGGGATGAAGGATGGCATGCACCATCGCGCCATAGCCGCCCGAACTCTTGCCGAACACGCCGCGCTTGCCCGCGCCGCCGCAGCCGAATTTTTCTTCGACGAAAGGCACGGCCTCTTGCAGCAGAAAATCGTCCCAGCGGCCCATGGCGACTGAATTCACATATTGATTGCCGCCGAGCCTTGTGAAGCAATCGGGAAAGGCCGCGACGCAGGGCTTCATCGCGCCCGTGCCGATCAGCCGGTCGAGACGTTCGGGCGCGTTCTCGCCGAAATTCTTCCAGTTGGTGTGCGCGGGCCCGCCCGCCGTGAAGCCGACAAGATCGACCAGCAGCGGCAGCCCGCGTCCGTCCATCCCATGCGGCACATAGACATCGATGATGCGCGCCGTCGGATCGCCCAGCATGTTGCTTTCGAGCAGCTTGCTCTCAAGCGTCAGGCGATGGAGCGTTCCGGCCGGCACCTTGGCTATGCGAGTCATCGCTCAGATCGCCCGCGTCGCCGTTTCGAGCCAGGCCTTGGTTTCCGCATCCACCAGCGGCGACAGCGTTTCGCGCACCCGCGCATGATAGGCGTTGAGCCAGTCCTTTTCCGCGGGCGTCAGCAGCGAAAGTTCGATCAGGTTGAGGTCGATCGGCGCCAGCGTGATGGTTTCGAACGCCATCACCTTGCGGTCGCCGCCAATATCCCTGGGCTCGCCCACCACGACCAGATTTTCGATGCGGATGCCATATTCGCCGGTCTTGTAGAAGCCCGGCTCGTTGGAGCAGATCATGCCCGGCATCAGCTTCTGCGTGATCGGCTTCTTGGAGATGCTCTGCGGGCCTTCGTGCACCGAGAGATAGGAGCCGACGCCATGGCCCGTTCCGTGGTCGTAATCGCAGCCCGCATCCCACAGCGGCCGGCGCGCCAGCGTGTCGAGATGTGCGCCCGTCGTGCCTTCGGGAAAGCGCACGGTCGCCAGGCTGATATGGCCCTTCAGCACGCGGGTGAAGCGGTCCTTCATCTCGGCCGTCGGCGTGCCCACGATCATGGTGCGGGTGATGTCGGTGGTGCCGTCGGGATATTGCCCGCCGGAATCGATAAGATAGATCTCGTTCTTGTTGATCGTGCGATTGGACGAGCGGGTCACCCGGTAATGGGGCAGGGCCGCATGTTCGCCTGCGCCCGAGATGGAATCGAAGCTGAGATCGGTCAGCGCGCCGTTCTCGCGTCGGCAGCCTTCCAGCATCTCGGCCACATCGATTTCGCTCAGGTGCCCGTTCGGCGCCTCGCGTGCCATCCAGGCCAGGAATTTGGAAACCGCCGCCCCGTCGCGGATATGCGCCTTGCGCGCGCCCTCCACCTCGACCGGGTTCTTGCACGCCTTGGGCAGCTGGCAAGGATCGACGCCGCGCTTCACCGTGGCGCCGGCCTTCATCAGCCGGTCGAAGATCGCGGCCGAGGAATTGCCGGGATCGGCCAGCACCGTCTTGCCCTTGAGGGCATCCAGCGCGCCCACGAATTCGCTTGGGTCGCGCAGCCGCACGGCATTGCCCAGATGCTTCTCCAGCTCGGGCGAACTTTTCTTCGCATCCATGAACAGATCGGCCGAACCGTCGCCATACTGGATGACGGTGGACAGCGCGAAGGGCGTGTGCGGCACGTCCCCGCCGCGAATGTTGAGCAGCCAGCAGATGGAATCGGCCAGCGTGATAACCGCCGCATCGCCGCCTTTGGCCTTCACGGCCTCCGCGATGCGTGTGCGCTTGGCTTCCGTGCTTTCGCCGGCGACGTTCAGGGCGTGGGGCTTGGCCTTGGCGGTCGGCGCGTCGGGCTGATCGATCCACACCGCATCGATGGGGTTTCCGTCCACGGGCACCAGCGTCACATCGGCCTTGGCGGCGGCCATGCGCAGGCGCTCAATCTCGCCTTGTGTGTGCAGCCATGAATCATAGCCAAGCGTCTTGCCCTTCGGCACCTGGCTTTCGATATAGCCGCCCAGCCCTTCGGCCACGAGGTCGTGCGGCTCGAACAGCTTGGTGTCGGTCTGCTGGCGCACCTGCAGCGTGTAGCGCCCGTCCACGAACACGGCCGCCTTGTCGGCCAGCACGATGGCCGCCCCGGCCGAGCCGGTGAAGGCGGTCAGCCAGGCCAGGCGTTCGGCGCGGGCGGGCAGATATTCGCCCTGATATTCGTCCGAATGGGGCACGACGAAACCGTCGAGCCCGCGTTTGGCGAGTTCAGCACGAAGGGCGGCGAGGCGCGGCGCACAGGTCGCGGCATCGGATTGGTCGTCGAAGACCTGGAATTGGGCTTTGTCCATGGCCGGACGTTAGCCCCGGCGTCACGCCCTCTCAAGCACCAGAGCGGACCAACTGCCCTGGCGCTTGATGTCCCGCAAGATCAGGCCATGTGGGCGATAGAAGCTTAGAACAAGATTCTCCTGCCAGCGCAGAAGGCCCGACAGGACCAGCGGTTCCGCCCGGCGCCACGGCCTTGGCCACGTCGGGGGCCAGCCGGGTCAGCGGCCCGGCCAGGATATTGGCCAGAATCAGGTCGAACGGCGCGGCCCCGGAAATGGCCGGATGCTGCATCCCGTCGGCCACGCCCACGCGCACCAGCGGCCCGGTCTCGTTGGCCACGGCATTCTCGCGCGTCACCTCGATGGCGATGGCGTCGATATCGGTGGCCAGCACCGGGCGGTGCCACAGCTTCACAGCGCCGATGGCGAGCAGCCCCGTGCCGCAGCCGAGATCGAGCACGTTTGCATAACGCCGCCGCTTCGCCAGATCGCTGAGCACGGCGAGGCACAGCGCCGTCGTCTCGTGATGGCCGGTGCCGAAGGCCATGCCGGCCTCGATGCGAATGGGGATCACGCCATCGGGCACGGTGCCGGCATCATGCGCGCCATAAACGAAGAAGCGCCCGGCGCGCACCGGCGGCAGCCCTTCCTGGCTGAGCTTGATCCAGTCCACATCGGGCAGCAGCGCGACATGCACCTCCTTGCCGGCCAGCTTGGTGAGGAAGTCGCCATCGGGCATCTCGACATAGAGCGCCTCGACCAGCGCCCAATCCTCGAACGGCTCCTCGCTGATGAGCACGGCCTGCGGCGCGGAGGCGAGCTCCAGCAGCGCCGCAACATCGGCGGCCTCGGCCTTCGAGAGATGGATACTGACTTTCCAGAGGGGCGGGGCGGTGATCATGGCGCAACTCAAGATTGTCATCCCCGGCGAGCGGTGCATGCGAAGCATGCGCTGCGAGGGAAGGGGACCCAGGAGGCCGAGCTGGCTCGGTGCTGCCAACTGGACCGCGAACTGCTAGTCGAGAGAGAGGCTGTTGTCACCCCCTGGGTCCCCTTCCCTCGGACAAACCGATCCTCGCCGGGGATGACAAGCGGGCGAGTGCTCCCCCATCCCATCGATCCCGGCCTGTGCGATCTGGGCGTCCTCGAAGGACTGCACGCCGGAGACGCCAATGGCGCCGATGATGACGCCGTCTTTCAGGATCGGCAGGCCGCCTTCCATCGCCGTCATGTTGGGCGAACTCAGCATGCGCACGCCGACGCCGCCCGCGGCCACGCCATCCTGAAAGACCTTGGTCGGCACGCGGAAGAAGAGGGCGGTCTTGGCCTTGCCCTGGCTCACATCCACGCTCGCCAGCGGCGCATGCGCCATGCGCTGGAACAGCACCAGATTGCCGCCGGAATCGAGAATGGCGATGCCGACATTCCAGTTGTTTTGGCGCGCTTCGGCTTCGGCCGCGGCCATGATGGTTTTGGCGGTGTCGAGCGTGATCGGCGCGCCATAGGCGGGCGGGAGGCGGTCATGGTGTCTTCTCCTGTGAATGCTTTGTTGTAGATGCTTTTCCTCCCCCGTTTACGGGGGAGCGGGGACGCGCGAAGCGGTGGAGGGGGCGGAAGACGGGTACAGGCTTTCGTCGTCAGTGTCCTTCGCCAGATGGTTCTACACGTCCAGTCCGCACCGGAACGCGCTGGGCGATCATGTCCAACACGCCGTCCAGTCTTTTGTAGACGTCTTCGTTTGTAACACGGATCACGGCCCAGCCCTTCTCGGCCATGAAGTGATCCCGGCGCGCATCATATGTCCGCTCTTCGTCCGACGCGTGCGTCGCACCGTCGACCTCTACGACCAGATGCGACAGCGGCGATGCGAAATCGGCGATGTATGGTCCAATCGGATGCTGCCGGACGGAACCGCGCGAGCGGCCATTCGCGAGGCCGAATTCGTGACCAGAGGATGGCTTCGGCGTCGGTCATCTGCCGACGCAGCGCTCGTCGCCCGGACCTGTGTCTTCGGTATCCCGCGCAATGCCCTCTCTCCTCACAGAGCGGGGCCCTGCATCCGCCCCCTCCACCGCTCCGCGGTGCCCCCTCCCCCATGAATGGGGGAGGAAACAGCTCACGCCCTCGCACACAAACGTATCGATCACGCGCTTGCTCCGGCATGGTCGAACTCGACCGTCAGCTTGTTGCCTTCGACGAAGCTGACATGGCCATAGCCGAATTTCTGATGGAACACGCGGTCGCCCTGCGCGTAATGCGTGGCGCTGGGATCGGAGGTCTGCACCGTATAGGATTGCGCCTCGATCGTCGGCGGGCGCGTGCGCACCCCGCCGCTGGCCGCGCGATTGGCCTGTGCGCGTTTCCAGCCCGGGCTTTCGTAACCGCTGGTGAAGGTTTCGGCGCCTGCCCGATCCTGCATTGTCGCGAAAGCCGGAATAGCCGCCGTAGAACCCTTCATCGACCACGGCGTCGAGATGCTCCTGCGGCAGTTCGGAGATAAAGCGCGAGGGCAGGGAGCTTTGCCAGCTGCCATGGATGCGCCGGTTGGCGGCGAAGGACAGGCGCACGCGCTTCTTCGCGCGCGTCAGGCACACATAGGCGAGCCGCCGTTCCTCTTCGAGGCCCGCGAGCCCGTTCTCGTCCATGGTGCGCTGGCTCGGGAACAGACCTTCCTCCCAGCCGGGCAGGAACACGGTGTCGAACTCCAGCCCCTTGGCCGCATGCATGGTCATCAGATTGACCTTGTCGTCGCTCTCGTTCTGCACCACGTCCATGACGAGGCTGACATGTTCGAGGAAGCCGCCCAGCGTCTCGAACTCCTCCATCGAGCGCACGAGTTCCTTGAGGTTGTCGAGGCGGCCCGGCGCTTCGGGCGATTTGTCGAGCTTGAGCATTTCGGTGTAGCCGCATTCGTCCAGCACCATTTCGGCAAGGTCCGTATGCGGAATATGTTTGGCGCTGTCCGTCCAGCGGGCGAAATCCTGCGCCAGCGCGGCCAGCGATTTGCGTGCCTTGGGCGGCACTTCATCGGTGTCGGCAATCTCGCGCGCCGCTGTCAGCAGCGGAATCTGCCGCGCGCGGGCGTAATGATGCAGCCGCTGCACGCTGGCATCGCCGATGCCACGCTTGGGCTTGTTGACGATGCGCTCGAAGGCGAGATCGTCATCGCCCTGCGCGACGAGCCGCAGATAGGCCATGGCATCGCGGATTTCGGCACGCTCATAAAAGCGCGGCCCGCCAATCACGCGATAGGGAATGCCGAGGCTGAGGAAGCGGTCTTCAAATTCGCGCATCTGGAAAGACGCGCGCACCAGCACCGCCATCTGCGAGAAGGCGTGGCCCTGACGATGCAGATCTTCGGCCTCACTGGCGACGCCGCGCGCTTCTTCCTCGGCATCCCACACGCCCTGCACGCGATCTTCTCGCCGGTCTCGCCCTCGGTCCACAGCGTTTTGCCGAGGCGGCCCTTGTTGGCGGAAATCAAACCCGAGGCCGCGCCGAGAATGGCGGGGGTCGAGCGGTAATTGCGTTCCAGCCGGATCACCTTGGCGCCGGGAAAATCCTTTTCGAATTTCAGGATGTTTTCGACTTCCGCCCCGCGCCAGCCATAGATCGACTGGTCGTCATCGCCGACCACGCAGACATTGCCTTTCGTGCCCGCCAAGAGGCGCAGCCACAAATACTGAACGACATTGGTGTCCTGATATTCGTCGACCAGCATGAATTTGAAGCGGTCGCGATAGTCGGCAAGGATGTCGGGGTGGTTCTTCAGGATCGTCAGCGTCTCCAGTAGCAGATCGCCGAAATCGGTCGCGTTCAATTCCTTCAGCCGCTGCTGATAGGCGGCATAGAGTTTCTTGCCATTGCCGTTCGCGTAACCGTGGCCTTCGCCGTCGGGCACATCCTCGGGGCGCAGGCCGCGATTCTTCCAGCCATCGATGATCCCGGCCAGCGTGCGCGCGGGCCAGCGCTTCTCGTCGATGCCCTCGGCATTGATCAGCTGTTTCATCAGCCTGATCTGGTCGTCGGCATCAAGGATGGTGAAGTTGGATTTCAGCCCGACGAGTTCGGCGTGATAGCGCAGCATGCGCGCGGCGATGGAATGGAAGGTGCCGAGCCATTGCATGCCCTCGACCACGCCGCCGATCAGCGCGCCGATGCGCTCCTTCATCTCGCGCGCGGCCTTGTTGGTGAAGGTCACGGCCAGAATCTGCCCCGGCCAAGCGCGGCGCGCGGCCAGAATATGGGCGAGGCGCGTGGTCAGCACGCGCGTCTTGCCCGTGCCCGCCCCGGCCAGCACCAGCACCGGCCCGTCGATGGTGAGCACGGCCTCGCGCTGTTCGGGGTTCAGCCCATCCAGATAGGGCGGCTCGCGCATGGTCGCGGGCGGGTCCGCCGGTTCGTCGCTGAAGGCCTGATCCAGCGGGTCGGAATAGGGATTCGAGGTCATGGAACCAATGTAGAACTTGCGGCACGGGATGTCATGACCCGGATTGCCGCGCTGGGAGGCCGCTTTCCACCGGTATCGATACGTTTCCAGGGTCCCCTTTCGTAACGATGGCGGCCGATTTCCCGGCCTCGGCGTTCGCCGTGCGATGGCTCAGAGCCGTACGTCGCGGCGTTGCCCGAATTTTGATCTTGCTTATATTTCGATCAACTTTGCGAGCGTTCGCAATTTTGCCTCCGTGATGTTCATCCATTTGCGGCATCGCAATGTTCTGGCCGCATATCCGCCTCGGCAGTTTTGCATCGTCCTTTCTCTGATTCCGCCTGCAAAGCATGGCACGCTTTTCGCATCGGCGCGTCGGCGTTTGCGAACGCGCACGACAAGAAAACAAAAGCGATGGAGGAAGCCATGAAGCGTCACGCGATCAGTCTTTCGATTTGCGGCCTTGCTGCCGCCTGTTTTGCCGCCGGCACAGCGTCGGCGCAGCCGTCTGCGACGCCTTGGGCCGATGCGTCCTCGGTGCAGTTGCATCACGGCGGCGTCTGGTCCAGCGATCCGCTGATGCGCGAATTGCGCCTGCGCGCGCGGCCCGGTCATTTCACGCTGGCGGGCACGCTCGAACGCGAAACCATACGCAACACGTCAGGGCGTCCGCTCTCGGTGTGCCTGGGCGATGCGCAGGGGCAGCCTGTGCATGCCGGCTGGACGCGCGACAACACGGTGCCGCTTGCGGTCTCCTGGGACGGTGGCAAGGCGCTGCTCCGGCCTGGCGACTGCGTGCATGTCGATGCGGCGCGGGCGTTGTTGCGTCCGGCGGCGCAGGTGCCTGCGGGCGTGGTGCTGAGGGGCCGGGTCGGCCTCGACGACGGAGTCTGATCGCAGGCGCCGTTAAAGCCCCAATTCCTTCAGGATCGCCGCCCTGTCTCCATCAAGATCCGGAGCCGGGCGGCGCGTCGGCGGATCGTCATAGGCCGATAGCTTGATCGGATTGCCCTGCATGCGCCAGGGCCCGATCTCCGGGTCCATGGCGGTCACGATCATGTTGCGCGCGGCGACCTGCGGATCGGCCATCACATCGGCGACGTTGTTGAGCGGCGCGCAGGGAACGCCCTCGGCTTCGAGCAGCGCCAGCCATTCCCTGGCCGGCCGGCGCAACAGCGCGGTTTCCATCTCGGCCGCCAGTTCCTCGACATGTTCGACGCGTTTGGGATTGGTGGCGAAGCGCGGATCGGCAATCATGTCCTCGCGTTCCAGAACGCGCGCAACCCGGGCAAACAGCTCTTCATTGCCCGCGGCGATGGCGATGTGCTTGTCGGCCGTGGCAAAGGCGGCGAAGGGCGCGATGGAGGGATGGCGCGCTGCCCAGCGGCCCCGGCGCGGTGCCCGTCGCCACATAGCGGGCAATGGCGTTTTCGAGGATGGCCACCTGGCTGTCCAGCATCGCCACATCGACCTTCTGCGCGCGGCCCGTGTTCTTGCGGTCATAAAGCGCGGTGACGATGCCGATGGTCGTGAACAACCCGGCCGTCAGATCGCCCATGGAGGAGCCGACGCGCGTCGGCGGCCCGCCGGGATGGCCGGTCAGCGACATGATCCCGCCCATGGCCTGCACCACCATGTCATAGGCCGGGCGCTTGGCATAAGGCCCGGTATGGCCGAAGCCGGAGACGGCGGCATAGATCAGGTTCGGATATTTGTCCTTCAGCGTGTCATAGCCATAGCCGAGCTTTTCCATCGTGCCGCCGCGATAATTCTCCAGCACCACATCGGCGCGTTCGAGCAGCGCCTCGAAGATTTTCTTGTCGCCCTCGGCCTTGAGGTCGAGCGCGATGCTCTCCTTGCCGCGATTGACGCTCATGAAATAGCCGGACTTCTGGCCGCCGCTCGGCGTCTTCACGAAGGGGCCGATGGAGCGGGAATCGTCGCCCTTCTTCGGCGGCTCGACCTTGATCACGCGCGCGCCCAGTTCGGACAGCAGCAGCGCGCAATAGGGCCCCGCAAGCACCCGCGTCAGATCGATGACGAGAACGCCCGAAAGCGGGCCTTTGGTCTTTTCGCTGTGCGTCACTCGAAAATCCTGTTTGTCGTTCCTGCACGATGCTATCGCATCGCGCGGCCGGGAATGGCAAACTAATTTTCCGGGTCGCCGTCCAGCCTGTGGCCTTCGATGTGGCGGGCGGCCTGGTCGTCCTCGGCCTGTTTCTGCTGGCGCAGATGTTTGGGCGTGCCGTGCTTCACGCGATTGGCGTCCGCTGCGGCATCCTTCTCGCCACGCGCTTTCTGCTTGCGCACCCGCTTCAGATTGACGATCTCAGCCACCGTCCTTCTCCTGCGCGCGAATATAGGCGGGCCGTTCGGTGCAGCGCTTCACATAGGCGTCGACGGCCGGGTTGGGCGGCAGCATACCGCCGCCGGCGAACATGGCCAGCGTCGAGCCATAGAGCACATCGGCCGCCGAGAAGCGTTCGCCCAGAAGATAGGGGCCTTTCTCCAGCGCGCCGATGATGTGCGGCATGGCTTCTTCCACCACCACCCAGCCGGCCGTGCCGCGCGGCACATCGCTGTTCAGGAATTTCGACATGAAGGCCGGCTCCAGCACGCCGGTGTAATAGGAGAGCCAGGTGAGATAGGCGCCGCGCTGCGGATCGCCCACGAGCGGGCCGATTCCGGCCTTCGGAAACTTGTCGGTGAGATAGAGCGCGATGGCCGGGGATTCGAACACCACTGTGCCGTCGTCGCTGTCGCGGATCGCCGGCACCTTGCCATGCGGATGCGGATTGGCGGGATCGATGGCGCCGGTGCCGTCGCGCGGCGCGAATGGTGACGATCTTCAGTTCGTAGGGCGCGCCCAGTTCCTCCAGCAGCCAGACGAAGCGCGAGGAGCGGGTTTTCGGTGTGTGAAATAGCGTGATCATGGCGCGATCTCCGAGGGTTGCACCGCCCTTCTACTGCCACCCTGCTGCCAGCATGGTGTCAGGAGTTTGGCAGGGCGAGGCTAGGGCCCCGCCTTTGCCGCCGCAAGCGCGGCCAGGCGCAGCGCGCTCGCAAGCGGGCGCTCGCCCCGGTCGCGATCGATTTGCGCGACATAGGCAGACAGGCTCGCGCCTTCGGCCTTCGCGCATCCCTCCAGCACCGCCCAGAATTCGATCTTCCAGCGCAACGCTCGTGCGATGTCCGGACAGGGTGAAGGAGCGCTTCTTCAGCATCTCACAGCGCTTCGGTCCAGTACGGCACGAAACTGCATCGTCTTCAGCGCCGCGGCAATCGCCTTGGCGCGGCGGCGCGGCTTCATCAGGACGTGCGGGCGCTTCAGCTCCTTCACGCGCCCGGCCATGAGGATGGCGTTGCGCTCGACCCATTCCGGCCGGTCGAGCAGACGCACGTTCCGCCAAGCCGTTTTCATGCGGCTGCCGATCTCGTGGGGCAGGGGATCGTCGTCATCGAAGACGATGAGGTTGAGCAGCGCGATCCCGCCCGGCGCCAGATGCGCCTTCACACGCGCGAAGAAGGCGGGCGTCAGCAGATGCGCCGGCATCTCGGCGCCGCTATAGGCATCCAGCACGATGGCGTCGAATTTGCGCTTCTCGTGGGCAAGGAAACGCGCGCCGTCGCCGACATGGATCTCGATGGCGTCCGGCATGGCGAAATAGGAACGCGCGAGTTCGACGATGGCCGGGTCGATCTCCACCGCCACCACCTCCAGCCCCGCGCGGTCGAGCATGGTGGCCAGCGTGCCGCCGCCCAGCCCGATCATCAGCACGCGCCGCGCGCCCGCCTGCCGGATCAGCCCATACATGGCGTGATTGTATTCGGCGAGGCTGACGCCTTCGCTATCCGCCTCGCTCTGCTGCGCGCCGCCCTGCCAATAGGACACGGCCCCCGTCGCATTGTTCTGCTCGATGACGAAGGGAACGAGGGCCTCGGCTGCCGGTTTGCTCATCTGATCGGGTTCACTTGGGCCCGATCATGTCTTCGGGCCTGACGATGGTGTCGAATTCTTCCGCCGTCACATAGCCGCCCTTCACCGCTTCCTCGCGCAACGTGGTGCCGTTCTTGTGCGCGGTCTTGGCGATCTTGGAGGCGTTGTCATAGCCGATCTTCGGCGCCAGCGCCGTCACCAGCATCAGCGAGCGTTCGAGCCCGGCCTTGATGTTGTCCAGGCGCGGCTCGATGCCGACCACGCAATTGTCGGTGAAGCTCACCGCGCTGTCGGCCATCAGCCGCACGCACTGCAGGAAATTGTAGGCCATCACCGGGTTGAAGACGTTGAGCTCGAAATGGCCCTGGCTGCCGGCAAAGGTCAGCGCGGCATTGTTGCCGAAGATCTGCACGCAGACCTGCGTCACCGCCTCGCACTGGGTCGGATTGACCTTGCCCGGCATGATCGAGGAGCCGGGTTCGTTTTCCGGGAGCGCCAGTTCGCCCAGGCCCGAGCGCGGCCCCGAGCCGAGGAAGCGGATGTCCTGCGCGATCTTGAACATGGAGGCGGCGACCGTGTTGATGGCGCCATGGGCGAACACCATCGCGTCATGCGCGGCCAGCGCCTCGAACTTGTTCGGCGCGGAGGTGAAGGCAAGGCCCGTGATCGCCGCGATCTTCGCCGCCACTTTCTCGCGCGAATCCGATCGGCGCGTTGAGGCCGGTGCCGACGGCGGTGCCGCCCTGCGCCAGCTCCATCAATTTCGGCAGCGTCTGTTGGATGCGTTCGATGCCGTTCTCGATCTGCTGCGCATAGCCGGAGAATTCCTGGCCCAGCGTGAGCGGCGTCGCATCCTGCGTATGGGTGCGGCCGATCTTGATGATGTCCTTCCACGCCTCGGATTTCGCCTTCAGTGCCTTGTGCAGGTGGGTGAGGGCGGGGAGCAGACGTTGCACCACCTCTTCGGCCGCGGCCACGTTCATCGCCGTCGGATAGGTGTCGTTGGAGGACTGGCTCATATTGACGTGATCGTTGGGATGGACCGGCTTCTTTGTGCCCATCTCGCCGCCCAGCATCTGGATGGCGCGGTTGGAGATCACCTCATTGGTGTTCATGTTGGACTGCGTGCCCGAACCGGTCTGCCAAACTGCCAGCGGGAAATGATCGTCGAGCTTGCCGTCGATCACCTCCTGCGCGGCGGCGATGATGGCCTTGCCCAGCGCCGGGTCGAGGCGGCCGAGCTCCATATTGGTTTCGGCGGCCGCCCGCTTGACGATCCCGAGTGCCCGCACGATCGGCAGCGGTTGCTTTTCCCAGCCGATCTTGAAATTGCCGAGGCTGCGCTGCGCCTGCGCGCCCCAATAGCGGTCGGCGGCCACGTCAACGGGGCCGAATGTGTCGGTTTCGGTGCGGGTCTTGGTCATCAAAGCCTCGAATGCAGGTTCGTTCCGGGCTGTCTTAATGCCTCGGCCGCATCGGGTCCATGAATTGATCCGCGGCGCGCGGGCCGGAACGCCTATTTCTTGCGAAACGCGTCCAGGCTGACGACTTCGCCGGGGAGGGGTGCCGGCTTTTCACCCTCCGCCTCGCCGTCTTCCGGCTTGGCCTCGCCCGTGGCGGCCGGGGCTGCGGCAGGGATATGGGTGCCGGCAAGCGCGGCGGCATCGCCTTCGGCCTTGAATTGCAGACCGAACTGCACGCCCGGATCGACGAAGCCCGTCATCGCGGCGAACGGAATCACAAGTTCGGCGGGCAATTTGCGGAAGGTCAGCGTGACTTCGAAATGATCCTCTTCGACCTTCAGCCCCCAGAACTGGTGCTGCAGCACGATGGTCATTTCGTCAGGATATTGTTCCTTGAGGAAATCGGGAATGTCGACGCCGGGGAAATGCGTCTTGAATGTCAGATAGAAGTGATGCGAACCGATGAGGCCCTGCGTTTCGGCGCGGCGCAACGCTTCGCGCACGACGCCGCGCGCCGCCGCATCCGTCAAAGCTTCGTATCCGATATAATCTTTGCTCATTCCGATCCCGTCTTTGCGCCGAGACTAAGCCCCGGAAACCTTCTGTCAATGCGCAAAGACCAGTCGTGGGCGAACTAATCCAGAGTCGCCAGCGCTTCCGGAGAATAGGGTTTCAAATCTGCGACATGTCCGGTCCGAATCTTCTCCGGCCAGTCCGGATTAACGATCAGGGCGCGGCCCACCGCAACCATGTCGCAATCGCCGCGCGCCAGCATGTCCACCAGCCCGTCCAGATGCGCTTCGCTCGCATCGGCGCCTTTTTGGTAAAAAGCGTTCAGGAAATCGTCGTCCAGGCTCACCGATCCCACGGTCATCGATGGCAGGCCGGTAATCTTCTTGGTCCAGCCCGCAAGATTGAGGCGCTTGTCCTGATCGGGGAATTCCGGCTCCCAGAAACGCCGCGTCGAGGCGTGGAACATGTCGACGCCCGCATTGACCATCGGCATCAGGAACCGCTCCAGCTCGTCCGGATTGAGGGCGAGGCGTGCTGTGTAGTCCTGCTGCTTCCATTGCGAGAAGCGCAGCAGGATGGGGAAGTCCGGTCCCACTGCGGCGCGCACCGAAGCGACGATATCGCAGGCGAGCTGCGTGCGCTTTTCGATCGTGCCGCCATAGGCGTCGGTGCGCAGGTTCAGCGCCTCCCAGAAGAACTGGTCGATCAGGTAGCCATGGGCGCCGTGAATCTCGACGCCGTCAAAGCCCAGCTCCTTCGCGGAGGCCGCGCTTCTGGCATAGCCTTCCACAACTTCGTCAATGTCCTTTTGCGTCATCGGCGCGGCGATTTCTTTGCCGCCGGCCTTGGAGATGCCGCTGGGGCTCATGACCGGCGCATCCGGATAGGGCCCTGTGCCGGCATGGCGCACCACGCCCTGATGCCAGAGCTGCGGCATGATGGCGCCGCCTTCTTCCTTCACGGCCTTCAGAACAGCGGCCCAGCCCTTGAGCGAGGCCTCGCCGAAAAAGGCGGGGATATTGGCATCGTTGGTGGCCGAGCGATGTTCGGGCGCGCGTGCCCTCGGTCAGGATCAGGCCCACCCCGCCGGCGGCGCGGCGACGGTAATAGGCGGCCACATCCGGGCCCGGCACCTGATTCGGCGATTTCTGCCGTGTCATCGGCGCCATGGCGATTCGGTTGCGCGTGGTCAGGGATTTCAGCCGAAAGGGCTGAAACAGGGCGTTGGTGCCGTGCATAGCTGGAATTCCGTGTGGGATTGCGGTTCGCCCTGACGGGACCACAAACACCGTGCTAATGACAAGCCGTCAAACCCGATGAGCACCATAGACCCGCCCCCCGCAGCGCCCGGCCCTACCGCGGCCCCGAACGAAAAACCGTCCGCGCTGGCCCTGCTGCGCGTGTTCCGTCACAGGAATTACCGGCTGTTCTTTTCCGGGCAGCTCGTTTCGCTGATGGGCACCTGGATCACGCAGGTGGCGCAGGGCTGGCTGGTCTATTCTCTCAGCCACTCGCCCTTCCTGCTTGGCCTGACCTCGTTCTGCGGCCTGGTGCCGGTGTTCTTCACCACGGCCCTCGGCGGCATGGTCGCCGACCGGGTGGATCGCCGCCGCCTGCTGATGGTGACGCAAACGCTCGCCATGCTGCACGCGGCAACGCTGGCCGTGCTGACGCTGACCGGCGTCGTTCAGGTCTGGATGATTGTCTGCCTCGCCTTGTTCAAGGGGCTCGTCAACGCCTTCGACGTGCCCTCGCGCCAGGCGCTGACCATCGACATGGTCGGGCGCGAGGATTTGCGCAACGCGATTTCGCTCAATTCCATCACCTTCAATCTCGCTCGCGTCATCGGCCCGACGATTGCCGGCATCATCATCGCGGTGGCGGGTGAGGGCGTGTGCTTCACCATCGATGCCATCTCCTATGGCGCGGTGCTGATCAGCCTGTTCCTGATGGTCGTGCCCTTCCGGCCGCGGCGCGAGACCGGTCATCCGCTGACCGAGATCCGCGACGGCTTCCGCTATGCCTGGAACTCGCGCGAGATCCGCATTGCGCTGTCTGATGGTGGCGGCCTGCGCGGCCTTCGGCGCGGCCTATGTTTCGCAGATGCCGGCCTTCGCGCGCGACGTGCTGCACCGGGGCGCGACGGGGCTCGGCTTTCCTGACCGGCTCCATCGGCGTGGGCGCGCTGTTCGGCGCCTATGGTCTGGCGCGCGTGCCCGAGAAATATCTGATGCTGACGCCGATCCTGGCCGCCACGACCTTCGGCCTGTCGCTGATCGGCTTTTCGCAAAGCCATGTCATGGCGCTGTCGATGGCGATGCTGGTGCCGGCGGGCGGCAGCCTGGTGCTGCTCGGCGGTTCGACCAACACCATCATCCAGACGCTGGCGCATGATCATGTGCGCGGCCGCGTGGTCTCGCTCTACACCATGAGCTTCATGGGCATGATGCCATGGGGCGCGCTGATCCTGGGCACGCTGGCGACCCATATGGGCGTCGGCAATGCGGTGACGCTGGGTGGCGGCGTCTGCCTGATCGCGGCAGGAGCGGCCCTCTATGCCCGCCACGGCCAGTTCGCACTGGTCATGCCCGCGCCGGGCGAGTAGCGGCCGGTTGCCTGTGGTATTGCGTAGCCGCACTGGCTGACAGGGGAGAAAACCATGCCGGACATGTCCGCCCCCGGCGGTGATCCAACACGAACCGAAACCGCGTCGGAACGGACCGGGCGGCAACTGGTCTATTTTGCCGCCGAACGAACGCTGATGGCGTGGATCCGCGCGGCGCTTGCGATGATGGCGCTGGGGTTCGTCATCGACCGCTTCGGTCTCGTGGTTCACGCCGTGGCGCCGCAATTGGGCAAGCCGGTCCAGTCATCGGCCATGTCTTTCCTGGCCGGGGCCGGGCTGGTGGTGGTCGGCGCCCTCTTGGCGGTGGTCGCTGCGGTGCGCTACGCGCATTTTGCCTGGCGCTACCGGCAGAGCGGAGACACGGAGCCCGGCTACGGCCTCAGCTTTGCGATCGTCTTCACCGTGGTCGTGGCGGTGGCCGGCGCGATCATCGCCGCCTATCTGATGACGGTGGGATACTGAACGGCTGATCCCCGCGCGCCAACAAAGACACGGGGAGTACCGCATTCTCGAATGGGAAATAGTGGGGAGATTCTGTTGCCCAGCTCTCCCCGGGCTGCGCTTGCTTAATTAAGCAGCGAGGGCCATTTGATTGTCGTTGGCACCTGTACAGACAGCCCGATGACGGCGGATACCATACCGGACGAAAGGTCAGCCTTTACACGTCTGTCGATCCTGTTTCGCCCCCACATCTGGGCTCCTTGCCAAGGCATCGAAGCCCAGGTGGTGGAGGCGCCGGGTACCGCCCCCGGGTCCAGTCCGCTTATTACGCAGCCGTTTATCGTCATAGTCCGAGCAAGCCCGAACAGATCTAATATAGGCACGCCGGGTTAAGATTGTAAGGGGGCACAAGGTCCGAGATTCATTCACAAATTTGGCGCGGCGAAAGGTCCCGTCCGGACTCGTGCGGTCCCGCTCCGGCCGTTAAGCTGGGCCCCGGAATCGCGCTAGAAGTGGCTGATGCGCCAATATCTCGACCTGATGGACCGCGTGCTCAAGACGGGCGCCGAAAAGCATGACCGCACCGGCACCGGCACGCGCTCGGTCTTCGGCCACCAGATGCGCTTCGACCTGGCGGACGGCTTCCCGCTCGTCACCACCAAGAAGCTCTTCACCAAGGCCATCATCGTCGAGCTGCTGTGGTTTCTGCGCGGCGACACCAATGTGAAGTGGCTGCAGGAACGCGGCGTCTCCATCTGGGACGAATGGGCGGATGAGGCGGGCGAACTCGGCCCTGTCTATGGCCATCAATGGCGGTCATGGCCCGATGGGCAGGGCGGCACCATCGACCAGATTGCGGGTCTGATTGCCGATATCAAGCGCAATCCGGATTCGCGCCGGCTGATGGTCACGGCCTGGAACCCGGCCGATGTGCCGAAGATGGCGCTGCCGCCCTGCCACTGCCTGTTCCAGTTCTATGTCGCGGACGGAAAACTGAGCTGCCAGCTCTATCAGCGCTCGGCCGACATCTTCCTCGGCGTGCCCTTCAACATCGCCTCCTATGCGCTGCTGACCATGATGGTGGCGCAAGTGACGGGGCTCAAAGCCGGTGAATTCGTGCACAGTTTCGGCGACGCGCATCTCTATCTGAACCATATGGATCAGGCGCGCGAACAGCTTTCGCGTGACCCCTATGCGCTGCCGGTGATGCGCATCAATCCCGATGTGAAGGACATTTTCGGCTTCGCGCTGGAAGACTTCAAACTCGAAAACTATCAGGCCCATCCACACATCAAGGCCGAGGTCGCGGTCTAACTCCCCTCCGTCATGGCCGGGCTTGACCCGGCCATCCATCTGCCGCGTGTCCACGCGGCAAAGAGAACTCTATGGCTCGCCGACGCTCGCGTCCTGACGCTGTCGCTAGGACGGATGGCCGGCTCGGTGGCCGGCCATGACGAATGGGGTGATGAATGTGAGCTACCGAAACAACCCATACTGCGCATCCAGTACGGCGCGCGTGTCCTTGTTCACGAGCAGCGCATCGGGGCCGACGCGCACCCACATCGTGCCGGCGAAGGCTGTGCCGAGATTGTAGCGCGGATAATGATCGATCCAGTATTTGCGCGCGAAGAAGGCCACGGGCAGCGTCTCGCCAACACCGAAGCGGCGATAGGACAGCCCGCCCGGCGGCACCCACGCTGTCGGCGCGCGATAGGTGAAGCTCGGATAGCCGCTATCGTGCATCGGCGGCACCAGCGCGCGCCCGCCGAGGGGCTTCGAATAATCCGGCGGCATTTGCGGTGCGGGCGGGGGTGGCGCGGGCAGGGGAAATTGCGCCCCGCTGACGCGCGGATTGGGCATGGGCGTGGCCACGCTGCGATTGGCGTCGGCGCCGCTATAGCGCCAGCCATTGTTCGCACCGGAGACCTGCGCGAGCCCTGCGCCGGGCAGGAGAAGCAAACCCGCCGCTGCAACCATCAAGATCTTTGCCTGTTTCAATGCGCATATCCTCGCATTTACGCCCACGCCATCACCCTTCTATGTTGGGCGTCTTTCGCTCCGCCACAACCGGCAAAAGGACTATTCCGTGTGACTGCGTCTTTTATCCGCCCTGCCGTGCCCGCCGATGCGGCGCTGATCTTCTCCTTCATCTGCGAGCTGGCGGAATACGAAAAGCTTGCCGCCGATGTCGTCACCAACGAGGCCGAGATCGCCGCGGCGCTGTTCGGCCCCAATCCGCGCGTCTTCTGCGACATCGCCGAGTGGGACGGCAAACCGGCCGGCTTCGCGCTGTGGTTCTACAATTTCTCCACCTTCCGGGCCGCCACGGCATCTATCTGGAAGACCTGTTCGTGCGGCCGGAGTTCCGTGGCCATGGACTCGGCAAGGCGCTGCTGGTGGGCCTGGCCAGACGTTGCGTGGCCGAAGGCTGCGGGCGGCTGGAATGGTCGGTGCTCGACTGGAACACGCCTTCGATCGCCTTCTACAAAAGCCTCGGCGCATACCACAATGACGGCTGGCTGCCCTTCCGCCTCACCGGCGCGGCGCTGGAGAAGCTGGGGCAGGGCTGATGGAGATTACCTTCGTCGTCGCCCGCGCCAGGAATGGCGTCATCGGCCGGGACAACACCATCCCCTGGCGCATTCCCGAGGATATGCGCCGCTTCAAAGCCATCACCATGGGCAAGCCGCTCATCATGGGCCGCAAAACCTGGGACAGCCTGCCGCGAAAGCCGCTGCCCGGCCGCACCAATATCGTGCTCACGCGTGCGCGTGATTTCGCGGCGGAGGGCGCTGTGGTGGTGCATAGCGTCGACGATGCGCTGGCCCGCGCCAAGACCGAGGATCCCGAGGCAATCGCCATCATCGGCGGCGCGGAGATCTATGCCGCCTTCCGGCCGCATGCGACCCGCATCGACCTCACCGAGATCGATGCCGACATTGATGGCGATGCGACCATGCCCGGTTTCGATCCCGCCGAATGGCACGAAACCGCCCGCGAATCCCACACCACACCGGACGGCCTGTCTTACGCCTACGTCACGCTTGAACGCCGCTAGGCGCTTGCGCCGCCCGCCCGGCCGGTTACGCTCTTCCCCAAAGTCATAAACCACCGGAGGAAGCAGCCATGGCCATTCGCGAAATCACGTCCGGCCTCAAATTTCCCGAAGGTCCCGTCGCCATGGATGACGGTTCGGTCATCCTGGTCGAGATCGAGGCCGGCCGCGTCACGCGCGTCAAACCGGACGGCAAGAAACAGGTCATCGCCAAGACGGGCGGCGGTCCCAACGGCGCGGCCATCGGCCCGGACGGCGCGCTCTATGTCTGCAACAATGGCGACAATTTCGACTATCACAAGCGCCAGGGCCTCAACATTCCCGGCCACACCCCGCCGCATCACAAGGGCGGCTGGATCGAGCGCGTCGATATTTCCACCGGCAAGGTCGAGCGGCTCTATTCGGAATGCGACGGCCAGAAGCTGCACGCGCCCAACGACATCGTCTTCGATACCAAGGGCGGCTTCTGGTTCACCGATCACGGCTCGACCACCACCACGCATCGCACCCATGGCTATCTCTATTATGCGCAGCCCGACGGCTCGAAGATCACCTGCATGGCGCGCGAGCTGATCTCGCCCAACGGCGTCGGCCTGTCGCCGAGCGGAGACGCGGTCTATTACGCCGAAACCTTCACCGGCCGTCTCTACAAGCTGCCGCTGAAATCGCCCGGCAAACCCGGCAAGGTCGAAGGCTTCACGCCCGGCCAGTTCGTCGGCGCCTTTCCGGGGCATGGCCTATTTCGACTCGCTGGGCGTGCAGGCCGATGGCAGCGTGTGCGTGGCGACGTTGCTCGCCGGTGGCATCACCACCTTCAATCCCGAAACCGGCAAGGCCAAACATTTCGCGCTGCCCGATCCGCTTGTCACCAATATCTGCTGGGGCGGCAAGGCTATGAAAACGGCGTTCATCACCGCATCGGGCACGGGCAAGCTGCTCGCGGTCGATTGGCCGAAAGCGGGCTTGCGTTTGAATTACAACGCCTGAGCGCTATCCGGTCCACTGAATGCCGACATAGTAGGAAAAGCGATTGCTGTCGGCCGCGTGTTGCAGGCCTTTGCCGGCCGAGAACAGCAGGTGATAATGGTCGTTGAAATCATATTGGCCGCCGGCATTGAAACCGGTGGTGTCGTGGCCGCCGATGGTGTCGGCGGTCTGGTGGAACAGCTCGCCGCCGAGCGCGAGCCGGTCGGTGACCTGCCGCTGCAACAGCCAACCGGCGAACCAGTAGTTCTGGTTGCCGGGTCCGCGATTGATCCAGTAGCCGCCGCCGCCATAGGTGGTCCAGCGGCCGAAATCCTTCTGCATCCAGATCGGGATGTATTCGCGGAATTTGCCGCCGCCGAGCCCGCGCCGCGCACTGCCCACCGGCACTTCGATCAGCGGAAAGGTCGCGATCTGCGGCCACCAATCGGACTCATCGGCATCGACAAAGCGAATTTTGGCGCCTAGTTCGATGTCACCGGCGCCTGCGCGCAGCCCATGTCCGCTGGCGGAATCGAACGCCATCGGCACGACGATATGCAGCATCACGCCGGGCGCCGCGCCATTGTTCACCTCGGTGCCGATAAGCGTGCCGCCGGTGTCGCCGTCGACGGCGGTCGCGGCCGAGAAGGCATAGACCTCCCACTGGCCCAGCGGTGTCGGCACAGGATCGTCCGTGAAGAAAGGCGGTCCGGCGGTGGCCGGGCCGGCGAGGCAAGCAAGAATGATGGCCGCGAGCGCCGTCCCTCTCAATTGCCGGATCATGCCCCCTCCTTCGAACGCTGTTCCGGGCTCACTCGGCCGGCGGGATCAGGTCGAATTCGATCGTGATGCGCTGGGCTGTGCCTTCGAAGCGGCGTTCGCCGCGCGGCAGCCACGCCGGATAGAGCAGGAACATGCCCGTGGCCGGGCGAATGATTTCGCTCTGGCCCGCGCTGGCGCCGCCGGGAATGCGAAAGGCGTATTGCGGCGCGACGGCGGCGGGCAGGTTTCCGCGCGGATCGGCCAGCTCGCATTCGCCGCCGAGCGTCTCGTCGTCCGATTTGGCGTAGCCGTCATCGACGAAATAGACGCCGGACCACAGCGCGTCCGGATGCGCCGTCATCTCCTGATAATCGCCCTTCTGGCGCACGCTGGCGCTTGCGGTCACGGCCCAGTCGAGGCTGACGCGGCCGCCGGCGCGGGTCGCGGTTGCGGTGTCGGCCAGCTCGCGCGCCACGCGCAACAGCGTCTGCGCGGGCGTGCCGCCCCAGGCTTCGAAATCGCGGTCCCGAATGCCAGCCCTGGCCCTCGCACCACGGCGGCGCCGTCCGCGTCCATCTTGGCGAGCACGAGCGGGCGCAACTCCGTGTTGACGTCCTGCGCGATCGGCACGAAGTGCACGCAAACGGGCGTGGGGAAAAGGCTACGGATCTGTGGCTTGTTGGCGGCCATATGCTCTCTTCAGTCTCTATTCGATCACGATCTTGGGCGCGGGACGGGCTGCGCCGCCGAGGCTCGCAGCCACCGCGTTGGCGACGGCGAGGAAGGCCTCAGCCTCGCGGCTTTCGGGGCTCAGCGCAACAATGGGCGTGCCCGCATCGGAGGTCTCGCGGATGGATGGCACCAGCGGAATCTCGCCCAGGAACGGGGCTCCCATTTTCTCCGCCGTGGCTTTCGCGCCACCATGGCCGAAAATATGACTTTCATGGCCGCAGTTCGGGCACACGAACACGCTCATATTCTCGACGATGCCGAGCACCGGCACATGCGTCTTCTCGAACATGGCGATGCCCTTCTTGGCATCGATCAGGGCGATGTCCTGCGGCGTCGAAACGATGACGGCGCCCTTCAGCGGCACCTGCTGCGCCATGGTGAGCTGCGCATCGCCCGTGCCCGGCGGCATGTCGACGATCAGAACATCGAGAGGCGCCCAGGCCACATCGTTCATCATCTGCGTCAGCGCGCTCTGCACCATCGGCCCGCGCCAGATCATCGGCGTGTCCTCGCCGACGAGAAAGCCGATGGACATTGTCTTGATGCCGTATTTCTCGATCGGCATCAGTTTCTTGCCGTCGGTTTCCGGCTTGTGTGTGATGCCGAACAGCCGCGGCACCGAGGGGCCATAGATATCGGCGTCGAGCAGGCCGACCTTCATGCCCAGCTTCGCCAGCGCCAGCGCCAGATTGGCGGCCACGGTCGATTTGCCGACGCCGCCCTTGCCGCTGGCCACGGCCACGATGGCGGCGACGCCCGGAATGCCGGCCATCCTTGGGGCCTGCGGGGCGCCGCGCGCCGCCGCCTGGGCAGGACCATGGCTGTGTCCATGCGCGTGAGGCTGCGAGCTGCGGGGCCGGGGCATCGCGATGCGCCGTCAGCACCGCCGTCACGCTGGTCACGCCGGGCAGGCGGGCAACCGCCTCTTCGCAGGCCATGCGCAGCGGCTCGGATTGCGGCCCCCGCTCCGGCGGCACCTCCACCGAGAAGCCGATATTGCTGCCCTTGATCACGAGGCCCTGGATCATCCCGCGGACCGTGACCGATTCGCCGCTGGCCGGGTCGGTCACGCGCGCAAGCGCGGCCAGTACCTCGTCGCGGGTCGGTTGAGTCATGTCTGATCCTTCAGAATTCGTCTGTTGATGAAACAACGCAGGCGCTTGAACCCGTGTGAACCCACGCCCATATCGTGGAAATAGCGAGCAATTTCGCGGTTTTCGCGGGGGCCGGGTTCATTGCGCCAGCGGCTGGTTGCACATATAACCGGCTGGCCTCCCGAAACCAAGGAAGTGCGACGGTCTTGTCGTCGCGTGGGGGCAGCCGGAGCGAGGTTCCCCCTCGTTCTCCCATTCATCTCCTGACCTTCGAGATAGATATGCCTTGGACCAATCAGACAGGCGGCGGCTCCGGCGGGGGCGGATCAGGCGGCAGGGGCCCTTGGGGCCGGCCGCCTTCCGGCGGTGGAGGCGGCGGGGGCGGCGGACAGCCGCCCGATCTCGAGGAATTGCTGCGCCGGGCGCAGGCGCGCTGGCGCCAGCTGATGCCGCGCGGCACCGGCGGCTTCTCGGGGGCCGGGCTTGCCTTGCTGGCGCTGGCCGCGATCGTGGTCTGGCTGCTCTCGGGCATCTATTCGGTCGGCGCGGACGAGCAGGGCGTGGTGCTGCGCTTCGGCAAGTTCGTCTCCCGGACGGGGCCGGGCATCAATTACCATCTGCCCTGGCCGATCGAGACGGTGCAGACACCCAAGGTCACGGTCGAGAACCAGATCGATATCGGCTACCGCCAGATCGGCGACGGCCAGACCGAGGAAGTGCCGTCCGAAAGCCTGATGCTGACGGGCGACGAGAACATCGTCGACGTCAATTTCACGGTCTACTGGCTGATCAACAATGCGGCCGACTTCCTCTTCAACGTGCAGAATCCCGAAGGCAATCCGGACCGGACGGTCAAGGCCGTGGCCGAAAGCGCCATGCGCGAGATCGTCGGCGAGACCAGCCTCGAGCCGATCCTCACCCAGGATCGCGAGCCCATCCAGGTTGCCGTGCGCAAGCTGATGCAGAAGACGCTCGACACCTATGGCGCCGGCATCACCATCACCCGCGTGCAGATGCAGAAGGCCGATCCGCCTGCGCAAGTGATTGCGGCCTATCGCGACGTGCAGGCCGCCCGCGCCGACCAGGAGCGCATGCGCAACGAGGGCGAGACCTATGCCAACAGCGTGATCCCGCGAGGCGCGTGGCCAGGCCGCCCAGATCGTGCAGAACGCGCAGGCTTACAAGCAGCAGGTCATCGCCGAAGCGAGTGGTGACGCCAAGCGCTTCCTTTCGGTGCTCGGCGCCTACAAGCTTGCGCCCGATGTCACGCGCCGGCGCATCTATCTCGACACCATGGCCAAGATCCTCGGCCACACCGACAAGGTCGTGATCGAGCAATTCGGTCGGCAAGGGCGTGGTGCCCTATCTGCCGCTGCCGGGGCTCAAGGCCAATCGCGCGGCCGGGGGCGTAAGCGTCACCGAAGAGCCGGACACAACCACGGCCACGACGGGTGGCACCGCCTCATCATCCTCTTCCAGCACGGGAGGCGGCCAATGAACCGGACTTTCGGCTTTATCGCCGGCATCGTGATCGTTCTCGCGCTGATCGTCGGGCTTTCGAGCGTCTACACCGTGAACATGACGCAGCAGGCGCTGCTGCTGCAGTTCGGCAAGCCGGTGGGCGTGGTCTCCGATCCGGGGCTGCACACCAAGCTGCCCTTCGTGCAGGACGTGGTCTATGTCTCCAAGAAGCTGCTCAATCTCGATGCGCCGCCGGAAGAGGTGATCGCCTCGGACAAGAAGCGCATGGTGGTGGATGCCTTTGCGCGCTATCGCGTCATCAATCCCTTGCGCTTCTACCAGTCGCTGACCGACCAGCGCACGGCGACGCTGCGCCTGACGCCGATCCTGTCCTCCAATGTGCGCCGCGTGTTGGGCTCGCAGAGCTTCGCCGCCGTGCTTTCGGCCAGGCGCGCCGCCCTGATGCGGGACATCACGAAGAACATGAATCAGGATGCCTCCGATTTCGGCGTCAAGATCGTGGATGTGCGCATTCGCCGGGCCGACCTGCCGCAGCAGAACTCCGAAGCCATCTACAAGCGCATGCAGAAAGAGCGTGAGCGCGAGGCCGCCGAGTTCCGCGCCGAGGGCCGCGAAACCGAGCAGCGCATCAAGGCGCGCGCCGATCGCGAGGTCACGGTGCTGACCGCCGAGGCCACGCGCGAATCCGAAATCCTGCGCGGCCAGGGCGATGCGGAGAAGACCCGCATTCTGGGCGCGGCCTTCGATCAGGACCCGGAATTCTTCGCCTTCTATCGCTCGATGCAGAGCCTATCAGGACGCCTTCGGCGGCGACAATTCGACGATGGTGCTCTCGCCCAACAGCGAATTCTTCCGCTATTTCGGCAACGAAGGCGGCAAGGGGAAGAAGTAGGGGCAGCTCTTACCGCTTCATCCGTCATGGCCGGCCTCCGAGCCGGCCATTCGCCACCTCTTTTGTCCGTCATGGCCGGGTCAAGCCCGGCCATGACGGATGATGAGGATGGCGAGAAAACCCGCAAAGGCCGGGAAGCCGGACAGACCGCGCGACACTGCCCCTTGAAATGTTCCCTCTCCGTTCCCATTTCTCAACGAGCCTCCGCCATCCGGGCGGTGGGCGGAAACGGGAGTGGCGGATGGCCGCGAGGGAGCAGGACGAGATCCGGCGCGGGGGGAGGGGGGTACCCCGAAAAACGGCCAAAATCGAATATCAATCAAACGCGGAAAACCGCATGGGAACAGCCGCTTGGCCAAAATCGGCATTCCTGAGCTGCGCGTGAAGCGCCGGCCCGGCGCGCCGAAGGGCAATCGCAATGCCTGGAAATCCGGGCTCTACACGGCCGAGGTGAAGGATCTGCGCCGTCGCCTGCGCGTCTGGCGCCATCGGGCCGCGGCCGCCATCGCGCGGGCCGAAGTGGAATTCAAGGCGGAGCATTCATCCGCTTGCGATGTCGCGTCCGCGTCATCGCGCGGGAAAGTGACGCGCTGCCCCTTGCCCCCATGTCGCCATGATGTACTTCATGATGGGGTGTGAAGCTTCGCATCTTGCGCGGCTTCGGGGTTTGGTCAGTGCGGGAACTGTGATGCGTCTTCA
The DNA here is from genome assembly GCA_963822185.1 of uncultured Pseudomonadota bacterium. Lineage (GTDB taxonomy): Bacteria > Pseudomonadota > Alphaproteobacteria > Micropepsales > Micropepsaceae > Rhizomicrobium. The sequence goes on from CAWGGT010000024.1 coordinate 272,442, forward strand.
ACTGCTGTCTTCGTTGCGGGCCTGGGCCCGTTCCGCCCGCGCCGGAACCATCGTCCGGGCGCTGGCGGGCGCGCTGGTCGTCGCCGCGCCGGCGGCCATGGCGCTGCCGCAGGCCGCCTTCGCGCGCCCGGCGCCCGACAGTTTCGCCGATCTCGCCCACAAGCTGTTGCCGACCGTGGTCAACATCGCCACCGAGCAGACGCTGAAGACCGCCGGCACCACCCAGCTTCCCGATCTGCCGCCCGGCTCGCCGCTGCAGGATCTGTTCAAGGACTTCCTGGACAAGAACCGCAACACGCCGCGCCACGTCACCTCGCTGGGGTCGGGCTTCATCATCGATCCCAGCGGGCTGATCGTCACCAACAACCATGTGATCGACGATGCCGACCAGATCACGGTCACGCTCAATGACGGCACCTCGCTGCCGGCCAAGCTGATCGGCCGCGACGAGAAGACCGATCTCGCGCTTCTCAAGGTGCGCCCGCGTTCGCCGCTGCCCTTCGCCAAGTTCGGCGACAGCGATACGGCGCGCGTCGGCGATTGGGTGATCGCCATCGGCAATCCCTTCGGCCTGGGCTCGACGGTGACAGCCGGCATCGTCTCGGCGCGCAACCGCGATATCAATGCCGGGCCTTATGACGATTTCATCCAGACCGATGCGCCGATCAATCGCGGCAATTCGGGCGGGCCGCTGTTCGATATGGATGGCAATGTCATCGGCATCAATTCGGCGATCTTCTCGCCCTCGGGCGGGTCGGTCGGCATCGGCTTTTCGATCCCCTCCAATCTGGCGAAGGACGTGATCGGCCAGCTGCGCAAATGGGGCGAGGCGCGGCGCGGCTGGATCGGCGTGCGCATTCAGGGCGTGACGCCCGATATCGCCGAGGGGCTGGGCCTGCTCATCGACCAAGGGCGCGCTGGTGGCCGAAGTCACGCCGGGCGGACCGGCGGCCAAGGGCGGCCTGCACAACGGCGATCTCATCACCGGCTTCGACGGCAAGCCGGTGCCGGATTCGCGCACCCTGCCGCGCATCGTCGCCGACACCCCCGTCGGCAAGACGGTGACGATCGATGTGCTGCGCAATCACAAGAAGGTGGCGCTCAAGCTGACGCTCGCCCGCCTCAAGGAAGATAGCGACGCGCAGCCGAAGCGGCCCGCGCCCAAGCCGGTTGCCAAGGCTCAGCCCTCGCGCTTCGGCCTCTCCATGGCCACGCTCGATTCCGATCTTCGCTCGAAATATCACCTTGGGCGGGATGTGCATGGCGTGGTTGTGACCGATGTCGATCCCGACAGCGAGGCCGGCACCAAGAATTTCCGCGCCGGCGACGTCATCGTCGAGGTGCAGAACCAGCCCGTCCACACCCCGGCCGAGGTGATGAAGCGCATCGATTCTGAAGAGAAGGCGGGCAAGAAGGTGGCGCTGATGCTGGTCAATCGCGGCGGCAATCTGACCTTCGTCGCCGTGCGTCTGGGCGGAACGGGCTAGGCCGCGTCGGCCCAGAGCCGCGTCAGCCCGCGCTCGATCTCGCGCGGCTCGCTCATCCGGCAGAGGACCGAACGCGCGGCGCGTTTCGCCTCCGCACTGAGCACCGGGGCCTGATCGATATACCAGCCGAGATGTTTGCGGAAAATCTTCACGCCGTGATGGTCGCCGTGAAAGGCGAGGCTGTCGCGGAAATGCGCGAGCGCGCTCTCCAGTCTTTCGCGAAAGGCCGGCGCGCGCATGTCGGCGCCCGTCTCCAATGCTTCGTCGATAGCCGCCGCGATCCACGGCTTGCCGTAAGCGCCGCGCCCGATCATCACGGCGTCGGCGCCCGATTGCTCCAGTGCCATTCGCGCCGTGTCGGCATCGACAATGTCGCCATTGACGATCACCGGCACGTTCACCGCCGCCTTCACATCGGCGACCGCGCGCCAATCGGCAGTGCCCTTGTAGAACTGGTTGCGCGTGCGCCCATGCACCGTGACGGCCTTGACGCCCACAGCCTCCGCGCGCCGCGCCAGTTCGGGTGCGTTGCGGCTGGCGTCGTCCCAGCCCAACCGCATCTTCAGCGTCACCGGCCGCGATGTCGCGTTCACGGTCGCGGCGATAATGCGTTCCGCCAGATCGAGGTTGCGCATCAACGCGGAGCCGCTTGCCACGCCCGTTACTTCCTTGGCCGGGCAACCCATATTGATGTCGATGATCTCCGCGCCCGCCTGTTCGGCCAGCGCCGCGCCCTTGGCCAGCCATTCAGGATCGCGTCCCGACAAGCTGGATCACCATCAGCGGCAAGCCGTCGCCCACCGCCGCACGGCGCACCACATCGGGCCGCCCGCTTGCGCAAAGCTGTCACAGGCCACCATCTCGGTGGCGACGTAAGCCGCGCCCGCTTTCGAGGCCGCGCGCCGGAAGGGCAGGTCGGAAACGCCCGTCATCGGCGCCGTCAGCACCCGCCCCGGAACGAACACGTCGCCGATGTGGAAGCCGCGCGCCATCGCTACCCGCTCATGATTTCGTCGTCGCGATAGCCCTGCAGATAAAGCAGGCCCTTGAGATCGGCATGGTCGATGCGCGCGCCGGCGGCTTCCGCCACCATGGGCTTGGCGTGATAGGCAACGCCCAGCCCCGCGCGCTGGATCATGGCCAGATCGTTGGCCCCATCACCCACGGCCAGCGTTTGCGCGATATCGATGCCACGCTCGGCCACCGTCGCTTCCAGCGCTTCGAGTTTGGCCTGCGCGGCCGAGGATCGGTTCGGCCACGGTGCCGGTCAGGTGCGCGCCATCGTCGAGCAGCACATTGGCCTGCTGGCCGTCGAAACCGGCCAGTTGCGCCACGCGCTGGGTGAAGAAGGTGAAGCCGCCGGAGACCAGCATGGTATGCGCGCCGTTGGCCCGCATGGTGTGCACCAGTTCCTTGGCGCCAGCTGTCAGGCGGATGCGCTCCTGCATCACCTGTTCGAGCGCATCGAGGCGCAGGCCCTTCAAATGCGACACGCGCTCGCGCAGCGCCGGCTCGAATTCGAGTTCGCCCTTCATCGCGCGCTCGGTGATGGCGGCGATCTCGGGCTTCAGCCCCACCATGTCGGCGAGTTCGTCCAGGCACTCGACCGTGATGATGGTCGAATCCATATCGGCGATCAGAAGCTGTTTGCGCCGATGCCCGCTCGCCACCGCATTGATGTCGGCCTTGATCCCCTTGGCGGCCTCGCGCGCGGCCGCGCAGACGTTTTCCGGCGTGCCGAGAAACGGAATGTCGAAGGCGCGCTCGGGCGACAGCCACTGGATATCGCCGGCCGCGCCCAGCGAGGCCACGGCCGCGCGCACGGGCCCGGCCAGCGCGTCGGCGTCGCCGGAAATCACATTCAGCACATGCGGAAACAGCTCGGGCACGGTGCGGGTCCTTCGAACGGGGCTCTCATGCTTCGACAGGCGCGCCATGAGGCATTAGTTTTGTCTTCATCCCGCAGAGGGACAAAGGGTGTTGAGTGCATGTCTCTAGATGCCGTGCTTATCGCAGGGCCGACCGCGAGCGGCAAGTCGGCCGCCGCCCTGGCGCTGGCCGAGCGCGTGGGCGGCACGCTGATCAATGCCGATTCCATGCAGATCTATCGCGAGCTGACGGTGCTCACCGCGCGGCCCGGCGCCGCCGACATGGCCCGCGCCCCGCATCTGCTCTACGGGCATGTCTCGGTGCAGGAGCCCTATTCGGTCGGCCGCTATCAGGCCGATGCCGTGGCCGCGCTGGCCGAGGTGCGCGCCGCGAAGCGGATTCCGATCTTCGTCGGCGGCACCGGGCTCTATTTCGCGGCGCTGACCGAAGGGCTGGCGCAGATCCCCCCCGTCCCGGCCGCGGTGCGCGAGGCCGTGCGCGCCCGCCGCGAAGAGCTCGGCCCCGAAGCCTTCTTCGCCTCACTGGCCGCGCGCGATCCCGAATCCGGGCTCAAATTGCGACCCTCCGACACCCAGCGCACCCTGCGCGCCATGGAGGTGCTGGAGGCGACGGGCAAGCCGCTTGCCTATTGGCAGACCCATAAGGGCGCTCCGGTGCTTGCGCCGGACCTCAAGATCGCCCGTTTCGTGCTTTCCCCGCCGCGCGCCGCGCTTCACGCCGCCATCAATGCCCGCTTCGAGGCCATGGTGGAGCAGGGGGCACTGGAGGAGGCGAGGGCGCTCGCCGGCCTCGATCCGGCCCTTCCGGCCGCGAAAATTCTGGGGCTCCGGCCGCTTCAGGCTCTGGCCGCGGGCGAGATCCGCCGCGAGGAGGCGCTTGGGCGGCCCAGACCGCCACCCGCCAATATGCCAAGCGCCAGCTCACCTGGTTCCGCCAGCGTATGGCTGACTGGATCTGGCTGGTACCTATACCGGACAGCAATATTCTTCCGGAAATCATGTCGCACCTCATATGAAATTGCTTGACGGGCGCTGCACCGCATCATAATTTCCTGCCTTCAACATGTAAGAGGCGGGGCGGATGCTCACTCTCGTACTTATTTGGACGCCGCTGGACGGGCGAGGCTAACCCCTCGTTTTCCCGTATGGCGGCGTATGCAAAGGGGCGGAAACGCCCCTTTTGCTTTTGGACTTGTTGTTTTTGGACTCGGGGCCTTTGGCCCGATCGCAGAATTGAAGGATGTCCGGTGATGGACAGAGACGGAACGGCAATGACGATGGCGACCACGGGAACGGGGGCGAAGAGCGGCGGCCTGGAGCTGAGCGGGGCGGAGATGGTGATCCGCGCCCTCAAGGACCAGGGCGTCACCCATATTTTCGGCTATCCCGGCGGCGCGGTGCTGCCGATCTACGACGCGCTCTTCGCCGATGACGAGATCGTCCACGTGCTCTGCCGCCACGAGCAGGGCGCGGCCCATGCCGCCGAAGGCTATGCCCGCTCCACCGGCAAGCCCGGCGTCTTCCTCGTCACCTCGGGCCCCGGCGCCACCAATGCCGTGACCGGCCTCACCGATGCGCTGATGGATTCCATTCCGCTGGTCATGCTGTCGGGGCAGGTCGCCACGCACCTGATCGGCAACGATGCCTTCCAGGAATGCGACACGGTCGGCATCACCCGGCCCTGCACCAAGCACAACTGGCTGGTGAAGGATCCGAACGATCTGGCGCGCACCATCCACGAGGCCTTCCAGATCGCGACCACCGGCCGTCCCGGCCCGGTCGTTGTCGACATCCCCAAGGACGTGCAGTTCAAGACCGGCGCCTATGTCGGCGCCCGATGCCGTGCATCACCGCACCTACCGGCCCAAGACCGAGCCGGAGCTGGCCGCCATCGTCAAGGCGGTGGAGATGATGGAAGCGGCCAAGAAGCCCGTCTTCTATACCGGCGGCGGCATCATCAATGCCGGGCCCGAGGCCTCGCGCCTGCTGCGCGAACTGGTCGAAGCTCACCGGCTTTCCCATCACCTCGACGCTGATGGGGCTGGGCGCCTTTCCCGGCCTCCGATCCGCAATGGCTCGGCATGCTGGGCATGCACGGCACCTATGAAGCCAATCATGCGATGCATGATTGCGATCTGATGATCTGCCTGGGCGCGCGCTTCGACGACCGCGTCACGGGCGCGGTCGACAAGTTCTCGCCGGAATTCGCAGAAGATCCATCTCGATATCGACGCCTCGCAGATCAACAAGAATGTGCGCGTCGACCTGCCCATCGTCGCCGATGCGACCAAGGCGCTGAAGGAGATGCTGCATTTCTGGAAGACGCAGACGCCGCCATGTCGACAAGCCGGCGCTGGAGGCCTGGTGGAAGCAGATCGATCAGCTGGCGGGCGAAGAAATCGCCTCGCCTACAAGTCCTCCAAGACGGTGATCAAGCCGCAATACGCCATCGACCGGCTGTTCGAACTGACGAAGGATCGCGACGACCTACATCACCACCGAAGTCGGCCAGCACCAGATGTGGGCGGCGCAGCGCTTCGGTTTCGAGGAGCCCAATCGCTGGATGACCGTCCGGCGGCCTCGGCACGATGGGCTATGGCCTGCCGGCGGCGCTGGGCGTGCAGATGGCGCATCCCGATGCGCTGGTCATCGACATTGCCGGCGAAGCCTCGCGTGCAGATGACGATGCAGGAAATGTCCACGGCCGTGCAGTACAGCGCGCCGATCAAGATCTTCATCCTCAACAACCAGTATATGGGCATGGTGCGCCAGTGGCAGCAGCTGCTGCATGGCGGGCGCTATTCGCATTCCTATTCGGAGGCGCTGCCCGATTTCGTGAAGATGGCCGAGGCCTTTGGCTGCGTGGGCTTGCGCGCGGAAGCGCCCGGACGAGCTCGACGGCAAGATCGAGGAGATGATTGCGGTGAAGCGCCCGGTGCTGTTCGATTGCCGCGTCGATCCCAAGGAAAACTGCTACCCGATGATCCCGTCGGGCGCGGCGCATAACGAGATGATCCTGTCCGACGCGGAAGAAAGCGCCGAAGTCAGCGACGAAGGAAAGATGCTGGTCTGATGAACGCGATGACCAAAACACCGGCCGTCGAACGCCATACCATCGCCGTGCTCGTGGACAACGAGGCGGGGGTTCTTGCCCGCGTCGTCGGCCTGTTCTCGGGCCGCGGCTACAATATCGAGAGCCTGACCGTGGCCGAGGTCGATCATGTCGCCCGCACCAGCCGCATCACCGTCGTCACCTCCGGCACGCCCGAGGTGATCGAGCAGATCGAGGCCCAGCTCCGGCGCCTGGTCCCGGTTCATCGCGTGGTCAACTGGACGGTCTCCAAGCCTGGCATCGAGCGCGAAATGGCGCTGATCAAGGTGGTGAGCACCGGCGACAAGCGCGTCGAGGCCATGCGGATTTCCGAAATTTTCCGCGCCCGCGTGATCGACACCACCCATACCAGCTTCGTCTTCGAGATCACCGGCGCGCCCTCCAAGCTGGACAATTTCATCGAGCTGATGCGCCCCTTGGGTCTGGTCGATGTGTCGCGCACCGGCGTCGCCGCCATCTCCCGCGGCCCGGAGGCGATGTGACGCGTGTCTGCCATGGCCATGTCTTCGATCCTGCCTCCGCCGGCAGTCCTGACCGCGTTGCTGTTCTTTGCGATGGTGATGTCGATCACGCCAGGGCCGAACAACCTGATGCTGACGGCATCGGGCGTGAATTTCGGCATCCGTCGCACAGTGCCGCATATGATCGGGATCTGGTTCGGCTGCGTCACGGTGATGCTGGCCGTGGGGCTGGGGCTCGGGGCCGTGTTCTCGGCCTTCCCCGCGATCCGCGTCGCGATACAGATTGCCGGGATGGGCTTTATCCTCTATCTCGCCTGGAAGGTTGCGACGGCGGGCACGCTGGGCAGCGGCGATGCGGCTCATCGCCATCCCTTTCCGCTTCCCGCTGCGGTCGCGTTTCAATGGGTCAATCCCAAGCTGTGGGTGATGACAATCAGTGCGATGGCCATCTATGTCCGGCCGGACCATGCCATCTCGGACGTGGCGCTGGTGACGGGAATCTTTGCCTGCACCAATATTCCGAGCATGCTGATCTGGGCGGGGTTCGGCGCGGTCTTGCGCGATTTCCTGCAGGCACCGGGCCGGATTCGCATCTTCAACATTGTGATGGGCGTGCTTCTTGCGGGCACGGTCGTCACGCTCATTCACCGATGAACATATGCACCGATGAACAGATGGCCGGAAACGGCCGCACTTTAAGCTGGCCGCGCCATGCGCGGTGTTGTGTCCGCGAAGCGCGGAGAACGGAAGGGTCCTACCATGCGTGTCTACTACGATCGGGATGCCGATCAGAAATTCATCACCAACAAGAAAGTGGCCGTGATCGGCTTCGGCAGCCAGGGCCATGCCCATGCGCTCAACATGCGCGACAGCGGCGTCAAGGATGTCGCCATCGCGGCCCGTCCGGGCGCGAGCGCCAAGAAGGCGGAAGCGGCCGGCTTCAAGGTCATGTCCGTCGCTGATGCCGCCAAATGGGCCGACGTCATGATGATGGTGACGCCGGACGAACTGCAGGCCGACATCTATAAGGACGATCTGGCGGCCAATATGAAGGAGGGCGCAGCCCTCCTCTTCGCCCATGGCTTCAACGTCCATTTCCGTCTGATCGAGCCGCGTAAGGATCTCGATATCCTGATGGTCGCGCCCAAGGGCCCGGGCCACACGGTGCGCGGCGAGTTCCAGAAGGGCGGCGGCGTGCCCTGCCTGATCGCCGTCCATCAGGATGCCAGCGGCAATGCCCATGATCTTGGCCTGGCCTATGCCTCGGCCATCGGCGGCGGCCGCGCCGGCATCATCGAAACCAGCTTCCGCGAGGAATGCGAAACCGATCTCTTCGGCGAGCAGTCCGTCTTGTGCGGCGGCGTGGTCGAGCTGATCCGCGCCGGTTTCGAAACGCTGGTCGAAGGCGGTTATGCGCCGGAGATGGCCTATTTCGAATGCCTGCACGAAGTGAAGCTGATCGTCGACCTCATCTATGAGGGCGGCATCGCCAACATGAACTATTCGATCTCCAACACGGCCGAATATGGCGAATACGTCACCGGCCCGCGCATCATCACGCCAGACACCAAGGCCGAGATGAAGCGGGTGCTGGACGATATCCAGTCCGGTCGCTTCGCACGCGACTGGGTGCTGGAGAACAAGGCCGGCCAGCCGTCGTTCAAGGCGACCCGCGCCCGCGCCGCGGCGCATCCGATCGAAGAGGTCGGTGCCAAGCTGCGTGCGATGATGCCCTGGATCTCGAAGAACAAGCTGGTCGATCAGGAAAAGAACTGATCGCGCTCTTTGCGTGTCATGGGGCGGCCGCGTCTGCTCAGGCAGGCGCGGCCGTTTCCGTTTCGGCAATCGTAACACAAAACTGTCACGACATCTTCACGCAATTCTTCGGCGCGATTAACGGTCCACAAAGCACGGCCGCTTAGCGTGCGCGCATCCTTCCCTCGGATGCGCGCACCGTGACCTTACACAAACTGACACCGCACATTGCGCTCGGCAACGCGCCAGACTGGACGGCCGGCCAATTGGCCGAACCGCTTCTCACCCTTTCGGATTCGGCAAGCTGTGGCGAGGTGTTCGACTGGTTCACGGCAAGGCCCGATCAGCCGGCCGCCGCCGTACTGGACGAGAACGGCCATGTCGCCGGTCTCGTCAACCGGTTGCAATTCATGGCCCGCTATGCGCGGCGCTACCATCCTGAACTTTATGCGCGTCGCTCGATCCTCAATCTTGCCAACACCGAGCCGCTGATCGTCGATGCGGCCGTTACCATTGCCGATCTCGGCGCCAGCGTCGCCCTCGAACATCCCGAAGCCTTGAGCGAATCCTTCGTCGTGACGCGGAACGGGTTCTATCTGGGCGTCGGCACGGGCGAGGCACTGATGCGCTCCAAGGTGGCGCTGTTGCAATTGCGCGAGACCGAACTGCAACGCGCGCTGGCCGCCACACAGGAGGCGAGCCTGGCCAAGACCAATTTCCTCGCGCTGATGAGCCACGAGCTCAGAACTCCGCTCAATGCCATCATCGGGTTCTCGGAAGTGTTGGGCGGCGAGCTGTTCGGTCCGATGGGCCAGCCGCGTTATTGCGAATATGCCGGCGATATTCATGCGGCGGGCAAGCATCTTCTGGCGCTCATCAACGACATTCTCGATCTCACCAAGGCCGAGGCCGGCAAACTCGATCTGCATCCGGAGCCGGTCGATCTGGGCGGTCTGATCGGCGAATGCGTGCGGCTGATGCGCGACCGGGCCGAGAGCGGCGATCTGCGCCTCTCCATTCTGTTGCCGCCGGACCTGCCGCCACTTCATGCCGACCGGCTGCGCATCAAGCAGGTGCTGCTGAACCTGATGTCGAACGCCATCAAATTCACCCCGGCGGGCGGACGCGTCACCGTCTCCGTCGATCTCGATGCCGATTGCGCGATCTCTGTGGCAGTGTCCGATACGGGCATCGGCATGTCGGACGAAGAAATCCCGGCGGCGCTGGAACCCTTCCGCCAGGTGGATTCGCCGATGTCGCGAAATTGCGAAGGCACGGGGCTCGGCCTGTCGCTGGTCAAATCGCTGGCAGAACTGCACGAGGGGAGGCTGAACATTGACAGCATACCGGGTCGCGGCACGACTGTGCGCATCGATTTTCCCGCCATGCGCACGCTGATGCCGTGCGCCTCTTCGGCCTGCGCGTAGGTTTCCGGGACAGCCTTACGACGGGTTCTCCAGGCTGAAGAGCGAATGCTCGTCGTCATAGGCGAAGACTTCGCCGAAGCGCGCCCAGCTGATGACGGCGCGCAAGGTCTCGTCGGCCGCGTCGGGCGACATATGGTCTTCGAGTTCGTCGACGAAGCGGCTCCAGGGCGCGGTGTGGCTGGTGCGTTCGTCGAGCACGCGGCGGATATGGGCGGCCAGCGGCACATAGGCGGTCGAGCAGCCGCGCGAACAGCCGCTTGCGCTCGTCCGTATCGGCATTGACGAAACGCTCGGCCCAGATCGGTGAGGATGGATGTCGCCGCCTTCGATTTCGGCCAGGCGCAGCATCTGCAGCGTTTCGGCGACGGGGAAGAGCTCGTCGATCTCGAATTGCAGGTCGGAGGCGATCTCCGGCAGGTCGGCGCGGCCGTTATAGGGCGCGGCCTCCACCGCTTCGGCCAGGCCGGAAATGCAGGTTGGACGAGACGCGCGGCAGGATCGCGCCGATGCCGATGGCCCGGGACGCGTTCGTGGCGCTGGCCGCGCGCATCGGCCGCGCCGTCATCTCGACATAGATGCGTTCGACCAGGGCGCTGAAATCGGGATCGTTGCGGTCGCGCGGCTGCGGCAGATCGACCTTGATCTCGGTCACCACGCGGCCGGGATTGGTCGAGAAGAGCAGGATGCGGTCGCACATCAGCACCGCCTCCTCGATATTGTGCGTGACCAGGATCACGCCCTTGATCGGCAACTGGCCTTCGCCCCACAGCTCGAGGAAATCGGTGCGCAGGTTTTCGGCCGTCAGCACGTCGAGCGCGCGAGAACGGCTCGTCCATCAACAGGATGTTGGGATGGACGACCAGCGCGCGCGCAAAGCCCACGCGCTGGCGCATGCCGCCGGAAAGCTCGCGCGGATAGGCGCTCTCGTAACCGTCGAGGCCGATCAGATCGATGGCCTGCGAGCGCGCGGCTGCGGATCTCCTTGGCCGGCAGGCCCAGCGCTTCGAGGCCGAGCTGCACATTCTCGAGCACCGTCAGCCAGGGAAACAGCGCGAAGCTCTGGAACACCATGGCGATGCCGCGCGCCGGGCCCGTCGACGCGCTCGCCCAGATACATGACATCGCCGCCGCTGGGATGCGAAAGCCCGGCGATCAGGCGCAGCAAGGTCGATTTGCCGGAGCCGGAGCGGCCCAGCAGGCCGACGATCTCGCCTTCGGCCACGGTCGAGGTTCACGCCGTCCAGCACCAGCAGTTCGGCGCCGCCGGGCCGCGGGAAAGGCCTGGCGCACATTCTTCACGTCGAGAAGCGGTCCGTTGGCCATGTCGGTCTCCTCAGGTGAGCCGGAACTTGCGTTCGGCGTAGGCGTAGAGCGGCCGCCAGAACACGCGATTGATGATCGACCACGAACGCGCTCATCACCGCGATGCCGAGCACGATGCGGTGGAAGTCGCCGTCGTTGGTGGCCTGCATGATATAGGCGCCGAGCCCGTGCGCCTTCAGCGTCTCATGGCCCCAGCCGACCAGCTCGGCGACCACGCGAGGCATTCCACGATCCGCCCGAGGCGGTGATCGCGCCGGTGACGTAATAGGGAAAGACGCAAGGCAGCGCCACCTTGCGCCACCACAGCCAGCCCTTGATCTGCAGATTGTCGCTGGCGTGGCGCAATTCGCGCGGCAGGGCGCTGGCGCCCGGCGATGACGTTGAACAGGATGTACCACTGCGTGCCCAGGATCATCAGCGGCGACAGCCAGATATCCGGGTTGAGCCGGAACATGACGATGGCCGAGACCGCCACCGGAAACAGAAGATTGGCCGGAAAGGCGGCCAGGAATTGCGCGATCGGCTGCGACGATGCGCGTCAGCCGCGGCCTGAGCCCGACATAGATGCCGACCGGCGTCCAGATCAGGCTGGCCAGCGCGATCAGCACGAACACCCGCAGCGCCGTCAGAAGCCCGAGCAGCGATGGCCTGCCAGACATCGGCCCAGCTCAGCGTCTCGGCGATGAAGCCTGCCGCCTGCCACAGCGCCAGCGCCGTCAGCAGCGCGATGATCGCCGTACCAGGCGATGTCGCCCAGCCGCGCGAGGGCCTTCGCCGGCGGCCGTGGGCCGCGGCCAGCCGGATCTTGGGCGGGGCCAGCCGGTAGCTCCAGCGCAGCAGGCGCGGCGAAGGGCGCCGCCAGCCGCTCCATCAGCCGCGAGCGGCGGAAGGCCGTCAGCACCCAGGCTTCGGGCGCTTCCTCGCCCTGTTCGGAATCGATGCGGAAGCGGTCGGCCCAGCTCACCAGCGGCCGGAACAGGAGCTGGTCGTAGATCACGATGACGACGCGCCATGGCGGCGATGGCCCAGGCGATGGCCGTCAGATTCCGCTGGGCGATGGCCTCGGCGATATAGGAGCCGATGCCGGGCAGGGCGATACTGGTGTGGCCGACGCGAGATGGCCTCGGCCGCGACCACGAAGAACCAGCCGCCGGACATGGACATCATCATGTTCCAGACCAGCGAGGGCATGGCGAAGGGCACTTCGATGCGCCAGAACCGGGCCCAGCCATTGAGCCCGAACAGCCGCCCGGCCTCGGTCAGCTCGCCCGGCACGGTCCGCAGCGACTGGTAGAAGCTGAAGGCCATGTTCCAGGCCTGGCTGGTGAAGATCGCGAACACCGCCACCAGCTCGGCGCCGAACATCTTGCCGGGGCGCCAGCGACAGCAGGAACAGGCTCGCCACCGAGATGAAGCCCAGGATCGGCACCGACTGCAGGATGTCGAGCAGTGGGATCAGCAGCGCCCCGGCGCGCGCGCTCTTGGCCGCCCAGGTGGCATAAGTGAATGTGAATACTAGAGAAATCCCCAGCGCGATGAGCATCCTGAGGCCCGTGTGCAGGGCATAGCCGGGCAGGGCCGTGGGAGCGAGCGAGAGCGGGGCCGCATTCAGCCGGGCCAGCGGCTCGCCCAGGCTGCGGCTGGCCTCGGCGAACAGCCACGATGAAGCCCAGCACCAGCAGCGGCGGCCACGAGGTCCCATTTGCTCGGCATCAGCCGGCTGGCCTCGATGGAGACGGGCGGCAGGAACTTCATGCCCGGAATCCCGGATTGGCGCCCGGATCTGGCGCGGATGGCGGAGCTGTCGGAAGCCGGTCGGGCCCGGGAGGCGGGGTCCGGCCGGCGGGCGGAGACAATCACGCCGCGCGCCGTCCGGCCAAGCCCTCTTCGTCGTAATGTTCGGCGGCTTTTTGTTCTGTTCGGCGATGCCCGGCCGGGCCTGCCGAAATGCGCCAACCTATTGCGCCGCCCACACAATTCAGCCTAAATGCCGTGTCACGAGGTCGAGGCGCGCGTTTACGCGCGTTTAAGGGCGATTCGTTTAGGGTTAGCGAACCGTAAACTCGGCGGGCGGAACGGATCCGGCGATGACGATGAACGTGAGCACGATGAGGGATGACGGGCGGCTTTGCCGCCTGCCTCGCGCGCGCGCGTGGCGTTGGAGCCCCGTCCTTCCCTCGGTTTGCCGCTGGCGGAGCTTCTCCTCCTTAGAAGCCCCTAGGCGCTGGCTGGCCGCGCATGATGCGATGGCCGGGCGTTTAGGGGACGAGACGGAAAGGAGAGATCGAACCCGCCTGCCAGGCGAACGGAAGGATTGCGAGGCCATGACGACGAAATTCGGATACATTGGAACACGTAAAAATCTTCGACACGACATTGCGCGACGGCGAGCAATCGCCGGGCGCGGCGATGACGTTCGAGGAAAAGCTGGAAGTCGCCGACATGCTCGACGCGATGGGCGTCGACATCATCGAAGCCGGCTTTCCGATTTCCTCGCAAGGCGATTTCAAGGCCGTGTCAGCGAAGTCTCCAAGCGCGTGAAGAACGCGGTGGTGTGCGGGCTGTCGCGCGCCGGCTTCAAGGATATCGATCGCGCCGGCGAGGCGCTCAAGGGCGCAAGGCGTCCGCGCATCCACACCTTCATCTCCACCAGCCCCGTCCACATGAAGCACAAGCTGCAGATGGGCCCCAATGCGGTGCTGGATGCGGTCGGCGCCTCGGTGACGCGCGCGCGCAACCTGACCGACGATGTCGAATGGAGCGCCGAGGACGCCACGCGCACCGAGCGCGATTTCCTCTGCCGCTGCGTGGAGCTGGCGATCCGCTCGGGCGCGACCACGATCAATGTTCCCGACACGGTGGGCTATGCCACGCCGCAGGAATATTTCGAGCTGATCACCATGCTGCGCAATTCCGTGCCGGATGCCGACAAGGTGATCTTCTCGACCCATTGCCACAACGATCTGGGCATGGCCGTGGCCAATTCGCTGGCCGGCGTTCTGGCCGGTGCGCGCCAGGTCGAATGCACGGTCAACGGCATCGGCGAACGGGCGGGCAATGCGGCGCTGGAAGAAATCGTGATGGCGCTCAAGGTCCGCAAGGACGTGATGCCCTATACGACCGGCATCGACACCGACGATGCTGTCGCGCGCCTCCAAGCTGGTGTCGAACGTCACCAATTTTCCGGTGCAGTACAACAAGGCCATCGTCGGCAAGAACGCCTTCGCCCACGAATCCGGCATCCATCAGGACGGCATGCTCAAGCATGTCGAGACCTATGAGATCATGCGGCCCGAGGATGTCGGCGTGCGGCGGCACGTCGCTGGTGCTGGGCAAGCTGTCCGGGCGCCACGCCTTCCGCGACAAGCTGGCCGCGCTGGGCTACGAACTGGCCGACGACGATTTCCAGGAAGCGTTCCGGCGCTTCAAGGATCTCGCCGACAAGAAGAAGCACGTATTCGACGAAGACATCATGGCGCTGGTGGACGACGAAATGGTCCGCGGCCACGATGCGCATCTTCGTCAAGGGTCTGAAGGTGGCGACGGGGCTGGGCGTGAAGCCCGAAGCCGAGCTGACGCTGATGGTGGAGGGCGAAGAACGCACCACCACGGCGAACGGCGACGGCGCCGTCGACGCCATCTTCCAGGCCATTCACGAACTCTATCCGCACGATGCATCGTTGCAGCTCTTCCAGATCCACGCCGTCACGGCGGGAACGGATGCGCAGGCCACGGTCAGCGTGCGGCTTGAGGAAAATGGGCGCACCGTCACGGGCAAGGGCGCGGACACCGACACGCTGGTGGCCGCCGCTCATGCCTATGTCAATGCGCTCAACAAGCTCTTGGTGAAACGCGAAAAGCAGGTGCCCGAAGCGCTGACCGTTGCACGATGAGGTTTAGCCCCGGCGCATAAGGCCGGGGCGCCGCCTCAACCGACAAGGAAAGCCAGGCGCCCGCTTGGAAAGGAACGGGCGGAGC
This sequence comes from uncultured Pseudomonadota bacterium, assembly GCA_963822185.1. GTDB lineage: Bacteria > Pseudomonadota > Alphaproteobacteria > Micropepsales > Micropepsaceae > Rhizomicrobium. The sequence goes on from CAWGGT010000024.1 coordinate 287,874, forward strand.
AAGCATGTTCGGCAGTCTTCTCGGCGTACTGTCGAGCGACATGGCGATTGATCTCGGTACGGCGAACACGCTGGTCTATGTGAAGGGGCGCGGTATCGTCCTCAACGAGCCATCGGTGGTCGCGACGATGACGAATCGGGGCGGAAAGAAGCAGGTTCGGGCTGTCGGCAACGACGCCAAGATGATGCTGGGGCGCACCCCCGGCAATATCGAGGCGATCCGGCCGATGCGCGACGGCGTGATCGCCGATTTCGAAATCGCCGAGGAGATGATCAAGCACTTCATCCGCAAAGTGCATAACCGTCGCTCTTTCGCCAATCCGATGATCATCGTCTGCGTGCCTTCGGGCTCGACGGCGGTGGAACGGCGCGCCATTCAGGAATCGGCCCTCTCGGCCGGCGCCCGCCGCGTCTTCCTGATCGAGGAACCGATGGCGGCCGCGATCGGCGCCGGCCTTCCGGTCAGCGAGCCCACCGGCTCGATGGTCGTCGATATCGGCGGCGGCACGACCGAAGTGGCCGTGCTGTCGCTCGGCGGCATCGTCTATTCGCGCTCGGTGCGCGTCGGCGGCGACAAGATGGACGAAGCCATCATCGCCTATATCCGCCGCCACCAGAACCTTCTGATCGGCGAGGCGTCTGCCGAGCGCATCAAGAAGGAAATCGGCTCGGCCGCGCCGCCGGCCGAGGGCAACGGCACGACGCTGGAGATCAAGGGCCGCGACCTTCTCAACGGCGTGCCCAAAGAGATCACCATCACCCAGACGCCATATCGCCGAAGCGCTGGCCGAACCGACCAGCGCCATCGTCGAGGCGGTGAAGGTGGCGCTCGAAGCCACGCCGCCGGAACTGGCGGCCGACATCGTCGACAAGGGCATCGTGCTGACCGGCGGCGGCTCGCTGCTTGCGGGGCTCGATCAGGTGCTGCGCGAAGAAACGGGGCTGCCGATTTCGATCGCCGACGATCCGCTGTCCTGCGTCGCGCTGGGCACGGGCCGGGTGCTGGAAAACACCAAGATCATGCGGCACGTCCTGACGACCGCCTTCTAGGAAAGGGTCAGCGGCAGAGCTGGAGTAAGTGGCGTAATGGCCAACGGGACCTGGAAGATCGCACGCGGCAAGGGCAGCGCACAGCTTCCTCTGGCCATTGTTGCGGTGCTGGCCGTGGTCCTGGTTCTGCTCGGCAAGGCGCAATCCTCAGCTCTTCGACAAGGCCCGCGCCGAATTCTCGGACTGGACGGCGCCGGCGCTCGAAGCCGTGCGCGCGCCGCTCGACGGCGTCTCGCGCTGGATCAGCGGCATCGGCGACATCTTCGTCGTCTATCAGGAAAATCTGCGCCTCAAGGACGAGAATGCGCGGCTGCGCCAATGGCAGAGCGCGGCGCTGCTGCTGGAACGGCGGCTCGAGCGCTACCGCCTGCTGCTCAATGCGGTGCCCGATCCGGCGCTGAGTTCGGTCACCGCCCATGTCATCGGCCGCGCCACGCGGCCCTTCCTCGACACCATGATCCTCGATGCCGGCAAGTCGCAACGGCGTCCATCCCGGTCAGGCCGTGGTCGATCCGCGCGGCATGATCGGGCGCATCTTCCTGTCGGGCGAGCGCACCTCCTGGGTGATCCTGCTGACCGATCTCAACAGCCGCATTCCCGTGCGCGTGGTGCCGGGCAATGTCCAGGCGATCATGGCGGGCGACAACACGCCGGCACCGGTGATGGAGACGATCTCCGAGCCCGACCAAGGTTCATGCCGGCGATCAGGTCGTGACCTCGGGCGATGGCGGTCTGTTGCCGCCCGATCTGCCGGTCGGCGTGCTGATCAAGGATGCCGACGGCTTCCGCGTGGCGCTGCTTGCCGATCCCGCCACCAGCGAGGATGTGCGCGTCGTCGATTATCATGAAACCGCGCGAAAAGCCGCCGGCCGCCACGCTCGACGATCTGCCGGCCGGCGCCCTGCCGCCGCCCGGGAAGATGCGGAGAGGCGAACGCCACGGGGCAGGAGGCGGCGAAGTCTTCCCCGCCGGCGCCGATCGTCGAAGCCGTCGCCCGGCGCACGGACGGGCGGCCAGCCTGTGCTGGCCACGCGCGGAGCCCGCCACCAGCCGCAGATGCTGCGCGATCCCGCCGCGGTGCCCGGCGCACCGGATGGTGGCGCGCTGATGGAGCGGCTGGGCCTATCCGCCGAGCGTGATGATGGCGGCGATGGTGCCGTTCCTCTGCAGCGTCATCGCGGTCGGCGCTCGCCAATCTGCCGGTGTCGCTGCTGGGCGGGCTGGTGCCGCCGCCGCTTCTGGCGCTGATGCCGGTCTATTTCTGGTGCCTGGTGCGTCCGGATCTGATGCCGCCGGCGCTGGCCTTCGCCATCGGTGTGCTCGAGGATCTGTTCTCCGGCGGCCCGCCGGGCGTCTGGGGCGCATCCTTCGTCGCCGCCTATTGGCTGATCGACCGCCAGCGCGATTCCTTTGCCGGCCTGTCCGGCATCGGCGCCATTCTCGGCTTCGGCGCGGCCATGCTGGTGACCAGCACGACGGCCTATTTCATCGTTTCGATCTATTACGCGCGCCTGCCGCCGATCGGCGCCGCTGATCGTCGAGATCACGGTCGTCGGTGCTGTTCTATGTTCCGGCGGCCTTCATTCTGGGCTGGATCCATCGCCGCTTCGTCGGCCCCTTGCGGAGCGACATCTGATGCCGCTGTTCGACCGCAAGGACAAGAGCCGCTACGCCGCCTTCACGCGGCGCACGCTGGTGATGTCGGCGGCTGATGGGCGCGGTGTTCGCGACGCTGGCGGGCCGCCTCTACCAGCTGCAGATCCTCGAAGGCGAGGAGTTCATGACGCGGGCCGAGGACAACCGCGTCAACCAGCGCCTGCTGGCGCCGCTTGCGCGGCCGCATCCTCGATCGCTTCGGCGTGGAGCTGGCCACCAACCGGCGCAATTATCGCGTGCTGCTGATCAAGGAACAGGCGAGCGAGGGCGTGGAGGCCGCGCTGGATGCGCTCGGCCGCATCATCCCGCTCACCGCCGCGCGACACGCGAAAAGGTGCTGCGCGCCGTGCACGCAGAACCGGCCCTTCGTGCCGGTCACGGTCGCCGACAATCTCAGCTGGGACGAGTTCGCGCGCGTCAATCTGCATCTGCCCTATCTGCCGGGCATTCAGCCCGATGTCGGCGAGACGCGCGCCTATCCCTTCGGCGCGGAGATGAGCCACATCCTGGGCTATGTCGCCGCCGTCTCGCCCGAGGACAAGAAGGACGATGACGATCCGCTGCTCGATCTGCCGGGCTTTCGCATCGGCAAGCGCGGCATCGAAAAGGAATTCGACGCGGAGATCCGCGGCAGCGCCGGCACCGACCGGGTCGAAGTCAATGCCTATGGCCGCGTCATCCGCGAACTCAGCCGCGATCCCGGCGTTCCCGGCGCCGATGTCTATCTGACCATCGACCGCCAGGTGCAGGACGTGCTGACCAAGAAGCTGGGCGAGCAGAGCGCGGCCTCGGTCGTCATGGATGTCGAGACCGGCGATGTCATCGCGCTGGCCTCGACGCCCGGGCTTCGATCCCAATCTCTTCAATGTCGGCATCACCACCGATCAGTGGCAGGCGCTGACCAGCAACGATCACAATCCGCTGCTCAACAAGGCCATCGGCGGCGTCTATCCGCCGGGTTCGACCTTCAAGACCGCGACGGCGCTCGGCGGCTGTCGAGGCCGGCATCGCCACGCCCGATTTCGGTCGTCAATTGCACGGGCGTGATGCGGCTCGGCGATCACGAATTCCATTGCTGGAAACACCACGGGCGCATGGCCGCATGAACCTGACGCGCGGTCCAGCAATCCTGCGACATCTTCTTCTACGACCATGGCGATGAAGCTGGGCATCGAGCAGATCGACGAATACACGCGCACAAGCTCGGCCTGGGCGCGCCCACCGGCATCGAATTGCCGGGCGAGCGCTCGGGCCTGATCCCGTCGAAGGCCTGGAAGCGCGCGACCTTCGGCGTGCCCTGGCAGCAGGGCGAAACGCTGATCACCGGCATCGGCCAGGGCTATGTGCTGGTGACGCCGCTGCAGCTGTGCATGCTGGCGGCGCGCATCGCCAGCGGCAAGGCGGTGACGCCGCGCATCACCCGCTATATCGGCAGCCAAGCAGCAGCCGCGTCCGCCGATCGCGCCGTTGCGCCTTCTCGGACGAAGCGCTCGCCGCGGTGCGCGACGGCATGGCATGCGGTCTGCAACGAGCCGGGCGGCACGGCCTATTGCCTGGCGCATCACCGAGCCCGGCTTCGAGATGGCGGGCAAGACCGGCACCGCCCAGGTGCGCCGCATCACCAGGGAAGAGCGCGCCCGCGGTGATGATCAAGAACGACCAGCATGCCCTGGAAATATGCGCGAGCACGCGTTGTTCATCGCCTATCGCGCCGGTGGACAAGCCGCGCTATGCCTGCGTCGGTCGTGATCGAGCATGGCGCGGCGATCGCGCCCTTCCAGGTGCAGGTGGCGCGCGACATCCTGCTGTTCACCCAGAAGCGCGATCCGGCTCGGCCTGCCGACGGCCTATCCGGTCGCCGCCGGCCTCCGTGAGCCGCAAGGTATGAGGGGATGGCGCCCATGATCGCCCGCCCCTACGCCGCCGCCCGCGGAACGCTCTCCATCCCCGAGAAGCTGCTCGAGATCAATTGGGGTCTCGTCATGCTGATCACGATCATCGCCTGCGTCGGCTTCGCCATGCTCTATTCGGTGGCGGGCGGGCATTTCGAACCCTGGGCCAGCGCCCAGATCGTCCGCTTCCTCGTCGGCCTGGTGATCCTGGTGGCGGTGGCCTGCGTCGACATCCGCGTCTGGATGGATCTGGCCTATCCGGCCTATGCCGTCGCGCTGCTTCTGCTGATCGCCACGACCATCGCCGGCAAGGTCGGCGGCCTTGGCGCCCAGCGCTGGATCGAGCTTGGGGCCGCTGCAGCTGCAGCCCTCCGAGCTGATGAAGATCACGCCTGGTGCTGGCGCTGGCGCGCTATCTCCACGGCCTCAGCGTCGAGGACGTGTCCTCGCCGCTCAAGCTGCTGGTCCCGCTCGTCATGATCGGTGCTGCCGGCGGTGCTGGTGCTGATGCAGCCCAATCTCGGCACCGCCACGATCCTGGTCGCCGACGGCGTCTCGCTGCTGTTCCTGGCCGGGCTCAGCTGGTGGTGGATCGGCCCGGCCGCGGCCGGCCTCGATCGCCTCGGTCCCCATCGCCTGGCAGTTCATGCACGGCTATCAGAAGCAGCGCGTGATGACCTTCCTCAACCCGGCCTCGGATGCGCTGGGCGCCGGCTGGAACATCACCCAGGCCGAGATCGCGCTGGGCTCGGGCGGGCTGACCGGCAAGGGGTTGGTGCAGGGCACGCAGAGCCGCCTCAACTTCCTGCCCGAAAAGCAGACCGACTTCATCGGCGCCACGCTGGGCGAGGAACTGGGCTTTGTCGGCTTTATCGCGCTGCTGCTGCTGTTCGCCGTCGTCATCGGCTATGGCGTGCGCATCGCCATGGCCTCGCGCAGCCAGTTCGGCCGGCTGGTGGCCATGGGCGTGACGCTCAACTTCTTCTTCTACATCATGATCAACGCGGCGATGGTGATGGGGCTGATCCCGGTGGTCGGCATTCCCATGCCGCTGATTTCCTATGGCGGCACGGCCATGCTGACGGTGATGTTCGGCTTCGGCCTGCTGATGAGCGTCCACGTCCACCGCCAGGTCGAAATCCCGCGCCACGCCGGCGGAATTTCTAGCAGATCCAGGATTTGGCCCGGCCACCGGGCGGCCTCCGACATCCGGTGGATGGCCCTGCGGCCAGATGCTCAAAGCGTGTGGACAGGGCGGAAATGCCCTGCTATACGCGCGGTCCTTCCGCTGGTCCGGCGCGCTGCAAGATGCCCGGAACCCGGCGAGGGCGCATAGCTCAGTTGGTAGAGCAGCTGACTCTTAATCAGCGGGTCCACGGTTCGAGTCCGTGTGCGCCCACCAAATCCAAAGAAAAATCAATATATTGGAAGGTGGTATCATACTACTCCTGCTCAAGTCTGCCATCAGGACACGATTCAGGACACGTTTTGGGAAGCCTCTGTAATTCAGTCACAACGGCGCTTTCAGCTTCCGAATGTGGTCGTTGTCGCAGCCGCACTCATCGGTCTGGGGGCGCTGGGCGAAGATCTCGATGGCGGAACGGTCGCAGCGCGTCAGCGCCGTGCTGAACGCCGTCCGATCGCCGGGACGCAACTCCTCCGCGAATTTCGCGGTGTTGAACACACCGTCACCGTTCTGCGCGACGGCTATGAGTGGCAAGGCCTCCCTTACAAGTCGCTTTCCGCTATCGCCCGCGCCATCACCGGCACGCGCTGGAACGGCTGGGTCTTCTTCGGCGTGCGCCGTTCGGGAGAGGGCCGATGAAGCCTCCGGTCCGCAAGCTGCGCTGTGCGGTCTACACCCGCAAATCCAGCGAGGAAGGGCTGGAGCAGGAGTTCAACAGCCTCGATGCCCAGCGCGACGCCTGCGAGGCCTATATCGCCAGCCAGAAGCTGGAGGGCTGGACACAGGAAAGATCATGGAAACCAGCTGGTTAGAGTCTCGCCCAAGCATCTCTCGATCGATTGAATTCTTGCTATCGATCACAAATTCCAATACCATGATCGATAGAATGGCTGTCTATCGATCATGATCTGGAACTGGCAGCGGCCGGAATGGCCGGACTTTACCTGGAATCCCGACCTGCTGCGCCGGGCGGAGGAGCAATTCCTCCTGGGCGGCGGCATGTTCGCGGGCACCTTCGCCCATCTTGGGTCGGAAGACAAAGACCAGCTCGTGATCGAGGCGCTCAGCACCGAAGCGCTCACCACCTCCGAGATCGAGGGCGAGATGCTCGATCGGGGGAGCGTGCAATCCTCGATCCGGCGGCAGCTTGGCTTGGCCGACGACCGGCGGCGTGTGAAGCCCGCCGAGCAGGGCATCGCCGAAATGACCGTCGATCTCTACCGCTCATTCGCGGCGCCCTTGTCCGATGAGATGCTGTTCGCGTGGCACCGCATGGTGACGAACGGACGCCGCGACATCCGCAATATCGGCAGCTACCGCACCCACGTGGAGCCGATGCAAGTCGTCTCGGGCGCGGTGTACGACCCGAAGGTGCATTACGAAGCGCCCCCCTCTGCCAAGGTGCCTGGCGAGATGAAGCGCTTCATCGCCTGGTTCAACCGCACGGGGCCGGATGGGCCATCACCGCTTCCGGCACTCACGCGCGCGGGGATCGCGCATTTCTATTTCGAGTGCATCCATCCCTTCGAGGATGGCAATGGGCGCATCGGGCGCGCCATCGCGGAAAAGGCGCTGGCGCAAGGCCTTCGCCATCCACCGCTGACGGCGCTGGCGCTGACGATGCTGGCAAGGCGCAAGGCGTATTACGAGGCCTTGGAGCGCAACAACACCGAGACCGAGTTGAGTGATTGGCTGCGCTGGTTTGCAGGTGTCGCCATCGAGGCGCAGCGGCGCACCACGGCCCTGATCGAATTCCTGCTCGACCAGACGCGCCTTCTGGATCGCCTCAAGGGCGAATTGAACCCGCGGCAGGAGAAGGCCTTGCTCCGCGTGCTGAGCGAAGGACCGGACGGCTTCAAGGGCGGATTGAGCGCGGGCAACTACGCGACAATCACCGGTGCATCCGCGCCGACGGCAACACGCGACCTCGCCGATTTGGTGGAGAAGGGTGCGCTGATCCGCAGCGGCGTGCGGCGCTACGCACGCTATCGGGCCAATATCGAATTGAGGCCGGTGAAGGCGGTAGAGATCGACGCACAGGGACGTGTGACTGGAGGCTGATAGTGCGCAATCGGAAAGTGAGCACCTCCCTTTCGAAGCCGCCAGTTCCCTCTCCGCGCAGGCAACGGTCATTCAAGTTGAAACACAACAGCGCCTGTGCCGTTGCTCCTGGAAGTGCGCGAGATCATCGCTGCCTTCCACGCCATACTGCGAATGAAGGCCGAAAAGGAACTCGATCCCTGGATCGACCGTGCCAAGGGCAGTCTCGTCGCGTCCTTCGCGAACGGCGTCATCAAAGACAGAGCAGCTGTACGCGCAGCCATCTCGTCATCATGGTCGAACGGACAAACCGAGGGCCAGATCACCAAGCTCAAGCTCGTCAAACGCCAGATGTATGGCCGCGCCAAGCTCGACCTCCTTGAAGCAAGGCTGATCGGTACAAATTGAATCCGCATGCACCAAATCTGCGTCAGAGCCACGCTTGGAAGCGATTTCACATACATGAACGATGTGGACGTCGGGGAAATCACGATTTAGGCTCTCATGACGGTCTCGCCTGAAAGCCTAATTTTTGAAGGGCCTCTTAGAATGCGCCGTATCGGCTACCAACGAAACGCAACACCCCAGGGTGACATCTTCAATCAGAAGCTGAAGTCTGTGAAGTTGCGCCACGGCAGCCACGAGGCTCAGACCCAATCCGGTTCCCGGCTTATGGTAACTCTGCTCCCCGCGATAAAAGCGTCTTAGCACCTTTTCGCGCTCCTCGGCAGGAATGCCGGGCCCCTGATCGGTGACCGCGAGGACTGTGGCATCGGCCGAGCGAATGACGCTGACCGAAACGGTGCTCCCCGGCGGCGTGAATTTGATGGCATTTTCAATGAGATTGTCCAGCGCCTCGGAAAGGAGATCGGCGTCCCCGAGCAGATAGGCGGGCGCTCCGTCACACTGTTCCAGCCGCAACGACACCGATCCTTCTTCGGCAAGGGGGCGGTAAAAGCTGACCGCACTTTCTGCGATGAGATTAAGATCGACCGTCTGAAACCCGCGCCGGCGCGCGCCATCTTCGATCTCGGCGATGCGCAGCAGTGCCGCAAACGTGGCAAGGATTGCCTTGATCTCCCGAACCGCGGAATCAATGGTGGACGCATAGTCCTCGAGGTCGAAAACCTGACGGGTGCTGCGCCGGGCGAACGCAGTCCCGAGCGGACAAACCAGCGCAACGGCTATCGTGACCGGGTCTGGGAGACCCGCGCCGGGACGGTGGAATTGCATATCCCCAAGCTCAGGAAGGGTTCCTACTTCCCCGGCTTCCTCGAACCGCGCCGCATGGCCGAGAAGGCCCTCACCGCCGTGATTCAGGAGGCGTATGTGCAGGGCATCTCGACCCGCTCGGTGGACGATCTGGTCAAGGCCATGGGCATGAGCGGCATCTCGAAAAGCCAGGTCAGCCGGCTGTGCGAAGAGATCGACGGCAAGGTGAAGGCCTTCCTGGAGCGCCCCATTGAGGGCGATTGGCCCTATCTGTGGATCGACGCGACCTACCTGAAAGTCCGCCGTGGCGGGCGCATCGTCTCGGTCGCGGTCATCATCGCGGTGGGCGTCAATACCGACGGCCGGCGCGAGGTTTTGGGCATGGAGATCGGCACCTCGGAAGCCGAGCCGATCTGGACGGAGTTCCTGCGCAAGCTCACACGGCGCGGCCTCAGGGGCGTCAAGCTCGTGATCTCCGATGCCCATGAAGGCATCAAAGCCGCCGCCATCAAGGTGCGATGGATTTGCGAGTAGGCCCATCAACAATTGAAAGAAGAACTGGGGCTCGATCACTTCGAGGGGCGATCCTGGCAAGGCCTGCATCGCCATGCCCTCATGACAATGATCGTCTATGCCTTCCTTCAACATCGCCGCCTCGCTCAAGCGGGGCGGAAAAAAAAATCCACGGCCCTCCGCCGCAACCGAGCCTGCCGGCCGTGCGCCTCGCCGTCGCCGCGTTGATCGCACCGCCGATACTGCGACGATGTCCTCACTGCCGGAAAACATTCCGGCTTCAGCAACCCCATGAGTGAATTTGCCAAAGTAGTGCTAGTCACCGGCAACAGGGGGGGGCTAGGAAGGCTGCTTCCGCAAAGGCGACGGCACGTTCGATAAATTCCTCGATCGCGTTGCCATCGCATTCACCGTCTGACATGATTGCAAGGCGTGCATCATCCCAGTGCGTCATGTGCTCAATACCGAAGGTGAAGTGCAAGCGCCAACAGATATCCGCATGGCTGAGGTCAGGTAGGGCGCGCTCCATCAGGCGGACAATGCGCCGAAGCTGTAAGACCGAGCGATCAGCCACCTCTTTCAGTTCGGGTATCGTGCAGACAAGTACGCGCGCAAGGAACTGGAACGTCACCTGGCGACCGCTCTCGCGGGCGCGCAGGCGGGCCGTGGGCGCAAAGATCGCATAAAGGATCGACCGGACGTCAGGTTTTTCCCGTGCTTCGAGCTCGGCAAACATCTTGCCGCGTTCTTCGCCGAGCTCAGCAAGGCGTGTTTCCAGGATCGTTTGCAGCAATTTCGCTTTGGAGCCGTAATGATAATAAATCACGGAGACGCTGAGATGCGTTGCCCGGGCGATATCGCGTATCGAAACAGATTTAATGCCGCGTTCAGCGCAAAGGCGCTCTGCGGTTTCAAGAATGAGCGCGGCTGAGGCGCCGCGGTCCGGCGTGGCCGGGGTCGATGTTCTGAGTGGCTTCAACGGTCTTACCTTCTGCGATCCCGAGCGGCGTACAACCACGGTACGCCTCACGCAATTCCTGCCCGTCTATATCGAAACGCTATTAATTATCGAAGAAAGTCAAGGGTTTACTTGGCATAAGAAGTAGAACGAACGTTCGATATTGAATAGAACGATCGTTCGATATATGGTCTGCGACTGACAAGAAGGACCACAGCCCAAATCGGCCAGTGGCCATCAAAAAGGGGGGGGACATGCGTACGAGCAGAAAGTTCGGTCCGTCAGCTATGTCGGACTTCACATCGCTTATCCGATCATCACACATCAACAGGTCGGTCCTGCTGGCTCTTTTGGCAACGCCGTTGCTGGCGCCTGCCGGCGTACGCGCTCAAACAGCGCCTCAAGATACTCCCGCCTCCCAAGGTGCAAAGTCTGCGGATAGCGGTGGTATCGAGGTCGTCCTGGTCACGGCGGAAAAGCGTGCCCAGAATTTGCAGACGACGTCGGTGAGCGCTGCTGTTCTCAATCAGGATCAGTTGGATGCCAAGCACATCGACAATCTGGAAGCCTTGCAGCAGGTCGCGCCGTCATTGTCCGTGGGCGAGGCGGGGATCACGGCAAGCGTTAACATCCGCGGTATCGGGCTTAATATCTCTTCGCCCGCGGTCGTGATGGGTGTGGCCGTCTATCGCGATGGGCTCTTCCAGCCGCCGATCCTTTCGAGCGAGCCGTTATTCGATATGGCGGATGTCGAAGTTCTGCGTGGGCCGCAGGGGACCTTTGTCGGCTCGAGCTCCACCGGTGGCGCGATCTTTTATCGTTCAAAAGATCCCGACTTCGACGGTCTTAGCGGCAATGTCCGCTTTGGCTATGGAAACTACAACGATGTCCACACGACCGGCGCTATCAATCTACCCATCTCGAAAACCTTGGCCGCCAGAATCGCGATCAACTACGAGAGCCGTGATTCCTTCTTCAAGCAGACCGGCAACGTACCGAATCTGCATGGAGCCGGAAGCGCATTTGATCGTCCCGGAAATCTCGATCAGCGCAATGTTCGTCTGGGTCTCAAATGGGAGCCCAACAGCCATCTGACTGTGCTCGCCAAGATTGCCATCAACCGGAACAACACCGGCGGCCTCGCGCATATTATGAGCACTAATAATCCGTATTATGACGGGCGGCCGGTCAGCTTTGATCTGACCTACAACGTGCCGAACACGGTATATGACGAAAAAGGCGAGCGCTATCTGCTCCAGATCGATTATAAGCTCGATAATGGGATCACGTTCCGTTCGATCAGCGGGCTAAGTAATGCGAATGTGCGTTATGTCGACGATCTCGATTCCAGCTCGTCACCCGGAACCGCGATCCTGCCGCCGGCCACCGGCGTGTTCAACAATCAGGTCCATGAGTGGCTCGCCAGCCAGGAAATCAACATTCTGTCTCCATCTGGCGGCCGGTTCGACTGGATCGCGGGCGCGTTTTATTTCTACGATTGGGCGCTAGCCCATGTCGGAATTGATCAACCAACGCCCCCGACCACCGTTTTGGCCGACGCCCCGGGCGTCAAAGAGGCAATCGCCGGCTTCGGCCAAGTAGGGTACCGCATATTCTCCGATCTCCAGATACAGGCGGGGCTGCGTTATACTGGCTCCCAAGCACATAACACTGGAACGACCACGCTTTTGGGGCTCGCACCGTTTCCGATCGCTGTCGACCAGCGCGCCAACGAATCCGATACCGGTTGGACCGGAAAAATCAGCATCAATTGGACGATCACTAAGAACCAATATGCCTATGCCTTTGCAGCCAAGGGCTACAAGGCTGGTGGCATCAACGGGCCGAATGCGCCGATCTTCGCGCCGGAGTTTGTCTACGATTATGAGGCTGGCTTGAAGTCGAGCTTCTTCGGTTCTCACGTGAGAACCCAGATCGACGGCTTCTACATGGACTACCGGAACCTGCAGCTATCGAGCTACATTCCGCCGACCACGCTGGGCGTCTATGGCGGCGCGCTCGGCGTGGCCAATGCCGGCGACTCGACGATCTGGGGCATCGAGGCCCAGGCGCAAGCCCGGTTCGGTGAGCTTGAGATGGATGCCAATCTGTCCAACGTCAATTCCAAACTGGGCCACACGATCTATATCAATCCCAATCTTCTGCCGGGTGGCGGCAATGGTCCATTAGGCCCGCAATGCGGAACGGGTGTGGTCAGCAATCCACCGGTTTGTTTCAATTATGACCCGTTCACCCAGGATCTATCGGGGCGCCCCAACCCTTATTCGCCGAACTGGACGGCAAATGGGGGTATCGAATACGACTTCAATTTGGGAAATGATGACACGCTCTCGCCGCGCTTGGATCTCACTTACATCTCAAGACAATACCAGACAGTGCAAGGTGCGGCGGCCGATATCATCAAAGCGCACACGCTGCTCAATCTGTCTGTCACCTACTCAACAGGCCCGTGGCAGATTCAAGGTTATGTGACCAATCTCACCGACACGACTTACATCGTGGGTCAGACGTATGGTCCATCCTACTTCCTTGGACCGCCACGGCAGTTTGGGTTCTGGATTTCCCGCAGCTTCTGATCATGCGCTGGGCGGCTATTTCAGCCGCCGAGCGTTCAACACGGCGGCAAAGTCGCTTCTCTTTGGTAAAAAGGTTCGTTCCATGAAGTTCAAGTTCGCGCTTCCCGGAATTGGTGCATTGGCGCTGGCCATGATAACGATGTACGCTGCGTCAGCAGCGCCTTCCGCGCAACCGGTCGCCTCGCCGGGACCTGCCACTTCTGTATCCCCGACGATGTCTTGCGGAGAGATTGCGCGTATAGCCGTGCCTGATGCGCGCATCACACGGGCGGAGAAACGGACGCCTGGGATATTCTCCATCCCCAAGCGCGATCGCGGCTTTGGGCCGAGCACGCTGAACTTGCCGGGCTTTTGTCGGGTCTCGGCAACGCTCCACCCGGGCGGTGATTCGGACATCAGGATGGAACTGTGGTTGCCCGAAAATTGGAATGGTAAGTTCATGATGGTCGGCAACGGTGCATGGCTCGGGTCCATTTCCTATGCCGAGATGGTTGAGCCGCTGATGCGGGGTTACGCGGTCGCCTCCACGGATACGGGGCACGTCGGTCCGCGTGGGACCTTTGCCTTTGGCCATCCTCAGAAGCTGATCGACTTCGCCTGGCGCGCAGTTCACGTGACGACTGTGAAAGCCAAAGCCGTGACGGCGGCTTATTATGGTATCGGTCCGCGTCTGTCCTATTGGGATGGCTGTTCCTCCGGCGGGAAGCAAGGCTTGAAAGAGGCGCAGAAATTCCCTTCTGATTTCAATGGCATTATCGCAGGAGCGCCCGCAAACAATTGGGTGAGTTTGCAGGCGCAATCCCTGATGGCTGATATCGCGAATTTGCCGAAGGGAAAAAAACCAATCCTCGGGCCGATGCAGTTCGCGTTACTCCACAAAGCCGTCTTGAAGAAATGCGACGCACTTGACGGCCTCAAGGACGGTCAGATCGAGGATCCGCGTGTCTGCCATTTCAAAGCGACCAGTATCGTATGCGAGCCTGGACAGGCAGCATCGACCTGTCTGACAACGCTGCAGGCAAAGGTTGCCGACAAAATCTATGCGCCGGTACGTGATCCCAAGACGCACACGCTCATCTATCCGGGCATGCCCCCGGGGAGTGAGTTGGCCTGGGGGCCAATTGTGTCGCAGCCATGGATGGTCGGCATCGATACGTTTGCTGTTCTGCTCAACAATCCGAAGTGGGATTTCCGCACGCTCAACCTCTCAAAGGACGTAGCAGATGCCGAAAATAACGATCCCGGCCTTGTGGCGACCAACCCGAATCTTTCGGCCTTCAAGGCGCATGGCGGAAAGCTCATCCAGTACCACGGCTGGGCGGATCCCTTTATCCCCACCGAGAACAGCATCAACTACTATGAGAGTGTGGTCTCCCATCAGGGTGGCTTGGCGCAAACGCGTGACTTCTATCGACTCTTCCTGGTGCCGGGTATGGGACATTGTTTCGGTGCGTATCAGATCGATTGGATCTCGGCGTTGGAGCAGTGGGTCGAGCGCGGACACGCGCCGGGTATGGTCCTCGCCAGGCGAATGCCGCCGCTGAATATGATGTCGATATCCTCGGGTACTCCGCCCAAGCTCCCGGATTTGGGCGCGCGCCCGATTTGCGCCTATCCGGATGTGGCCCGCTACAAGGGGCACGGTTCTGGAAACAGCCCGAGCGATTTTGTCTGTCATGTCGAAAAGCGTGGAGCACGCCCGGGTGACAGCTTATGACCAGCTTCAGGCCGCAGAGCGTAGTCACAATAACGCTAGCCGGGATTTGATATGCCCGTCGATCCGGAATTCGAACCCATCCTGGCCATGATGACGCAGAGACCGGATGCTTCCGACCTCTCGATCGAAGCCCGCCGCAACATGCCAATGGCGCCGAAATCCTCGGTATCGGTCGCCAGTGTCGAAAACCTTGTTATCGAACAAGCGGAATTTCCGATCGAGGTCAGGCTTTATAAGGCAACCAGGGCGCCCGCGTCGCCCGTCATAGTTTTCTATCATGGCGGAGGGTTCGTATTTGGTGATCTCGATACCCATGACGATCTGTGCCGGCGCCTCTGCAATGGCACTGGGTGCGCGGTTCTCGCTGTGCACTACCGACGCGCGCCCGAGCACAAGTTCCCGGCGGCCCCGGAGGATGCGCTGACAGCGTTGCGCTGGACCCATGACAATGCGCATGGGCTGGATGTCGACGCGGCGCGGATAGTTGTGGCCGGCGATAGCGCAGGCGCGAATCTCGCCGCCGCAACCGCCCTACGGTGCCGAGACGAGGGCGGCCCCGCGTTAAGAGGGCAAGTGCTGTTTTGTCCTGTTGTCGAATTCTACCGTGAAGACCGTCCGTCTTTCCGCCGAAATGCCGATGGGCCGCTCTTGACCAAGGACAGCATCGCCTTCTGTACGGCCCAATATCTGCGCGGTCGAGACGACGCCGATCACCCATATGCCGCGCCAATCTGCGCGGGCTCGCTGCGAGGTCTGCCACCCGCGCTCGTCATCACCGCAGAATTCGATCCGCTATGCGACGAGGGTGAAGCTTATGCCACACGGATGGCGGAAGAGGGCGTTCAAGTACAGGTCACGCGCTATGACGGAGCCATTCACGACTTCATGGCGATGCCGGGAACCCGCCTCGGCGAACGGGCTCTGCAAGAGACGTTTGCCTGGGTACATAGAAGGATCGGGTAATCCCCGACGCGAGCTCTTAATCAGCGGGTCCACGGTTCGAGTCCGTGTGCGCCCACCATCAGGTGGTTGAAGTCGCCGAGCATTTTCTGGATTTGCTCTGTGTGACGTTACTTGAATCGAGCCAAGTAACGTCAAGCGGCTGTGCATTTCGTTGGATCGTCTTCGACGAACCGCTCATTCCCGATCGGCCGCTCATAGATGTAGATCTGGCTCAGGCTCAATTCGGATGCGTTCTCCTGCCCACACAAAATGCGGTGATAGCGGCAGGCCGCGTCCGGGACGAACCAAAGAGCTTTCGCTGGTTTCAGCAAGCGATCAATCGTGAGATCTGCGTCCCGACATGTTCGCCAAATTGGCCAATGATGTGCCGGTCGATCCTTGAGCTGACGCCAGCGGAACGGTCACACCGCGCTATATTCGTAAAGCTCGATGCTCGCTGCGGCCACCGATAGTGAGCGGGCCGTCGCATCGAACTGGCCTTCCGCGATGGCAACGTCCGGTGTCTTGCCGACGTGGTTCGCGGAATCGCGACCGGCGCCTGTCAAGTTCCAGCGGCGCCCGATGGATTGCGGCCGAAATCCCTCCAGGTTCATTTTCAGCGTTTTCGGACCTTCCGTTGCGTTCACGATCGCGACGACCAACGCCTTGTGGTCCATGGTCAGCGCTGCCGAAACGTCGAGTGGCCAGGTTGCGCTGCCGGTGTTGACCTTCGGCTGGTCTCCGCCAATGGGATATTTCGGCGGCGGAACCGGTGCGTTGCCGGTCACGGCCACGGGAATCTTTCCGAAGTGACGGTTATAGAGCTGGAACACGCGTCCGGATGCGCTGATGACCGAATTGGTGCGATCGTAATCGAGCCATGACGTGGCCATCGTATAGGCAGCCATGTCGATGAAGCCGGTGTGACGGAAAAATTCGTGGAACATCCGCGCGATGGCGAGACACCCTTTGTAATCCTGAGCGAAATGATAGGCCCACTCGTCGAAGAACACCTTCACACTGCCGTCTTCCAGCTTGGGGAAGCGCCGTTTGTACTCCGCCCAGCAATCCGCCATGGTGGCCACGCGCTGTGCGGGCGCTTGCGCCCATTCGACCAGCGTTTGCTTGACGTTGACACTCTTGCCGGTGGCGAGATCGAAGTGTTTGTTCTCCGGAGGATAAGCGTGCGTCGCCAGGGCATCGAACTTGCCCCAGCATTTCGACAGCATGCCGCCGGCCCAGTCGCGGTCCGAGCCATATTGAACCAATGGGCTTCCTGAATTTGCGATGATGCCCTGGCCGGTCGTCATCTCGTCCACAAAGCCGCCGGGCACGACGATATAGATCGACGGATCGATCTTGCGCATCTCGTCGGCAAACAGATTGTGCTTGATCGTGTATTGATCCAGCGCCATGTGGCCCAACTGCCAGTGGCCGTACATCTCGTTTCCGACGTTCCAGTAATGGACCTTATAGGGGGCAGGGTGGCCGTTTGCCGCGCGCATGGCGCCCCACTGGCTGGTTTCGGCGCCGTTGACGTACTCGACCAGTTCGGCGCCGGAACGCGGCTCACCGAAGCCGGTGTTGACGCACCAGTAGGGTTCCACTCCGATGATCGCGCACATCTGAAGCAGTTCGTCGATGCCGACGTCGTTCGGCTGCACCGCGTGCCACACCGGGTCGAGAATCGGCGGGCGCTTGTCGGGATCGCCGATCGTGTTCTTCCAGTCGTAGCCCGAGACGAAATTGCCGCCCGGCATGCGCAGTATCTTGCAATCCATCTCCTTCATCAGCGCCATCGTATCGGCCCGAAAGCCTTTGATGTTGTCGGCGGGCATCAGCGAGACAGCGCCGACACGGAAGGTTCCGGATCCGGTGCCCACAATCTCGAGCCGGCCGTCGGTTGTGTCTGCGCCGCAGGTGAATTTGATCGGCACCGTGACCCAATCGTCATTGGCGGAGACCGCGATCGTCTGTCGTGCCTGCGCACCGTTACCCCAGATCAGGGTTGCGGAAATTTCCGCGCCCGAATCCGCCGCCATGACGATGCGGCCCACATAATCCTTGCCGCCGGCAAGACAAAGCTTCGACTGGGCAATGCCGCGCGGCCGGTCGCCGGCCAGCTGGACCACGGGGCTCTGTCCGCCCACATAGGGTGCAGTCTTGTCCATCGTGACGCCCAAATCCGGACCGACGGGCACCCACTTGTTCGGTGCCGCCATCCTCGGGCCGCGCCGTTTCGGCGCCGGCAGCGGCTCGGAATCCACGCGGTGGAAGAACTTGCGATCGGCGAGGACTTCGCTCCAGAAGCTGTGATTGATGAGATCGCCGATGTGTTCGATGAAACCGCCGAACATGTAGTTGGAAATGGGATGGCCGGTCTTGCGGATATCGACGGACGCCGAGATCCCGGAAGTGGCGGCCACAGCAGCTTGGGCGTTCGCCGTTGGCACCAACCCAAGCGCGACAGTGCCCCCGATCGCGGCCCTGCGTGTGATGCGCAAATTGTCTCCATCGTCCATTTCTCTTCTCCTGACCAAGACAGGTTCGATTTCTGCAGCCCAATTGCGGGCGTCTGCCGGGTTCGGTCCGGCTTACTCCGGAAGTGTGATCTGTCCTTTGACGTCGAAGCTTCCGCTCTCGGTCGGCGCGCCTGTCCCCGGTTGGCCGCCGCCGACGGACAGCCGGTATCGGCCATTGGCAACGATCCTCTTGCCGCGCGTGGTGACCATGCTCAGATCGCGGCGATCAAGGTCGAACGCGAACGTCTCGCTGGTCCCGGGATTCAGATGGACGCGCTTGAACCCACGCAGGGCGCGGATCGGCGCGCCGGGCACGTCGGGGAACTGCAGGTACAATTGCACCACTTCGTCGCCCGCAAGCTTGCCGGTATTGGTCACCGTCACCTGCGCTTTCAGGCGCGCGCCTGCCTTGATCGGCGTCTTCGGCAGAACCAGATCGCTATAGCCAAAGCTCGTATAGCTGAGGCCGTAGCCGAAGGGATAAAGCGGCGCGCCCTTGAAGTAGCGATAGGTGCGCCCCGTCATCGCGTAGTCTTCGAAATTCGGAAGCTGATGGACGTCCTTGTAGAAGGTCACCGGCAGCCGGCCGCCAGGATCGTTCTTGCCGGCAAGCGTTTGCGCGATGGCATCGCCGCCTTCTTCTCCCGAATACCAAGCCTCCACGATGGCGCTCGCGTGGTTCTTTTCCCAGTTCACCGCAAGCGCACTGCCGTTCATCAGCACGACGACGACGGGTTTGCCGGTCGCGGCCACGGCCCTAACCAGAGCTTCCTCCGGTTCCGGAATTTGCAGGTTGGTGCGGTCGCCGCCCAGGAAGCCAGGCTGATCAACCGGCGATTCCTCGCCTTCCAGGCGGCTCGTGATGCCGACCACGGCGACGACGACATCGGCGTCCTTCGCCGCCGCAACGGCCGCGGGGTCGGGCTTGGTATCGACCGGCGCCCAGAGGAACTGCGCCTTGGGAGGCTTGCCGCCCGTGCGGTAGATGAAGTCGACCTCGATCTTTGCCGGCACACCCTTTTCGAGATGGACCGGCGCGAAAGCGGCGCCGCCATAGCTGTTGGCGATCAGGTGGCCGTTGACCGAGATGCGCGCGCCCCCTTCCGCCTTCATACCCAACAGGTAATCGCCGGTCTCGGTCGGTGTGATGAACCCGCTCCAGCGCACAGAGAGCGGGCTCTTGCCTTTCGCCGCGTCGGGCAGATTGTCCGCAGTCAGGTCGACGCCTTGCTCGACGCGCGAGCTGAGTTGGGTCTGGTCCGGCTGGAAGCCCTGACCGGTGCTATACCGGGCCAGAAGCCCCTGTTTGCCGTCTGGCGTCGTCAGCACCGATGCGGGCACGGGGTTGCCGTCTTCGGCAAGGAACTGGGTGCCGGGCACATAGGTGATCTTCGCGTCCGGGAACTCCTTCTTCATGCCCTCGAGCACCGTGACCGTATGGGTCGGCCGGCCGTTATAGTTGCCGAGCAGCACCTCGGTCTGATCGGCGAGCGGGCCGACAATGGCGATCTTCTTGGCACCCTTGAGCGGCAGGATGCCGTCGTTCTTCAGCAGCACCATCAATTCGTTGGCGAGCTTCAGAGCCAGCGCGCGGTGGGCGGGGCTGCTGAGTTCCTTGGGATCGATCTTGCTGTAGGGATCCATCGATGGCGGATCGAACATGCCGAGCCGAATGCGCGCCGTGAAGTCGCGGATCAACGCGGTGTCTATGTCGCGCTCCGGCAGATAGCCCTGCTGGACGGCTTCGATATAGGGTTTGTAGTCGGCGTCGCCCTTTACATCGCCATAGGTGATGCATTCGTTGTCCATGCCGCGCTGAACCGCAATCGCAGTCGCCTCGGGCTGGCTCGGACGGTAGCGATGGCCCTCGAAAATATCGCGGACGGCGCTGCAGTCGGAAACCACGTAACCTTTGAACTTCCAGGCGCCGCGCAGCGTGTGCTGCAGCAGGAATTGATTGGCGCAGGCCGGCTCGCCATTGATCGCATTGTAGGCGCACATCACCGAGCCCGCATGGCCCTCGACCACGGCGGCGCGGAACGCAGGAAGGTAAGTGTCTTCGATGTCGTGCCTGGAGACGTCGACGTCGGCGAAATGGCGCGTCGGCTCCGGCCCGCTATGGACGTCGAAATGCTTGGGCGTGGAGATGGCGCGATAATAATGCGGGTCATTGCCCTGCATGCCCGTGACATAGGCGACGCCCAGGCGTGCCGTCAGGAACGGATCCTCGCCATAGGTTTCCTGGCCGCGACCCCAGCGCGGATCGCGGAAGATATTGATGTTGGGCGACCAGAAATCGAGACCTTCCATGGTGCTCGAATGGCCGGCCTTGACGTGCTCGACATGTTTGATCCGCCCTTCGATGCCGATGTCCGTTGCCATCTTGTGGATGCCCGGCACATCGAAGGTAGCGCCAAGGCCGATGGGCTCGGGGAATTCCGTCACACCGTCCGAAATGACGCCGTGCAACGCCTCGCTCCAGTAATCGTAGGCGGGCACGCCGAGCCGCGGAATGGCGCGCGCGTGGTTGACCATCTGGGACGCCTTTTCCGTCAGCGTCATGCGATGGACGAGATCGGCAGCGCGTTGTGCGGCCGGAAGCTTGGGATTCATGAAAGGCAGCTTGCTCGTGTCTTCCGCGCGGGCGCCGAAGGTCATGAAGATGGCGCCTGAGAGGGCTGCTGCAAAAAACAATTTGGCGGAACGAATTCATTATTGATCCCTTTGCATTCAACCGCGATCGGTCGATCTTCGCCGTCAAGCGCCCGTCCTACTTGCAGCCTTCGGTAAAGCAGAGGTGCTTGCTGAAGAACGGCAGCACGTAGTTCTGCATCCGTACTGCGACCGCGCTCGTATGCGTGCCGTGATAGATCTCAAAACTGTTGGGTATGCCGTAATTGTCGAGAATCTGATGCACCTTGGTCGCGTCGAAGCGCAGACTGTCGTGATCGCCCACATCCATGGCGATCGCGCGGTATTGGCGGAGATGGCCGATATACTGGTCGATGAAGACGAGCGGCGAATTCGCCGCCCATTTTTTCAGCACATCCTGCTGCACGACGCCGTCCTTGATCGGAAGATCGAGATAGAGCGGCGGGTTCTTGGGATCGGGCGACCACGCCGCAGCGGTATGCAAGCTCCGCGCGCTGGAAGAACGACAGATTTGCGGCGTCGGCGGGCGACTTCATCGCGGCGACGGCCTTCTCGAACGCCTTTTCCTTGGCGGAATTGGGATCTGGCATCGGGCGCTGCGACAGGCAGCACGGGCTCATGACGTAGAGGGCGCCGAACACGTCGGAATGCTTCATCCCAATGCGCAATGCGCCGTAGCCACCCATGGAATGGCCGACAAGGCCGCGGCTGAGCCGGTCCGGGATCGTACGGTAATGCGCGTCAATATAGGTGACGACGTCGTGCGAGACGTAATCCTCGAAATCGCCGACGGTCGGAGAGCCGGAATACATCGAGCCCCAATAGGCCGTTTTGGAATCAGGCATCACAAAAATAAATTCCTTGGCACCCTGCGCGAAGGCACCTTCGATGGTCTGCGGGACGTGAATTTCGTGCGTCCATTGCTCGGCGCCGATGGAATAGCCGTGTAGCGCATAGACGACCGGATACCGGCGCGTCTTATCTTTGAAATAGCTGGGCGGAAGAAAAACGATCGCATCGCGATCGACAGCTTCGCCTTCGAGATTGCCCTCCAGCGAGGGGCCATGAATCTTGATGTGTTCCACCGTCACGGATGGTGCGCCCGCGATAACCGGTGGCACCTCGGTTTGCACCTGCGCTTGCGCCGGCGTGGCCGCGCACAAAATCAATGCCGCGAAAATACCAAGAACATTCGCTTTCATTGTCGGTTCCTCGTCAGTTTTCTATATCTTGCGATGCGAACTCGGCCGGCACTCAGGGCGTGCGGCCAAGCGTGAGAACGGTGACCGATTTCGGTGGCAACAAAATCGCGATCCTGCCATTTGCGACGGTGGCCGAGATCGGTTTGGGGATGACGGTATCTGGCGCGGCGAAGCTGTTGACCGAATCCACCGCGGGCGCGGTCAAGGTCTCGCCCCTGGCAATTGACGCGCCTGCATCGGGTACGGTGACGGCGAAATCCGCCGGCCGGGTCGGATCGATATTGACTAGCGACACGACAATGCGGCCGTCCTTTGCCTTCGCCGCGATGACATCGATGCGCGGCAGGGTGATGTTGCCCGCAGTGTAGTTTCCCGCGTCGTAGCTGACCGGCAGAAGCGTTGCATCCTGGAACGGCACATACATCTTGAAGACGTAATAGGTGGGCGTTTTCACCATCCTGGGGCCATCGGTCATCAACATCGCCTGCAACACATTGACCATCTGCGCGATATTGGCCATGCGCACGCGATCGGCATGGCGCGCGAAGATGTCCAGGTTGAGCGCGGCGAGAATCGCGTCGCGCAGCGAATTCTGCTGTTGCAGGAACGCCGGATTGCTTCCCGGCGTGGGCGCAAGCCAGGCGCCCCATTCGTCGACGACGAGCGCAATCTTCTTGTCGGGGTCGTATTTGTCCATGACGGCGGACTGGGTTTGAATCAGCCCATCCATCTTCAGCGTTTCCTTCAGAACCGCCGCATAATCCTCTTTGCCGAAATTGGCGGAAGGCATGTGCGGAGGCCAGCCGCCCGAGACCGTGTAGGAATGGAGTGACATGCCGTTGATGTCGAAGGACCAGCCGTGGCGCTTCTTCCAGGTGTCCATCACGGCACTGGTCCATGTGGTATCGGCGGTGCCGGGGCCGACTGCGATCTTCTGCATCTTGTCAGCGGGATCGAGATCGTTCACGAAGCGCGCGAAGCGCCTCATCCGGGCGGTGTATTCCGTGGGCGTCATCAACCCGCCGCAATCCCAGCTCTCATTGCCGATCCCCATGAAGGCCACGTGGTATGGTGCCGGATGGCCGTTCCGCGCACGCAGCTTGGCGAGCGCGGTGGGCTTGTCGGCCGTCATGTATTCGAGCCAGTCGGAGGCTTCCTCGACCGTGCCCGATCCGACGTTGACCGAGACATATGCCTCCGCGCCGATCTGTTTGAGGAAATCGAAATACTCGTCGGTGCCGAATGCGTTGGTGTCGAGCACGTCGCCCCAACTCGTGTTGATGCGGGCGTTGCGGGTTTTGCCGACGCCGTCGCGCCAATGATATTGATCGGCATAACAACCGCCGGGCCAGCGGACATCCGGAACGTGCAATTCGCGCAGTGCCGCCACGACGTCTTTGCGAATGCCGCGCGTGTTGGGAATTTTGGAATTCTTTCCGACCCAGATTCCGCCGTAAATCTGCGTGCCCAGCTGCTCGGCGAACTGGCCGAAGATGTGGCGGTCAATCCTGGGGCCGGGCTCGGAGGCGTTGACCTTCACGGGGATCGGCTCGTCCGCATGGGCCGCGGAAACCGCCAAAGCAGCCGCTAGAACAGCCCCAAAAATTGCCCCCCGCATCCCGGCCTCCATATTATTGTCTGACAAATGAGTAGCGCAGCATCGCGGATTGCGCAATGCCGGCGTGACCGCCGGGGCACAGGTTTGCCCGGCCGGGAAGTAGGCCCTCTTTAAGCCGGCGGCCGACAGGAAGTGAGCGAAAGAGTTAGATGTCGTCTGATTTAAGCGGCTGCGGAGAACGTCAAACCAGCGCCGAGAACAGCCGCGCACATTGCGGTTTACTCATATTATTGTCTGACAAATGTGCGGTGCAGCATTGCGGACTGCGCAGTGCCGGCAAAGGAGCATTTCCGGGTCGGCCCCACGATCCCTCCACCATCCATCGCTCCGAAGCGGCCACGGATAGTGTCTCCCGAACCACCCGGCGCAAGTCTCTCAGCCGCCCGGTACCAGGCCGCCCAGTGCGCCCGACATGGAGTTCTGGTCGGTGCTGCTCGTGGCGGTGCTCGAACTGGCCGATTGCCCGCCATCGCTGGCCTGACCGGTGGTGATGTCGGCCGCGCCATTGTTGACGATGATGCAGGTCGAATTGGCCGTCGCGCTTGAGGCGCCGCCGCCGCCGCCGCCGCAGACCAGCGTCGTACTGGCGCCGATGCTGTTGGAGGATGCGGACGAGCCGCTATCGACATTGTGCATGATCACGGCCATGCCGGCGCGATCATATTTCTGGCCGCTCCAGGGCTCCTTGTTTTGCCCTGCCGCGGCATAGGCCGAGGTCGCGGCGAGCAGCAGCACCAAGGCAACGACCATCGCGCCGATGATGCGCCACTGGATGCTGGACGTTTCAGGATTGTGTTCGAACATGGCGATGCTCCTGGCATACCCACACCGGGAAAAGGCGGGGGGAGGGGTGGGGTATCCCTCCCCCCTGGGGCTCCCGACGGTTACGGGCCCGTCGGGCTTGTGACCTTGATGGACAGGTTGTTGCCCACCGCGGTCGCAACGGAGTTGACGAGTGGCCTATCCAGCACGCCGAGGTTGGTGTAGCTGTTGACCGTGACTCCCGAGACGCTCGACAGCGCCGACACGTTGGCATAAGCGCCCTGGACGTAGTCTGCGACGAGGAATGCATCGTCCGGGGTCGCCGCATGCACTTCGATATTGGCGTTGTTGCCAACGGCGGTTGCGTTGCTGTCGACCGATGCATTCCAGATGTCGGAGAC
This sequence comes from uncultured Pseudomonadota bacterium, assembly GCA_963822185.1. GTDB lineage: Bacteria > Pseudomonadota > Alphaproteobacteria > Micropepsales > Micropepsaceae > Rhizomicrobium. Next base: position 312,793 of record CAWGGT010000024.1, read on the forward strand.
AGTCGACGTCGCGCTGATCGATGATGGCGTGATCAGGCCCTGAGCGCCGGCCTGCGCGAAGGCGAGTGCCGCGGACAGGCTGCTGTTGCCGGTAGCGACTCCCTGGAAGCTGTCCGTTCTCGCCTCCGGATTGAACCCGCCGAACACGAACTGGGCATCATGCAGCGTCAATGCCACGTCGCTCACGATAGACTGGTTGTTGCCCACCGCCGTGGCGGCGCTGACAACTTCCGGCAGCTCGGTGAGAGCGTCGTAGCTGGCCGAGGGATCGACCGACACGGCGATGTCGGTGAAGGTCGCGGTCAGTGCCGTTGCGTCCGTACCTTCGTCGATCGTGCCAATCAGGCTTCCGGTACCGGTGAGGTCTCCGGAGAGGGTCGCTTCCGGACCGGGAGCGTCAGGTCCTCCCGGAGGGCCGGCCACGACGCCCGTGCCGAAATTGGCGGGGTTGAGATCGTCATGGTAACCGCTCCAGTCGACAGTGAAGCTGACCGTGGTGTCACCGCCCTGCGAGGGCTGCATGTTGTAGACGCCATTCACCGTGGACGTCGCGATGGCGTCGCCGATGAAGAACTGCAGCTTCTCCAGTTCAACCATCCCCGAGGGGGTCAGGTTGAGATTGACTTGGCCGTCAATCGCGATGTTCTCGAGAATAACCTTCTCCCAGTCCCAATTGACGGTGTCGAATGCCAGGGCCGGGCCGGACAGGCCAAACCCCAGAATACCTGCCGCCGCGCCGGCGAGCAGGATTGTCTTACTGTGCTTTTTCATTGGACTTGTGCTCCTGGTTGGCGAGCCGCTCCAGTTGATGTGCCATGTGATCCGACTTGACCACGCCGCACTTGTCGTCCGCGGGCAAGTGGAGGAAGTCCGTCATGATCTGGTACACGGCCATTTCAACGACGGATCGAACGCCGAGTTGGAGAGGCTCGTTCTTGATGGCCCCGGCGTTGAATTCGACAAGCGTGTCTCCGAAGAAGCGGAAGACATTGGCCTCCACTTCGACACCGAAGATCTGCTTCTGCAGGCTGGTCACGTAATCGACCGCGAAGGTGCGGGAGTTGATGACACGCAGGTCGAGGGCGACGTTGATGACGACGGTCTTCGCGCCGCCACCGATGCCGGTCACAAAGGCCTGGGCGCCGCCGCTAACGATGTTGTAGTTCAGCTCGGTCAGTGCGCCGGTGATGACGAAATCGCTTGCGGGCAGTTGCCCGTAGGAACTGATGCTTCGTGACAGCTTGCCCTGTTCGGCCAGCTTCACCTCGGCCAGCGGAATGCGCAGGTCGAGCCGTTCGACAAGCTTCGCCTTGCGGGTTTTATAAAGGGCGCTGATCATCATCTCCGAGACGCCCTGACTGAGCTGGTGACCGTTTTCCTGGTAATTGATCTGGCCGGTCTTGTCGGCGACCTCACCCACTGCGAAGGTCGGCATGTTATTTCCGGGGCGTGCGGACAGACCCGTCAGGCATTGGCTGTAAGGGGTAGGATTGTTGGTGACGGGAAAACTGTAGAGCGGATCCACGCCCTTCTTTCCCAACACGCCGGTCGTCATACTCGAACAACCCGTCAGAAGAAGGGATGCGAGCGTTCCGATTGCTACAGCCTTTTTCATCAATCCCGTGCCTGCGTTTTCTGACGAGCGAGTGTCGAACCCGCGTCCCCGTTTCCGAGAAGAAGGATAGCGGCGTGCATTCGCGCATGAAGTTCGCAGGCGGATTAGTCGACGGCGCGTTGGTGCAAGGCGCAGGTCGAAAACGGCGTAGGTAGTATCCCGCATTCACCTCTGTGTGGTCGCATCGGCGCTAATGCTTCTGGGCGAGTGGTGCGGGTGGATGCAGCGCGCCTACACTGCGGATCGCAATTGTGCGGACTGGTCCATGGCGCGCGCGCCGGGCCCAAGCGACAGGTGGCAGATGACATACGCCGAGAGAATGCGCATGGTCCGTACGGTGTGTGTATCCGGGTTCGTGCTTGCCGTCGTTTCGGCCGGCGGCGTGCTGGCGCAGGGCCTCAACAACCAGCCCTATGATTTCGGCGGGCGGGGGCTTGGCATGAGTTCGGCCGGCAAGCAGGCGATCCTCTCCGACCAGGTGCTCGGCATCAGGCCGGACAACCTCATCATCGGGCCGGGCGGTGTTTTGCTCTATGCCGATAAGGGCCCCGGCGGATCGGCAATCGTTTATGACTGGTATCAGGTGCCGGTGCCCGGCTATCGCGGCCGTGGCTGGCGCGGCAATTGGAACAATGCCGGATACACGAACCGGCTGTTCTATGTGGAGCGGATGAGCGGTTCGGGCGCGACGGCCACCGCGCTCAACACCTGGACCAGCATGATCGGCGACGACGATTCGGCATTCGGCGATTATCTCCTGCCGGTCGGCATCAACACGCTGGACCTGCTGCTATGGCAGGTCCAGTCGCTGTCTCCGTGATCGAACGCTAAACGATCGCCAGTTGCTGGACGTCCCCGATCAGTGCCTGCAGCTCCGGCCCGCCGATGGCGAGAATGGCCGCGGCGGCCATCCCCGAGACGCCGCGGTGCAGCGCCCAGATCGCAGCCTGGGTGCGGTTGGCGGCATGGGTCTTGCGCAGGATGCTCTTGAGGTGAACCTTCACCGTGGCCTCGGCGATGCTGAGGCGGTTGGCGATGCGCTTGTTGGAATCGCCATTGACGAGGCAGCGCAGGATTTCCATCTCGCGCTCTGAAATGCCGTCGGCGCGATCGTCTGCAATGATGGTGAAGCCATTTTCCGTCCCCGCGCCGTTGAGAGGCAGGAGACCTTCTCGCGCCAGCATCTCGGCGAGCGGCGTGGGCAGGATCTTCTCACCCAGAAGGATCAGGTGGAGCGATGCTTGCAGCGTTTGGTGGCTGATGTCCTTGAGCAGGTAACCATCGGCGCCGGCCGCAAAGCAGGCGCGCAATTGCCCCGTATCGAATTTCTCGGCCAGCACGGTGATGCGCGCCGCCGGCAGCAGGGCCCGCACGTCGGTGACGGGGCATGGGTTGTCCGGTGGGCCCCTTGTGGGCCTCAAGAAGGATGAGGTCGAATTGCCGCCCCTCGGCGATCAGGCGGCGGAGGCCCTCCACGTTGGCGGCCTCTCCAACCGGATGCCCCGCAGCGTCGTTGAGCAGGCTGATGATGCCCGCCCGGAAGAGACGGTTCGAATCGACGATGGCGATGCTGGCGCGCGTAACTTCCATTTCACACACTCTCTGTTCGATATCGGTTTCTAACGATGCCAGTTAGGGCAATCACGCGCCGGTCTATTTGATTGCCCTACTTTTGCTTGAACGGATTCAGAAACTCGCGAAGCGCACGGGTCGTTTCGCCGGAGGACAGCACTTCGGCCTTTGCTTTGCAGAAATCGCGCAGGCGTGTGCCGTCGGGCCGCTCGCGCGTAGTGACGTTTTTTGTTTCCCCGTCGGATGAAACCACGATCTTGATATCCGGTATCCGTGACATGACCGTTCAGCCTTTCACTGTCCGACGCGCTTCAACGCGTCGGCGAATCCGGTGAGCGTGAATTCAATCAGGAGAATCTTGTCTTTGATTTCATAGGCGATGATTCCGCTCCTATTACGGGACAGTGCGGCGATGGCGACGGGGGTTGCGCTTGTTGCGACGCCGGCTTCGCAATATTTCTCGCTGCAATTGCTGACCCTCAGGCCCGCCTGCCAGCCGTCGTTCAGTCGCATGGACACGGGCTTACCCTTCTGGGCGGCAGCAGAGAGGCGCAGGGCCATGCGCAGCGGCGCGCCGTCCTTGGTGCGCCCGATCAGGATCTGCACGCCCTTGCGATCGAGATGCGCAACGCAGGCTTTTTCGGTCGGGCAGCTCACGGTCCAGTCCGTTGAAGCCTGCGCATGTTGCGTCGCTGCGAGCATGATGGCGATTGCGAGCAGGAGTACTCCTGTCGGCCGGCCCCACGAAGAGGCGTCCGTGTGCGGAGTGGTGGTGGAATGATGAATGTTCATGGGGACCATCTATTATACGAAAACCTTCATTGGTGATGACATCACAGATGGTAAGCGCTGCGATAGCTGTTCCGTCGGGCTACTCCGTTCGGCTTGAGATAGATCAAGAAGCAGCTTGATGTCACAACGCTTCGCAACGATGGAAGGACTCCTGCTAGCCCTTCTGCGCAAGCATGGGCATGCTTTTGCGCCGCATGCACCACCCATTTCCATGAGCCGCCGAAGATTCCGCATGCACCTCTTATACGTTCATGCGAAGGGGTGGGTGGCTATCGGTTCAGCGCGTATCACGGCTCATCCGAAATCGGCGTTCATGCCGGTGCGGCAGGCGCATCCGGCAGGCCGCCGCGATCGGCATTGATGCCGGCATCCGGCGTCAGCGACAGCGCGCGCGCCGGTAGCCTGGCGCTGCTGACCTCTTCGCCGCGCAGCACCTTGACCACATCCTCGCCGGACAGGGTCTCGTATTTCAGAAGCGCGTCGGCCAGCGTTTTCAGCTCGTCCTTGTGCACGCTCAGTATGGCGCGGGCGCGGGCTTCGGCTTCTTCGATAATGCGCCGGGTTTCTTCGTCAAGCATCTGGGACGTGGCTTCGGACATTTGCCGCGACGGCGCCAGAAGTGGGCCGTAAGTGGCGGTGGCGTCGTCTTCGCCGTAATAGAGCGGGCCCAGCTTTTCGCTGAATCCGAAGTCGGTCACCATGCGCCGCGCCAGCGCCGTGGCCTGTCTGAGGTCGTCGGCCGCGCCGGTGGTCACCTCCGCCTTGCCGAAGCTCAACTCTTCGGCGACGCGGCCGCCGAACATGATGGTGACCTTGGTTTCGAGTTCGGTGAGCGAGAAGCCGTAGCGGTCGCGCTCCGGTAGAGCGAGCGTTGCGCCCAATGCCCGTCCGCGCGGAATGATGGTGACCTTGTGCAGGGGATCGTGCCCCGGCGAATTCAGGGTGACGAGCGCGTGGCCCGCCTCATGGGTGGCGGTCGTGCGCCGCTCCGCCTCGGTCATCACCATCGAGCGCCGCTCGCCGCCCATCATCACCTTGTCCTTGGCGTCCTCGAATTCGGCCATGCCGACCATGCGCTTTTCACGCCGGGCCGCCAGCAATGCCGCTTCGTTGACAAGATTGGCGAGGTCCGCGCCCGAAAAGCCGGGTGTGCCGCGCGCGATCACGGCGATGTCGACATCGGGCGCCACCGGCACCTTGCGCAGATGCACGCCGAGAATCTTCTCGCGACCGAGAATGTCGGGGTTGGAGAGCACGATCTGGCGATCGAAACGTCCGGGTCTCAGAAGTGCCGGGTCGAGCACGTCGGGCCGGTTGGTGGCCGCCAGCAGGATCACGCCTTCCTTGGTGTCGAAGCCGTCCATCTCGACGAGAAGCTGGTTCAGCGTCTGCTCGCGTTCGTCATTGGTGCCGGAGAACCCCATGCCGCGTTTGCGGCCCACCGCGTCGATCTCGTCGACGAAGACGATGCAGGGCGCATTCGTTTTGGCCTGTTCGAACATGTCGCGCACGCGGCTGGCGCCCACGCCCACGAACATCTCCACGAAGTCGGAGCCCGAGATGGAGAAGAAGGGCACATTGGCCTCGCCGGCAATGGCGCGCGCGAGCAGGGTCTTGCCCGTACCGGGCGGGCCGACCAGAAGGCAGCCCTTCGGAATCTTGCCGCCGAGACGCTGGAATTTCTCCGGGCTCTTGAGGAATTCGACGATCTCTTCGAGTTCGCTCTCGGCTTCGTCAATGCCGGCGACATCGTCAAAGGTTACGCGATGGCCCTTGTCCGGCGTCATCAGCCGCGCGCGGCTCTTGCCGAAGCCGAAACTTCCGCGCCCGCCGCCGGCGCCACCAGCCCCGCCCGCGCCGCGCATGAAATAGAACCACACACCGATGATGAGCAGGAAGGGCAGCCAGCTCAGAAGATGAACGATGAAGGAGCCGGAACCGCCCGGCACCACGTCGACCTTGGCGTGATGGGCGATCAGCTTTGCGGCCAGGTCGGAGCCTTCGGGAATGGTGGTGACAAATTGCTTCTTTCCGGCCAGCTCGCCACGCACGGTCTGGCCATTGATGGTCGCAGTCTTGACCAGATCCTTGTCGACGCGGGCGATGAAGTCGGAATAGGCGAGGCGCTCCACCGTATCGGGCTGCACATTGGCGCCGAGCCAGGCGAACAGCCCCAAGGCTCCAAAGCCAAGAAGAAGCGCAATCACGAAGGGTTTGGAGAAATTGTCCACGGAAACGAACCTTTGCCAGTCGGGCGTCAGTTTCCCATCTCCATCCACAGGAAACCGTGATCCAGATCAAGGCTCTCCGGGCGTTTCCTCAGGCGAAGAGATCCGGCCGGCGCAGTCTGAGGGTCTGGACCAACGTCAGCGTTTTCAGGTCGTCGATTTCGCCGGCATCGGCCATGCGCGCCAGCTCCGCCAGCGGCAACTCGACCACGGTGATGTTCTCGTGCTCGTGATCGAGCCCGCCGCCATCGCCGATGCGATCGCTGGCAGCATAGGGGGCGAGATAAAGATTGATGCGTTCCGTAGAACTGCCCGGGATCGACCATACCCGCGAAACTGGCTCCAGCGTCTCCAGCTTGACACCCGCTTCCTCCATGGCCTCGCGCCGCGCGGCATCTTCCGGTGGCTCGTCGTCGATTAGCCCGGCGATGGCTTCCAGCAGATCTTTCTGGCCTGCTGCGGCGAACAGCGGTGCTCGGAACTGACGCACCAGCAGAGCCATCCGGCGCACCGGATCGTATGTCAGCACACAAATGGCACTGCCATGATCTTCGATGGAGCGCGTGATGCGCTGCCCATCCGCAAGCCGGATCGTGGCAATGGAAAATGTGTTCCAGCCACGATGGAGAAATTCGCGCGTGATGATTTCGGGCATGCTTGCTTCCTGGAATCGCCGATGGACGACCCTATCGCGCGAACACCATGCGGGTCCATGTGACCCCGAGTGAGCGGTTGGGTTCGGCCTTTGACTGTTCGTGGATGTTCAGCACAGGTTTGAGGCCCTCGGCCGCGGCCAGCGCAATGGTCTCGTCCGTATCGACCTCGAACATGCGGCGGCCGTTCGGCACCGGGCCGTGGCGCACGGTCATGGCAAGCTTGCCCTGCGTGCCGACCAGTGATGCCAAATGCGGCATGGCGCGGGCGCGCTCGGCTTCGTCGAGATGCATCCATACCGCTGTCATGGCAACAAAATCATAGCGTTCGTCATATGCCCGCACAGTCGCCAGATCAGGCAAGCTGTCGTCGAGCCATGTGATACGGGGCGATGGATGAAGCTCCTGCGCAATGGCGCGGAGTGCCGCGGTCGGCTCGATAGCCAGAACGCTGTGGCCCATCTCTGCGAACGCGGCCGCATCGCGCCCCGTGCCGGCGCCGATGTCGAGAATGGGCGCGGGCGCAGGCGGAAGGAAGGCTAGGATCCTGCGGTGAACGGTAGCGAATGGGATGGCCTCGTAGCGTTCGCGCAGGACTGGAGCCTCCTGCGCATAACCTTCCGTGCCGCGAACCACGCCACCCATCCTGTCGCCTCTCGATGTCCCCGCTACGGCCGCCGATAAACGACGCCGTTCTTCATCACCATCGTCAGCCGCCGGATATCGGCGATGTCGCTGGTCGGATCGCCGCCCACCGCCAGAAGATCGGCGGCCATGCCAGGCTTGATGCAGCCGAGCCTGTCGTCCGCGCCGAGAATGCGGGCATTGACATGGGTCGCTGCCATCAGCGTTTCGAGCGGCGTCATGCCGAGCCGCACCATCCAGTCGAGTTCGCGATGATTGGTGCCATGCGCGAACACGCCGACATCGCTGCCGCAGCCGATCGTGACGCCTTCTTCGAGCGCCGTGCGGAAGGCGCGCGCGGCCTGTTTCATCTGTTCGGTCGGCGCGCTTTGGCCCGGCACGTAACCGGCGAAATAGCTGGCGATGGCTTCGGGCGCGGTCAGCGTCGGCAGGAAGGCGATGCCGTTCTTCGCCATAAGGTGGAAGGTCTCGCGGCTGCCGCCATAACCATGCTCGATCGTATCGACTTGGGCATCGGCGGCGCGGCGCATGGCCTCGTCGGTGGTGGCGTGCACGGCGACGGGCCGGCCCAGCTCATGGGCGGTGTCGGTGGCGGCGCGGATTTCCTCTTCGGAGAAGGTCGGCCGCGTCTCGCCGTTCGGCCCGACGCGGTAGTCGCCATAGAGCTTGATCCAGTCGGCGCCATGGGCGGCCTGATGGCGCACCGCGCGCACGATCTCGTCGACGCCGCTGGCTTCCTCGGCGCTCTGCGGCACGCAGCAATCCGGGCGGAACTTTTTGACCGCCGGGCCATAGCAGCCGGTGGCGACAATGGCTTTGGTGGCCACGAACAGCCGCGGCCCCGGCACGATGCCCTCATCGATGGCGCGCTTGAGCGCGACGTCGGCAAAGCCTGCGCCTTCCGTGCCGAGATCGCGCAGGGTGGTGAAGCCGGCCAGCAGCGTCGTGCGCGCATGCTTGCCCGCGCGCAGCGTGCGATAGGCGTCGGCCTCCTTCAGCACCTGATCGTCCCAGGCGGTCTCGTTATAGGGATAGAGGAACAGGTGCGAATGCAGGTCCATCAGCCCCGGGAGCAGGCATGCGCCGGGCAGGGCGATGATCTCGCTTTCGGGCGGCGGTGTAATGCTCGCGTCCGGCCCAACGGCGGCGATCCTGGCACCGTCCACCAGCACCGCCCAACCCTCGTCTGGGGTGCGGCCTTCCGCGGTCCAGACGCGCGCGGGCTTGATCAGGATCGGCTTTTCGCTGTGGCTCGTCATGGCATCCTTCGCTTCGAAGGGCGCAAATGTAACACAGGCGCCCCACCGGATGGTGAGGCGCCTGTATCAGGCTTTAAGCGTGTGCGAGATCAGCCCTTGGCGGGCTCGTAGCCGATCACGGCCTTGGTCTCGAGATATTCGTGCATGCCGAACTCGCCGCCCCATTCGCGGCCATTGCCCGACTGCTTGTAGCCGCCGAAGGGCACGCCGAAATTCACCGGCGCGCCGTTCAGATGCACATTGCCGGTGCGCAGCTGCGAGGCCACCTTGCGGGCACGGTCGATGGAACCCGACTGCACATAGCCGGACAGGCCATAGACCGAGTCATTGGCCATCTCGACGGCCTCTTCCTCGGTGTCATAGGGCAGCATCGCCAGCACCGGGCCGAAGATCTCTTCGCGCGCGATGGTCATGTCGTTGGTGACATCGGCGAACACGGTCGGGCGGATGTAATAGCCACGGTTCAGGTTCTCCGGACGGCCCGGGCCGCCGGCGACCAGCGTCGCGCCTTCGTCGATGCCCTTCTGAATGAGGCCCTGGATCTTGTTGTACTGGTTGACGTTGGCCACGGGGCCCAGGCTGCCGGGCGAGCCGTCGCCGACCTTGGTGGCCTCGACTGTCGCCTTGGCGATAGCGATGGCCTGATCCTGCTTCTTGCGCGGCACGAACATGCGGCTGGGCGCGAGGCAGGACTGGCCGGAGTTCGTATAGAGCTCGCGGATACCGCCCGAGACCGCCTTTTCGAGGTCGGCATCGTCCAGCACGATGTTGGCGGACTTGCCGCCCAGTTCCTGCGTCACGCGCTTGACCGTGTCGGCCGCGGCCTTGGCCACCGCAATGCCGGCGCGCGTCGAACCGGTGAACGACACCATGTCGACATCCGGATGCGACGAGATCGCTTCACCCACGCCGGGCCCGTCGCCATTGACGAGGTTGAAGACGCCCGGCGGCACGCCGGCTTCTTCCATCACGTCGGCCAGGATCATGGCGTCGAGCGGAGCCAGTTCCGACGGCTTGAGCACGATCGTGCAGCCTGCGGCCAGGGCCGGCGCCACCTTGGCGGCGATCTGGTTGATCGGCCAGTTCCAGGGCGTGATCAGGCCGCACACGCCCACGGGCTCGTAGCGCACCATGTTGCCATTGCGTGGAACCTCGAACTGGAAGTTCTTGAGGGCTTCGAGCGTGGTGGCGAAATGGCCGAGCGCGGCGGGCGCCTGGGCGGCATTGGCCAGCCAAAGCGGCGCGCCCATCTCGTTATGGATGGCCTCGGCGATTTCCGGCACGCGCTTCTGATAGGCGGCCATGATCTTTCCGAGCAGGGCGATGCGCTCGTCGCGGGTGGTCTGCGAGAAGGTCTTGAACGCCTTGCGGGCTGCCTTCACCGCCTTGTCCACATCGGCCTTGGACCCAAGGCTGATACGGGCGTAGGCTTCCTCGGTGTTCGGGTTGACGACGTCGGCCGTGCGCGGCTCGACCGGGTCGACCCACTTGCCGTCGATGTAAAATTGGGTTTTCTCGAGCATTGTCCTCTCCGTTTTCGGGGGCTTGAATGGCGGCGCGCGCATTATAGAGACCGTGGACAGGCCCGGCGCAAGAGATCGATGGTCCGGGCGCCGTGTCGCATTCCGTGGGGGAAGTCAGAATGGATGTTGAGCGCAAAAATGTGATTGTGACGGGCGGTTTCGGGATTCTGGGCCGGGAAGTCGGCCGGGTTCTGGCCGAATCCGGCGCGCATGTTGCGTTGCTCGACCGCGCCGATGCCCCTGCCGACATCGCGGAAAAGACCGGCGCCAAACTGGCGCTGGGCGGCATCGATCTCACAGATCCGGCCTCGGCCGGCGCCGGGATCGACAAGGCCGTGGCCGCGCTGGGCGGGCTCGACGGTCTCGTCAATATCGCGGGGGCCTTCCGTTGGGAAACCCTGGAAGGCGGTGATGTCGCCACCTGGGACATGCTCTACGCCGCCAATGTGAAGACGGCGGTGTGCGCCTGCAAGGCGGCGCTGCCGCATCTGGCGGTTTCCAGGGCCGGGCGCATCGTCAATATTGGGGCCGCTGCCGCTGCCAAGGCCGGCCCGGGCATGGGCGCCTATGCGGCTTCCAAGGCCGGCGTCGCTCGCCTGACCGAGGCGCTGGCCGAAGAACAGAAAGCCAAAGGCATCACCGTCAACGCCATCCTGCCGTCCATCATCGACACACCGGCCAACCGCAAGGAGATGGCCGACGCCGATTTCCGCAAATGGGTGACGCCTGGCGAGATCGCCGACACCATCCAGTTCCTGCTCTCCGACAAGGCGCGCGGCATCACTGGCGCGTCGATCGCCGTGCCGGGCCGCGTCTGATCGTGGCCGACAAACGCATCGCGAAGATCGGCGCCGCCGTTCTCGGCGTTTTCGTGTTTCTCGGCTTCACCTATCTGTGCCTGACAGGCAGCATCGTCTGGCTGCGGCACGCCGATTTCACGCCCGAGCTGGCGAAGGCGGCGCAATATCACGTCCTCATCCGCCGCGACACCTATGGCGTGCCGCATGTGGAAGGGCCGACCGATGCCGATGTCGCCTTCGGTTTCGGCTATGCCCATAGCGAAGACGATTTCAAAACCATTCAGGACGTGGCGCTGGCCGTGCGCGGGAGGCTGGCGGCGAGCGCGGGCGTGAAGGCGGCGCCGGGCGACTATCTCGTCCGCCTCATGCGCATCTGGCCGACGGTCGATGCGCTTTACGCGAAACAGCTTCCGGCCAGCTTCCGCCGCATTCTTCAGGCCTATGCCGATGGCGTGAATTATTACGCCGCGCGCCATCCAGGTGAGATCAAGCCTGGCTTCACGCCACTGACCGGCCGCGATGTTGCGGCCGGTTTCGTCTTCAAGACGCCGTTCTTCTACGGCTTCGACAACACGCTGAAACGCCTGCTGCAAAAGACCGGCGGCAAGCCACCGCCGGAGATCGGCTCGAACGGCGCTGCTATCGCGCCCTCGCGCACGCCGGATGGCGCAACGCGTCTGCTGGTCAATTCACACCAGCCCTATACCGGGCCTGTGGCGTGGTATGAAGCAGTGCTCCAGAGCGGGCAGGGGTGGCATGTCGCTGGGGGCTTCTTCCCCGGTTCGCCCTTCATGCTGCATGGCTTCAACGCGCATCTGGGTTGGGCCAACACGGTCAACCATCCCGATCTCGTCGACATCTATCGCTTGCGCATCAATCCCGACGATCCGAACCAGTACTGGCTCGACGGCAAATGGCACGATCTTGTGGTCGAGGATGCGGCCTTCCGCGTCAATATCTGGGGGCCCATCGCCTGGACCGTGCACCGCCCCGTCTATTTCGCGGCGCAAGGCCCGGTGCTGAAAACCGATCATGGCACCTATGCCATTCGCTATGCCGGCATGGACGAGGTGCGCCAGGCGCTGCAATATTATCGCCTCGACAAGGCGCAGAACCTGACGCAGTGGCGCGCGGCCATGGCGATGAACGCGCTGCCCAGCATCAACTACATCTATGCCGATGCCGCCGGAAATATCGGCTATGTCTACAATGGCGAATTCCCGGTGCGCAGGCCCGGCTTCAACTGGCAGGGCTATCTGCCCGGCACCAGCTCGAAGCTGATCTGGGACCATTATCTGCCGTTCTCGAAGGTGCCGCAGATCTGGAACCCGCCGTCCGGCTTCGTCTTCAACTCCAACAACACGCCCTTCGTCGCCACCGCGCCGGCCGACGATCTCAAGCCCGCCGATTTCCCGCTCTGGATGGGCATCCAGACCAACATGACCAACCGCGCCTGGCGCGCGCTGGAAAATTTCGGCGGCGACACGTCCATCTCCGCGGCCGATTTCCGCAAATACAAATTCGATCTCGCCTACAGCCCGCGCTCGGACTTCATGGCGCATGTCCGCACGCTGATCGCGATGCCGGCGAATGGCGATCCCGATGTGATGAAGGCGCAGGCCATCCTCAAGGCCTGGGACGGCAAGACGAATGTGGCCGACCGCGGCACGGCGCTGGCCGTCCTCACCGTCGAGCCCGTCATGCGCGCCGAACAGACGGGCGCCAAACCCATCGCCCTGATCGACTCGCTGCACGACGCCATCGACACGCTGAAAAAGCATTTCGGCCGTCTCGATCCGAAATGGGGCCGCGTCAACCGCATCGTCCGCGGCAATCTCAACTTGGCCATCGATGGCGGGCCGGACATCTATCGCGCCGTCTATGGCGAGCCGCAGCCGAACGGCACGCTCAAGGCCGTGGCCGGCGACACGCTGATCATGTTCGTGACCTGGGACAAGGACGGGAACGTCTCGGCGCAGAGCATCAGCCCCTATGGCGCGACCGAGAGCCACCCGAATTCACCGCACTACAACGACCAGACGAAGATGTTCGTGGCGATGAAGACCAAGCCCGTCTGGTTCACCGATGCCGAGCTGCAAGGCCACATCGAAGCCACCTACGCCCCGGGCCAGGAGCGGTAGGCTTCACCACGTATCGACCCATTTCAGCTTCTTGCCCGTGCGCTTTTCCGGCGTGGGGCAGGCGCGCAGGCCCGCCATGATCCAGCGGCGGGTTTCGGCGGGATCGATCACCTCGTCGAACTCGAACAGCGTCGCGGCCGAAAGCGCCTTGCCGCGCTCATAGGAGCGCGCGACCATCTCGTCATATTTCGCCTTGCGCTCGGCCGGGTCCTCGATGGCTTCAAGCTCCTTGCGATAGCCGAGCTTGACCGCGCCTTCCAGTCCCATGCCGCCGAACTCGCCGGTCGGCCAGGAGATGGTGAAGAAGGGCGCCAGGAAGCTCGCCCCCGCCATGCCCTGCGCGCCGAGGCCATAGCCCTTGCGCAGGATCACCGTGAACAGCGGCACGCTCAAATTCGCGCCGATCACGAACAGGCGCGAATTGTGCCGCACCAGCGCCGTCTTCTCCGCTTCCGGCCCCACCATATTGCCGGGCGTGTCGCACAGCATCAGGATCGGAATGTCGAAGGCTTCGCACAGCTGCATGAAACGCGCGGCCTTGTCCGAGCCGTCGCGGTCGATGGCGCCGCCCAGATGCTTGGGATTGTTGGCGATGATGCCGATGGGCCGGCCCTCGATGCGCGCCAGCGCCGTCACCATGCCGATGCCGAATTGTTTGCGCAGCTCCAGTACCGAACCGGTGTCGCACAGCGTTTCGATCACGTCGCGGATCTCATAGACGCGCAGCCGGTTCTCCGGGATCGCGCGGCGCAGCAAGCGCTGATCGGCGCAATCCCAATCGGCCACCGCGCCCTGGAAATAGGCGAGATATTTTTTTGCCGTTGCGGTGGCTTCGGCTTCGTCCTCGACCACCACATCGATCACGCCATTGGGCGCCTGCACCGACACCGGCCCGACTTCCTGCGGCCGGAACACGCCGAGCCCGCCGCCTTCGATCATGGCCGGTCCGCCCATGCCGATGGAGGAGTTCTTCGTCGCGATGATCACATCGCAGCAGCCCAGCAGCGCCGCATTGCCGGCGAAGCAATAGCCGGAATTGACGCCCACCAGCGGCACCAGCCCGGAGAGCTTGGCGAATTGCTGGAAGGTGGTGACGTTGAGCCCGCCCGCGCTCATCATGTCGGTGTCGCCGGGCCGCCCGCCGCCGCCTTCGGTGAAGAACACGATCGGCAGCCGCCATTGCTCGGCCAGATGCAGCATGCGGTCGGTCTTCTGGTGGTTGCGCATGCCCTGCGTGCCGGCCAGCACGGTGTAGTCATAGGAGATGGCGACCACGCGCGCGCGCTCGTCGTCGAACCTGTCGCCGTTCACTCGGCCTAGCCCGCACACCATGCCGTCGCCGGGCGTGCGTGTCGATCAGATCCTGCATCGAGCGGCGGCGCAGCTGCCCCGCCACCACAAGGCTGGCATATTCGGTGAAGCTGTCCGGATCGCACAGATCGTCGATATTCTCGCGCGCCGTGCGCTGACCCGTCTTGCGCCGCTTGGCCACGGCGTCGGGCCGCGAGGCATCTTCGGTCTTGGCCTTGCGCGCCTGGAACTCGGCGAGGTCCGGGCGGATGGCGTCGAGGTCGATTTCTTCATGGGCATGCGCCGCCGCGCGCGCCGACCTCGGCCTCCTCGATGAAGGCGAGCGGCGCGCCCTCGAACACGGTCTCGCCCGCCGCCACCGCCAGCCCGCGCACTATGCCGCCCGTATGCGCGGCGATCACATGCTCCATCTTCATCGCTTCCATGACGAGGATGGGCTGGCCTTCATGCACCGCGTCCCCGATCGCGACCGATAGAGAGACAATGGTGCCCTGCAGCGGCGCCTTGAGTGCGCTGGTGCCTTCGGGCGCTTGCGCGTCATTGTCTTCGACACTGTCGAAATCCGAACGCCCGAGATCGAGCACGGCCAGCGGATCGCTGGAAGCCAGTTTCGCGCCCGCGCGTTTGCCTCCATTCTGCGCCTCGAAGAACAGCCTTTTGTGGTCGCCGTCCTTGCGGCAACAGATCGGCCAGATGTTCCTCGATGAAGCCTGTATGCAGCTTGCCGGCCGCCAGCGCCGGATGGCGCAGTACGTTCTGCAGGAAGCCGATATTGGTCGGCACGCCCGCGATCCTGAACTCGCACAGCGCGCGATAAGCCTTGCTCGCCGCATCGACGGCATGGCTGGTCGGCGCATGCACGATCAGCTTGGCCAGCAGCGAATCGAAGCGCACGCGATGTCTGATAGCCCGCATAGCCGAAGCCATCGACGCGCACGCCCAGTCCCGACGGCGCCTCATAGGCCGTGAGAATGCCGCCCGCCGGTTTTGCCGTGCCGTCGGCGGCCATCGTCTCCATATTGATGCGCGCTTCCAGCGCCGTGCCGCGCGGGGCAGGGATATCGCCCTGCGTCAGCTCCAGTTCGTCCAGCGTGCGCCCGCTCGCAATCTCCAGCTGGATGCGCACCAGATCGAGCCCTGTCACCTCCTCGGTCACGGTGTGCTCCACCTGCAGCCGCGCATTGGCTTCGATGAAGGCGAAGCGGTCCCCATCCACCAGGAATTCGATCGTGCCGAGCCCCTTGTAATTCGCCGCCGCGCGCCAGCCGGATCGCGGCATCGAACAGCTTCTCGCGCAGTTCCATCGGAATGCCGGCGGCCGGTGCAATCTCGATCAGCTTCTGGTGGCGGCGCTGGATCGTGCATTCGCGATCCCATAGATGGCTCACCGCGCCCGTTCCGTCACCGACGATCTGCACTTCGATATGCCGCGGCCGCGCCATCAACCGCTCGACATACAAATCGGAATTGCCGAACGCCGCCTTCGCTTCCGAGGCGCAGCGTTCATAGGCCGCTGTCCAGCTCTTCGGCTTTGGTCACCGGCCGCATGCCGCGTCCGCCGCCGCCGGCGACGGCCTTCAGCATGATCGGCCCGCTCTTCAGGAACGCGGCGGCGTCCGCCAGCGAGGTCGCGCCGCTCGTCCCCTCCAGCACCGGCACATCGCACTCTGCGGCCAAGCGCCCGCGCCCGCGCCTTGTCGCCGAACAGGCGAAGCGTCTCCGGTTCCGGGCCTACAAAGCGTAGCCCCGCCTTGGCGCAGGCCGCCGCGAACTCCGCGTTCTCCGACAGGAAGCCATAGCCCGGATGCAGGGCATCGCAGCCCGTGCGCTGTGCCGCGGCGATGAGCCCATCAATATCGAGATAAGCTGCGGCCCCGCTGCCGCCCAGTGCCACCGCGCTGTCGGCTTTCTTCACATGCAGGCTGGCGGCATCGTCGGCGGAATGGACGGCGACCGTTTCGATCCCCATTTCCGCGGCCGTGCGTGCAATGCGGATCGCGATCTCGCCGCGATTGGCGATCAACAATTTTCGGAACATATTGTGCTTGCCGCTACGTCAGGCGGCTCCGGTTTGGATGGCGTCACGGCAGGGTAGGCCCGAAGCGCTGGTGCGCGCCAGCCGGTTTTGCCACACTGACGGTGAAAGCGCGCAAGGAGCCTGCCATGGCCGAATTCGATCTCGTCATTCGCGGCGGTACGCTGGCCGACGGCACGGGCGCGGAGCTGCGCGAGGCCGATATCGCGATTGCGAACGGCGTCATCGCGGCAGTCGGCGCGGTCACCGGCACGGGCCGCGAGGAGATCGATGCGCGCGGCCATCTCGTCACGCCGGGCTTCGTCGACATCCACACCCATTATGATGGTCAGGCCACCTGGGACAGCCAGCTTGCGCCCTCCTGCTGGCATGGGGTGACGACGGCAGTAATGGGCAATTGCGGCGTCGGCTTCGCGCCCGTGCGCACGGAAGATCGTGGCCGCCTGGTCGAGCTGATGGAAGGCGTCGAGGATATTCCCGGCGCCGCCCTGCATGAGGGGCTCAAATGGAACTGGGAAAGCTTCGGCGATTATCTCGATGCGCTTGAGCAGCGCCCGCGCGATATCGATATCGGCGCCCAGCTTCCGCATGGCGCGTTGCGCGTCTATGTCATGGGCGAACGCGGCGCGGCGCTGGAAGCGGCGACCGATGATGACATGGCGCAGATGCGCCGCCTGACATCGGAGGCCATGCAAGCGGGCGCCATCGGCTTTACCACGTCGCGCACGCTCAACCACCGCACGGCCACCGGCGATCCGACGCCGTCTCTGCGCGCCACCGAAGCCGAACTCACCGCCATCGCGCTTGGGCTCAAGGATGCGGGCTCCGGCGTGTTCGAGCTGATCTCCGATTTCAACCAGCCCGATCCGCAAACCGAATTCGCCATGCTGCGCCGCTTGGTCGAAAAATCCGGCCGTCCGCTCTCGCTGTCGCTGGCGCAGGCGGGCCCCACGGCCGATGGCTGGCGCGGGCTGCTGTCCATGATCGAAACCGCCTCCCGCGATGGGCTTCCCATCCGCGCGCAGGTGGCGCCGAGGCCCATCGGTTTGCTGCTCGGGCTTCAGGGCACGCTCAATCCCTTCTCAGCACATGAGACCTTCGCCGCCATCAAGGACAAGCCGCTGGCCGAAAAGGTCGCGATCATGCGCGATCCACAATTCCGCGCGCGGCTGCTGGCCGAAACCGAAGCGCGCCAGAGCCATCCGCTCGCCAAGCGCGTCATGGCCTTCGATAGTGTCTTCCCGCTGGGCGATCCGCCGGATTACGAGCCGCCGCGCGAGAGCGCCATCGCCGCCATCGCCGCGCGCGAGGGCCGCGATCCGCAGGAGGTCGCTTACGACTATCTGTTGAGGGATGAGGGCAGGGCCTTCCTGTTCCTGCCCTTCGCCAACTACACCGAGTTCACCCTCGATCCCTGTGGCGAGATGATCGCCCATCCCGATTGCGTGATGGGCCTTGGCGACGGCGGCGCCCATGTCGGCATCATCTGCGATGCCAGCTATCCCACCTATCTTCTCACCCATTGGGGCCGCGACCGCGCAAAGGGCCGCTTCGACATCCCCTATCTCGTCAAGCGCCAGACGCAGGACACCGCCCGCGCCGTCGGGTTGATGGACCGGGGCGTGATCGCGCCGGGCAAGAAGGCCGACATCAATGTCATCGATTTCAACCGCCTCGGCATCGCTGCCCCCGAAATGGCCTTCGATCTTCCGGCCGGCGGCAAGCGCCTGCTCCAGCGCGCCACGGGCTATGCCGCCACCATCGTCTCCGGCGCCGTGACCTACCGGAACGGCGAAGCCACCGGTGCATTGCCCGGAAAGCTCGTGCGCGGCCCGCAATCGGCGTGATGCATACCCATACCCCGACGCCCTATGGCATGGCGTAGCAGGACGTTGCGTCCCCTTTGCCTCTGTTCCAGCCGTGCCGATAGTCCGGCGCGTTTTTGGGGGCTTCGCTGTGTTGTTTCATCGCTTGATCCGGGTCGCGGCCGTCGCCGCCACCGCATCCATGTTTTTGCCGGCCGCGGCGATGGCTTGTGCCTGCGGTTGCGGCGTCTTTGATGTCGGCACCGGCTCGGTGTTGGCTGGTGGGGCCGGCACGACCGTGTTCGGCGAGTTCGATTTTCTCAACCAGCGCCAGAACTGGCATGGAACGTCCAAGGCGCCGGCCGCCGACAATGAGGACAAGAAGATCCGCACCGATTTCTTCACTCTTGGCGCGCAGACCATGTTCAACCGCAGCTGGGGCGTGATGGCGCAACTGCCGGTCTGGAACCGGCATTTCGAAACCGCGGATTCCGGGCCGGTCGAAAGCTTTGACCATGCGGCCTTCGGCGATGTGCGCCTCAAGGGCATCTACACCGGCTTTTCCGGCGACATGTCCACGGGCGTAACCTTCGGCGTGAAGCTTCCGACAGGTGATTCCGGTTATGCCGGCTTCGATGCGGATACCGAGATCGGCTCGGGCAGCACCGATCTGCTGCTGGGGCTCTTTCATCGCGGCGCGCTCGACGAGGATGCCGATTTTGTCTGGTATGCCCAAGCTTCCTACGATCAGCCTATCCTGCACAAACCGGGATACAGGCCCGGCGCGGAAGTCGATGCCGCGCTTGGCGCCTATTACAACAGCTGGTATCTCGGTCCGGAGACCAAGCTCGCGCCGGTGCTGCAAATGGTGGTTTCTCATCGCACGCAGGACGAGGGCGCTCAAGCCGATCCCGCCAATACGGGCTATGATCGCGCGCTGATCGCGCCCGGTATCGAATTCGATATCGGCGCGTGGAAGCTCTATGGCGATGTCGAATTTCCGGTTTATCAATCCGTGCGCGGCGATCAGCTCGTCGCGCCCGAGCAGTACAAGCTGATCGTCTCCTATGCGCTCTAGCGGCATCCTGCGCGGTTGGCTGAAAGCGCTGGCGTTGGTCACGGCCTTGCTTGCGCCGGCCGGCGCGGCGCGCGCCGATGTGGGAGATCGGCCGGCGCTGGCAGGCACGTTTCTGGACGGTACCCCCTTCGACATCGCCCGGGATCGCGGCAAGGTCGTGGTCGTCGATTTCTGGGCAAGCTGGTGCACGCCCTGCCGTGCGGAAATGCCTGTTCTCGATGATTTTGCACGCGCACACGCCGGCAATGTGGTGATGATCGGCGTCAGTGAAGACCGTCAGGACGAGATGGCTAAGGTGCGCGCCGCCGCCACGGCGCCGTTGCACTACCCGACGGCGACGCTCTATGGCCTCACCACCAACAGTTTCGGTCATCCGCATATCCTGCCGCTTGCCTATATCGTCGGTAAAAACGGGGTCTTGCGCGCGGTCGTGCGCCCGTCCGGGCTACCCGCTGACGGCCGCCCGTCTGCAAGCCATTGTGGCGCCGCTATTGAAGTAGGGCCGCAAATCGCCTGATGCGCAATTTCCTTGCCCGCATCGCTGCCATGCGCACATGGAATTTTAGTTGCAAATGAAACTATATAGGCGTTGAATCCGCCCATTATCAGGGAGACTCGTCATGGCAGAACTCTGGGAAAACCCGATGGGCACCGACGGATTCGAATTCGTCGAATACACCGCGCCCGATGTCGGCCAGCTCCACAATCTGTTCGAGCAGATGGGCTTTCGCGCCGTTGCCCGCCACCGCTCCAAGGATGTGACGCTCTATCGCCAGGGCGAGACCAATTTCATCGTCAATGCGGAGAAGGGCAGCCATGGCGCCCGCTTCGCCGAGGCGCATGGCCCCTCGCGCCTGCGCCATGGGCTTCCGCGTGCAGGATGCGGCGGCGGCCTACAAGAAGCTGATCGCGCTCGGCGCCAAGCCTTTCGCCAATGCGGTCGGCCCGATGGAGCTGAACATCCCGGCCATCGAGGGCATCGGCGGCAGCGTGATCTATCTGGTCGACCGCTATGGCGAGCGCTCGATCTACGATGTCGATTTCGTGCCGACCGATCCGGCCAAGGGCTTTGCCCATGAAGGCGCGGGCCTGACCTATATCGACCACGTCACGCACAACGTCTTCCGCGGCAACATGGACAAATGGGCCGGCTTCTACGAAACGCTCTTCAACTTCCGCGAAATCCGCTACTTCGATATCGAGGGCAAGCTGACGGGCCTGAAGTCCCGCGCCATGACCAGCCCCTGCGGCAAGATCCGCATCCCGATCAACGAATCCTCCGACGACAAGTCGCAGATCGCCGAATATCTGCACGACTACAAGGGCGAGGGCATCCAGCACATCGCGCTTGGCACGAACAATATCTACCAGACGGTCGAGATGCTGGCTGCCAAGGGCGTGCCGTTTCAGGATACGCCGGAGACCTATTACGAGCGCCTCGACAATCGCATCAAGGGCCATGGCGAGGATGTCGAGCGCCTGAAGAAGGATCGCATCCTGATGGATGGCGCGCCGACCGAGGACCAAGGCCTGCTGTTGCAGATCTTCACGCAGAACGCCATCGGCCCGATCTTTTTCGAGGTGATCCAGCGCAAGGGCAATGAAGGCTTCGGCGAGGGCAATTTCAAGGCGCTGTTTGAGAGCATCGAACTGGATCAGGTCCGCCGCGGCGTCCTCAAGGATGAAACGAGGCCGTCATGAGCAAGGGCTGGATCGAGTTGCCGCGCGTGGAAGGCGAAACCTCGCGTCAGGCGCATTGCGATCTGCCCGCCGGCACCTATGAGCGCGAGATGGGCCGCGACGGCTTCTTCGGTCCGGCGACCCATCTCTATCACGCCCATCCGCCGACCGGCTGGACGAGTTTCGAAGGTCCCATGCGTCCGCGCGCCTTCGATGCGCTGGCCGCGGCCGCCGAAAGCGCCGATCCCTTTGCTGCGGCGATGTTGCTCTCCAATGCGCACGCGAAGATCCGCATCTGGGCCGCGCACCGGCCGATGCAGCATCTGGCCCGCAATGCCGATGGCGACGAGCTGCTCTTCATCCATCAGGGCGAGGGCGATCTGTTCTGCGATTTCGGCCATCTGACCTATCGCGAGGGCGACTACATTCTGCTGCCGCGCGGCACGATGTGGCGCCTTTCGCCCGCCTCGCACACCGTCACCTTGCTGATCGAAGCGACCAATGGCGCCTACAAGCTGCCGGAACGCGGCATTCTCGGCCCCCATGCGATCTTCGATCCGGCCGCGCTTGAGACGCCCAGGCTCGACGATGCTTTCAAGGCCCAGCAGGGCGAGCATGAGTGGACGTTGCAGGTGAAGCGACGCGAGGCGATCTCCACCATCACCTATCCCTTCAATCCGCTGGATGCGATTGGCTGGAAGGGCAATCTCACCGCGATGAAGCTCAACTGGCGCGACATCCGCCCGGTCATGAGCCATCGCTACCACATCCCGCCATCGGTGCATTCGACCTTCGTCGCCGAGCGCTTCGTCGTCTGCACGTTCGTGCCGCGCCCGATCGAGAGCCGATCCCGGCGCGCTCAAGGTGCCGTTCTTCCATTCGAACGACGATTATGACGAAGTGATCTTCTATCATCAGGGCGAGTTCTTCAGCCGCGACAACATCAAGCCGGGCATGGTCACCTTCCATCCCAGCGGCTTCACCCATGGGCCCGCATCCCAAAGCCTTCGAAGCCGGGGCCAAGGCCGCCAAGACGATGACCGACGAAGTCGCCGTCATGATCGACGCGCGCGACGCGCTCGACATGCACGACGCGGCCACCGTCGCACGGAAGTTACACGCCTACGCCGATAGCTGGAAGACCAAATGAAACTCGCCTCTCTCAAACATGGTCGCGACGGCATGCTGGTCGTCGTTGCCCGCGACCTGAAGACCTATGTGGCCGTGCCGCACATCGCCCACACGCTGCAGGAGGCGATGGACGATTGGCATCACACCGCCCCGCGGCTGATGCGTGTCTATGATCTGCTCAACGAGAAGTTCGGCCGATGGCGCCAAGCCCTTCGAGCCGAAGGATTGCATGTCCCCGCTGCCGCGCGCCCATCAATGGGCGGATGGCTCAGCCTATGTCACCCATGTCGAGCTGGTGCGCAAAGGCGCGCGGCGCCGAAATGCCCGCCACCTTCTGGACCGATCCGCTGATGTATCAGGGCGGCTCGGACAGCTTCATCGGCCCGATGGACCCGGTGCTGGCGGCCGACGAAGCATGGGGCATCGATTTCGAAGGCGAGATCGCGGCCATCACCGACGATGTGCCCATGGGCATCGATCCATCCCATGCCGAAAAGCACATCAAGCTTCTGATGCTGGTGAACGACGTTTCGCTTGCGCAATCTCATCCCGGGCGAACTGGCCAAGGGCTTCGGCTTCTTCCAGTCCAAGCCGGCCACCGCCTTTTCGCCGGTGGCGGTGACGCCTGACGAACTCTCCGAAGCCTGGCACGACGCCAAGGTCCATCTGCCGCTCACCGTCACGATGAATGGCAAGAAATTCGGCGCACCCAATGCGGGCGAGGACATGACCTTCAATTTCGCCCAGCTCATCGCCCATGCGGCGAAGACACGCCAACTTGGCGCCGGCTCCATCATCGGCTCGGGCACGGTGTCGAACAAGGATCGCAAATCCGGGTCGGCCTGCCTTGCCGAACGGCGCATGCTCGAAACCATCGATGCGGGCAAGCCGTCCACGCCCTTCATGGTATTCGGCGATACGATCCGCATCGAGATGTTCGATCCCAGCGGTACCTCGATCTTCGGTGCCATCGATCAGGTTGTGCAGCGCTACAAGGGAGCCTGAGATGCCGGAACTGGTTCACTACACCTATTTCCGCTCTTCGGCGGCGTTCCGCACGCGCATCGCGCTCAACCTCAAGGGGCTGGCGCATGACGATGTCTATATCCATCTGCGCAAGAACGAGCAGTTGGCGGAGGCCTATACCGCGCTCAACCGCCAAGGCTTCGTGCCGACGCTGGTGCATGAGGGTCACGCCATCGGCCAGTCGCTGGCGATCATCGAATATCTCGATGAGTTGTTTCCCGAGCCGCCATTCCTCCCCAAGGATGCGCTCGGCCGCGCCCGTGTGCGCCAGCTTGCTTATGCCGTCGCCTGTGACATCCATCCTGTCAACAATCTGCGCATTCGCCGCTTCTTGCTGCATGAATTCCAGCACAGCGAGCAGGAGGTGCTGGACTGGCAGGTGCATTGGATGCGTGAGGGCTTCGATGCGCTCGAAGCGATGCTGTCAACCGACGATCGCACCGGCCGCTTCTGCCACGGCGACGCGCCGACGCTGGCCGATATCTGCCTGATCCCGCAACTGGCCAATGCCCGTGGCGCGGAGATGGATCTGTCGCCCTGGCCGACACTCAAGCGCATCGAAAAGGCGGCCTACGACCTGCCGGCCTTCATGGCGGCCCTGCCGAAGAACCAGCCCGATGCCGAATGACGTCGCCACACGGCTCGAGCTCGACCGCTTCCTGCCCTACAAGCTCTCGGTTCTGAACAACCGCGTCAGCGATGCCATTGCGCGCCAATATGCCGAGCGCTTCCAGCTCACCCCCGCCGAATGGCGCGTGATGGCCGCGCTCGGAAACACGTCCGGCCTGTCCGCGCGCGAAGTGGCCGAGAAGACGGCGATGGACAAGGTCCAGGTCAGCCGCGCCGTCGCCAGCCTGGTCGAAGCCGGCCGCCTGACCCGCAAACCGGATGCGCAGGATGGCCGCATCACGCGCCTGTCCTTGAGCGCCGCGCGGCCGCTCAATCTATGACGAGATCGTGCCCATGGCGCTCGACCTCGAAGCGCAACTTCTGTCGGCACTCAGCGCCGGCGAACGCGCAGCCCTCGACGCCATCTTCGCCAAGCTCAATCGCCAGATCGATGCGCTGGGCTAATCCTTCACGATCAGCACCACCAGCGCTTTCGGCCCATGGGCGCCCAGTTCGAGCGTCTGCTCGATGTCGCCGGTGCGCGAGGGTCCGGTGACGAAGTTCAGCGTGCGGCGGCAAGCCCTTCGCCTTCACCCGGCGCCAGCACGTCTTCCATATTGGGCAGGATGTCGCCCGCCTTCAGCACGGCGATTTCCAGCCCGGGCCGGAAATGCCAGGAGGCCGGTTCGGCTTGGCGGACGGGATAGGCGAGGGTGCCGGTTTCGGCAATGCCGAAGGGCGCGCGCGTCACCGCCGCCTCGTCCGGTCCCGGCGGCGAGGTTTCGCAAGCGACGGTCCACGGCATCCCCGCAAGCGCGCTTCCTTCCGGCATATGCACGCGCGCCGGCATGTTGCGCGCCCGCAGCACATCCGCCACGGCATCGGGAATTTCGCTCGTCGCTGGCCAGCACGCGCACCTCGGCGGCAGCCTTCTCCGCCAGCTTGGCGAAGCGTTCCACCGCATCGTCTTCGATCACCGGCGGCACATAAGCGTCCGGCCTCGGCGCATCGCCCGTGCGGCGCTTGCTGATCGCGCCCAGAATGTCGTCGCGCGCGCTCATTTCCGCTCCGCCCACAATTCCTGAAACGTCTTGCCTTGCGGTGCCGGAAGATCGCGCACGGCGAACCATCCCTTGGGCAGCGGCAAGGCCTTCACGGCGCCGCGCCTGCCGCCCAACAGCTTTCAACAGCCGCGCCGCCATGCGCGCACCCAGCCGGTAAAGCCCCGGCCGTTTGGCCGCGAAGGCCCACAACCCAAGTCCGAACCTCGCACTCGCTGGCGCCATGCCGGCTGCGAATTCGCGCGCCCGCCAGTAGCGCATGATCTTGGGCAGCGGAATTTTGACGGGACACACCTCCGCGCAGCGCCCGCAAAAAGTCGAGGCATTGGGATGGTGATGCGCTTCGGCAAGCCCGAGCAGGTTCGGGTTCAGCGCCGCCCCGATCGGCCCCGGATAGGTCGCGCCATAGGCATGGCCGCCCACCGCCGCATAGATCGGGCAATGGTTGAGGCAGGCCGAACAGCGGATGCAGCGCAGCGTCTCCTCGCGCCTCGGTGCCCAGCAATCGCGTGCGGCCATTGTCGACCAGAACGACATGGAAATGTTCCGGCCCGTCGGTCTCGCCCGGCCCACGCGGCCCGGCCATCACACTGACATAGGAGGTGATCGCCTGTCCGGTGGCCGAGCGTGTCAGAAGCCGCAGCAGCACCGCCACATCGTTCAGGTCCGGCACCACCTTCTCGATGCCGGTGACGACGATATGCGTTTTCGGCAGCAGCCGCGTCAGATCGCCATTGCCCTCATTGGTCACGATCACGGCCGCGCCGTCTTCGGCGGACAGGAAATTCGCGCCGGTGATGCCGGCATCGGCGCCCTCGAAGGCTTCGCGCAGCATGATGCGCGCCTCGTTCACCAGCGCCGTGCGCTCGTCGATATTGCGCGCGGGATCGAGGCTGGTATGCGCGGCGCGGAAGGTTTCGGCCACATCTTCCTTGTTGAGGTGGAAGGCCGGGGCGATGATGTGGCTGGGCGGTTCGTCCCGAAGCTGGATGATGTATTCGCCGAGATCGGTCTCGACCGGCGTCATGCCATGGGCTTCGAGAAAGGGATTGAGCTCGATCTCTTCGGTGACCATGGATTTGCCCTTGGTCACGGTCTTCGCATCCGCCGCCTTCAATATGCCGTGCACGATCTCGCGCGCTTCCTTGGCGTCGCGCGCCCAATGCACATGCCCGCCGCGCGCGGTGACGCTGGCCTCGAACTGTTCGAGCAGCGTATCGAGATGCGCGAGTGCATGATCGCGGATCGCCGCGCCACGCTCGCGCAGCGCTTCGAAGCCTTCGAAATGCCCCGCCGCATAGGAGCCGCCCATCTGGAAATGCGATTTGATGCGCCCCAGCGCCAGTTTCAGGCGCGGATCGCCCATCGCTTCATGGGCCGCTTCGGGAAAGGCGCGCGGATCCTGTTTCATTCGGGCTCACCCAGCGCCGGGCCATCCGCCATATCGGCCAGCACTTCGGCCACATGGCGCACGCGCATGGTCTTGCCCTGCCGCTTCATGCGGCCGGCCAGATGCAACAGGCAACCCAGATCGGGCCCGATCAGCGTGTCGGCGCCCGTGGCCTCCGCATCGGCGATCTTGTCATCGGCCATGCGTTCGGAAATCTCGGGATATTTCACCGAGAACAGCCCGCCAAAACCGCAACACACCTGGCCGTCTCTCAGCTCGCTCAGTTCCAGCCCGTCCACACTGGCCAGAAGCTTGCGCGGCTCGTCCTTCACGCCCATCTCGCGCAGGGCCGAACAGGAATCGTGGTAGCAGGCCTTGGTCTTGCATTTTGCGAGCACATGCTCCATGCCGCGCTCATGCACAAGGAACGACACCAGCTCATGCGTCTTCGCCGCCAGCGCCTGCGCGCGCGGCAGCCAGGCCGCATCGTGCTTGAGCGCCTCGACATAATGGTTGCGGAGCGTCCCGGCGCAGGAACCCGAGGGCACCACCACATAATCGAAGCCTTCGAAGGCTTCGATCACGTTGCGTGCCAGTGCCGCGGCATTCTTGTCGTCGCCAGCATTCCAGGCCGGCTGGCCGCAGCAGCTTTGCGCCGCCGGCACCTCCACATGGCATCCGGCCGCTTCCAGAAGCTTCACCGCCGCAAAGCCCACGCCGGGCCGCATCAGATCGACGAGGCAGGTGACGAACAATCCCACGCGCGTCATGCGCGCGCCCTCCGGCGGCGAGCGCGGCGGGGGATGGAAGCCGTCCCCCAGCGCATAGGTCAGATGGCGCAGATGATTCATGAAGGCCTGCCGGTCATTGAGGGGAGAAAGCTGTTCATACGGCACGACCTCGCCGATGCGCACATGCACCTCGCTGCCGATGCGGTCGTGGATTTCCTTGAACAGCAGCGACAGCCGCAGCGTCATGGAGAGGTGGCTGGCGAGCTGAAACAAGCGGCTGTTCTGCCCGGCGAAGAAGAAGGGCACCACGGCCGCCTTGCTCTGGGTGATCAGCCGCGCCGTGAATTTCTTCCATTCGGCATCGGTCGCATGTCTGTGCCACAGCGTCGGCGTGGTCGAGACGCCGCCGGCCGGAAACACGATCAGGCAGCCGCCATTCATCAGATGATGCTTGGCCGCCGCGCGCGATTTGAGGTTGGTGGCCAGCGCCTCTTCGGTCTCGGCGAAATCGATCGGCAGCAGCCATTCGCGGATTTCCTCTGCCCGCGTCAGCACCTCGTTGGTGAGCACGCGGAAATCGGCCCGCACCCGCGCGACCAGATGGCTGATGACGACGCCGTCCAGCACGCCGAAGGGATGATTGGCCACCACCACCAGCGGCCCGGTCTTGGGCAGGCGGGCGAGCCCGTCCTCGTTGCAGACGATGTTGAGCTCCAGCCGCCGCACGGCCGCATCCCAGAAATTTTCGCTGGGCGCACGGGATTGGCGCGGAAATCCTCGTACAGGGCTTTGAGATAGGGCTGGCCGGTCACGCCGCTCGATGGCGCGGATGACAAGCCGCTTCAGCCACGGATCGCCCGGGCCGGCATAGGAAAAATTCAGCGGTGGGTCGGCGGCGTCGGCCATGGCTGCGGCCGAGATTAGCGTGAATCGCGCCCCCGCAATATCCCGGATCGCCGGCTTAGGCGGTGGTTTCCGCAAGCAACACGCCGCCCTTGCCCGTCACCAATCTGAGCGCGAGGTAGCACAGCAGCCCCGCCGGCCCGAACAACAGCGTCACGATCAGGCAGGGGATCACGGCCAGGTGTGAGAGGCCCCGCCGTCCCGCATCGCGCACCTGCCAGGCGCCGATGAACAGATCGAAGACGAGATAATGCACCCAGCCCGCCGTCGCCAGCACGGGCGAGGTGAAGAACGCCATCACGCCCGGCCAGCGACGAAAAGCTCACCCCCGCGGGCATCGGGCCCAGCATGCCGTCCGCGATCAGCCAGATATAGGTCAGGCCCAGGATCACCGGGATCGCGACCGAATGGACGAGCAATTGCGTGCCCTTCCAGCGCGGCGCCACGATCAGCAGCAGCCAGAAAACCAGAATGCCGTTATTGGCGATGGCGAAAACCGTTTGCGCCGGCCATGGCATGTCCCTCCTTGTTCAGTCTCCGGTCGGAAAGCGCCGCTCCAGCCAGGAGAGCATCACCGTGTTGAGTTCGTCCGGATGATCCTGCTGCGTCCAGTGTCCGCAATGCTGGATCAGAACCTTTTCCAGATCGTCGACATACTCGCCCATGCCCTGGGCCATGGCGGGGGAGAGCACCACATCGTCCTCGGCCATCACCATCAGCGAGGGCACGCGAACCTTCTGCTCCACGCCGCTCGCTCGCCTGCCAGTTGCGGGTGAAATTGCGATACCAGTTGATGCCGCCGGTAAAGCCCGTGCGTGTGAAGGTGTCGATGAAGACCTGGAGCTCGCTCTCCGGCATCACCAGCTCGCCGCGCCAGCCGCGTTCGTCGCTGCCGAGCGCCTTGACGAGTTCGAGGCGGCGGTCTTCGTCCGGCAGTTGGGCATATTCGGCCGCCGTCACGCCGTTCTTGCGCATGAAGAAGCGAAACGTCTTGCCCACATCCTTCATCAGCGCCGCATCGGCCGCGCCCGGCTTCTGGAAATAGACGATATACATGTCCTCGCCATAGACCGCGCGCATCGGCCGCAATCGGGTCCATGGGCGGGCGCGGCAGGAAGGGCGTATTGACGCCGATGATCCCGGCCACGCGGCTTTCATGGAACAGCGGCATCTGCCACACCACCAGCCCGCCCCAGTCATGGCCGGCGAAGATGGCCTTGTCGATGCCGAGCGTATCCAGCATGCCGACGAGATCGCCGGTCAGATGCGCCATGTCGTAATTCTCGATCCCGTCCGGCCGCGCGCTGCGGCCATAACCGCGCTGGTCTGGCGCAATGGCGCGATAACCCGCCGCCGCCAATGCCGGCAATTGATGGCGCCAGGAATAGGCCAGCTCCGGAAAGCCGTGGCACATCACCACCGGCACCCCGTCCTTCGGCCCCATCTCATAGACGGCCATGTCGATGCCGTTGGTCTTGATCATCGTGGGTTCGGGAAAATCAATCATGATCGTCTCCCTGTTCAGGCCGGAAGGCCCAGTTTTTCGAGCATGGCTTTGCGCGCGGGCCCGAATTTGGGCGGATAGAAGCCGCGCGCTTGTTTGATGCGTTTGGGCAGCGCCCAGATCCACAACAGCCGGGCGACGATGGCCGGGTCTTTCAGCCAAGCCGTCGGATGGCCGACCATATGGAACACGCCGGCGAGCGCGCGCGCCACCTTCTGGTCGCCGCGGCTTGCGGGCGTGATCGCATCCTCGGCAAAGCTTTTCATGATGCGCGCTTTCAGCCGCGGCCTGTAGTCGGGATTGCGCTCGTTCTTGGCCCGGCGAATGGCCTGTAGATCCTGCTTCACCATGGATTCGTAATAGGGCCGGATCTGGTCCCAGGTTCCGCGTGCCACGAATTTCGCGCGCTCGCCCGCGTCATCGCTCGCGTCCAGGGCGTCGCGCAGGATATGCGCCTGCACCATGCCGGAGGAACAGCCGCGCCCGTAAAGCGGATTGGTGCGCACAGCCGCATCGCCCAGCGCAAAGAAGCCCAGAACCTGTGGCTCGCCGTCCTTGAGATAATGCCGCCACAGATTGACGAGATTGCCCATGGCGTAGACGGGGCTCGCCGCCTCGGATCGCTCCGGCGTGGTCCAGCGCGCGCAGCCCGGCAATTCGCGGCAGATCGCCTCGAACACTTCGGGCTTCATGATCGCTGTGCGCAGCCCGGTTTCGATTTCCGGAATCGCCAGCGTGATCGAGAAATGCCGGTTGTCGGCCGCGAACACGCCAAACTTGATGTAACCCAGATCGCCGCCGCCCGGCGTGCCGTCGCGCGGCGGCTCGTCCTGCCCCGCGCGCAATCTGTAATGCCGGGTGAAATAGAGAATGCCGCAGGGCGATTCCTCTTCGTCAATCTTGCAGCCCGCGGCGCGCAGCCAGTCGGGGAAATTGGTGTTGCGCCCGCTGGCATCGACCACGATATCGGCGCGCATGTCTTCGGTGGCGCCGTCGCGCTCGACCTGCAAGCCTTCGACGACGAGATGCCCCTTGCCATCCTGCCGGGTCAGCAGCCCGCGCACGCCGGCATCGCTGATGAACGCGACGCCTTCGAGCCTCTGCACATAATTGCGCAGCACCAGCTCCAGCGTCGTGCGGCGGCTGAACAGCAGGCTCAGATCGTCGTCGCCCAGCTCTTGCACGTAATGGGGCTGAAGCGGCGGGGCGATGGCGTCCTCATAGCTGAAGCGCCGCGCGCCGGCCGCCAGCAGATCCTCCATCAAAGCGGGATGGCGTTCGCGGATGCAGCTTGTTGAGCCGGCCGATAAAGGCGTGGCTGTGGCGCAGCTGCGTGGCCCCGCGCCGGTCCCATTTGGCGAAGGCCTCTTCGGGCGACATCTCCGGCGGCGCCGGATCGCGATCAATCAGGGTGACGCAGCGTCCGCTTCCGCCGAGAGCCAGGGCGACGCCGAGGCCGGTGATCCCGGCACCGGCCACGAGCACATGCTCGCCCCCGCTCACGCGATCCCCTTATATGCGGCCCAGGCCAGCATCGCCCAGCCGATCAGGAAGGCGAGCCCGCCGAACGGCGTGACGAAGGCCATGGCCCGCATGCCCGTCAGCGCCAGCACATAAAGCGAGCCGGAAAAGAGCACGATGCCGGCGAGGAAAAAGGCCGCCGCGGCCTGTGCCGCGCCGCTGCCCGGCCCCCGCATGGCGAAGGCGGTCAGGCCCAGCGCCAGCGCGTGATACATGTGATAGCGCGCGCCGGTCTCGAAGATTTCCAGCGCATGCGCATCGAGGCTGCCCTTCAGCCCATGCGCGGCGAAGGCCCCGGCGGCCACCGCCAGAAAGCCATTGATTGCCGCTATCATCAGCCACAGGCTCATCGCTGCACTCCTGTCATGCGCGCGCTATCATAGACGCAGCCGAAAGCGGCTTTGCGAACTGCGATTCGAGCGGCTAGAACAGGCTCCATGAAAGCTACCGCAACGGCACCCGATGGTGTCACCATCGCCTATGAAACTGTGGGCGAGGGCGCCCCGATTCTCCTCATCCATGGCTTCGCCTCGGACCATGTGCAGAACTGGCGCGCTCCCGGCTGGTATGAGCCGCTGACCAAAGCCGGCTATCGCGTCATTGCCATGGATTGCCGCGGCCATGGCGAAAGCGGCAAGCCGCACGATCCGGCCATGTACGGCCACGACATCATGGCTCGCGATGCGATCGCCGTGATGGATGCCGAAGGGCTCACCGCCCCGGCCGTGATGGGCTATTCGATGGGCGGCTATCTCGGCATGCAGCTTCTCATGCGCCATGGCGCGCGCGTCTCGAAGCTCATCATCGGCGGCGTCGGCGAAACCTATTTCTCCACCGCCCAGTTTGCGCGCGATGGCATCGTCGCCGCGCTCGAAGCGCCGGACGCGTCCGCGATCACCGATCCCATCGGCCGCAATTTCCGCGCCTTTGCCGAACAGCCGGGCAAGGACATCCATGCGCTGGCCGCCTGCATGCGCGGGAGACCGCAAATCCTTCACCGCCCCCCAGCTTTCGGCCGCGCGTCAGCCTGTCCTCGTCGTCTGCGGCGAGATGGATGAGATGACTGGCAATCCCGGCCCGCTGGCCGCCGCCTTCCCGAATGGCCGCGCCGTGGTGGTTCCCCGCCGCGACCACATGACCACGGTGGGCGACAAGCTCTACAAAGAGGCCGTTCTGGACTTTCTCGCCGAGGGCTAGGTCCTGCAAAAATCTTGCAGAATGGTCCCGTTTGCATGGTGGTCGTGTCCCCCATGCATGGCTGGCCAGATTTTGGGGCCGTGTGAATTGAGCTTCGCCGCCCCATGGCTATGATCCGCCCCGCACCGGCCCCACTGGCCGCCTGCCGAGGAGATCATGAGCGCATCCGAACACGCCCCCGCCAAGCTTGAAGCCAATGCCTTCGATTGGGCCGACCCGCTGCTTCTGGGCCAGCAGCTCAACGAGGAAGAGCGCATGGTGCGCGATTCCGCGCGAGGAATTCTGCGGCGCGGTCCTGCAGCCCGCGGTGCGCGACGGCTTCCGCAACGAGGTCTTCGACCGCTCGCTGATGAAAGAGATGGGCGAGGTCGGTTTCCTCGGCATCACCCTGCCGGAAGAATATGGCGGCGCGGCCATGAACTACACCTGCTACGGCCTGGTGGCGCGCGAGGTGGAGCGCGTCGATTCCGGTTATCGCTCGGCGATGAGTGTGCAGAACAGCCTCGTCATGCATCCGATCTTCGCCTATGGCAGCGAGGAGCAGCGCAAGAAATATCTGCCCAAGCTCGCGAGCGGCGACTTCGTCGGCTGCTTCGGCCTGACCGAACCGGATCACGGCTCCGATCCCGGCGGCATGGTCACCCGCGCCGAAAAGACCTCCGGCGGCTATGTGCTCAACGGCGCCAAGATGTGGATCACCAATTCGCCCATCGCCGATCTCGCCGTGGTCTGGGCCAAGCTCGACGGCAAGATCCGCGGCTTCATCGTCGAACGCGACGCCAAGGGCTTCACCACGCCCAAGATCGAAGGCAAGTTCAGCTTGCGCGCCAGCGTCACCGGCGAAATCGCGCTGGCCGATTGCTTCGTGCCCGACAATGCGCTGCTGCCGAATGTTGCGGGCCTGTCCGGTCCCTTCGGCTGCCTCAACCGTGCGCGTTTCGGCATTGCCTGGGGCGCGATGGGCGCTGCCGAATTCTGCTTCCACGCCGCGCGCCAATACACGCTCGACCGCAAGCAGTTCGGCCGTCCGCTGGCCGCCAACCAGCTGATCCAGAAGAAGCTGGCCGACATGCAGACCGAGATCACGCTGGGCCTGTCGGCCGTGCTCCATCTCAGCCGCCTGATGGATGCCGGCACGGCCGCGCCCGCTGCTATCTCGCTTCTGAAGCGCAACAATTGCGGCAAGGCGCTGGCCATCGCCCGCGAGGCGCGCGACATGCATGGCGGCAATGGCGTTTCGGACGAATATGGTGTCATCCGCCACATGCTGAACCTCGAAGCGGTCAACACCTATGAGGGCACGCATGATGTGCACGCGCTGATCCTCGGCCGTGCGATCACCGATATTCCGGCGTTCAGCTGATGGCACAGGCCGACAACACTCTTGAAGACGTCATCGCAGGCGGTTGCCGCTGCGGGCGGGTTCGCTACCGTGTTGCGCGCAGCGGCCTGCCGAAGACCTATGCCTGCCATTGCCGCGATTGCCAGACCTGGTCCGGCAGCGCCTTCAGCGTGCAGTTCCTTGTTGCCGAGGAAGAATTCGTGGTGGAAGGCGAAACGCAGCTCTTCGAACTGACATCGGAAGACGGACAACGGATCTCGCGTCAGCGCGGCTGTCGGCTTTGCCTCACGCGGGTCTACAACACCAATACGAGGCGCCCCGGCATGGTCGTGGTGCGCGCCGGCACGCTCGACCGCAGCGACGAATTGCAGATCGTGGCCCATATCTGGGCCAGCCGGAAAATGGCCGGGATCGATATTCCGCAAAGCGTGCCAAGCTGGCCCGAAGGCGCGCCGCCGGCGGAGTTTATGGCGGCGCTCGCACCCGAATAAGTGCGGTGCGCGCGCGCCGTCACCGGCTCGGCTTTTCTAAACTGTCATCCCCGGCGAACAGTGCGCGCGAAGCGCGCGCTGTTCGCCGGGGATGACAGGCCGCGCTAAACCGCCCGCTTGGCCTTGTCCTTTTCGTTCGCGCCGCGGATTTCGCGGCGGATGTTGTCCCAGTCCTCATCGCCCAGCGCCGACAGGCTCGCGAAATTGCCGCCCGAGGCCAGATGCAGCGCGCCATCGATGGCGATGGTCTGGCCGGTGAGATAATCGCAGCCATCGCCCATCAGGAACACGGCGAGATTGGCCAGCTCGGTCATCTCGCCAT
The DNA here is from genome assembly GCA_963822185.1 of uncultured Pseudomonadota bacterium. GTDB lineage: Bacteria > Pseudomonadota > Alphaproteobacteria > Micropepsales > Micropepsaceae > Rhizomicrobium. Next base: position 347,158 of record CAWGGT010000024.1, read on the forward strand.
TGCGGCCCATGGGAATGGCGCTGCCGCGATCCATGTCGCGACCCGCCGATTGCGGCGACTGAGCCGATCCCAGGCGCCCTTGGTGGGGAAGGGCCCCGGCGCAATCGCGTTAAGGCGAATGCCGTGCGGGCCCCATTCGCTCGCCAGCGATTTCGTCATCACGTTCAGTCCGGCCTTCGACATGGCCGAGGGCACGGTGAACGGCCCGCCATTCCAGATCCAGGTCGTCAGGATCGAGATCACGCTGGCCTTGTCGCCGCCGTCGATCCAGCGCTTGCCGCAGGCCAGCGTCACATAGAACGAGCCGCGGAACACGATATCGGCAATGGCGTTGAAGCCGCGCGGGGAAAGATCCTTGGTGCGCGAGATGAAATTGCCCGCCGCATTGTTGACCAGCCCGGTCAGCGCCCCGCCGTCGTCCCAGATCTGCGCGATCATGTCGTCCACGGCTTCGGCCACGCGGATGTCGCAGGGAATGCCGCTCACCGCCGAACCGGTGGCATCGGAAATGCGCGCCGCGGTCGCATCAAGCACCTCCTTGCGCCGCCCGCAGATATAGACGCGCGCGCCGAGCTGCGCATAAGCCTCCGCCATCACTTCGCCCAGCCCCGTGCCGCCGCCGGTGACCAGAATGCGTTTTCCGGCCAGCAGGTCCGGCTTGAACATCAATTCCATGGCGCTCTCCCGTATATCTGTTTTGCCGCCAGCATAGTCGCGAGCGGGCCACTGGCAATCGGCAGGCGAGGCGTGGTTACGCTATCCGCCATGGATGCCGCTACGGAAAGCCCTAGGGAACGCAACGAAAGCGCGCTGCCGCCCCTGTTCCGCGACTGGTTCGCGGGCCGGGGTTGGGCCCCGCGTCCGCACCAGCTCGCCATGCTGGCCCATGCGCGCGCCGGCCGCTCCGTGCTGCTGGTCGCGCCGACCGGCGGCGGCAAGACGCTGGCCGGCTTCCTGCCCAGCCTGATCGAGATTGCCTCGGGCCCGGTGCCGGAAAAGCGCCCGCACAGATTGCACACGCTCTACATTTCGCCCTTGAAGGCGCTGGCCGTCGATGTCGCGCGCAATCTCGGCGCGCCGGTGGAGGAGATGGGGCTCCTGGCCCGCATCGAAACCCGCACCGGCGACACGCCTCCCGCGCGCCGCCAGCGCCAGCGCTATGCCCCGCCTGACATTCTTGCTGACCACGCCCGAACAGGTCGCGCTGATGCTGGCGTCGAAAGATGCGCCGCGCCTGTTCGCGCATCTGAAGGCCGTGGTGCTGGACGAGCTGCACGCCATCCACAATTCCAAGCGCGGCGATTTGTTGGCGCTCGACCTCGCCCGCCTCGAAACGCTGGCGCCGGGTCATCGCCGCATCGGCCTCAGCGCCACGGTCGCCGATCCCGCGCCGTTGCAGCGCTATCTGGTGCCGCAGCCGGAACAGGGCGAAGCGAGATCCGAACTGGTGATGGGGCAGGAGGGGGCGGTGCCCGACATCCGTATTCTCGCCTCCGAGGAATATGTCCCCTGGGCCGGTCACATGGCCAAGCATTCGATTGGCGAGGTGATGCATGCGATCCGCGCGTCCAAAACCGCGCTGGTCTTCGTCAACACCCGCGCCCAGGCCGAGCACATGTTCCAGGATCTGTGGGCGATCAATGACGACAATCTACCGATCGCGCTGCATCACGGCAGCCTCGCGCCCGAGCAGCGCCGCAAGGTTGAAGCCGCCATGGCGCGCGGCGGTTTGCGCGCGGTGGTCTGCACCTCCACCCTCGATCTCGGCATCGATTGGGGTGCCGTCGACAAGGTGATCTGCATCGGCGCGCCCAAGGGCGCGGCCCGTCTGGTCCAGCGCATCGGCCGCGCCAATCATCGGCTCGACGAACCCTCCCAAGCGATGCTCGTCCCCGCCAACCGCTTCGAGGTGCTGGAATGCGAGGCCGCGCGCGATGCGGTGCTGGCCGGCGAACTCGATACCGAGCATCTCAAGCTCGGCGGGCTCGATGTGCTGGCGCAGCATATCCTCGGCACCGCCGCCGCAGGTCCGTTTCATGAAGACCGGCTTTATCGCGAAGTCACCTCCGCTTCGCCCTATCGAGACCTCAAACGCGAAGATTTTGATGCCGTGGTCGATTTCGTCGCCACGGGCGGCTACGCGCTCAAACGCTATGACCGCTACGCCCGCCTGCGTCGCACGCCGGAAGGGCTGTGGCGCATCGCCCATCCGCGCATGGCGCAGGATTACCGGCTCAATGTCGGCGTCATCGTCGAAGAGCCGATGCTCGATATTCGCCTGCAATCCAAAGGCCGCCCCGCCGGGGCAGGGGGCCGTATGATCGGCCGCGTTGAAGAGTATTTTCTCGAAAGCCTCGCCCCCGGCGACACCTTCATCTTCGCGGGCGAGGTGCTGCGCTTCGAAGGCATTCGCGAAACGTCGGCCTATGTCACGCGCACTCATGATCCGGAAGCGCAGGTGCCATCCTATATGGGCGGCAAGTTCCCGCTTTCCACCTTCCTTGCCGGCCGCGTGCGCGAGATGCTGGCCGATCCTGCGCACTGGAAGGCCTTGCCGCATCCCGTCGGCGAATGGTTGCGCGTGCAGCAATTGCGCTCCGTCATCCCCAAGCCCGGCCAGATGCTGGTCGAATGCTTTCCGCGCGGGCGCAAGAACTATCTCGTCTGCTACCCCTTCGAAGGCCGACTCGCGCATCAGACTCTCGGCATGCTGCTCACGCGTCGCCTCGAACGCCTGCGCAAAAAGCCACTCGGCTTCGTCGCCAATGAATATGCCCTGGCGGTGTGGGGTCTCGGCGCCATGGGCGATCTCGATATGGATGCGCTGTTCGATGCCGACATGCTGGGCGACGATCTCGATGCCTGGCTGGCAGAATCTGCGCTTTACAAACGCACCTTCAGGAATTGCGCCATCGTCGCAGGCCTGATCCAGAAGCGTGGGCTAGGCCAGGAAAAGACGGGCCGCCAGGTCACCTTTTCGTCCGATCTTATTTATGACGTGCTGCGCGAGCATGAGCCCGATCACATTCTCTTGCGCGCCACCTATCGGGATGCCGAGACCGGGCTGCTCGACATCGCCCGCCTGTCGGACATGCTGGCCCGCGTCAGGGGCCAAATCGTGGTCAAGGATCTGGAGCGGGTCAGCCCGCTCGCGGTTCCGGCCCTGCTCGAAATCTCCAAGGAGATGGTGGCCGGCGAGGCGCATGAGGATATCCTGCGCGAGGCCGAGGATTCGCTGATCGCGGAGGCGATGGAACTTGACGGGCATGGGCACTGAAATGCGCATTCGCGTAAACGGCGAAGTGCTCCAGCTCGACAATTCCGGCGCGCTGTGGTGGCCGGAAACGGAAACCCTCGTCCTCTCCGACATCCATTTCGAAAAGGGCAGTTCCTATGCCCGCCGCGGCATCTTCCTGCCGCCCTATGACAGCCGCGCCATGCTGAAACGCATCGAAACATTGCAAGCCAAATTCAAACCCGCGCGCGTCATCGCATTGGGCGACAGCTTTCACGATGCCGGCGCTGGCGCGCGCCTCGATGAGGGCGAACGCAACCATCTTGCCGCGCTTACGGCCGCGCAACACTGGATCTGGATCGCCGGCAATCACGATCCCGAACCGCCCGACTGGCTCGCGGGCGAACGCCGCGACGAACTCGCCGAAGGCGGCCTCGTCTTCCGCCATGAACCCTCCATGCGTCCGCCGCCGGGCGAGATCGCGGGGCATCTGCATCCCTGCCATACGGTCAGCCGCCGTGGCCGATCGCTGCGCCGGCGCTGTTTCGTTTCCGATGGGATACGCATGGTGATGCCGGCCTTCGGCGCCTATGCCGGCGGACTCGATCTCTATGACGAGGTCTATGAGCGCCTGTTCCCGCGCGCCTTCCGCGCCTACATGCTGGGTGCGACGCGGGTTTACGCGGTGGCGGCCTAGCGCCGACGGAACACGAAGGACGAGGTCCAGCCCAAAAGCAGCGCCATCAGCACGGTCGAGAGGCCGTAAAGCAGCGGCGACGTATGCGCGAAGCTGTATAGCCGCCGCTCCAGGCCGATCTGGTCGACGAACAGCGGCGTCGATTGCGCGCTCACCACATTGCCGTTCTGAAACAGATAGACTTCGGCGGTGTATTGCCCGCGCGGCACGGCGGCGGGAACCGGCACGCGCACCCGGAACAGCGAATAGGACAGGAACTCGACACCCGTCGGCACCTGTTTGTAGAGCCCCTCGCGCACCTCCTGGCGCACGGCGGCATCGATGTAATGCTGCGCCTCGCCGGCCGTGTGCACGGTGTAGCTGGCCGGTTGCAAATCCCCTGTGCCGAGCTGATAGCGCCGCAGCACCGCGGGGCTGGCGATCTTGTCGAGCGGGCGCGTGCTGGCGAGATAGTAGAAGCCCGGCATCGCCGTCAGCGTAACTTCGTGGCGGTTGATCCACAGTCCGGCCACGCGCGATTTCTGCCGCACCGTCATATCGACATTGGGTCCGCGCACCACCACCACCACATCGGGTTGTTGCGTCGGCGTTTCCTGATTGCGGGTGTCGATGGCGCCGAACACGACCAGCGCGGTGCCGGTATAGTTCGAGGTGATTTCGATCTGGTCCTGCGACAGGCCGGAGACCAGATCCTGGGCTCGCGCGCCCTCGTGCGAAAGTGCCGCAAACGCGGCCATCGCACACAGAGCCAGGAGTGCGCCCCAATCATGGCGTGCCGATCGTCATGCTGTAGATGTCATGCGGCGTCACGACCAGGCTGAAGAGCAGGCGCACGGCGATCGCCAGCGTCAAGAGCGCCAGCAGAAAGCGCAATTGCTCGCCGCGCAGCTTCGCGCCGGCGCGCACGCCGAACTGCACGCCGATCACGCCGCCCGATGATGAGCAGGAACGCCAGCATGATATCGACGGTGTAGTTGTCCATCGCGTGCAGGATCGTGGCAGCTGAGGTCACGAACAGAACCTGGAACAGCGAGGTGCCGACCACCACATTGGTCGGCATCTTGAGCAGGTAGATCATCACCGGCACCATGATGAAGCCGCCGCCCACGCCCATGATGGCCGACAACACGCCAACGACGAAGCCCAGCAGCAGCGGCGGAAACACGCTGATATAGAGTCGCGAGCGGCGAAAACGCAGCTTGAAGGGCAGGCCGTGAATCCAGTTGTGCTGGCCCGGCTTGCGCCCGCCCGCGCGCTTGCCGCTCTTGATGTCGCGAATGGTGCGGATGCTTTCGGCCAGCATCAGGCTGCCCACCGATCCCAGCAGGATCACATAGCTCAATGCGACCGAGAATTCGGATTGGCCCGCCGCGCGCAACAGCCCGAAGATATAAACGCCCAGCGCCGTGCCGGTCAGGCCGCCGGCCAGCATCACTGCGCCCATCTTGATGTCGAGCGTCTTCTGACGCCAATGCGAGACGACGCCCGAAAAGGTCGAAGCCGAAACCTGGCTTGCCGTCGTCGCCACGGCCACGCCCGGCGGAATGCCGGCGAAGATCAGAAGCGGGGTCAGAAGAAAGCCGCCGCCGATGCCGAACACGCCAGACAGGAATCCGACGGCCGCTCCCATCCCGAGAATGACCAGCCAGTGGACCGACATCTCGGCGATGGGAAGAAAGAGTTCCATCAGGTTCGGACGGTAGCGGAAAAAAAGGCTGCGAATGCAGCGAGTCAGCGGTCACGGGACTGTGCGCGCCCCATGAAGCGCGGTCAACAGCTGCGCGGAAAAAGGGTGAACCGACGCTGCGTCAGGTCGTTAATTTGCAGCCATTGTGGGCGCGACGTTGCTTGCGCGGTCGAGCTCTGCCGGTTTGAAACCGTCTGCGGCACGCTGTGCGGCCTCGCGGGCGCCGGGCTTGAGCTGCGAGCTCAGCGCGGCCACGCGCGCCTTTGATTCACTGTCGCCCTGCGCGGCGGCAATCGCATACCATTTGAAGGCCTTGCTCAGGCTTTGCGGCACGCCCATCCCGCGCTCATAGAGCACGGCGAGATTGAACTGCGAATCCCTGAGGCCCAGATTGGCCGCCTTGCCGAACCACTGGGCTGCGACCGTGAAGTTCTTGGGCACGCCCGAGCCCTGGGCATAGGCGACGGCGAGATTGTGCATCGCCTTGCGATTGCCCTGCTTGGCGGCGGCCTCGTACCACATCGCGGCCTGCTTGGGATCGGCGGGCACGCCATGGCCGCGCTCATAAAGCGTGCCCATGCGGTATTCGGCGATGGGCTGGCCCTGCTTGGCGGCGCGTTCCAGCCAGCGTGCGCCTTCGGCTTCGTTGGCGGCGAGGCCGTCGCCGTCGATATATTTGAGGCCGAGCACGGTTTCGGCCGTGGCGCTTCCCGCCTTGGCCGCTGATGTCAGCTTCTGCATCGGCGTCAGCGCCGCGACCTTCTGCGGGGCAGGGGCCTTGTGCGCCGGCTTGGCTTCGGCCTTGGCGTGATGCGGCGCGGGCTTGGTCGTCTCTGTCGCGTGCGTATTGGTGGTGTCGGTCGCCGGCGGTGCCGTGACATCCGAACCGGCCGCATCGTTGCCCGGCAGTGCCGAACCGACGATGGGAGGCTCGGATGGCGTCGCCGCCGTGGTGGCCGGCTGGATCGGCTGCGGGGCATGCGCCTGATTGCGGAAGACGAAGAGGCCCGTGGCCAGCGCACCGATGATCAGCACCACCGCCAGGCCGATCATCACGAAACGGCTGCGATTGGCGGGTTCGGGGGCTTCGGCCTGTCCGGCACCCCAGCTGAAACCATTTGCGGGCGCCTGTGCGGCGTGGGTTTCGGCGGCGGCGCGCGCCTGACGGCGGGTATTGGCGATGAAATCTTCAGCGCTGTGCTGCGGCCGGTCGAGGCCGTTGGCGGAGGCCGCGTTGTGGCCGTCGAAGCCCCCATTGAGACCATTGCCGAGCGCGGTGTCGAAGGCTTGCGTGCCGCTGAACTGATATTCGTTCGGATAGCCCGTGCCATGATCAAAGGGCGGCGGTTCGACGGCATGCGCAAAGGGCGGCGCGTCCGGTGCGGGCACGGCTTGCGGGAAGGGCGGCAGATCGAATCCGCCCATAGCTTCTGATGGCGGGGCCATCGCAGGCTGGGCCTGGGTCGGTGCGGCCATCGGCGGCTGCGCCATGGCCGGTCCGGCAAAGCCGTTCGCGGCGCCGTTCATGGGTGCCTGAAACGGCTGCGGCTCGGGCGGCGCCTGTTCGGCGAAGATGGGTTGCTGTGCGTGCACGGGTTCCGGTTCGACCTTGCGGGCGGCCTCCAGTTCCTCGACGGACACACGCAATTCGGCGATCTCGCGGCGATGCTGCTGGTCGGCCGCTTCCAGCCGTTCGCTGATGTGACGCAGCTCGTCCATCAGCGTATCGGGCACCGACGGCGTATCCACGCGCGTCGCAAGCTCGGCGAGGTTCTGTTCGATGGCGGCCAGCCGCGCGTCGAAGCCATTGTCTTCGCTGGCCTGCTGCAGCCGGGCGACATTGCCCTCGAGCCGCGCCATGGCGCCGGCCGTCTGGGCTTCGCTTTCGGCCATGCGGGCGGTCAGTTCGTCGAAGCTGTTGCGCAATTCGCCCAACGCCTTGGCCGCGCCGTCATCCTTTTCGACCGCCTTCACGCGTTCGTCGACGGCGAGCAGATGTGCCCTCAGCGCCTTGGCTGCTGTCTCGGCATCCTGGCGTGCCTGGGTCAGGCGGCCGGCCAGGGTCTCGATATTCTGCGCCAACGTGGCGATCTGGGTGGCGGACTGGTTGGCGGTTTCGCCGATCTGGTCGGCGAGGCGCGACAGCCCCGTATGCAATCCCTTGACCGCGTCCTTGAGTCCGCCGGTGCCGCTGGCATGCTGTTCGACCCGGCCGAGCCGGTCGGACAGCGCCATCACATGGCTGTCGAGCTGATCGAAGGCCTGGGCCTGTTCGCGCGCGGCGATGTTGATCTCGGCGGCGGCCTTGCTCATGGCGCGGTTGTTTTCGGACTGACTGCGCTCGGCGCTGTCGAGCCTGCGGGCGACGCCCTTCAGGTGATCCTCGATGCGCTTGGTGGCCGATTGGGTTTCGTCTTCGCTGCGGGATACGCGTGCCAGCATGTCTTCGGTATCGCGGGTTGCGGCGGCCGCGCTTTCGGCCACGGTGCGATAGGCATCGGCACTCGAGGTCGCAGCGTTGCGCCAGGCTTCGGTTCGGCTGTCGATACCGTTGGCGACTTCGGACATGGTGCGCAGGATTTTGCGCGTCAGCCATTCGCCCACGGACAGGCCCTCGCGCCGCGCAGCCGCGCGCGCTGCCTCCCGCGCCTCTGGCGGGATGCCTGCCACGTTCCAGGGAAGATCAGGCTGCATATCGATTCGCCATTCGCCACACCCTCAACCGAGGGTATCGGTGTCGACATATTGTGTAAAGAAACCAGCCCGCCCCGGACATCTGTGGCCCCGGCTACGGCGTTTTCATACACAGCATAGTTACCAGAGAGCGTTAATAGGGGGTTAGCGCGGAGCGATTCCGGCCTTGGCCAGATCCGAATCAAGCTGACCCGTGACCCAGCCCACCGCCATGCGCACATCCGAGATCAGCGACCACAACGGGTAACGGAAGGTGTCTGGAAGATTACGCTCAATTAGGAAATGCGACAGCCAGGCCGGCGCGACAACGCCGATGACGGCCACCAGCACGAACCATGGATTGTTGCTGACGAAGACAGTGCCCAGCGCCACCAGGGCCACCGCAATACCGCAGCAATGCAGATTGCGTGTATCCGGGCGCGCATGCGCACGCAGATAATAGGGCCAGAAGTCCCGATAGCGCTCGATATGCGGCAAGCCCGTCATGACCGGACCGTTCGGCTAGTGTACTGCGCCTGAATTCTTGCCGCCGGGCGTGGCCCCTTGCAATTGGACATCGCGTCCCGGTGCGACATCTTGGTCGCTCTGCGCCTTTACCGCGGCCAGATCGGCGGCGAAAAGCTGCGTCACATAGACCGTGTCGCCGCCCACGGCCGCGCCGATGCCGGTGCGGCTATACGCGGGGAAGGCGAGATTGTCTCGATGGCTCTTGCTCTTGAGCCAGAGGTCGACGAAGCGCCTGGCAAAGGTCTCGACATCCACGCCGCCCGCCTTGGTGAAATATTCCGCCGCGATGTTCTCGCCCAGCAGGCCTTCGAATTTGGCGTCGCGCGCCATGATGATCGAAGCGGAGGTCTGCCCCTCCGGCGAGCGATGCGCGAGGTAATTCCGTTTGGCCATGTCGTCGCTATGGGCGCGGGCCACGGCGTCGAGTTCGTCATTGCGTGCGAGCGGCGTCGCCTTGGGATCGAGCTTTTCGCGTTCGGCTTCGACGAGCTGATAGATGCGCGTCGCCAGCGCCGTCATCTGCGTCCTGGGATCGGGCGGAGGAGGGCGCTTGGCCTGCACGACCGGCGCAACGCTCGCACAGGCCGCGAGCGCCAGCGCCGCCAGGGCAAAGGCGGCGCTACGCAACGCGATGCGGCGTGATGGGTGTGCGGGATCGCTCAGGAGAGGATCTCGAACAGGCCCGCAGCGCCCATGCCGCCGCCGATGCACATGGTGACGATGCCCAGCTTGGCGCCGCGCCGGCGGCCCTCGATCAGGAGGTGCCCCGTCATGCGCGCGCCGCTCATGCCGTAGGGATGGCCGATCGAGATGGCGCCGCCATTCACGTTCAGCTTCTCGTGCGGAATGCCGATCGTGTCGGCGCAATAGAGCACCTGGCTGGCAAAGGCTTCGTTCAGCTCCCAGATGTCGATGTCGTCGGGCTTGAGACCGTGGCGCTTCAGAAGGCGCGGCACCGCATAGACGGGGCCAATGCCCATTTCGTCGGGCTCGCAACCGGCCACCGCGAATCCGCGGAAAATACCGAGCGGCTTGAGCCCCTTCTTCGCGGCCGTATCGGCATCCATCAGCACGCTGGCCGAAGCGCCGTCCGAAAACTGCGAGGCATTGCCGGCGGTGATGTATTTGCCTTGCTTCACTTCCGTGCCGCCGCTGAACACGGGCTTCAGCGACTGCAGCCCTTCCAGCGTCGTGTCGGGGCGATTGCATTCGTCGCGATCCACCGTGCCGTCGACGATGCTTTCTTCTTTGGTCGCCTTGTCGACCTTCTTCATCTTGACGGTCATCGGCACGATCTCGTCGGAGAATTTTCCGGCGGCCTGCGCGGCGGCGGTGCGCTTCTGGCTTTCGAGCGCATAGGAATCCTGCCGTTCGCGGGAAATGCCATAGCGTTCGGCCACGATCTCGGCCGTCTCGAGCATGCTCATCCACAGCGCCGGCTTCACCTTCATCAGATGCTCTTCGGTGATGTTCTTCATGTTCATGCCGCCCATCTGCACGAGGCGAGATGGATTCGACGCCCGAACCGATGGCGACCGGCGTCTGTTCGGTCATGATCTGTTGCGCGGCCATGGCGATGGCCTGCAGGCCGGAGGAGCAGAAGCGATTGATGGTGGTGCCCGCCGTCGTCACCGGGCATCCGGCCCAGATCGCGGCATTGCGCGCCACATTGAAGCCGGTCGCGCCCTCGGGATTGGCACAGCCCATGAACACGTCTTCGACTTCGCCGGCGTCGATTCCCGCCTTGGCGATGGCGTGGTGGACGGCGTGCCCGCCCATGGCCGCGCCATGGGTCATGTTGAACCCGCCGCGAACGGATTTGGCGAGGCCCGTACGGGCAGTCGAAACGATAACGGCTTCTCTCATGGCGGTTCCTCCGGGGACGTTTATGCGGAGAGGACCCTAGCCTGCTGCAGTGCGGCATGAAAGAGAGGAAGCGTCAGTTCTCGCGCTCGGGATCGGCCCGCCAGTAAAAATAGGACGCGGTGATTGACGCCACGCCAGCCAGGACGATCCCGCCGAGGAAGACGTGATGGGCCTGGAGTGCGGTTCCGGCTGCAAGTGCTCCCAGCGTGGCCAGTCCGGTCGCCACCAGCAGGCGCCCGCCTAGCCGATTGGATTTCTCCCAGGAATAATCGCTCTTGCGCGTCCAGAGGGTACGCACACCGACATAGGGATTGATGGCGGTCTTGCCGAGGAAATTGCCGATCACCGTCAATACCAGCGCGCCGATCAAGGTGGTGTCGCCGCGGATATTGAGGTGGACGCCCCGTGCGGTCATGACGATGATCGCATGTGACACCGCGAGGACCAGCAACACGCCGACCCAGCCAACGTGATAGGCGGTCGCGCTACGGATCAGATTGGCGCGCCGCGTCGTCAGATTGGGGAGTGCCACGAACACGGCTGTGACCATGAGGCCGAGTGCGGGCATGATGAACAACGCCATCGATTTGTGTGCGAAGCCATCGGGCACGCCGTTCGCGTTCCAATGCACTGCAATGGCCATATGGTCTGAAATATAGGGCCAGGCCCACCCGCTGACCCCCAGCATGCCGGCTACAATTAACAGGCTCGCTATCAGCGGTGCACGGTTTTCCATCGTCCACCCGCCTTCGTCTTCGGCGTACCCACGCCCGCCAGATCCATCACCGCAGATGCGGCTTCTTCGAGCACGCTCATATTGAGCCGGTAGATGATCGTCGTGCCCTTGCGCTCGCTGGTCACCAGCCCCGCCGATTTGAGCACCGTGAAGTGACCGGAGAGCGTCGGCTTGGCGAGGTCGAACGCCTCGGCCAGTTCGCCCGCGCTCATCGGCTGCTTGCGCAAGAGCGTCAGGATTTTCCGCCGCACGGGATTGGCGAGCGCATCGAACACGTCGCTCATGAATGCCCCTTGGCGCAGTCCTGCACGAACGCGGCCACAGTCGGCACTACTTTCGGCGCCAGCGGCAGGTCGGGATCGCCATAGGTGGCGATGTTGGCATCGCGTTCTTCCGGAGCCGTTTTGAGGATGTGATTGACACCGTCCAGCAGCACGAATTTGGCGCGCGGATCGGCGGCGGCCAGCGCCCTGGCGTCGCCGACCGCGACCTGGATATCGGTGGTGCCTTGCAAAATCATAGTCGGCTTGGCCACGGCGGCCACGGCCTTTCGCGGGTCGACGGCGAACCAGGAGATCAGATAGGGCTGCACGTCGGGCCGGAACAGCGAATTCAGTTGCGGCGGCGCATCGGTGACCCGCTGGCCCTTTTCGAGTTTTGCGATCGCTGTTTTCGCGTCGCTCCAGAAGGGTTCGGGCAGGTGCCCGGCCTTGTGCGCGGCGGCCAGTTGCGTTTCCAGAATTTGCCCGCCGGGTTCGCCCGCGCCTGCTGCGGAGATGTATCCGCAAACTTTCGTCTTCGCCGCCGCCAGCGCACCGATCAGCGCGCCTTCGGAATGGCCGAAGATGACGACGCACGAGACGCGCTTCTGCGTCTTGAGGAAATCGATCCATGCGACGGCGTCATCGACATAGGTCGAAAAGCGCAAATCCTTTTCGGCCGTCATGGCGGCGGCACTGGCTGCGATGCCGCGCTTGTCGAAGCGCAGCGAGGCGATGCCGTCCTTGGCCAATCCTTCCGCCAACAGCTTGAGCGTCGCCGGCTTGACGCCGGGCACGGTGGAATTGCCGTCGCGATCGGTGGGGCCGGAGCCGGCGATCATCAGCACGGCGGGAACGGCCTTGGCGCCGTCCGGCATCAACAAGGTGCCGTGCAGCGCGCCCTGATCGATCGAGACCTCGCTGCTCTGTGCCTGTGCTGTGCTGCTGAATGCCGTCACTGCCATGGCCATGATGGCTGCCGATGCGATGCGCATGACGCCCCCTTTGTTCATAATTCGCTATTTAGCAAAATAACGAATTATGTCAAGGCTGGCGTCACGTCAGATATGGGCGCCGAAATCGCTCCAGCCCTGGCCGGGCCGGGGGCGGACGCGGTTCGTGACCATACGGCCGTGGAGATCGCGGATCGCGGCGCTGCCGGTCTTCACGAACAGGAAGGGCAGGAGGCCGTGAATCAGGCAGCACAGGCCGGCCGCAATCATGCGCAGGCCGAAGCCTGTGGCCGAACCCAGATGTTCGCCATAGCTCTCGCCGACGCTGGCGGGGTGGTCGCGAAAGAGCTTTCTGATCGTCATGGCCGACTCCCTGAAGGTCCGATCATGATTGCACCGCAATCGCGGAAAATTCATTATCTCATTTGTCGAGAAATGTGATTTATGGAGAAAATTATTCTCCGAACTCGTGATGAGGCGACATGCTCGATCCTGTTGACCGCAAACTGCTTTCGCTCCTGCAGGTGGATGCCACCCTGACCGTGGCCGATCTGGGCGAGTCCGTCGGCCTGTCCATGACGGCGTGCTGGAAGCGCCTCAAGCGACTGGAGCAGGGGGGATACATCACGGCCCGCGTGGCGCTGCTCGATCGCGCCCGGGTCGGCCTGCCGGTCACGGTCTTCGTGACCGTCCGCACCAATGAGCACAATGAGGAGTGGCTCGCCGATTTCGCGCGTACGACCGCCGACTTTCCCGAAATCGTCGAGCTCTATCGCATGAGCGGCGATGCCGATTATCTGATGAAGGTCGTCGTCGCCAACATCGACGGCTATGACAGCTTCTACAAACGGCTGATCAGCGCTGTGAAACTGAGCGATGTCTCCTCGGCCTTCGCGATGGAGCAGATCAAATATTCCACCGCTCTGCCCCTCGGAAACTGAGGCGTGCGCGTCAGTGCTGGCCGATGATGTGGCCGGTCTTGTTCTGCAGCCGCGCCGGATAGCGCACCGTAAAGGCGATGACGAGGCCCAGCGCCGCCAGCCCGATGGCCAGATCCAGCGGCAGCGACACCCGGGAATTGAAGGTCGTGGCGAAATCGGCGAGCGCCATCACGGCCAGCGCCAGAGTCCAGGCGGCGGTGAGGGCGTAATTGGCGCGGCGGAAGGCCGGCGTGTCCCAGATCTCTTGGGGCACATGCTCATGGCCATATTGCAGCGAGGCGGGCCGGCGCATCAGCAGCGACGCCGCGCAGAGCAGAAAGAAGGCGAATTCGACCAGCAGCCGCACCGCCTGTAGCGAGATCGCGGGCTCGACAAAGCCAGTGAACAGCGCCAGTAGGCCGAACACCGCCACGCTGCCGGCATCGAGCAGGCGCAGTGTCGGCGATTCAACGAAGTCGCGGATGGTGATGACGAACGCGGCGGCAAAGGCAAGCCAAAGTCCAAGGCTCACCGATACGCTGCCCAGAAGGGCGAACAGAACGAAGGGAGCGAAGCCGAGCAGAACGCCCATGCGTGTATGTCCTTCCCCTGTGCTCTCCGCCGCTTCTTATATTTTGACCATGACATCGCCGCCCAGCCATGGCCAGCCCCGGGCCTGCGGCGCGATGGCCGCGATGCTTTGCCCATTGCGGCCCACGAAAAAGCCGGGGCATCGGATGATGTCCCGGCTTTGTCGATAGGCTGCCGCGCAGTCTATTGCTGGGCGGGTGCCGGCGCGGCAGCTGCCGGAGGCGGCGGCGGCGGCGGCACTTTGGATTTGGCGTAGAGGGTCCACAGATAGGCGCCGCGTGCGCGGGCGCCCGTGCCGTCAACCTTGGCCAGACGTCGCCTCCCCGGCGGCGTACTGACCGGCAGCGACCTGCGAGATGCCGAGGATGTAGTAACCTTCGCCCGGATCTTTCAGCCCGCCCTTGGCCAGGCCGCTCTGGGCGGCGGCGATGGCATCCTGATAGCGGCCATAACCCCAATAGTCTTCGGCCAGCTTGACCTCCTGCAGCCCTTCCTTGCTGCGCGCCGCCGACTTGGCGACGGCCGCCAGTGAGCGCTTGTCGGCGCTGGCGTCGTGGCGGGCCTTTTCCAGCAGCGTGCGGGTCTTGCCGCTATCGCTCAGCGTACCGGCCGTCAGCCCCTTCTCCAGGACACTCTCGGCTTCGGCCGGATAGCCCTGATGCAGGGCGATGCCGGCGGCGATCTGATAATCCTCGGCCGCGGCCGTCGCGCCGGCAGCGAAGCGCAGACGGTAATAGTAGAGCGCGTCGAGCTCGTCCAAGCCCTTGGTGCTCATCGCCATGTCGATCAGCCGGCCCCAATCGTCCGCTGCGTGATAGTGCAGGGCGAGCTGCTCCAGCGTCTGGATCGCGCCGGCCTGGTTGTTGTTCTTCACCTGCGCGGACATCAGGATCTGGTAGGCGGCCTTTTCCGGCACCGCGCCCTTTGCTGTGGCGGCGGCGATTCCCTTCTCCGCATAGATCTTTGCGTTGGGGTAGTCGTTGGTCAGGTAATAGGCCTGGGCGACGATGGTGTCGGACTTGTAGTCCAGCGGCGTCGTCTTTTCGATCTTCTGCGCAATGGTGATCACGTTGGGCCAGTGCTTTTCCTGCGCGCTCAGGATCATGGCATTGTGCAGAGTGGTTGCCTGCTCGGCCGGCGGCAGGTCGCCGAAGGCGGGCGAGACGATGAGGGCTTCGAATGCCGTCGCTGCCGTATCGTAATCCTTCTGCTTAAGCGCCAGGAAGCCTTTGACCTGGTTGATCTTGAGCTTGTCGTAGTCGGTCAGGTCGCTTCCGGACCCGGCTTCCGTCAACTTGACGGCCGCGGTCTTGAAGTCTCCGGTATTGATGGCCTTGATCGCGGCACCGAGTGCCACGCCGACCGAGCGGGTGACATGCGGCGCGTCGGCGGCATAGGCCGGCGCCGTGGAGATCATCATGGCCGCTCCAGCCGAGCTGCACAGAAGTGCTGCGGCGAGCGCGGCGCGGGCGAACTGCTTTTTCATCGCTTCCCTCGTTCTCTCAGGCGGACAGAGCGCGGCCTATCGCCTGCTTCGAATCCGCATTTGCGGCATCCGGCCACCGGAGTGTGGCCGTTTCTTGTCGCGGCGGACACAAATGGAGGGATCGGCCGGCTGGCCCCCCCTCGCGTTGCGCGACCGCGGGAAACCGCCTATCAGGACTGCCACAGAAATTCCAGCTATCAGACATGTCCGATCTTCCTCCCGGCCTGCCCGAAGGCGCAGAACTTGCGTCGACCGGCGGATTCAACCGCTATATCGGCCCGCTTTACCGCCTGCCGGACCTCGAGAACGGGGCCGTCACGCGCTTCGCCTTCATTGCTGCAGAGCAGCATATGAATTCCGCCGGCGCGGTTCACGGCGGCATGCTGATGAGCTTCATGGATGTGGCCATGAGCCGGACGGCGCGGGTCGTTTCCGGCGCGCCGCGTTGCGCCACGGTCTCGTTAACCAGCGATTTTGTGGGTCCGGCCCGGCTCGGCGACGTCATCGAGGCGCGCGTGCGCGTCTCCCGGCTGACCCGCACCATGGTCTTCCTTTCGGGCGAGATTGCTGCGGGTGATCGCGCGATTTTGATCGCCACAGGCCTGTGGAAAATTCCGGCCGCCGCATGAACGCGATCCCGGCCGGCTACCGCGAAACCGAGCTCGTCGATCCCTTCGAGATCTTCGTCGGCCCGGTCTATGAGGCGGGCGAAGTGCCGCATCGCCGCTTCGGCCTGCTGGTCGATGAGCGCCATGTCAATCTGCGCGGCGTGATCCATGGCGGCATGCTGATGACGCTGGCGGATCTGACGCTGGGCGCCGCCGTCTGGGATCTCACCGATCGCGCCCCCTGCGTCACCATGAACATGCAGACGCAGTTCCTGAAGGAAGCCAGGGCCGGCGACTGGATCGAGGTAATCCCCGAGATCACCCGCCGCACCCGATCGCTGGTTTTCGCCCGGGTCGATTTCCAGGTCGGTGGCGTCGTGATCTTCACCGCCCAGAGTGTCTGGAAGCTTTTGGGCGAGCACGCCGATTCATAGAAAAGTAACCGCACTTTAACCGCGACCTGCGACTGTCGAGGCGCAAGGGGAGGGGAAGGTGCCCGTCATGCGCGCGCCACGCCCGGCGGAATTGGTACTCGGGTCGGTTCAGCTCGGTCTGCCTTACGGGGCGGCCAATCGCACGGGACAGCCCTCGCGGCCGGCCGCGCTTCGGCTTGTCCATCGCGCCGCCGATGCCGGCATTTCCAGTTTCGACACCGCCCGCGCCTATGGCGAGGCCGAGGATCGTCTCGGCGAAGCCTTGGGGGTGGAACGCAAGGTCCACACTGTCACCAAGCTCGCCCCGCTCACCGATCTTGCCGCCGATGCGCCGCGCGCCGCTGTGCGCGCCGCGGTGGAGGAGAGCGTCGACCCAATCGCTGGTCGCGCTGAAGCGCAGCCAGCTCGATTGTCTGCTGCTGCATCGCGCCCAGCATATGCGCTCGCATGGCGGCGCCATCTGGGAACGGCTGATCGAGATGCTGGAAGACGGCACGGTGCTGGCGCTCGGCGTTTCGGTGCAATCGCCCGAAGAAGCTTTGGCCGCGCTCGATTGCAAGGATGTCCGGCATATCCAGCTTCCGTTCAATCTGCTCGACAAGCGCTGGCGCAAGGCCGGCGTGATCGACGCCATCGCGGCCCGCGCCGCAGTCACCATCCATGTGCGCAGCGTCTTTCTGCAGGGCATCCTCGCCGCTGCCGATGCCTGCCGTCTGGCCTGCCGTGCCGGGCGTCGATGCGCCGGCGCTGGTCGCGCTGATCGGCAAGCTCGCCGCGGACTTCCATCGCGAAAGCCCGGCCGATCTGTGTCTGGCCTATGCGCGCGGACAGAGCTGGGTCGATGGCGTCGTCGTCGGCATGGAGACCGAGGAACAGCTCGACACCAATCTGCGTCTCTTCGCGCGTCCGCCGCTTGCGCCCGAAGATTGCGCCCGCATCGAATCCGTCATCCCCGCGCTGCCGCCCGCGCTGCTCGATCCGGCGCAATGGCCGAAACACGCATGAGCACGCTTTCGCAATTCCGCCTCGATGGCCGCATTGCCTTCGTCTCGGGGGCGGCGGGCCATCTCGGCCGCGCCATGAGCACCGCGCTGTGCGAAGCCGGCGCCCATGTCATCCTCAATGGCCGCAACACCGGCCGCCTCGCCGAATTCGCCGCCGCACTGAAGGCCGATGGCCATGCCTGCGAATGCGCCACCTTCGACATGGGCGATCTCGACGCGGTGCGCGATTTCTTCTCTGTCGCGCGAGCGTCTCGACATCCTCGTCAACAATGCCGTCACCATGACGCCCGCGCCCTTCGACAGCGCTCGAGCCCTCCGCCTTCGAGGAAACCTATCGCTCCTCCGTCACCGCCGGCTTCGAGGCCGTGCGCGCCGCCCGCCCCGCATTGCGCAAGGCGCGTGGCCGAGGCGGGCGATGCCGCGATCGTGAACATCGCCTCCATGTATGGCGTGGTGGCGCCCGATTCGCGCATCTATGCCCGGCCCGAACAGGCCAGCCCGGCCCATTATGGCCCGGCCAAGGCGGCGCTGATCCAGCTCACCCGCCATCTTGCTGCCGAATTGGGGCCGGAGAAGATCCGCGTGAACGCTTTGGTCCCCGGCCCCTTCCCGAGAGCCGCCGTGCGCGCGGACGACCCGGCTTTTGCCGATCGGCTCGGGGGCAAGACCATGCTGGGCCGCACGGGCGAGGCGGGCGAGATCGCCGGCCCCTTGCTCTTCCTGGCCTCTCCCGCCTCCTCCTTCGTCACGGGCACCGCGCTCGCTGTCGATGGCGGATGGACGGCCTGGTGATGTAGAAGGAAGGCGGACCCGAATGAACATGGCCTTTCTGTCTTCCTTCCGCGCCGGCCGCGACACCGCCTATCCCGAAGCGTTGCGCGAACGGCTCCGCACTTTCCCGCTGATGGAAGCGGTGAACGATGCCGCCTTGCATCGCCTGCTGTCCGAGGCCAACTGGTTCGGCCTGCCGGGCGGGGTGACTGCTCGACCGCGACGGCGAGAACGATCAGCGCGCTGTTCCTGGTCGTCACCGGCAGCCTCGGCGTCTTCGTCGATGACGAGGCAGGGCGGCCGCCGCCTCGTCGCCCATATCCCGGCCGGCGAGACCGTGGGCGAGATGTCGCTCATCTCCGGCGATCCGCATTCGGCCCAGCTCGTCGCCTTGCGCGACACCGAATTGTTGCGCGTCAGCGCCGAGAGCCTTCGATGCGTTGATCGCGCGCCATCCGCGCATCATGCTCAATCTGATGCGCGTGCTGGTGCGCCGCCTGCACGACACCACGCGCCGTCCCGTCGATCGCGCGCGCCCCAAATCCTTCGCCGTCATTCCGCTGCAGGAGGGTTTGGCCGAACCCATCGCCCAGCGCATCGCCGCCGCGCTGGTGGAGATGGGCTCGAAGGCGGCGGTGCTCGATTCCAGCGTCGCCGACAAATCGGCCGAATGGTTCAACAGCTTCGAAGCCTCCCACGACGTCGTCTTCTATCGCGGCGACACGCCCGACAGCGCCTGGACGCATCAGTGCCTGCGCCAGGCCGACCGCGTCTTCCTGCTGGCGCGCGCCGACCAGCCCTTGCCGCTCGGCCGCTCGATCTGCCCGCGGTCAAGACGCGCGTCGCCGGTCTGCCCGAATTGCTGCTGCTGCAGCCGGCCGGGCGCAGCTCGGGCCTGCCCGAACATTTCGCGCTCAAGAGCCGGCTGTTCGAATCGCATCACCATCTGCGCGCCGGGCTCGCAGGACGATATCCACCGCCTGGCGCGCTTCATCTCCGGCCGCGCCGTGGGGCTTGTGCTGGCGGGCGGCGGCGCGCGCGGCTTCGCCCATATCGGCGTTCTGAAGGCGCTGATCGAACAGCGCGTGCCCTTCGATCATCTGGGCGGCACCTCCATGGGCGCGATCATCGCCGCCGGTGTCGCCGCCGAATGGGGCATCGAGGAATTGACGGCGCGCATGCGCGAGGCCTTCGTCGAAACCAATCCGCTGTCGGACTACACCCTGCCGCTGATCGCGATGGTGCGCGGCAAGAAGGTCTCGAACCTGCTGCGCGAACATTTCGGCGATGTCCGCATCGAGGAACTGCCCAAGCCGTTCTTCTGCGTCTCCTCGGATCTGACGACGGGCCGCATCCATGTCCATCGCTCGGGCCTGTTGTGGCGCGCACTGCGCGCCAGCGTGGCGCTGCCGGGCATCCTGCCGCCGGTCTCCCATCACGGCCATCTGCTGGTCGATGGCGGCGTCATGAACAATCTGCCGGTCGATGTGATGGCCGCGGGCGGCCACGGCCCCATCATCGCCTCCGACGTCACCGGCGAACTCGATCTTCAGGTGTCGGACGAGCGCTATGGCGAGCGGCCCTGGTGGTGGCTGATCTCGCAGCGCATGCGCGGCACGCCCTCCATCGTTTCGATCCTGATGCGCTCGGGCACGGTCGGCTCCGAAGCCCAGCGCCGCATCGTGCGCGAGCAGGCCGATTACCTGTTCGAGCCGCCGCTGGAGGATGTCGGCTTGCGCGACTGGAGAGCCTTCGACCGCGCCATCGCCGAAGGCTATGCCCACGCCACGACCCGAGATCGAGCAGCACGGCGTGCCGCTGACCGATGTCTGGACCGAAGGCCCCGCCGTCTCCCTGCCGCGGCAGGCCACCATCGATTGAGCTTGCCTCTTCATGCGCATCCGCTCATGCCCGCAGAAAATGACCCACGGATAGGGTGGCGAGTACTTGCGGCCCTGTAATTGCCGGTGCGGCAATGCGCCGCTCTGATCTTGCCTAGATTCGACCGCCGGCCCGAAGCCTGCTTGCGGTCGGCTATCGCATTGTGAAGAGGTATTACGAGCACCATGCCAGCGGAAGGCGCTGCGCGACATCCTCCGGATGTCAGACCCCAAGGCCTTCCTCGCCGCCAGTGGCTGGTACCCGGGCATCAAATTGCATTGAAGCACGGTCCGGTCGGTCGCGTCCGGGTATGTGGCCGGACCGTCTTCAGCCGCAGCGTGTGCCCTGGTATTTCGACATGTCTTCGCCGGAGGCGATGAGGCGATAAACTTGTCCGCCCGGGGCCTGAAAATAGAAGTGCTCCTTGTCGAAATATTCGAGCTCGGGCACGCCGGCTGCCAGGATGCGCTGCTTGGTGCCATCGAGATCGGCGGTGCTGAGTTCCAGCCAGAGCGACTTTTTGCGTTCCTCCATCGTCAGCGCGTCCTCGTCATAGACGACGTCGAGAAAGAAATCGGGTCCGATCTGGAACACGTCCGCTCTGTCGCTGCTTTTTGTCATCGGGCAGCCGAGCGTCTCGGGATAGAAACGGCGGATGGCTGCGCGCTCGTTCGGCTTCACGGTGAGTTTGGAATTCTCGCCGAGCGTCACCCGGCGCGCGGGAGCATGGGCATTTTGCATGGTCTTTTCCTCACGCCGCCTTTGCCATGGCGGCGACGCGTTCCCAGGTCGTGGCCTGCATGCTTTCGCGGTCGCGCATGCGTGCAAGCCAGCCCTGCAGGTTGGGGCGGTTCGCTGTCAGGACGGCCCATTCCGGCGTTTCGGCCAGGAAGTCGAGCTGCGGCGCGATCATCAGATCGGCCAGAAGTCAGCGTGTCCGCGGCGAAATAGGGCTTGTCGCCCAGAAGGCGCGAGAGCTCGGCCATCACCGTCTGCGCTTTCGGCATCGCCGCGGCGATCGCATCTTCGTCCGGCGTCAGCCCCATCAGCTTCGGCCCGACCACGCGATGAAAGCCGATCACATTGTTGACGCCCTGGAACAGATACCAGTCGCAGATGCTGATGAGCTGGTCCATGCGCGCGGCCGCCTGCGCATCCTTGGGCACCAGGGCGGGGGCCGCCCGCAGGCGGTCGAGATAGCGCATGATGGCCTGCGTCTCGTACAGCGCGAAGCCGTCATGCTCGATCACCGGCACGCGGCCGAAGGCATGCCGGGACAGATGCGGCTCGCTCTTCATTGTGGCGGGCGAGACGGGAATAAAGCGGAAGTCGATGCCCTTCTCGTAAAGCGTAACGAGCACGGCGCGCCCATAGGGGCTGCCGGGAATGCTGTGAACCACAAATCCGGACATGGTGTCGTCTCCTCAGGAATGGTTGCTGACGTAGTCTGCGAAGAGACCCGTCATCGTCGCCCAGCCGCCATTGATGCTGGTGGCATTGGCTTCGGCGTCCTTGCCGTAGCGCTCAAGATTGCGGTGCTCGAGTGTTACCCGCGTGCCGCCGCTGGCGAGGGCCTCGAAGGTCAGTTCCACTTCGGTGAGAAGATCGGGATCGTAGCCCCAGGGCTCGCCGGGCTGTTTGCGATTGAGCTGCCAGCCCAGCAAGAGCCGTCCGGGCGGCTCCCAGGCCAGCACCTTGCCCCATTGCGTTTCGTTGCCGTCTGCGTCGCGTTCGAACCAGCGCCCGCCTTTCTTCTGTTCCATCACGATGGCTGCGTGTGGGTTCTTTGCCGGCGTGCGGCCGTGTGGCCACCACGCGCCCATCTCGCGCGTGAACAGTTCGAAGGCGCGGGCAGGGGGCGCCTTCACTTCGACGGTTTTGACAACAGGGGCGATGCTCATTTCTTCGTTTCCTGATCGTGTTGCCGGTCTGCAAAATCCTGAAAGGCGTCCAGCGCCGAGCTCCAGTGCGAATCGAGCCAGTCGCGCATGGCGGCGATGCCGCGCGGATCGAGACGATAGATGCGGCGTGTGCCTTCGGCCGTCTCCCGCACCAGTCCTGCATCCTTCAGCACCCTGAGGTGCTGCGACACGGCGGGCCGGCTGACGGGCAAGTCGCGGGCCAGTTCGCCGACGGCCGAAGGCTTGGCCGCAACCCGCTCGAAGATCGTCCGGCGGGTCGGATCGCCAAGGGCTGCAAGGCCTTCCAAGGGGGCTTTTCTGTAAGTCATAGATTACGGTAAGTCCGTACTTACAGTCTTGTCAAGCGATAAGGGCTGCTGTCCCGGCGCGATCCGCCGGTCATTCGCTCAACCACCGGCTACGGCATCGCATCATCGCCAAACACGGTCCCGCCGAAGACGATGCCGGCGTGACGATGCCGTCTTTGCAGAATGGTATGTCGTCCATCGGGGTGCGAATGACAGTTTCGCCATCGCCTTGCCGCATAATTGGGCAGCCGATCAAATTTTCCGCACGGCATGCCGCGCTACGCAACGCAGTCGCTGCGGCCTTTGATGCGTTGTCATCGGCGCGCCCAATGCGCTAGCGTCCGTGCGGGGCATCATTCATCCAATGACGACGAGGGAACGATTCATGCGTAAAGTCGCGGGCCTGCTGGCTGCGTTTTCACTTCTTGCATCCGCATCGGCGCTGGCCGCGCCCTCCGATCATCCCGCAATTCCCGCGCAGGCGCTGGACACCACCGTCAACGCGCAGCAGCAAAGCCTGGCGAATGACCGGCCGGTCCTCGCGCGCCATGCCATGGTCGTGACCTCGCAGCACCTCGCCACCGAGGTCGGCGTCGATATCCTGAAGAAGGGCGGCAATGCCATCGATGCCGCCGTGGCGGTGGGCTATGCGCTCGCCGTGGTCCATCCCTGCTGCGGCAATATCGGCGGCGGCGGTTTCATGATCGTCCATCTGGCCAGCGGCAAGAATGTGTTTCTCGACTTCCGCGAGAAGGCGCCGCTCAAGGCAACCCCCACGATCTTCCAGGATGCGGCGGGCAATGTCGTGCCCGGGCGCAGCACCAAGAGCTTTCTGTCGGTCGGCGTGCCCGGCACGGTGATGGGTCTCAACGAAGCGCTCGCCAAATACGGCACGATGAGCCTGAAAGAGGTGATGGCGCCGGCCATCGCGCTGGCCGAGAAAGGCTATGTGCTGCAAGCGGGCGATGCGAAGATTTTCGCAAGGGGCAAGGACTTCGCGAAATATCCCAATGTCGCGGCGATCTTCCTCAATCACGGCAAACCCTATCAGGCCGGCGAGCGGCTGGTGCAGCCCCAGCTCGCCCGCACCCTCAAGGCGATCTCCGCCGGCGGCACGGATGCGTTCTACAAGGGCGCCATCGCCAAGGCGGTGGTCGCGGCCAGCGATGCAAATGGCGGAATCCTGACGATGAAGGATTTCGCGGACTACACCGTGAACTGGGACAAGCCCGTGACCTGCAACTATCACGGTTACGAGGTCTTTTCCTCGCCGCCGCCGAGTTCGGGCGGCACGACGATCTGCGAGATCCTGCAGATCATCAAACCCTATCCGTTCCACAAATGGGGCTTCGCCTCGGTGAAGGAGACGCATTACCTGGTCGAAGCCGAGCGCCATGCCTTTGCGGACCGCAACACCGATCTGGGCGATCCCGCCTTCGTGAAGAACCCGATCGCGAAGCTCCTTTCGCCCGCCCATGCCGCGAAGATCCGTGCACAGATCAAGCCCGACCGGGCGACGCCGTCGTCCGAGGTCAAGGCCGGCACCGCGCCGCATGAAGGCACGCACACGACGCATTTCTCGATCGTCGATGCGAAGGGCAACGCCGTCGGCGTCACCTATACGATCAACTTCCTGTTCGGCAACAGCCAGATCGCCGGCGACACCGGCTTCTTCCTCAATGACGAGATGGACGATTTCACCTCCAAGCCCGGCGTGCCCAACGCCTTCGGCCTCGTGCAGGGCAAGGCCAACCAGGTCGAGCCGGGCAAGCGGCCGCTGAGTTCGATGTCGCCGACCATCGTTCTGAAAAAGGGCAAGCTCTTCATGGTCACCGGCAGCCCCGGCGGTTCGACCATCATCACCACGGTGCTGCAGAGCATTCTCAACGTCGTCGATTTCGGCATGAACATGAAGCAGGCCGTCGATGCGCCGCGCATTCATCAGCAGTGGCTGCCGGATCTGGTGATGGTGCAGCCCGGCTATCTCACCGCGAAGACGCAGTCGGCGCTCGAGAAGATGGGCTACACCTTCAGGTCGGTCCCGGGCTGGGGCGCGGACGAAGCCATCCTGCGCAATTCGAAGACCGGCCTGCTCGAAGGCGCCAACGATGTCCGCCGTTCGTCGGGCCTCGCCGCGGGGTATTAGGGCGCAGCGAATTGGCGAGACGCTGCCCAAGCAACGAATGTGCGGCTACCATCCTGTCTGATTCGACACAACGATGGCCGGCATGGAAATTCGAGGTGGCGGGCGTGTTCCGCGAGGCGCGGGCGCGGCGCTCATGTTCGCGATGGCGGCCGCAGTCCCCGCGCGCGCGGCGGCATTGCCGCCGGTCAGGCTGACGTTCGGCGGCACCTATCGCGTCCGCTATGAAACCCTGGACAGCCGCTTTCGCAAGAAAGCGGCCGGTTCGGACCAGATCCTCGTCGAGCGCCTTCTGCTGGCCGCGCGCGTGCAGATGGGCGGCTTCTATCTCGGTGGTGAGCTGGAAGATTCACGCCAGCAACTGGCCGACAGAGGCACCCATCTCGGTACCGACAGCGTCGATACCTTCGAGCCGCTTCAAGCCTATCTCGGCTACACCACCCAGAATGCGTTCGTTGCCGGCGACAGTCTCGATGTCATGGCCGGCCGCATGAGCTTCGATGAGGGCCGCCGCCGCCTCGTCGCCCGCAACCGCTATCGCAACACGCTCAATGCCTTTACCGGCATCCGCGCGCGCTGGCGCTCCGCGGAGGGGACCAGCGTCGAGGCCTTCTTCGTTCTGCCCGTGAACCGCGAGCCATCATCTTTCCCGTCGCTGCTCGACAATGCGACGCGTCTGGATTCCGAAAGCTGGCATACGCGCTTCTGGGGTGTGTTCCTATCGCATCCGAAGCTGATAGGCCGGGCCACGGGGCAGGCCTATCTCTATGGCCTTCATGCGGAAGACGGGCCGAACCAGCAGGTCGCCGATCGCGATCTCTACACGCCGGGCGTCCGGCTGGTTGCCGGGCCTATGGCGGGTGCGTGGGATTACGAGGTCGATGCCGCGATGCAGTTCGGTACCTCGCGCGCCACGAAGTCGCCGTCCGACCGTCGCGATCTCACCCATCTTGCGGGCTTCGTCCATGCCGAGACGGGCTATAGCTGGGCCGCGCCGTGGTCGCCGCGTCTCTCTGCCGAATTTGATTATGCAAGCGGCGACGAGAACCCGGGTGACGGCACCGACAATCGCTTCGACACGCTCTATGGCGCGCGGCATTTCGATTTCGGTCCCACCGGCCTTTATGGCGCCGTCGCGCGCTCCAATATCGAGACGCCGGGCTTGCGGCTCGAACTGAAGCCTCGATCGGGCATTAGCGTGATGACGGGATACCGGCTTCTGTGGCTCGCCTCGGCACGCGATGCCTGGACCACGGCAGGCCTGTCCGATCCGAGCGGTGCGTCCGGCCGCTATCTCGGCGAGCAGCTGGAAGCCCGCCTGCGCGTCGCAGTGATCCCGAAGCGATTGCGCCTCGAGGTGGGCGGTGCAGTCCTGACGCATGGCGAATTTCAACAGCGCGTCGCCGGCGCGCCGCCCACCGCAAACACAACCTATGCCTATGCAACCGCGCTGCTGAGTTTCTGACGCGCCGCGCGTCTCACACCGCGCCCAGACCCTTTCTGAGCGGCAGCAGGTCGCCGAATGCGGCATCGCGCTTTTCCGCCTTGGCCATGAAGCTTTCCTTCATGTCGGTCTCGGGGTTGTACATGCCCGCCTGCCAGGTGGCGATGTAGTCGAGCCCGTCGGCGATCGTGTGATCGCGCGCGTAATTGATCATCACCTTCGAGCCATGCACGGCCAGCGGCGATTTTTCGGCGATCTCCTTCGCCAGCCCCATCACATGGTCCAGCATCGCCTCCTGTGTCGGGAACACCGCGTTGACGAGGCCCAGCTGCAGCGCCTTCTGCGCCGGAAGCCTGCGCCCGGCATAGGCCAGCTCGCGCACCATGCCTTCGGGCATCAGATGGCACAGCCGCGGGAAGGTGCCGACATCGGCCGTCATGCCGATATTGATTTCCTGGATCACGAAGAAGGCGTCCTCGGTCGCATAGCGGCAATCGCAGGCGGATGCGAAATCCACCGCGCCGCCCACGCAGCCGCCCTGGATCGCCATCAGCACCGGCATGCGCGCGCGCTCCAGCACGTTGAAGGTCTCCTGGATCTCCAGCACCGAGAGGCGAAGGTTCGCACGCGTGCGCCCGCGTTCCTCTTTCGAGGCCGCCGCCGCCGTGCCGGCCGAATTGCCGCTCGTGAACACCGAAAGGTCCATGCCGCCGGAGAAATGCTTGCCGGTGGACGAGATCACGATCACCCGCGCCTTGGCGCCCGCATCGATGTCGCGCACGATCTCCGGAAGCTCCTTCCAGAATTCGGGCACCATGGTGTTCAGCTCGTCGCCGCGCTTCAGTTGCAGATGGGCGATGTGGTCTTTGATCTCGACGTTGAAGCAGCGATAGGTCATGGGCGTTTCTCCGGATATTTGTGCCCTCGACGCTAGCACCGCGCCCCCGCGAAGGGGAGGGCGACGGCCTTGCCCTTGCGGCAACCTTACTGTATAGTCATTGTAGATACGGAGAGGGTGATGGCGAAGCCGCAGAAGATTTCGAAATGGGGCAATAGCCTGGCCGTGCGCATCCCGCAGGATGTTGCGGAGCGGGCCGGTATCCGCGCGGGTGATGAAGTTGCCGTAACCGCGAGTTCTGGAAAGCTGACGGTCTTGCGCAAGAAGCAAGGCTATCGCATCGAGGATTTCGTCAAGCGGATGACCCCTGAGGCCCGGCCGGAACTGGCCGATTGGGGCCCGCCCCGCGGCAAGGAATTCTGGTGAGCCGGGCGCGGGTGCCGCGGCGCGGCGATCTCCTGCGTCTCAATTTCGATCCGCAGTCGGGCCATGAACAGGCCGGCTTCCGGCCGGCCGTGGTCGTGTCGAACTCCCTCTATAATGAGAATTCATCGACGATTGTGGTCTGCCCGGTCACGAGCCGCGCGCGCGGCTGGCCGTTCGAAGTCTCGCTCCCGCCGTCCGCCAAGGTGGAGGGGGTGGTTCTTGTCGATCAGGTCAAGGTCGTCGATTGGCGCGCGCGCAAGGCACGGGTCCTGGGCAGCTGTCCCGAGGCGGTTCTGGATGAGATCGATGCAAGGCTCGACGTCCTGTTCCGTGGCGCGTCGCGCGAAGCCTGATCCTCACCACACCAGCGCCATCAGGAACTCGTCCTCCGGGCGGCCGCGGAAGTTCACGGCCTTGCGCTTGCGGCCCTCGAGGCGGAAGCCCAGCGATTCATAAAGGGCAATCGCGGGCGTGTTCCAGCTCACCACGATCAGCTCGATGCGGCAGAAGCCGGGCCAGTGTTCTGGCCTCGGCGATGGCGGCCTCCATCAGGGCCGCGGCCCAGCCCACGCCCGCGCCAGTCCGGGGCGACGGAGATCCCGAGCGTGCCGCTGTGGCGATCGAAATCGCGTTGCCCGCCGACGATGTCGATCAGCCCGACCGCGACCTCGCCGTCGAAGGCGGCGAACATCACCGCATGCGGATTGGCGTCGAATTTTTCGAGGAATTCGCCCTGTTGCTCGGCCGTCAGCGGTTGACGCCACGGCACGGTGTCGAGCCGCCCCGCCGCCACCTCGGCCCGGAGCGCCCGCATATACTCCGCCGTCGCCGCCGCATCGGCCGGGGTTACGCGGCGGATCTCAGGCCCGGTATCGCTATCTGACATTGGCGGCCACCCTGCTTGGCGCTAAGGAGAGTAGCCGAAATCTTCGTGCATGAAACCGGAGGACGCGCCATGCCCATCAATTACGACGAGCTCATGCAGGCCACATCCAAGGGGATGACGGCCTCCTATGGCGACCGCGAGACCATGCTCTATGCGCTGGGCATCGGCTTCGGCCGCGATCCCATGAACCTGGACGAGCTGCCCTTCGTCTATGAGAACGGGCTCAGGGCCGTGCCCACCATGGCCACCGTAATCGGCTGGGGCGCCAGCTCGATCATGGGCAATTCCGGCATCAATTATCTGATGGTGGTCCATGGCGAGCAGCGCCTGACCATGCACAAGCCGCTGCCGCCCGCCGCCGATGTGGTGATGGATGAGCGCGTGGTCGGCGTCTTCGACAAGGGCGCGGACAAGGGCGCCGTCCTCGTCACCGAGCGCGAGATGCGCGATGCAAAGACGGGCGACAAGCTCTGCACCCTGATGTCGTCCACCTTCGCCCGCGGCGATGGCGGCTTCGGCGGGCCCAAGGACGGCGCGCCCGCGCCCCACACGCTGCCCGATCGCAAACCCGATCTCGTGCACGAATGCGACACGCGGCAGGACCAGGCCTTCATCTATGCGCTGTCAGGCGACCGCAATCCGCTGCACCGCGATCCCAATGTCGCGAAGATGGCCGGCTTCCCGCGCCCGATCCTGCACGGGCTTTGCACCTATGGGACAGCGTGCCGCGCCGTGGTCTCCAGCGTCTGCAACTACGATGCGAGCCGTATCACCGGCTTCGATGTGCGCTTTTCCGCGCCCGTGTTCCCGGGCGAAACCGTCGTCACCGAAATGTGGGTGGATGGCAAGGTGGTTTCGTTCCGCTCGCGGCTGAAGGAACGCGACGTCGTCGTCCTCAACAACGGCAAATGCACACTTGCGTCATGATGATGGCGATCCGCTCGCGGAAGCGGAGGAATTGATCGCCGAGGGGCGGATCGCGGACGCGATCGTCGCCCTCAAGGCGTTGATGGAAGAAGGGCGCAGCGGTCTTTTGACCCGCCTTCTTCTGGCCCGGGCCCTGATGCTGTCGGGCGAGCGCGAAGGAGCGAGCGAGATGGCGCGCGAAACCGCAATCCTGCATCCCGGCATTGCCGCGGCCGCGCTTGCCTTGGGCGAAACGCTGTTGGCCGAGGGCAAACTGCCCTTCGCCATCGCCGAATTCCAGCGTGCCTTGCGCATCGATCCCAAGCTGGTGAAGGCCAAATATTTCCTCGGCTGCGCCTGGCTCGAAGCCGGCGAGGCCGAACGCGCGCTTGGCCGAATTTTCCGAACTCGACGCTTACGAACCGGCCGATGTGCTGGCCCAAAAGATTGCCGAGGCCGAGGCCATGCGCACGGCTCCGCGCTCCAATGCGCGCTATGTCCAGCATCTCTTCGACCAGTTCTCGGCCGATTACGATGCGCGCATGATCGGCCATCTGGCCTATCGCGCGCCCACCATCATGCGCGAGCTGGCCGAGCTGGTGATGGGCCACAACAACGGGATGCGGAACAATCTCGACATCCTCGATCTCGGCTGCGGCACGGGCCTGGCCGGCGCCGCCTTCGCCGATTGGGCCCATCGCATCGACGGCATCGATCTGTCGCCCGCGATGATCGACAAGGCGCGCGCCCGCGGCGTCTATGCCGATCTCACCGTCGCCGATCTCGAAAGCTTCCTCGAATCCGATGGCCGGCTTTACGACCTCATCATGGCCGCCGACACGCTGGTCTATCTGGGCGATCTGGCGCGCGTCTTTGCCGGTGCGTGTGCGCGGCTGAAGCCGGGCGGCTTTTTCCTCTTCACCGCCGAGAAGAAAGTGGACGAGGGCTTCGAACTGGGCCCCAAGCGCCGCTGGCGTCACAGCGAGGCCTATCTGCGCGCCTCCGCCGACGCGGCCGGTCTCGACATCGCCGGCCTCATGGCCGCCAGCCCCCGCAACGAAGCCAACATCCCCGTCGAAGGCTTCGCCGTCGCGCTGACACCGCTCGTTTGAAACGCGAGTTTGAGGAAAATGAGCGTGAACGGTTTAGCCGTTCCGCAATGGCCGCGCGGCATCCTCAAGGATGAGGATACTGCCGGAGTTGCGTGATGAAGCCGTGCCCCCATTTCGAGATCTGGTGCAAGCGGGTTCCCCGGCGGGTGCATTCGCCGGAGGACGGCGAAAGCTTTCACGAAATCAAGGTGCCCTATTGCACGCATCCGCAAAGCCCGGTCCCGCTCGAAGCGGCGCAGCAGGGGCTCGGCGAGGGCGCGGTGCTGAAGTGCCAGGGCTTTGTGCGGCGCTGTCCGCTGCCTGAGGATGTGCGCCCGCAGGCCGAACCGCGCAGCCAGCGCCTGCCGGATTTCGTCCGCTCCAATCTTGAGCAGATGCCCGTGACGGGGACCGGTGGCGGCGAGGGCGAGTAACCCCGCGCGGTTGAGGCGCTCAGCTCTTCGGCGTCGCCGCTTTTGCCGGAGTCTCGCCCGGCGTCAGGTAGGTCTTGTAGACCCAGCCCGATACCGCCGTACCGCTCCGCTTTCGCAAGCGTGCGCACATGGTACCAGCCTCCCTGCTGGCCGATCTCTTCGACCTGTGTGCCGCGCTTGAGCGTCTCGACCACCTTGCTCTGCGGAAGAGGAGCTCAGCACGCAGGTTCACGCCATGAATGATGACGGCCATGGGGCGCGCGGGTGCGGGAGGAGGCGCCAGTGTCTTTGCCGGCGCTGGTGCCGTCACCGTTGCATCGCCGCCATCGTCCTGCGCCGGCTGCAGGAAGGCGGGTAGCTCAGCCTGCCATTCGTAAGGCAGGGCCGCGACGATCTTCGGTGTGAACAGGACCCCGGCCACCGCGACCGCCACGACCAGCGCCACATCGCGCAACAGGCCGCCTCTGCGCGGCGCCTCGGATTCATCGTCTTTGGCATATCTGCGCGGTTTGCGTTTGGCGGTGCGCGTCAGGCCGGCAACGGCTTCCTGTTCCTGATAGTCGTGCCAGCGGTCGGCGGCCACGCGCAGGCGTGCCAACTCCTCTTCGCGCTGGGTCAGCATTGTCTGCAAGGTCTCGACCTCGTCGCGCAGCAGTGCCATATCGGTCGCCGCTCGCGGGCCCGTGCGCCGGCGCAGATCGGTCAGCGCCGCCTCGGCCGCCTCATAGCGCGCCGTCGCCTCTTCTAGCGCCGCTTCGATCGCGGTTACGGCCTGCGTCGAGGGCGCGGGCACGGCGGCCTTCGCAGCCGTTGCACGCAAGCGTTCGAGTTCGCGGTCGCGTTCGGCGAGGCTGTCCTGCGCCGCGCGCCATTCATCCTGCAAGCGCCCCAGTTCGGCCGCGTCCGCGGCGGCCTGCACCGCACGGCTTTCCAGTTCGGCTTCCGCGTGTTCGCAGCGCGCCTGCAGCGCGGCCAGCTCCCGCGCCGATTGCGCTTTCCATTCGCTCTCGGCCGCTCCAAGCGCCGCGCGCTGTTCCGCCTCGCGATGCGCCGCATCCGCATCACCGGTTCGTGCGGCGGCAAGGGCCGCCTCCATCTCCGCGCGCCAGGCCGTTTCGGCCGCTTGCAGCCGTGCGGCCTCTTCGGATTTCCAGCGATCTTCGGCCTTGGCAAGGGCGTCGCGCTGCGCCCGCGCAGCTGCGGCCTCCGCATTGATCATGGTCGCGCGCAGCCGTGTCATCTCGGCATCGCGGGTGTTTGCGGCCTTGTGCAGGCGCGTCAGCTCATCGGTGACGCGCCGCTGCTCGGCTTCTTCGCCGACGCGGGCGTCATTGGCCGCCGCGCGCGCCTCGGCGAGGGCAGCCTCGGTTTCTTTCTGCCACGCGGCTTTGGCGGCAGCGAGGCGGGTTTCCTCTTCGGCCTTGCGCAGGGCCTCGCGCTGGCCCGCCTCCGCATCGCGTTCGGTCTTCGTTTGGGCCGCGCGCATTTCGGCCAGCGCGGCCTCGCGCGCGGCCAGCTCCGTGCGCGAAGCTGCCAGCTCGTCCTTGAGCGCACGCAATTCGCTCTCGTCGGCCGCGCGGCTGTGCTCCGCTGTCTTCTGCGCCCGGCCGAGCGCCGCCTCGGCCTCCTTTTGCCAGCCGGCTTTGGCCTCGGCGAGGCGCTTGGCCTCTTCCTTTTCCCAATCCTCGCGCGCGAGTTCGAGCGCCATGCGCGCGGCTTCGGCATCCTCCCTGGCGGCGGCGAGGGCGGTTTCGCGCTGGTCGAGCCGGTCGCCCATCTCGGCCAGGGCTTCCTGCAGGCGCTGAAGCTGTGCGGCCGCCTCGGCATCCAGTGCGGCATCCGCTACCGGTGCCGTCGGGCCGGCGCCATCGGGAGAAACTTCATAGTCGAGTACCGCCGCCGTCGAGGCGCCCGCGGAATCGTGCAGGATGATGCGGATCGCCAGCATGTGCGGCTGATCGAACCCGGGCGGCGGCTGAAAGCTCAGCGCCTCCAGTTCGTCGGAGCCGAGCGACCAGGAATTGTCGCCATTGTTGCGCCCGGCCGAAAGCCGCGCCAGCGGCGGCATCTGTTCCACGCGAATGGCCAGCCGCCCGCGCTTCCTGTAGGGCGCCAGCAACGGTCCGAGATCGAGCGCGATCGCAGCCTGTTCCTCGGCCGTGCGCGCGCGTGCGCGGCGGGTGCTGCGCTTTGTCGGGCCGGTCTGCGGCTCCTGTGCCGGTTCGGTTGCGGGTTGCGCCATCTGCGCGGGCTCTCCATGTGGGGGAACGGCCGGCGCGTGCGCGTGTCGCGGCGAATCGGCGCCATGCGTTCCGGGGGAGAGACTAGGCCCGAACTCCATTGCGCGAGGTTAAAGCGGCACGCGGCAATTTCATCAATCTGCGTCATCAATCTGCGTGATGCGCGCGCGGCTCGCTATGTCTCCCGCGCTTCGGCCGGCATCGCCTGTTCGATGCGGCGGTCGGGTATCAGCCACATCAGCGCGACCGCGACATAAAGCGCCTGCGCCGCCCAGGTCTGATAGAAGGCCAGCGCGATCCCGGTCGCATAGAGCACGGGCGAGAGCTTGCCCTTGATGTCGCGGCCGACGGCGCGGGCCAGCAGCGAATCCTTGCCTTCATGGGCGATGATCACCCCCTGCAGCGATGAAATAGGCGATGGCTGCCAGAAGCAGCACGGCGCCATAAAGCGCGACGGGCACGGCCGCCATGTGGTTCTCGCCCATCCATCCGGTGACGAAGGGAAACAGCGACAGCCAGAACAACAGATGCAGATTGGCCCACAAGATGCCGCCGCTGACCCGGTGGACGGTGTTCAGCATGTGGTGGTGATTGTTCCAGTAGATGCCGAGATAAATGAAGCTCAGCACATAATTGAGGAATTTCGGCCACAGCCCGGCGAGCACATCCAGCCCTGCGCCATGCGGCACATGCAGGTCCAGCACCATGATGGTGATGATGATGGCGAGCACGCCATCGCTGAACGCTTCCAGCCGCGATTTGCCCATGCCGCATCCCCTCTTGTGACGGGCCGAGCCTAGGTCCGTGGCCGCCGCTTTGAGAAGCCGCGGGGCTTCGCGGGGGAGGCGGAATCGCACATGGCAGAAAAGGTGGGTTGATTGTCCTTTCTGCCAGCGGCCGCGCGCGCCTAATCTTTCCGCCATGACCAGACACACCAAACCCCGCGCCGTCGTCATGCTCGCCTTCGAGGGCGCGCAGGTGCTCGATGTCGTCGGGCCGCTGCAGATCCTCGCCGGCGTCAATGACGAACTCGGCCATCCCGCCTACGCGCTGACCATACTGGCGGAGAAGAAGGGGCCGTTCCGCACCTCCGGCGGCCTGCAGCTCGTGGCCGATGGCGCCTGGGCCGAGCTGCCGCAGAAGATCGACACGCTGATGATCGCCGGCGGCGATATCGAGGCGCCGTTGCGCGATCCGGCCTTGCTCAAGGCGCTTGCGCACCGGCGCCAGACGCGCGCGCCGCGTCGTCTCGATCTGTTCGGGCGCCTTCTTTCTCGCGGCCATCGGCCTGCTCGACGGCAAGCGCGCCACCACCCATTGGCGCGCGATGGATCTGTTCGCGAAGAATTTTCCCAAGGTCACGCTCGAGCGCGACGCGCTTTACGTGCGCGAGGGCAAGATCTGGACATCGGCCGGCGTCACGGCCGGGCATGGATCTGGCGCTGGCGCTGGTGCGCGAGGATATGGCGACGCGGTCGCGCTCGCCGTTGCCCGCCGGCATGTGCTCTATCTCATGCGCCCGGGCGGGCAGTCGCAATTCAGCGCCCATCTTGCGCCGGAGGAATTCTCGGGAACGAAACTCGCCTCGTTGCTGCGATGGATTCCCGAGCATGTCGGCGAAACCCTCGATGTCGAAACGCTGGCGGCGCGCGCGAAGATGAGCCCGCGCAGTTTCGCCCGCGCCTTCGTGGCGGAGACGGGCGAAACCCCGGCGCGCTATGTCGAGCGCGCCCGCCTCGATGCCGCGCGCCGCCTGCTCACCGGCTCGGCGCAGCCGGTCGCCATCGTCGCCGCCCGCACCGGCTTCGGCTCGGAGGAGCGCATGCGCCGCGCCTTCCAGCGCCATCTCGCCGTCAGCCCCGCCGCGTTTCGCGCGCGCTTTCAACTGGAAGGAACCACGCCATGAAAACCATCGGCCTTCTGATTTTCGACGATGCCGAGGAACTCGATTTCGTCGGCCCCTGGGAAGTCTTCACCATGGCCAACCGTGGTGGCGGAGGGCAGCCATCGCGATCTGCTGATCGCCGAGGAGGACCGTCCCATCCGCTGCGCCAAGGGCATGCGCGTGCTGCCCGATGTCACGACGGCCGATTGCCCGAAGCTCGATGTGCTGCTGGTGCCGGGCGGGCAGGGCACGCGCCGCGAGGTCGACAATGCCGCCGCTGCTGGCCTGGATCGCGAAGACGGCGGCGGACTGCGAATGGGTCACCTCGGTCTGTACCGGCGCGATGCTGCTGACGGCGGCGGGTCCGGCCCGTGACAAGCGCGTGACCACCCATTGGGGATTTGTCGAATAGCTTGCGCGAACGCGGCGAGGCGGCCGAGGTTCTGGAAAATATCCGCTATGTGCGGGACGGAAATATCGTCACATCGGCCGGGGTTTCGGCCGGAATCGACATGGCCTTATGGTTGACGGGTCAGCTCCACAGCCCGGATTTCGCGCGCAAGGTGCAGCGCGCCATGGAATACGACCCGGCGCCGCCCTATGCGGCGGCGGTTTAGCGCGGACTCTTTTCGGTCGGGCCCCGGCCTTTATTCTGCCGCAGCACCTGTGCTTTTATCCGCGCCGAGGGCAGCCCCCGTGCGGGCAATCGACGAAAAGGGAGTGATTTAAGAATGTTTCGCAAATTTGGCTATGGCGGCCGCCTTTGTGCTGGCAACTGCGGCGCCGGCTCTTGCAGCCGAATGCGGCGATGCGCCGATCCCGCCGGATATGTCGTCGGTGAACGGCGCGACCGCGACGCTGGCGCAGATGAAAGACGCCATCAAGGACTTCAAGGGCTTCATGTCCGCGTCCGACCAGTATCAGGCCTGCCTCGTGGCCGATCTGAAGGCCAAGAAGGCCGAGGCCGCCAAGGCGAAGGATCCCAAGCCGGTGGATCCGGCGATCGTCTCGGCGACCAACGCGAAGATCCAGTCCAACCAGGCCGAGAAGGACAAGCTGGGCGGCGAACTCAACACCCAGATCGTCGCCTACAAGAAGGCGCACACGAAGAGCTGATCGGCTTTTCGATTCGCTTGCCGAAACCCGCCCCGGGCAAACGCCGCGGGCGGGTTTCGTGCGTCTGGAGCCGCACGAATCGCATATGCTCGCGTCCATGTCATCCGCTGCAGCAGCCGAGCCCACGCAAACCCATCGCGCCGAACGTCGCGCCCGCGCGCGCAGCCTGACGCGCAGCGCGATTCTGGAAGCCGCGCGCGCCGTGGCCGCGCGCGAAGGCGCCGCCAATCTGTCGCTGCGCGGCGTCGCGGCCGAGGCCGGTTTCGCGCCCGCCGCCCTCTATGGCTATTTCGAGAACAAGAACGAGCTTCTGGTGGCGCTGGCCGCCGAGGATCTGACCGCGCTCGCCCACGCCATGCGCGATGCCGAAGGTGAGGGCGCCTCCCGCCTCGGCGCCGCGGCCGGTGCCGCGCTCGATCTGCTGCAGCACACCGAGACCTTCGCCGCCGCCTCGGCCGCGCTGCCGCCCATGCCGGCGGCGGCGAGGCCGAGCGCCTGTTCAACGGCCGCATGATCGCGGCGCTGCGCGCGCTGTCCGAGGCGGCCGGCAATCCGCTCGCGACAGCCGCGAGGGCCAGGCCGATGTGGTGTTGCTGGCGGCAGCACTGACGGGGCTTGCCGTGTTCGCCCGCTCGGGCCGGCTCGAGGCGCTGGGCTTTTCGCCCGCCGATATGATCGCGGCCCTCGACCGGCGCTTTTCGCCGGCGCGATAATCGCGCGATAGTCGCGCCGTCGAATCATATCCGAAGGGATCTCCGCTCATGATCGAACTTGCGCGCTCCTCCGTGCAGACCTGGGAATGCGACCAGATGGGCCACATGAATGTGCAGGTCTATGTGGAGAAGGCGTCCGATGCGCTGGCCGCCTTCGGCGCCGCCATCGGTCTTGGGCCCCGCAAGCTCGCCCATCGCGGTCTGGTGCTGGAACCGGCCGATCAGCACATCCGCTTCCTGCGCGAGCTGCGCCCCGGCACGCCCTATTTCCTGCGCGGCGGCGCGGTCCATGCCGACATCATGGCGCTGACCGCCTATTGCGAACTGGTGCAGACCGCCAGCGGCGAGGTCGCGGCCACCTTCCGCACGCGCGCCCATCTGCGCAATCGCACCGATGGCGTGTTCGACGGTTTCGAGGATGGCGTGCGCGCCATGGCCATGCATCACGCCGTCGAGGTGCCCGCCCATGGCGCCCCGCGCGGCTTGACGATGGACGCGCCGCGCGATCCCGCACCGACGCTCGCCGATGCCGACAAGCTCGGCATGATCCCGACCTTCGAAGGCGTGGTGCGCACGACCGATTGCGACGACCATGGCGAGATGATCCCGCGCGCCTTCATGGCCCGCGTTTCCGATTCCATTCCCAATCTTCTGGTGCAGACCTCGGGCCGCGACCGCGGCAGCGAAACCGATGTCGGCGGCGCGGCGCTCGAATATCGCTTCATCTATCGCGCCCGCCCGCGCCCCGGCGACATTGTCTGCATCCGCAGCGGCCTGCGCGCCATCGGCGGCAAGACCTATCAATGGGTGCACTGGCTGTTCGACGTGCGAAAGCGGCGCGGCGATTGCCACCTGCGAAGCGGTGGCCGTGGCCATGGACCTCAAGGCGCGCAAGGCCATCGCCCTGCCGGACGCATTGCGCGCCCGCCTCGAACCGCTCGTGATCGACGGGCTGAGTGTTTGACACCAGCTTCATGCTCTCTCGTGCTAGGGCTCAAGTCGAACGGCAAAAGTGGGAGCAGTTAGGTCTTGGCCAGGAAGCAGGTCGATCCGGAACGGCGTGTCGAGATCGGGCGCGAGCGGCGGGCGCGGACCCGGGCGAAGATCATCGCTGCCGCGTTCGATGTCTTTGGCGATGAAAAGGGGCTGTACGCACGGATCGAGGATGTCGCCGAGGAGGCTGGCGTCACGCGCGCGACGTTCTACAACCACTTCACCGGGATGGCCGATCTGCGCGAGGCGCTGACCTTCGAGGTCACCCATGACTTCCTCAATGCCGTGACCAGGACGATTTCGCAGATGCCGGATGCGCGAGACCGCTCGGCCTGTGCGGTACGCTTCTACCTTCATCGCGCGCGCACCGACCGGCGCTGGGCCTGGTCAATGATGAACCTGAGTGCGGCCGGGCTCATCTTCGGCGCCGAGACATTCAGTCAGGCAGAGCAGACCGTCCGCGAAGGATTGGAAGAGGGCGTGTTCCCGCTTCCCTCGGTGGCTCTGGGCCGCGACCTGCTGCTGGGAACGACGCTCGCCGCCATCGGATCGATCGTGCGCGGGCAACGTCCCGGCCGATTATCCGGAAACGGTCGCCGGTTACATCCTGTTCGGGATGGGCGTGCCCATGGAGGAAGCCAAGGCCCGCGCGCACAAGCGCCTTCCGCGGTTGGAGGCTTCGCCGGCGAATTGACATCGTGTCCAGTTTGGATAGGCTCATTCCAAAATTAACAGACTGTCAATTTACAATATGACAGCGCGCGATTTGGGAGAGGACGCCATGGACACCAACGCCACCGGAAATTTCGACAGCGCAATCAAGGCGATGCAGGGCGCCATCGGCGCGGACCACGTCCTGACGCGGGACCTGGAGGACCATGGCGACCCGTTCGGCCCGCCGGGCGAGTGGTACCGGCCCGGCGCCGTCCTCCTGCCCGGAAGCGTCGAGGAGGTACAGGCAATCCTGCGCGTCGCCAACGAGCACGGCACCCCGGTCTGGACCAGCAGCCAGGGTCGCAACAAGGGATATGGCGGCGGTGCGCCGCGCGTCTCGGGCACCTTCGCGCTCAGCCTGCGGCGGATGAACCGGGTGCTGGAGGTCGATGAGGAGAACTGCATGGCGCTGGTTGAACCCGGCGTGCGCTTCTTCGATCTCTACGACCACCTGCGCAAGACCGGCTCCAAGCTGTGGATGAGCGTCCCGGATCTCGGCGCCGGCAGCATCGTCGGCAACGCGCTGGAACACGGGGTCGGCTACACCCCGATCGGCGACCATTTCGGCGAGCATTGCGGCATGGAAGTCGTCTTGCCCGATGGAGAGATCCTGCGCACCGGCATGGGCGGCATGTCGAACCCGCACAACTGGCTGGTCTATCCGCACAGCTGCGGGCCGTCCTGGGACGGCATGTTCAGCCAGTCGAACTACGGCATCGTCACCAAGATGGGCGTCAGCCTGTTTCATGCGCCCGAGGTTTATGCGCCAGGCTGGTTCATGCTCGACAACGAAGAGCATTTCGGCACCTTCCTGGAGGCGCTGCGCCCGCTGATGATCGACGGCACGATCCCCAACCAGCCGATGATCATCAATGCCGTGTGCGCGGCCAGCGCCTTCGGCGAGCGCAAGCAATGGTATGACGGCGCGGATTCGATTCCCGAAGAGGTGCTCGAAAAGATCGCCGCCACACCTGGTTTTGGCCGGTGGGTCATGCGCTTCGCGCTTTATGGCGATGCGCCGGTGGTGGCGCACAACCGCGCCAAGATCGAAAAGGCCTTCACCGCGATTCCCGGCGGCTCGGTCCTGTTCGACACGTTCGACGGGCGCAATCTGCCGGAGTTCGAGAACCCGCATCACCGCGTGCAGGCGGGCATTCCCTCGATGGCGCTCGACCAGATGACGCGCTGGTACGGCGGGGAGGAAGGCGGCCATATCGGCTTTTCCTGCGCCATGCCCATCGCCGGCAAGGACGGAATCGCGATCCGCGACCTGACCCGGGGCGTGCTGAACGCGCGCGGGCTCGACTATTCGGCCGCGATCATTGTCGGCAAGCGCAGCATGATCCATGTCGCCCTGGTGGTGTTCGACACGAAAAGCGAACAACAGACCCGAGAGGCTTATGCCGCGACCAAGGCCATGCTCGGGCCGGCGGCCAAGCTGGGATATGGCGAGTATCGCAGCCACCTCGATTTCATGGACGAAGTCGCCGCGCTCTACGATTTCAACAACAATGCCCAGCGGCGCCTTGCCGAGAAGATCAAGGACTGTCTGGATCCGAACGGCATCCTTTCGCCCGGCAAACAGGGCATCTGGCCTGCCCGTTTCAAGTGAGGTGCATGACCCGTCGATTGGCAGACGCGATTGGCCCGATGGCAATGCCTTATGCGGCGGGCCGTCCCCCCTGACGCAACGTCCATCTTCGCGGCTTTGCGTGGGCGCGCGGTTCCGTAATAGGCTTCCGGAAAAGACATCCACAATCCGAGGAACCGCCCGTGCACCCGTCGCTCTTTGCCGCCAAGACGCCTGGCAAGCCGGCCCTGATCATGGCCGCGACCGGCGAGACCGTGACCTATGGTCAACTTGAGGACCGCTCCAACCAGGGCGCCCAGCTTTTCCGCTCGCTCGGCCTCAAGACCGGCGATTGCGTCGCCCTGTTCATGGAGAACAACGCCCGCTTCCTGGAGATCTGCTGGGCGGCGCAGCGTTCGGGTCTCTATTACACCTGCATCTCCTCGCGGCTGACCGCCGGCGAAGTCGAATACATTGTGCGCGACAGCGGTGCGAAAGTGCTGATCGCCAGCCATGGTCTGTCCAAGGTCGCGGGCGAGATCACCGCGCTGCTACCCGACGTGAAGAAGCTGATGGTCGGCGGCACGATCGATGGCTGGGACATCCTATGAAGACGCGGCCGGCGCCATGCCGACCGACGCGCATTGCCGATGAAACCGCCGGCGCCGACATGCTCTATTCCTCCGGCACCACGGGCCGGCCCAAGGGCGTGCGCCATCCGCTCTCGGGCGAGCCCATCGATGCGCCCAAGCCGCTGGTCGCGCTTGCTCACCATGCTGTTCGGCGCGAAAGAGGATTCGATCTATCTCTCGCCCGCGCCGCTCTATCACGCCGCGCCCTTGCGCTATTGCATGACGATGCAACGCCTCGGCGCCACCGTCGTCGTCATGGACGCATTTCGATGCCGAACAGGCCCTCGCCGATATCGAGAAATACAAGGCGACGATCAGCCAGTGGGTGCCGACCATGTTCGTGCGCATGCTCAAGCTGCCCGAAGAGGTGCGCATGAAATACGACGTCTCCTCGATGCAGTCGGCGATCCATGCCGCCGCCCCGTGCCCGATCGAAGTGAAGAAGCAGATGATCGAATGGTGGGGCCCGGTGCTGAACGAATATTATGCCGGCACCGAAGGCAATGGCTTCTGCTACATCAACAGCGCCGACTGGATGACGCATCCCGGTTCGGTCGGCCGCTCGCTGCTCGGCCCCGTTCATATCTGCGACGACGAAGGCGACGAATTGCCCGTCGGCGAGGCGGGCACGATCTATTTCGAAGGCGAAGGCCAGCTTCGAATATCACAACGATCCGAAGAAGACGGCGGAATCGCGCCACCCGCAGCATGCCAACTGGTCGACGCTGGGCGATGTCGGCCAGCCTCGACGAGGACGGCTTTCTCTATCTCACCGACCGCAAGGCCTTCATGATCATCTCCGGCGGCGTGAACATCTATCCGCAGGAAGCCGAGAACCTGCTCATCACCCATCCCAAGGTGGCCGATGTCGCCGTGATCGGCGTGCCCAATGAGGAATTCGGCGAAGAGGTGAAGGCCGTGGTGCAGCCGGCCGACTGGTCGCTGGCCGGTCCCGAACTGGCCGAGGAACTGCATGGCCTATTGCCGCGAGCATCTCAGCCACATCAAATGCCCGCGCTCGGTCGATTTCGACAAGGAGTTGCCGCGTCACCCCACCGGCAAGCTCTACAAGCGGCTGATCCGCGACAAATATTGGGGCAAGCACGAGATCGCGCATTGTCTGACGATCAGATCCAAATTCGTTTCCCCGTCCGTCCCAACGGGCGACGGCGTCCTCAAGCGCGAACATTTCAGCGCCGAGGGCATGCGTTTCTACAAGGAGCTGGCCGCGCGCGACGGCATGGGCGTGATGGACGACGAGGCGCGCGAGGCCTCACGCCGCGAAGCGCTGGCCGCCCTCGCGCCGGGCAGCGATCTGTGGGTGTTCGGCTATGGCTCGCTGATCTGGAATCCGATCATCCGCGTGGCCGAAAGCCGCGTCGCGCGGATCGAGGGCTTCAACCGGCATTTCTGCCTGCTGCCAGTCGGTCGGCCGCGGCACGCCCGAAAAGCCCGGCCTGATGCTGGGGCTGGACGAGGGCGGGGCCTGCACCGGCGTCGTCCATCGCATCGCGGCGGACGATATCGAAAGCGAAACCGAACTCCTGTGGCATCGCGAGATGCTGTCCGGCGCCTATCGCCCCGCCTGGGTCGAGGCCGAAACGGAGCGCGAGACCCTGCGCGCCATCACCTTCGTCGTCGATCGCAGCGCACAAGCGCTATGAAGGCGTGCTGCCGCTGGATGCCGTGGCGCAGCGCATCGCCGCGGCCGAAGGCGTTCTCGGCACCAATCGCGACTATCTCTTCCGCACGGCGCAGCATCTGTCCGAACTCGGCATTGCCGACCCCGACGATTCAAACGCCTGGCCGCGCGCGTCCGCGCGCTCACGGGCGAGACATTTTAAACATCGAAGGAGCACATCATGAAAACCGTCAGCTATGACGAGGTCGCCAGCCTCGCCGGTCAGGAGATCGGCGTCTCGGAATGGGTCGAGATCGATCAGGACGCGCATCGACATGTTCGCCGAAGCCACCGGCGACCATCAATGGATCCATGTCGATGTCGAACGCGCCAAAACGGAAATGCCCGGCGGCAAGACCATCGCCCATGGCTATCTGACGCTCTCGCTGATCCCGATGCTGGGCGCGCAGATCATGCGCATCACCGGCGTCAGCCGCGGCATCAATTACGGCTCGAACAAGCTGCGCTTCACCAACACCGTGCCGGTGGGCTCGAAGGTGCGCGCCAGGCAGAAGCTCATCTCGGTCGAACCGCGCGCCGGCGGGCTTCAGCTGATCAACGAGATGACCATCGAAATCGAAGGCCAGGACCGCCCCGCCTGCGTCGCCGAAACGATTTCACTGATCTACAAATAGTCTCGCTTCCTTATGCCAGCCGCTTGGCGATGAACGCCACGATCTTTTCGATCGCCTTGCGCGCCTCGGGCACGATGTCGGCCGTCACCTGCCAGACATGGAACACCTTGGGCCACACTTCGATTGCGGTCTCGACGCCGGCCGCCTTCATCTTGTCGGCCATGCGGATGGAATCGTCGCGCAGCATCTCGTCGCGCGAGCACTGGAACAGTGTCGGCGGCAGCCCGTGCACATCGCCGCGCAAGGGCGAGACCAGCGGATCCTTGAGATCGTGGCCGGGGCAATAGACCGGCGGCAAGGTCGTGAAGGTGCGCGCATCGAACAGGGCGTCGGAGCTGGCATTGCTGACATGGCTGGGTGCGGGCTCGGCCAGATCGGTCACCGGCGACAGGCAGACAAGGCAGCCGGGCAGGGCCACCCCGTCCTGTTTCAGCTTCAGCGCCGTCGCCAGCGTCAGGTTGCCGCCCGCCGAGTCGCCGCCAATGGCGATGTGTTCGGCTGCGATGCCCTTGGCCAGCAGCGCGCGATAGGCGCTCACGCAATCCTCGAGCCCGGCCGGGAACACATGCTCGGGCGCCAGCCGGTAATCGATGGCATAGACCGGAAATCTGGTCTGCGCCGCCAGCCGCCAGGTCAGCGGCCGGTGATTGGCCGGCACCCCCGCCACGAAGCCGCCGCCATGGATGTAGAGCACGGCGCGGCTCTCATCGGCGTCGGCCACGGCCAGCCTTTCGGCCTTGACCCCGCCCAGCTCGATTTGGGTGACGTTCACCGACGCGGGCGCGGGTCTGGCCTGCTGTGCCATCTCCTCCATGACGGCCCGCAACG
Source organism: uncultured Pseudomonadota bacterium (assembly GCA_963822185.1). Taxonomy (GTDB): domain Bacteria; phylum Pseudomonadota; class Alphaproteobacteria; order Micropepsales; family Micropepsaceae; genus Rhizomicrobium. The sequence goes on from CAWGGT010000024.1 coordinate 390,872, forward strand.
TCATGACGTCCGGCGCCTTGCGGAACCGCCGCTTGATGGTGAAGCGCAGCATCTTGTCGATAAAGAACAGCTGGATGGACATGCCCGGCCCCCGAATTTTCCTTTGCGGGAAAGCCTAGGCCACCAACGGGGCCGCGGGAAGCAGATGGGCAATGGCGGCAAGGCTGGTCGGAGAGAGAGGATTCGAACCTCCGGCCCCTACGTCCCGAACGTAGTGCTCTACCAGGCTGAGCTACTCTCCGATTTCCGGGCTATACGGCCCGAAAAGCCTTGTCATTTCCGCGGTCCGCCCAGAGGGCGGTGCGGTCGGGAGGCGCCCTTATAATGGCTCGATTTGCGCGCCGCAACTCCCCAGATGCGTTGAAAGCGGGCGGGTCAATCAGTATGGTCCGCCACCTTCGGGCCGGATTCGCGGCCCTGATTGGGGCGTAGCCAAGTGGTAAGGCACCGGATTTTGATTCCGGCATTCGGAGGTTCGAACCCTCCCGCCCCAGCCAGCTAGCTTTTCTTGTGAGCGCAGCGAGTTAGAAAAGCTGCTGTCCCCCGGCTTGAACGGGGGACCCATGGTCCCGGCCCATGCCGTATCTACCCCGCCAGCCGTTCCAGCAAATCCTTGGCGAATTCGGTCAGCGTGTCGTCGCGCGCGCCCATGACGACGATGCGGTCGCCGGGCTTGGGCCAGTTCGAGCAGCCGCTGGCCGCATTCCACGCGCGTCTCGAAATTCTCGGCCCGCTTGCCGCGCCCGACCACGCCCGTGACGATATCGATGCTCGACACGGAGCGGTCGGTGGTGCCGCCGTAATAGACGGGCTCCGGCATCACCAGCACATCCTCGGGGCCGAGATGCTTGGCGAAGCCGTCGACGAACTGCTTCTCCATCAGCCGTAGCGGGCCATAACCCTGCGGCTGGAACATGCACCAGCAGCCGGCCGGGAAAATCATGCAGCGTCGCCAGCGTGGCGGCGATCTTGTCGGGGTTGTGCGCGAAATCGTCGATCACGGTGACGCCGCCCGCCGTGCCCACCGTTTCCAGCCGCCGCCGCACGCCCTTGAAGCCGGACAGAGCCGCCGCCGCCATCCGCAAGCGAAACACCCACCGCCTTCGCCGCGGCCAGCGCCGCCAGCGCGTTGGAGACATTGTGCCGCCCGGGCACCAGCAATTTCACATCCGCCGTCTCGCCGCCGCGCGTGCGCACCGAAAACGAAATCCCGTCCGGCGCCGGTTCGATCTTCGTCGCCGAGCAGATCGGCGCTCTTCTTCTTCAGGCTGTAGGTGATGGTGCGGTCGGCGGGCAGCGCTCGCCACCAGCGCCGCCGTCTCGCCATTGTCGAGGTTGAGCACGGCGCGTCTTCGCCCGCCCGACGAAGCCGGAGAACAGCGCGCGCAGCTCGTCCATCGTCTTGTGGTCGAGGGCGATATTGTTGACCACGGCGATGGTCGGATCGTAGCGCGCGATCGAGCCGTCGCTCTCATCCACTTCGCTGACGAAGATCTCGCCCGCCGCCCACGCGCGCGCTGGCGAAGGGCACGGCGTCGGAGACGAAATTCGTCATCACCGCGCCGTTCATGATGGTGGGGTCGCGCCCCACCTCCGTCAGCACCCAGCCGATCATGCCGGTGGTGGTGGATTTGCCGGATGGTGCCCGGCCACGCCGATGCTCGTGCCCGCCGCATTGAACAGCTCGGCCAGCAGCGCGGCCCGCAGCATCGATCTCGCGCGCCTTCGCGCTTGGCCGCCGCCATGTCGGGCACGGTGTCTTCCACCGCGGCCGAGGCCACGAACACGCTGTCGCGCCGTCACGCCGCTGCCGTCCTGCGGGAACAGCGCGATGCCCTGGTCCTTCAGGAAGGCGAATTTCTCGGGCGTGCGCCCCTGATCGGCCGAGCGGTCCGAGCCCGAGACCTTCGCGCCCTTGCCCTTCAGGATCAGCGCCAGCGGCAGCATCCCGCTGCCGCCGATGCCGCAGAAGAAATAGGCCCGGCCGCGTAAATCTTTGTCTTGCGCCATGGCCGGACGCTATAAGCGTGAGGCGGCGCTGACAAGGCGAACGGGACCCCATGGCGCAGGACAAATTCAGGATCGGCATCGTCGCCCCCGGCAAGAGGCTGGACGAGGACGCGGCCGCGCGGCTCACCGCCTTCGCCGCCGCGAATGTCCCGCAGGTCGAGCTCGTCATCCATCCGCAATGCTTCGTCGCGCACGGCCATTTCGCCGGGCCGGACGAGGCGCGCGCCGACGCCATCCTCGACTTCGCCAATGATCCGCGCATCGATGCGATCTGGTGGGCGCGCGGCGGCTATGGCACCAACCGCATCGCCGGCCCGCGTGCTGGCGAAGCTGACGCAGGCGGCGCGCGCGAAGACCTGGCTCGGCTACAGCGATGCCGGCTTCCTGCTGGCCGGTCTCTACAAGGCCGGTTTCCCGCACGTCGCCCATGGCCCGGTGGCGATGGACATCTGCCGCGAGGGCGGAGAGGCCGCCATCGCCCGCGCGCTCGCCTTCCTCACCACGCGCGATGCGCAAACGCTGGAGCCGCATGTCGCGCAAGGACCGACGCGCCGCACGCCGCCTTCAACCTCACCATCCTCAGCCATCTGATCGGCACGCCGCTGATGCCCGATCTCACCGGCCACGTGCTGATGGTGGAGGAGGTGAGCGAGCATCACTACCGCCTCGACCGCGCCTTCTTCCATGTGCTGTCGCGCGCTGCCGAAGCTGAAGGGCCTCTATCTCGGCCGCGTCAGCGACATCCCCGAAAACGACATCCCCTTCGATGCCAGACGAGGAACAGATCGCCCGCCACTGGTGCCATGTCAGCGGCACGCCCTATCTCGGCCGCGCCGATATCGGCCACGACGCGCAGAACAAGATCGTGCCGTTCGGCAAATGGCCGTGGGCGTAACGCCTAGCGGTCGTGCAGCTGCGCGATGAACTTGGGCAGCCGCGCCATATGCGTCGCCTGTTCGTAGGCATAGGCCAGCCCCCACCTCACGCATCCGTCATCGCATCACGCGCGTCAGCGCCTGATCCCTCATTCGTCATGGCCGGGCTTGACCCGGCCACCCGGTCCTGGCGACAGCGTCAGGACGCGAGCGTCCGCGAGCCATGGAGTCATTTGCGCCCGCAGACGCGGGCGCTGATGGGTGGCCGCCTCGGGGCGGCCATGACGGATCGAGGAGTTACCGCTTGCCCGCATTCGCCGCCACGGCCGCGCGGATCAGCGCCTTGAACGCGGTCGCGTCGATCTTGTCGCCTTCGCGGATATCGATGGCGCGCCGCGCATTGCCGTCGAGGCTGGCATTGAACAGCCCCTTGGGGTCCGCCAGCGACGCCCCCTTGGCGAAGGTCAGCTTCACCTTGTCCTTGTAGGTCTCGCCGGTGCAGAGGATGCCGCCATGCTCCCACACCGGCACGCCGAGCGGGTTGGACGGCTTCCGCCATTTCACCGTTTCGACCACGCGCGGTCGGCCGCATGGATGACCTGCGGCCGGACGAGCGCCTGCGCTTCATCGATTTGGCCTGCCGCGCCGCGCTCGCCGCGCCTCGGTCGGCAAGACCGTCGGCAAGCTGCGCACCGCCACCGCGGCATGGCATCGCCGAGCCCGTCAGCGCATCATCGTCGAGCGGGTCGGCACCCAGCTGGCTAGGGAGTGAAGGCTCCGCGGACCGAACGCCAAAGGGCTGCCCGAAGGCAGCCCCCTGTCGCTCTAGAGAAGAGAGAGGTCGTCAGATCGAGCCTTCGATCCATTCCTTGATCTTGGATTTCGGCAGCGCGCCCACCTTGGTCGCGGCCACCTGGCCACCGGAGAAGATCATCAGCGTCGGCACGCCGCGCACGCCATATTTCGTGGGGATGCCGGGGTTCTCGTCGATGTTGACCTTGGCGATGGTGACCTTCTCGCCGAACTCGGCCGAGAGCTCGTCCAGCGCCGGGGCGATCATCTTGCAGGGGCCGCACCACTCCGCCCAGAAGTCCACGACGACCGGGCCTTTGGCGTCCAGCACATCGCTCTGGAAGGAGGAATCGGAAACCTTGATGGGGGCTCATGGGGGTAATCCTTGGGGAATGACGTCTTGCTGGATTCAATCTAGGAACGCCCCCCCAAAGGGTCAAGGAGCGCCCGCGCAGGTCAGCCCTGCTGCGCCAATCGGGCCCGGATTCGGCCCGCTTCTTCGTCCAGAAGCGCGTCCGGAAGCCGCATGAGCGAGGGCCCCTCGGTCCAGACCAGCGCGGTCGCGATTTGTTTGCCGGGGAAGATCTTGGCCAGCGCCGCCCGGTAGAGCGTCATCTGGGCGATGTAGAGCCTGGACACATCCTTCGGGTCCGTCGGCGGCGGGCGGTTGGTCTTGAAGTCGATGGCCAGCACCTCGCTCTCCGTCACCGCCACCCGGTCGATGCGGCCATTGATGCGGGCCCCCGTGCCCAGCTCCGGCAGGTCGGCGACGATGGCCACCTCCGCCCGCCCCAGGGGGGTGAAGGCCGGGCCGAAATCGGGATGGGCCAGCACCGCCAGCGTCTCGGCGATCAGGGCCTCGATCTGGTCGTCGGGGGCTTTGCGGGCGGTGAGGAATTTGGCGGCGATGGCCTGCGCGGTTCTCGGGCGCGACCTCCGGCAGGCGGGCCAGCAGGGCATGCACCAGCAGCCCGCGCTGGAACCGCGCCGCGCCCGCCGGCGTCAGGGGGGAGAGCCCGGCCGGCTCCTCCACCTCGGCCGCCTCCGACGGGCGGATGATCCGTGGGCTGACGATTTCGGCCGCGGGCTTGGTGGTGGCCCAGCGGGGCAGGGTGGGTTTGGCCTCGGCGGTTTCGGCGGCTTCGGCGTCGCCGCGCACGGGCTTGCCGTCGCCGAGGACGAGGATGGTGTCGTCGCCGAGCTGTTCCTCGTGGCCGATTGTCTGCGCCGCGCGTTCGCACAGCTCGTACCAGCTTCCGGGGCGGACGCCGTTCCGGCCCTCGAAGCCGCAAACGACAAGCTGTTCCCGCGCCCTTGTCAGCGCGACATAGAGCAGCCGGCGATGCTCCTTCAGCCCTTCGAGCTTGGCGGCCTCCTTCGCCGCCTTGACCTTCTCGGGCGCGTCCCGATCTGCAACGGGGTACACGACGACGCCGTCCTCGGTGTACAGCAGGTCTCCCCGCTTGCCCGGCGGATCGGGCAGGGCGGTGGTGTCGGGCAGGATCACGATGTCGGCCTCCAGCCCCTTGGCGCCATGCACCGTCATCACCCGCACCTCGTTGCGGCCCCGGTCCATGTCGCGCTTGATCTGCGGCATCGCCGCGCTCCACCCAATGCAGAAAGCCTTCCAGGCTCGGCGTGTTCAGCGCTTCATAGGTCAGGGCCAGCGACAGGAATTCGTCGATCGCATCATTGGCATCCTCGCCCAGCCGCGCGATCAGCCGCTTGCCGCATCCCGTGATGCATCAGCGCCGTGGCATAGAATTCGTAAGGCGGCTTGGTATCGGCCTGCGCTCGCATCTCCTTCAGGAAGGCATGGGCAAAGCCGAAGCTGGCATTCTCGCCCTCGCGCTGTTCCAGTTCCCGCCACAGCGTGCCCTTGCGATCGACGCAGAGTGCGTAGAGCTCTTCCTCGCTGAGCCCCAGCATCGGTGAGCGCAAGCAGCGCCGCCAGGTTGAGCTCGTCCTCCGGCAGCAGCGCGAAGCGGCCCAGCGCGATCAGGTCCATCACCGCGATCTGCTGGGTGATGCGGATGCGGTCCGCGCCCGCCACCGCGATGCCCCGCTCCTTGAGCTGGCGGATGATCTCGCTGGCAAAGGGCTCGCGCCGCGGCATCAGGATCATGATGTCGCCCGGCTTGATGGGCTCTTCATGCCCCGGCAGCCGCGTCCGGCCGTCGGTCCAGTCCTTGATGCGGGCGGCGATGCGCGTCGCCAGCCGCCGCACCGGGCTCGTCGCCGGCGCCACATCCACCGGCCGCCACGGATCGGTCTCCTCGCGCTCATCCGGCTTGAGCGCCGGCCAGAACTCGACCCGCCCCTTGGCGTCCTCGCGGTGGGCGATATGGGCGATGGGCCCTTCCGCCGAAGTCAGCCCCTCGCGCGCCTCCGCATCGGCGAACACGGCATCGACGAACTGCCAGCACCTCCGGCGCCGAGCGTCGCGAGGTCGCCAGCTGCACATCGACAAACGCCTCGCCATCGCCCTTGGCATGCAGCGCGAAGTGCCGGCGGTTGACCTCGAACTGTACCGGGTCGGCGCCCTGGAAGCTGAAGATGGACTGCTTCTCGTCGCCCACCGCGAAGATGGTGCGCGGCTCGCCATCCGCGCCCCGCCTGCCTTCACCGGCGAAGAACTCCTCGGTCAGCGCCCGCACGATGTCCCATTGCTCGGGGCTGGTATCCTGCGCCTCGTCGATCAGGATGTGGTCGAGCCCCCCATCCATCTTGTAGAGCACCCAGGCCGCCGCCTCGCGCTTCTTGAGCAGGGTCAGGCTCTCGGCGATCAGGTCGTCATAGTCGAGCACGCCGCGAAAGCGCTTCTCTTCCGCATAGACCTTGCGCACGGCATCGGCGAGTGTCAGCGCCGCTTCGGCCAGCTCGGCGGCATGGGCGGCGCGGCGCCGTTCCTCCGCCTCCACCAGCCGCTCGCCGAACCGTTGCAGATAGTCGAGCAGGTCGGGCCGGGCCTCCGCCAGCTTCTTGGTCGCCAGCCGCTTGCGCACGTCGCCGGTGCTGGTCAGCACAGCGCGAACGAAATGCGGGATAGGCCTCCGCCGTCCAATCGAGCCCGACCGCCAGCGCCAATGCATCGCCCCGTTCGACATCGCTCTTGGTGCCCTGCATCAGCCAGGCAATCACGGCCTTCAGCTGATCCTCTTCGGCCTTCGCCTGTTCGCAGAACGCCACGGCGATGCGGTCATAGGTGTCGCGCGCGCCGGCGCCATGGGCCTCGCGCACCATGCGGGCAAAGGCTTCGCTGTCGCCATCGACCTCGGTGAAGAAGCGTTCGAGCCTCCGCCGGTCATTGCCCAGCGCGGCATCGAGGATCTGTTGCAAGCGGCCTTCGCTCGTTTGCGTAACGAGGAAGGCCACTGCGCCATTGAGCTGCTCATCGCCTGATCCGGCCTGTTCCAGCACCCGCGCCCGCGCCTCGCCGATCAGTTCGCGCGCGGTCTGATCGTCGAGCACCTGGAAGCCGGGCGGAATGCCCGCTTCAAGCGGGAAGCGCGACAGCAGATATTGGCAGAAGGAATGGATGGTCTGGATCTTGAGGCCGCCCGGTGTTTCCAGCGCCAGTGCGAACAAGCGCCGCGCCAGTCGCAGCCCCTCGGCATCGCGTTCGCCGCCGCCGATCTCCTCGATCTTCGCGGCCAGTTTGTCATCGGCCATCATGGCCCAGGAGCCGAGTTGGTCGAACAGCCGCCCCTGCATCTCGGCCGCCGCCGACTTCGTATAGGTCAGGCAGAGGATGCGCTCAGGCTTGGCGCCATCGAGCAGCAGCCGCGTCACGCGATTGGCCAGCGTATAGGTCTTGCCGGACCCGGCATGGGCCGAGACCCAGGCCGATTTGCGCGGATGGGCGGCGCTGAGCGCATCATTGCCGCGCGCGCTCATTCCTCGTCTCCTTCCCAGCCGGTCAGCGACCATTCGCGCACGCGCGCCAGATGGTCGTAATCGCCGGGCATGTCGGCGCGGAACGGCATCACGCGCGGAACATAGGGCGTGTGCACGGAATCGAAGGCGGCGATGCGGGCAATGAGGCTGATCTTCGGCATCCTTCACCAATGTCGCCACATCGCCGATGCTGCGCACCTCACCCGGCTCAGCCCCGCCGCCGAAGCGGATATAGACCAGCTCTGTCGGTTCCAGCCTGCCGACATCGGCAAAGCCGCCTTCGGCCAGGATCGCGCCTTCGAGTGGAAGCTGAGGCGCAAGCAGCGCGCTCACTTGAGTCTTGGTCGGCGGATTGCCGGTCTTGTAATCGACAATGGCTCCGCCACCAGCCTTGAGCACATCGACGCGGTCGGCCCGCGCGCGCAAGGTGAACGTGCCGGCCGGACCCGCAAAGTCGCGCGTGCCTTTGATCTCGACAAAGGAGTGCGCGATATCGAGACGCCGCTTGCGTTCTTCGCCCACGAACCAGCGTGACTGCCCGCACGAAGCGCGGATACCACAGCGCCCGCGCCGACCTTCGGCAGTTCGATTTCGTCGAACACCGTGTCTGGCAATCGCAATCAGTTTGAGTTCGGCATCGGGCGGCAGCGCATCGGGATATGGCTTCGAGGAAGCGTTCCAGTGCGGCATGCACGGCGGTGCCGCGCTCCAGCGGCCCGATCTCGCCATCGAGCGGATCGAGCGGCCGAAGCCGCAATACATGCTTGGCATAGATCGCGTAGGGATCGCGCAGCCAGGTTTCGATCTCGGTCACGGACAGGCTGCGCGGCCGCTTCTCGACCGGCGGTCTCGGATCGGGCCGCTTGATCGGCGGCTGGCGTGTTTCGGGTTCGTCGAGCGCGCGCGCCAGCGCTGCATAGGCCGCGGCATCTGCCAGCTTGCCTTTCGAGGCCAAGTCCACGTGTCAGCTGCACCAGCCGCTGCCACCAGCGCGAGGCCACGGTCGGCGAGCCTTCGGCCTTCAGCGCGCGCGTCAGCACCACACGCGGCGCCGATGCCAGAGCTCGCGAAATCATGCGCGGCGAGGCCGATGGCGCGTTCCGGTTGTTCCAGCCCCAGCTTCTCGCGCATCGGCCGCGACAGCCAGGCATCGGTGGCGGCGGCCCGCGGCCAGCTGTCTTCGTTCAGTCCGCCCAGCACCACGAGATCGAAGCTCTGCAATCGCGCTTCCAGCGGGCCGAGAATGGCCAGCCGCGGATGGCGGCCAAAGGCGGGGCGCACGGCGCGCTCTTCGGCAAGCGAGCGGAACAGCACCGGATAGGAGCCCGGCTCGATGGCAGGAATTTCGGTCGCGGCTTCCGACAATGTGACGATCATCGACCGCGCCGTTTCGCCGGCATCGCCCCGCCCAGAGCCGTTCGGCGCCATCGGCCGCGTCCGTTGACGCGAGCGCCTCGGCGACCATCACATGTGCGGTCACGGCATCCGCGATGGCAATGTCCTTTGCCGCCATCGCTTCGGCCAGTGGTGACAGAATTTCTGTCACGGATTTGAACCAACGCTTCGTCTCGGCGATGGCTTCCTTTACGCGCCCGTCGCGCGCATCGCTCTCGGCACGCGCAATCATGCTTTCGATGCTGGCAAGGCCATGATCGGGTCGCGGCCCGCGCAGACACAGCCGGTCGAGCCGGCGCACCTGCGCACGAAATGCCGCCGGGGCTTGTCGGCCGGCTGCCAGCGGATGTTTGAGCAGTGCCAAGAGGGGCACCGGCGCAAATCCGGCGTCGGCCGCTTCGGCCAGCAGGCACAGGAACGCGCCGGTTGCGGTATGTGCCAGGGGCCGCCCGGCGGAGTCGTCGATGGCGATATCCCACCGGCCCAGCTCGGCGGCGACGCGGCGGGCGAGATTGCGATCCGGTGTCACCAGCGCCGCCGTCTTGTCCTTTTGTTCGAGCTGTTCGCGCAGCATCAGCGCGATGGCGGCAGCTTCATCGCCGGGATGCGCGGCCTCGACTAGCGACAAGCCGTCAAGGCCCTTCGCAATTTCGTCGCCACCGCCTTCGGCCAGCGCGCGCCAGGCATCGGTGGTCGGGGCCGGGCGCAGCGTCTCGCGCAGCAAGGCTTGCCGTCTGTCCGGCGCGCCATCCGCGTCCCAATCCGTGACATCGGCGCGCGCACAGCCGATCCGCTCCAGCAATTGCTTCATGCCGAATTGCGGATGGCCGGGGTCGAGCCGCTCCCAGCTGTCTTCGTCCAAGGTTTGGTCGAGCGCCGGAAGGATCACCGAACCGTTCGGCAGGTGCGCAATCGCGCGCAGCAGCGCGGCCGTTGCTGGAATGCTGCCGGTCGAACCGGCCGCGATCACGGGCCCTGTTGGCGGCGCGACTCTGCAATCTTTCCGTCAGGGCCGCGGTCATCGCATTGCGCCGGGCCGCCGGATCCATCGCGCCTTCGGCTTCGAGCAATGCCGGCCATTGATCGCGCAGCAGATGCAGGAAATCGCGCACCTCGGCCCAATGCTGCGCCAGCGCCACCGGTACCAGCGTGTCGAGCTTTGCGAGATCGGCGCCCTGCGTCTCTGCTTCGGCAAGGAAATCGGCCAGCCCGCGCCCAAGCGCCGCGGCCTGCGCGAAGGTCAATGTGCCGCCGCGTTGCTGCAGATCCCAGCGCTGCACCAGCGTCGCCAATAGCAGGCGCTGGCGCACGGCTCCGATTTCCGGCGGCAGATCGAGATCCTCGGCCGCCGCATCGAACAGGAATTCATCTTCATCGACATCGCCGAGCGCATGCATTTCCGGCAGCAGGGCCGCTCCGCCCAGCACGCGGGCGAAGGCTTCGGCCAGCGTGCGCGTGGCGCGCCGCGTCGGCAGGTAGATTGTCGACTTCGGAGAGCGCGAGCGGGTCGCTGCCCATGCGGGCAATCAAGCCGCGTGCGAGCGTGTCGGCGAAGGGGGCGCCGGCCGCGATGGTGAAGACGTTGGCCTCGCGCGCGGCCACGCCGCTCACACCAGCTCCGGATCGGCGAGGAAGGCTTCCGACGCCGTGATGGCGTCGGGCCGGTCGATATGCATCCACACGCCGTCAAGGCGCATGCCGTACAGGCGCCCCTTGGCGATGGCGACATCCCAGAGCGGATTGATCGAGAACTTCCCGCCCGGCGCCGTGTCGAACAGCCGCGGATGGACGATCTCCACGCTCATCCACACGAAGGGTGCAACGTGGTGCTCGGGCACGCGCGACAGCCGGCCTTCGGCATCCATCATGAAGTCGCCGCCGCCATCATAGCAGACCGTGCGAACAGTCGGCGCCAGCAGCATCAGCGCATCCATGGTTTCCGGATTCCAGCGCGCCTTCAGCGCGTCGAGCGCATGGCTCGTGCCCTCGACCCAGACGGTGTCGGAATTGACGTGGAAGAAGGGCTGCCCCTCGAACTGCGCAAGCGCATTGTAGATGCCGCCGCCGGAATCGAGCAGCTCGGCGCGTTCGTCGGAAATGCGGATTTCCACATCGCTCCGCTTGGCCAGATGCTCTTCGATCATGTCGGCGCGATAGTGGACATTGACCACGATCATGGTCACGCCCGCCTGCACCAGCCGGTCGATCACATGGTCGATCAGCGGCTTGCCGTGCCACTTCGACCAGCGGCTTGGGCTTGTCGTTGGTCAGCGGGCGCATGCGCGTGCCGAGGCCCGCCGCCATGATCATCGCCCGTGTGGGTCCATTGGTCGTCAACTCGCTGCTCCTTCCATGCGCGGTATCGCCGCGCGCCTCGTGCGCGGATCCGGGCATCATACCAGCGTTTCAGCTCGGCCAGCGCCGGGTGCTCCAGATCGCGGTTCAGATAGCCCCAGACACGCGGCAGATAGCCGAGATAGCGCGGCTTGTGGTCCCGTTTGGACAGCCGCGCGAAGATGCCGACAATCTTGGCATTGCGCTGTGCCGCGATCACGGCCATTTCCGCCCTGTGCGCCTCTTCATCGACGCCGGTACCCTGGGCTGCCATTGCGGCAAGATAGTGCCGCGTCATGGCCTCGGCCAGTTCCGGCGCCACGTCGCGGCGCGCGTCTTCGATCAGCGAGATGAGGTCGTAGCTTCTGCGTGCCGGCGACCGCGTCCTGGAAATCGATCACGCCGATGCGTGCCAGCGCCTCGCGGTCCGGGCAGCCACAACAGGTTCTGCGCATGATAGTCGCGATGCACGAAGACCGGTTCCGCGCGTCAGCACGGGCGCCAGTGCCGTCGCGCCACAATGCGCGATGTTCTGCGACTTCGTCCTGCCGTTGCGGCCCGGCCAAGCCCGACGGGGAAGAACCATTCCGTCATCAGGTCGATTTCGGCGAGCAGCGCGGTCGTCGTCATAGGCGTAAAGCGGCTTGTCCGCGATGCAGCGTCGTGGGCGCGGCTTCGCGATGCAGCCGCGCCAGTGCATCGACGGCGCCGCGATAGAGTTCGGCTTCGTCGCCGCCGGCGGCGATCACATCGGCATAGAGGCGTTCGCCCAGATCCTCCATCAGGACGAAGCCCTGGCCGGATCGGCGGCATAGATTTCGGGCGCGCTCAACCCGCGTGCGCGCAGATAGTCGGCCACGGCGACGAAGCGCGCGCAATCGGCGCCGGCCAGCCGCGCGATGGCGTTGTAGCCGAGGGCCGCGGCGTTCGTTCTGCGCTCGCATCGGGCGGGCAGGGCGGTGTCTCGGCGCCCTGCGGCTGGTCCATCAGCATGGCGATGCGGCCGCCCTGTTCGACGCGCAGATAGTGCCGCGTCGAGGCATCGCCCGGCAGCGGGCGTCAGCGCCGCCGCGCCCCAACCGGCCTGCTTGCAGAAATGCGCTGATGGCTTCGCCGCGATCAGCCGGCATGGGCATGTCGTCTCCGAAAGCTGCGGTCGCCCAGCGCGCGGGCCCCTCAACATGCGCTTCGCGCGCATCGCCGGCCCGTCGTCCGCAATTCGATCCTGAGCGCGTCGTCCGGCAGGCGGTCGCCGGCCTTTTCCGGCCATTCGATCAGCGCAGCCCCGGTCGGCCAGCGCTTCGTCCAGTCCCAATTCGTCCAGTTCCGCCGGGTCTTCAATTCGGTAGAGATCGTAATGGCTGACCGGCAGTCTCGCCGTCATAGTGCTGAACCAGCGTGAAGGTCGGGCTGGGCACGGCGCCGCGTGACGCCCAGCGCGCGCAGCATGGCGCGGGCCAGCGTGGTCTTGCCGGCGCCCAGATCGCCTGCCAGCGCGACGGCATCGCCGGCCTGCAATCCTGCGGCAATCCGCGCGCCCAGCGCCTCGGTTGCGGCCGCGTCAGGCAGCGTCAGGGTCCAGCGCAAATCCTTGATATCGTTGCTCATCTGGTGCCCTTTTAGCCCGGCGTCGGGCGCTCTCAACGCGGCGGGGCGTTGATTCCGGGCGCCGCGGTCGGACATGGTACCGACCGGTCCCGGACCCGGGTGCGTCCGGGGCTTTCCCGGATTGTAGAGGCATGTCGGAAAAAATTCTCATCATCGGCGCCGGTCAGGCCGCCGCCCAGGCCGTCGCGACGCTCAAGGCCGAAGGCTTTGCCGGCGCGATCACATTGTCGGGCGACGAGGCCTTCCCGCCCTATCAGCGTCCGCCGCTGTCCAAGGCCTATCTGCTCGGCAAGCTGGAGCGCGAGCGGCTGTTCCTGAAGCCGGACAATTTCTATACCGAGGCCGGCTGCGAGTTGCTGCTGGGCGTCGTCGGCCACGGCGATCGACCGCACGGCGAAGACCGTGGCCCTGTCCGACGGCCGCAGCCTGCCTTACGACAAGCTGCTGCTCGCCACCGGCACGCGCGTGCGCCGCATTCCGGTTCCGGGCGCCGATCTGGCAGGCGTCCACTACCTGCGCAGCATCGCCGATGTGGATGTGCTGCGGCCGGCGATGAAGCCGGGCAACAGGCTGGCGGTGGTCGGCGGTGGCTATATCGGTCTCGAAGTCGCGGCGGTTGCCGCCAAGCTCGGCCTCGAGGTCACGCGTGTTCGAGGCGCATGGATCGGGTGATGGCGCGCGCCGGCGTCGCCGCAGATTTCGGCCTTCTTCGAGAAGGAGCATCGCGAAGCCGGCGTGACGCTTCTTCTTCAAGACCGGCGTCGAGGCGTTCGAAGGCGATGAGCACGGCTCGAAGCGGTGCGGGCCGGCGGCCAGAGCTATCCGGCCGATATCGCGCTCGTCGGTATCGGCGTGTTGCCCAATGTCGGAGATCGCGGAGGAGGCGGGCCTGCGCTGCGAGGACGGCATCGTCGTCGATCGACTTCTGCACCAGCGTCGACGATCCCAACATTTTCGCGGCCGGCGATTGCACCCGCCATCACGGCCGCGACGGCAATGTGATCCGGCTCGAATGCGTGCAGAACGCCATCGATCAGGCCAAGCATGCGGCCCTGGCGATGGTCGGCAAGCCAACGCCCTATCGCGAGGTGCCGTGGTTCTGGTCGGATCAGTACGATCTCAAGCTGCAGATCGCAGGGCTGGCCCTGGCCGGGCGATCAGCTGGTGCTGCGCGGCGATCCCGAGAGCCGCAAATTCGCGATCTTCCATCTGCGCGATGGCGCCGTTGCCGCGGTTGAGGCGGTCAATGCGGCGCCGGAATATATCGTCGGGCGCAAGCTGATCGGTGAGGGCACGCGCGTCGCCGCCGAACAGGCTTGCGGACACCTCCATCTCCATGAAGAACATCGTATCGGAGACATGGGACGCCTGGCCGCAAGCGGCTCGTCGAGGAAGTCACTATGCCCAAGATCAAATATATCGAAGCACAACGGCAAAGAGCATGAAGTCGACGTGCCGGTCGGCTGGTCCGTCATGGAAGGGGCGGTGAAGAACCTGATCCCCGGGATCGATGCCGATTGCGGCGGCGCCTGCGCCTGCGCCACCTGCCATGTCTATGTCGATCCGGCCTGGGAGTCGAAGATGCCGCCGAAGGAAGACATGGAAGAGACCATGCTCGATTTCGCGCAGGATCTGGAGCCGACCAGCCGCCTGTCCTGCCAGATCAAGGTCACCGAAGAACTCGACGGTCTGGTCGTGCGCATGCCCAAGAGCCAGCACTAGGCAGAGCTGTTAGTCTCCAGGCGAGTTGTGCGGCGTCGCTTTGCGGCGCCGTCGCCGTCATGCACGCGGCGTGGCAGGTGGCAGCGCACCACCGTGCCGCTCTGCGCGCCGCTTTCGATCTCGACCCAGCCGTCGTGCAGTTCGACAAAGCGGTTGACGAGCGCCAGGCCCAGCCCTGCGCCGGCGCGCTGGCCGGCCTGGCCCTTGGCCGAGAAGCGCTCGAACACATTGGCCTTCACTTCCGGCGCGATTCCCGGCCCGGTGTCGGACGACGTAAATCTGCACGTCGTCGCCGACGATGGTCGCGCCGAGCACGATGCTGCCGCCGCGCGGCGTGTATTTGAAGGCGTTGGACAACAGGTTGAACACGACCTGGCGGATGCGCTTCTGATCGACCATGACCATGCCGGCATCGGGCGGGCATTCGATGCGGAAGTCGATGTCGAGACTTTCGGCATGCTGGCGCAACGGCTCGGCCACGCGACTCAGCAATTGGTAGAGATCGACGCGGCTCAGTTCCAGCCGCATGGCGCCGGAATCGATCATCGCCAGATCGAGAATGTCGCTGGTGACCTCGGCCAGCTTGTCCGATGCGGTGATGATGTCGTGCGACATAGTCCTTCTGCTTGTCCGTCAGCGGGCCGGCATGGCCGGATGCCAGCAGATCGGCGAAGCCGTGCACGGCGTTCAGCGGATCGCGGAACAGGAAGGAGGCATGATGGATGAAGTCCGATTTCAACCGGTCGGCGGCGACCAGCGCTTCGTTGCGGTCGCGCAGCGCGCTTTCGATGCGGAAGCGGTCGGTCACGTCGGCAAAGGTCACCAGCGTCGCGCCGTCCGGCAGCGGCGCGAGCGACAAGCGACAGGATGGTCTTGTCGCTGCGTTCGATTTCGCCCCAGTCGCGGCGGCGCTCCGACCCGGCCGAGATCGTCGCGATCAGGCGCTGCCACACCGCCTCCTCGCCGAAGCGGGCAACGCAGGCATCGGCGATGCGCTGCACATGCGGCTCGCCTTCGAGGATGGACGGATCCAGCTCCCAGATGCGCGCGAAGGCGGCGTTGTGCAGCTTCAGCCGCCCGTCCGGTCCGAACACGGCCACGGCTTCCTGCAAGCGTGTCGAGCGTCGCCGACTGCACCTTGATCAGCGTGTTGTAGGAGCTTTCGAGCGCCAGCTTCTCGGTTACGTCCTCATAGAGGAAGGTCAGCCCGCCGAAGGGATGCGGCTGGGCGACGACGCGCAGGGTCTTGCCGCCGGGCACGTGCCACAGTTCTTCCGGCAGATATTCGGCGGCCTGCTCGTAGAGTGCCAGCCGCGAGCGCTTCCAGGCCTGATAGTCGCGCTGCTCCGGCAGTTTGCGGGCTTCGCGCAGGCGGTCGAGGATTTCGCCGTCGGTCGGATGGCGGTCGAGCCAGGTTTCTTCCAGTCCCCACAGCCGCGCATAGGCGCGATTGTAGAAGGACAGCTTCTGGTCCTTGCCGAAGATCGCAACGGCGGTCGCCAGCTTGTCGAGCGTGTCGGCATGGGCGTCGATATGCTGCTGCAGCCGTGCTTCGGCATTGGAGATATCGGTGACGTCGATGGCGGTGCCGACGATGCCGTCCCGTTCGAGCGGGATATGGGTGAAGGCCAGCGCGCGGCGATGGCCGCCGACCACGGCGAAGCGCTTGGCCTCCATCGTGTGGCCTTCGGAGCGCGCGGCGCTGGCCAGATCGCGTTCGGACTTGTCGAGCGCTGCCTGCGCGGCGAGGGCCGCCTCTTCGTCTTCGGCGCCGGCTGCGGAGAGAAAGGCGCGATTGCCCCAGATCAGCGCCAGCGTCTTGTCGCGCAGCCACACCGGGACCGGCAGCGCGTCGAGCACGGCGCGGAAATCGAGCGGCTGCCGCCTTGGCCTGCGGCTTCGGGTTCCAGCCACATCGCCGCCATGCCGCCGACGGCGCGGCCGCGCACCGTGATGGCGCGCCCGTCGCTGTCGTGGGCGGTCAGCGTGAAGGCGGCGCCGCGCTCGCTCAGGGCGTCGATGGCTTCGGACAGTGCGGTGGCGTCGGGGCCGGCGAGGCAGGAATCGAGAAGTTGTTCGCCGCCGCCATAGGAATAGGGCGCTGCTGCCTTCCCGGCCCCAGACGATCACGGCTTCGCGGCCAGCTGCGATCAGGGCATCGCGGGCGCTGGCGGCGGCGCGGGCGCGGGCGCCCGGATACGCGCAGGCTGCGGCGCAGGCGGCCGGCGATGCGCTGTTCGGCCAGGGCCCACAGCCCGGCCGCGATGGCCAGCGCGATGGCTCCGGTGGCGATGGCGGATGCGACAAGGGTGGCGGCGGGCAGCGGGATCGCCGTGGCGGCATGGGCCGGGCAGGGCAGCAGCGCAAGGCCAGGCCGGCGGCCGGCAGCGGCCTCTGCCGGCGCCGTCTTCCCCATACCCACTGGCGGCGTTGTCTGTCCCCGCAAGGGACCCATTCTGGCCGCCCCCGAATCTGCCGCCGATGCGGCGAATCACTTTGGAATCAATATGATACGGGGCAGGGCGGGGATGCGCCTAGGGACTGTGGTTAAGAAAGTGTGAATCACCAAAATCTCGGCCGCACGCACCAGATGTCGCGGCGGCGATGCGCGGTGCGGCGATTGCCGAGTCCGATCAAGGCGTTAACCAATCGGTACACGGAAGGCCGCAACGAAAACGGCCCCCGCCCGAGTGGGGCAGGGGCCGCATTTTCTGTGGATGACCGGCTGTCGTGGCGGTCGTCCCGCCGCTGCTTAGTAGCGGTAGTGCTCCGGCTTGAACGGGCCGGTCTGGACACGCCGATATAGGTGGCCTGCTTCTCGCTCAGCTTGGACAGCTTCACGCCGATCTTCTCGAGGTGGAGCATGGCGACCTTCTCGTCGAGCTTCTTCGGCAGGGTGTAGACGCCGACCGGATATTCGCCGGTCTTCGTGAACAGCTCGATCTGCGCCAGCGTCTGGTTGGTGAAGGAGGCGCTCATGACGAAGCTCGGATGGCCGGTGGCGCAGCCGAGATTCACCAGGCGGCCTTCGGCCAGCAGGATGATGCGCTTGCCGTCGGGGAACTCGATCTCGTCGACCTGCGGCTTGACATTGTTCCACTTGTAGTTCTTCAGCGCGCCGACCTGGATCTCGCTGTCGAAGTGGCCGATGTTGCAGACGATGGCGCGGTGCTTCATGGCGCGCATGTGGTCGACGGTGATGACGTCCACATTGCCGGTGGTGGTGACGAAGATGTCGCCGCGCGGGGCCGCGTCTTCCATCGTCACGACCTCATAGCCTTCCATCGCCGCCTGCAGGGCGCAGATCGGGTCGATTTCGGTGACGAGCACGCGGCAGCCGGCCTGGCGCAGCGAAGCGGCCGAGCCCTTGCCGACATCGCCGAAGCCGGCGACGACGCCGACCTTGCCCGACATCATCACGTCGGTGGCGCGGCGGATGCCGTCCACCAGCGATTCGCGGCAGCCATAGAGGTTGTCGAACTTCGACTTCGTCACGCTGTCGTTGACGTTGATCGCCGGCCACAGCAGCTTGCCCTTCTTGTGCATCTCATAGAGGCGATGCACGCCGGTGGTGGTCTCTTCGGTCACGCCCTTGATGGCCTTGGCGCAGGCCGAATAGAAGCCGTGCTTGTGCTTGAGGCGGCGCTTGATGGCCGCGAACAGGGCTTCTTCTTCTTCGTTCTCGGCCTTGTCGAGGAACGCGGTGTCGCCCTCTTCGGCGCGCTTGCCCAGATGGATCAGCAAGGTGGCGTCGCCGCCATCGTCCAGGATCATGTTCGGCGTGCCGCCATCGGCCCATTCGAAGATGCGGTGGGTGTATTCCCAGTAATCTTCCAGGCTCTCGCCCTTGATGGCGAAGACCGGCGTGCCGCCCGCGGCGATCGCGGCGGCGGCGTGGTCCTGGGTCGAATAGATGTTGCAGGAGGCCCAGCGGACGTCGGCGCCCAGCGCCGCCAGCGTCTCGATCAGAACGGCGGTCTGGATCGTCATGTGCAGCGAGCCGGCGATGCGCGCGCCCTTGAGCGGCTGCTTCGGCGCCGTATTCTTCGCGCGTCGCCATCAGGCCCGGCATTTCGGTCTCGGCGAGATCGATCTCCTTGCGGCCCCAATCGGCGAGGTTGATGTCTTTGACGGCGTAATCGTCGGATTGGTCATCGGCAATTCCTTTGTTGCTCCCCGGGCGCGGGTCGGGCGCGAGTGGTTCACAGGCCGGCCTCTTGGCCGGGTGAAGGCGGGGTATGTGGCCGAGGCGGGGTATAGCAGCGCGGCCCTGGACCGGCAAGAAGGATATAAAGAAATCTGCATATCTTTATCTTACGGGGCTGCGCCAGCCGGATCCGGAGTTCCCGCCCGCCAACCGTGCCATGCATTCCGCAAGATATTGTCGGTCAGGCCCATGCGGCTGACAGTATGTTGTCGGCCGGCGGCAGCATGGAAAAGGCACCGCGGCGTGCAGCTGCGGTGCCTGACCGTG
Organism: uncultured Pseudomonadota bacterium; assembly: GCA_963822185.1. GTDB lineage: Bacteria > Pseudomonadota > Alphaproteobacteria > Micropepsales > Micropepsaceae > Rhizomicrobium. Next base: position 409,979 of record CAWGGT010000024.1, read on the forward strand.
ACCTCACGCGATGTGCGGAGGCCTATTCGTCGTCGTCGTTTCGGCCGGCTGGCTCTGCCAGCCCATGCCGCGCCCCATCTCCCGGCCGCTGCAGGGCATGAACAGCGCATCGGCCGTCTTTTTCTGCGTGGCGTCGAGCGAATCGTAGAGTGGGATCAGCGCCTTCGACATATGGCGCATCATCTCCAGCCGCATGGCGGCGCCGTCTTCGCGGCGCTGGAGCCAGGCCTTCAGGCTCTGCGGTTGGCGGTTTGCCCAATGCTGGGCGCGCATCTTCTGTGTTGCGTCCGCAGAGATCCGCAGCGCATGGGCGAAGGCATCCCATTGTTTGGACTGGCTGTCCTTGATCTTCAGCTCGGTCTTGAGGAAGGCGAGGGTGCCGTCGGGATAGCGCATCATGGCCATGCCGCCGCCCATCACCCATGCCACCCATGCTGTTGCAGTGGCCCGGCCCATGCCGCGTCCGCGCATCATGCCGCGGCGCATGCCGGGCCCCATGCCGCGGGCGCTGCCGGGGCCGGGCGGCATTTGCTGTGCGCTGGGAGTACTCTGCTCGTTCGTGGGCGATGTCTGCGCATTGGCCGGCGCCGCGACGAAGAGGGCCGCACCCAGCGCCAGCGGTGCGATGAGAGAGATTTTCATGGGGCAGTCTCCTTTTGGGGTGCGCGCACGCTAACGGCAGCGGCGGAGTGCGAGTTGCGCCAGATCAAGATCAGGGTGGGCTGTGTGGGCAAACTGGTCCTTGGTCCGCGCAAGGGCGGCGCGTAAACTTCCCGAAAATCAGCGAGGCCCCCATGAGTGCGCCAGCCCAACAGAGTCAGGCGGAGAACATGATCGTCGCGGGCCGCCCCATGCCGATGTTCCGCCGCATCGAAGTCGAACCGCTGACCGGCGCATGCGGCGCGGAAATCCGCGGCGTGGATCTCGCCAAACCTCTATCGGACGACGTGTTCGAAGAACTGATGACGGCGTTCGAGCATTTCCTCGTCATCAAACTGGATGACCAGAGGCTGACGCCCGAGCAGCACAAGGCCTTCAGCCGCCGCTTCGGCGAACTCACCGAACTGCCGCAGGCGCCCACCTATGGCGAGCATCAGGACATGCAGGAGGTTCGCCGCGAGGCGCATGAGCCGGTCTCTGTCGTGCCGTTCACGCGCTTCCACACCGATAGCCCCTTCCTGCGCGAGCCTCCGCTCTGCATGGTGATGCGTGCGCTCGATGTGCCGCGTTATGGCGGCGACACAGCCTTCGCCAACATGTATCTCGCCTATGAAGAGCTTTCGCCGGGGCTGCGGACGGTGCTCGACGACCTGAAGGTCGTCTATTCCGGCAAGGACATCTGGGCGAAGAACGCCATGCTCGATCCCGAGAAGCGTTTGCGTCTGCGCGAAAGCCATAGCTTCACCGAGGATCAGCTCGAGAACATCCATCCTGCCGTGCGCCGCCATCCGGTCACCGGCCGCAAAGCGCTCTACGTCACAGAAGCCTATTTCAAACGCTTCGAGGGCTGGAGCGACGAGGACAGCCGTGGGCTACTCGATTATCTCGGCAGGTTGCCATATCGCATCCAGTATCAGTGCCGCATCAAATGGAAGCCCGACACGCTGATCGTCTGGGACAACCGCTTCCTGCAGCATTGCGGCATCCACGATTATCGGAACGAACGCCGCCACCTGATCCGCACGACAATGCGCGGCGAGCGGCCGGTCTAACCTGCCGCCAGATAGCCGGGCAGCTCGCGTTCGAATTCCGGGAAATAGCGCGCGATCACCATCAGATCGAAGCCGGGCCAGGATCGATTCCTTGGTTCGCGGTCGAGCAGGAAGCGGAAGGCGGCCGCGATCACGGCTTCTGCCGGCTTGCCACCGCCCAGCCGTGCCACATCGGCGGCGTCGGTGCGGTGACGCGATGCTGCGTCTGGCTCCCGCCTTCGCGGATCGTGACGGTATAACGTTCGTCCGCTCTCGTGGCGGACCTCGATCATCGCGGCCTCCCGGACTGCATGCAGATGCAGTCTAGGCGCAGCAGGCGCCTTCCGCCATGCAGGCGCAGCGCCGCGGCAGTTCGCTCGCAAGCTGATGGAAATACGCCTCGAGCGCCGTATGCACGATGGCATGGCGCGTGCAATCCTTCTTGATCGCGGCGATGCCGAGGCGTTCGAACTCTTCTGCGCTCAGTGTCACGACGATGCGTCGCGGCCGATCGGCGTGATCCTGTGCCGGAGGCGGCGGTGCGGGTTTGCTTGCCGCACGCAGTGACATGGGCTGCGGGTGGTTCTGAGCCGCTGGGCGTTCAAGCGGCTGCCCGCCAATCGGCCGCGCCGGTGGCGGCGGGAACGGCGCTTCGCCATCGGCAAACAGGGAAGGCCGCGCGGGCAAAGTGGAGAGCGACGGTGCTGCATCGCCTTTGCGCGCGAGCAGGTTGGCCGTGATGGATGCGAATTTTGCCGAACTCACCTGAGGTCCCCCGCTCGCTGCTAGAAAGATGGGTCGGTGCTGCGCCGGCCGAAGGGCTGCGCGCGGCGATTGGCGATGCCGGATGGGGGCTCGCCAGGTCCGTGTCTTCGGTCGAAGCCGGTGCGCCGGTCCGGGCCGTTATAGGTCTTCTTGTCCGGGAAAGGCGGCGCCGTCGCTGCGGTGAACAACTCCGCGTCACTGTCGGCTGCATCCGCCTCGCGGCTGTCTCTGTCATCGGCCGCGGACAGCCCGCTGACCGAGAAATTTTCCGGAACGAATTCCGGCGTCATCGCCGCATCGCGGGTCAGCCGCGAGAGCCGGCCCTGGACATAGATCCACAGGTCGCGGACCTCCTTGGCGGAGGCGGATTTTGGAACGACTTCGCCGACCGTGCGCCCGTCCACCATCGAGGCGGCGAAATCGACGCGGTGATGGATCGTGACCGGCGCCACCGTGCCATGCTGCGACAGTGCCACGGCGGCTTCGCCGGTGATGCGCGCGCGCGGCGTCGCTGCGTTGATCACGAACAGCACCGGCTTGCCATGCCGCTCGGCGATGTCGACGGTCGCCCCCACGGCTCTGAGATCGTGCGGGCTTGGCCGCGTCGGAAGGATCACAAGATCGGCATGGCCGATCACGTGTGAAATCGATTCGGTGATGGCCGGTGGCGTATCAATGACCGCAAGCTTGATGCCGGCCTCGCGCAGGCGGTTCAGTGCGGCGCTGAGATCGAGCAGACCGACCTTGACGAAGAGAGGGTCCTGCGCCGCGCGTGCATTCCACCAATGCGAGAGCGAACCCTGCGGATCGGTGTCGATCAGCGCCACCGGCCCCACACCGGCGTTCATCGCTTCGACGGCCAGATGGCCCGACAAGGTCGTCTTGCCCGATCCGCCCTTCTGGGACGCCAACACCAGCACATGCATGGTTTCGCGCTTTCGTATCTCGCCCGCCCCGCGGCAGTCGCGGGACGGGCCTGCACCCAACTCGTTTGTCCGTTCTAGCGCCTGTCATCTTTCGCCGCCGTGAAGCCGCGCGGATGCAATTGCCGCAAGTTTGAGGCAAACAAACCGAAAAGCGGATCGAGGTGCGGCAATGAAACGGGGCGGCTCCGGCGGAGCCACCCCGTTTCGTGTCTCGATCCTGGACTGTGCAGAGATCCGCGAATGACGTGCTTCGGACGCGAGCGATCACTCCTCGCCGAATTTCGCCTCGATCAGCGCCAGGATCGCGGTCATGGCGTCGTCGGCATCGGGGCCTTCTGCCGTGATTTCGATCTGACTGTCCAGGCTCGCGGCCAGCATCATCAGCCCCATGATCGAGCGCGCATCGACGCTCTGGCCGTCCTTGCTCACGGTGATATGAGATTGAAAGCGCGCGGCGGCCTCCACCAGCTTGGCCGAGGCACGCGCATGCAGCCCGCGCTTGTTCACGATCGTGGCGACGGCGTGCCGCCGCGCGGCCTCGGTCATGGCCTCAGGCTCCGCCCACCAGGTCGGCGGAACCCGCGCGCATATATTTGCGTCCGGCTTCGATCGCCTCCTTCACGGCGGCTGTCGAGCGGCAGCTTGGCGCGCACGTCGACGAGCTTGATCAGGCTGGGCAGATTGGCGCCGGCCAGCACCTCGATCTTGCCGCGCTCGAGCAGCGTCAGCGCAAGATTGCAGGGCGTGCCGCCATACATGTCGGTGACGAGCACGACGCCGTCGCCCATATCGACCGATTTCGCGGCGGCGGCGATTTCGCGGCGGCGGCGCTCGATGTCGTCCTCGGGGCCGATGCAGACGGCGCGCAAATGGGTCTGCGGGCCGACCATGTGCTCCATCGCAGAGATGATTTCCTGCGCGAGCCGGCCGTGGGTGACGATGACGATACCGATCATGGTCTCATACAATGTGTGGAGGGCGGCTGCACGATAACAAGGCGTCCCGCCGGATGGAACCCCCTCACTTCGCCGCGACGGTATCGCGCAGCAGGCCGTGGGCAAAGGCGGCGGCGGCCAGCGCGACTTTGGCCGGCGCCGAGGCTTCGAACGGATCGAGCCGGATCAGGGGCGGGCAGGCCGCGTCCGGCAGGGCCAGCCCGGCCGGTCCGGTCCAGCGCTCCGGCTCTGGCAGGCGCACAGGCGGGCCGTCCGGCCCCAGATCGACCACCAGCGCGACCCGCGCCTTCGGCCGGTGGGGCAGGGCCACGATCCCCAGATTTCGAACCTCGATCAGCCCGGCCAGCGCCGGTGGCGGGCCGGCGACCAGGGCGCCGTCCTCGACTGTCGAGTTCCGTGCGGTCGTCGGCGACCAGCTCGGCTCCGGCCGCGATCAGCCTCAGCGCCAGGTCCGATTTGCCGGCGCCGCTCGGCGCCGAGCAGCAGGATGCCGGCCTCGGCGGGGGCGCCGGAAGCCGGCCCCGGCCCGGCCCAGCGCGACGCAGCTGGCATGGATGTTCACGCCCATCTTCAATCACCCTGACTGAGCGGCAGTTCGACCACGAAGCGCGCGCCGGCCGTCTTGTCGACCGGGCCCAGCCGGTTCTCCGCCCAGATGCGTCCGCCCACGCCTTCGACGATCTGCCGCGCGATGGAGAGGCCCAGACCCGAATTCTTGCCGAAATCGCTCTCGGCGGGCCGCTCGGTGTAGAAGCGGTTGAAGATGGTTTCGAGATTGTCCGGCGGGATGCCGGGGCCTTCATCCTCGACCGTCACGCGCAGCGATCAGTCCGATGCATTGTGCCGCGACCGTGACGGTGCCGCCGTCCGGGCTGAAGGAGATGGCGTTGTCGATCAGGTTGCGGAAGATCTGCCCCAGCCTTTCGCTGCGGCCGGAGACGACGGCCGGCCCGTGGGTCTCGCACATCCAGCACGAGCTTCGACGCCGCGCGGCAGGCCGGTGAGCTTGTAGATTTCGGCGATGGTGTCGAGCAGGTCGGCGATATCGACCGGCTCGGCCGGCTCGCGGCTCAGTTCGGCATCGAGCCGCGAGGCCTGGCTGATATCGGTGATCAGCCGGTCGATGCGTTTGACGTCGTTGCGCACGATGCCGATCAGCCGTTCGCGCGACTCTCGGATCGCTCGAGCGCGCCATCATCTCGACGGCGCTCTTCAGCGACGTCAGCGGATTCTTCAGCTCGTGGGCGACATCGGCGGCGAAGCTTTCGATGGCGTCGATGCGGTCGTAGAGCGCGCGCGTCATGGCCGAAAGGCTGTCGGCCAGCTCGCCGATTTCGTCATTGCGCTCGTTCATCTGCGGGGATGGTCTCGCGGCCGGCGCGTCCGCGGCGCACGCGGTCGGCGGCGGCGGCCAGCCGGCGGATCGGTTCGGCGATGAAGCCGGCCAGATAGAGCGAGGAGATCAGCATGACGACGAAGCCGACCAGGAACACTTCCATCAGCGTCGCGCGCTCCTCGCGCAGCACGCCGTCGATGTCGCCGCCCTCGGTCGACACCATCAGCACGCCATAGATCGCCCGGAAGCGCTGCACCGGCACCGCGACCGACAGCACCAGCCGGTTCTTCTCGTCGACGCGTTCCTTGGTCGCGACCTTGCCGCTGAGCGCCGCCACGACTTCGGAATAGACGCGCCCGTCCTTGCCGGCCTCGAAATAGGGTTCGAGCTTGGCGAAGGGGCGCACGCCCATCACGCCGTTGTAGACGCGGCTCGACGCCTGCTCGACGCGGCTCCAGAAATCGACCGGCGGCAGCTGATAGGTCTGCACGATGTTGCGCGCCAGCAGGTTGCGGGTGTCGACCTCGAGCGCGCCATCGGTTCCGTAGAGGCGGGCGCGCAGCGAGGTGGGGGCGATGAGCTGGCGCAGAAGCGGTTCGGCTTCGTCGACCTTGATCGAACGCGTGGCGTCGTCGGTGGTGTATTCGGCCAGCGTGCCGGCGACGATCAGCGCCTGCTGCTTGATGCCCGCCAGCCGCTCGTCGATCAGCCCCACGCGCGTGGACTGCACGAAGATCACGCCGCCCAGAAGGATCACCAGCACGATGGCGTTGAAGAAGATGATGCGCCGGGTCAGCGCCGAAAAGCGCGCCGGCGCGCCGGGCAGGCGGCGCGCGCCGGAACACCGAGCGATGCTCGGCGATGCGCGGTCCCGCCGTGTCGTCGAGCGCGCTCATGGCTGCACGCGCGCGCGCCGTTACGCTTCGCGATAGCGATAGCCCACGCCGTAAAGCGTTTCGATGGCGTCGAAATCGTCGTCCACCGCCTTGAACTTCTTGCGCAGCCGCTTGATGTGGCTGTCGATGGTGCGGTCGTCGACATAGACCTGGTCGTCATAGGCCGCATCCATCAGATTGTCGCGGCTCTTCACGAAGCCGGGACGCTGCGCCAGGCATTGCAGGATCAGGAACTCGGTCACGGTCAGCCGCACCGGCTTGCCGTCCCAGGTGCATTCGTGGCGCTGGGGATCGAGCACCAGCTTGCCGCGCACCATGGCTTCCTTCTTGGGCTCGGCGCCGGCGCCGGCGCGCCGGCTTGGGCGCTTCGGCGCGGCGCAGCACGGCCTTGACCCGCTCCAGCAGCAGGCGCTGGGAGAAGGGCTTGCGGATATAGTCGTCGGCGCCGGCATTCAGGCCCATCAATTCGTCGATCTCCTCATCCTTGGAGGTGAGGAAGATCACCGGCAGATCGGCGGTCTGCTTGAGCCGGCGCAGCAGTTCCAGCCCGTCCATGCGCGGCATCTTGATGTCGAGGATGGCGAGATCGGGCGGCGTGGCCGACAGGGCGGTCAGCGCCGAGGCGCCGTCCGAAAAGGTGCGGACATGATAGCCTTCCTGCTCCAGCAGCATGCTGACGGAGGTCAGGATGTTCTTGTCGTCATCGACGAGCGCGATCGTTGCCATATCGTAATCCCTGAGGCCGTGCGGCTGGGCACCATAATAGCCAGCAGCACGTCCCCACACCAAATGCCGGCCCGGGAATCGCCGCGCGAAACGGGCGCGGCTAGAGGAACGCGACCTTGAGAATTTCGTAGGAGCGGGCGCCGCCGGGCGCGGCCACTTCCACCGTATCGCCGACCGACTTGCCGATCAGCGCGCGCGCGATGGGGCTGGAGATCGAGATGCGGCCCTTCTTGGCGTCGGCCTCCATGTCGCCGACGATCTGGTACTTGCGCTCTTCGTCGGTGTCTTCGTCGACGAGCGTGACGGTGGCGCCGAACTTGACCGTGTCGCCGGAGAGCTTGGAGACGTCGATCACATCGGCGCGGCCGATCATGTCTTCCAGCTCGATGACGCGGCCCTCGATGAAGGCCTGGCGTTCCTTGGCGGCGTGGTATTCGGCATTTTCGGACAGATCGCCATGGGCGCGCGCCTCGGCGATCATCTTGATCACGCTGGGACGTTCCACCGATTTGAGGTGGTTGATCTCGTCTTCGAGGGCCTTATAGCCCCCGGCCGTCATGGGTATGCGTTCCATCGATTTCCTGATCCTGATACCGGCAAAAGCACTCCTTCCGGCCCCGCCATCGCGGCCGAGGCCGGACCGGGGACGTGCCGAATATTCGCACTAAATCCTTATTTCGCCTAGGACTTTTTCTACCCATGCCGCGGCGGCTGCCGCAAAACTGTAGGGCCGGCAGGAGGCGACTTCAAGGGATGGTCCAATCCGTCCCCGGCTCGCCTCACTCGTCGGGGGCGACGGACGGCGGACGGCCGAATCGCGCTGCCTCAGGCGTAGCTCTGCAGCGAGGCGACCTCGAGCGAGCCTTCGCGCAGCGCGGCGATGGCCTGGGTGGCGGCGGCGGCCCCGGCGATGGTGGTGTAGTAGGGCACCTTCATCTGCAGCGCCGTGCGCCGGATCGACATCGAATTGGCCAGCGCCTGGCTGCCCTCGGTGGTGTTGAAGACCAGCTGCACCTCGCCGTTCTTGATGCGCGTCGACGATATGCGGGCGGCCTTCCAGCACCTTGTTCACCCGTTTGACGGCCAGCCCGTTGTCTTCGAGGAAGTCGGCCGTGCCGCGCGTGGCGATGAGCTCGAAGCCCATGTCCAGAAGCTGGCGCGCCGGGCGCCAGCGTCAAGTCCTTGTCGGCATCCTTGACCGAGATGAAGGCCGTGCCGCTCTGCGGCAGCTTCAGGCCGGCGCCGATCTGGCTCTTGGCGAAGGCGCGGCCGAAATTCTCGTCGAGCCCCATGACCTCGCCGGTCGAACGCATCTCGGGCCCGAGGATCGTGTCGACGCCGGGGAAGCGGGCGAACGGCATCACCGCTTCCTTGACCGCGATATGCTTGTGCTGCGACGGCTTGAGGTCGAAAGCCGCGAGCTTCTCGCCGCCCATCACGCGCGCGGCGATGGCGGCGACCGGAAGGCCGATGGCCTTGGCGACGAAGGGCACGGTGCGGCTGGCGCGCGGATTGACTTCCAGCACATAGATCTCGCCGTTCTGCACGGCATATTGCACGTTCATCAGCCCGCGCACGTCGAGCGCGCGCGCCAGCGCGATGGTCTGCCGTTCGATCTCTTCGATGGTCAGGCGCGGCAGCGAATGCGGGCGGCAGGGCGCAGGCCGAAGTCGCCGGAATGCACGCCGGCTTCCTCGATATGTTCCATGATGCCGGCGACGAACACATCGCCCGTGCCGTCGGCGATGGCGTCGACATCGATCTCGATGGCGTGGTGCAGGAAGGCGTCGATCAGAACCGGATGCTCGCCGGAAATCTTGAACAGCTCGCCGGACTGCAGATGCGCCTTCATGGTCGGCTTCGTCCGGCACCACCACCATGCCGCGGCCGCCCAGCACATAGGACGGGCGCAGCATCACCGGATAGCCGATCTCGGCCGCCGCCGCGATGGTCTCCTCGGCCGTCATCGCCGTCGCGTTGTTGGGCTGCTTGAGGCCGAGCTTGTTGAGCAGAACCTGGAAATGCTTGCGGTCTTCGGCCAGGTCGATGGATTCGCGCCGAGGTGCCGAGGATCGGCACGCCCGCCTCGACCAGCGTGTTGGCGAGCTTGAGCGGCGTCTGGCCGCCGAACTGCACGATCACGCCGGCCAGCGTGCCCTTCGATTGCTCGGTGCGTCACGATCTCCAGCACGTCTTCGGCCGTCAGCGGCTCGAAATAGAGCCGGTCCGAGGTGTCGTAGTCGGTCGAGACGGTCTCCGGATTGCAGTTGACCATGATGGTCTCGAAGCCGCGCTCGGAGAGCGAGAAGGCGGCATGGCAGCAGCAATAGTCGAACTCGATGCCCTGGCCGATGCGGTTCGGCCCGCCGCCCAGGATGATGATCTTCTTCTTGTCGCTGGGATCGCTCTCGCAGACCGGCGCCGCGCCCACCGGCGTCTCATAGGTCGAATACATATAGGGCGTCAGCGCTTCGAATTCGGCGGCGCAGGTGTCGATGCGCTTGAACACGGGCCGCACGCCGAGCGCGAGGCGCGCCGTGCGCACGGCCTTTTCCGTCATGCCCGTCAGCTTGGCCAGGCGCGCATCGCAGAAGCCCATGGATTTGAGGCGGCGCATGTCCGTCGGCATCGTCGGGCAGGCCATTCGCGGTGATTTCTTTTTCGGCGGCGACGATCGCTGCGATCTGGCCGAGGAACCAGGGATCGTATTTGGTGATCTCCTGAATGTCCTCAAGCGGGAAGCCGAGGCGCATGGCCTGCGCGGCGATGCGCAGGCGGTCCGGCGTCGGCGCGGGCCAGCGCCGCGCGGATCGCGTCGGGGTCGTCGGCCAGTTCGATCTCGTCGAGTCCGGTAAGCCCGGTCTCCATCGAGCGCAGTGCCTTCTGCAGCGATTCGGCGAAGGTGCGGCCGATGGCCATGGCTTCGCCGACCGATTTCATCGAGGTCGTCAGCAGCGGCTCGGCGCCGGGGAATTTCTCGAAGGTGAAGCGCGGGATCTTGGTGACGACATAATCGATGGTCGGCTCGAAGCTGGCCGGCGTCACCTTGGTGATGTCGTTGTCGAGTTCGTCCAGCGTGTAGCCGACGGCGAGCTTGGCCGCGATCTTGGCGATGGGAAAGCCGGTCGCCTTCGAGGCCAGCGCCGAGGAGCGCGACACGCGCGGGTTCATCTCGATGATGACCATGCGCCCGTCGGCCGGGTTCACGGCGAACTGCACATTCGAGCCGCCGGTCTCGACCCCGATCTCGCGCAGCACCGCGATCGAGGCCGAGCGCATGCGCTGATATTCCTTGTCGGTCAGCGTCAGCGCCGGGGCGACGGTCATGGAATCGCCGGTGTGCACGCCCATCGGATCGACGTTCTCGATCGAGCAGATGATGATGGCGTTGTCGGCGCGGTCGCGCACGACTTCCATCTCGAATTCTTTCCAGCCGAGCACCGATTCCTCGATCAGCACTTCGTTGGTCGGGCGAGGCGTCGAGGCCGGCCTCGACGATCTCGAAGAATTCCTCGCGGTTATAGGCGATGCCGCCGCCGGTGCCGCCCATCGTGAAGGAGGGCCGGATCACGGCCGGCAGTCCGACCTGTTCCAGTGCCTGCAGCGCGTGGGCGAAGGCCTCCGGCGACAGCTCCATCACCGGATTGTTCTCGCGGTCGTAGAGGAAGTTGCCCTCGCTATCCTTCTTGTGGCGCAGATAGCCTTTCAAGCGTGATGCCCTGCGGCACGTCGAGGCCGATCTTCATCATGGCCACGCGGAACTGCTCGCGGTCTTCGGCCTTGTCGATGGCGTCGGCCGAGGCGCCGATCAGCTCGACATTGTACTTCTCCAGCACGCCGCGCTTGCGCAGGGAGAGGGCGGTGTTGAGCGCCGTCTGTCCGCCCATGGTCGGCAGCAGCGCGAACACCCGGCCCTCGGGCACGTTCTTGGCTTCCAGCGCGATGATCTTCTCGACGAATTCGGGCGTGATCGGCTCGATATAGGTGGCGTCGGCGAGGCCCGGATCGGTCATGATCGTGGCCGGGTTCGAATTGACCAGCACCACGCGATAGCCCTCGGCCCGCAGCGCCTTGCAGGCCTGCGCGCCGGAATAGTCGAACTCGCAGGCCTGGCCGATGACGATGGGTCCCGCACCGATGATGAGGACCGTATGGATATCAGTGCGTTTGGGCATGGTTCGTCTCGCGCGCGACTGCCGCACGCGCGGGGGCGTGCCGTGTCAGGCCGGGTTGCAGGTTAAGGGGACCGTTTAGCGGGGAGTCGGTGCGGGGCAACCCCGCATGCCGGCTGCCGCGGGAAAGAGCCTCTTTGCCGCGCCTAACTGCGCCACCGGAGCGTCGGTGTCGGGCACCGGATTGGCGAAGGGCGTGCCGTTATCCACCGATTCCGCCCAGGCCTTCTTGAGGCGGTGGTACCAGATCGCGGGCATGTCGGCGTCCCGGATCAGCATCAGATTCGGGTTGAATTGAAGGCCCTCCTTCTGCAGCTCCACCATGCGCCGGTCGTCGCCCAGGAAGGTCTCGCCCGATGGCCATGAAGAACGGGCTTGATGAAGCCCAGCCAGGCCGGCCAGTACTGGATCTGCGTGACCTGGGTGGTCTCGGCATCGATGGGGGTGCAGACGGTCAGCCCGACGACGTCCGACCTGCTTGCCGAACAGCGTGCCCTTGACGATCTCGAAGCGGGTGGAGGGCAGCTCGAAGGTGATTTCGGTCGGTCACGTCGGCGCCCAGCACCTTGTAGGCCGGCTTGCACGGCTGGTGCCGCTTCATCACGAAGCCGTTGGGCAGGGGCCCATAGGCCTTTTCCTTGACCCGCGGCTTGACCCGCCACCACCAGCGGCCATGGACATAGGGCGCATGGGCCGGGTCCATCAGGCCGATCACGGCGTGGTCGATGGGGCAATGGAAGGTCTGGCTCATGCGACCAGCGCGGCTTGGCATTGGCGATCGGCACCTTGGGCGGCTCGCTGCGCGGGCGCCACGTTCTCCTGCCCCTCGGCCGCCATATAGACCCAGATCAGCCCGTCCTGTTCGCGCAGGGGATAGGCGCGGACCTGGATCTTGGCCGGATCCAGATCCTGGCCCTCGACCAGCGAGGGGATCATCGAGCAGACCCCGTCGGTCCGGAAGCGCCAGCCGTGATAGGGGCATTCGACGGCTCGGTCGTCCATCATCCGCCCGGCCGAAAGCGGCACGCCGCGATGGGGGCAGATATCGCGCAGGGCGAAGGCCTGACCGTCCTTGGTGCGGCCCAGCATCACCGGCTCGCCCAGCAGCATCTGCCGCTTGAGGCCGCCCGGCTTCAGACCGGCGGCCAAGACCCGGCCATGTACCAGAGGTTGCGCAGCGGCGCGTCGTCGGTGGCCATGTCCCATCGCCCCATTACCGTCCGGTCCGGGGTAGCGCGGGGCAGGGGATTTGTCACCTCCGCCCGATGCCGCGGCGGGCATCAGCGCCCGCTTCTTCTTGGCTCCGGGGCTTGAGCAGGGACTTCGCAGGCTGCGTCATGAACTGGCTGCCCTTATAGGCCGGGATCTGGAAGGCCCAGCCGTCGGCGGCCTTGTTGATCTTGCGGGCTTCGTCCTTGGCCGCGGGCTTCAGGCGCCGTGGCCGAGAGCCGGACCCAATACTGCGTCGCCCTTCTTGACGATGCCGGCCGGTGACCGGCAGCCCGTCGAAGGTCTTGGTCACGAGTTCGCCGCCATGGGCGAAGTCGAAATTGCCGGCCGGCGCCACCTAATCGAAGGTGAAGCCGACCAGCGCCGCGGCCACGCCATCCGGCGCGCTCGGATAGGAGAGTTCGCGGCCCTTCGGCATCTGCACGAGCTGAAATCGGCATCGCTGGGCTTGTCCCGCCGCACGACATAGGACGGGCCCGCTCGGCGGCGAGACATCGGCCTCCTGGATTCGGGCGCGGTCGATGCTCGATCACATCCTTGTTCATCCAGTCCTTGGGATCGGCGCTGGGCACGAACACGCTGCGCACGAGCCAGCTCTGGTCCGAATCCGGTTTGCGCACGAACAGGCCCGTGGCGCCGCCGGGCTCGCCGATATCCTTGCGTCTTGCCGGCGATCATGCTGGCGATGACCTCGTCCTTCTCGTTCAGCAGGACGATCTGGTGCCGTCGCCGCCCTTCGTCGGGCGCATCGAGATGCGAGATAGTGCAGCCAGTCGGCGCGCGCGGTCTGCGGCGCGATGGTTTCCAGTCCGGCCATGCCGACGAGCGTCTTGCGCACGGCCGTGAAATCGGCCGGATAATCATGCTGGCTCGGCAGCACCCAGCCCGCCGACGGTTTGAAGGCGATGTCCACCGCGCCGTACTTCTTCGACTCGATGTGGATGCGGGCGACCAGATGGCTCTGATGCGGCGAGGTCCGGGAAGAAGGCGCGCGGCGTATATTTCGGCGCCACCAGCGAAGCCTGGTGCAAGAGCGCCAGCGCTGCCAGCACCACCATGATCGCGGCCACGACCGCCAGGATCGCCAGATTGCGGCGGCGCGGGTCGTGCAGAAAGGCGTTCGGATCGGCCATGGGCGCGGGTTCCTCACAACGGCAGCGCGCGGGCGCGGCGGCGCCGGCGCAGAATGGCGAGCAGAAGCGCGAAGGCCGCGACCAGGATCGGCACCAGCGCGATATTGATGAAGGCGAGGAAGGAGCCCAGCGCGTCGACTTCCTTGCGCAGATTGTGCTGCACCTCGCGCAGCTGCGGTGCGGGTGTCGATGAGGTCGCGCTTGAACCTGTCGATCTCGCGTCTGCTGCGCCGGGGTCAGCGATGTCGATGTTGACGGTGTGCCGTTCGGCGCTGCCGCCCTGTTCCAGGGCCTTGAGGCGGCTCTCGGTGTCGTTCAGCTTGGCTTGCAGCGCATCGGCTTCCTGCTGGAAGCGGGCCTGCGCCTCGGCCTGCAACTGTTGCACGACCGTAAAGGGCCGGTCGGTCGTGGCGCGCGTGCGCAGCGAGATCAGCGCATTCGAGCCGGTCAGGTTCTCGACCGCGTTGAGGACGAAGGCGCCATTGTCGGCGAAAGGCTGGTCGACCTTGCTTGCCATAGAGGTTCTGCCGGCGCACCCAGAAGCGGTCGTCGAAGATATCGCTGTCGGCCATCACGATAACGTTGATGGCTTTGGCGGACTTGATTTCGCTTGGCGGCGGTCTTGTCAGCCTTGGGCGGGCCGTCAGGGAACGCCGTCTTGGCCGGGCCCGAAATGCGCGCGGCGATGACGTAATGTTTGCCGGTCGGGTGGACTGCCGACATCAGGTCCTGCGGCCGCTGGCTCGACGCGCACCATCGCCAGCATCGAGCAGCGAGGCTTCGTCGGACGAGGTGACGAGCGGCGTGAATGTCGTCGTCGCGCCCTTGGCCTGTGTCAGCGCACCGGCTGTTGCAAGGTTGAGCGCACTGCAGGCTGGCCGTCACCTGATCCTTGCGGTCGAACTGGGCCTGTCCCAGATGCAGCCAGATCGGATAGCGACGCGACCGGATTGCGCGGATCGTTGGACACCTGCACCGGCTGGGCCAGCGCGCGGTCGCCGATGACCATTTGCGGGTTGAAGGCGATGCCCCAGGCCTTGAACAGTTTGGGCAGGTCCGACGACGTGTCGCCCGCCGATGGCTGGCCATAGCTGCGCGCCTGCTGCGCCAGATCCGAATCCGGATCGACGAACACCAGCGCCCGCCCGCCATGCAGCACGAACTGGTCGATGGCATAGCGCTGTGCCGGCTCGAGTGGTTTCGGCTGCACGATCATCAGCACATCCACATCCGCCGGAATGGATGTGAAATCGGCCGGGAGCATCTGCGTCGTGTAGTTCTGGCGCAGCTGCTCATAGGCGGCATAGGGGCGGGCGCGGCCCTGCATCATCGCCGCCACACCGCCCGCGCCCGTATCGAGCGGCAGCGATGAGATAATGCCGACCACCGGCTTCTTCGGCGTCGCGAGGTGATAGATCAGCGAGGTCAGGTCGTATTCGAGATAGGGCTCGCGCGCCTGGCGTGAAGAAGGGAATGACCTGCTTGCCATCGATGGTGTTGGTGCCGACGAGGCCGAGATAGACCATGTCGCCGCTATCGGTCGGCGCGCCCGTCAGCCCGTCGGCCGTCGCCTGATCCTCGGCGGCGGTATAGGGCTCGGGATCGATCTCCTGAAGGATGATCTTGCCATTGGCGAGCGCCGCATATTCCTGCAACAGATCGCGCACGCGGCTGGCATAGGCGCGGGTCTGCGCGTAATCGGCGGCGGTCTTCTTCGAATAGTAGAATTTGAGCGTGATCGGCTCTTTGAGATTTTCCAGCGTCTCGCGCGTGCCCTTCGAGAGCGTGTAGAGCCCGTTTTGCGTGAGGTCGAGCCGCTCGGTCGTCAGGCTCGTATCGGCTGCAATGTTGAGCGCCACAAAGATGATCGCGGCCAGCACCATGGCCGTGATGGCGTAGAGGCGGCGGGACATCGTTTTGCGTGTGTGCTGCTCCATCGCCTCAGCCCGCCTTTTTCAGGTCGATGAAGACGACATTGATGGTCAGGAACAGCGCGATCAGCGAGAAGAAGAAGATCACGTCGCGCAGGTCGATGACGCCCGAGGAGATCGCCGCGAAATGCGTCAGGAAGCTGAAGGACGAGATCGCAGTCACAAGCGGCAGCGGCGCCCACAGCCTGAAGAAATCGAGCACCAGCGGCGCGCCCGAGATCGTGAACAGGAAGCACACGACCACCGAGACGACGAAGGCGATCACCTGATTGCTGGTCGAGGCCGAGATCGCCGCCCCGATGGCGAGATAGCCGCCCGCCATCAGGAAGCTGCCGATATAGCCGGCCAGGATCGCGCCATTGTCCGGGCTGCCGAGATAATTGACCGTCAGCCAGATCGGGAAGGTGAGGATCAGGGCCAGGCCCGTGAAGGCCCAGGCAGCGAGATATTTGCCGACCACCGTCGCCCAGAGCGGGACCGGCAGCGTCAATAGCAATTCCATCGTGCCGGTGCGCCGCTCCTCGGCCCAGAGCCGCATCGAGATTGCCGGCACCAGAAACAGATAGAGCCAGGGATGGTAATTGAAGAACACCGTCAGGCTGGCGATGCCGTTCTGATAGAAATGGCCGATATAGAAGGTGAAGGCGCCCATCGCGAACAGGAAGATCACGATGAACACATAGGCCAGCGGCGTCGCGAAATAGGCGCCGAATTCGCGCTTGAAGATGGGCCAGACCGTGCTCATGCGCGCGTCTCGTTGGCTTGCGTTTCTTTCTTCTGGCTTTCGCGGGCCCGCGCCGCATCATGCGTCGTCACGGCACGGAACACTTCGTCGAGCCGGCCGGCTTCGGCATAGAGTTCCTTCACGTCCCACTTTTCCGCGGCTGCGAGCGCGCTCACATCCTCGATCAGCATGGCGCCGGATCGGGGGAAGGCCGTCAGCTCGGCGATGCCGTCGGCGCGATCCTTCTGCTCGACGCTCACCACCGCATTCATCGATTTGAGGCGTGCCTTGGCGATTTCGGCCTGCGCGTTCGGAAGCGCCAGCGTCACGGCGTTGTGGTGGCGCGAGCGGGCCAGCAATTCGCCCGGCGTGCCGTCGGCGACGATGCGGCCGCGGTCGATGATCACCGCGCGCGTGCAGATGGCCTCGACTTCTTCGAGCAGATGGGTCGAAACGATGATCGCCTTTTCCGGCGCCATGGCGCGGATCAGCGTGCGCACCGCATGTTTCTGGTTGGGATCGAGGCCGTCGGTCGGCTCGTCCATGATCAGCACCGGCGGATCGTGCAGGATCGCCTGTGCCAGACCGACACGGCGCTTGAAGCCCTTGGACAGCGTCTCGATCGGCCGCTCGAGCACCGGATCGAGTTCGGTTTTGGCGACCACGTCCGCGATCCGCGTCTTGGCGGCGGCGCCCGTAAAGCCGCGCGTCTCGGCGATGAAGGTGAGGAACTGGCGCGGGGTCATGTCGCCATAGGCCGGCGCGCCTTCGGGCAGGTATCCGATCTGGCGCTGCGCGGCGATGGTTTGGCGTTCGACATCATGGCCGCAGATGCGCACGCGCCCGCTGGTGGGGGCCAGAAAGCCGGTGACCATTTTCATGGTGGTGGACTTGCCCGCGCCGTTGGGCCCCAGAAAGCCCAGGACCTCGCCCTTGGCGACCGTCAGATCGATTCCGGTAACCGCGGCGATCGGTCCGAAATGCTTGGTCAGTCCTTCGATTTCGATCATGGCGTTCGGGCACCGGAATCCGGCGCAGCGCCCCCTTCCACACCATGTGCCCCTTAGAGAAATCGCGCGTTGCCCGCAAGGCTGCAATGGTTACGGTTCGGTCATTGCACGCACGGCGTGCGGGAATCATCCGTTTTCATTGCCGCGCGAAGCCGCCACAATGGGGCGTCGCCTGCCGGGCATTGCGAACGTTAGGGAGAGTGCTGCGTGATTGAGTTGAAGCCGCTTCTGCGTGCGACCCTCGTCGGTCTTGTGCTGCAGGTTGCGATGTATGTGATCGGCCATTTCAGCAATTGGTTTGCTGCCCAGGTCTTCGGCTTCGGCGGCATGATGATTTCGGCCACGGCCGGTTATCTCTATGCCATGGACACGGCCAATGGCTATTTCTCCGGGGCCACGGGCGGGGCCATCGCCGGCGGGGTGTGCGGCTTGGCGGGGATCGCCCTCTCGGTCGTTCTGGGCGACACGCTCACGGGGTTCATCGCGATCGGCACGGCCATCGCCGTGATGATCGGCGCCATTGGCGGGCTGTTCGGGCAGATGGCCGCGAACTGGCGCGCCATGGAGCGCTGAGCCCACGGCCAGGTCGGAAAATGAGAAGAGGAGAAGTTGTCGGCTGACCGGGCAAAACCGCCCGGTCGGGGGGCTGGGGGGCTTGAATCTCCCGGGCGAAATCGCCACGCGGTCAGCCGACACCGTGCAATCTGGCGTCCGAAAGCGGCGGGGCCATGGTGCAATCGTGACCTTTTGATGGCTGACCGATTTATGCACAGGCGTGAAAGGAAAACCCTATGAGTCGTATGGTTCGCGGATCGGATGCGATGCGGGATTATTTGCGCGAATTCGGCGCGCGCGAGAGCCGGGCGCTCAGGCGCTGCCGCGAGGAAACAGCCGCACTGCCCAATGCGATGATGCAGATCAGCCCGGAGCAGGGCGCCATTATGGCGCTCCTCGTCCGTTTGATGGATGTGCGTCGCTATCTCGAGATCGGCACCTTCACCGGCTATTCGGCGCTCGCCGTGGCCGAGGCGATGCCGGATGACGGCCGTGTCGTCGCGCTCGATGTCAGCCACGAATACACCGACCGCGCCAGGGGCTATTGGCGCGCGGCTGATGTCGACACGAAGATCGACCTTCGAATCGGCCCGGCCATCGAGACGCTGGATGCGATGCTGGCGGCCGGCGAGCCCGCTTTCGATTTCGCCTTCATCGACGCCGACAAGCCGAATTACGACGGCTATTACGAACGTGCCCTCGGGCTTCTCAGGCCGGGTGGGCTTCTTGCCGTCGACAACATGTTCTGGGGCGGTTCTGTGGCCGATCTTGAGGACAAGCGCGAGGTACCCGAGACGCTGCGGGCCCTGACCCGCAAGATCTACGACGATGCCCGTGTGGATATGGCGCTGGCCAGCATCGGCGATGGGGTGATGCTGATCCGCAAGCGCTGAGCGGGCAGGGGTTGCGGCGCCGGCGCGACGGGTTCACCATTTCGTCAATGGCAGAAGAACCCATAGCGTTCGCCCGCGCAGTGTCCCGCTCCACCGCGCGGCCGGTTTCCGGAAGCGGCATCCCTGTCCAGGCCCTGCCGTGCGGCAGGTGCATTTCGAGCGGGGCGAACTGAACCGCATCCTCGGCATTTATGGCCGCATGGTCGCCGCCGGCGAGTGGCGCGATTACGCGCTGGATTTCCTGGAGGACCGGGCCGTGTTCTCGATCTTCCGCCGTGCCAGCGAGGTGCCGCTCTACACCGTCGAGAAGCGCCCGAAACTCAAGGCCAGGCAGGGCCAATATTCGGTGGTTGCCGCCGGCGGCCAGATCCTCAAGCGCGGCCACGAACTGGCCCAGGTGCTGCGCGTCCTCGAAAAGAAGCTCATCAAGGCGCTGGCGGCGGAATAGCGCGGCCACAAACGAAAAGGCCCCGGCATCTCTACCGGGGCCTTCGCATTCTGTCGTCTGCGATGGCTTAGCGGCGATTGCCGAGCAGCTGCATCAGCATGATGAACAGGTTGATGAAGTCGAGATAGAGGCGCAGCGCCCCGATGATGGCGGCGCGGCCGGCCATCGTCCCGTCCATATTGGCCGAGTACTGCTCCTTGATCGACTGGGTGTCATAGGCGGTGAGGCCCGTGAAGATCAGCACGCCGGCCACCGAGATCACGAACTGCATCATCGAGGAGCCGAGGAACATGTTCACGACCGAGGCGATGATGATGCCGATCAGGCCCATGAACAGGAACGAGCCCCAGGCCGACAGGTCGCGCTGCGTCGTGTAGCCGTAAAGGCTCATCGACCCGAAGGTCGCCGCCGTGATGAAGAACACCTGCGCCACGCTCGCGCCCGTATAGAGCAGCAGGATCGGCGCCAGCGACACGCCCATGAGCGCGGCATAACCCCAGAAGGTGGCCTGCGCCGCGCCCACGCTCATGTGCTGGATGCGGAAGGACAGGAACATCACGAGGCCGAGCGGCGCCAGAAGCGCGACCCAGCCCAGGCCGGACAGGCCCATGGCGGGGCCCTGTGCCGTCATGGAGACGGTGTAGAACATGCCGCGGATCGCCGGCACGCTGGCCACGATCCAGGCGCTGACGCCCGTCAGGCCCAGGCCGATCAGCATGTAATTGTAGACGCGCAGCATATGGGCCCGCAGACCGGCATCGTAGAGACCGGCATCCGCGGCCGTTTGGCCGGGCATCACCCGGTTATATTCGTTGGCCATCAGGCAAAACCTCCTTGCCGGCGAAGCCGCCGGGTTCCCCACTAATATCGGGATTGCCGGGGGCCGGATCAAGGCCGGAGGGCCAAGTCCTTCATGAACTTAAAGAAATTGTCGCTGACGGCGGAAATCGGGCAATTCCGGCCGGAATGGCGAGCGCGGCAGCCTCCGAGGCAGCGAATCGAGCGGATTGCCCCTTCGATCCGTCATCCGCAGGACAAGCCCGGCCATGACGAACAGGGCTTTGGTGCGGACGCTCACTCGCTCCTGAGCAGCCGCGCCGGTTTGGCCGAGAGCGCGGCCCAGGCGCCGCCCAGCCCGAACAGCAGCGTCGCCGCGCCGCCGCCCATGACGGTTATCAGCGCGGCGCTCCAGTCGAACACGAAGGGCAGTTCGAACAGCTGCGCGGCGATGACCGATGCCGCCAGCGTGCCCGCGCCCAGCGCCAGCGCGCCGGTCAGCACACCGATCAGGCCATATTCCAGCGCATAGATGCCGGCGATGCGCGCGCGTGTGGCGCCCAGCACTTTCAACACCGTGGAATCGTAGAGCCGCGCGCGCTGCCCGGCCGCAATGGCGCCGGCCAGCACCAGCAATCCGGCGAAGATGGTCAGAAGGCTCGCCGCCCGCACGCCATCGGCCAGTTCCTGGAGCAGTCCGCTCACCTCGGCGATGGCCTGTTTCACCCGCACCGTCGAGACATTGGGGAAGCGGTTGGTGATGGCGCGATAGACCGCCTCTTCATCCTTGTCCGGCACGCGCACCGTGGCGAGGAAGGAATGCGGCGCATGGTCGATGATCCCCGGCGACAGGATCAGGATGAAATTCTGCCGCCCGTTGGAGAAATCCACTTTGCGGAAATTGGCGATGGTGCCGGTCATCTCGCGCCCGAGCACATTGAGCGTGATGGTGTCGCCCAGCTTGAGGTGCATCTCCTGCGCCAGCTCGGCGTCGAAGGAGATCAGCGTCTTGCCGGTGTAATTCGCGGGCCACCATTTGCCGGCCGTGATGATCGTGTTTTTGGGCACGGCCAGCGCATAGGTGATGCCGCGGTCGCCATTGAGCGCCCAGCGCGCGCCGGGCGCGATGGTCTTCTCCGCCTTGGCGGACGGCACGCCGTTGAGCGCGGTGATCCGTCCACGGATCATCGGCGTGCGCTTGTAGTCTTTCGCCTCCGGAAATCCGGCGATGGTCTTGTCGAACGCCTTGGTTTCGTCGGGCTGGATATCGACGAAGAAGAAGCTGGGCGCCGTTCCCGGCAGGCTGCCCTCAACCTGCGCCGAGATCGTGTGGTCGAGCAGCGTCACGGTGGTCAGCAGCGTCAGCCCGAGGCCCAGCGCCACCACGACGCCGACGGTCGCCGCGCCGGGCCGCGTCAGATTGGCCAGTGCCATCCTCGGCACCGGGCGTTTCGGCCGCGGCAAGCGCTTGAGAAGCGCGCGCAAGCCGCTGGCTGCCAGCCGCAGGATCACAAGCCCCGCCGCGATGCCGCCCAGGAACCACAGCGCGAAGATCGGTGAGGGCGACACGGCCAACGCCAATCCGATCACCGCCGCCGCGCATAACCCCGCCGCTGCGAGATAGACCCAGCGGCCGCGCGCCTTGCTGCGCGCGACGATATCGCGGAACAGGCTGGCCGGCGCGATCTCGCGCGCCCGCGCCAGCGGGGGAATGGAAAAGGCGGCGGCCGAGAACAGGCCGAAGAACGCCGCCAGCGCCAGCGGCCCGGCATAGATCGCAACGGCCGCTGGCGACGGCAGGCTCGCGCCGTAGAGCGCTTCGACGCCGAAGGGCAGGGCGGCGCCCAACACCAATCCGACTGCCACGGCCACGCAGGCAATCGCCATCACCTGCAGGAAATAGATGCGGAAGATCAGCGCGCCCTCCGCGCCCAACGCCTTCAGCGTCGCGATCTCCGCGCGCTTGCGGTCGAGGAAGGCGCCGATGGCCTGTCCCGCGCCGACGCCGCCGACGGCCAGCGCCGTCAGCCCCACCAGCGTCAGGAACATCGTCACCTGTTCGACGAAGCGCTTGAGCCCGGGCGCGGCATCGTTGCGATCGCGCACCTGCCAGCCCGCATCGGCGAAGCGCGTCTTTGCATCCTTGCGGAACGCGGCCACCGTTTTGTCCGGTCCCAGCGCCACGCGATAATGGTAATTGATCAGGCTGCCGATGGTGACGAGGCCGGTGCGTGTCAGCCCCGCTTGCGAGATCAGGATATGCGGCCCCAGACTGAAGCCGCCGGAGATGCGGTCGGGCTCATTGCGTCAGCACGGCAGCGATGCGAAACTCCTGCGATCCGATGCGCAACAACCCGCCGGGCTTCAACCGCAGCCGGTCGAGCAGCGTCTGTTCCGCCACCGCGCCGCAAATCTTGCCATCGCAGGCCAGCGCCGTCTGGAAATTGCGCGCCGGCGCCAACCCCACCGCGCCATAAAGCGGATAGGCGCCATCGACGGCCTTCAGTTCCACCAGCGTGCGCTGCCCGTTCGCGCCGCCTTTCAGCGCATAGGCCATGGCGCGCATCGTCGTGGTTTCGGAGACGCGGCCGGTGGATTTGAGGAACGCCATCTCCCGCGCATTGGCCTGCCGATGCACCAGCCGCACCTGCACATCGCCGCCCAGCAGAACCCGTCCCTGTTGCGCGAGGCCCGTCAGCATCGCCTCGGCCAGCGAGCCCGTGCCGGCAATCGCCATCACGCCCAGCACCAGCGAGGCGAAGAAGATGCGAAATCCCCTCAGTCCGCCGCGCAATTCGCGCCGCGCCAGCCGCCAGGAAAGGCCGAGCCCGTTCACCGTTTCACCGTCTCATCGGCCACAATTGCGCCGTCCTTGAGCCGGACGATGCGCTGGCAACGGCTGGCGAGCGCCTCCTCATGGGTGACGAGAAACAGCGTCGTGCGCTTCTTCTCATGCAGCGCGAACAACAGGTCGGAGACTTCGGCGCCTGTCGCCGTGTCGAGATTGCCGGTCGGCTCGTCGGCAAAGAGCACATCGGGTTCCGGCGCCATGGCGCGGGCCAGCGCCACGCGCTGCTGCTCGCCGCCGGACAGTTGTCCGGGATAGTGATCGCGGCGCGCATCCAGCCCCACCGCGTCGAGCTCGGCCCGGGCGCGGTCGAAGGCATCGCGCGCGCCCAGAAGTTCCAGCGGCACGGCCACATTCTCCAGCGCCGTCATGGTCGGGATCAGATGGAAGCTCTGGAACACGATGCCGACATGGCCGCGCCGGAACCGGGCGAGGCCATCCTCGCCCATCCCGGTCAGCTCCGTACCGGCGATCTGCACCTTGCCGGATGTCGGCGCTTCAAGCCCGGCCGCCACCATCAGCAGCGAGGATTTGCCGGAGCCGGACGGGCCCAGGAGCGCCAGCGTCTGTCCGGCCGGCACGCGCAGCGAAACCCCGTTCAGGATGTTGACGGGGCCCGCTGCACTGGCCAGCGTCAGCCGCACAGTGTCGAGAGCGATTGCGGCATTCGGGCCGGGAGCATGCATCGGGGGCTTTCCTTTCGCGCCCCCATGACCAAGCTCGGGGGTGCAGGAGCGAATCAGACAGAGGCGAAGCGGGCGTGCCGCCTCTCAGGCGATATGGCATGAGAACAGATTTGTTCAAGCACATCATATTCCTTGGCTTTGCGGCAATCGCCCTTGCCGCCACGCCGGCGTTGGCCGCGCCCGTCAAGATCCTGGCGCTGGGCTCCAGCCTGACGCAGGGTTATGGCCTGCCGCCGGGTACCGAATTTCCGGTGGTGCTGCAGGCCGCGCTGAGGAAAGCGGGAATCGATGCCACGGTCATCAATGCCGGTGTCTCGGGCGACACCTCGGCGGGCGGGCTGGCGCGGCTGGGCTGGTCGCTGGCCGATCATCCCGATGCGGCCATCGTCGAACTCGGCTCCAACGACGCGCTGCGCGGCCTGCCGCCCTCGCAAACGAAGAAGAACCTGACCGCGATTCTCACGAAGCTGAAGGCGGCCCATATCCCCGTCCTGCTCTGCGGCATGGAAGCGCCGCGCAATCTGGGGCCGGACTACGCCAAACAGTTCGATCCGATCTATGCCGCGCTGGCGAAGAAATATGACGTGCTGCTCTATCCCTTCTTCCTCACCGGCGTGGCGATGAACCCCAAGCTCAATCAGGCCGACGGCATGCATCCCAATCCGGCCGGCGTGAAAATCATCGTCGCCCGCATGCTGCCTTACGTGAAGAAGCTCGTGGCCGAAACGCGCGAGGCGCAAGAACTGATGTTCCGGCGCCTTCTCTCGGTCGGCGGCTTCACGCTGCTCTCGCGCATCCTGGGCTTCACGCGCGACATCGTGATGGCGGCGATGCTCGGCGCCGGCACCATGTCCGACGCCTTCGTCGTCGCCTTCCTGTTCCCGAATTATTTCCGCGCCTTGTTCGGCGAGGGCACGATCAATCCCGCTTTCCTGCCGCGCTATGCCGCGCATCACGCGCGCGGTGAAATCCGCGAAGCCGTCAATTTCGGCGATGCCGTGTTCTCCTGGCAGATGGTGGCGCAGCTGGTGATCCTGATCGCGGCGCTCGCCCTGATGCCCTGGATCGTGCAGATCCTCGCCCCAGGCTTTGCCGACAATGCCGGGCAGATGGCGCTGACCGCCCATCTGGCGCGCATCACCTTCCCCTATCTGATCCTGACCGTGGTGGCCGTCCAGCTTTCCGCCATGCTCAATGCGCTGGAAAAATTCGCCGCCGCCGCCGCCTGGCCGGCGCTTCTCAATGTCGCGATGCTCACGGCGTCTGGCGTCGTCCGCGCTGGTTTCCCAATGCGGCCGAAGCGGCGGCCTGGGGCGTCTTGGCGGGCGGCGTGCTGCAACTTGTCTTCATCCTCTGGGCGGCGAAGCGCGAAGGGCTCAACCTCTATATCGGCTGGCCGCGCTGGACGCCGGAGATCAAGGAATTCTTCGTCGCCTTCGGTGCCGTGACCTTCGGCGCGGCCAGCGTCATGCTCGCGCCCTTCATCGACACGGTGCTGGCGAGCTTTCTCGAAACCGGCAGCCGTACCGCGCTCTATTATGCCGACCGCATCGACCAATTGCCGCTGGGTGTGCTCGGCATCGCGCTCGGCACGGTGCTGCTGCCGGAGATGAGCGCCAAACTCGCCATCGGTGACACCAAAGGCTCCGAAGGCGCGCAGAACCGCGCCGCCGCGCTGTCGCTGCTCCTGATCCTGCCGTTCTCGGCGGCCTTCATCGCCATTCCCGACACGATCATGCGGGCGATCTTCGCACATGGCGCCTTCAATCCGGCCGCCGCAGCTCTCGGTGCCGTCGCGCTCCGGGCCTATGGCATGGGCCTGCCGGCCTTTGCGCTGGTGCGCATCTTCGCCTCCACCTTCTATGCCCGCCACGACACGATGACGCCGGCGCGCATCACGGTCTTCGCCATCGCCGCCAACATCGCGATGAAGGTGGTGCTGGTCTGGGGGCTCGGCTTCGGCCTTGGCGGCATCGCCTTCGGCACGGCCTTCGGCGCCTGGGTCAATGTCGCCGCGCTCATCACCCTTGGCTCCCGGCGCGGCCTGTTGATGTTCGATGCGGGCTTCTGGCGTGCGCTGCCGCCGATCCTGCTGGCCGCCGCCGTGACGGCGGGCGGCGCGCTCCTCGGTCGCTATGCCGGACAGATGCTGCCACTTGCCGGAACTCTGCGCGATCTCGCCACGCTCGGTTTGGCGACGGCGCTCGGCATCTGTTTCTATCTCCTCATCGCCTATGCGTTCCGCGGCCGCCTGCCGCTTGGCCGCTTCGCGCGCAAGGCAATCGAGGCCGCCTGATGCGCCTGTTCGTGGCTCTTGCGATGCCTGAGACCGTGGCCCAAAGCCTGTTGCTGCTGCAGGGCGGGGTGCCCGGTGCGCGCTGGCACCCGCGCGAAAATCTGCACCTGACCTTGCGCTTCATCGGCGAGGTCGATGGCCGCGAGGCCGCCGATATCGACGATGCGCTCGCCGCCATCCGCGCGCCGGGCTTCACGCTGGAGCTGAACGGCGTCGGCACCTTCGGCCATCGCGATCCCCGCCAGCTCTGGGCCGGCGTCAAGCCCAACGAGGCGCTGATGCATCTGCAGCGCAAGATCGAAACCGCGCTGCAGCGCATCGGCCTGGCGCCGGAACCGCGCAAATTCACGCCGCATGTAACGCTCGCCAGACTGAAGGCGCCGCGCCGCGACAAGCTGATGGAATATCTGAGCGCCCATGCGCTCTATGCGAGTGCGCCGTTCGCCGTGAACGCCTTTGCCCTCTATGAGAGCACGCTCACGCCGAACGGCAGCCTCTACACGATCGAGCGGGAATATCCGCTCGCGGTCCCCGTCCTAGAAGCGGATACCCGACGCCCACGCCGACGATCCACGGGTTGAGCTCTACGCCCTTGGCCTGGGCCACGCCGCCAAGCGCCGTCACATCGGTCGACAGGAACAGCTTCTTCACATCGGCATTGAAGAAATAGCCGTTATCGCCGAAGGGCACATCCACGCCGGCCTGCAGCGCGAAGCCGACATTGTCCTTGTAGTGAATACCGGCCAGCGGGCTGCGGGGCGTATAGAAGAAGGTGTAGTTGATGCCGGCGCCGACATAGGGCCGGATCGAACCCATCTGGTCGAAGTGATACTGCACCGTCAGCGTCGGCGGCAGCAGCCACACGCTGCCGAGATCGCCCAGCGTCGTCTGGTGGACCGAATGCTGGGATGTCGCCGCAATCAGTTCGGCCGCCCAGTGATTGGCGAAGAAATAGGTGAAATCGACTTCCGGCACGACCGTATCGGTGGCCGTAAGCTTGCCTGGAACCGCGGTGCCGGCGACCTTCACCGTTCCGCTGGCGTCGGGCGATACGAAGATGCCGCGCACACGCACCTGCCAGTCGCCGGCGGCGGCATTGGCGGGTGCTATGGCGGTGACACCAAGCGCGGCGGCGGTCGAGGCCGCCAGAAGAATATTGCGGATACGCATGCTGTGAAGTCCCCTGCACAATTCAACAGCGTGCCTACGGTGCGGCGTCTGCGCTGGCGTTGACGCAAGTCAAACCACGATGCGGAAGGGATACAGTGCGGCTAATCTGCCGCAGATTCGATGCGTTCCATGTCGCCGTCGGAAAAGCCGAAATGGTGGCCGATCTCGTGGATCAGCACATTGCGCACGATTTCGAACAGCGTGTCGCCGTCGCTGGTATGCCAAAAATTGAGGATGGGCTTGCGATAGAGATAGATCATGGTCGGCTCGGGTCCGGCCTCATTGGCAAGATGGGCCGCGAGCGGCACGCCATGGAACAGGCCGAGCAGCTGGTAGCCGCTCTTCAGCCCCAGCCCGCTGAGCGTATCCGGGTCGGGAAAATCGGCCATCTGGAACACGATATTCCCGGTCAGCGCGCGGAATTCGGCGGGCAGCGTGGCAAAAGCCTCGCGCGCCATCGCCTCGAACGCGTCGAGCGATGGTGGGGCTTCGGGTGGATCGTGGCTCATGCTATTCCCGGGTCAGTCATAATCACTCCGGCACGGATCATGGAGAGATGGGATGAAAAAACTGGACGTCAATGCGCGGGCCGCCGCAATGGCCGAACTGCCGCAGTGGCATGCGGTGGAAGGTCGCGATGCCATCGCCCGGAGCTTCAAATTCAAGGATTTCAATACCGCCTTCGGCTTCATGACCCGTGTGGCGCTCTTGGCCGAAAAGATGGACCACCACCCCGAATGGTTCAACGTCTACAACAAGGTCGAGGTCACGCTGACCACGCATGATGCCGGCGGCGTGTCGCAAAACGACATCGCCATGGCCAAGGCGATGGAGGCCTATGCGGCCTGAATGCCGGCCGTGGATCGATGGCTTTCAGGCCGGCATTCGCTTCCGCGTGCCTATTTCTTCGCGTTGCTCACCAGATCCGTCACCACCGCCGGGTCGGCCAGCGTGGACGTGTCGCCGAGGTTGCTCGTATCGCCCTCGGCGATCTTCCTGAGGATGCGGCGCATGATCTTGCCCGAGCGCGTCTTGGGCAGGCCGGGCGCGAACTGGATCGCATCGGGCCGGGCGATCGGCGAGAGCTGCTGCGCCACCCATTTCTTGAGCTCGTCGGCCAGCGCATCGGATGGCTGTTCGCCGGCTTTCAGCGTCACATAGGCATAGATGCCCTGGCCCTTGATCTCGTGCGGGAAACCCACCACCGCGGCCTCGGCCACCTTGTGGTTGGCGACCAGCGCCGACTCCACTTCCGCCGTGCCGAGGCGATGGCCAGACACATTGATCACGTCGTCGACGCGGCCGGTGATCCAGTAATAGCCATCCTCATCGCGGCGGCAGCCGTCGCCGGTGAAGTACTTGCCGCGATAGGTGCTGAAATAGGTGTCGATGAAGCGCTGGTGATCGCCATAGACGGTGCGCATCTGTCCCGGCCAGCTCTGCGTCAGCACCAGATTGCCGGTGGTCGCGCCCTCCAGCACCGTGCCTTCGGCATCGACAAGCTGCGGCACAACGCCGAACAGTGGCTTGGTCGCCGAGCCGGGCTTCAAGGCCGTGGCGCCGGGCAGGGGCGAAATCAGAATGCCGCCGGTTTCGGTCTGCCACCAGGTGTCGACGATCGGGCAGCGCTCGTCGCCGACGACGCGGTGATACCACAGCCAGGCTTCCGGATTGATCGGCTCGCCCACGCTGCCCAAGAGGCGCAAGCTCTTGCGGCTCGTCTTCTTCACCGGCTCCTCGCCCTCGCGCATCAGCGCGCGGATCGCCGTCGGCGCGGTGTAGAAGATGTTGACATTGTGCTTGTCGCAGATCTCCCAGAAGCGCGAGTTGGTCGGATAGTTCGGCACGCCCTCGAACATCACAGAGGTCGCCCCGTTCGCCAGCGGGCCATAGACGATATAGCTGTGCCCCGTGACCCAGCCGACATCGGCCGTGCACCAATAGATGTCGCCCTCGTGGTAATCGAACACATATTGGTGCGTGAAGGCGGTGTAGAGCAGATAGCCGCCCGTCGTGTGCAGCACGCCCTTGGGCCGTCCCGTCGAGCCGGAGGTGTAGAGGATGAACAGCGGGTCTTCCGCATTCATCTCTTCCGGCTCGCATTCGGCCTCCACCTTCTTGGTCTCTTCGTGATACCAGCGGTCGCGGCCCGCATGCATCAGCACCGTGCCGCCGGTGTGCTTGACCACCAGCACCGTCTTCACATCCGGGCATTGCGTCATGGCAAGGTCGGTATTGGCCTTGAGCGGCACCGGCTTTGCCGCCGCGCAAGCCCTCATCGGCTGTGATAACGAAGGTGCTCTGGCAATCATTGATGCGCCCGGCCAGGCTGTCCGGCGAGAAGCCGGCGAACACCACCGAATGCACGGCGCCGATGCGCGCGCAGGCCAGCATCGCGTAAGCCGCGGCCGGGATCATCGGCAGATAGATGGTGACGCGGTCGCCTTTCTTCACGCCATGCGCCTTCATCACATTGGCGAGGCGGCAGACCTCTTCATAGAGTTCGCGATAGGTGATGGCGCGCGAATTGTTGGGATCGTCGCCTTCCCACAGGATCGCGGTCTGGTCGGCGCGCTTCGGCAGATGGCGGTCGATGCAATTGGCGCTGGCGTTGAGCGCGCCGTCCTCGAACCAGCGGATATAGAGATCGTCCGGGTCCCAGGAGACGTTCTTCACCTTGGTGAAGGGCTTGATCCACTCGAGCCGTTTGGCCTGCTCGCGCCAGAACCCTTGCGGGTCCTCGACCGACTGCTTGTACATCGCATCGTATTTCGCCTTGTCGATAAACGCGCGGGACGCCCAATCCTGGGGCACGGGGATCAGGGTGTCGGACATGAGCATTTCCTCGTCTGGTTCTGGATGCGGATATTGGCGGGCAGGCGCGCCCGCTTCAAGGCGGTGTGCCCGCTCTTTACATGATTTCCTCGCCATCCTCACCCGGTCTCGGCGGATCGCGGCGGATGGAAGCGGGCGTCTTCGAGAATGTCACTGGCGGCTTCATCGCACGATAGGGCCCTTCGCTCGGATGTTCGCGCGTCTGGAAGAAATTCACCGCCGTCAGATGTGGATCTTCCAACACTTCGTCCAAAGTGTTGGCGCGCATGATCGGAATGCGATGCTGCTGGCCCAGCGCCATCCATTCCTCGGTGGTATGCGCCAGCGCCGCCTCGCGCAGCATCTCGTAATAGACGCCGACGCGCGTGCCCTTGGGCGCATTCACGAATCTGTCGCTCTCATAGGCGTCAGGAATGCCTCCGAGTTCGAGGAATTTGGCACTGGCCTCGCGGCTCACCGGCTGGATGGCGATATGGCCGTCCTTGCTCTTCAGCGGGCGGCGGTCATTGGCGAGCGCCGGCGTGTGGCCGATCTTGCCTTTGGCCGGCATATAGGTTTCGCCATAGAGATGCTCGACCATCAGAAAATGCGTGAAGCTCTCGAACATCGGCACTTCGACGAACTGGCCTTCGCCCGTGCGCTCGCGATGGAACAGCGCGGCCAGCACGGCATAGAGCGCGTGCATGGATGAGACCTTGTCGGCAATGAAACTCGGCATCAGCCGCATATCGGGATTGCCGTCCACGCGCGGCAACAGGTCGGCCGCGCCGGCCGCCGACTGCACCAGATCGTCAAACGCCTGCCGCCCGGCATAGGGCCCGTCCGAGCCATAGCCGACGCAATGCACATAGACGATCGAGGGATTGAGCTTGGCGACATCGGCATAGCCGAAGCCCAATCGCTCCATGGCGTCGGCGCGGACATTGTGGATGAACACCTGCGCCTTCGGCACCAGCGCGGCGAGGCGGGCGCGGCCTTCCTCGCTTTTGAGATCAATGGTCACCGAGCGCTTGTTGCGGTTCAGCGCCATATAGACGCTGCCCATATCCTCATGCCGAGCATATTTTCCGCTATGCCGCTGCCGGTCGCCGCCGGGGTTCTCGACCTTGATGATGTCGGCGCCCAGATCGCCCAGGGTTTGGGTGGCGTAAGGCCCGAAGATGAACTCGGTCAGGTCGAGCACGGTCACCCCTGAAAGGGGCCGGGCCGGGCGCGGCGCCGGAACTGGCGGTCATGGGGATTTCCTCCGGATGGCTTGTTATATCGGGTCGGAATGCGAGCTTAGGCCTTGAGGGACCGGGGGCAAGGCCGCCATGCGCCCGCCGGTCTTGACCCGGCGGCAGGGGCGGGCGAGTGGTGAATGGTCATCCCATTCGTGAGCCGACCGTCCCATGCAACTCCATCTCTCCGTCCTGGCCCGAAGTCGAAGCCTATCTGGCGACGTCGAAGGCGATCCTGATCCCCATCGGCTCGACCGAGCAGCATGGCCCCAACGGCCTTCTCGGCACCGATGCGCTGTGCCCGGAGATCATCGCCAAACGCGCCGGCGACGAAAGCGGCATCCTCGTCGGGCCCACCTTCAATGTCGGCATCGCCCAGCATCACATGGCCTTCCCGGGCACGATCACGCTTCGGCCCCAGACCATGATCGCGGCGATGGAGGATTGGGCGGCGTCGCTGACGCGCCACGGCTTCGAGCGCATCTATTGGCTCAACGGCCATGGCGGCAACATCAACACGATCAATGCCGCCTTCTCGCAGATGTATCACGCCATCAGTTTCGCTGGCGGCGAGGGCTCGAACCGTCCGCCGCTGCGCTGCACGCTGCGCAATTGGTGGGAGCTGTCGGGCGTGATGGATGTCTGCAAATCGCTGTTCCCGGTGGGCGAGGGCAGCCATGCCACGCCGTCCGAAGTCTCGGTCACCTATTTCGGTTATCCCGAAGCGCAGAAGCGCGTCGAGATGAGCCCGAAGATCGCGCCCCGTGGTCCGATCTTCGATGCCGAGGATTACCGCCGCCGCTTCCCCGATGGCCGCATCGGCTCCGATCCCAGCCAGGCCAGCGTCGAGGCCGGCGAGAAGATCGTCGCCGCGGCGGTGCAAGCGCCGTGATCGCCGAGTTCAAGCGCTTCGCGGAGTCCTGAGCCCATGAAAGCCCTGCAATTCGCGCAGACCGGTTCGCTCGATCATCTCGAACTGGTCGAGGTCGCGAAGCCCACGCCGCGCGCCGGCGAGGTGCTGGTCGAACTCAAGGCCGCCGGCCTCAACCCGTCCGACGTCAAGAACGTGCTCGGCCGCTTCCCCTATACGACCGTGCCGCGCATCCCCGGTCGCGATTTTGCCGGCGTGGTGGTGGAAGGCCCAGATGCGCTGATCGGCAAGACGGTGTGGGGCTCCGGCAACGAGCTGGGCTTCACGGGCGACGGCAGTCACGCGCAATGCGTGGTCGTGCCCGCCGATGGGGTGGCCGACTTGCCGGCGGCTCTGTCGCTGGAGCAGGCGGCTTCGGCCGGCGTGCCTTACGTCACGGCCTGGGATGCGCTTGAGCGCGCGCAGGCCGATGCCGGAGTGCGCGTGCTGGTGATCGGTGCGGGTGCGGTGGGCCGGGCGGCCGCCGATCTCGCGCGCTGGCGCGGCGCCGATGTGGCGCTGGCCCAGCGTGGGGCCGAGCGTGCCGCCGCGCTCGTCAGGGAGGGGTATCAGGCCATCGCCCTCGACAGCGCCGCGCCGCTGACCGGGCAGCTTCCCGAACATTTCGCCGGCCGCGCCGATGTGATCTTCGACACCACCGGCGCGCTTCTGCCCGAAGCCGTGGCCGCGCTCGCCGTCAATGGCCGCATCGCCATCATCGCCGCGCCCGCCAGCGGCCGGGTCGATTTCCCTGCGCTCGATCTCTATCGCCGCGGCGGCACATTGATCGGTGTGAACTCGCTGCTGCACGACAGCCGCGCCAGCGCCGCCATGCTGGCGGGCATCGCCCGCGGCTTCGCGACGGGGGCCTTGCCGCCGCCGCCCGCGCCCAAGCCCTGGCCCTTCGCCGACGCGCTGGCCGCCTATCGTGCGGTCGATGCGGGTGGAGCCGGGAAGGTTGTTTTCACGGATTTCTCATAGCCGCCACACGTAGCGCATATCGGGCAGCTTCTCGTCATTGCGGCTGCCGTCGCTGAACTCTGCCACCTCGCAGCCATGGTGCTCATAGAAGCGGCGGGCACCCGTGTTGGCCTGGAACGCCCACAGCTGGAAGCCCGCCGGCCGCTGGCGCTTCACATGCTCCAGCAATGCCGAGCCGATGCCGCGATTGTGGTGATCGGGATGGACATAGAGATGGGCCAGCGATGCGCCTTCCAGGCAGGCGAGCCCCCGTACCGCGCCATCCTCTATCGCCAGCCAGCACTCCTCCTCGGCGATGAAGTCGCACACGAAGTCCAAATCCTCATCGTCGGTGTGGAGTTTGGGGAAGAAGTCCATGCTCTTGAGCGCGGCCGAGAACATGGCTGCGGACTCGCATGCATCGTGCGCGCCTGCGCGCCGGATTGTAAGATTGAGGCTCATCACGGAAAACCCTAGCACATCCCTCGGCATTGCCCCTTGACTTGAGGGCCGTCCGGTCCAGTATCGCGCCATTCCCAGGGGCGCTCCAGATGGAGCTGAGATTCGGTGTTCCGGAGTCCCTTCGAACCTGATCCGGTTAGAACCGGCGTAGGGAGCGGATGGCGGTAACGCCCTCTCCCTATCCGGCGAGAGAGGCGAGCATGAATACCACGATCCGCAACCCCAAAGCCGTCACCAATGACGTCGTCACGCGTGGCGCGCTGCCCGGATCGAAGAAGGTCATGGTGGGTGGCGTGCCCTTCCGCGAGGTCGCGCTGTCCGGCGGCGAGCCGCCCATCCGCCTCTACGACACCTCCGGTCCGTATACGGATGATAGCGCCAGCATCGACATCGAAAAGGGCCTTGTCGCCCGCCGCCGGGAATGGATTCTCGCCCGCGGCGATGTCGAGGAATATGAGGGCCGCGCCCGCAAGCCGGAAGATGACGGTCTCAAATCCGGCGAACTGCTCTCGGTCCCACAATTCGATCGCGCCGCCCTCAAGCCACTGCGCGCCAAGCCGGGCCGCAACGTCTCCCAGCTCCATTATGCGCGTCAGGGCATCATCACCGAGGAGATGAAGTTCATCGCCGCGCGCGAGAATCTCGGCCGCTCGCTTCAGCGCGACGGCAACAGCTTCGGCGCCTCCATCCCCGATGAGATCACGCCCGAATTCGTGCGCAGCGAAATCGCCCGCGGCCGCGCCATCATCCCGGCCAATATCAACCATCCCGAGACCGAGCCGATGATCATCGGCCGCAACTTCCTCACCAAAGTGAATGCCAATATCGGCAATTCCATCGTCACCTCCGGCGTGGCCGAGGAAGTGGAAAAGCTGGTGTGGTCGATCCGTTGGGGCGCCGACACAGTGATGGACCTTTCCACCGGCCGCCACATCCACACCATCCGCGAATGGATCATCCGCAATTCGCCCGTGCCGATCGGCACGGTCCCGATCTATCAGGCGCTGGAAAAGGTCGGCGGTGTCGCCGAAGACCTGACCTGGGAAATCTATCGCGACACGCTGATCGAACAGGCCGAGCAGGGCGTGGACTATTTCACCATCCACGCCGGCGTGCGCCTGGCCCATGTTCCGCTGACGGCCGAGCGCGTCACCGGCATCGTCTCCCGCGGCGGTTCGATTCTCGCGAAGTGGTGCCTCGCCCATCACAAGGAGAATTTCCTTTACACGCATTTCGAGGAAATCTGCGAGCTGATGAAAGCCTATGACGTCTCCTTCAGCCTGGGGGACGGTCTGCGCCCTGGCTCCATCGCCGATGCCAATGATGCCGCGCAATTCGCCGAGCTCGACACGCTGGGCGAACTCAACAAGATCGCGCAACGCCACGATGTGCAGGTCATGATCGAAGGCCCCGGCCATGTGCCGATGCACAAGATCAAGGAGAACATGGACCGCCAGCTCATCGCTTGCGACGAGGCGCCGTTCTACACCCTCGGCCCACTAACGACAGATGTCGCGCCGGGCTATGATCACATCACCTCCGGTATCGGGGCTGCCATGATCGGCTGGTTTGGTTGCGCCATGCTTTGCTATGTCACGCCGAAGGAGCATCTCGGCCTGCCGGATCGCGATGACGTTAAGCAGGGCGTCGTCACCTATCGCATCGCAGCCCACGCCGCCGATCTGGCCAAGGGCCATCCCGCCGCGCGCATCTGGGACGATGCGATGAGCAAGGCGCGCTTCGAATTCCGCTGGCGCGACCAGTTCGCGCTCGCGCTCGATCCCGAGACCGCGCAGCTCTATCACGACGAGACGCTGCCGGCCGATGGCGCCAAGGTCGCCCATTTCTGTTCGATGTGCGGGCCGAAATTCTGCTCGATGAAGATCAGCCAGGAAGTCCGCGACGCAGCCCGCGGCCAGAACGATTCGCTATCGACCGCCGAAATCCGCGCCGCCATGGCCAAGAAGGCCGAAGAGTTCAAGGACCACGGCGGCGAAATCTACCTGCCGAAAGACGCGGCGGAGTAATCCGCCGCGTCCCTACGGCGCCAGGTCCATATAGTGCAGCGTCGAGCCGATGCTTTCTTGCACCAGCGCCATCATCTTCGTCTTGATGGCCGCTTCCTTCGCCGGGGTCATGTCGCTCATGCGGCCGGGCCACAGGCTGTTGTCGACCTCGACGATCGGTACGCGTGGCAGAAGTCCGGTCTTGGGCAGATGGGCGCCTTCCGTTTCCAGCGTCTTGAATGTGTGCGCATCGATGACGCGGATCGTGTAGATCGCATACATTGTGATCGTGTCGGAACTGAACATGCCGCCGCTCTCATGCGCCAATCCGAGGCCGGATTGGTTCGGCCCGGCATAGCCGACCGCATCGGCGATCTGCATCTTGCTGACGACGAAATAGGCGTCCACGCCGGGATTGGTCAGCGCGCGAAGCGGCATTTCCACCGGCGCCTGCTGGTTCGGGATCGGCGACCAGGGAATGTGCGTGAAGGCGGCGCGGTTATAGGCCACGATTTTGACCGTGAAGCGGCCGCGGATCGCATCCGCGATCTGCTTCGTCACCGCCTCGTCGATGCCCCAGTCTTTGCTGTCGATGCGCTGCGGGTCGACCGCGTTGAAGAAGCCGCCGCCTTCATTGGCATCGGCCAACGTTACGGTATCGCCGATGGCCGAGACGATGGCGACGGAATGAATGCCGGCCAGATCGTCTCCCGCTTGCGCACTGCCCGCGAACGCGAGCGCCAGGAAAAGACCGCCCGCCAGTGTAGAATGTAATCTCATGTGAATACCCCCCGGAATGCACAGGGCGAAAAGGTCTCACAAGGTTGTACGAAGGGCAAGCTGCGGCCGGGGCCTCAGCGCAAGGTTCGCCTTCCCGATACGGCGTTGTAGAGCGCGATCACGATCACCGCGCCGATCACGGCGACCAGCATGGAGGTGAGGTCAAACTCCCAGAAAACATGCGTGCCCAGCGCCGAGAACAGCGCCCCGCCGACCACCGCGCCCACAATGCCGAGCGCCGTGTTCACCAGGCAGCCTTCGCCTTGCCTGTTGACGATCTTCGAGGCGATCCACCCCGTGATCAGCCCGAATATGATCCAACCCAGTATCGACATTGCCTCATCCCTTCGTCATGGCCGGCTC
This sequence comes from uncultured Pseudomonadota bacterium, assembly GCA_963822185.1. GTDB lineage: Bacteria > Pseudomonadota > Alphaproteobacteria > Micropepsales > Micropepsaceae > Rhizomicrobium. The sequence continues at coordinate 446,684 of CAWGGT010000024.1, forward strand.
GATGGCCGGCCATGACGGATGTGGGGAGCTTGGTGCGCATGTGCAAGCTCAACGCTCCCGCCGCCCGGTCAGATCCTCCAGCATCTCCATCTGGATCTGCTGGATTTCGAGCAGCCGCACCCATTGGTTATGCAGCAGCTGGTCCATCTTCTCCGAAAGCACGCGGATTTCGATCTCGGCCTTGAGGTTGACCTTGTAGTCGTTTTCGGCGCGCAGCCGGTCGCGGTCCTCCTGCCGGTTCTGGCTCATCATGATGATCGGCGCCTGGATCGCCGCCAGCATGGACAGGATCAGGTTGAACAGGATGAAGGGGTAGGGGTCCCAGGGGTGCCACAGGAAATAGACGCTGTTGGCGACGATCCACACCGCCATCACGCAGAAGAACAGGATGATGAACTTCCAGCTGCCGCCGAATGACGCCACCTTGTCGGAGACGCGTTCGCCAACCGTAAGCTGCTTGTCGAATTGCTCGTTCAGGTCGTCGGCGACCAGTTCATTGTCATGGATGCTCTGAACGACATCCTTTTCCAGCACGCTCAGCTCGCCGCGCTCCTTCTCCATTTCGCGGCGCACGAAATCGGTTCGGTAGCGGTTGAGGCAGGTGACGCAGATATGGCTCTCCGGCCCCCAGGCCGGCACCGCGTCGTGGATCATGTCGGAGATGGCCGGCCGCACCACGCTGGCCGGCAGCATCTGCCGCGTCGGTTTGGCCTTGCCGCAGATGGCGCAGATCTCGGTCGGATGCGCATGATGTTCGGTCATAGCCTCTCCACGGACCCGCGCCTCTTCGGCGTGCCGGTCACTCCATCGTCACCACAACTTTGCCGGTGGCCTTGCGGTCGGCCAGCATGCGGATGGCCTCGCCGCCGCGCGCCAGCGGGAACGTGGCGCAGACATGCGGCTTGAGCTTGCCTTCCTTCACCCAGCGCGAAATCTCGGCCAGGTGTTCCTGATTGCGCTTGGGATTGCGCGCCGTGAACGCGCCCCAGAACACGCCCTGGATATCGCAGCTCTTCAGCAGTGTGAGGTTCAGCGGGATCTTCGGAATCTCGCCGGCCGCAAAGCCGATCACGAGATAGCGCCCCTCCCAGGCCATGGCGCGCACGGCCGGCTCGGCATAATCGCCGCCGACGGGATCGTAGAGCACATCCGCGCCCTTGCCGCCGGTCAGTGTCTTGATGGTCTCCGACAGCTCTTTCTGCTGCGCGCGGTCGAGCGGCCCGCTCGGATAGACGAAGCCCTCATCCGCACCATGCGCTTTCGCTAGGTCAACTTTTTCCTGAGATCGAGGCGCCGGCGATCACGCGCGCACCCATCGCCTTGCCCAGTTCGACGGCCGCCAGCCCGACGCCGCCGGCAGCCCCCAGCACCACCAGGTTTTCGCCCGGCTTGATCTTGGCGCGGTCCTTCAGCGCGTAATGCGAGGTGCCATAGGTCAGCACCAGCGCCGAGCCGGTGGCGAAATCCATGTCGCCCGGCATGGGAATGCATTTGGCGGCATCGGCCAGCACCTGTTCGGACATGCCGCCCCAGCCGGTCGAGGCGATGACGCGGTCGCCGACTTTCGGGCTGGTCACGCCTTCGCCCACGGCCTTGACCACGCCGGCCACCTCGGCGCCGGGCGAGAAGGGCAGCGGTGGCTTGAACTGGTACTTGTTCTCGATGATCAGCACGTCGGGGAAATTCACCCCGCAGGCCTTCACCGCCACCACCACCTGGCCGGGGCCGGGCACAAGGTCCGGCACCTCCTCCAGCACCAGATTCTCGGGCGGACCGAATTCCTTACATAACAAGGCCTTCATGGATTTTTCTCCCTGGCGGATAGGTTGTCGCCGAAGACATTAGGCAAGCTTGCCGTCCCCGCCAAGCATGGCCCGGTGGACGGCAAATGGAGGCAAATCAATGAACCTTCCGCCGTTCCGTCGGGTTATCATGAAAAGCGGGGGGCGATTTGCTGAAGGAAATTGGAACCATGAAGGCATCCATCGTCCTGACCGCCGGTATTGCGGTGCTGCTCGCAACCCCGGCGCTGGCGCAGAACGGCGACCAGTGGAAATCGAACCACACCGAACCTCAGGCCTGCCTGCAGGTCGGCCGCATCTGGAGCTGGCGCGCGCCCGACAACCGCACGCTCATCATCGAGAGCGACACCCGCAAGAAGTACAAGATCGATCTGATGGGCTATTGCCCGGGTCTCACCTTCAAGGAGACGATCGGTCTGCGCTCTCCCGGCGGCAGTTATCTGTCCTGCGTTTCACCGGGCGATACGGTGTTCTTCCACGATGTCGGCATGTCGATGCGCTGCGTGATCAACAAGATCACGCCCTACACGGCCGAAATGGAAAAGGCCGACAAGGCGGCCAAGGACGCCAAGGACAAGAAATAGGCTTCAGCCCAGTCTTTGCAGCGCGAGTTCGGCAAGTGCCGCCGCCGCCCGCCATTCGCCCACCACTGCGTCGCGCGTATTGGTGATCGGCGCGCGCGCCAGCGCCAGCGCTGCCGCATCGCCGTGCAGCAGGCCGAGCTTTTCGAGGATCGTCGCGATCGCCGTTTCGGAGGCGCGCGTGGCGCCATCGTCGATCTTGAGCGCGATGCCGAGACCGGCCTCGGGAATGATACCGGCGAACACGCCCTCGGCGCCCGGTCTTCACGGCGACGCGTCCGCGTCCCGCGCGCATCAGCACGGCGCAGGCCCGACCTGTCCCCGAAACGAGTTCGGGATGCGCCGCCATCGCGTGCACGATCCGGCGCGCCGCCGCAGCCCGCGGCGCCGCCAGCGCGGAAGGATCGGCCAGCTTCGCCAGCGCCCGCGCGAAGCCCGAAAGGGGCAGGGCGAAATTGGGCGCCGCGCAGCCATCCACGCCCCAGGGCATGTCGATGTCGACGCCGGCCAGCTCGGCCGTGGCGCGCGCCACCGCGATCTGCACCGGATGATCGTGCCGCTCATAGCCCTTGGTCGGTGCACCCAGATGCTTGGCCAGGGTCAGGAAGCCGGCATGTTTTCCGGAGCAATTGTTGTGGATGCGCGTGGGCGCTTCATGCTTGCAGACCATCTCTTCCCAGACCGGCGCATAGCGCACCGGATGCGGCTCCGCAGGCGAGATCGGCCTCGCCAAGGCCCAGCCGCTTGAGCCAGGCCGCGACCCGCTGCCGTATGCATCGGCTCGCCGGAATGGGAGGCGCAGGCCAGCGCGATCTCTTCTTCGGACAGTCCGAAGGCATCGGCGGCCCCGCTTTCGACCAGCGGCAGGGCCTGGATCGGCTTCAGCGATGAGCGCGGATAGGTAGGCGTCTCGATGTCACCCAGCGCGAGGATCAGCGCGCCGCTGGCATCGGCGATGGCCACGGCGCCGCGATGGACGCTCTCGACCAGATCGCCACGGGTGATTTCGACGAGGACAGGGTTGGCCATGCATGGCTCCGAAGGGCTAAACCGGCTGTCACATAACGCCGGAATTGCGGGGTGGCGAGAGGCATGCGCGGATATTTTGGGGTCGGGGTGGATGGCGTGTCCAAAGCCATGAATCTGGGCAATCTCCAGCGGATCGCCCATGCCTTCGGCGCAAGTTTCTTCTTCACCATCAATGCCCAGATCCGGACGAAGACGCGGGATGTCGAAAATGCCGACACCTCCCATGCCAGCCGGCCACATGCCCAGCTACCGCTATGGCGATGCGTCCGAGCTGCGCCTGCCGCAGGGCTGCCGCCTCGTCGGCGTCGAGATCACCGAGGACGCCATCGAGCTGCCGCGCTTCCGCCACCCCTCCCGTGCCGCCTATATCTTCGGCGCCGAGCGCATGTCGATCAGCCCGCCCGTGCTCGAGCTTTGCGAATTTGTCGTGAAGATTCCGATGCGCTTTTCCATCAATGTCGGGATGGCCGGGGCCATCACCCTCTATGACCGCATGCTCAGCATGGGCGGCTATCCGGACCGTCCGGTCCGGCCGGGCGGGTCCATCGACACCGTGCCGCCGCACCATCATTGGGGCGCGCCGCTCGCGCGCATAGCGCGGGGCCGCTAAGCGTTCGCGTGGGTTCCCCCCGGCGGGCCGATCTGTATAGTGACGCCCCGCTTCACAACCCCACCTCCGGCGATTCATGGAACCAGCACTTTCCATTTCCCATCTGCGCAAGGTTTATCGCGGCGGCACCGTCGCGGTAGAAGACCTCTCGATGGAAGTCGCGCCCGGCGAATTTTTCGGCTTTCTCGGGCCGAACGGCGCCGGCAAGTCGACCACCATCCACTGCATCACCGGCATCGCGACGCCGACCTCGGGCACCATCAAGGTGTTCGGCATCGACGCGGTGAAGGATTATCGCGAGGCGCGCCGCCAGATCGGCCTCAGCCCGCAGGAATTCAACGTCGATACCTTCGCGACCGTCACGCAGATCCTCGATTTCGTCGGCGGCTATTTCGGCCTCAATGCGAAACAGCGCAAGGTGCGTATGGATCTGCTGATCGAGAAGTTCGATCTGGTCCCGCATCGCAAGAAGCAGTTCCGCGCGCTGTCGGGCGGTTTGAAGCGCCGCGTGGTCCTGGCCCGGGCGCTGATGCACGATCCCAAGCTGCTGGTCCTCGACGAGCCCACAGCCGGGGTCGATGTCGAACTGCGCCTGGATTTGTGGCGCTACCTTCAGGAACTGAACGCCGAGGGCAAGACGATCCTGCTCACCTCGCATTATCTCGAAGAGATCGAGCGGCTGTGCCGCACCATCGCCATCGTCAATCACGGCCGCATCATCCGCAATGGCACCAAGGCCGAACTGCGTCGGCGATTTCGGCGGCGTGGAAGAGGCCTATCTGCGGGCGACGGGAGCCTCGCCCGAGCACATCGCGGCGGCGGGAGCATGAGCGCCATGGGTATCAACTGGATCGGCCTTGGCACCATCATCCGCCGCGAAATGCTGCGCCTGGCGCGTGTGCCCATTCAGGCCTTCGTGGCGCCGTGGATTTCGGCGCTGCTGTTCATCTTCATCTTCGGCTATGTCGTCGGCGGGCGCATTTCGCTGATTGCGGGGCACCGCTATCTCGAATTCGTGCTGCCCGGCATTGTCATGCTGAACGTGGTCAATGCCGCCTTCCTGCAATCCTCCTCTCAGGTCTATTTCGCGCGCTTCATGCGCTATGTGGAGGAAACGCTGGTCTCGCCGCTCTCCTATGCCGAGATGATTATCGGTGTGATCGCGGTCGTCATCATCCGTTCGCTGGTTACGGCCGTCGGCATTCTCGTCATTGCGGTGCTGTTCGGCGCCGCCGGCATTCACGGCATCTTCGAATTCACCTTCTGGATTCTGCTGGTCGCGATTGTCTTCGGCCTGATGGGGCAGATTGTCGGGCTGTGGGCCAACAGTTTCGAGCAGCTCACCATTCTCAACATCTTCTTTATCACGCCGCTCAGCTTTGTTGGCGGCGTGTTCAATACCGTCTCGATGCTGCCGCACTGGCTGCGCTGGATGGCCTGGGCCAATCCGTTCTTCTATTTCATCAACGGATTGCGCCATTCCATGATCGGATTCACCGAAGCACCGGAGGGCCTCGGCGCCGCGGTCACGGTCACGCTGGCTTGCGTGCTCGGCCTCGTGGTGTGGCGGCTTTACGCGGTCGGGTACGGCCTCAGGGAATAATCTCACCGAGGATGCATCCCATGTCCAAGCGCAATGCGAGTGCCGCCGTGATCGGGGCAGGGGATTTCATCGGTGCCGCCATCGCCAAACGCTTCGCGGCGGGCGGCTATCACGTCTTCGCCGGCCGCCGCACGGCCGACAAACTCGCGCCCCTCAAGGCCGAGATCGAGGCCGAAGGCGGCACCTGCACCGTGCGCGGCCTCGATGCCCGCAAGGAAGATGACGTCGCCGCCTTCCTCGCCGAAGCCGATGCCGTCGCCCCGCTCGAAGTGTGCATTTTCAATGTCGGTGCCAACGTAAATTTCCCGCTGCTCGAAACCACAGAACGCGTCTTCCGCAAGGTCTGGGAGATGGGGTGTTACGCAGGCTTTCTCGCCGGCCGTGAAGCCGCGCGCCACATGCTGGCGCACGGCAAGGGCTCGATCTTCTTCACCGGCGCCACGGCTAGCATGCGCGGCGGCAAGGGCTATGCTGCCTTCGCCAGCGCCAAATTCGGACTGCGTGCGGTGGCGCAATCCATGGCGCGCGAACTCGGGCCGCAGAACATTCATGTCGCCCATCTCGTCATCGATTCCGGTGTCGACACGGCCTTTGTGCGCGAGCGTATCAAGGCGCGCGGCGGCGAGGCGGCGCTCGACAATCTCAAGCCCGATCAACTTATGGAACCGGCCTCGATCGCCGAGGCCTACTGGATGGTGCACAACCAGACGCGCGACGGCTGGACCTTCGAACTCGACATCCGTCCCTATGGAGAGACCTGGTGATGACGCCTGAATTCCTGTTCGATTTCGGCAGCCCGAACGCTTGTCTCGCCCACAAGGTGATCCCCGGCATCGAAGCGCGTACCGGTGCGAGGTTCGCCTATGTGCCGGTGCTGTTGGGCGGTGTCTTCAAGCTCACGAACAACAAGGCGCCGATGATTGCCTTTGGCGGTATCAAGAACAAACTCGAATATGAGCAGCTGGAGATGCGCCGCTTCATCGCCCGCCACGGCCTCACACAGTTCCAGTTCAACCCGCACTTCCCCGTCAACACGGTCGCGATCATGCGCGGCGCTGTCGCCGCGGACGAGTTGGGGTTGCTCGGCCCATATGTCGATGCCGTGTTCCATCATATGTGGGAAGCGCCGAAGAAGATGGACGACCCCGCCATCATCGCCGCGGCGCTGGCCGAATCAGGCCTCGATGCCGAAAGCGTCATGGCCCGCGCGCAGACGCAAGCCGTCAAGGATCAACTGCGTAACAATACCGAGCATGCCGTCGCCCGTGGCGTCTTCGGCAGCCCGTCCTTCTTCGTCGGCGATGAACTTTACTTCGGCAAGGACCGCCTCGGCGATGTCGAAGCCGAGATTGTCCGCATGACAACCGCGTAATCGCGCGGCTCACGAATTTTTGCATACCTTCCATGGACAGCGGCAGGAGTGGACCTCTATGCTCGCCCCATTCGCGACCACATTCAGGCCTGAATTTGCCGGCAGAGTCCGGCCATGGCGCCTCACAACTGAAACGCATGGTCCCCGAGGGTTGAGAAGAGATGATTCACACCATTCCCCGATTTGCCCGAGCCATCTGTGTGGCTCTTCTGGCCGCCGGCGCGAGCGTTGCCGGGTTTGTGCCTGCCGCCGCCGCCGCCGATAACCCCACATTGCTCGGTGCCTTCAAGGACTGGTCGGCCTATACGATCGGCTCCGGCGCGTCGAAAACCTGCTATGCGCTGGCCCAGCCCAAATCCACGTCGCCCAAGAACGTCACGCGCGATCCGGTCTTCTTCCTCATCAGCGACTGGCCGGCCCGCAAGGCCAAGGGCGAGCCCGAGGTTGTGCCCGGCTATCCTTATAAGGATGGCAGCAAGGTCACGGCCCAGGTCGGCTCCGACAAGTTCACCTTCTTCACCAAGAATGAGGACAAGACCGGCAATGCCTGGGTCGAGGCCCAGGCCGATGAGGCCCGGCTGGTCGATGCCATGCGCCGCGGTGCGCAGATGATTGTGACCGGTACTTCCGACCGCGGTACCCTGACCAAGGACACCTATTCCCTGTCCGGCATCTCGGCCGCCCTCGACAAGATCCACAAAGCCTGCGGGATGTGACGGCCGATCCGTCATGGCCGCCCACCGAGGCGGCCATCCATCTGCGCCCGGTCCTTAGCGCCAGCGTAAGGACGCGGGCGCAAGAGACTCCATGGCTCGCGGACGCTCGCTAGATGGGTGGCCGGATCAAGCCCGGCCATGACGGCGCAGGGCGGTATGCATTCCATCCCCAAATCCCCTATATAGCCCCCATGGACATCAAGACTTCCCTGATCGGCCTCGATTTCGAGGCCTTGAAATCGGCCCTCGTGGAGGCCGGCGTGGAGCCGAAGGCCGCGCGCATGCGCGCGCGCCAGCTCTGGAACTGGATCTATGTCCACGGCGCGCGCGATTTCGATTCCATGACGAACATCGCCGCCAGCTTCCGCGCCGAGCTGGCCGGCCGTTTCACGCTTGAGCGGCCCGAGATCGTCAGCGAACAGATCTCGACCGACGGCACCCGCAAATGGCTGCTGAAAGCGGGCGGCCAGGAATTCGAGACGGTCTATATCCCCGAAGCCGATCGCGGCACGCTGTGCGTCTCGTCCCAGGTCGGCTGCACCCTCAATTGCCGCTTCTGCCACACCGGCACCCAGAAGCTGGTGCGCAACCTGACGCCGGCCGAAATCCTCGGCCAGCTCATGGTGGCGCGAGACCAGCTCGACGATTGGCCCAGCACCGCCGAGGGCCGCAGCATCACCAACATCGTCATGATGGGCATGGGCGAGCCGCTCTACAATTTCGACAATGTGAAGGCCGCGCTCGCCATCGTCACCGATGGCGATGGCCTCGCGCTGTCGAAGCGCCGGGTCACGCTCTCGACCGCCGGTGTCGTGCCGATGATCGCGCGCGCAGGCGAGGAGATCGGCTGCTCGCTCGCCATCTCGCTGCACGCCGTGCGCGACGAGATCCGCGATGTCATCGTGCCGATCAACAAGAAGTACAAGCTGGCCGAACTCATTCAGGCCTGCCGCGATTATCCCGGCGCCTCCAATGCGCGCCGCATCACCTTCGAATATGTGATGCTCAAGGATGTGAACGACAGCCTGGCCGATGCGCGCGAACTGGTGCGCCTCATCAAGGGCATTCCGGCCAAGATCAATCTGATCCCGTTCAACCCCTGGCCGGGCGCGCCGTATGAATGCTCGGACTGGGCGCAGATCGAAAAATTCGCCGAGATCGTGAACAAGGCAGGCTACGCCTCGCCGGTGCGCACCCCGCGCGGCCGCGACATCATGGCCGCATGCGGACAGCTCAAAAGCGAAAGCATCAAGTTGAAGGCGAAGGAGCGGCTGGCGGAGATGGAGTCTTCGGCGCTCGCGCGGATGCCTTCATAAGCGGTTAGGTGCCTTTGCTCAGCGCCGGGCCCAGGCCAGCGCGTCTTCGAGCCGGTCATTGCCCCAGAAGAGTTCGCCATCCACGACAAAACTTGGCGCGCCGAATATCCCCTTGGCCATCGCCTCGTCGGTCTGGGTCTTGAGCTGCGCCTTGTTCTCGGGGGTATTGGCGGCCGCGATCACAGCCTCGGCCTCTTGCCCGAGACCTGCGAGAATGTTGCGCAGGTTATCTTCGTCGCTGACGTCCTTCTGTTCCGCGAAGTTTGCGGTGTAGACCGCGCGCGTGAAAGGGGCGATGGCGCCCGACGCTTCGAGCACCAGTGCAATGCGCGCGGCCTTCAATCCGTTCTGCGGAAACGTGACGGGCGGAAGGTTGAGCGGCAGGTCTTCCGCCTCGCAGATGCGCGCCAAATCGCGCCACATATAGCGCCCCTTGGCGGGATAGACGTTAAAGGGCGAGTCGTTCCAGCCTTGTGCGGCGAAGCTCGGCCCGAGCAGGAACGGCCGCCAATGCAAGGTGACGCCGGCATCCTGTGCCAGTGCCTCGACCCGCATCGCGGCTGGATAGGAATAGGTGCTGGCGAATTCGTACCAGAACTCGACGGTCGCCATGTTCAGCCTTTCGCGCTGCAACTCGCGCCGCCCAGCACGCAGAAGGTGGCGCAATGGGGATGGTTCAGCGCCACCGGCCGGTTCGCTTCTTCGAGCGTGCGCCCCAGTTCGAAGCGGTCGTCATAGGCCAGCAGCGTGCAGGACAGCACCACCGGGTGGTCGACGCCCTTGCGCTTCACCACCATGCGGCTGGTGGAGCACATCACATCCTCGGGCGACTTGCCGAGAATGTCCCAGCAGCCGGTCGTGATCTCGGCCACATCGGCATTCGCACCCATTTCGGGGAAGAGCACCAGCCGTGCCGGATCGCCCGCATCGATGCTCCAGTCATGCGCGGCGATCAGCCCGCCGAAACCCGCGCGCAACGTCGCCTCGCTCTCCTCGGTGAAGTGCCGCCCGGCGATGGCAAGGCGAATGCCGTGCGCTTCGAGCCAGTCCATTCCCTCCACACTCTTGGCGAAGCTTCCGGCCCCGCGTTCGCCGTCATGGATGGCTTCGGAGTAATGGTCGAGGCTCACCCGCAGTGTAAGCGACTCACGATAAGTGCCTGCGAATTCAGCCAGATCTGCCTCGAATCGGCGCAGCGGCTGCATGGCATTGGTCAGCACCAGCACCTCGAAACCGCGTGAGAGCGCCGCCTCCAGCATGGGCAGGATGTCGCGGTTCATGAAGGGCTCGCCGCCGGTGAAGGCGATTTCCCGGGTTGGCCAGCCGAGGCTTCCGATCTCGTCCAGATAGGCCTCGACCTCGTCCAGGCTCAGATAGGCGAGGCGGTCATTCTTCGGCCCGCTCTCGATATAGCAATGGTCGCAGGCGATGTTGCACAGGCTGCCGGTGTTGAACCAAAGCGTCTCGAGGCGGTGAAGCGCGACCGAAGCGCGCGCCTCGCCCTTGGCCGTCACGGCCGGATCGCGGAATTTCGCCGGATCGAGGCGCAAATTCATGCCGTCTCCTGTGCTCAGTGCTTGTTCCCGGGCCTGCCTACCCTATAGTCCCGGCCCGGAAATGGGAGAGTTGCCGTGTCGAAAAATCGCGTCAAGAAAGTTGTTCTGGCCTATTCGGGCGGGCTGGATACCTCCGTGATCCTCAAATGGCTGCAGACCGCCTATGGCGCCGAGGTTGTGACCTTCACGGCCGATCTGGGGCAGGGCGAGGAGCTGGAGCCTGCGCGCAAGAAGGCCGAGCTGCTCGGCATCAAGCCGGAAAACATCTTCATCGAGGATCTGCGCGAGGAATTCGTCCGCGATTACGTCTTCCCCATGTTCCGGGCCAATGCCGTCTATGAGGGCATCTATCTGCTCGGCACCTCCATCGCCCGGCCGCTTGATCGCCAAGAAGCAGATCGAGATCGCCGAGAAGGTGGGCGCCGATGCCGTCTGTCACGGCGCCACCGGCAAGGGCAACGATCAGGTCCGCTTCGAGCTCGGCTATTATGCGCTTGAAGCCCGATATCAAGATCATCGCCCCCTGGCGCGAATGGGATCTGACCAGCCGCACCAAGCTGATCGAATTCGCCGAGCAGCACCAGATCCCGATCCCCAAGCGACAAGCGCGGCGAGGCGCCGTTCTCGGTCGACGCCAATATTCTGCACTCCTCCTCGGAAGGCAAGGTGCTGGAAGACCCGGCGCTGGAAGCCGAGGAGATGGTCTATCAGCGCACCATTTCGCCCGAGGATGCGCCCGACAAGCCGACCGTGATCGAAATCGGCTTCGAGCGCGGCGATGCCGTCTCCATCGATGGCGAGAAGCTGTCGCCGGCCACGCTGCTGGCCAAGCTCAACGAACTCGGGCAAGGCCAACGGCATCGGCCGCATCGATCTGGTGGAAAACCGTTTCGTCGGCATGAAATCGCGCGGCGTCTATGAGACGCCCGGCGGCACCATCCTGCTTGCCGCCCATCGCGCGATGGAGAGCATCACGCTCGATCGCGGCGCCGGCCATCTCAAGGATGAGCTGATGCCGCGCTATGCCGAGCTGATCTATAACGGCTTCTGGTTCGCGCCCGAGCGCGAGATGCTGCAGGCCGCGATCGACAAGAGCCAGGAATTCGTCACCGGCACGGTGCGGCTCAAGCTCTACAAGGGCAATGTCATCACCATCGGGCGCTCCTCGCCGTGCTCGCTCTATTCGGAAAGCCTCGTCACCTTCGAGGACGATCAGGGCGCCTATGACCAGAAGGACGCGCAGGGCTTCATCAAGCTGAATGCGCTGCGCCTCAGGACCCTCGCGATGCGCAAGCGCAAGATGGAAGGCAAGTGACGGCGGACGTCGCCGCGCTCTCGGCCGTCGAGGCGCATTCCGCCGCCGGGGAGCTCGGCGTCGTGCTGGCCGATTGCGTGGCCGGAAATGCCTCGGTCAGCTTCATGCCGCCCTTCGGCCCGAATGACGGCGCCGCCTATTTCCGCAAGGTCGCGGGCGAGGTCGAACGCGGCGAGACTGTGCTTCTGGCTGCGCGCGTCGATGGCCGTATCCTGGGTACGGTGCAGCTCGGCCTTGCCATGCCGCCCAATCAGCCGCACCGCGGCGATGTGAAGAAGCTGCTCGTCCATCGCGCCGCGCGCAATCGCGGTCTGGGCGAAGCGTTGATGCGCGCCATCGAGCCGGCGGCGTAATCTCATGGCCGCAGCGTGCTCGTGCTCGACACGGCCAGCGATGCGGCCGAACGGCTCTATACGCGCCTGGGCTGGCAGCGTGTCGGTGTCATTTCCGATTACGCGCTGATGCCCGACGGCGCATTCTGCGATACGATCTATTTCTGGAAAAGGGTCTAAGCGATGTCGGAAGCAAACGCAGCCCAGATCGAATATTGGAATGGCCAGGTCGGCGACCGCTGGGCCACCTTTCAGGCGCGTCTCGACGCATCCATGGTGGACATCGCCGCCGCCGCCTATGCCTTCGCCGCGGCGAAGCCGGGCGAGCGCGTTCTCGATGTCGGTTGCGGCTGCGGAACCACGACGCTGGAACATGCAAAGGCCGTCGGGCCGTCGGGCGCGGTGACCGGGGTCGACATTTCCCATCCGATGCTGGAGGTCGCCCGCCGCCGCGCGGCCGAGGCCGGCGCGCCCATCGACTTTCGCGAAGCCGATGCCAGCGAAGCGGCATTCACGCCGGACTTCGATCTCTTGTTCTCGCGCTTCGGCGTGATGTTCTTCGCCGATCCGGTCGCGGCCTTCGCCAATCTGCGCAAGGCTCTGAAATCGGGCGGGCGTCTGCGCTTCGTCTGCTGGCGCGCGGCGGCCGAGAACCTGTGGGCGACGGCGCCCTTCGCCGCGGCGATGGACCTGCTGCCGCCGCAGGAGCCGGGCGATCCGCATGCGCCGGGCCCCTTCGCCTTCGCCGATGGCGAGCGGTTGAAGAAAATCCTCACCCAGGCCGGCTTCTCCGATCCCCGCCTCGAAAAGCTCGAAACCCATATGCATATGGGCGCGGATGTGGACGAGGCCGTCGATCAGGCCTTCAAGATCGGCCCGCTCGCCCGCGCCCTGGCCCAGGCCGATGATGCCGTGAAGGATCAGGTGCGCGCGCGCATCCGCGATGCACTGGCCAAATTCCAGACCGCGCGCGGCGTGGCCGCACCGGCGGCTTGCTGGCTCGTGGCGGCGGAGGGTTAGCCGCTACACATCCAGCGCCGCATTCAGCGCATTGTCCTGGATGAATTCGCGGCGCGGTTCGACGATTTCGCCCATCAGCTTGGCGAACAGATCTTCGGCCTCGTCGGCATGCTCGATCTTGACGCGCAGCAGCGTGCGCGCGTTCTCGTCCAGCGTCGTTTCCCACAGCTGCTCGGGGTTCATCTCGCCCAGCCCCTTGTAGCGCTGCATCGAAATGCCCTTGCGGCCCCAGGCGAAGATCGTCTCCAGAAGCTGCGACGGCGAACGCACCTCCACGCGTCTCGTCCTTGCGGCGCAACTGTGCCGAACTTCAGATAGGTGGATTTGAGGTCGTCCTTCATGCGGTCGAGACGGCGCGCATCGGTGCTGGCGATGAGCTGGCCGTCGATGGCCACGGCCTCGCGCACGCCGCGCACATCGCGCCAGAACTTGAGGCCGCCATCGGGTGTCGGTTCGCCATGCCAGCCGCGTTCCGTCTCGTCCGACAGAAGGTCGAGCCGCCGCGCGATATAGTTCGCCGCTTCGATGGCTTTCTCCGGATCGACCAGAACATCGGGGTTCAGCGCCCCGGCAATGGCGGCCTGCTCCAGCACGAAGCGCGGGTAATGGCGCGGGAAACCGTCCAGCGCCGCCTTGGCCGCGCGGGCCTTGCCGACGACCGCGTCGAAATCATTGCCGCTCAGCACTTCGCCCGTATGCAGCGTGAAGCTGGCGCCGGTGGAGCCTTCGGCGATCAGGAAGTCCTCAAGTTCGCGCTCGTCCTTGAGATAGCGCTCGGACTTGCCGCGGGCCACCTTGTAGAGCGGCGGCTGGGCGATATAGAGGTGCCCGCGCTCGATCAGCGCGTGCATCTGCCGATAGAAGAAGGTCAGCAGCAGCGTGCGGATATGGGCGCCGTCCACGTCGGCGTCGGTCATGATGATGATCTTGTGGTAGCGCAGCTTGTCCGGATTGAATTCTTCCGGGCCGATGCCGGTGCCCAGCGCCGTGATCAGCGTGGCGATGGTCTCGCTGGCCGAGCATCTTGTCGAAGCGCGCGCGTTCGACATTGAGGATCTTGCCGCGCAGCGGCAGCACGGCCTGGTTGTTGCGGTTGCGCGCCTGCTTGGCGCTGCCGCCGGCGCTGTCGCCCTCGACGATGAAGAGTTCGCATTTGGCCGGATCGCGCTCCTGGCAGTCGGCCAGCTTGCCGGGCAGGGAGGCGCTGTCGAGCGCGCCCTTGCGCCGCGTCAGTTCGCGCGCCTTGCGGGCCGCTTCGCGCGCGGCGGCGGCCTCGGCCACCTTGCCGACGATCTGCTTGGCCTCGGCGGGATGTTCCTCGAACCAGCGGCCGAGCTGGTCGCCGGTCACGCTCTCGACCACGGGCCGGACTTCGGAGGAGACGAGCTTGTCCTTGGTCTGCGAGGAGAATTTCGGGTCCGGCACCTTGACCGACAGCACGCAGGTCAGCCCCTCGCGGCAATCGTCGCCGGTCAGCTGAACCTTTTCCTTCTTCGAGATGCCGCTGTCCTCGGCATATTTCGTCACCACGCGCGTCAGCGCCGCGCGGAAGCCGGCCAGATGCGTGCCGCCGTCGCGCTGCGGGATGTTGTTGGTGAAGCACAGCATGCTCTCGTGATAGCTGTCGTTCCAGGCCAGATCGCCGCTTCCACCGTGATGCCGTCGCGCTCGGCGGTGATCATGATCGGGATCGGGGATCAGCGCCGTTCTTGGCGCGGTCGAGATAGCGCACAAAGGCTTCGAGCCCGCCTTCGTAATGGAGCTTGGTTTCCTTCTTCTCCACGCCGCGATCGTCGCTCAGGATGATGGTGACGCCGGAATTGAGGAAGGCGAGCTCGCGCAGCCGGTGTTCCAGCGTCGCGAAATCGAATTCGGTCTTGGTGAAGGTCTGCGTGCTCGGCAGGAAGGTGACTTCGGTGCCGCGCTTGTCGCCGGCTTCGCCGACGACCTTCAGCGGCGCCTCGGCCTCGCCATGGCGGAAGCGGACGAAATGTTCCTTGCCGGCGCGCCAGACGCGCAGATCGAGCCATTCCGACAGCGCATTGACGACCGACACGCCGACGCCATGCAGCCCGCCGGAAACCTTGTAGGCGTTCTGCTCGAATTTCCCGCCGGCATGAAGCTGGGTCATGATCACTTCGGCGGCCGAAACGCCTTCGCCGGAATGGATGTCGGTGGGGATGCCGCGGCCATTGTCGATACACGGTGCACGGAGCCGTCGGCATTCAGCCGCACATTCACCGCATCGGCATAGCCGGCCAGCGCTTCGTCGATGGCATTGTCGACGACTTCATAGACCATGTGGTGCAGGCCCGAGCCGTCATCGGTGTCGCCGATATACATGCCCGGCCGCTTGCGCACGGCATCCAGGCCCTTCAGGACCTTGATGCTCTCGGCGCCATATTCGTATTCGGTAGGCGTAGGTGTCGACATCTCAACTCACCGCTACGGCAGAATGGTCTGAAAGGCACTCATGCGTGCCTCTCCTGCTCCTGCCGGATGAATTCGCCATTGCTGACGAGGAAAATCTGCGCGCGCGGCCCGATCCCGTCGAACAGGGAAAGGTCGGTGCCCGTCATCCAGGCCTGCGCGCCCAGAGCCAGGATTTCCTCGAACAGGGCCGCGCGGCGCGTGGCGTCCAGATGGGCGGCGATCTCGTCCAGCAGCAGGATCGGCGCGGGCGCATCCTTGGTGTGCGACAGCTCCCAGGCCTGCGCCAGGATCATCGAGATCAGAAGCGCCTTCTGTTCGCCGGTCGAGCATTCGCGCGCATCGGCGCGCTTGGCGGTGTGGCGCACGGCCAGATCGCTGCGATGCGGGCCGAACAAGGTGCGGCCCGCTTCGGCATCGCGCACGCGCATCCGTTCGAGCCGCGCCTGCAAGCGCGGTGACGGCGTTGTCGCCTTCTTCGGCGATCAGCGCGTCGGCCTCGCCGTCGAGCGCCAGCTGCGCGCAAGGAAAGCTGCCGGCATCGCCGCGTGCCGCCAGCGCCGTGTTGAGCCGCGCGACGGCGGCCGCGCGGGCGCGCGAGACGGCGACGCCCGCTTCGGCCATTTCGCGTTCCAGCCCTTCGAGCCAGGCCGGATCGCGCGGGCCGTATTTCAGCAGCCGCGCGCGCTCGCGCATCGCCTGTTCGTAGCGTGACGCCGCGCGCGCATGGCGCGGATCGAAGCCGACGACGAGCCGGTCGAGGAATTTGCGCCGCCCGCTCGCGCCTTCGATGAAAAGCCGGTCCATGGCCGGCGTCAGCCAGGCCATCTGCACGATCTCGCCGAGATCGCCCGAGCCTTGCGCCGGCGCGCCGTTGAGGCGCACCTGCCGGCGCTCGCCGCCGCCGGGGCCGAGCGTCAGCCCGGTGCCGATCTCATAGCTCTCTTCGCCGCGCGCCACCGTCGCCGCCACGGCCCACAGCGCTTCGCCCGGTGCCGCCGGGCCGCGGCGCGTATGTTCGCCGAGTTTCGCCCCGCGCAGCCCGCGCCCGGGCGAGAGCAGCGAGATCGCATCGAGCAGATTGGTCTTGCCCGCGCCATTCGGTCCGGCCAGCACGACGGGCCGTCCGTCGGTCACCAGTTCGGCGCGGCCATAGGAGCGGAAATGCGTCAGCACCAGCCGCGACACCGCAAGCTGCGGTGCGGTATGCAGCGCTTCACCTTCCGTCGCATGCGACGTCGGCTTCTGCGATGTGGTCGGCCGGGCTCGTCAATCGCATCACACCCGCATGGGCATGAGGACGTAGAGCGTGCGCGGATCATCGGTGTCTTCGATGATGGTCGGCGATCCCGCATCGGACAGCAGGAAGCGCACCTCTTTGCCCTCGATCTGGTTGGTAATGTCGAGCAGATAGCGCGCATTGAAGCCGATTTCGATCGGCGACGCGCTGTAGGTGGCGCCGAGATCTTCGGTCGCCGTGCCGGAATCCGGATTGACGACGGTCAGCGTCAGCCGGTCCTGCTCGAGGTTGAGCTTCACCGCGCGCGTCTTGTCGGCCGAGATGGTCGAGACGCGGTCGACGGCATGGGCGAATTCCTTCGCATCCAGCGCCAGCGCCTTGTCGTTGCCGGCCGGGATCACGCGCTGATAATCGGGGAAGGTGCCGTCGATCAGCTTCGAGGTCAGCTCGACGCCGTCGGTCGAGAACTGGATCTTGGTGTCGGACAGCGACACGTCGATGGCGCCTTCGGCGTCGTCGAGCAGGCGGCGCAGTTCGGCGATGGTCTTGCGCGGCACGATCACGCCGGGCATGTCGCGCGGCGCCGTCCGGCATGTCGAGTTCGTAGCGGGCCAGGCGATGGCCGTCCGTCGCCGCCGCGCGCATCACCGGCGTCTTGCCGTCCTTGGCGACGTGCAGATAGATGCCGTTGAGGTAGAAGCGCGTCTCCTCGGTCGAGATCGCAAAGCGCGTCTTGTCGATGACGCGCTTCAGATCGTCGGCGGCGAGCCGGAAGCGGTGGGGCAGGGCCCCGGCCGACATCTGCGGGAAATCTTCCTTGGGCAGGCAGGCAAGCTCGAAGCGCACCGTGCCGGCCGACACGGCCAGGCGCCCGCCTTCGGAACTCAGAAGCTCGGCCTGCACCTGCGCGCCTTCCGGCAGCTTGCGCACGATGTCGTAGAGCATGTGCGCCGGCGCCGTGGTCGAGCCGTTGCGCAGCACGTCGGCGGGCAGGGATTCCACCACTTCGATATCGAGATCGGTGGCCGTCAGCTTGAGCTGGCCCTTGGCGGCATCGATCATCACATTGGAGAGGATCGGGATGGTGTTGCGGCGTTCGACGACGCTCTGGACATGGCTCAGGGCCTTCAGAAAGGCTCCGCGTTCGACAGTGATTTTCATGGGCTTGCGCTCGGTCCCCGTCGCGTTTTCGATTGTCGCGCCGGCCGCCGCCGGAAATGCCGTGGCGGGGCCGGAAATCCCTTGATTTGCCTGAGGTCTCATGGGCCGAGACTCAAGCAGGCGACTATAGCAATTGCCTGCCGCCGCGCCTAGCTTTTCGCCTCCGAATCCGAGGGCTTTTCGGGCCGTTCTGTCCATAGCAAAACGGAGCGCCACGGGGTTCCGTGTGCGCTCCGTTTTTGGCCCGCATGGGGCCCCCACCAAAGCCGGGCCGGGCGGCCTTTTCAGGCCTCGCCGCGGCGGGAAAGCACCTGCTTGAGGAAGTCGACCTCCTGCTTGAACAGGGGGTCTTCGTTGCACAGCGCGGCCACCCGCCGGCAGGCATGCAGCACCGTCGTGTGGTCGCGGCCGCCGAAGCGCTTTCCGATCTCCGGCAGCGAGCGCATGGTCAGCTCGCGGGCCAGATACATGGCCACCTGGCGCGGCCGGGCCACCCGGCGGGTGCGCTGGGGCGAATGGAAGTCGCGCATTTCGAGCTTGTAGAACTCGGCGGTCTTGCGCTGGATGTCCTCGATCGAGGTCTTCTGGGTCGTGATGCCGCGCTGGCCGACCGTCTCCTCGACGACCTCGAGCGTGACCGGCTTCTTGGTCAGATCGGCATAGGTCGCCAGCTTGGTGAAGATGCCGATCAGGTCGCGCGGGCTGGCCTCGTCCATATCGGCGATCCGCTCCAGCACCTCCTGCGGCAGGACCGCGCCCGGCCGCTGGCGGACGAAGTCCTCGGCGCGGGCCTTGAGGATCGCCAGCCGCGTGTCGCGGTCCGGCTTGCCCAGCCCGATCACCAGCCCGCCCGACAGGCGCGAGCGCACATCGGCGCCGAGGCTTTCCAGCGCCGTCGGCGGACGGTCCGCGGCGATGACGACGCGGCGGCGCTGGTCGGCGAAGGCATTCACGGTGTGCAGGAATTCGGAGATCGTCGCCGAGCTGCGGCAGATGTGCTGCAGATCGTCGATCAGCAGCAGGTCGGCGGCGCGCAGCTCGTCCTTGAAGGCGAGCGTGTCCTTGCGGTGCAGCGCGCCCAGGAACTGGCGCATGAAGTCCTCGGCGCCGAGGAACAGCGGCCGGCGGCCGCGCTTCTTGGCTTCGAGCGCCGTGGCGTTCAGCAGATGCGTCTTGCCGTAGCCGAAGCCGCCATGGATGTAGAGCAGGCCGATATCGGAGCTTTCGCCTTCGGCCAGCGACGCGCGCGGCGCGATAGGCGAATTCGGTGGCCTGACCGGGCACGAAGCTCTCGAAGGTCTGCGCCGGATGCAGCAGGCGGTTGGCCAGGCCGCGGCGCGGCGCCCGGCTGGGCTGTCGGGCTGCGTGCGCAGATAAGGGGCCGGGGCCGCCATGGGCGTTTCCGTCACGGTCGCGCGCTCGGCGCCGGCGCCGATCGACGGCGCGGGCGTGCCGGGTGCCAGCACGATCGACAGCGAGGCCGGCTCGCCGCCGCGGCCTGCAGCGCCCGCTCGATCCGGGTCACGTAATGGTTGGCCACCCAGTTGCGCGCGAACGGCTTGGGCGCGCCGATGCTCACCTCGTCCCGTTCCGCCGAGACCAGCACCAGCGGGCCGATCCAGGCGTCGAAGACCGCGTCGTCCAAGATCCTTGCGCAGCCTTTCGCGCGCGCCTGCCCACACCTTCGGCCAATCCGGAGGCGAAACCTTGTTCGTGACCTGTCCCATATATCCATCCTTACCCAATTTTCGCCCGGCGCCGTTTTCGGCGTCCGGCGGCCCCATGTTCCTGGAGAATCTTATCCGCGCCTTGTTCTGTCACGGCTGATCATCGTCGCTGTGGTGATCGGTCTCCGCTCATCCCGGTTTGCTCCCCGTGGCTGTTGCGCCCGTCCCTCGAAAATTCTGGCCTTCGAAAACTCTGGCCCTCGTCATCCCTGACGCCAGGGCAGGTCCGATGCTTTCCAGCCATTGCGGTTGCCGCGATGGTGCTGGGCATCGGGATCGCCCTCGAAGCCGCCGGATACGTTGTAGGCTTGCTGAAGCCCGCCTTGGTCATGGCGATGGCGGCCGCGCGCGAGCGCGCGCCGGAGCGGCACAGGAACAGCACGGTGCTGTCCTTGCCGGCGCCTTCGCCGGCTCGATGCAGTTCCGTGACCTGGCCGGCGAAATCCGGATTGACGCCCATGCCGGGATAGCTCTGCCATTCCACGGTGAGCACCCGCCGGGCGAGCCCGCTCAGATCGGGCAGGCCGACGAAGTTCCATTCCGCCATGGTCCGGACATCGACGAGCTGCGCCCGGGGATCGGCTTCGAGAATCTTCCAGGCATCCGCTGCAGTCGATGTCGCCGGCATAGTCGGGATCGGAATTGGCTGCGCCCACCGCCACGGCTCCCCACAAAAGACAGTCGTTCGGCGGCTCGCGATATCGCGCCCGCGCGAAGACTAATTCGAAGTACTTTACTAGGTTTTGGATTTCACCATTCGGCTGAGGGGAAGTGATTGTTCCTGCCAATACTTCGTTTTTATTATTGTTTGTCCTTGGCATTTCTTGTCTCGCCCCGCCGTTAGGATGGCTAACGATAGGCCGAGGAGCGCCGCGAGAGGCAAGCGAAAAACGACGATCACAGCGTTAATAATTGCACGTCGTGCGCTTTTCATGACGCCTCCTGTGACAATGCTAAGTATATGTGACGCATACGGAAAATGGAATTCTATGGCGAATCAGTCGGTTATCCGAATCACCTGTCCGCGGATGCTCCGTGTCCTGTCACAGATCGTTTATGATCCGCGTACGGACAAATAAAAAAGGGCCCGAGACTTGCCCGGACCCTTCCAAATCGGATTCTTCCAAGAGTTCGCGAGGCTTGGCTCACGCGCCCAGCTTGGAGACCCGCTTGGTGAGCCGGGAGACCTTCCGGGCGCCGGTATTCTTGTGGATAACGCCCTTGGAGACGCCCCGCATGATCTCGGGCTCGGCGGCCTTCAGCGCGGCTTCCGCGGCGGCCTTGTCGCCGGCCTGGAGGGCCTCTTCCACCGTCCGCGTGATGGTCCGGATGCGGCTCTTGCGGGCATGGTTGACGGCGGTGCGCTTCTCAGTCTGGCGCATGCGCTTCTTGGCCGAGGCGATATTGGGCATGAGGTCGTCCTGCTAGTGATCCGTAAGGGGCGGGCATATAGCGCGTTTGCCGGCCCAGGGTCAAGGTCGGTGGGGCGTCAGCGGTCCTTGAACTGGGGCTTGCGCTTCTCGGAGAAGGCCGCCATGCCTTCCTTCTGGTCCTCGGTCGCGAACATGGCATGGAAAACCCGCCTTTCGAAGCGGATTCCCTCGCGACAGCGTGGTCTCATAGGCCCGGTTCACGGTCTCCTTGGTCATCATGACGATGGGAACCGACTGGGCGGCGATCTTCCCGGCGGCCTCCAGGGCCTCGTGGATCAGGTCCCCGGCCGGCACCACCCGGCTGACCAGGCCGGCCCGCTCGGCCTCCCGGCGTCCATGTTGCGCCCGGTCAGGCACATCTCCATGGCCTTGGACTTGCCGACGAAGCGGGTCAGCCGCTGGGTGCCGCCGATCCCGGGCATGACGCCCAGCGTGATCTCGGGCTGGCCGAATTTGGCGGTGTCGGCGGCAATGATGAAGTCGCACAGCATGGCCAGCTCGCAGCCGCCGCCCAGCGCATAGCCGGCCACGGCGGCGATGATGGGCTTGCGGATGGCGGCGATGCGGTCGGCGGCGGCGGCGAAGAAATTGGCCTTGAACATGTCCATATAGGAGCGGGGCGCCATCTCCTTGATGTCGGCCCCGGCGGCGAAGGCCCGCTCCGAGCCGGTCAGCACGATGGCGCGGACGGTGTCATCGCTGTCCCAGGCTTCCAGGCAGGTCACCAGCTCGTCCAGCAGCTCGGAATTGAGCGCGTTGAGCGCCTTGGGCCGGTTCAGCGTGATCAGCCCGACGCCGTCTGTCGACCTTCGCGAGGATGTTGTTGAAGTCCATGTCTCAAACTCCGTTCGCTGGCCCATCCGTGGCGCGGGCGGGCACGCGAAAGGCAAGCTCTAGTCGTCGATGCGCTTGGATCGGCCCTGCTTGATCGCGCGATCGCGACCTTCTTGCCTTCGAGCCGCCGCTCCTTGCTCGCCCGCGTGGGTTTGGTCGGGCGGCGCGGCTTGGGCAGTCGGCCGCGCGGCGGATCAGATGCGAGCAGCCGTTCGCGCACATCCTCGCGATTGCGCTCCTGGATGCGGAAGCGGTCGCCCTGAAGCACCAGGACGCCGTCCTTGGTCAGGCGCTGGCCGGCGAAGTGCAGCAGCCGCTTGCGAACCGGCTCGGGCAGCGACGGACAACGCAGCGCGTCGAAGCGCAGCTCCACGGCCGTCGCGACCTTGTTGACGTTCTGCCCGCCGGGACCGGAGGCGCGCACGAAGGCTTTCGACGAGTTCGTCCTCGTCGATGGCGATCGTGGATGTGATGCGAATCCGGCTCATGACCCGACTATCTCGCGATGCCGGGCCAGGAGCCAGATGCTTCGGCGCAATCGCCCTCAGGGCGCCGGTCTTGGCGTCGACGCGATGCTCGTCGGCAGGATCGGATAGGTGATCTTCGGCTGATCGCCCGTCAGGCTTTGGAGAAAGGCCGTGATCTTGTCGATCTCCGCATCGCTGAGCTTGGCGCCGAGCTGGCTCGTGCCCATCACAGCGACGGCCTGGCGCAGGTCCCAGGATTTCCCGGTGTGGAAATAGGGCCGCGTCAGCGCGATATTGCGCAGGGTCGGAACCTTGAAGACATACGTATCGCTCGGCGTCTTGGTCACGGCGAAGCGTCCCTTGTCGCCCGGCGGCAGAAGATCGGCGCCCGGCTTCTCGACCACGCCGAACGGCGCATACATGCCGCCGCCGATATTGATGCCGTTGTGGCAGGCGGAGCAGCCCTTATCCATGAACAGCGCCAACCCTTCCTTCTGCACGGGCGTCAGCGCCTTCGCATTGCCCTTGAGGAATTTGTCGAACGGCGCATTGGGTGTGATCAGCGTCGCTTCGAACACGGCGATGGCCTTCTGCGCGTTGGCCAGTGTCACGGGCGCCTTGTCGCCGGGAAAGGCTTTCGCAAACGCTGTGTCGTAACCGGGGATGGCTTTCAGCTGTTCGGCCACATGCGCCTTCGGCGAGGCCATCTCCACCGGATTGACCATCGGGCCGCCGGCCTGTTCCTCGAGATCCTTGGCGCGCCCGTCCCAGAACTGGGCCGTGTTGAAAACGGCGTTGAACGTCGTCGGCGAATTGCGCCCGCCATGCTGCCAGTGATGGCCGATGGAGGTGGATTGCTCGTCCGCGCCGCCGCGGCCGACATCGTGGCAGGAATTGCAGCTGATCGCGTGGCTCGCAGAAAGCCGCGGATCGAAATAGAGCATCTTGCCCAATGCGACCTTGGCCGGTGTTGCGGCATTGCCGGGCAGGGCCGGCGGCTTGGCCGGGATCGGTTTGAACTGCGCCTTCGCCCGCGTCAGCAGATCGGTCTGCGCGAAGGCCGGTGCGGTGAGAAGCCCAAGTGTCGTGACGGCCAGAAGTGTACGACGGAGCATGGCGGAAGTCCCTTTCGCCTCAGACGCCAGCCTGGAAGTCCCTCGATGACATGAACGTTAGGTTTGCAGCTCCAGAACAGTCTTGATCCGCATCAATGCGCGCCTGTTACTTCTGGCAGGAGGAACAATAGAAGGTCGAGCGGCCGCCCTGCACGATGCGCTTGATCGTGCCTTTGCAGCCCTTCTTGGGGCAGGGCTCGCCCTCGCGGTCATAGACTTTGAAGCTGTGCTGGAAATAGCCGAGGCTGCCATCCGATTTCTTGTAATCGCGCAAGGTCGAGCCGCCGGCCTTGATGGCATCCTCCAGCACCGTCTTGATCGCCGGCACGAGCTGCTTCGCCCGCTCGCCCGCGACGGTCGAGGTCTTGCGCTTGGGCGAGATGCCGGCGCGGAACAGCGCCTCGCAGGCATAGATGTTGCCGATGCCCGCGACCACGCGCTGGTCGAGCAGCGCCGCCTTGATGGAGGTCTTCTTGCCCTTGATGCGAGGCGCTGAAACTGGCGGGCGTGAAGCTGTCGTCCAGCGGCTCGGGCCCGATGGCCTTGAACAGCTTGTGCTCATCGAGCTTGTCGGTCTCGACCAGTGTCATCAGCCCGAAGCGGCGGTGATCGGTGAAGACGATGCGGGCCGGCGCATCGGTCTCGAAGATCACATGGTCGTGCGGCCCATGGCCCTCTTCGGAGGGCACGCTCTCGCCTTCGATGCCGTCGAGCGGCATTGCCTTGCCGTGCTCATAGATGGTCATGCGCCCGCTCATGCCCAGATGGATGACGAGCGTCTCGCCATTGTCGAGATCGGCCAGGATGTATTTGGCCCGCCGCCGAGCTTGGCGACCTTGCGGCCGGTCAGGTGCTGGACGAAGCCGGGCGGGAAGGGGATGCGCAGATCGCCGCGCCTTGTCTGGACGCGCGTCAGCCGGTGGCCCTGAAGCGCCGGCTTCAGGCCCTGTTTGACGGTCTCGACTTCGGGCAATTCGGGCATGTGCGGGCCATGAAGAGTCGCGGGGCCGGACGGTAGCCCAGCCGCGGTTCCAGAGGCTATTGTCCCGCCACCATGAGTATCAGATCCCAAAACAGCCTCCTTCGGCTTCCGCGATGTGCCCGAATCCGAGAAGGAGGGCCTGGTGCGCGAGGTGTTCTCCTCCGTCGCGCGCAATTACGACATCATGAACGACCTGATGAGCGCCGGCGTTCATCGGCTGTGGAAGGACGCCATGGTCGAATGGCTGAACCCGCATGGGCACTGGCAGGTGCTGGATGTGGCCGGCGGCACCGGCGACATCGCCTTCCGCATCGCCGAGTTCGCCCGCATGCGCGGCGGCGAGGCCGAGATCACGGTCTGCGACATCAATGCCGACATGCTGGACGAGGGCGTGGCGCGCGCCGAAGGCCAAGGGCGAGAGCCATATCGAATGGGTCTGCGGCGATGCCGAGAAGCTGCCGATCCCCGATGCCAGCATGGACGCCTATACGATCGCCTTCGGCATCCGCAACGTCACGCATATCGACAAGGCGCTGGCCGAAGCCCGCCGCGTGCTGAAGCCGGGCGGGCGTTTCCTGTGCCTGGAATTCTCGAAGGTCGTCGTGCCGATCCTCGACGATCTCTATGACCGCTATTCCTTCGCCATGCTGCCCAAGCTGGGCGAGTGGGTGGCGAAGGATGCGGCGTCCTATCAATATCTCGCCGAGAGCATCCGCAAATTCCCGCCGCAGGCGAAATTCGCCAAGATGATCGCCGATGCCGGGCCTTTCCAATGTGAAGGTGCGCAACCTCAGCGGCGGCATCGCGGCGATGCATTCGGCCTGGCGCATATGATCCGTGCCTTCGGCAATATCCGGCGGCTGCTGCATGCCGCGCGCGTGCTGTCGCGGCACGATGCGCTGCTGCCGCATGAATATGCGGCGAAGCTTCCCGGCCTCGCTGAAATTCGCGCGCGCCTTTCTCGCCCGTGGCGGCAAAGCCGGATGGAGATGCGTCGCGCCGGGCCTGCGTCTGGCGCGGGCGCTGGAGAGCCTCGGCCCCGCCTATATCAAGCTCGGCCAGATCCTGGCGACGCGGCCCGATGTCGTCGGCGAGGATGTCTCCGAAGCGCTCAAGGATCTGCAGGACCGCTTGCCGCCCTTCGATATGGATGTGGCGAAGGCGGCCGTCGAAGAAAGCCTGGGCCGGCCGCTCGACGCGATCTATTCCAGCTTTGCCGAACCGCTGGCCGCGGCCTCCATCGCGCAGGTGCACAAGGCCGAGACGACGGACGATCCGCCGCGCTGCGTCGCCGTGAAGGTCTTGCGTCCCGGCGTCGAAGCCGAGTTCGCCCGCGATCTCTCCGCCTTCGCCTTTGCCGCGCGCATGGCCGAGCGCGTCTCGAAGGAAGCGCGGCGCCTGCGCCTCACGGCGCTGGTCGATACGCTGGCCGCTTCGGTGGCGCTCGAGCTCGATCTCAGGATGGAAGCGGCGGCGGCCTCCGAACTGGCCGAAGCGACGGCGGGCGAAAAGGATTTTCGCATTCCGGCCGTCGACTGGTCGCGCACCGAGGCCCGCGTGCTGACCACCGAATGGATCGACGGCACGCCCGTGCGCGATCGCGCGGCGCTCGAAGCGGCAGGTCACGATCCCAAGCGCATCGCCGTCATCGTGCTCCGGAGCTTCCTCGATCAGGCGCTGCGCGAGGGCTTCTTCCACGCCGACATGCATCAGGGCAATCTGTTCGTCGATGCCGAGGGGCGGCTGGTGGTTGTCGATTTCGGCATCATGGGCCGGCTCGACAAGGGCATGCGCCGCTTCATGGCCGAGACGCTGGCCGGCTTTCTGGCGCGCGATTATCGCCGCGTCGCCGATGTGCATTTCGAATACGGCTTCGTGCCGGCCATCCACAATACCGAAACCTTCGCCCAGGCGCTGCGTGCCATCGGCGAGCCGATCTTCGGCCGCACCGCGCGCGACGTCTCGATGGCGCGGCTGCTGCAGCAGCTCTTCGACACCACCCGCCGCTTCGACATGGAGCTGCAGCCGCAACTCGTGCTCCTGCAGAAGACCATGGTGGTGGTGGAAGGCGTTGCCCGCAGCCTCGATCCGGATTTCGATATCTGGGAAGCCTCGCGGCCGGTGATCGAGGACTGGATGCTCGACCATCTCGGGCCGGAGGCGCGGCTGCGCGATGCGGCCGACGGCGTGCACGCATTGGGGCGGCTCGCACAGAACCTGCCGGAGCTTCTCAAGAATGCGGAACTGGTGTCGGCGATGCTGGCCGATGGCGGCATGCGCCTGCACCCCGAGACCATTCAGCAGATCGCGACCGCGCAGGCGGCGCGCACGCGCCATGTGCGCATTGCGATCTGGATTGCGGCTGGCGCCCTAGGACTGCTTGCGCTTGGGATGCTGTGAACGTTCGGCGATGCGCATATGGCCGGCATTGCAATTGCGCGCCGCATCGCCATTCACGACATAGACGCTGACCGCCACAACGTGATTGACGAGATCGGGCATGTCTGGAATGCGCACATGCACCGCGCCCTTGGTCAGCTCTTCATTGGTGGCGAGCACCTTCTTGTAGCCGGGGGGCGGAGCGGTATCGCTGGGCTCGGCTGCGATGGTCAGCACCACGCGCACATCATTGCCCGGGGCGGTGTATTGGAGCGCGTCGCAGGCGATGCCGATCTCCTCGCCCGGACTGACGACGGGGAGCGCCTCGTCGTCGCTGCCGAGTGCGGCGAAGTGATCGATCTTTGCGGGCAGCGGCGCCTTGCCGTTCGCCAGTGCCGGGCCCGCCGCCAGAAAGCCGGCTCCGAGAGCGGCGACAGTCAGGAAGGTCTTGCGCATCGTCCGGCTCCTCCCGCGTCTGCGGGCTGTTCGAAACGGCCTCAGTTTACCTGCCTCTCGCGCCCTTCCCAATAGGGAGCCCTGAGCTCGCGGCGCAGGACCTTGCCGGTGGGGTTGCGGGGCAGGGCCTCGATGAAATCCACCGATTTGGGCAATTTATAGCCCGCAATCCGATCGCGTGCATAGGCGGTGATCCCGGACGCGTCGGCATTGGCCCCCGGTTTGAGCACGACAACGGCCTTTACCGCCTCGCCCCAGCGCTCGTCCGGCACCCCGATCACGGCCACATCGGCCACGGCGGGGTGGCTGGCGATGGCGTTCTCGACCTCGGCCGGATAGACGTTCTCGCCGCCGGAAACGATCATGTCCTTGACCCGGTCGTGAATATAGAGATAGCCGTCCTCGTCGAAATATCCGGCGTCTCCGGTGAGGAACCAGTCTTCGACGATGGCCTTTTTCGTCGCCTCTTCCTTGTTCCAATACCCCTTCATGACGACATTGCGACTTGATGGCGATTTCGCCGACCTCGCGCGGGACCAGGGGCTGGCCATCGGCCCCCAGCACGCGGACCTCGATACCCGGGGCCGGCAGGCCGCAGGAGCGTAGGCGCCCCCGGGCTGGATCATGGTCCTCGGGCGGCAGATAGGTGCCGCCGCCCGTGGTCTCGGTCAGGCCATAGACCTGGACGAAGTCGCAGCCCATCAATTCTTTGGCCGTCATCAGCACCGAATCGGTGATCGGCGAGGCGCCATAGTGAGATGGATTTGAGTGCCGAGAAATCGGTCTCTTTCGCCAGCGGGTGCTGGGTCAGGAACAGGATCACGGCCGGCACCAGAAAGGCGTAGGCGATGCGCCTTGGCTTCCATCAGGCGGAGGATCTCGGCCGGATCGATATCGCCCAGGATCACGCCGCGCGACGCCATGGGCGAGGGAGAGCAGGCCGATATTCACCCCCGCCACATGGAAGAACGGCATGGCGACGAGGACCGCATCGTCGGGCGTGTAGGTCCGCCAGCCCCAGTTCGGTCGCCGAATGGAGGATGGCGAGATAGTTCCGGCTGGTGAGCTGCACGCCCTTGGGATGGCCCGTCGTGCCCGAGGTGTAGAGCTGGATCACATCGTCATCGGGCGCGACCGGCAGCATCGGATCGGTGGCGGACTGGGCGTCGCGCCACGCCTCGTAACGCCGGCCATTCGCTATGGCCGCCATCGATTGCGATGATGGTCTTCAGTCGCGGGCAGTCAGGTAGCACCTTCGCCATGGTGTCGTAGTAGTCGGCGCCAACGAACAGCACCTCGCAGCCGGCATCGTTGAGAATGTACGCGATCTCGGGCGGAGCGAGGCGCCAATTGACGCCGACGATTACACCGCGCGCCTTGAAGGCGCCCGTCAGCACCTCGAAATAGCGGTCGCAATTCTTGCCGAGATAGCCGATGCGGGCGCCGGGTGTCTGGCCGAGGGCGATGAGGCCCTGCGCCACCTGGCTGGCGCGGGTATCGAGTTCGCCATAGCTGGTGAGGCGGTCGTTGAAGTCGAGGGCGATGGCATCCGGCCGCTCGGCGGCGTGGATGCGCGATATGTCGGCGACCGAGTTCAGCCGCTCCAGAATGGTCATAGACGTGCTCCCGATAATTATAGCTTTGGCACCAGTCTAGCGGCTCTAGCGCCGCCGTCACGTGCAATTCAGGATATGGCCGGGTCCATTCCAGGTTCCGCGCATCAAGGGCGCGGGTGGCGCGATCAGCCTTTTGTCGCCTGCCACGCATCGAGCTGGGCGCGCGCGCCATTGGCGGCTGGGTCCATCGCGGCCTCGTGGCCGGATACCTTGGCCGCGAGCTCGACGATATAGCCATTGGGATCGCGGAAATAGATCGAGTGGATGAAGCCGTGGTCGCTCGGCCCGCGCACCTGCCGATCCTCGGCCCGGGCCTTGGCCAGCATGCGCTTGAATTCTGCCGGTTCGACTTCCAGCGCCAGGTGCAGATCGAAATCGTGCTGCTGTTTGAAATCGAACGGCATGTCGGGCGCTTCGAAGAAGGCGACGCAGGAGCCGTCGCCCAGCCGATAGAAGGTGTGCAGCGTCCCGGTCCTGCGGCCCGTCATGGTCTCGCCAATGAGAAGCGTGTGGGACAGCGGCAGGCCGAGAAAATCCTCATAGAATTTGCGGGTTTCTTCGGAATCGCGGCAGCGATAGGCGGCGTGATGAAGGCCCTTGATCATCGTCATCTGCTCCCAAGGATGCGCGCGACCGGCCGAAAGACTAGACCGAACCGGCCGGCCGTGTCGAAGCCGTCGCTAGACCCCGGCAAAGCTCCAGTGCAATGTCGGCGCATGACGAGACTGACGGTTCGCATCGATTTCGATTCCGGCGGCGCTTTCGGCCCCGGCAAGGCGCGGCTTCTGGAGCTGATCGGCGAGAAGACGTCGCTGCGTCAGGCCGCGGCGGCGATGGAAATGAGCTATCGCCATGCTTGGCTCCTGATCCAGGCGGCGGAGGAAAGCTTCGGTGCGCCGCTGATCGAGACCGAGACCGGCGGCTCCAGGGGCGGCGGCTCACGGCTGACGGCGCTGGGCGAGGAAGTCGTCGCCCGCTATCGCGCCGCCGAGAAGAAGGCAGCCGCAGGCGCCAGGGCCGAGATGACGGCACTGGCGAAATTGGCGGTGTCCGCGCGCGCGCCATCGGCCCGCCGCAAGCTCAAGCCGCGCAAGAAGGCGTGACCGTGCCGGGACCGACCTCCCATCTTTATTTCTCGCAGCGGCTGCGGCTGCATTATGTCGACTGGGGCCGCGACGATGCGCCGGCGCTGCTGCTGATCCATGGCGGGCGCGATCATTGCCGCAACTGGGACTGGGTCGCCGAGCGGCTGGCCGACCGCTATCACGTCATCGCGCCCGATCTGCGCGGCCATGGCGACAGCGAATGGGCCAGCCGGCTCGGGCTATAACGAGATCAATTACGTCTACGACATCGCCCAGCTCGTGCATGCAAAAGCAGATGGCGCCGGTGACGATCATCGGCCATTCGCTGGGCGGATCGATCGCGCTGCTCTATGCGGGACGTTTCCCGAGACGGTGAAGAAGGTCGTGGCCATCGAGGGGCTGGGGCCCTCGCCCGCGCGGCTCAAGCAACATGCGCGAGACCGGCATCGAACAGCGCCTGCGCAGCTGGATCGAAAACCGGCGCAAGAATGCGGGCCGCACCCCGCGCAAATATGCGAGCATCGAAGATGCCATCGCGCGCATGAAAGAAGAGAACGCCCATCTCAACGATGAGCAGGCGCGCCATCTGACCATCCACGGCGCGGTGCAGAACGAGGACGGCACCTATTCGTGGAAGTTCGACAATGCCGTGCGGCTGGGCGGCGGGCCGGGCGGGCTGGCCGCCGAAGACCAGCATCGCATCTGGAGCCGCATCGCCGCGCCCGTGCTGCTGGTGCGCGGCACCGAATCCTGGGCCTCCGATCCCGAGGTCGACGGGCGCATCACACACTTCCAGAATGCGCGGCTGGTCAATATCGACGGCGCCGGCCACTGGTCGCATCACGACCGCTTCGACGTCTTCATGCAGCATGTCGACGGCTTCCTGACAGGCGAGTGCCTGAAAGGAAGCCATCGCGCGAATTTATTTTCCGCCGTCGGATTTGATGTCGTTGAAGATAGCCGCCAGCCAGCGTCTTCAGTTTGGTCGCGACCGGAAGCAGTGTCGGATAGAACTGGACGAAGGTCGTGTCCGCGGCGCCATGGGCGAGGTGGCAGGAATAGCAGTCCTCCTTATAGGCGATGCGCTTGGCGGGCTTCAGGCTGCGGTCATAGCTGAAGAAGGCCCAGCCGCCCTTGAAGCGGGCCTTGTCCTTCACATGAGCTTCGAGGCCCATGAGGTTTTCGGTCTGCACCTGGCCGTGCTTGAGGATCGAGCGATTGGTGACGCCGCCGCGGTTCTCGAGCATCAGCACCGTCTTGTCGGGCCAGCTCCCGGTCTTCTTGAACGCGTCATAGTCGGCGCGCGGCACGAACACATTGTTGAACATGTGCTGCGCCCTTCATCGGCTGGGTCTTGCTGTAGCTCATGTCGAGACCGGAGCTCAGGAACACCCATTCGCGATAATCGGACGGGAAGATCAGGCGGCCTTGCGTGTCGTAATGCGGCGTCGTGGGCTTCGCGGCGGCGTGGCCGGCCGTGCCGCCGATCAGCGCGAAGGCGAGCGCCGCGCCGAGCGCAAGGTCAGTGATGCGGGAATGGGTCATTCGTCCGGTCCTTCGAATGGGCGGCCGATGGGGCCGCGGTGAAACGGTTGCGATAGGCGCCCGGCGCGACACCGAAGCGGCGCTCGAAGGCGCGGCGGAAGGCGTCGTCGCTTTTGAAACCGACCGCATGGGCGATGCGCGCGATGCTGTCGGTGGAGGTGGCAAGGCGCAGGCGTGCGTCGTCGAGGCGCAGCATGTCGAGATAGGACGGCGGGCGTCAGCGCGAAGGCGGATTTGAACTTGCGGGTGAACTGTCGGGCGGAGAGGCCCGTTTCGGCGGCCATCGCCTCGACGCTCCAGTCCGCGCCGAGATCGCCGGCCACGCGCGAGACGAGATCGATGAAACGGTCGCCGGCGCGGGTCTGAAAGCGCAAGGGTTCGGAATATTGGAGCTGGCCGCCCGCGCGCTTCATGTAGACGACGAGCTGGCGTGCGGTGGCGAGGGCCAGCGCCGCGCCGTGATCCTCTTCGATCAGCGCCAGCGCCAGATCGATGGCGGCCGTCATGCCGGCCGAGGTGTAGAACTTGCCGTCCTTGATGAAGATTGCGTCGGGTTCGATTTTGACGGCGGAAAGCGGCTGCGCGGCATCTGCGGCATGAAGCCAATGCGTCGTCGCCCGCCGCCCGTCGAGCAGGCCGCTGGCGGCGAGGCCGTAGAGCCCGGTGCAGACCGAGACGATGCGGCGCGTGCTTGCCGCGCGCGTCTTCAGCCAGCTTGCGACCGCGGCGTTGGTCTCCGGCTCGCGCAGGCCCGGGCCGCCGGGCACGACGATGGTGTCGAGCGGCGGCGCCTTTGCAAGTGTCGTCTCCGGCATCAGGCGCAGGCCGGATTCGGCCGTGAAGGGTGCGGGGGTCAGCCCGATCACCATCGGCGCATAGCGCGTGGGCGGTTCGCGCCAGTCATGGCCGTCGGCGATCGAGAAGGCTTCGGCCACGCCGTGAGGTCGATGGCGGCGACGCCGTCAAATCCGAGAAGGCCGATGCGGCGAAGCTGGCGGGCGGCGGACATGGCGGCTGGATAGCCCATCCGGCCTGTGTCGCCTACGACATTATTCCGACGATTTCGGACATCGCCCTCATATCCGCGTCATTTCCCGCCCGGACCGCTGACGAAGCTCTGCAAGAGACCGGCCGCTGGAATCCCGAGCGCCGGGGCCCGGCCGGGCGCAGCCGCCGATCAGGGCCAGGGCGATGGCCGCGCCGATGGCCAGATCGACGATCCGGCGGCGCGCCATCCTCCCGGCCCTGCCATCGGCCGTGCCCGGGCTCATCGCCGTCCCGCCAGAATGACCCAGCGCGTGGTCATGGCGAAGGCGGCGACGGTGAGGCCGAAGGCCAGGCCGTACCAGATACCCAGCCCCTTCAGGTGCTCGCCGAAGGCCAGCCATGCGCACATCGGCGCGCCGGCCAGCCAATAGGCCCCGCCCGCGATCCACATCGGCGCGCGCGCATCCTTGAGGCCCCGGAGCGACAGCGAGGCCACCACCTGCAAGCCCGTCCACGATCTGGAAGATGGCGGCGACGTGCAGAAAGGTGATGGCGATGCGGATCACATCGGCATTGGCCTTGGTGGGCGGCAGGTAGAGCCCGGCGATGCGGTCGGCGAACAGCCACAGGATCGTGCTGGTGACAGGCCATGAAGCCGACGCCCATCACGATGGCGCTGTAGCCGGCGCGGCGCACGGCATGGCCATCGCCCGCGCCGGCCGCCAGACCGACGCGCACCGTCGCCGCCATGCCGATGCCGAGCGGCACCATGAAGGTGATCGACGGCACGTTCATCGCGATCTGGTGCGCGGCCAGGCTGGCCGCCCCGAAGGTGCCCATCACCAGCGTCGCGGCGTTGAACATCATCGCCTCGAAGATCGTGGTCATGCCGATGGGCAGGCCCAGGCGGAAGACCTCGGCCAGCT
Source organism: uncultured Pseudomonadota bacterium (assembly GCA_963822185.1). Taxonomy (GTDB): domain Bacteria; phylum Pseudomonadota; class Alphaproteobacteria; order Micropepsales; family Micropepsaceae; genus Rhizomicrobium. The sequence goes on from CAWGGT010000024.1 coordinate 480,319, forward strand.
CATGCCACACCGGCCGCCAGAAGCGGCGGAAGATGCGGTACTTGCGCAAGCCCGGCGTCCAGTAGATCACCGCCACCATGCTCAGGAAGGTGAAGGTGAACGACAGCGCGCTCGACAGGCCCGAGCCGACCACGCCAAGCCTTGGCAAGCCGAAATGGCCGAAGATCAGCGCATAGTCGCCGACCGCGTTGAAGGCGATGGCCGCGGCCATGACGATCAGCGGTGCGGTGGCGCGGTTCAGCGCCGTCGCGAAGTTGCGCAGCACCTGAAAGCCGATGCGAGGCGGGCAGGCCGAGGCACAGCGCAGCCGCGAACTGGCCCGCCATCGTGGCCAGCTTCGGCTCCTGATCGAGCGCGAGCAGGATCGAGCGCGTGAACAGCATCACTGTGATCAGCGGCACCGAAAGGATCAGCACCGACCACAGCCCCATGCGCGTGATGTGGCGGGTCTGCGCGCGATCATTCGGGATTGGCGCCGACGGCATGCGCGATCATGGGGGCTACGGCCGAGGCCGGTCCGAAGCCGATCAGCCAGGCAAAGAAGAACACCGTGTTGCCCAGCGTCGCGGCGGCCAGCGCCGTGACTCGACAGCCGGCCCAGCATGACGATGTCGGTCGTCATGATTGCCATCTGGGCGAGCTGGGTGACCATCAGCGGCGCGGCCAGCTTCAGCATGGCGCGCGCTTCGGCAATCCAGCCCGCCAGCCCCTCGGCGGTGATGGGTTTGCTATCGGCGGCGTTCAAATTGAATTCGGCAATCTCGGACATCGTTTCGGACTTCTTATTGCCCGGCCCGGATGCGCATGGGGGATGCGGATATGAAAAACCCCTCCGAAGCGCTGACCGGGCTCGGGAGGGGGATCTGTTCAGAACGGGGGCCTGACGCTCAGGCCGCGTTCTCCTCGCGAGCTGGTGGTGGCGTATCCCCGCCGCCACGAAGGGCCGACGGGATGCACACGCACATCGTATTCCCGGTTTGGGATTTTCTGATGCGGGTCATCAAAGGCTGCCTGCCGCTCGCTTCTGCACCGGCCCTATTCCGCTGCAGGTGGAAGTTTGCTACGCCGGCCGAAGATCGAAGTCAACGCGGGCGCGGTGCATGGCGGGCATTCGTGGGCCGCGCGTGTCCGCAAGGACACATCACGAATCGGCTTCAACGGCCATGGCGGCCATCCTCATGCAAGCGGCGCAGATATTTGGCGCGGCGGTCGCGCGAGCCCTCGACCATACCCACAAGGGTGCGCCGCGTCGGCGTGATGCCGCTCATCTGCAAGACCGAAAGTTCCAGGGCGCGCACCGAATGGGCGCCGAACCACCAGCGGAACACCGTTCCGGGCATGCCCATGGTGACGACGAGATGCGCGGTGCGGCCGCTCAGCAGCTTTTCGGGGAAGCGGCCGTCGCCGCCCTTGCTGATCGCAAAGCCATAGCGGAACACCTGCTCGATAAAGCCCTTGAGCACGGCCGGCTGCTCGCCCAGCCATAAGGGGTAGATGAAGACGAGGTGCTCGGCCCAGCGGATCTGCTCCTGCGCCACGATAATATCGGGCGGCTCGACCTCGCTCTCGAATTCCTCGGCCGTGCGGATGAAGGGAAAGTTCAGGGCTCCGACTTCGAGGCGGCGCAGCACATGGCCGCCATCGGCCGCGCCCGCGACATAGGAATCTGCAAGCGCGGCGCAGAAGCGCTCAGGCCTGGGATCGGGATGGCCGTTGATGAGCAGGATACGCCGGGACATGCCCGTTCCTTTCGCTGCACTGCGGAAAGTTTCCCTTGCGGCGGCTTCGGGCGCATTGATTTGCCGCAAGCAAGGCGGCGGCCCTAGAGTTGCGCGACGCTATTCCAAACCCGAGGAACTTCTCATGGACTTCTCGATCCCGGCCGAGATCACCGATCTGCTCGCGCGCATCGACGCCTTCATCGAACGCGAAATCGTGCCGCTGCAAAGCCAGGACGACAATGATCGTTTCTTCGATCATCGCCGCGAATGGGCGCGCACCGATTTCGATCATGGCGGGCTGCCGCGCAAGGACTGGGAATCGCTGCTTGGAGAAATGCGCCGGCGTGCCGACAAGGCCGGCATCCTGCGCCTTGCATTGCCGAAGGAATATGGCGGCGAGGAGATCGGCAATCTCGCCATGGCGATCATCCGCGAACATCTGGCGGCCAAGGGGCTGGGCCTGCACAACGATTTGCAGAACGAAAGCTCGGTGGTCGGAAATTTTCCGCAGATCCTGATGTTCCGCGATTTCGGCACAGAGCAGCAGAAAGAGCTGTTTCTCAAGGGCGCCCTGGAGGGCAAGACGCGCTGTGCCTTTGGCCTGACCGAACCCGATCACGGCTCGGACGCGACCTGGATGGAAACGCGCGCCGTGAAGGACGGCAATGGCTGGCGCATCAATGGCGCCAAGATGTGGAACACCGGCGTGCATGTGGCGACGCATGATCTCGTCTTCGCGCGCACCAGCGGCGAGGACGGGGCGGCACGCGGCATCACCTGTTTCATCGTGCCGATGGATGCCGAGGGCGTGACGATCGACGAGTATCTGTGGACCTTCAACATGCCGACCGATCATGCGCGCGTGTTATTCAAGGATGTGTGGGTGCCGGACGAGGCCGTGTTCGGGCCGGTCGAGAACGGGCTCTTGCTGGCGCGGCATTTCGTGCACGAGAACCGCATTCGCCAGGCCGCATCCGGCGTGGGCGCGGCGCAATACTGCATCAATGAGAGCGTGGCCTATGCCAATGAACGCAAGCCCTTCGGCAAGCCGCTGTCGCGCAATCAGGCAATCCAGTGGCCGTTGATCGAACTCCACACCGAGGCGGAGATGGTGCGCTGGCTGATCCGCCGCACGGCCTGGGAGATGGATCGGATGACGGGGCCTGAGATCCAGGTTCATCTCTCCGACAAGGTGTCGATGTGCAATTACCGGGCGAACAGGTTGGTGTGCAACGCTGCCGATCAGGCGATGCAGACCCATGGCGGCATGGGCTATTCGCGCCACAAACCGTTCGAACACATCTACCGCCACCATCGCCGCTATCGCATCACCGAGGGTTCGGAAGAGATTCAAATGCGAAATGTCGGCGGGCACATGTTCGGCTATATTGGCAAGAAGCGGCCGAAAAGCTGATATTCCGAAGTTGACGCCGCAGACGATCGTTCGAATTTGAATCGAATTGCAGCTCGCCAGGTAAGGTGAGGGCAAGGGGGCCGATTTATCTTAATTCCATCGAGTCGGTGCTCAGCCCGGGCGCCGCGAATTGCGGGATGGAACGATGCAGGCGGTTGGTCTTGTTTGGGGCGACGTGGATCACAGCGCGCCCGATTTCCGGGCGAAAGGCGGACTTATCGAAGGCCCACGTCATCCAGGCGCGAAACTGACCTTCGAGGTCTGGCAGGAGCGGATGGCGCAAGGTGGTTTCGTGGTCGGACGCGATATCCCCTCGCGCGCGCTGGGCTGCGTGCTGCGCAATCTCGCCGTCTATGAGCCGCTCGAAGGCGGGGAGGATTTCCGTATCCGCATCGCAGGCACCGCTTTTTTCCGCCGCTATGGCTATGACGTCACCGGCCGGCGCCTGTCGGAGCTGTTCGACGAGCCGCTGTTCGAACGGATCCGCGATGGCATCAATGTGATGCTCGATGCCGGAGAGCCGCGGTCCGTCGCCGTCGAACACGTGCAAGGCAATCGCAAGCCGCTGCGGTTCGAGGTCCTGTTTCTGCCGGTCACCCCACCCGGTGGCGCGGGCCAATGGTCGCTGACGGGCATGTTCTTCGACGACTGGACGGGCTAGCCCCTTCGACAGACGCGGCGATGCGCCCTAAGCTCGCGGACATCGAGTCCCGAGCTCTGGGAGGGGACATGGCCTGCTTGAATATCGCCCATCGTGGCGGGGCGAAGCTCTATCCCGAGAACACGCTGGCCGCCTTCGCCGATGCGGTGGCGCGCGGCTGCGATGGCGTCGAGCTGGACGTTCAGCTCAGCCGCGACGGCGAAGTGGTCGTATTCCACGATTATCGCCTCAAGCCGGAGCTCTGCCGCGGCGCGGATGGCGCATGGCTCACCAAACCCACCCCGCTGATCAAGGATCTGACCCGCGCGGAGTTGCACGCTTACGATATCGGCCGCGCCGATCCGCAGAGTGACTATGCCAAGGCGCATGAGGCGGTCACGCCTTGCGATGGCGAACGCATCCCGACTCTGTCTCAGGTGATCGATGTCGCGAAAGGCGCCGCGCAGCCCTTCAAGCTGTTAGTCGAGTTGAAGACCTCCTTTTCCAGCCGCGAAATTTCTGCCGCGCCGGAAGCCCTGGCCGAGGCCACGCTCGCCGTGCTGCGGGCGCAGGACTATCTGGAACACGCGGTTCTGGTCGGCTTCGACTGGCCGGGACTTTTGCATGCCAAGAAGATCGAACGCTCGGTCGAATGCTGGTTCACGACGATGGAGCAGAGCTGGTTCCGCGATGCGCCCATTCCGGATGAGGACAAACCGCCATCCGCATCGGTGCTCGCGGCGTTGCGCCATTGGGCGTCAACCGGCACATCGCCCTGGGCGGCCGGCTATGATGCGGTGAATTATGGCGGCTCGATCGTCCGCGCCATCAAGGCGGCGGGCGGCGATGGCTGGTTTCCCTATCACCGCGATGCGACCAAAGCCGCGGTGCTGGAAGCGCGCCAGCTCGGTCTCAAGGTCGGGGCCTGGACCGTGGACGATCCGGCCGAAATGACGACCCTGATGGAGCGCGGACTCGACGCGCTCTGCACCGACCGGCCGGACCTGATGAGCGGGATCTCAGGAGGTCTGTGATGAAGGCGAAGATCGGCTTGATTACCCTGGGTGTACGCGACATCGAGCGGTCGCTGCGCTTCTATCGCGATGGGCTGGGGTTGCCGACGCACAATTACGATCCCGAACAGGGTGTCGTGTTCTTCGAGATGGAGGGCACCTGGCTCTCGCTCTATCCGCGGGACGAATTGGCGAAGGACGCGGGCGTCTCTGCTGAGGGCGCCGGCTTTTCAGGCATCACGCTGGCGCACAATGTCCCGTCGAAGGACGAGGCCGATCGCGTTTTCGCTGAGGCGGTGGCGGCAGGTGCTACGCCGGTGAAGCAGCCACAGGACGTCTTCTGGGGCGGCTATTCCGGCTATTTCGCCGATCCCGACGGGCATCAGTGGGAAGTGGCCTGGAATCCGTTCACGGATCTGACCTGACGCGGCTCAGAAATTCATCGCGAAGCGCAGGCTGACTCCGTCCGGCGAGGCACCCATCGAGAATTGATAGGGGCTGTAGGGCTTGTGGTAACGCGTCACCACCAGATAGTTGATGCTGAAGGCGATCACGTCGCTGGCCGCCACGTCATACCAGTGATGCTTCTTCGCCTGCACGCGCGAATAGCCGGTGAGGACGGCGAGCCCGAAGGCGGGCAGGCCATATTGCCAGCCATAGCGATGCCACAGATAGGCGGATGCGGCCTGGGCGCTGGCGGCTGAGGCGGAGGGCATGGACTTCCAGTCCGAGCCGTCGGGCCGGCGTTCATGCACGACCTGCTTGAGCCCCTCGGCGATGACCATCGTGCCGGCATAGGCAATCGCGAACTGCTCCAGCCCCTGATAATCACCCTTATAGAGTGAGATGCCGGCCGCAGCCGCGGGCAGGGCCAGGCGCAGAATGTCGCCGGCGTCGGTGATGGTCTTGTTGCCGGCGGCCTGGGCCTGCAGCGGCGCCAGCGCAAGGCAGGCGAGCACGAAACCCAAGCCTGAGCGACGCAGGCGTGTGGAAAGCGTCTGGCTGGCGGCCATGATGGAAGTCCCCGGCAGAGATTGCGCGCAGGGCTCCCGCCCCGTCCCTTTGAGCAAGGGATAGGCCAGTTCGCGGACCTTCGCACATTACGAAATCCCAATATTATGATTTCAGAGCTGTAAGCCGGGGGCGCGCCTGCGACGGCCAGGGCCACGCAGGCGCGCCGTTCGGCGTCAGGCGGAGATGTCGATCTGGCTACCGACGCCGGCCGATGTCGCGGATTTGACCGCGGCACTGCCGACGCTGGCGGCATCGTCGCCGTCTCCGTCGTGATCGGGCCCGGGACCTTCGGATTTCTCCGGGGTCTTCATCGCCGGCATCATATGCGCGGCGGCTGTTGAGCCTCCTACGTGCATCCTCACCTCCTGTGTTGGACACGGGAGCAGCCTAGGGATGTAGACTAAACGTAAGATTTATAAGGCGTATACGCTTTGCCAATGGCTGGCCAAGCTTTGCCATCGTCCGCAAGGCGCGAGGAAAATCGGCGGACCCGCACGAGCTCGCCGTCTGTTCCGTCAGGCCGAGACGTCGATATGTTTGCCCATACCGGGCGGCGGTGTGGACTTGGCCGAGACCGCGCCCGCATCGTCACTGTCGCCATCGTGGTCAGGCCCGGGGCCTTCCTGCGCTTCCTGGCTCTGCTGCGCTTTCAAGAGTTGTGCGCCCTCCTGCAACTGCTGGGTGTTCTGGGCTTGCTTGGCCTGGTTGACCTCCACGGCCAAGGCTGTCCCCGGCGTCGGTCCAACTTGCATCCGCGTCTCCTCTGTTGGGATGTGCATTGAAAGCTAGAGCGCCCGGCTGAAGCCTGAATGTAAAACCTCTCTCAGATTTTAATAAATTGCGGACCTCAATCTCCCCCTGCTGGGGCGGTGATATGCACTCATAGCCCTTCGAACAGTGCCGTCGAGAGATAGCGCTCGGCGAAGGAGGGGATGATGGCGACGATGGTCTTGCCCGCCATCTCCGGACGGCTGCCCACTTCGAACGCCGCCGCGATCGCCGCGCCCTGAGGAAATGCCGACCGGGATGCCTTCGAGCTTCGCCACCTTGCGCGCGGTCTCGAACGCGGTCTCGTTGGAGATGGTGACGACTTCGTCGATCACCGTCGCGGTCGAGAATGCCGGGCACGAAGCCGGCGCCGATGCCCTGGATCTTGTGCGGGCCGGGCTGGCCGCCGGAGAGCACCGGCGAATCCTCGGGCTCGACCGCGATCATGCGCACCGACTGCTTCTTCTCCTTCAGCACTTCGCCGATGCCGGTGATGGTGCCGCCGGTGCCGACGCCGGAAATCACGGCATCGACCTTGCCGTCGGTATCGTTCCAGATTTCGAGCGCCGTGGTGCGGCGGTGGATTTCCGGATTGGCCGGGTTCTCGAATTGCTGCGGCATCACCGCGCCGGGCGTGGAGTCCACGATTTCCTGCGCCTTGGCGATGGCGCCCTTCATGCCCTTGGCCGCTTCGGTCAGGACGAGTTCGGCGCCCAGCAGGGCCAGCATCTTGCGCCGCTCGACCGACATCGATTCCGGCATGACCAGGATCAGCTTGTAGCCCTTGGCCGCGGCGACGAAGGCCAGCGCGATGCCGGTATTGCCGCTGGTGGGCTCGACGAGCGTTGATTTGCCGGGCGTGATCTTGCCTTCGCGTTCGAGCGTCTCGATCATGGCGACGCCGATGCGGTCCTTGACGCTTGCCAGCGGATTGAAGAATTCGAGCTTGAGGAGGATGTCGGCCTTGACGCCGGCCTCTTTGGGCAGGCGGGCCATGCGCACCAGCGGTGTGTTGCCCATGGTTTCGGTGATCGAATTGTAGATGCGGCCGCGGCCGGGTTTATCGGTCATGCAGTCCTCCCTAGATGGTGAAATCGGCGCTCGTGCCATTGCCGGATTCGACACCGGCGGCGCGGGCACGCTGACAGAGATCTTCGATGGTGATGGCATCGAGTTGGGCCATGACATCGTCCTGGATCGATTTGATCAGCGGCGTGACGATGCTCATGCCGAGTTCGGAGCGGGCCGCCCCGTCATCGCCCTTGTCCTGCTGCTCCTCAATGGCCTCGGCCACGCGCACCACATCGCCCACGGAGATGCGCCGCCGCTCCTTGGCGAGGCGGTAGCCGCCGCGCGGTCCGCGCACACCCTTGAGAACGCCGGCGCGCACAAGCTGTTGCATCACCTGTTCGAGGTAACGCTGCGGCACGCCCTGGCGCGCGGTGATTTCCTTGGCCTGAACGGGCTCGGGGCGGGCATTGAAGGCGATGTCGATCACGGCTTCGAGCGCCAGCATGGTTTTTCGGGACAGTTTGAACATCGGTCTAGGTCGTCTCTTTCGTAGTATGAGATAGGCCCGTGGAGCCGAAGCCGCCCGCGCCGCGCGCGGTTTCGGACAGTTCGTCGGTTTCGACGAGATGGGCCTGGACATGGGCGGTGATCACCATCTGGGCGATCTTCATGCCGCGGGAAATGCGAAACGGCTCCTGGCCGTGATTGATGAGGATGGCTTTGATCTCGCCGCGATAATCGCTGTCGATGGTGCCGGGCGTGTTGAGCACGGTCAGGCCATGTTTGAGCGCGAGGCCGGAACGCGGACGCACCTGTGCCTCGTAGCCGAGCGGGAGGGCAATGGCGATGCCGCAGGGGATCGCGGCGCGCGCGCCGGGCGCAAGCTCGGTGTCGTCGTCGATGGCCGCGAGCAAATCGAGTCCGGCCGAGCCCTCAGTCGCATAGAACGGCAGCGGCAGATCGAGGGCGTGGGGCAGGCGCTGGATCGGGAGCTTCATGCCGCCCCCTTCAGCGCGTCGGCGATCCGTGCGGCGAGGCGCGTGCCGACTTCGCTCTTGTCGAGTTCGGGCCAGTTCTCGGTGCCGCTGGCGGTGATGAGATGCACGGTATTCTTGTCGCCGCCCATGATTCCGGTGCCGGGGCTCACATCATTGGCCACGATCCAGTCGCAGCCCTTCTTCACGCGCTTGGCCTGAGCATGGGCGATCACATTTTCCGTTTCGGCGGCAAAGCCGATGACGAGGGAGGGGCGCTTCTGCGACTTTGAGACGGTCGCGAGGATATCGGGATTGGCTGTGAGCTGGATCGTGGGGATCGCGCCGTCATCGCTCTTCTTGATCTTGTTGTTGGCCGCGCGTTCGGGTCGCCAGTCGGCCACGGCGGCGGTGAACACGCCGATATCGACAGGCAGGGTGGCTTCGCAGGCGGCCAGCATCTCGCGCGCGCTTTCGACCTTCACCAGTTTCACGCGCGGCGGCGGCGCCAGTTCGACCGGGCCGGAGACCAGCGTCGTCTCCGCGCCGGCGGCCGCGAGGGCGCGCGCGATGGCATAACCTTGCTTGCCCGACGAGCGGTTGGCGATGAAGCGCACGGGATCGAGCGGCTCATGCGTCGGCCCGGCGGTGACGAGCGCGCTCTTGCCCGACAGCGGGCCCTGCACTGGCGCGGCAAGCGCGTTCTCGATGGCGGCGGCAATGGCGAGCGGCTCGGCCATGCGGCCCGGCCCGAACTCGCCGCAGGCCATGGCGCCGTCATCCGGTCCGATGAAATTCACGCCATCGGCCTTGAGCGTGGCGAGGTTCCGCTGCGTCGCCTGATGGGTCCACATGCGCACATTCATGGCCGGCGCCATCAGCACGGGCTTGTCGGTGGCCAGCAGCGCCGTTGACGCAAGGTCATTGGCGAGGCCGCCCGCGCATTTCGCCATGAGGTCGGCGGTGGCGGGCGCCACGACAACGAGATCGGCACTGCGCGAAAGCTGGATATGCCCCATCTCGGCTTCGTCGGTGAGGCTGAAGAGATCGGTGTAAGCCTTCTCGCCGGTCAGTGACGCAACGGAAAGCGGCGTGACGAAGTGTTCCCCGGCACTCGTGAGGATCGCGCGCACGGAAATTCCGCGCTCCCTGAGCCTTCTAATCAGCTCCAGGCTCTTGTAGGCGGCGATGCCGCCGCCGATGATGAGCAAAACGCTATTGCCGCGCATGGGGGCAAGATCCTCGTGCTTCGCCAGATAGTCCGGCTTTGATTTGGGATTTATATCGAACAACGCTGGCGAAGTGTAGTTCTTCTTACCCGGTGCGACGGGAGGAAATAAGCCCATGAATCTTCAAGCGAAATCGGCCGATCTGCCGCCCTTTCGACCATTGCCGCAGAAGCCGCCCCGGATTGATGTGACCCGCAAAGCGGACGGGACGGTCTATGTGCGCTCGCTCCATCCGCTGGGCGAGATGGCCCGCTCCATCGCCCATTTGCTGGAAGAGAAGGCTGCCGCCCATCCCGAACGCAAGTTCATCTACGAACGCACGCCTTTGCCGGGCGGGAAGACCGGCGATTGGCGCCACATCACCTATGGCGAGATGAACGCCCAGGCCGATGCGGTGGCGCAGGCGCTGCTCGATCGCGGCATGGGGCCGGATGCGCCGCTGATGATCCTCTCCGGCAACTCCATCAAACATGCGGTGATGATGCTGGGGGCGATGAAGGCGCGCGTGCCGGTGGCGCCTGTTTCGGTCGCCTACTCGCTGATGAGCGCCGACCACTCCAAGCTCAAACATGTGGCCGCGACCACCGAGCCCAAGATGATCTTCGCCGAGCAGGGCCCGATCTATGCGCGCGCCCTCGCGGCAATCGCGAAGGAGGGCGTCGAGATCGTCAGCGCAATGCCGATCCCGGACCGCAACGACGTCACCAGCTTCGACGAAATCGTCGCGACCGGGCCAACGGATGCGGTGCCGGCGTCCGTCGCCAAGATCACCCATGGCACAGTGGCCAAATATCTCTTCACCTCGGGCTCGACCGGCATGCCCAAAGGCGTGCTTCAGACCCATGGCATGATGTGCGCGGTGGTGGCGGCCTCCGAGGCTTTGCGCGACGAGGCGCCGGATCCGGACGAGATTCCGGAAAGCCTCGAATGGATGCCATGGAACCACATCTCGGCCGGCAATATCGGCTTCAACAGCAATCTCAATGCCGGTGGCACGGTCTATCTCGATGCCGGCAAGCCGCTGCCGGGCATGTTCGAGGAAACGATCCGCAATCTGCGCGAGATTACGCCCTTGGTGTTCGGTTCCGCGCCCATCGCATTTGGCTGGCTCGCCGATGCGATGGAGAAGGACGACACGCTGCGCGATCATTTCTTCAGGAAGATGCGCTATGTCGGCTATGGCGGCGCCACGCTGAGTCAGGACATTTACGAGCGCATCCAGAAACTCTCCATCGCCGCGACCGGCATGCGCATTCCGCTGACGACCATGTATGGCGCAACCGAAACGCAAGGCATCACCGTCGTGCACTGGCTCACCGAGCGCGTCGGACTGATCGGATTACCGCTGCCGGGCATCACGCTGAAGCTGGTGCCCAACGGCACCAAGCTCGAAGTGCGCGTCAAGGGCCCGACTGTGACGCCGGGCTATCTGAAGCGCCCCGATCTCACCAAGGCCGCCTTCGACGAGGAGGATTATTACAGCCTCGGCGATGCGGCGAGGTTCATGGATGAGGACCATCCCGAACAGGGCCTCGTATTCGACGGGCGCGTGACCGAGGATTTCAAGCTCGACAGCGGCACCTGGGTGTCGGTGGGAACGCTCAGGGCGCATGCCGTGGCCGCGGCCTCGCCGCTGATCCAGGATTGCGTCGTCTGCGGGCACGACAAGCCATTCGTGGCCCTGCTGGCCTGGCCGAACATCGCTGCCGCCAAGGAGATCGCGGCCGACACCCATCGCACGACGCCGGACGAACTCATCACCAGCCCGAAGGTCAAGGCATTCCTGAAAGAGCGCTTCGCCGCGCACAACCAGCAGGCGGGCGGTTCCTCCGGCAAGGTCAAGCGCATTCTGCTCATGACGGAACCGCCATCGGTGGACGGTCACGAGATCACCGACAAGGGTTATATCAATCAGCGGGCGACTCTGGAGCGGCGGGCCAAGCTGGCGGCGTTGCTCTATGCGGCAAACCCGCCCGAGGATGTTGTGGAGATCGAGTGATGGGCAAACTGATCGGAATTGCGCGCACGGCGGAGAAGCTCGGGCCGATGGAAGAGATCGGCCGCGCGTCGGTTTCGCTCGAAGCTGGCATCGAAGGCGACGTGCGTGGGCGCAAGGCGAACCGGCAGGTGAGCGTGCTGTTCCGCGACGGTTGGGAGGATGCCTGCCACACCCTCGAGATGACGCTCCCCTGGACCACGCGGCGCGCCAATCTCTTCGTCGAAGGCGTGGCGCGGCCACAGCAAGTCGGCGTGCGCATCACCATCGGCGATGTGGTGCTGGAGGTGATGCAGGAGACCGATCCCTGCCAGATCATGGAACGTGCGCAAGCCGGTCTCTACGATGCGCTGAAGCCCGCTTGGCGCGGCGGTGTGTGCTGCCGCGTGGTGCAGGGTGGCGACATCGCGCTGGGCGATGCGGTCGTCATCGCCGCATGAAACCCACACCCGAAAACATCGTCGCCTTCTGGCGCGACACGGTCGGGCCCGCGCGCTGGTTCGCGCAGGACGAGGCACTCGATGCCGAAATCGCGCAGCGCTTCCGTACGGTCTGGGAACTGGCCAGGACAGGCAAGTTGGAAGCCTGGGAAGAGCAGGCCGAGAGCGTGCTCGCCTTGCTGCTCGTGCTCGATCAGTTTCCGCGCAACATGTTCCGCGGCAAGGCCGATGCGTTCGCAACCGATAGCGACGCGCGCGAGGTTGCCGCGCGTGCGATCGCGCGCGGCTTCGATCTGTTGTGGCCGATTGATCTGCGTATCTTCTTCTATTTGCCCTATATGCATTCCGAGAACATCGCCGATCAGGACCGCTCGGTGGCACTGGTTGCCGAGCGGCTGGGCACCGAGGCAATGAATTATCCCTTCGCGCTGGCGCATCGCGACGAGATTCGCCGCTTCGGCCGCTTTCCCCGCAGAAACAAGGCGTTGGGCCGCAAATCGGCCACGGAAGAGCTGGAATTCCTCAAGACCGCGGAGCCGCGTTAACGCCGCGCTTACTGCCGCGGGCGTTCCATGGACGCTCGGGCAGAGGAGCGTGCGCAATGAGAGCCGGCGATGTCTGTCAGCTTGCCGCAGAACTGGCCATCGAGCATGGAGCGGATGCGCGCGAATATGCGCGCCGCGCCACACTGATGTTTCAGGTGGAAGGCAATCTCGACCGCGCGCATTTCTGGTTCGCGCTGGCCATCCTGCTGGACGATATCGCCGAACACCGCCTCGACCCGCACATCCCCGTCACCTTTCATTGATTCGAAGTCACCAAAATGTTGCGGCGCGGTGCAAACAAATGCGCTTGCGCGCGAGATGCGCGCCCGTGCAAACTCGCCCTCGCGAAATGTTACGAGGGATTTCAATGGCGCTGGACCCGCTCCTGAAGGCGTTGCTCGATCAGATGGCCGCACAGCCCGCACCTCCCATGTGGGAGATGGAACCGGCCATGGCGCGCGAGACGATGCTCGCGATGATCGATGCGATGGGCCAGAAGGACGTGCCCATCGGCAAGGTCGAGAATGTCACCATGCCCGGCCCGGGCGGCGAGATTGCGCTGCGCGTCTATTCGCCGGTCGCGGGTGGCGGCAGTTCGTTGCCGGGGCTCGTCTATTTTCACGGCGGCGGCTGGGTGATCGGCGATCTCGATACCCATGACGGGTTGTGCCGCCATCTCGCCAATGAAGCGGGCGTGCGCGTGATCGCGGTGCATTACCGCCTCGCGCCCGATCACAAATATCCTGCGGCCGTGGACGATGCGGTGGCCGCGCTGGCCTGGGTGGAGACCAATGCCGCCTCGCTCGGCGTCGACGCCAACCGGCTCGCTGTGGGCGGCGATTCCGCGGGCGGCGCGCTCGCCGCTATCGTGGCGCAGCAGGCCAAGGCCAAGGGCGGCCCCAAGATTGCCTATCAGATGCTGTTTTTCCCGGTGACGCAGATCGGCGAGGAGACGGTGTCGCTCAACGAATTCGCCGAAGGCTATTTGCTCGACCGCGCCACGCTGTTCTGGTTCTACGAGCACTATCTGCCCAGCGATGCGGACCGCACCGATTCGCGCGTGTCGCCGCTCAAGGCCGCCGATCTGAGTGGGCTGCCGCCGGCCTATGTCATGCTGGCCGGGTTCGATCCGCTGCATGACGAGGGCTTGGCCTATGCCGAACGTCTGCGTGCGGCGGGCGTAGAGGTACAGGTCGCCGATTACCCCGACATGGTGCACGACTTCATTCTGCTGCAGGCGGCCGTGCCGCAGGCGCAACGCGCCATCGCCGCCGCCGGCGCGGCGCTCAAGGCGGTGGTGGAAGGATAGTTTCTTCCGCGGAGGATCGAGGCATTCTCTCTAACCCGTCATGGCCGGGCTTGACCCGGCCACCCATCAGCGCCCGCGTCTGCGGGCGCAAGTGGCTCAATGGCTCGCAGACGCTCGCCAGATGGGTGGCCGCCTCTAGGGCGGCCATGACGATGGTTGCGGCTTACTTCGGAATCAATTTGCCCGGATTGAGAATGCCCTTGGGGTCGAGCGTCGTCTTGATCGCGCGGAGCACCTCTATACCGAGAGCGCCTTTCTCCTGCGCCATCCAGGGCAGGTGATCCTCGCCGATGCCATGATGGTGGCTGATCGTGCCGCCATTCGCAGCAATGGCATCGCTGGCGGCGCGCTTGATCCGGCGCCACTGCTCGAGTTCGCCGTCGAGCGCGCGCGGGAAGATATAGGTGAAATAGAGGCTGGCGCCGTCCGGATAGGAATGGCTGATGTGGCACAGGACGATGCCATGGGCGCCCGGGCGTGGCGCGGTCTCGATCATCGCCCCTTCAATGGCGCCGCGCGTGGCGGCATAAAGGCGGTCGAGGTTTGACCAGCTCGTCGCCGTCTCCAGCGTGTCGACGCCGACGCCGCGATCCATCATCGGGTCGCGCAGATAGGGCCCGTGATAGCGGCCCTGATACCATTTTTTGCCCGGGCCACTTCCCACGGAGAGTGCGCCGAGCCGCTTTGCGATCACGGCGAAACGCTTCGGCGCCAAAATCGACCGTGGCGGCATCGCCTTCGAATTCGGCGATCATTGCACATGCCTTGTCGTCGAAGCCGTTCATGGCGAGATAGCGCCCGCTCAGCCACCCGCCAATGCCGCGGCGCTTCCCGATCCCTCCATAGGCGCGGTAGAAGCCGGTTTCGGCCTCGTCGGAGAGGCGCAGCATCGCGGCGGGAATGCCGGCCTGCGCGGCTTCGCGGATGGCGGCGGCACCGCTCGGAAAATCGCGGAAGAGATAGGCCGCAAAGGCGCGCTTTTCGGGCAGCGCATGCACGCGCACCGTGGCTTCGGCGACGATGCCGAATGTGCCTTCGGCGCCGACTACCAGATCGGTCAGGCGCGGACCGGCGGCCGAGGCCGGGAAATCTTCCGTCGTGAGGATGCCGCGCGGGGTGACGAGCTTGGCCGCGACCAGCCAATCCTCGGCGCGGCCATAGCGGCCCGATTGCTGGCCGGCGCCGCGATGGGAAATCCATCCGCCCAGCGTCGAGAATTCGAAGCTCTGCGGATGATGGCCCAGCGTCACGCCTTTCTCGGCCAGCGCCTTTTCCAGCGCGGGGCCGGCGATGCCGGCTTCGGCGGTGGCCGTCGCGGACTGCGTGTCGACATCGATCAGCCGCTCCATGCCGGAGAGGTCGAGCGTGATGACGGCCTTGTGCGGGCCGCTAAGCCCCGTGACGCCGCCGACCACGCTGGAGCCACCGCCATAGGGCACCACGGCGATGCCGCGCGCCTCGGCCAGCATCAGCACGGCCTGGATCTCGTCGGCGCCGCGCGGGCAGACGACAACATCGGGCGCGGTCGAAAGATCGCCGGCGCGCAGATGCAACAGGTCGTGATAGGAGCGGCCGCGCGCGTGATAGGCGCGGGCGAAATCGTCCTCATGCACGCGGTCTTCGCCAAGGATGGTGACAAGCGCGTGGCGTTCGTCGGCCGCGAGGCGCGAGGGGGCGAGCGTGATCTCTTCCAGCGGGCGCGCGGGCGTGGCCAGCAGGCTCGGCATGCCAAGTTCGCCGGCCAGCCAGTCCCACACCTCTTCGCGTGTGGCGGCCGGATCGCTGTGTGCGACGAGGCCCCAGCCGTTCCAGCGCAGTTTGCTGTGGTCGATGCTCATGCCCGGCGTGGCCCCTCTTCGTCGCGATTCTGAAACTTAGCCCAGAATTTGCGGCAAAATCTTCCTTGCGGTCCGGCGCGGTTAACAGGGGCTCAACAGCGCAGATTGAGGGCCCGGGGCAGGATTTCGAAGGTGGCGGGAAGCTGGCCGGCGCTTTCGCCGTCCACTTCCACCAGAACGGCGCGGCCTCCCGTCTCGGCCACGGGGGCGGCCATGATCTTGGCGCCGCGCAGCGCGCGGACGGAGGGATTGTTCAGATGCTCGCCGGTATAGATCGCCTTCATATCGGCCAGGGCCTGGCGCTTGGGCACCCCGCCCATGACGATGACATCGAACAGGCCGTCATCGGGAATGGCGTGGGGCGCGACCCGCATGCCGCCGCCGAAGAACTGCCCATTGGCGACGGCCAGCGTCGAGATGGTCGCGATCTCGTCACAGGTGCGATCGACCTTGAGGCGGATGGCGCGGTCGCGATAGGTCAGCATGGCCAGCGCCGAATGGAAGGCGAAGGCGAACTGGCCGCCGAACAGCTTGGCGATGCGCGCGCGGTTGACGGCATCGACGATGACGCCGGAAAGCCCGACCGAGGCGATGTTGACGAAATAGCGCACGGCCGTGCCGCCGCCTTCGGTGACGCAGGTGACGCGGCCGACATCGATCGGCTTGGGACGGGCTTCCTTGAGCCGTGCAATGGCCGCGGCATGGCCGGCGGCGATGCCGAAGCTCTTGCGGAAGTCGCCGCCCGTGCCGCTGGTGACGAAGCCGAACACGGCCTCGGGCATGCGCGGGCCTTCCAGATCGAACATGCCGTTGACGGCTTCATTGATGGTGCCGTCGCCGCCCACGGCCACGATTTCGCTGTGGCCGTCTGTCCAGCGCCTCGCGCACCAGCGCGGCCGCTTCGCCGCGCCGGCTCGTCAGCGTGCTGGTCATATGCGGATACACGCTTTCGAGCGCGTGGCGGATCTCCGGCCAGGCGCGTCCCGTGCGGCCGCCGCCGGAATGCGGATTGACGACGACGAAAGCGCTCATGTGGCCTCCGCCTGTGTGCGAAAATTGGATTCGATTGCGATCAGCTCGTGCGCGCGGCGGGCCGCGTCCCAGTCCAGCTCGTCGGCCATCAGCTCTGCCACCGTGGCAAGTGCATCGGCGCCGGGATGGCCGAGCTGGCCGATACCGGTCCGGCGCATCACCACATCCTCAAGCGTCATCGCCGCTTCCTGACGGACCGCATGGATCACCTGCGCACCGATATCGCCGGAGGGCGACAGCGATGTGCGCAGCTCCGGACTCTGGCTCGCAAGTTCGAGCACATTGGTGAGCCGGTTGCCATAGAGCCGGGCGAGATGGTCGATGGCGATGCCGGGGAAGGCCGCCTGATTGCGGGCGACGAAGCTGTCGAAATTGTCGATCCAGCCGCCGGGCAGGCGCATGCGCGCGGTGGTGCAGGGCAGAAGCGTGGCGCCCAGCTTGGCGGCCAGCGTGTCGGTGACCTGTTCGGCCAGTTCGCGCGAGGTCGTCCATTTGCCGCCGACGGCGGAGAACAAGCCGTCAATGCCGTCTGCCTTGCCGTGGTCGATCAGTTCGGCGCGGCGGCTGGCGCCATAGGTGTCGCCCGAGCCGTCATCGACCAGCGGCCGCAGCCCGGCATAGAAGAATTCGGCATCGCCGCGCGCCAGATGGGCCGAGGGCAGATGCGCATTGATGAAATCGAAGAAGCCGGAAATGTCGGCTTCGCTCACGCCGACCTGATCGGGCGGCAGGGTGAATGCGGTGTCGGTGGTGCCGAGCAGCGAATGGCCGCGCCAGGGCAGCACGAAGAAATGGCCGTGCTTGGTCGCCACCGTCAGCGCATTCTCGCGTGTCATGGCGGGCACGATGACATGAATGCCCTTGGAGCGCAGAAGCTTGTGGCTGGCGGGCTTGCCCAGCGCCTGTTCCAGGAACAGGTCGGACCATGGCCCGGCCGCAAGGATGGTGAGTTTCGCCTGCACATCGAAGCTTTCGCCGCTGAAGGTGTCGATCACGCGTGCGCCTTCGGCCCGGCCGCCGCGGATCAGCAGCTCCGTGGCGGCGATGTGGTTGATGCAGACCGCATTGTGCGCAGCGGCCGACATCAGGCATTCGAGCGCCAGCCGTTCGGGCGCATACATCTGCGCGTCGTAATAGCGGAAGGCGCCTTCGAAGCCGGGGCCTTCGAGGCTCGGCTCCAGCTCCAGCGCTTTCTGTGGCTTCAGCCAGTCATGGCCGGGCAGGCGCTGGCTGGGATCGTCCAGCCAGCCGCGGTCGAAGGAGAGCAGGTCGTAAAGCGTCAGCCCCGCGGCCAGCGTCAGGCGCGCGGCGGTGCCGGATTTGTAGAGCGGCACCAGAAAGGGCAGGGGCCGCACCAGATGGGGGGCGATGCGCTGCCAGATGCGCCGTTCGCGCAGGCTCTCGCGCACCAGCCGGAATTCGAGATTCTTCAGATAGCGCAGCCCGCCATGGATCAGCTTGGAATTGTGGGCGCTGGTGGCATGGGCGAAATCGTTCTTCTCGACCAGCGCGACCTTGAGCCCGCGCAGGGCCGCGTCGCGGGCGATCGACGCGCCGGTGATGCCCCCGCCGATGACGAGGAGGTCGAAGCGTTCATCGGCAAGGCGGTGCGGATCGCGGCGCATGGTGACTTTGATGGCGGGCGCCTGACAGCTTGTCAATCAGGCGGGTCGGTCTGCTAAGCTGGGCCCCGAACGATACCAAATCCACAGAGGATGCGAGGACATGCCCCAGATCGACGCCAATGGCCTGACCTTCGAATATGAAAGCTTCGGGCGCGAGAGCGATCCGGCGCTGCTCCTGATCATGGGCTTTGCCGCCCAGCTGACGACCTGGCCGATGGCGCTGTGCGAGGGGCTGGCCGGACAGGGGCTTGCGCGTCATCCGCTTCGACAATCGCGATGTCGGCAAATCGACCCATCTGAGCCATCTGGGCCTGCCCGATACCGCCGCCGCGATGGCCAAGGTCATGGCGGGCGAAGCTTACGAGCCGCCCTATACGCTCGACGACATGGCGCAGGATGCGGTGAGCCTCTTGAAGGCGCTGGACATTCCCAATGCCCATATCGTCGGCGCCTCGATGGGCGGGATGATCGCGCAACTCGTGGCGGCGCAGCATCCGGCGGCGACGCGCAGCCTGGTGTCGATCATGTCCACCACCGCGCGCCGCGACCTGCCGCAGGCCAAGCCGGAAGCCATGGCCGCGCTGATGACGCCGCCGGCTTCGGACAGCCGCGAGGACCGCATCGCCGCCGGCATGAAGGCGTGGGAGGTGATCGGCAGCCCGGGCTATCGCGATCCCGAGGATGTCCTGCGCGCGAAGGTGGCGGCCGTCGTCGATCGCGTGCCTTACGATCCGGCGGGTGTCGCCCGTCAGATGCTGGCGATCATCGCCGCGCAGCCGCGCAATGAGATTCTGAAAACTGTCTCCGTACCGGCGCGCGTGATCCATGGCGCCGAGGATCCGCTATTGCCGCTCGCCTGCGGGCAGGACACGGCGGCCGCCATTCCCGGCGCCGACATCGTCATCGTGCCGGGCATGGGCCATGGCTTCGAAGACGGGCTGGTGCCGCTCTATCTCGAACACATCGGCGATTTCGTGATGGATGTGGAAAAGAGGGCGCGCGGCTGATGGCGCAAATCACGGCAAACGGGGTCCGCCTCGAATACGACATCAGCGGCCCGGAAGAAGGTTCGCCAATCCTGCTCATCATGGGCTTCGGCACGCAGATGACGAGCTGGCCCGACGAATTCCGGCAGATGCTGGTGGATGCCGGGATGCGCGTGATCCGCTTCGACAATCGCGATGTCGGCCTCAGCCAGAAATGGGATGGCGTGCTGCCGGATGTGAAGGCGGCGCAGAAGGCGATGTATGAGGGTCGCAAGCCGGATGTGCCTTATGGCCTCGACGATATGGCGGCCGATGCGGCGGCGCTGCTGGATGCTCTCGGCATCGAGAGCGCGCATATCGCCGGCGCCTCGATGGGCGGGATGATTGCGCAGCTCGTGGCGCTCAACCATCCGGCCAAGGCGCGCTCGCTGATCTCGATCTATTCGACCACGGGCGATCCCGTCCTTGCCGCGCTCGACACCCGAGGCGCAGGCGGCTCTGACCTCGGCCCCGCCATCGCAGGCGCGCGCGGATGTGGTGGCGCATGCGCTGAAGAACCGGCGCGTCTATGCCTCCACGCGCTTTGCCTATGACGAAGAGCGGCTCGGCAAGCTGATCGGCGCCGCCTATGACCGCAGCTTCTATCCCGAAGGCACGCTCCGGCACTGGGCGGCCATCGTCGCCGCGCCGCCGCGCACCGAGCGCCTCAAGCAGCTGCGCATTCCGGCGCTGGTGCTGCATGGCTCGTCCGACACGCTGATCCCGCCCGCCGCAGGCCGCCACACGGCGCAGCAGATCCAGGGCTCGGAGCATCACGAGATCGAAGGCTGGGGCCACGACATGCCGCTCGGGGTGATTCCCGAACTGCGCGAGCTGATCGTGCCCTTCGTCGCCCGCGTCGAAGCGATTCGCGAGGACGGCTTCGCCATCCCCGCCCAGCCGGGCTGCTGCGGCGTGAACCCGCAATAATCCATCTGTCATGGCCGGGCCTGACCCGGCCACCCATCTGGCGAGCGTCCGCGAGCCATGACTTTTTGCCGCAGACGCGGGCGGATGGGTGGCCGGCTCGGAGCCGGCCATGATCGCGTACGGGCGGGGTTTTGAAAACCCGTCAGGTCAGGCGATCTTACTTGATCTTGCCTTCCTTGAACTCGACATGCTTGCGCAGGACCGGGTCGTATTTCTTGCAGGTGAACTTCTCGGTCATGGTCCGGGTGTTCTTCTTTGCGACATAGAAGAAGCCGGTGTTGCCCGAGCTGTTCAGTCGAATTTTCGCAGTGGTGGGCTTCGCCATGGCCGTTCTCTCGATAAAATCTGCCGAAGGGCCGGTAACCTACTGACCCGGGGCCGGAAGTCAAGGCTGGGCTGGGGCGGGCCGGCGTAGCAGCAAAAAAGCCAGATAGGCCGCGCAGATAGCCCCCAGAACCACGACCAGCCCATGCGGGTCCCAGAGCTGCAGGCCTGCGCCTTCGAGCGCCGGGCCGGCCAGCAGGCCCAGGCAATAGGCCATCACATAGGCGGCATTGGCGGTGGCCAGGGTAGGGCCCTGGAAGCGCTCGCCGAGGAGGGTCAGGGCCACCGAATAGATCCCCAGAATCACCCCGCCCCAGACCAGCAGCAGCCCGTAGAACAGCATCGGCGTGCCCACGGCGAAGGGCGTCAGTGCCGAGCCGACGATCCCGCTGGCGGCGCAGATGGCCAGCAGCCGGCGCCGGTCCATATGGTCGATCAGCCAGCCGATCGGGTACTGGAACAGGATCGCGCCGATGGCGATGGCCGTCACGATCAGCGCGCCATGCGCCTCGCTATAGCCCATGCGCACGGCATAGACGGGCAGGAGCGCGTTCATCCCCGCATCGATGGCGCCGAATACGGCGGCCGCCCCGAACACCGCCGGGGCCAGCTTGAACACGCTGAGAACCGAACCGGCCTCGCCCTCTTCGAGCTGCGGGGCGGTGTGGCGCACGGCCCAGACCGGCACGATCGCAAACAGCAGCATGGCGCCGCCGGCCATGAAGGGGGCGATGCCATGGGTGCCGATCACCTGCAGGATCAGCGGCCCCGCGCCCAGCCCACCCATCAGGCAGATCGAGTAAAGCGCGATATAGCGGCCGCGATTGCTCTCGTCGGCGAGGCGGTTAATCCAGAATTCGGTGGCGACGAAGAGGCCGTTCAGCGCGCTCGACATCACGAAGCGCATCGGAAACCACAGCCACAGGCTCGGCATCAGATATAGGCCGACCAGCGTCACCGCCGTCATCGCCAGGCACAGGCTGAGGAAGGGCGCGGCGCCCAGTACCCGGATCCAGCGCGGCACGAAGGGCGTGACGATCAGCGCGGCAAGACCGGCAGTGGCGAGGTTAAGGCCGTTCAGCGTGCCGGAAACGCCCATGCGTTCGAGCACCAGGCTGAGCAGCGGCAGCGTCAGGCCCATGCCGATGCCGTAGGCGCAGCAGGCCGCGAGGATTGCGAACAGGCTGCGCCGTTTGATCGCCTCCGGGCTCACAGATAATCGACCGCAGGCTTGCCACGCTGGAAGCGGAAGAAGGGAACGGGACGCGCCGGATCGTGGCCCTCATGGGCGCGGACTTCGGCCTCGTCGATCATGCGCCGCGTGATCGAGGGCAGATCGAGCGCGCGCGCTTCTGCGAAGGTCACCCAGCAGGGCTTGAGCAACTCGTCATTGTCGATGTCGGTCGAGTTCATGGGCGATGCAATCGGCCTCGGCCATGAAGAAGCGGGCATCGAAGCGGCGCGGGCGATTTGGCGGGGTGATGGCGCGGCCGATCATCTCGAGCCTGTGCAGTTCGGGCACCACGCCATGGGCAAAGAAGCTTTGCCATGCCGGCGAGCGCGTGCGCGGGATGTTCGCGCTCTGCGCGCCGACAAGCACACCGGTCTCTTCGAAGGTTTCGCGAATGGCGGCGAGGGCAAGCCCACGCGCGCGCGCTGGCGAGGCATCGGGCGCGAGTTTGGCGAGCACGTCGGGGCGCAAATCGCCGCCCGCCGCGATGCGAGCATCGCCCGGGTCCATGCGTCCGCCGGGGAATACATATTTGTTCGGCTGGAACACCATACCGCCATGGCGCTGACCCATCAGAATGCGCGGTTCGCGCGCATCGCGCCGCAGCAGGATCAGCGTCGCCGCATCCCTAGGCTTGAGACGTTTGTGGACGATGACCTCGTCCTTGTCGAACATCGCGGAATCGGCGTCGGAATTTCGCATACGCTATTTAGACCGGCCGCGGCTGCCTTTGCGAGGTTTTGCGCGCTTGTCGCGCATCCGCCCCTTGGCCGCGGGCTTGGGCCGCGGCTTTGCCGTAGCGTCATCCTCATCGCCATCGAGGATTTCGAAGCGCAGCCCGCCGGTGAGCGGCGCGGCTTCGAGCAAACGCACGGTGATCTGGTCGCCGAGGCGATAGGTGGTGCCGGTGCGGTCGCCGATCAGTGCGTGCTTCTTTTCGTCATGCCGGAAATATTCGAAGCCGAGGGAGCGCGCCGGCACTAGCCCTTCGGCGCCGGTTTCGGCCAGCCGCACGAACAGGCCGAAGCGCGTGACCCCGGTGATGCGCGCGGGGAAGGTCGCGCCGACGCGATCCTCCATGAAGGCGGCGACGTAGCGGTCCGTCGAGTCGCGCTCGGCCGCCATGGCGCGGCGTTCGGTCATGGAAATGTGTTCGGCGATCTCGCCAAGGCGCGCGGCTTCCTTGTCGGTCAGGCCGTCCTTGCCCAGCTTGAGCGCGCGGATCAGCGCCCGATGCACCAGCAGGTCGGCATAACGGCGAATGGGCGAAGTGAAATGCGCATAGCGCGCGAGGTTCAATCCGAAATGGCCGAGATTGTCGGGCGCATAAACGGCCTGGCTTTGCGAGCGCAACACCACATCGTTCATCACTGCTTCATGCGGGCCGTTCTTCACCTGTGCCAGAATGCGATTGAAGGTGCCCGGCTTCACCACCTGACCCTTGGCGAATTTGATGCCGATGGTGCGCAGATAATCGGAGAAGGCGTAGAGCTTTTCCTGGCTCGGAACATCGTGGACACGATAGATCGGCGGCAGGCGATGCTTCTCCAAAGTTTCGGCGGCCGCGACGTTCGCCTGGATCATGAATTCTTCGATCAGCCGCATCGATTCCAGCCGCTCGCGGAAATCGATCGACTTCACCTTGCCGTTCTCGCCGATCTGAATGCGCCGCTCGGGCAGATCGAGCGCCAGCGGATCGCGATGATCGCGCGCCTTCGCCACCGCTTGATAGGCGGCCCACAAATCCCTGAGCGCGGGCGCGACATCCTTGGTGGCGGCATCGGGTTTGCCGTCGAAGGCGCGCTGGGCCTGCGCGTAAGTCAGCGACTTCGCCGAGCGCATCAGCCCGCGCAGGAACTCATGGCGGCGCTTCTTGCCGTCGGCATCGAACACCATGCGCAGGGCGAGGCAGGGCCGGTCCACATCCTCATGCAGCGAGCACAGATCGCCGGACAATTCGTCCGGTAGCATGGGCACGACGCGGTCGGGAAAATAGGCCGAGTTGCCGCGCTTATAGGCTTCTTCGTCGAGCGCCGAGCCGGGCGTCACATAATGGGCGACATCGGCAATGGCGACGATGACGATATGGCCGCCCTTGTTGTTCTTGTCGTCATCCGGCCCAGCCCACACCGCATCGTCGTGATCGCGCGCATCTTCGGGATCGATGGTGACGAGGGGTGTGGCGCGCAAATCCGTCCGTCCACGGACGGTCACGGGTTTGGCCTTCTTCGCTTCGGCAATCGTTTCGGGCGGAAATTCGGTGGGGATGCCGTGCGCGTGGATGGCGATCAGGCTGACGGTCTTGGGCTCGTCCATCGAGCCCAGAAGCTCGATCACACGCGCGCGCGGCAGGCCGGAGGCGCGGCCGGAGAGCGGCTCGGCCATGACCAGCTCATTGGTCTTGGCGCCGCCCGTGTCGCGCGTGTCGACGACGAATTCAAATTTGCTCTTGCGGTCGATGGGTTCGATGCGCCCGCCGCGCGGCCCCGTATGATAACACGCCCAGCACGCGATGCACGCTGGCACCCAGCCGCTTGATGATGCGCGCTTCGAAGAGGCCGTCACTGGCTTCTCTCAGGCGAGCCAGAATCTTCTCGCCTGCGCCAAGGGCCGGGCCTTTGTCGTCGCGGCCGGGCACGACGATGATCTTGGGCGGCGCGTCCTCGCCCTCCCAGCGCTGCGGTCGCGCGATCAGCTCGCCGTCATTGTCCTGTCCGGCGATTTCCAGAACCGTGACCGGCGGCAGCGTGCCGGGTTTGGAATAGGAGCGTTTGCGCCCGCGTTCGATCGTGCCGTCTTCCTCAAGCTCCTTGAGGATGCGCTTGAGCACGATACGGTCCGCGCCCTTGAGACCGAGCTGGCGGGAAATGTCACGCTTGGTGGCGCCGGGATTGGCGGAGAGGAGGTCGAGTACGCGTGCTTTTTCGAGCGGGTCAGGTCCATCGCTCTTCTTGCGTCGCGCCAAGTCTTACCCGCCTTCCGCTGAAGCTTTGGTTGGGGCCTTCGCCTTGGCCGCTGCCTTCTTGGCCGGAGCCTTCTTCTTGGCGGGGGCTTTCTTCGCGGCTTTCTTGGCCGGCGCCTTTTCGGCCGTAGCCTTTTTCGCGGGCGCCTTTTTCTTGGCCGCAACCTTCTTGGCGGGGGCTTTCTTCTTTTTCTTGCCGCCACCCTTGGCCGCGCGTTCGGCGATCAGCGCCACGGCGGCGTCGAGCGTCAGCGACAGCGGATCGACATCCTTGGGGATGGTTGCATTGACATCGCCATCGGTGACGTAGGGCCCGAAGCGGCCCTTCATCAGCTTGATGGCCGTGCCGTCATGCTCGCCCAGTTCCTTGAGCGCTTCGGGGCCGCGGCGGGCACCGCTACGCGCCTTCTTCTCGGCGATCACGGTGACGGCGCGGTTGAGCCCGATCTCGAACACGTCTTCGGCCGTTTCCAGCGAGGCATAGCTACCGTCATGCAAGAGATATGGCCCGAAGCGGCCGAAATTGGCGACGATCTTCTTTTCGGTCTCTGGATGGATGCCAACTTCGCGCGGCAGGTTGAGCAGCTTCAGCGCGTATTCCAGATCGACGTCCGATGCATCCACGCCCTTGGGAATGCCCGCGCGTTTCGGCTTCTTCTCTTCGCCGCGCTGCACGAAGGGGCCGAAACGGCCCGTGCGCAAGGTGATGGCTTCATCCGTTTCGGGATCCTTGCCCAGTTCCTGGGGCTCGTTGTTGCCCGCATCTTCCGCCTTCTGGCCGAGCTGGCGGGTGTAGCGGCATTCGGGATAGTTCGAGCAGCCGACAAAGGCGCCGAAGCGGCCGAGCTTGAGGCTCAACTCGCCATCCGTCGCAGGTCGGGCATTTGCGCGGGTCTTCGCCGGGCGTGCTCTCCGGGAAGATGTGCGCGCGCAGCGAGTCGTTCAGCGAATTGATGACATCGGTGATCTTGAGATCCTTGGTCTCGCCGATGGCGGCGGAGAACCCGTCCCAGAACTCGCGCAGCAATTGCTTTCCAGCCGAGATCGCCGGCCGAAACCTCGTCGAGCTTTTCTTCGAGATCGGCCGTGAAGTCGTATTCGACATAGTGGCCGAAGAAATTTTCGAGGAAGCTGGTGACGAGCCGGCCCTTGTCCTCGGGAATGAAGCGGTTGCGGTCCATGCGCACATAGGCGCGGTCGCGCAGCGTCGACAGGATCGAGGCATAGGTGGAGGGGCGGCCGATGCCGAGCTCTTCCATCTTGCGCACCAGGCTGGCTTCGGAATAGCGCGGCGGCGGTTCGGTGAAATGCTGCGCCGGAAGCACGGTCTCGACTTTCAGCGTTTCGCCCTGCGTGACCTTGGGCAGCTTGGCGCCGTTCTCGTCGTCCTCGTCGTC
This sequence comes from uncultured Pseudomonadota bacterium, assembly GCA_963822185.1. Lineage (GTDB taxonomy): Bacteria > Pseudomonadota > Alphaproteobacteria > Micropepsales > Micropepsaceae > Rhizomicrobium. Next base: position 506,757 of record CAWGGT010000024.1, read on the forward strand.
CTTGCCTTCCTGATAGAGGGTCAGGAAGCCGTCGAACTGGATGACGGAGCCGGTGGCGCGCAAGGTCACCTTGCTTGTCGGCGGAGATGGCGTCGATGGTCGTGCGTTCCAGTTCGGCGCTATTCCATCTGGCTGGCGACGGCGCGCTTCCAGATCAGCTCATAGAGCTTGGCCTGGTCGCCATCGAGATGGCGCGAAACCTGATCGGGATGGCGCTCGAAGCCGGTCGGGCGGATCGATTCATGCGCTTCCTGCGCGTTCTTGGCCTTGCTCGTATAGACGCGCGGGGATTTCGGCAGATAGCGGGCGCCATATTTGCCGCCGATCATCTGGCGGGCTTCGGCGATCGCCTCGCCGGCCATCTGCACGCCGTCGGTTCGCATATAGGTGATCAGGCCGACCGTCTCGCCGCCGACATCGACGCCTTCATAAAGCTGCTGGGCGATCTGCATGGTGCGCTTGGCGGCAAAGCCGAGCTTGCGCGAGGCTTCCTGCTGCAGCGTCGAGGTAATGAAGGGCGGGGCAGGGTGGCGTTTGACCGGCTTGGCTTCGACGCTGCCGACCGTGAAGCCCTGCGCGTTGATGGCGTCGACCGCGCGCTTGGCATCGGCTTCGGTCCCAAGCGACAGCTTGTCGAGCTTCTTGCCGTCCAGATGGGTCAGATGCGCGCCGAAGCCGCCGGCGCTGGCCTTCAGCTCGGCATCGACGGTCCAGTATTCCTGTGCCTTGAAGCGCTCGATCTCGTTTTCGCGCTGGCAGACGAGGCGCAGCGCCACCGATTGCACGCGGCCGGCCGAACGCGCGCCGGGCAGCTTGCGCCACAGCACCGGCGAGAGCGTGAAGCCGACCAGATAATCGAGGGCGCGGCGGGCCAGATAGGCATCCACCAGCTCCTCATGGATCTGGCGCGGATGGGCGATGGCGTCCAGGATCGAATTCTTGGTGATGGCGTTGAAGACGACGCGCTCGATCTGCTTGCCCTTGAGGGCATGGCGTTTCTGCAGCACCTCCAGCACATGCCAGGAAATGGCCTCGCCTTCGCGATCCGGGTCAGTGGCCAGGATCAGCTTGTCCGCCCCCTTCAGGGCGTCGGCAATGTCCTTGATCCGCTTCTGGGCCCGGGAATCGACCTCCCAGGTCATGGCGAAGTCCTCATCGGGCTTCACCGAGCCGTCCTTGGGGGGCAGGTCGCGGATATGTCCGAAGCTGGCCAGGACTTTGTAGCCCGAGCCCAGATATTTGTTGATGGTCTTGGCCTTGGCGGGCAATTCGACAACGAGAACGTTCATCAGGGGGCTTTGATAGAAGGCCGGGGCGGTGCCGGTCACCGGAGCGGAACCGCCGGATGGCGCCTTTCACAGGATTTGATAACGGCGCGGACACTGAGCGAAGCGGCCGAGCGGTGTCAACGGGCCTTGCATCGGTCAGGAAGACAATTATAAGTTGTTTTACATGTGGATTTACCGCAATTATACCTACCATAAGTTGAGATGCCTTCGGATTTATTCTAGTGTGGTTTCGCTTCTTGGGAGCCCGCTAGCCCATGGCTGGGAGTCGAGCTGCAGTGCCTCTGCACACCTAACATGATTCTCCGCCGCCGATCTCGGGGACTGACGGGATCCGCTATACCCGGGACATGCTGGCGGAGCTGCGACGGATCGCACTGGGTCAGGACCATCTGGTGCTGGCGCATCTGCTGGATGCGGCCGGCCGGGAGGCGGATCGGCTCCTGCGCGATGGCGTGAATTGATCCGGTCAGGCCTGCGACACGCGGGCGCCGGGATGGCGCGTGAGCCGTCCCGCAAGTTCCAGCTCCAGCAGAACCGTCAGCACTGCGGCGGGGCTGGCGCCGCTTTGGCGGACCAGCTCGTCAATCTCGATGGGCGCCGGGCCGAGCAATTCCTCGATCGTGCCGCGAATGCGGTCGGCCTCGGCGTCGATGCGCGATGGATCGGGCAGGGCGCCGGTCGACGGATCGCTGTCCCGCGGCGGTTCCTCGAACGCCTTGCCCAGGATCGGCTGCAGCACGGCGAGAATGTCCTGCGCCGTTTCGGTCAGCGTCGCGCCCTCGCGGATCAACCGGTTGGTGCCCTTGGCGCGCGGATCGAGCGGCGAGCCGGGCACGGCGAAAATCTCGCGTCCCTGTTCGAGGCGCATAGCGCGCGGTGATCAGCGAGCCGGAGCCTTCGGCCGCTTCGACAATCACGACGCCGCGCGAAAGCCCGGAGATGATGCGGTTGCGGCGCGGGAAATGGCGCGCCTGCGGCGCTTGTCCCAATGTCATTTCCGACACCACCGCGCCCTCCGCGCAGATGCGCTCGTACAGCGCCTGGTTCTCCGGCGGATAGACGATGTCGGCGCCGCCGGCCAGCACGGCGACGGTGCCGCCCGTCGAGCGCGCCGTCATGCGCCGCCGCATCGATGCCGCGCGCCATGCCGGAGGCGACGACGAGACCGGCCGCTGCGAGATCGGCGGCGAGCCGCGTCGCCAGCTTGCGGCCCAGCGCCGAAGCGTTGCGGGCGCCGACAATGGCGATCATGTCGCGTGCCAGGAGGCTCGCATGGCCGAGCACGGTGAGAACCGGCGGCGGTGCTTCGAGCGCTGCGAGCCCGGCCGGATAATCGCTCTCGGTCGAGACCAGAAGGCGTCCGCCGGCTTTGGCGATGGCAGCCAGTTCGCGCGTCGGCCTCGGCCGCGCTCGGGATCTTGAGGGCGCCGCGGGCGCCGCCACGGCGGGCCAGATGCGGCACGGCCTCCAGCGCGGCCTCGGCGGAGCCGAAGCGGGCGAGCAGTCCGGCGAAGGTGACGGGGCCAACATTGCTGGTCCGCGCCAGCCTCAGGCTGGCGCGCCGTTCGGCCTCGCTGAGCGATTGTCCCCCCAATGTCCCCACGCCTTTTGCGCGAACAAAGGAGACGCGAGCATTTGACTTTGGTCAATGCCCGCGGCGGGCCGGATCGGGTCTCGTCGCTCCCAACACAATGAGGGAGAAACGGCATGGATGCCGGAGAAACCGCTTATCTCATCATGGTCATCGGCGCGATGACGCTGTTCGCGCTGTTCCTGGCCTATTATTCGTGGAAGGTGCCCGGCGACAAAACGCCCCGAACCTGACGCAGACTTAACTGGCCCCGCGCGCACGCGATCGCGTTCCTAGGCACGGCTTGGGAGCGCGCTGAATCACATCTGCTCCGAAGCGATCAACACGCGTAGGAGTGCGATCATGACGACCGGCAATATTGCGTTTCTGGCCATTGCGGTGGCGGGGTTCGGCAGCTTCATGGTGGGGCTGCTCTATGCGTCCTTCCGGACGGCCGGCGGAGCGAAGGACTAGGCGTCCTGTTTCTTTCCGGCGCCGATGCGCGGTTCCTCGCCCTTGAGGAGCCGCGCAATGTTGGCCCGATGCGCGAACCAGATCAGCGCGCCGATGGCGATCATCAGCGCGGCGAAGAGGTGCTGCCCGAAGGCCAGCATATAGGCCGGCGCCAATGCTGTGGCGACCAGCGCCTGAAATCGAAGAGATGCGCAAGGTGAAGGCCACGGCCAGCCAGGTGGCGCCGGCGATCAGCCCCACCGGCCAGTAGAGCGCGAAGACCACGCCGAAAAAGGTGGCAACGCCCTTTCCGCCCTTGAACTTCAGCCATACGGGAAAGAGGTGGCCGAGCACGGCGCCCAGCGCGCCCAGCGCCGCCATGCCGTCGCCATAGAAGGCGCGCAGCACCAGAACGGCAATCGCGCCCTTTCCCGCATCCGCGAGGAAGGTTGCGAGGGCCGCCCATTTCTTGCCCGTGCGCAGCACATTGGTCGCGCCGATGCTGCCCGAGCCGATCTTGCGCACATCGCCGCTGCCGGAAAGGTGCGCGAAGATCAGGCCGAAGGGGATCGAGCCCAGCGCATAGCCGAGCATCAATGCGCCGAAACCATAGGAGAGACTGGCCTGTGCCGCCCATCATCTGTGCGGCCTGAAAGCTCATGACGGTGTACCTCCATGAACGCATTCGCCGCCGACGAAGGTCATCAGCGCGCGGCCCTGGAAGCGGCGGCCTTCGAACGGCGTGTTGCGCGCGCGCGAATGCAGATCGGCCGGATCGAGCACGTAGGGCACATCCGGATCGATCAGCGCCAGATCGGCGGGCGCGCCTTTCTTCAGATGCCCGGCCTCGAGGCCGAGAATATCGGCGGGCGCGGCGGTGACGGTCTTCAGCGCGCCGGCCAGCGTCGTGCGGCCGTCATGATACAGGCCCAGCGCCACCGGCAGCAGCGTTTCCAATCCCACCGCACCGAAAGCAGCGGCGGCGAAGGGTTGGCGCTTGGTATCGGCGGCCTGTGGATCGTGGCTGGAGACGATGACGTCGATGATGCCTTCGGCCACGCCTTCAACCATGGCCGAGCGATCGGCTTCCGAGCGCAACGGTGGCTTCACCTTGCGGAAGGTCAGATAAGCGCCGACATCGAGTTCGTTGAGCGCGAGATGATGCGCCGACACCGCGCAGGTAATGGGAAGGCCGCGCGCCTTGGCCGCCGTCACCGCATCGAGCGAGGCGCGGCAGGAAATCTGGCCCAGGTGGTAGCGCGCGCCCGTTAATTCCACGAGGCGGATATCGCGCTCGACAATGATGGTTTCGGCGATCACCGGCGCGGCCGGAACGCCCAGGCGCATGGCATATTCGCTTTCGGTCATCGCGGTGCCGGCGGTCAGCTCCGGTTCCTCGGCATGGCCGATGACGAGCGCGCCGAAGGTCGCTGCATAGGACAGGGCGCGGCGCATGACGCGGGCATTGGCGATGGTCGTGTCGCCATCGGTGAAGGCGACGGCGCCGGCCTCCATCAAAAGGCCGATCTCCGTCATGGTTTCGCCGGCCAGATGGCGCGTCAGCGCGGCGATGGGCACCACGCGCACCTTCGCGGTGGCGGCGGCGCGGCGCAGAATGAAATCGACCAGCGAGGGTTCGTCGATGATGGGATCGGTGTTGGGCATCACCGCCATCGAGGTGACGCCGCCGGCCGCCGCCGCGTCGCTGGCCGATTGTAGCGTTTCGCGATGTTCGCTGCCGGGCTCGCCGGTGAAGACGCGCATATCGACAAGACCGGGCGCCAGCACTTTGCCGCCGCAATCTATGGTCTCGCAATCGGGCTTGGCACCCGTGAAGAGCTTGGGGCCGAAATCGGCGATCTTGCCGTCTTCGACCAATAAGGCGCCGGTGGTGTCGAGGCCGGTCGCGGGATCGATCAGGCGGGCATTCACGAAGGCGAGGCGCGTCGTCATGGCGCGTTCCTCCCGCCCTTGGCGAGGCCGCGCGCCAGCGCATCCAGCACCGCCATGCGAATGGCGACGCCCATCTCCACCTGTTCCTGGATCAGGCTATGTTCGATGTCGTCGGCGACGACGGAGTTGATTTCGACGCCGCGATTCATCGGGCCGGGATGCATCACCAGCGCGCCGGGCTTGGCATAAGAGAGCTTTTCCTCATCGAGGCCGAAGAAGCGGAAATATTCGCGCGTCGAGGGCACGAAAGCGCCGGTCATGCGCTCGAGCTGCAGGCGCAGCATCATGACGATGTCCACGCCTTTGAGCCCTTCCTTCATGTCGTGGAAGATCTCGACGCCCCAGCGGTCGGCATCGGCCGGCAGAAGCGTGCGCGGCGCGATCAGGCGCACGCGCGCCCCCATCTTCGCCAGCAAATGAATGTTGGAGCGGGCGACGCGGCTATGGGCGATGTCGCCGCAAATGGCGACGACGAGCCCTTCGAAGCTGCCTCGGCGGCGGCGGATCGCCAGCGCATCGAGCAGCGCCTGCGTCGGATGTTCGTGCGCGCCGTCGCCGGCATTTACGACGCAGCAATCGATCTTGCGCGAGAGCAGTTCGGCGGCCCCCGAGTCCTGGTGGCGCACGACGAGGATGTCGGGTCGCATCGCGTTCAGCGTCGCCGCCGTGTCGAGCAGCGTCTCGCCCTTCGACACCGAGGAGGTCTTCACGCTCATGTTGAGCACGTCGGCGCCCAGGCGCTTGCCCGCCAGCTCGAAGGAGCTTTGCGTGCGCGTCGAGGCTTCGAAGAACAGGTTGATGAGGGTCAGGCCCTTCAGCGTGCTGGTCTTCTTCTCGGCCGAGCGGTTGAGGGTGACATAGGTCTCGGCGAGATCGAGCAGGCTCGTGATCTCGTCCACCGAAAGCGTTTCGGTGCCAAGCAGGTGGCTGGTTTTTAGGATTGGGCTTTGAGCAGCGCCGCGCATCTGAAGTCCGGCTTATAGGGAAGGGAGGCGGCTTCGGCAAGCCGTCAGGCGAACAGGTACACGATTATCGGCATGGTGGCGAAGGCTGCCAAGGTGGTGAATGTCACCAGATTGGCCATCAGCGGCGCATCGCCGCCCAATTGCCGGGCCAGAATATAGGCATTGGTCGCTGTCGGCACCGCGCCGGCCACAAGTGCCACGCCGCGTGCGGGCCCGGTGACATTATATATTATGCAGAAGCCCAGCATCATCATCGGCATCAGGATGAGCTTGAGCGCCGAGACGGCCAGCAGCAGCCGGGGCTGGGCCTTGAGCCCGCCGAAATCGAGTCCGGCGCCGACCGTGAACAGGCCCAGCGCGATGGAGGCCCGGCCTAGTACGGTGAGGGCCGAATCGACAGGGCCGGGAATTGGCAGGCCGATAAGCTGCCAGGCGATGCCGGCCGCGCAGCCCAGCACCAGCGGATTGCGCGCGACGCTCTTCACGACCATGCGCGCCGTGGCCCCGCTCCCCGCATGGCGCGTGAGCACCGTGACCGAGAGCGTGTTGACCACCGGAATGATGACGGCGAAGGCGACGGCGGCCAGCGTGGTGCCGGCGACACCGTAGAGCGCCTGCAGCGTGGCGATGGCGACGAAGCTGTTCCAGCGGATGGCGCCTTGATAGACGCTCGAATATTGCGGGCCCGGCAGAGCCGCAGCGGCACGCGAATGATCGGCAGGATGATCGCCATCACCGCCAGCGCGCTCAGCAGCGCAAAGGCCAGCGGCCAGACGGAGAAGCCCGTGAAGCTTCGCAGTCGCCAGCGTGTGGAACAGGAACACCGGAAAGAAGATGAAATAGGTCGCCTGTTCCATCCCGTCCCAGGCCGATTGCGGCAGGAAGTGCGCGCGATGCAGCGCCGCGGCCAGCGCGATGATCAGGAAGACCGGCAGCAACGCACCGAAGACTGCACTCATGGCTTTTCCGTCTCGCTGATGTCTTCGAGCGTGCGCCCGGCCGGTTCGGGCAGGAAGGGGATCGCGGTCAAGCGCGATCGGCAGTGTCGCGATGATCGCGATCATGGCCGGGCCATGGCCGCCGAACTTGTCGTAGAGCACGCCTTCGAGCGCCAGGCTGATCGCGCCCATGCCGATCTCGACCACATAGCGCAGGCCCGAGACCGTGGCGCGATAGGCGGTCGGTACGATCTCGGTCGCGAAGCCGGCGATCATCGCGTCGGTGGTGAAGAAGGCATAGGCGGCGACCACCCAGGCCAGCACGGCGGGCACACCGTGGATGCCGCTATAGAAAACGGCATTGGCGATGAGCACCAGCGTGGCCGTCATGAACACGGTGCGCTTGCGGCCGATGCGGTCGCTGAGCCGTCCGGTCAGGATGGAGAGGCCGAGCCCGGCGAAGCCGCCGGGGATCAGGATCAGCGGCGTCTGCCAGGAGGCGAAGCCAAGCCCCGTCTGCAGATACATCGCCGATAGCGTGAAGGCCGGGGCGGTCGCAAAGCCATAGGCCCCGGCGACGATGAGGATCACGGCCAGCCTTCTGGGATATTCGCGGCACAGCCTGCGCACCAGGTCGATAGCGCCATAGAGGCGCGAGGACAGGCGGACGAGTTCGGCATCGCGCACTTCGAAGCGCTTGGTCTCGGGCATCCGGCGGCGCAGGAACGCGACCATGAACAGCGGAATGGCGCCGATGACATAAAGCGCGCGCCAGCCGCCGGGCAGGATCGTCACCGCGCCATAGACGGCCGAGGCAATGCCGGTGCCGACATAATACATGGCCGACAGCGTGCCGTTCGACCAGCCGCGCGCGGCGGCCGCGACTTCCTCGGCCACCACGACCCAGATCAGCATCTCTTCGCAATAGCCGAAGAAGCGCGTGAACACCTGCAGCCAGACGAATTGCGGGTAGTTCATCGCAAACGCCGTCGCCAGCGTCGCCAATGCCTGGCCGAAGATCGTGAACAGCAGCACGCGCCGCCGCCCCAGCACATCGGCCATCGCCACGATCGGCATCGCGACCAGCGTCGCGAGGCGGAAATAGGTGATGGTGAGCGCCGACCTGATCGTTGGGGATATGCAGCGCGTCCTGGATCTTCGGGATCGCAAGGCCATAGACGCTGAGATCGTAGCCGGCGAACAGCGCGGCGATGCCGACCAGCAGGAAGACCTGCTCCTGCCGGAAATCCATGCGCCACCGGCGGGCGCAGCGCCCGGCGGCAGCCACAGGAAGCGGGCCGGGACGATCCAGCCTGTCGCTCATTTCGATCCCGAATATTTCAGCGCGTCGAGCGCGCCTTGCAGGATGTAGGCGGCCGCCATCTTGTCGACGACCGCGTCGCGGCGTTTGCGCGAGGAGTCGGCGTCGAGCAGCGTGCGGGTGACGGCGGCGGTGGACAGGCGCTCGTCCCACAAGAGAAGGGGCAGGGGCGAACGGGCGGCGAAATTGCGGGCAAAGGCGCGCGCCGATTGCGCGGCGGGACCGGCCGTCCCGTCCATGTTGAGCGGCAGGCCGATGACGAGCCCGCCCACGCCTTCTTCGGCAATGATCTTTTCGAGGGCCTGCGCATCGGCGCCGAACTTGCCGCGCTTGAGCGTGATGCGCGGGGTGGCGATGGTCAGCAGCGTGTCCGATTGCGCGACGCCGATGGTCTTCTCGCCAAGATCGAGGCCGAGTAGTCTTGCGCTTGGAGCCATTGCGGCCTTCAGGCCTGCAAGATCGACAACACCCAACCCGTGATCCCCCGATTACACCCGCTGGCCGATTTCGATACGGTTGCCGGCGGGGTCGCGGATGAAGAAGCGGGCCAGCCCCTCGGCCACACTCTCTTCTTCGATGGTGAGGCCCTTGGCAAGGGCGGCGGCCTTGGCTTCGGCGAGGTCGGCGACGAGGAAGCAGACATGGCGCTTTGAGCGCGACCTGCGGCCCCTCGGGATCGGGGTCGACGCCGATATGCATCTGCAGATTGGCGGTCTGGAACCAGGCTCCGCCGCGGCCGCGCATCTCGGCCGGCTTGGGGATTTCGTCGGAGCGCCAGCACCTCGCGGTAGAAGGCCAGCGTTTCGGCCTCCATGGCGCGGGGCACGGCCACCTGCACATGGTCGATGGCGACGATTCCGAGGCCCTGATCGGCCTGTTTCATAGGCACCTCCCGGGCGGAGTGCGGGCGTGACGACCCATCGCTTGCCAGTCCGCGCCCCTGTTGGTAGCTAGACACGAACACGTCTAGCACACAGAAGAGGCCCATGTCCGTCGACAAGGAGACCGTCCGGCGCATCGCCAAGCTCGCCCGCATCGCGCTGGAAGAAGAGCGGGTCGAGCCCATGGTGAACGAGCTCAACCAGATCCTGACCTGGGTCGAGCAACTCGGCGAAGTCGATATCGAAGGCGTCGCGCCGCTGACCTCGGTCGTGGCCCAGCGCCTGAAGATGCGCGACGACGTCGTCACGGCCGGCGGCGATCCCGACGGTGTGACGCGGCAACGCGCCCGAGCAGCGAAGACGCCTTCTATGTCGTGCCCAAGGTGGTGGAGTAGATCATGTCCCTTCCCACCTCTCTGACGCATCTGACGCTGGCCGATGCGCGCGACGCCGTAAAGGCGAAGCGCATCTCGTCGAAGGAACTGACCGAGGCGATGATCAAGGCGATCGAGGCGGCGCGTCCGCTCAACGCCTTCATCACCGAAACGCCCGAGCGCGCGCTCGAAATGGCGGCGGAGAGCGATGCCCGTATCGCCAGGGGCGAGGCGCGGCGCGCTCGAAGGCCTGCCGCTCGCCATCAAGGATCTGTTCTGCACCAAGGGCGTGCGCACCACGGCCGGCAGCCACATCCTCGACAATTTCATTCCGCCCTATGAATTCGACCGTCACGCCAGAACCTCTGGAATGCCGGCGCGGTGATGCTCGGCAAGACCAATATGGACGAGTTCGCGATGGGCTCGTCCAACGAGACGAGCTTCTTCGGGTCCGTCACCAATCCCTGGCGCGCGGAAGGCTCGAACGCCTCGCTGGTGCCGGGCGGCTCGTCGGGCGGTTCGGCGACGGCTGTGTCCGCCGATCTGTGCCTGGCCGCGACGGGCACCGACACCGGCGGTTCGATCCGCCAGCCGGCCGCCGTCACCGGCTCGGTCGGCCTCAAGCCGACCTATGGCCGTTGCTCGCGCTGGGGCATCGTCGCCTTTGCCTCGTCGCTCGATCAGGCCGGGCCGATGACCAAGACCGTGCGCGATGCCGCGATCATGCTGAAGGAGATGGCGAGCGTCGATCCGATGGATTCGACCAGCGTCGACATGCCGGTGCCCGATTACGAAGCCGGTCTCGATGCCGGCGTGAAGGGCATGCGCATCGGCATCCCGAAGGAATATCGCATCGACGGCGCGCCGCCGGAGATCGATGCGCTGTGGCAGAAGGGCGCCGACTGGTTGAAGGCGCAGGGCGCCGAGATCGTCGAGGTCAGCCTGCCTTATACGAAGTACGCGCTGCCGGCTTATTATATTGTCGCGCCGGCGGAAGCCTCCTCGAACCTGGCGCGCTATGACGGCGTGCGCTACGGCCATCGTGCTGCAGGTGCGAAAGACATCACCGATCTGTACGAGAAGACGCGCGGCGAAGGCTTCGGCAAGGAAGTGCGCCGGCGCATTCTGATCGGCACCTATGTGCTGTCGGCCGGCTATTACGACGCCTATTATTCCCGCGCGCAGAAGGTCCGCACCCTGATCGCGCGCGATTTCGCGCAGGCCTTCGAGAAATGCGATGCGCTGCTGACGCCGGCGACGCCCGGTCCGGCCTTCGCAATCGGCGAGAAGACGGCCGATCCGGTGACCATGTATCTGAATGACGTGTTCACCGTGACCGTGAACATGGCCGGGCTGCCCGCCATTTCCGTTCCGGCGGGACTGACCGCGAACGGTCTGCCGCTCGGCCTTCAGGTCATCGGCAAGGCGTTCGATGAGGCGACGGTGCTGCGCGTCGGCCGCGCCATCGAAACGGCCGCGAATTTCACCGCCAAACCCAAGACATGGTGGACCGCATGAGCGCAGCCCCGAAATCTTCCAAGCTGATCCGCGGCGAGACCGGCGATTGGGAAATCGTCATCGGCCTCGAGGTTCATGCCCAGGTCCTGTCCAAGGCCAAGCTGTTCTCGGGCGCGGCGACCGATTTCGGTGCGCCGCCCAACAGCCAGGTGAGCTACGTCGATGCGGCGATGCCCGGCATGCTGCCCGTCATCAACAGGAAGTGCGTCGAACAGGCGATCCGCACCGGCCTCGGCCTCAAGGCCGCAGATCAATCCGGTCTCGGTCTTCGACCGGAAGAACTATTTTTATCCCGATCTTCCAACCGGTTATCAGATTTCGCAGTTCAAGCAGCCGATCGTCGGCGAGGGCACGGTGCTGATCGATCTGCCGGGCGGCGAAACCGCCACGGTCGGCATCGAGCGCCTGCATCTGGAGCAGGATGCGGGCAAGTCCCTGCACGATCAGCATGCCGACAACTCCTTTGTCGACCTCAACCGCGCCGGCGTGGCGCTGATGGAGATCGTCTCGCGCCCCGACATGCGCTGTGCCGACCATGCGGTGGCCTATCTGAAGAAGCTGCGGGCCATCGTGCGCTATCTCGGCACCTGCGACGGCAATATGGAGGAAGGCTCCATGCGCGCGGACGTCAATGTGTCCGTGCGCAAGCCCGGCGATCCGCTCGGCACGCGCTGCGAGATCAAGAACGTCAACTCGATGCGCTTCATCGCCCAGGCGATCGAATATGAGGCGCGCCGGCAGATCGACATCATCGAATCCGGCGGCGCGATCCATCAGGAAACGCGGCTCTACGACTCCAAGAAGGGCGAAACGCGCTCGATGCGTTCCAAGGAAGAGGCGCACGACTATCGCTACTTCCCCGACCCCGATTTGTTGCCGCTGGAACTCGACGCCGATTGGATTGCATCGATCGAAGCCTCGCTGCCGGAATTGCCGGACGAGAAAAAAGCAAGGTTTATCAAGGACTACGGCCTTCCTTCTTACGATGCCGGCGTGCTCGTGACCGAGCGCGAGCTGGCGGATTACTTCGAGGAACTGGCGCGCGGCGGCGATGCGAAGCTGGCCGCGAACTGGCTCAACAACGAAATTCTCGGCCGTCTCAACAAGGAAGGGCTTTCGATTTCCGACTGTCCGGTGAGTGCATCTGCGAACGCCGCCATCCTCAAAATGATTGTCGATCAGACGATCTCCGGGAAGATCGCCAAGGACGTTCTCGACATTGTCTGGAGCGAAGGTGGAGACCCTGTAGCAGGTTGTTGAAGCCCGCGGATTGCGTCAGGTGACCGATACCGGCGCCATCGAAGACGCTGTCGAACGGGTCATCGCCGCCAATCCGGACAAGGTCGAAGCGGTCAAGGCCAAGCCGAAAATGATCGGCTGGTTCGTCGGTCAGGTGATGAAAGAGACCGGCGGCAAGGCCAATCCGCAGGCCGTGAACGCCGTCCTCAAGGCCCGACTCGAACTGCCCGAAGAGGGGTGATTCGCACATTTGCAAGCCGTTGACGCCCCCGGGCGGAGGTGGCAGGCTTTTCTATCCGTGTACGGACAGGCGCATAAAAAGTAATAAAATTAGGGTTTTTGGGAATTTCGGACCCGGCGCCAAAACGGCCTCTTGACGGCAGTATTGCTTCATTAACGCAACGCACTCATATTCTTAGCGTTTTGGGGGAGGCAAGTTGCACGACCCCGAAAACTCTAGAGGAGTCGTTTACATGCCAATGACTGCAAAGAAGAAGCCGGCGAAGAAGCGCGCGGCGAAGAAGGCCACGAAGAAGCGCGTCGTCCGTCGCGCCGCGGCCAAGGGAGCGGCCCGCAAGACCACGAAGCGGAAAGCTGCCAAGAAGAAGGACAGCCAAGAAGGCGACGAAGCGCAAAGCCGTGAAGCGGAAAGCCGCGAAGAAGACCACGAAGCGCAAAGCCGCCAAGAAGACCACGAAGCGCAAAGTCGCCAAGAAGGCCAAGAAGGCGAAGAAAAGCCAAAAAGGCCAAAAAGGCGAAGAAGGCCACCAAGCGCAAGGCAACGAAGCGCCGGGCCAAGAAGGCTGCTCCCGCCGCGTAAGGGGAGCGCCGATGCTTGAGGCAAAGGCCGCGGTCTCCTGCGGGATGGGCTCAAATCCTCCCCGGGCGGCCGCGGCCAAGCCCACCAAGAAGACAAGGCGGCGTGAAGCTGCCCAAAGAATAAGACGGCGCTGACGCCGCCATCGCCGCCCCGAGGGCTGGCGAGACCTCCAAACTCCCCGCTTCTCCAAACAGATTTCCGCTGTCCGGCCCGTTTTGTGCGCCTCCGCAGGGCTGTCGGCCGTGGTCCCGCGAAATAATCCGTACACGCATCAATCGGCGCAATCGTTAATGGTTGATAAACGTCAACATTAACGGGGCTTTAGCATGTTCGTCCGAACATCGGTCCCGCGCGGCAGAACGGACCGCGCTTGGGAATTGGCAAAGGTCCCGAAGGGGCCATTGTGAAAGGGACCTTGGGATGGCGTGCGTAGATGTGGACGCACTCACGCAATTCGAAACCGACGCCCGCAAGGGGCGCGCGGATGCGCTGTACAATCTCGGCCTGGCCTATTCGACGGGTCAGGGCGTTACGGTCGATTACATTGCCGCACACAAATGGTTCAATCTGGCGGCGATGAAGGGGAGCGAACTGGCGAAGAACTGGCGTGCCCAGATCTCGGCCGAGATGAGCACCGGACAGATCGCCGAGGCGCAGCGTCTGGCCCGCGAGTGGCTCTCGATCCTGCGTTGATGATGTGAGTTTCGGCCCGCCGCGGTTCAGCGCGCGGGCTTTTCCTTTGGGATGACGATCGCCACCGGGCGCGGCGCAGGCCGTGGCAGGTCGGCCAGCGCACCATCTTGCGGCCCGAGCGTCGCGGTTTCGGTTGGCTGCGGCGCGGCGGTGCGGGCCTGATTGGGCCGCGCGACAGGCTGCGGCACGGTTGCGGGCAAGGCCGGGGGCAAGGGCGGCGGCGGCGGTGTCAGGGCCGCGCGGTTCGGCGGCCGGCCGGGCCGGTAGAGGTCGGCCAGAATCTGCAAGGGCTGACTGCGGCCCGCCAGACGGTCGCGATAGACCTCGGTGTTCTCGATCACGCGCTGCACGTAATTGCGGGTCTCCGAAAAGGGGATCTGTTCGATCCAGTCGATCGGATCGACGCCGGATGTACGCGGATCGCCATAGGTCGTGATCCAGCGGTTCACATTGGCCGAGCCGGCATTATAGGCCGCCGCCGCCAGGATGTAGGAGCCATCCCATTTCGCCAGATCGCTCGACAGTTCGGTCATGCCGAGCTGGATATTGTAATGGGCGTCGGTTGCCAGCTCGCGATGGCGATAGGGCAGGCGGGCGAGCCGCGCCAGATGCCGTGCCGTCTGCGGCATGATCTGCATGATGCCGCGCGCGCCGACGCGGCTGACGGCATCGGCGTTGAATTCGGTTTCCTGGCGGATCAGGCCGAGCACCAGTGCGTGCTCCGGCGCATCGCCCGGTCCGCGGAAGTGCGGCAGCGCGATGACGGGATGCGAATAGGGCAGAAGATCGATGCCGTCATAGCTGGCCGTTTTGGCCACGCGCACGGCGATGTCCGGATAACCCATGCGGGTCAGGTCGCCGGCCAGAAGCGCGATATGGCCGGATTCGGGATGTTCGTCCACATCGTGAACCGCGAACAGGCGCAGGAAGCGTTCCTCGCCCAGGTCGGCCAGCACGCGAATGGCATGGATGAGGTTGTCATCGCGGAATCCGGCGCGCGCATGGCCAGTCGCGACTGGCGTTTCGTTCAAGCGCAGGCGCGGGCTCGTCTCGATCCGCGTCAGTGCGAGCTGGCCGTAAAAGGTTTCGGGATGTTCGGCGGCCTGGCGATAGGCGCGCGCGGCATCGCGATCCTTGCCCGCAGCCTCATAGGCGCGGCCGATCCAATAAAGGGCGCGGCCCTGGCTGATCGGACGGGTGACACCGGCGGCGAGGCGCTTGAAATGGGTCAGCGCCTTATCGGGCTCGTGCAGGAAGCGCAGCGCGATCCAGCCGGCCATGAATTCGGCCTCGGCAAAATCGCTGCCTTCCGTCAGCCCGGTATCGGCGACGAGGGTATAGGCCGTCCGGTAATTGCCGTCCTTGAGCGCTTCGCGCGCGGCCAGGGCGAACTGCCCCCACCAATGGCCGGAATCGATCTTCGCCATCGCGTCGGTCGGTGCCTTGATCAGCAGCGCCGGCACATCGTCGTCATTGCCAAGCCGATGCTGGCTGCGGGCACGATCGAACAACAGGTCCGGATTGGATTGCAGCGCGGCCGGCAGGTCCGACACCATGCGCTCGCCGGCGCGCGGATTGGTGCGAAGCGCCATGCGCACCTGGGCAATGCGCTGCGTCGCGCTGTCGACACGGCTCAGCTCGCGCCGCGCGGCGTCGAGATCGCCGCTCCAGATCAGCTGGTTGAGCCGTTCGCGATCGACTTCTGGCGTCAGGATGTCGCCGTGATGCTGGATGATGTCCAGTTCCTCGGCAGGCTCGAATGTGTCCGCGATCCAGGCCTTGCGGATCAGGGCGCGGCCTTCGCTGCGCTTGCCGGTCGCGATCAGCGCTTCGCCCAGCCGCACCTTGCCGATGCCGGTCGAGGGTTCGCGCGTGCCGAACCAGGCGATCACGGCGCCGGGTGACATATTGCCGGGCATCGCGTGTTCGGCGCGGGCGAACAGTACATGGCGCAGCGGCCAGCCCGGATGCTCGCGCAGGAAGCGCGCGATCTCGTCGAAGGTGGCGCCGCCATTCTTGTCGGTCAGGTAGCGCCAGATGATGATCCGCCGCGCCACCGCATCATGGCCCTGGTCGGCCAGCCCCTTGGCGGCGATCCAGTCGCCGCGATCGCCGGCGCTGAACGCCTTCTCGAACAGGTCGTGATCGGCGGGGCTGAGGACCTGCGTCAGGCTCGGGCGGTCGTCCGGCGTCGGCACGGTCGCGGCTTCTGCGGTCGGATTGTCGCTGCGATCCTCGGGCTTGGAGGCGATGGGCTGCATCATCACCGTGTTGCCACTGCGCATCAGCCCGGGCGGCAGGGGGCGCGGCGTGGGCGCGGCCGGGGGCTTGGCGGGCGTCGTCTGCGCGCTGGCACTGCCCACACCCATCACGCCCGCGCTCAAAATGAGCGCGACCGCTCCAAGCAAGGCGGCGCGGGTGGCGTGCATCGATTAGACCCGTAAGTTTGTCCGGCCCGTCGGCGCTGGGACATGCGATAGTAGCGTGGCTGCTGCCCGGAGGCCAGAGTGGGAAACCGCGTTAGACTACATGGGAGAGGCTAAAAGAATGTAAGTCGGCCAGCGCGGATCGGCGCTTGCCGCGCCGGCGCCGCAAACGCTATTTTGCCTGCCGCTTCAACAGGAATTGGACAGACCCATGCGCGATTTGCGCGACCGCATCAAAGGCTCGATCCCCGCCCTCATCACGCCGATGAAGGATGGAAAGGTGGATGAGGCCGGATTTCCGCAAATTCGTCGCCTGGCAGATCGCCGAGGGCAGCCACGGCCTGGTGCCGGTCGGCACCACGGGCAAATCGGCCACGCTGACCCATGACGAGCACAAGCGCGTGGTGGAACTCTGCGTCGAGGAGGCGAACGGCAAGGTTCCGGTCATCGCCGGCGCCGGTTCCAATTCCACGGCCGAGGCCATCGAGCTGACGGAGTTCGCCAAGTCCGTCGGCGCCGATGCCGTGCTCTCGGTCGCGCCCTATTACAACAAGCCCTCGCAGGAGGGCATCTACCGCCATTTCGCGGCCATCGCCGAGGCGGTGGACATTCCGATCCTGCTCTACAACATCCCCGGCCGCTCGATCGTCGAGATTTCGGTGGAGACGATGGCGCGGCTGTCCAAGGTCGCCAACATCATCGGCGTCAAGGATGCGACCTCGAATATGGCGCGCCCCAGCCGCGAGCGCCTGGTCTGCGGGCCCGACTGGCGGCATGATCTCGGGCGAGGATGCGACCACGCTCGGCTACATGGCCCATGGCGGCCATGGCTGCATCTCGGTCACGGCCAATGTGGCGCCGAAGCTGTGTTCGCAGTTCCAGGAGGCCTGCATGGCGGGCGACTTCGCCAAGGCGCGCGAGCTGCAGGACAGGCTGATCGGCCTGCATGATGCCATGTTCTGCGAGCCCAGCCCGGCGCCGGCCAAATTCGGCGCCTCGCTGCTGGGCCTGTGCACCGACGAGGTGCGCCTGCCCATCGTGGCGGCGAGCGATGCGGCCAGGGCGCGCGTGCGCGAGGCGATGGCGGCCGCGGGACTTCTCTGATGGCCAAGAAGAAGGACGACGGCCGCAAGGTCGTCGCCGAAAACCGCAAGGCGCGCTATTCCTACGCCATCGACGACACGCTCGAAGCCGGCATGATGCTGCATGGCTCGGAGGTCAAGGCGTTGCGCGCGGGCAAGGCGACCATCGCCGAATCCTATGCGCAGGTGAAGGATGGCGAGGTCAGCCTGATCAACGCCTATATCCCCGAATATGGCATGGCCAACCGCTTCAACCACGAGCCGAAGCGGCCGCGCAAATTGCTGGTGCGCAAGACGGAGATCGAGAAGCTCGCCGCCGCCACCCAGCGCGAAGGCATGACGCTGGTGCCGCTCAAGGTCTATTTCACGCCCACGGGCATCGCCAAGATCGAACTGGGCATCGCCAAGGGCAAGAAGCTGCACGACAAGCGCGAAACCGAAAAGCAGCGCGACTGGGCCCGCGACAAGGCGCGGCTGATGCGGGACAAGGGGTGAGGAGCGGTTGGCCGAAGGCCAATGAAATGGTCCGGCGGACCATTTCAAGCGACGAACGCCGCGAGCCCAAGCGAGCGGCCGGTGGGGCACAAGGACACGACCGATGACCGACGACGACAACATCCCCGATCCGGAAGACATCGCCCGCGAAAAGCTTCTCCGCTCCAAGGAGAAATGGGCGGAGGAGGGCAGGCTGCTCACCGGCCGCCCCGATGCGGGCCGCGTCAACCGCTTGCCGCCGGGCCAGCGCCTCGTCACCAACTGGCCGGTGCTCGATCTCGGCGCCCAGCCGGATGTGAACCGCGAGAAATGGCGCCTGCGCATCGGCGGGCTGGTCGAGAAGCCGCAGGTCTTCACGCTCGAGGAATTCCACGCCCTGCCGCAGGCGGAGATGGTCAGCGACATCCACTGCGTCACCGCCTGGAGCCGCTACGACAATCGCTGGAAGGGCGTCTCCACCAAAACCATCATCGACATGGTGCGGCCCAAGGCCGATGCGCGCTACGTGCTGTTCCAGTCCTATGACGGCTACACCACCAATGTGCGCCTGGACGTGTTCGCCGAAACGAACGCGCTGCTGGCGCATGAATGGGAAGGCGCAGCCGCTCACCCGCGAGCATGGCGCGCCGGTGCGCGTCGTGATCCCGGACTGGTATTTCTGGAAGAGCCCCAAATGGGTGACCCGGATCGAATTCTCCGCCGTCGACCGCCCCGGCTTCTGGGAAGTCCGCGGCTACCACAACGAAGGCGATCCGTGGAAAGAAGAGCGGTATAGCTGAGTCTGCATCGTGGCTTCCCACGCAGGGATAGGTAAATCTCTATGTCTCATTCCGCGACTGTCGAAAGTTGCGCGACGAGGCTTCTGCACACTTATCCCCGCCCCTTTCGCGCCGCATCGACAAATCGTCAGCGGGAATTGTGCTGCGAAAAGCGCCTCTTACGGGCATTTCAGGAAGCACTGGTATAACCTATTGAAAATAAATGCTTTATCCCCGTCTTGGCAGGGCGCGTGCGTAACCCCATCTCTCATACAGAAACATGTGAGAGACGATCACAATGCAGTAGCGATAGCGCGAGACCAGACAGGGCCGGATGCAAGCTCGCGTGCATCCTTGCCGGGCACATCTTCCCATGCATGCGAAGATGCAAAAATCCCCGCTGGGTCCGTGGCGAAACCAAGGTGCCGGAGGTCTTGCGTCACAGCGCGCTATCGCCGGCCAGCCGGAATTTTCAAACATGAAACGGGCATGCCGATGGCGGCCCGTTTTGTGTTTGGCGATATCAGATCGCCGGCATCGCCGCGATCTTGGCTTCCTTCACCACCGCGTCGAACATCTCTTCCGTCAGCACGCGCGTATTGGTGTTGTAGCGCGAGCAGTGATAGCTCGCGACCAGCGACAGCTTTCCCGCCTCATAGCGCGCGGCGTGCTTGAAGGGATGATCCTTCAGCTTCAGCCCCAGCGCCTTGCAGACGCTGTCATGGGCAATCTTGCCCAGCGCCAGGATCGCTTTGCAGATGCGGCATGGCTTCGATCGTGCGCGGTCAGGAAGGGGCGGCAGGTGTTGATCTCGAGCGGCAGCGGCTTGTTCTGCGGCGGCACGCAGCGCACCGCATTGGTGATGGCGCAATCGACGAGTTCCAGCCCGTCATCGGCGCGCTGGCCGTATGTGCCCTTGGCCAGGCCATGTTTCAGCAGCGTGGCGTAAAGAAGATCGCCGGCATAATCGCCGGTGAAGGGCCGGCCCGTCTGGTTGGCGCCGTGCAGCCCGGGCGCAAGGCCCACGATCAGCAGGCGCGCGTCGGCTGTTGCCGAATGTCGGGACCGGCGCGTTGAAATAGGCCGGAAAGGTCTTGCGGTTCTCGGCCCGGAACTGCGCCAGCCGCGGGCACAGCGTGCAGGTCTTCGCCGGTTCGCGTTTTGCCGTCGTCATCGCCATTCCCCTCGCATGGGAAGGGGATAGCGCATCCGCTGCGCGCCTGCCTAATGCTCGGCGGCGGCAGTTTCGGCGTAGTGCTCCGGCTGGTGACCGTTGTGATGGCTGGCCGAGCGCGGTCCGCCCTCGCGCACGATCTGCGGCTTCAGCTCTTCCAGCTCGATGAAATTGTCGGCCTGGCGGCGCAGTTCGTCGGCGACCATGGGCGGCTGGGTGCGGATGGTGGAGACCACGCTGACGCGCCGGCCCTTGCGCTGGGCGGCCTCGACCAGGCGGCGGAAATCGCCATCGCCCGAGAAGATCACGATATGATCGACCATATCGGCCATTTCCATGACGTCGATGGCCAGTTCGATATCCATATTGCCTTTGACCCGGCGCCGGCCCTGGCTGTCGGTGAATTCCTTGAGCGGCTTGGTGACGACCGAGAAGCCGTTGTAATCCAGCCAGTCCACCAGCGGGCGCAGCGGCGAGAATTCCTGATCCTCGGCCACCGCCGTATAATAGAAGGCGCGTACGAGAATACCCTTGCGTGCAAACAGTTCCAGCAGGCGCTTGTAGTCGATATCGAAGGCGAGACCCTTGGCGGCGCCATACAAATTTGCGCCATCGATAAACAAAGCGAGCTTTTCTTGCGGGTAGAACAACATGCCAATTCCTCCAATGACTATCGTCTAAAAAACCGCACTGCCCACCCAATGCACCCTGTTCTAGGCCATCGCCCGCCAGACGCAAATGACAACTAGGCTGATCCCGTGATTTTGATCGCACTCGGCGCAAATCTTTCATCGGCGGCTGGCGGGCCGTTGCGAACATTGCGGGCAAGTCTGTCAGCTTTGTCACAAATCGGGGTGACGGCCGCTTTCGCTGTCGCGCGCCTTCGAAACGCCGGCCTGGCCGGATCCCGCCGATCCGCCTTTTGTGAATGCCGTTGCTGCGGTCGAAACCGCGCTCGATCCGGCCGCATTGATGGCCGCGTTGCATCAGCAAGAACAAATGCTTCGGTCGCGTGCGTTCGCAAGCCAATGCGCCGCGCACGCTCGATCTGGATCTGATCGATTATGACGGCCGTGTTGAGACGGGCGCACTCACCCTTCCGCATCCGCGCATGGAACGTCGCGGCTTTGTCCTTATTCCGCTTGCGGATATCGCGCCGGATTGGCGTCATCCCGTCTCGGGCAAGAGTGTGTCTGAGCTGATCGGCGCACTGTCCGACGCCGAACGCGCGGCCATCGTGCCCTTGGGGTCGCTGCAGGATTGATGTGGTTTGCGGATATTCGGCATGAGGATAAGCAGCCGCGCGCCTGATTTGATTATGAGAATCATATTAGGCTGCTGCTCGCGGCGGATGGGGTGGACGGGACGGATGTGGCATGGCGTGCGCGCGACTGTGTTGATGCTGTCGCTGACATTGGCCGGCTGCGCGTCATTGACGGGCTCGAGCTGTCCGGCCGGTCTGCAGTCGGCTGAGATCGCGCAACTCTATTTCGGGCGCAGCATTCCAGCGGGCGGCAGCGTGGACGATGCGGCCTGGGCGGCGTTCGTCGATCGGGACGTCGCATCGCGCTTCCCGCAGGGGTTCACAGTCACCGATAGCGCGGGCGCCTGGCGCGATCATGCCGGCCAGACAATCCACGAACGCGGCAAGGTGCTGACCATCGTCCTCACCGAGGCGAAGGGCGCGCGCGCCAAGCTCGATGCCATCCGCGCCGCCTACAAGACGCGCTTTCATCAGGAGGCCGTCTTGCTGGTGGAACACCGCGGCTGCTTCAGCTTCTGAGCACTGTGCGCCGCCGGGCCTTGCCGGCCGGGGACTCTTCTTATAGTGTCCGCGGTCTTCCGGGAGGCCTCGAGTCTTCCCGCGTTTGTGCGCGCGCCGCGGGGTGCGCTGCTAACCCGCTGAATTACAAGGGTTTTTGAATGGCTCGCGTTACCGTTGAAGATTGCGTCGACAAGGTTCCCAACCGTTTCGACCTGGTGCTCTATTCCGGCTTCCGGGCCCGCCAGCTTTCCGGCGGCGCCGAGCCGATGCTTGAGCGCGACCGCGACAAGAACACCGTCGTGGCGCTGCGCGAGATCGCGGACAAGCAGCTCAAGCCCGAAGAGGTCAAGGAAGAGTACATCAAGTCGCTGCAGAAGCATGCCGAGGTGGACGAGCCGGAGGAGGCTCCCAGCGAGGAGGATCGGCGCGAGGATGCCTCCTTCCGCCAGGTGACCGAGGAAGAGCTGCTGCGTGCGCTGACCACCGAGGCCCAGCGCCGCGCCGAGCCGCAGCCCGAGCCGGAAGCCGATTACGAGGAGTGATTTCCTCGAAACGGCCAGAATTCCGAAAGGCGGGGGAGCCAGGGCTCTCCCGCCTTTTGCTTGGGGAGTAGTCCAGCCGGGCAAGGTTTTGTTAGCGCCTGCAAAAAACCAGGGGTAAAAAGTCCACGGATTTCCTATATAATTCAGAGACGATGAGCGCACCGACACAGCCAGCCCAGGACCCGGGCCCGGCGACGGCGAAAGCCGCCCCGCCGCCAGCGCCCGCGCGCCCGCGCGGCCGGCGCAAGCTGATGCGCCAGACCGAACTCGTGGACCGGGTCAAGGCCTATGATCCGGAGGCCGACGAGGCCCTGCTCAACAAGGCCTATGTCTATGCCATGCAGGCCCACGGCAAGCAGTTCCGCGCCTCGGGCGATCCCTATTTCGCCCATCCGCTGGAAGTCGCCGCCATCCTGACCGAGCTCAAGCTCGACGTGCCGACCATCGCCACGGCGCTGCTGCACGACACGATCGAAGACACCCACGTCACCTATGACGACATCAAGCAGGACTTCGGCGAGGAGATCGCCGGCCTGGTCGATGGCGTGACCAAGCTGTCTCAGCTCGAACTGATCACCGAGCGCACCAAGCAGGCGGAGAATTTCCGCAAGCTGATGCTGGCGATGTCGAACGATATCCGCGTGCTGCTGGTCAAGCTGGCCGACCGGCTGCACAATATGCGCACGCTCCACTACATCCAGAATCCGGAGAAGCGCCGCCGCATCGCGCAGGAAACGATCGACATCTATGCGCCGCTGGCCGGCCGCATCGGCATGCAGAACATGCGCGAGGAGCTGGAAGATCTGGCTTTCGCCGAACTCAATCCCGAGGCGCGCAATTCGATCGTCACGCGGCTCGCCCGGCTGGAGGATACGAGCGGCGACCGCATCGGCCGCATCGCCGACCAGATCAAGCGCACGCCTGGCCGAGACACGGCATCGATGCCTGGGTCTATGGCCGGGCCAAGCGGCCCTGGTCGATCTGGCGCAAGCTGCGAGAGAAGCAGCTCAATTTCGAGCAGCTCTCCGACATTCTGGGCTTTCGCGTGATCGTGGGCTCGACCGACGATTGCTATCGCGCGCTGGGCGTCCTGCACCGGAACTGGCGCATGATCCCGGATCGCTTCAAGGATTTCATCTCCAACCCCAAGACCAATGGCTACCACTCGATCCACACCACGGTGATGGGGCCGGAGAACCAGCGCGTCGAAGTGCAGATCCGCACCGAGGAAATGCATGAAGTGGCCGAGCGCGGTGTCGCCGCCCATTGGCGCTATCGCGAGCATGTGGCCGGCGCCGGGTCCGTCCGACCGTGCGCTCGAATGGCTGCGCGACATGGTGGATCTGCTGGAGCGCGGGGATTCGGCCGAGGAATTCCTCGATCACTCCAAGCTCGGCTCTCTATCAGGACCAGGTCTTCTGCTTCACGCCCAAGGGCGATCTGATCGCCCTGCCGCGCGGGGCGACGCCGATCGACTTCGCCTATGCCGTGCACACCGATCTCGGCAACACCACGGTCGGCGCCAAGGTCAATGGCGTGCATGTGCCGCTGCACACCCCGCTGCGCAATGGCGATCAGGTCGAGATCATCCGCACCAAGGACCAGACGCCGTCGCCGCTGTGGGAGCAGTTCGTGGTCACCGGCCGCGCGCGCGCCGAAATCCGCCGCTTCCTGCGCCATGCGCAGCGCGACGAGCATGTCGGCTTCGGCCGCAAGATCCTGGAAAAGGCCTTCGCCGATCTCGACCTCGAATTCACCGACAAGGCGATCGAGGAAGTGGCCAAGAAGCTGCGCCTGGCCAAGGGCGAGGATGTCTATGCCGAGGTGGGCCGCGGCGCGCTGCGGGCGCAGGACGTGGTCGAGGCCGTGTTCCCGGAGCTCAAGCAGCGACCCCGAGCGGCCAGAGGCGGCGAGCTATTCGCGGCTGCCGGACGAGCGCAAGGCGATCTCGATCCGTGGGCTGACGGAAGGCATCTCCTACAAGCTCGGCCAATGCTGCCATCCGCTGCCGGGCGACCGCATCGTCGGCATCATGGTGCCGGGCGAGGGCGTCGTCATCCACACCATCGATTGCGGCGAGCTGGAAAAGGCCCAGGCCGAGATGGCCGACTGGCTCGATGTGAGCTGGGGCAAGAATGCGGCCGAACTGGGCACCTCCGTCGCCCGCGTGCTGGTGCGGGTGAAGAACGCGCCGGGCTCGCTGGGCGCGGTGATGACGGTGATCGGCAACAATGGCGGCAACATCTTCAATATGAAGGTGACGAACCGGAACCCGCTGTTCTTCGAATTCACGGTCGATATCGAGGTGCGCGACGTCGCGCATTTGCAGAACATCCTGGGTGCGCTACGCGTCAATGCCGCGGTCGAATCGGTCGATCGCGTGCGCGGGCCGCAGGAGCCCGAGGACGAGGGGCAGGGCGAAAAGGCATGAACGCGGAAAAGGTTCTCAAGGAATTCAAGAAGGCGGGCGCGCTGCTGGAAGGCCATTTCATCCTGTCGAGCGGGCTGCATTCCGACGTCTTCCTGCAGAAGGCGCTGGTGTTCCAGGATGCCAAGCGCACGGCCAAACTGTGCAAGGCGCTGGCCAAGAAGGTGCGCGACGAGGTGACGAAGGAGTTCACCGCCATCGTCTCGCCGGCGGTGGGCGGCATCGTGCCGGGCTATGAGATGGGCCGCCAGCTCGGCCTGCCGGCCATGTATGTCGAGCGCGTGGACGGCAAGTTCCAGCTGCGCCGCGGCTTCGAGCTGGAAAAGGGCCAGCCGGTGCTGATGGTCGAGGACATCGTCACCACCGGGCTGTCGAGCCGCGAATGCCTGGATGCGATCCGCGCCGCCGGCGCCAAGCCGGTGGCGGCGTGCTGCCTGATCGACCGCTCCGGCGGCAAGGCCAAGCTGGGCGTCAAATTCGTCTCGCTGGCGCCAGCGTCAAATTCCCCGCCTGGGAGCCGACAAGCTGCCCAAGCATCTGAAGGGCACGAAGGGTATCAAGCCGGGGAGCAGAGGGCTGGCATGAACCGCCTGCGTCTGGGTGTGAACATCGATCACGTCGCGACCATCCGCAATGCGCGCGGCGGCGCGCCATCCCGATCCGGTGCGCGCGGCCAAGCTGGCGGCGGCGGCGGGCGCCGACGGCATCACGGCGCATCTGCGCGAAGACCGCCGCCACATCTCCGATGGCGATATCGACCGGCTCGTGCAAGAGATCGATCTGCCGCTCAACCTCGAAATGGCGGCGACCGACGAGATGCTGGCCATCGCGCTGGCGCACAAGCCCCACGCCGCCTGCATCGTTCCCGAAAAGCGCGAGGAGCGCACGACCGAGGGCGGCATCGACGCGGCCGGCCAGCACAACAAGCTGGCGCCGTTCGTCCGTGCACTGAGCGATGCGAAGGTCCGCGTCTCGCTGTTCGTCGAAGCGAACAAGGCGCAGCTCGATGCCGCGAAGTCGCTCGGCGCGCCCGTCGTCGAACTCCACACCGGCGCCTATTGCGACAGCGAAGGCGCGGCGCGCGACCGCGCATCTCGAGGCCATTCGCGAGGCGGCGGCCTATGGCGCTTCGCTCGGGCCTCGAAATCCATGCCGGCCACGGCCTCGGCTTCGACACGGTCGGGCCCATCGCGGCGATTCCCGAAATTCGCGAACTCAATATCGGCCACTTCCTGATCGGCGAGGCGATCTTCTCGGGCCTCGATGCGGCAATCCGGCGCATGCGGGCGCTGATGGACGATGCGCGCGCCCGCGCCGACGGCAGGAACACGGCCTGATGATCATCGGCCTGGGCTCCGACCTGATCGATATCCGCCGCGTCGAGCGCAGCATCGAACGCTTCGGCGATCGCTTTCTCTTGCGCATCTTCACCGAGATCGAGCGTGCGAAATCGGACAAGCGGGCGCAGCGCGCGGCCAGCTATGCCAAGCGTTTTGCGGCCAAGGAGGCCTGTTCCAAGGCGCTGGGAACCGGTCTGCGCAAGGGCGTGTTCTGGCGCGACATGGGGGTCGTCAATCTGCCGGGCGGCAAGCCCACCATGAGCTGACAGGTGGTGCGCTGCAGCGGCTGCGCGACATCACGCCGCCGGCCATGAGGCCGTCATCGACCTGACCATCACCGATGATTTTCCGCTGGCTCAGGCCATTGTCATCATCTCGGCTGTGGCCCAAGCGCCGCAGCCGGCCACGAAACCATGATTAAGCCGACGCGCGGCTTGACCCTCCTGTCCCCATCCGGTTCCTTCTGAACCGGAAGCGAGCCCTATGCCCGATATGACCGACAAGACCGAGCCGGACGAAACCACACGCGAGCCCGCCGCACGAGGCCAACGGCCGAGGCGCCTGAGCACCGGCGAGGCCAAGGCGGGGCCTGCGCAGGAGGACCGCTGCGCCCAGGCACCGGCTGCACGGCACCGTGCGCCCGCCAAATCCGCCGCGGCAAACGGACGCGGGAGGTCGAGAGAAGGCTGACGACGGAGGAATCCTGGGTCGAGACGGTCAAGACCATCGTCTATGCGCTGCTGATCGCGCTGGTGATCCGCACCTTCCTGTTCCAGCCCTTCAACATCCCGTCGGGCTCGATGGAGAACACGCTGCTGATCGGCGATTATCTGTTCGTCGAGAAATACGCCTATGGCTACAGCCGCTATTCCTTCCCCTGGGGTCTCGGCCCGCTGGGCGACGCCTGGCAGGGCCGCATCTTCGGATCGGCGCCGAAGCGCGGCGACGTCGTGGTGTTCAAGCTGCCGAGCGATCCCTCGATCGACTATATCAAGCGCGTGATCGGCCTGCCTGGCGACCGCATCCAGATGATCAACGACCGTCTCTATATCAACGACAAGATCGTGCCGCAGAAGCGCGTCGCCGATTATGTCGAGACCATCGACGGCTATCAGCATCACGTGCCGCGCTATGAGGAAGATCTGCCGGGCGGCAAGAAGCACGATATCCTGGATCGCGATCCCAATGGGCCGGCCGACAACACCGATGTCTATGTCGTGCCCGCCGGCCATTATTTCATGATGGGCGACAATCGCGACAATTCGGACGACAGCCGCGCCGGAGTGGGCTACGTTCCGGCCGAAAACCTGGTCGGCAAGGCCGAATTCATATTCTTCTCGACGAATGGCAAGGCGCATTTCTGGGAATTCTGGGAATGGCCGTGGACGATCCGCTGGAAGCGGCTCTTCACGGTCATCGACTAAGCGGCACGCGCGGCCGGCCGATCCGGCCGAGCTCGAGCGGCGCTGGGCCATGTCTTCACCGACAAGGCGCTGCTCAGCGCGCGCGCTGACCCATTCCAGCGCCGATGCGGTCGATCTCCAATGAGCGGCTGGAATTTCTCGGCGACCGGGTGCTGGGCCTGATCCTGGCCGAAAAGCTGCACGCCCTCTATCCCGGACGATGCCGAAGGCGCGCTGGCGCTCAAATTCAATGCGCTGGCGCGGCGCGAAGCCTGCGTGGCGGCGGGCGAGGCGGCCGGCATTCCCGCTCATCTGATCCTGGCGGCCAGCGAGGCGGGCAGCGGCGGGCGCCTCAAGGCGGCCATTGTCGGCGGGGCGGTGGAGGCGGTGATCGCCGCGCTCTATCTCGATGGCGGGATGACGGCGGCGCGCGGCTTTCGTCGAGCGCTACTGGGCAGGATGCCTATGCCGATCTCGACCGCGACATGCGCGATCCCAAAACGGCCTTGCAGGAATGGGCGCAAGGGCGCAAAGGCAAGCGCGCTGCGCCCGCCTATCGCGTCGTGAACCGCGAAGGGCCGGACCACGCGCCGCATTTCGCGGTGGAGGTCAGCGTGGAGGACCATGCGCCGGAAATCGGCGAGGGCGGCTCCAAGCGCGAGGCGGAACAGGCCGCCGCGCGCGCCATGCTCGAACGGCTGGGATTGTTGAACGAATGAGTGAGAGTACCGAGAAAACCGGTTCGGAAAAGACACGGGCCGGCTTCGTGGCCGTGATCGGCGCGCCCAATGCGGGCAAGTCGACCCTGGTCAATGCGCTGGTCGGCACCAAGGTCTCGATCGTCAGCCACAAGGTGCAGACGACGCGCAGCCCCGTGCGCGGCGTCGCCATGCGGGGCAATGCCCAGCTGGTGCTGGTCGACACGCCCGGCATCTTCCAGCCGCGCCGCCGCCTCGACCGCGCCATGGTCAATGCGGCCTGGTCCGGCGCCGGCGATGCCGATGCGGTGCTCTTGATCGTCGATGCCGCCGATCTTGCCGCCAATCCGCAGGGCCCGGCCGCGCGCGATACCTATGCCATTCTCGAAGAGCTGAAGAAGACGCCGCGCAAGGCCGCGCTGGTGCTCAACAAGATCGACGCCATGAAGCGCGCCGATCTTCTGCCGCTGATCGGAAAGCTCAATGAGGACGGGCTGTTCGAGCAGGTGTTCATGATCTCCGCGCTCAAGGGCGAGGCCATTGGCGATGTCGCCGATTGGTGCGTGGGCCATATGCCCGAAGGCCCGTTCCTCTATCCGCCGGATCAGGCCGCCGACATTCCCTCGCGCCTGCTGGCCGCCGAGATCACGCGCGAAAAGCTTTATCTGCGCCTGCATGACGAGCTGCCCTACGCCACCACGGTCGAAACCGAGAAGTGGGAAGAGAAGAAGGACGGCTCGGCGCAAGATCGACCAGATCATCTATGTGCAGCGCGACGGCCAGAAGGCCATCGTGCTGGGCAAGGGCGGCAAGGCGGTCAAGGCCATCGGCGAGGCCGCGCGCCGCGAGATGGAAGATCTGTTCGGCCGGCGCATCCATCTGTTCCTGTTCGTCAAGGTGCGCGAGAACTGGGCCGAGACCCGCGAGCATTACCGCGAAATCGGGCTGGAGTATCCGGAGGACAAATAGGCGTGGAATGGTCCGACGATGCCATTGTCCTCTCCGTGCGCGCCCATGGCGAGAGCTCGGCCATTGTCGATGCGCTGACGCACGAACATGGCCGCCATGCCGGGCTGGTGCGCGGCGGCGGCTTCGCGCAAATCGAAGCCGGCGCTGCAGCCGGGCAATTCGCTGCATATCGTGTGGCGGGCGCGGCTGGCCGAGCATCTGGGCAATTACACGGCCGAACCGGCGCGGGCGCGTTCGGGCCGGTTGATGGATAGCCGCGCGGGTCTGATCGGCCTCAATGCCTTTACGGCGGTGACGCAGGCGGTTTTGCCCGAGCGCGAGCCGCATGCCTCCGTCTATGAGGCGGCGCTGGTGCTGCTCGATGCGATGGCGGCGGGCGAATTTTCCGATTGGGCGCCGCTCTATGTGCGCTGGGAAGCGGGACTGCTGGATGAGCTGGGCTTCGGCCTCGATCTTTCCGCCTGCGCCGCCACGGGCGCAAGCGATGATCTGGCCTATGTGTCGCCACGCAGCGGGCGGGCGGTGTCGAGCGCGGCGGCCGCGCCCTATCGCGAGCGCCTGTTCCCGCTGCCGCCCTTCTTGCTGGGCACGCAGAGCGCGGTGACGACGGCCGATATTCGCGCGGGCCTGCGCCTGACCGGGCATTTTCTGGCCGAGCGGGTCCTTGTGCCCCATGGCAAGCAGATGCCCGCGCCGCGTATCAGGCTCGAGGAATTGGCCGCGCCCGAATCGGACTAGAACTGGGTCCAAGCAGAGGGCCATGCGAAGGCCCCCGACAGGTGAGTTATGGCTGACATCGAAGACGAAATCCGCCCGGAACCGCTGGCCCAGGCGCTGAGCGAGCGCTATCTCGCCTATGCGCTGTCGACCATCACCCAGCGCGCGCTGCCCGATGCCCGCGACGGGCTCAAGCCGGTGCACCGGCGCATCCTCTACGGGATGCGGCTCCTGAAGCTTGATCCCAACGGCTCGTTCAAGAAGAGCGCGAAGATCGTCGGCGATGTCATGGGCTCGTTCCATCCCCATGGCGACCAGGCGATCTATGACGCGCTGGTGCGCCTCGCGCAGGATTTCGCCTCGCGCTATCCGCTGGTGGACGGGCAGGGCAATTTCGGCAATGTCGACGGCGATAACGCGGCGGCCATGCGCTACACCGAAAGCCGCCTTACCGAAATCGCCTACGCGCTGCTCGAAGGCCTCGACGAGGACGCGGTCGATTTCCGCGCCACCTATGATGGCGACGGCCGCGAGCCGGTGGTGCTGCCGGCGGCGTTTCCGAACCTGCTCGCCAATGGCTCCAGCGGCATCGCCGTGGGCATGGCGACCTCCATTCCGCCGCACAATCTGGGCGAATTGTGCGGGGCGCTGGAAGCGCTGATCAAGAACCCCAACACGCAGGAAAAGACGCTCTTCAAGCATGTGAGGGGGCCGGACTTTCCGACCGGCGGCATCATCGTCGACGATGCCGAAACCATCGCCGAGGCCTATCGTACGGGCCGCGGCTCCTTCCGCGTGCGCGCGCGCTGGCACCGTGAGGACGCGGACCGCGGTGCCTATCACATCATCATCGACGAGATCCCGTATCAGATCCAGAAGGCCAAGCTGATCGAGAAGATCGCCGAGCTGATCATGGCCAAGAAGCTGGCGCAGCTTGACGATATCCGCGACGAATCCGCCGAGGACATCCGCGTCGTTCTGGTGCCGAGGACGCGCACGGTCGAGCCCGAAGTGCTGATGGAGCAGCTCTTCCGCCAGACCGATCTCGAAACCCGCATCCCGCTCAACATGAATGTGCTGGACAACGGTCTGATCCCGCGCGTGATGAGCCTGAAGGATGCGCTGATCGCCTTCGTCAATCATCGCCGCACGGTGCTGGAACGGCGCTCGGCCCACCGGCTCGAAAAGATCGCGGCGCGGCTCGACATCCTCGAAGGCTATCTGATCGTCTATCTGGACCTCGACAAGGTCATCAAGATCATCCGCACCGAGGACGAGCCCAAGCCGAAGCTGATCAAGGCCTTCAAGCTCACCGAGACCCAGGCCGAAGCCATCCTCAACATGCGCCTCAGGAGTTTGCGCAAGCTCGAGGAGATGGAGATCCGTCGCGAGCATACAAACCTCAAGACGGAGCAGAAGGACCTCAAGAAACTGCTCGGTTCCGAGAAGCTCAAGAACGACAAGCTGATCGAGGAAGTGCGCGAGGTCGATGCGAAGTTCGGCCAGAAGACCAAGCTCGGCAAGCGCCGCACCGAATTCGCCAAAGCCGCCGAGATCGCGAACATCCAGGCCATCGCCGAAGAGGTGGTGGCGCTGGAGACGGCCGTCGAGCGCGAGCCGATCACCGTGGTGTGCTCGCAGAAGGGCTGGCTACGTTCGCTCAAGGGCCATCAGGAGCAGTCC
Organism: uncultured Pseudomonadota bacterium; assembly: GCA_963822185.1. Classification (GTDB taxonomy): domain Bacteria; phylum Pseudomonadota; class Alphaproteobacteria; order Micropepsales; family Micropepsaceae; genus Rhizomicrobium. The sequence continues at coordinate 538,251 of CAWGGT010000024.1, forward strand.
GATGCCGTCAAATATCGCGAAGGCGATCGCGCCCGTTTCTGGATCCATGCCGAGACCACCGACAAGCTGATGCTGTTCGCGACCGATGGGCGCTTCTTCACCCTCGATTGCGCCAAGCTGCCGGGCGGGCGCGGCAATGGCGAGGCCATCCGCAGCTTCATCGACCTGCCGCCGGAGGCCGATCTCGTCGCCATGTTCGTGCACCAGCCGGGGCGCAAGCTGTTGCTGGCGGCGACCTCCGGCCATGGCTTCGTGACCACCGAGGACGATGCCGTCGGCCATGAAGCGCTCAGGCAAGCAGGTGATGAATGTCGGCGCGGGGCAGGAGGCCGTGGTCTGCACCGAAGCGGCGGGCGACAGCGTCGCGGTCGTCGGCGACAACCACAAACTGTTGGTCTTCCCCGCCAAGGAGGTGCCGGAGATGACCCGTGGCCGCGGCGTGATCCTGCAGCGCTACAAGGATGGCGGGCTGATGGATGCGTGCATGTTCACGCTCAAACAGGGCCTGAAGGACCAGAACAATCGCAACTGGTCGGCCAGCGAATTGAAGGATTGGCGCGGCGTCCGCGCCCAGGCCGGCCGCCTGCCGCCCAAGGGCTTCGCCAAGAGCGCGAAATTCGCATAGTCCCGCGCAAAGCAAGACAATAATGCCCTGCGGCTCGATTTGGGAATCAGCGAGCAACATTCAGGCGAAGATTGAAATAGTCGCAAACATTTAATCCCTGGGCTTAAGGGAAATTCCTTAGGGACTATTCCGAACTTCAAATTGTGCCCTGAAATTACCATGTTCCAGTCACACGGCCGTCCGCATCTGCAATGTAAGGGCGCCTCGATTTTCGGGAGATCGTCTCCCGGAGTTCTGGACAGCGCGCGAACGAAGACACGCTGTCCGAATTTGGGACAGAGAAGATGGCGGCGCGTCCGGATAAACCCATCGCTGACGAAGACTTCGTGTCGGCCGCATTTGCGGATCGTGTCGAGGCGACATCCGAGGAATACAGGATGCAGCTCCTGCGGGCCGCGGCTACCATGCGACAAGCTGTGCTGAATGGCGAAACCGAGGATGATCGCGTGCTGGCCCTCGCCGAGGCGCTGGAGCGATTGGCCGGGAACAAGACCTGAGGGGTTTCGTTTTCATCCCGTCGCTCCGGTGTCGCAGAGGTTGGGATGTTCGTCGTGCGTGCCCTGTTCTGGTTTGCCGTCGTGGCTGTCCTGATGCCGCGCGCGCCGGATTTGGGCCTCGACGTTTCGCGGGCGCGGGCTGATCTGGCGGGACATCAAGTTCGGCTTGGTCTTGTCGATGATCTGCGCAGCGATCTCGCCAATGTTCGCGATACGGCTTTTGACCCGGTGCGGATTTATAGCCTGCACTATGGCAATGTGCTGCGTGAGCGCCTGAACGGCGTGCGGGCCGAACTCGCCGCCGTGCGGCCGAAGGCGCAGGCCAATCCGGTCACCGCACTGCGCGAGTTTGGCTTTCGCTGATCGCTTCGCGCGTCTTCCTCCTCTTTCATTCACAGACGGCCGTCTTCGCGCGTCTAGAGCATTTTCCCTGGAATGGGAGTCTGGAAGGGATTCCGTCGCGGGGCAAATGATGGTTTGATTTATCCGGCGTTAGCGGGAGATCTGGATGGGCAGGCCCTTGAGTTTGGATTTGCGTGAGCGGGTGGTTGCGGCGATCGAGGGCGGAATGTCCACGCGACAGGCCGCAGCCCGGTTCTCAATTGGGATTGCGACGGCCGGCACCTGGGCGCGATTGAAGCGGGCGAAGGGGGCCGTGACACCGGCGCGGCAGGGCAAGCCCAAGGGCTCGGTGCTCGATCCGCATACCGACTTCATTCGCGGGTTGATCGACACGGCACCGGACATCACGCTGCAAGGAGATTGCAGAGCGGCTGGCGCAAGAGCGCTCTGTCAGGGTGGTGTACACGGCGGTGTGGAAGTTCCTCGACCGCCATGGCCTGACGCACAAAAAAAGACCGGCCATGCGAGCGAGCAAGAGCGTGGCGACGTGAAGGCCGCGCGCGAGGCGTGGTTCGACAGCCAGACCGATCTGGAGCCGGAGCGGCTGGTCTTCGTCGATGAGAGCGGGTTTTCGACCAAAATGGCCCGTCTGCGCGGCTGGGCGCCCAAGGGCGAACGCTGCCGGGCCGCGATCCCGCACGGTCATTGGAAGACCACGACCTTCGTTGCGGGACTGACCCTGTCGGGCTTTTGCGCGCCCATGCTGCTTGATGGCCCCATGGATGGCGAGGCGTTCCTGGCCTATGGTGCGAGCAGATGCTCGGCGCCGGCATTGCAGCCCGGCGACATCGTCATCATGGACAATCTGCCGGCCCACAAGGTGGCTGGTGTCTGCGAAGCCATCGAAGCGGTCGGCGCAAGCCTGCTCTACCTGCCGCCCTACAGCCCCGACTTCAACCCGATCGAGAACGCCTTCTCCAAGCTCAAGGCCCATGTCCGAAAGGCTGCTGCGAGAACCGTCGAGACACTGGATGCTGCCGTCGCCGCCGCCCTCAACACGTTCCGCCCAAACGAATGCGAAAACTTTTTCGCCCACGCCGGATACGACCGCAATTAACGGAATTCTGCTCTAGATGGCGAACGGTGCACGGGTTCTGCCGCGCGCCGGATTGCGACGCGCAGAGGCGGGAGGCGGCGATGGCGAAAACCAGGCAGGAGCGGGCGCGGGACGCTTATGTGGCAGATGTGCGCGGCCGGGTGGCGAAAGCGTCCGGCCATGTGCGGGCGCTGCGGAAGGGCGCGCCCGGGCGCATCGCCAAGGCCGCGGCGCATCTCAAGGCGGCGGGTGCGGGCGACGATCTCGACAGTCACGATCACGCGGTGTCGCGCATGCTCCACGAGGTCGCGTTCTATCCGCCGCATGACAAGCGCGTGGAATTGCCAGCCTACAAGAAGGTGCATGAGAAGCTGGTCAAGGAGCAGGATAGACCGTGTCTGGCGTGCGGGGTGCGGTTCAGCACATTGGGCGACGAGGCGGCCAATCCCTTCGGCGCCGTGCAGATGGAGACCCATCATCACATCATCGAATGGGCGCTCGCGAACGGCATCGATCCGGTCAAGTTCAACACGCGCATTCTTCCGGGGCTGCTCCATCGCGACCGCGGAAAATATTCTGTGTTTCGGAACGGCATGACGAAGGCGCAGATCCTGGACTGGGTCGACCATGACGAAGACAATCTGTGGGTTCTGTGCGACGTGCACCACCGCCACAAATTCGTCGGCATCCACGCCATCACCTATCCGATCTGGGGCCCGCAGGACATCGTCGACGCCAACCTGCTGCGCGACGAGATCAAGCAGACCAAAGCCGGAAGTTCGTCATAGGGCCGGCATGGCGCGGGCCAGGATCGCATCCACGTCCATCTTCACGCCGCTGCCGCCATAGACGAAGCCGGGATGCTCCGACAGGCGCGTGGCGATGAAGGCATCGGCCACGGCCGCCGGGCCCTGACGCACGAGGATCGAGGCCTGCAGCAGCACCGCCATCTGTTCCACCAGATGGCGCGCCTCATGCTCGGCCGGTGCCTGCACCAGCCGGTTCTTCATCGCGTCGATGGCTTGGTCGAGCACATGGTTCTCGCCATGGGCGGCTTCGATCTCGTTGATGAAAGCGGCGACGCTCTCCGGCTCGCGCATCATCGCGCGCAACACGTCGAGGCAGATCACATTGCCCGAGCCTTCCCAGATCGAATTGAGCGGCGATTGCCGGAACAGGCGCGGCATCACGCTTTCCTCGACATAGCCGGCGCCGCCATGGGCCTCCATCGCCTCATAGACGAAGTTCACCACGCGCTTGTTGAGCCAGTATTTGCCGACCGGCGTGGCGATGCGCATCAGGGCCGCTTCCATCGGATGGGCGTCCTGCGCGTCGAAGCATTTGGCGATGCGGAAGGTGAGGGCGGTGGCGGCTTCGGACTCCACCGCCATGTCCGCCAGCAATGTGCGCATCAGCGGCTGGTCGATCAGCGTCTTCTGGAAGGCGCGGCGATGCGAGGTATGCCACAGCGCATTGGCCAGCGCCTGCCGCATATAGGCGGCGGGCGCGATGATGCAGTCGAGCCGTGTGTGCTGCACCATCTCGATGATCGTGCGCACGCCGCGGCCTTCTTCGCCGACGCGCTGGGCCAAGGCGCCGTGATATTCGATCTCCGACGAGGCGTTGGCCTTGTCGCCCATCTTGTCCTTGAGGCGCATGATCTGGATGGCATTGCGCTCGCCATCGCCGGCGTCCAGCGCGGCACCAGGAAACAGGTGAGCCCGCCTTCGGCATAGGCCAGCGTCAGGAAGGCGTCGCACATCGGCGCCGAGCAGAACCATTTGTGGCCCGTCAGCGTGTAGCTGCTGTCCGCATTCTTTTCGGCGCGCGTGGTGTTGGCGCGCACGTCCGAGCCGCCCTGCTTCTCCGTCATCGCCATGCCGATGGTGACGCCGGCCTTTTCGGCGGCCGGGCGAGAGGCCGGATCGTATTTTCCGGTGAGGATGCGCGGTTCCCATGCTGCCGCAACGTCAGGCTGGTGGCGTATCGCGGCGAGTGCGGCATAGGTCATGGTCATCGGGCAGCACACGCCGGGCTCGGCCTGCGCCATCAGGAATTCGATGGCCGAATGCAGCACATGGCCGGCGTGGGTTCCGCTCCATGCCGCCGATGCAATGCCCGCATCGACTCCCAGATGCATGAGCTGGTGATAGGCCGGATGGAAGTCCACTTCGTCGATGCGCTGGCCGTAGCGGTCGAAACTCTTGAGCTGTGGCGGATTTCTGTTGGCCTGCATGGCCCAGTCCGCCACTTCGGCGGAGCCTGCGCGCGCGCCGAATGTTGTCAGCCGTCCGGCATGGGCCGCGCCGCCGGCATGACCCAGCGCATGCTGAAGCGCCAGGTCCGAGGTGAACAGATTGATGTCTTCGAATGGCGGGGGCTGGTTGGTGACCTCATGGGTCTCCAGCATCGTGCGGGGCTTGAATGCGGACATCTGGGCCTCCTTTGCGATCACTATAGAGGGCCGAATTCACTTTGCCGATGGGGTCTTTCTGCTAGGCTCGCCACCAGAGGAAACGCCTAAGAGGCTGGCATGAACATCCAGAACGAGTCCGCCCCGCTGACGGGCGGGCGCGCAGCCGATGGCTTTTCGCCCGGCTACCGGCACTACATCCTGGTCATCCTCACAGCGATGTACGTCGTGAATTATCTGGACCGCCAGATCCTCGCGATCCTCCTGCAACCGATCAAAGCCGAGTTCGGCGTCTCCGATGCGCTGCTGGGCCTGCTGGCCGGGCCGACCTTCGCGCTGTTCTACGCCACGCTCGGCATTCCCATCGCGCGTCTCGCCGACCGCCACAGTCGCCGCAACATCATCGCCATCTCGATGGGCCTGTTTTCTGTGATGACGGTGGTGTGCGGACTGGCGGCGCAATTCTGGCAGCTCGCCATCGCGCGCGTCTTTACCGGCGTGGGCGAAGCGGGCACAGGTCCCTCGGCACAGGCCGTGATCTCCGACCTCTATCCGCCGCAGCAACGCGCCGCGGCGCAGAGCTTCTATTCGGCCGGGCTCAATATCGGCCTGCTCTTTGCCTTCTTCGCGGGCGGGTGGATCGCGCAGCGCTTCGGTTGGCGTGAGGCCTTCCTCGCCGCGGGCATTCCCGGGTTGATCCTGTTTTTCGTCGTGCTGTTCACCGTGCGCGAGCCGCCGCGGGGCCATTCCGAAATGCTGGCCGATGACGGCGTGCGTCCGCCGCTGGGCGATGTTGCGCGCTTTCTGTGGTCGCAGCGATCTTTCCGCTGGATCGCCTTCGGCGCGGCCATGACATCCTTCGGCGGTTATGGCGCGACGGCCTTCGTGCCGGCCTTCCTCATACGCTCGCATCATATGACGCTGACGGAGGTCGGTCTCGTCTTCGCCGGCATTGCCGGGGTCGGCGGCTGGATCGGCACCTTCTTCTCAGGCGTCATCGCCGACCGCATGGGCAAGCGCGATGTGCGCTGGAACGTCTATGTGCCGCTCGGCGCGGCGGTGCTGGCGCTGCCGTTCCAGCCGGTGTTCTACCTGGCCGACAACACCACCATTGCCATCATCGCGGCCATCATTCCGTCGGCCATGGGGGCGGTGTTTCTTGGACCTTGTGTGACGATGGTGCAGGGTCTTGTGCCGCTCAGGATGCGCGCGACGGCGGCGGCGCTGTTCCTCTTCATCCTCAACATCATCGGTCTGGGACTGGGGCCACAATCGGTGGGTCTGCTCTCGACGCTGCTGCGGCCGGAGCTGGGCGTCGATTTGCTGCGTTACGCGCTGCTTCTCACCATGGTCAGCGGAACCCTGGGCGGCATCAGCTATTGGCGCGCTTCGAAAACGCTGAAGGCGGATCTGGCGCGGGTGCCCAAACCGGCCTGAAACCGGGAAAGTTCCCGCTCTCACACCCTTGTCAACCACGTGCTGTCTCGTTACGGGACAAAGCTGGCGCACCGGGTTAGGCTGGTGATGTCACGGGGATTCCCACGAAACATGACGGGCCTCAAACAGCTCAGCGCGATCTATCTGGTGGCGGCTTCGGCCTTTGCCGTCACGATCGTGCTTGATCGCCATCCGGGGCTGGATCATGCGGTGCATGCGACCGCGGCCGGTTTGCACGATCATGTGCTGCAGCCGGGCTGGGACTTCGCGGTCGCCGAGGCGGACCGGGTCTATGACAGCGTGAGCGGGCCGGCAAAGACGGTGCCCGCGCGCAAGGCGGAACTCGCAAGGGTTGAGCCCGCGCCAAGGAAGCCAGAGGCCGCCGCGCCGCCGGCGCTTCGGCCCCAGATCGTGCCGCCACAGGCGCCCCGCAGCCACGTCACCATTCCCTTGAAGCCACGGCAGGTGGCGCTGGCCACACCCAGACCGGCCTCTCGCGTCACGCTCAATCTGGCGCCGCCCAAAACTGTGCCGCCCAAGACCGTGACACCGGAACCCGCGCCGCCGGTCGCCGCGCCCGAACTCGCTCGCGTCGAGCAGCACCTCAGGGACAATCTGACCGACGCGCTCTACGCCCATTTCGATCTCTTCCTCTATGTCAGCAAGGCGGCGAAGGGACCGGTGGCGCAGCGCATGTATGTTTTCGCCAAGAACGGCAGCGGCGGCTTCGCCGCTGCGCTACGACTGGCCGGTCATCGACGGGGCGCGAGAAGATCGAATACAACAAGGCCGGCTGGGAAACTGCCCAGCTTCACGCCCGGCCGGCTATTACGAACTCGATCCCACGCGGATGTATCCGCACTACCGCTCGATCCAATGGGGCACGCCGATGCCCTATGCGATGTTCTTCAACTGGGAAAAGAACGGCTATCAGACGGGGCTCGCCATCCACGCCGCCCATGGCGAGGACATTGCGCGTCTGGGCCAGCGCGCCAGCGCCGGCTGCATCCACCTGTCGCCGGAGGCGGCGCGCACGCTCTTCGATCTGATCCGCAAGGACTACAAGGGCGAGGTGCCGCGCTTCGCCTATGACCGCCGCACCGAAACCATCAGCAATCACGGCGAGCTGATGCGCGGTGCGCAGGGCAAACTGCGCTTCTACAAGGGCTACAAGGTTCTCGTCTTCATCGAGAATTACGGCGGCGGCGCCGACACGGTCGCGGCGCTGATGTAGTCTTAGCCGCGCCGCGCTTCGTAAAGCGCGATGGCCGCGGCATTCGACACATTCAGGCTTTCCATCTGCGCGTCGATCGGGATCGAGGCCGTCACATCGCAACGCTCGCGCACCAGCCGGCGCAGCGCCCGCGCCCTCCGAGCCCAGCACGATGGCGACATCGCCGCCGCTGCACCGCCTCTTTCAGCGATTGCTGTCCGTCGCCGGCCAGGGCCACGCGCCAGAAGCCGAGTTCGGCCAGTTCGTCGAGCGCGCGGGCGATATTGACCACGGCGAGATAGGGCACGATGTCGAGCGCTCCGGAAGCCGCCTTGGCCAGCACGCCCGATTCCGGCGGGGCATGGCGGTCCTGCACGATGACGGCCGAGACGCCGAAGGCAGCTGCCGAGCGCAGGATGGCGCCGACATTGTGCGGATCGGAAATCTGGTCGAGCACCAGCACGATGCGGCGGCGCTCGGCTGGGGACCAGCACATCGGCGATATCGCGCTCGGGGCAGGGGCTCGCAGTGCAGCGCCGCGCCCTGATGCACGGCACCCGGCCGGCAGCAGGCCGGCGACCGCATCCGGATCGGCGATTTCGTGGGGCACGCGGGCGAGCAGCTTGGCGCCGATCTCGGCGGCGGCGCGTTCGGTCAGCACGGCGCGATGGGCCGCGCGGGCCGGATTGGCGAGGGCTGCCTTCACGGCGTGCAGACCATAGAGCCACAAGCCCGCCGCGCCGGATTTCGGCGTCGGGCGGCGGTGGAAACGTTTGGCGTCTGATTTGCCGTGGGGCTTGCTGCGCGATGGGGCCATGGCGCGCTTATAATGGGTTTGGCGGGCCCGGCAATGGCATCCGCCCCGAGGGCTCGCAATGCGGCGAAAATCGCGCCCAAATCCCGGCTTCTATCGGTTGACAGGCCGGGCCAGATGGCCGATATCCGCCGGCCACAGCCAAGCTTCTGTGTGAAGGCGCTTGTGATGTGGAGGAGTGCCCGAGTGGCTAAAGGGGACGGACTGTAAATCCGTTGGCTACGCCTACGTTGGTTCGAATCCAACCTCCTCCACCAGCCTTCGCGCGACGCGAGAGAAGGCTGCCGCGCCCGAGTGGCCTTTGCGTTTCGCGGGTGTAGCTCAATGGTAGAGCAACAGCCTTCCAAGCTGATGACGAGGGTTCGATTCCCTTCACCCGCTCCAGCTTCCCGGTCGGACAATCTTCCATCCCGCTTCAAGACCGCCCGGCCGTTGGCCGCGCCATGACCCGTAAGGTCTGTTTTAGGTAGCGCTACCATAAAACCTTGGCTAGGCTCCGCCCAAACAAGACAAGCGGGAGAGGGCGACCATGACGGCATCATTGAACCGGCGGCATCTGTTGGAGGCCGGCATGGTTATGGCGGGACTGGGTGCAACGGGCGCGATGGCCGGGTCCGCCCGGGCGCGGGGGCTTTCGACCTCCACCGTGCCGTCTTCGCCGTCGCCGAGACGGTGCATGGCCGCGTGCGGGGCGGTACGGAGCGCGGCGCTCTGGCCTTCAAGGGCATTCCATACGCCGGGCCGGTTTCGGGTGTGCACCGCTTCAAGGCGCCGCCGCCCGCCAATCCCTGGACCGGTCTGCGCGACGCCACACGGCTCGGCGCGCCGGCGCCACAGACGCCGCATTCGACCTATGGGGAAAACGAACCGGACTGGAGCGAGGACTGCCTGTTCCTCAATGTCTGGACCCCGGCGGTGAATGACGGCGGCAAGCGGCCGGTCATGGTCTATCTCCATGGTGGCGGCTATTCGACCGGCTCGGCCGGCTCGGTGGCGCAGGATGGCGCGCGACTGGCAGCGGTCTATGACGTGGTCGTGGTGGCGCCCAATCACCGGCTGGGGTTGCTCGGCTATCTCTGGCTCGGCGATCTTCTGGGCGGCGACTACGCCACGGGCAATGCCTCGATGAACGACATCGTCGCCTCGCTCGAATGGGTGCGTGACAACGTTGCGGCCTTTGGCGGCGATCCGAACAATGTCACCGTGTTCGGCGAGTCCGGCGGTGGCGGCAAGGTGGGAACGCTGCTGGGCATGCCGGCAGCGAAAGGGCTGTACCACAAGGCCGGGATCGAGAGCGGCGCGCAATTGCGCCGCATGCCGCGCGCCTTCGCAAACGAAACAGCGAAGCGGCTGTTGCGCGCGCTGAACCTCGACGATCCACGCAAGCTGTTCGATATCCCGGCTCGCACGCTCCTTGCACTGCAATGGGTCGGCATGCGCGATGCCGGGCCGTTGGCGCAACCGACGCCCGGCTTTGTGCCGCCGGCTGTGCCGAAGATGATGCCGATCGCCTTTACCGAAAACACGGTGCCGGGGCATTTCGGGCCGGTGATCGACGGCACCTCGCTACCAGCCGATCCGTTCGATCCGGTTGCCACGCCGCTCTGCGCCGATGTGCCGTTGCTCATCGCCAGCAACCATACCGAGGCGGCCTTCTTCTTCATGAACGAGCCGGAGGTCTTCGAGATGGATCGCGCCGCGCTGGACGCGCGGATGCGGCACGATTTCGGCGACAAGGCGAAACGGATCCTCACCACCTATCGGCATATGATGCCGCAGGCCACGCCGTCCGAACTCTATCTGGCCATCGCCACCGCGCGCTTGATGGGCATGGAGACGATCGTGCTGGCCGACCGCAAGGCGGCGCAGCCGGCGCCGGTCTATCGCTATCGCTGGGACTTCAAATCGAACCGGCCGATCCCGGCCACCCATGCCACGCTCGGTGCCGGCCACGCGACGGACATCGCGCCGACCTTCGATAATGGGGACGAGGCGGGATTGCAGGGCGATGGACCCGGCGTCGCGGCGGCCTCGCACAATCTCAGCACCATCTGGGCGAGTTTTGCCCGCACCGGCACGCCACCGGCCCCGGGCGCGGGCGCATGGCCGCGTTACGATCCCCACCGGCGGGCGACGATGCTGGTGGATGTGACCTGCCGCGTGGCCGACGATCCGGACGCCGAGGCCCGGGCCATGTGGCAGGCGCTGAGCCCGCGGACCTTTTAGATTCGGGCATTCGCGGCCCCGGCCGGGGCGGCTTGCGTCTTGAAACTTTGCTGCTGTGCCGCTATGCCCTGCGCCCAACTGAGGCGGGCCGGCGTGGCAACCACGCGGCTGTGCGCCAGATGATTGAGTACCGTTCACCACTGATCTGATTTGTGTTCGTACCAGGACCAGGCGAAGGACCACGACCATGGCGAAGGCCAAATTTGAGCGGAACAAGCCGCACTGCAACATCGGAACGATCGGTCACGTTGACCATGGCAAGACGACGCTGACGGCGGCGATCACGAAGGTGCTTGCCGAGACCGGCGGCGCGACGTTCTCGGCCTACGACCAGATCGACAAGGCGCCGGAAGAGAAGGCGCGCGGCATCACGATCTCGACGGCGCATGTGGAGTACGAGACGGCGAAGCGCCACTACGCCCATGTCGACTGCCCCGGCCACGCCGACTATGTGAAGAACATGATCACGGGCGCCGCCCAGATGGACGGCGCGATCCTGGTGGTGTCGGCGGCCGACGGCCCGATGCCGCAGACCCGCGAGCACATCCTTCTGGCCCGCCAGGTCGGCGTGCCGGCGCTGGTCGTGTTCATGAACAAGTGCGACATGGTCGACGACGAAGAGCTTCTGGACCTGGTCGAGATGGAAGTGCGCGAGCTGCTTTCGTCCTACGAGTTCCCGGGCGACGACATCCCGATCATCCGCGGTTCGGCCCTGTGCGCGCTTGAGGACACCAACAAGGAGCTGGGCCACGACGCGATCCTGAAGCTGATGGACGCGGTGGATGACGTATATCCCGCAGCCGGAGCGGCCGATCGACCAGCCCTTCCTGATGCCGATCGAAGACGTGTTCTCGATCTCGGGCCGCGGCACGGTTGTCACGGGCCGTATCGAGCGCGGCGTCGTGAAGGTCGGCGAGACGGTCGAGATCATCGGCATCAAGGACACCTCGTCGACCACGGTCACGGGCGTCGAGATGTTCCGCAAGCTGCTCGATCAGGGCCAGGCCGGCGACAATGTGGGTTGCCTGTTGCGCGGCGTGGACCGCGAGGGTGTCGAGCGTGGCCAGGTTCTGGCCAAGCCGGGCTCGGTGACGCCGCACACGAACTTCAAGGCGGAAGCCTACATCCTGACGAAGGAAGAGGGCGGCCGTCACACGCCGTTCTTCGGCAACTACCGTCCGCAGTTCTACTTCCGCACGACGGACGTGACGGGGATCGTGACGCTTCCGGAAGGCACGGAGATGGTGATGCCGGGCGACAATGTGACGATCGAGGTGGAACTGATCGTTCCGATCGCGATGGAAGAGAAGCTGCGCTTCGCCATCCGCGAAGGCGGCCGCACCGTCGGTGCCGGCGTCGTCGCCGAAATCATTAAGTGATTCGCCGGCGGGCGCCGCCCGCCGCGTGAACAGCGGCGCTCCGGCTTCCGGGGCGCCCTTTTTCGTGCCCGCCCACTGCCAAATAGTGACGGATCGTCATTTTTATGAAGGCTCAAAGCGAGCCCGGGATGGGGCTTTGACGGCGCTTCCGGTGCCCGAACGGGTCCCCGCTGGAACGCCTTGGCAGGAACGGGAAAATTCCTGGTTTTGCCGCTTGCGAAGCCCGGTGCAGGCTGGTAAACCGCAGCCCTTCGACAAAGAGCATGTGCGCTGGCGGGCGGAGGGCCGTCCCCGGCGCGCTGACTTTTGTCTTTAGGAGTGTAGCTCAGCTGGTAGAGCGGCGGTCTCCAAAACCGTAGGTCGCGGGTTCGAACCCTGCCACTCCTGCCAAGTGACGGCTTGGTCACGCACGGAATTTAGAAACGGATCACCATCGTGGCCGATCAGAAGAAGAAGAAGGCGGCGGAGAGCGCGACCAAGGATGTGCCGGCTCCGGCCGTCAAGCGCACCGGACCGATCCAGTTCTTCCAGGAAGTGCGCCGCGAAATTTCGAAGGTGACGTGGCCGACCTTCCGCGAAACCTGGCTTACGACCGTGATGGTTTTCATCATGGTCGGCATGACGATGGTGTTTTTCTTCGCAGTCGATTGGGCGCTGGCCATGGGCGAGCGTCTTCTGATCGGCGCGGCGGGCTGACGGCCCGGATCTGAGAACCAACGAAGGCCGCCCATGAGCGAAGCAGGCACCGCAACGAAGTCCGACGCCAAGTGGTACATCGTCCACACCTACTCGAATTTCGAGAAGAAGGTGGCCGAGGAGATCAAGCGTCAGGCCCAGATCCAGGGTCTCGAGGATCTGGTCGAGGACGTGCTCGTGCCCACCGAAGAGGTGATCGAGGTGCGCCGCGGCCAGAAGGTCAATGCCGAGCGCAAGTTCCTGCCCGGCTATGTGCTGCTGCACGCCAAGCTGACGGACGAGGCCTATCACCTCGTCAAGAACGTGGCGAAGGTCACGGGCTTTCTGGGCCAGAACAACAAGCCGATGCCGCTGCGCCAGGCCGAAGTGGACCGCATCCTCAACCAGGTCACCGAAGGCGCCGAGCGGCCGAAGCCGTCGATCAGCTTCGAGATCGGCGAGCAGGTGCGGGTCGCCGACGGTCCGTTCACCTCGTTCAACGGCGTGGTGGAAGAAGTCGACGAGGCGCGCTCGCGCGTGAAGGTCGCGGTGTCGATCTTCGGCCGCGCAACGCCGGTCGAACTGGAATACACGCAGGTCGAAAAGGTCTGACCTGCATCTAGACGCGGGAGGGCCGGCCAGGTCCGTCTGCACCGCGAACCGCATAAAGGAGGCGGTATCAACAGTGGCAAAGAAGATTATGGGTTACATCAAACTGCAGGTGCCCGCCGGCGCGGCCAATCCGTCGCCGCCGATCGGTCCTGCGCTCGGCCAGCGCGGCCTGAACATCATGGAATTCTGCAAGGCGTTCAACGCCAAGACGCAGGACCAGGAAAAGAACATGCCGATCCCGGTGACCATCACCGTGTATTCGGACAAGTCCTTCTCCTTCGAGATGAAGACGCCGCCGGCGTCCTACTTCCTGAAGAAGGCGGCCAAGGTCAGCGGCGGCTCCAAGGCGCCGGGCCGCGACGTCAAGGGCAGCGTGACCAAGGCGCAGGTGCGCGAGATCGCCGAGAGCCAAGATGAAGGATCTGAACGCCAACGATATCGATGCCGCCGTGCTGATGATCGAAGGCTCCGCCCGCTCGATGGGCATCGAGGTCAAGGGGTAAGGGCCATGGCGAAACAATCCAAGCGCTACAAGAAGGCCGTCGAGGGCATCGACGCGCGCAAGCTCTATCCGATCGAAGAGGCCGTGAAGCTGATCAAGTCGCGCGCCAGCGCGAAGTTCGACGAGACGATCGAGATCGCCGTCAATCTGGGCGTCGACCCGCGCCATGCCGACCAGATGGTCCGCGGCGTCGTCTCGCTGCCGAACGGCACCGGCCGCACGCTGCGCGTCGCCGTGTTCGCCAAGGGCGCCGAAGGCCGAAGAGGCCAAGAAGGCCGGTGCGGACATCGTCGGCGCCGAAGATCTGGCCGAGCAGGTGCAGAAGGGCGAGATCAATTTCGACCGCTGCATCGCCACCCCGGACATGATGGGCGTGGTCGGCCGTCTCGGTAAGGTGCTGGGCCCGCGCGGCCTGATGCCGAACCCGAAGGTCGGCACCGTGACCATGGACGTCACCACCGCGATCAACGACGCCAAGGGCGGCGCCGTCGAGTTCCGCGTCGAGAAGGCCGGCATCGTCCAGGCCGGCGTCGGCAAGGCGAGCTTCGCCGAGGACGGCGCTGGTGCAGAACATCAAGTCCTTCGTCGACGGCGTCGTGAAGGCGAAGCCGGCGGGCGCGAAGGGAACCTATCTGAAGCGCGTCTCGCTCAGCTCCACCATGGGGCCGGGCGTGGGCATTGCGCTGGGCAGCGTCAGCGAAGGCCGCCGCGGCCTGACTGACGTTTGACGAAATTCCGGCGGACGCATCGCCGGAACCTGTCCGAGACTGCGAGTGCCCGATTTCGGGCTTAATCACCGCTCGCAATAGACAGGGAGCAGAACCGTTTCGCGGGGACCTCCTTCGGGAGCCGCAAGGCGGGTTTGAGCCCTGGGGCAGGCCCCGCCGGGAAACCGGCGGGGAAGAGCAACAGGGCGGTGTCCGGAGCGTCACGGATGCCGGTTGTGGTGGTTCTCGCTTCGCGGCCTCAAGCAGCGCAGCGATAGGCCATCGATAAGGAGAGCCAAGTGGAAAGAGCCCAAGAAAGCCGAAGTCGTCGAAAGCCTGAACGGGCTTTTCAACGAAGCCGGCTCCGTGGTTGTCGCCCACTACACCGGCCTGACGGTTGCCGAAATGAGCGATCTGCGTGCCCGCATGCGCGAGGCAGGAGCCTCGTTCAAGGTGGCGAAGAACCGTCTGGTCGTGCGCGCCCTCCAGGGAACGGCCGCTGAGCCGATCGCCCACCTTTTCAAGGGCCCGACGGGAATTGCCTTTTCGAAGGATCCCATCGCGGCCTCGAAGGTGGCGGCGGCTTTCGCCAAGGAAAACAAGAAGCTTGTGATCCTGGGCGGTGTGGTCGGAGAGACGGCGCTGGACGTCGAGGGCGTGAAGGCCCTCGCCGAACTGCCGTCGCTCGACGAGCTGAGAGGCAAGATCGTGGGCCTGCATTCAGGCGCCCGCGACCAAGATTGCCGGGGTCATCCAGGCCCCCGCGGGCCAGCTGGCCCGCGTCATCAGCGCGTATTCCTCGAAGGAAGCGGCGTAGTCCGACAACCGAAACACACAACCGAATCAAACCCGTAACGAAAGAAAGTAGTAGAGAAATGTCGAAGATCGAACAGCTGGTTGAAGACCTGTCGGGCCTGACGGTCCTGGAAGCCGCCGAACTGGCGAAGCTCCTGGAAGACAAGTGGGGCGTTTCGGCGGCGGCGCCGGTGGCGGTGGCTGCCGGTCCGGCGGCGGCTGGTGCGGCTCCGGCCGCCGAGAAGACCGAATTCACGGTCGTGCTCACCGACGCCGGCGACAAGAAGATCAACGTGATCAAGGAAGTCCGTGCGATCACGGGCCTGGGCCTGAAGGAAGCCAAAGACCTCGTCGAAGGCGCCCCGAAGGACGTGAAGGCCGATGTCAGCAAGGACGAAGCCGAGAAGATCAAGAAGCAGCTCGAAGACGCAGGCGCGAAGGTCGAGCTGAAGTAAGGAGGCGTCGCCGGGTTGAAAAACGGCGTACGCGTACATATTTGGTTCACCCACCCCCTCCGGGGGCTCGCAAGGGCCCCGGAGGGCCGGTGGTTTTCGCCCATTCGGTACTGGGCGCGCCGGGCACATCTATATGTGTGTGCACCGGCGGCATGAGGCCCTAAGGAACATGGCAAGGGATCGCGGGATGACGCTTTCATTCACGGGACGCAAACGGCTTCGCAAATATTTCGGCTCGATCGCCGAAGTGGCGGAAATGCCGAACCTCATCGAGGTGCAGAAGACCTCCTACGACCAGTTCCTGCAGGTGGACAAGCTGGCCGACGGCACGCGTCTGGACGAGGGCCTGCAGGCCGTCTTCTCCTCCGTGTTCCCGATCAAGGATTTCTCCGAGCATTCGCTGCTCGAATATGTGGATTACCACTTCGAAGAGCCGAAATATGACGTCGAGGAGTGCCAGCAGCGCTCCATGACCTATGCCGCGCCCCTCAAGGTGACGCTGCGGCTGATCGTGTTCGATACGGACGAGGAAACCGGCGCCAAATCGGTCAAGGACATCAAGGAACAGGATGTCTATATGGGCGACATCCCGTTCATGACCGAGAACGGCACCTTCGTCGTCAACGGCACCGAGCGCGTCATCGTCTCCCAGATGCACCGTTCGCCGGGCGTGTTCTTCGATCACGACAAGGGCAAGACGCATTCGAGCGGCAAGCTGCTCTTCGCCGCGCGCGTCATCCCCTATCGCGGCTCCTGGCTCGATCTCGAATTCGACGCCAAGGACATCATGCATGTCCGCATCGACCGCCGCCGCAAGCTGCCGGCGACGACGCTGCTCTATGCGCTCGGCATGGATCAGGAACAGATCCTCGACTACTTCTATTCCAAGATCGCCTTCAAGCGGACCAAGGACGGGCTGGACCACGCCGCTCGAGCCGGCCTGGATGCGCAACGCCAAGACCAACACCGACTGGGTCAACGCCAAGACCGGTGAAGTGCTGGCCGAAGCGGGCACCAAGATCACGGCCCGCACGCTGCGCAAATGGGGCGAAGAGGGCATCAAGTCCATCCTTCGTCGGCGACGAGGAGCTGATCGGCCGCTATTCGGCGCTCGACATGGTCAATGAAGAGACCGGCGAGATCTATGTGGAAGCCGGCGACGAGCTGACCCAGGACTCGCTCGACCAGCTGGCCGAAGCCGGCTTCGACGAGATCGACGTCATCAATGTCGATGGCATCACAGATCGGCGCCTATATCCGCAACACCATGGCCGTGGACAAGAACCACAGCCGCGAGCAGGCGCTGATCGACATCTATCGCGTCATGCGTCCGGGCGAGCCGCCGACGCTCGACACCGCCGAGTCGCTGTTCAACCAGCTCTTCTTCGATAGCGAGCGCTACGACCTTTCCAGCGTCGGCCGCGTGAAGATGAACATGCGCCTGAACCTGGATGCGCCGGACACCATGCGCGTGCTGCGCAAGGACGACATCCTGGCCATCGTCAAGGCGCTGGCGGATCTGCGCGACGGCCGCGGCGAAGTCGACGACATCGACAATCTCGGCAACCGCCGCGTGCGCTCGGTCGGCGAGCTGATGGAAAACCAGTTCCGCGTCGGCCTGCTGCGCATGGAACGCGCGATCAAGGAGCGCATGTCCGCCGTCGATATCGACACGGTGATGCCGCATGACCTGATCAATGCGAAGCCGGTCGCCGCCGCGGTGCGCGAATTCTTCGGCTCCTCGCAGCTGTCGCAGTTCATGGACCAGACCAATCCGCTGTCGGAAGTCACCCACAAGCGCCGCATGTCGGCGCTCGGCCCGGGCGGTCTGACCCGCGAACGCGCCGGCTTCGAAGTGCGCGACGTGCATCCGACGCATTACGGCCGCATCTGCCCGATCGAAACGCCGGAAGGCCCGAACATCGGTCTGATCAACTCGCTGGCGACCTATGCGCGCGTCAACAAATACGGCTTCATCGAGAGCCCGTACCGCAAGGTCGTGGACAATCGCGTCACCGACGAGGTGATCTATCTGTCGGCGATGGAAGAGGCGAAGTACACCATCGCCCAGGCCAACGCCGACGATCGACACCAAGGGCCGCTTCACCGACGAACTGGTTTCCTGCCGCAAGGGCGGAAACTTCGTCATGACGACGCCGGACCAGGTCGAGTTCATGGACGTGTCGCCGAAGCAGCTCGTCTCGGTTGCCGCCGCGCTCGTGCCGTTCCTCGAGAACGACGACGCCAACCGCGCGCTGATGGGCTCGAACATGCAGCGTCAGGCCGTGCCGCTTCTGCAGCCGGAAGCGCCGCTGGTCGGCACCGGCATGGAAGATGTCGTGGCCCGCGACTCCGGCTCGGCCATCGCGGCGCGCCGCGCCGGCATGGTCGATCAGATCGACGCCACCCGTATCGTCGTGCGCGCGACCGAAGAGAGCCGATCCCACCAAGCCGGGCATCGACATCTATCGCCTGAAGAAGTTCCAGCGCTCGAACCAGTCGACCTGCATCAATCAGCGTCCGCTGGTGAAGGTGGGCGATCGCGTCGCGAAGGGCGACATCATCGCCGACGGTCCCTCGACCCAGCTCGGCGATCTGGCGCTCGGCAAGAACGTGCTCGTCGCCTTCATGCCGTGGAACGGCTACAACTTCGAGGACTCCATCCTCATCTCCGAGCGCATCGTGCGCGACGACGTCTTCACCTCGATCCATATCGAGGAATTCGAGACGATGGCGCGCGACACCAAGCTCGGGCCAGAGGAAATCACGCGCGACATTCCCAATGTCGGCGAAGAGTCGCTCAAGAACCTCGACGAAGCGGGCATCGTCTATATCGGCGCCGAAGTGAATGCGGGCGATATCCTCGTCGGCAAGGTCACGCCGAAGGGCGAAACCCCGATGACGCCGGAAGAAAAGCTTCTGCGCGCCATCTTCGGCGAGAAGGCCGCCGATGTCCGCGACACCTCGCTTGCGCGTCCCGCCGGGCGTCACCGGCACGATCGTCGAAGTGCGCGTCTTCAACCGCCACGGCGTCGACAAGGACCAGCGCGCGCTGGCCATCGAACGGGCCGAGGAAGAGCGTCTGGCCGAGGACCGCGACGACGAACTCGCGATCCTGGAGCGCAACATCTTCTCGCGCCTGTCCGAGATCCTGCTCAGCAAGACCGCGGCCTCCGGTCCCAAGGGCATGGCCGCCGACACCAAGATCACGCAGTCCGTGCTCGACACGCTGCCGCGCCATCAGTGGTGGCAGATCGGCCTTCGCAACGACAAGGCGATGGCCGAGATCGAAGGCCTTGCGCAAGCAGTATGACGAATCCAAGCAGCGCCTCGACAAGCGCTTCGCCGACAAGGTCGAAAAGCTGCGCCGCGGCGACGAGCTCGCCCCGGGCGTGATGAAGATGGTCAAGGTGTTCGTGGCGGTGAAGCGCAAGCTGCAGCCGGGCGACAAGATGGCCGGCCGTCACGGCAACAAGGGCGTGATCAGCCGCATCCTGCCGATCGAGGACATGCCTTATCTCGAAGACGGTCAGCAGGTGGACATCGTGCTCAATCCGCTGGGCGTGCCGTCAGCCGCATGAATGTCGGCCAGATTCTCGAAACCCATCTGGGCTGGGCCTGTGCGGGCCTCGGCAAGCAGATCGGCGACGTGGTCGACCAGGTGAAGCGCGACGAGAAGGCCGAGCCGCTGCGTCGGCGCTGAAGCAAGTCTATGGCGACGACGAGCGCCTCAAGGAGCTCGACGACGGCAGCCTGATCGAGATGGGCAACAATCTGCGCGCAGGCGTTCCGATCGCGACGCCGGTGTTCGACGGCGCCAAGGAGCACGACATCGTCGAGATGCTGGGCCAGGCCGGTCTCGACGAGTCCGGTCAGGTCACGCTCTATCGACGGGCGCACGGGCGACGCGTTCCGCCGCCAGGTCACGGTCGGCTACATCTACATGCTGAAGCTGCACCATCTGGTGGACGACAAGATCCATGCCCGTTCGATCGGTCCGTACTCGCCTCGTCACCCAGCAGCCGCTGGGCGGCAAGGCGCAGTTCGGCGGCCAGCGCTTCGGCGAAATGGAAGTGTGGGCGCTCGAAGCCTACGGCGCGGCCTACACGCTGCAGGAAATCCTGACCGTGAAGTCCGACGACGTGGCCGGCCGCACCAAGGTGTACGAAGCCATCGTCCGCGGCGAGGACACGTTCGAAGCCGGTATCCCGGAATCGTTCAACGTGCTCGTCAAGGAAATGCGCTCGCTCGGCCTGAACGTGGAGTTGCTGAACGGCTGATGCGGATGGCCGCCCTCACCATCCGCAATCGCTTTGTTATGGAAAGAAAGGCTCGGTAATGAACCAAGAGCTCTTGAATGTCTTCTCGTCCGGCAAGGAAGTGCCCACCTTCGACCGGATCAAGATTTCGCTGGCCAGCCCGGATCAGATCCTGCGCTGGAGCCACGGCGAGGTCAAAAAGCCGGAGACGATCAACTACCGCACCTTCAAGCCGGAGCGGGACGGGCTGTTCTGCGCCCGCATCTTCGGCCCGGTGAAGGACTACGAGTGCTTGTGCGGCAAGTACAAGCGCATGAAGTACAAGGGCATCGTCTGCGAGAAGTGCGGCGTCGAAGTCACGGTGCAGAAGGTGCGCCGCGACCGCATGGCCCATATCGAGCTGGCCAGCCCGGTCGCCCATATCTGGTTCCTGAAGTCGCTTCCCGTCGCGCATCGGCCTGATGCTCGACATGACGCTGAAGGATCTGGAGCGCGTCCTCTATTTCGAGAACTACATCGTCGTCGAACCCGGCCTGACGCCGCTGAAGGAGCGCCAGCTCCTGACGGAAGACGAGTTCTACCGCGCCCAGGACGAATATGGCGAAGACAGCTTCACCGCCATGATCGGCGCCGAAGCCGTGCGCACGCTTCTGATGGCGATCGATCTCGAAAAGCTGCGCGAGGATCTGCGCGCAGGAGATCGCCGGCTGCAACGGCGGTGAGAAGCCGAAGAAGCTGACCAAGCGCCTGAAGGTCGTCGAAGCCTTCATCGATTCCGGCAACCGCCCGGAATGGATGATCCTGACGGTGATCCCGGTGATCCCGCCGGAGCTGCGCCCGCTGGTGCCGCTGGATGGCGGCCGCTTCGCCACCTCGGACCTCAACGATCTCTATCGCCGCGTCATCAACCGCAACAATCGTCTGAAGCGGCTGATGGAGCTGAAGGCGCCGGACATCATCGTGCGCAACGAAAAGCGCATGCTGCAGGAATCCGTCGACGCGCTGTTCGACAACGGCCGCCGCGGCCGCGTCATCACCGGCGCCAACAAGCGTCCGCTGAAGTCGCTCGCCGACATGCTCAAGGGCAAGCAGGGCCGCTTCCGCCAGAACCTGCTCGGCAAGCGCGTCGACTATTCGGGCCGTTCGGTGATCGTGGTCGGTCCCGAGCTCAAGCTGCACCAGTGCGGCCTGCCGAAGAAGATGGCGCTCGAGCTGTTCAAGCCGTTCATCTATTCGCGCCTCGAGGCCAAGGGCTTCAGCCAGACGGTCAAGCAGTCCAAGAAGCTGGTCGAGAAGGAGAAGCCGGAAGTCTGGGATATCCTCGAAGAGGTGATCCGCGAGCATCCGGTGCTGCTCAACCGCGCCCCGACGCTGCATCGCCTCGGCATCCAGGCGTTCGAGCCGGTGCTGATCG
Organism: uncultured Pseudomonadota bacterium; assembly: GCA_963822185.1. Taxonomy (GTDB): domain Bacteria; phylum Pseudomonadota; class Alphaproteobacteria; order Micropepsales; family Micropepsaceae; genus Rhizomicrobium. The sequence goes on from CAWGGT010000024.1 coordinate 559,712, forward strand.
AAGGCAAGGCCATCCAGCTGCATCCGCTGGTCTGCACCGCCTTCAACGCCGACTTCGACGGCGACCAGATGGCCGTGCACGTGCCGCTGTCGCTCGAAGCGCAGCTCGAAGCGCGCGTGCTGATGATGTCGACCAACAACATCCTCAGCCCCGCCAACGGCAAGCCGATCATCGTGCCGACGCAGGACATCGTCCTCGGCCTCTACTATCTCAGCCAGGAGCGCGAGAAGGAGCCGGGCGAGGGCATGGTGTTCAACGACATCGGCGAGATCGAGCACGCGCTGTTCGCCGGCTGCGGTCACGCTGCACACCAAGATCGAGGCGCGCTACAAGACGGTCGATGCCGAAGGCAATCCCATCGACGCTGCGCGTGAAGTCCACGCCCGGCCGGATGATGATCGCCGAGATCCTGCCGCGCAGCCCGAAGATCCCGTTCGAGCTGGTGAACCGCCTTCTGCGCAAGCAGGAAGGTCAGCCACCTGATCGACGAGGTCTATCGTCATTGCGGCCAGAAGGAGACCGTGCTCTTCGCCGATGCGCTGATGAGCCTGGGCTTCAAGGAAGCCTGCAAGGCCGGCATCTCCTTCGGCAAGGACGACATGGTCGTGCCGGACGCCAAGCACACGCTGATCGAGGAAACGCGCCATCGCGTGCGTGAATACGAGCAGCAGTACCTGGACGGTCTGACCACCGACAAGGAGAAGTACAACCTCGTCGTCGACACCTGGTCGAAATGTACCGATCAGGTCGCCGCCGAAATGATGAAGGAAATCTCCGAGCCGAAGATCGATCCGGAAACCGGCCGCGTCATGGAGATGAACTCCATCTACATGATGAGCCATTCCGGCGCCCGCGGTTCGCCGCAGCAGATGAAGCAGCTCGCCGGCATGCGCGGCCTGATGGCCAAGCCGAGCGGCGAGATCATCGAGACGCCGATCCTGTCGAACTTCAAGGAAGGCCTGACCGTGCTCGAGTACTTCAACTCGACCCACGGCGCCCGCAAGGGTCTGGCCGACACCGCGCTCAAGACGGCGAACTCGGGTTATCTGACCCGCCGTCTCGTCGACGTGGCGAATGACTGCATCATCACCGCCGAAGATTGCGGCACCAAGAACGGCGTCTCCGTTCAGGCCGAAATCGATGGCGGGCAGGTCGTCTCCTCGCTGACCGAGCGCATTCTCGGCCGCACCACCGCCGAAGATGTGAAGCACCCGGACACGGGCGAAGTCATCATCAAGCGCGGCAAGGAAGTCACCGAGGACATCGCCGACCGGATCGAAGATGCGCATATCCAGAAGGTGCGCGTGCGCTCCGTTCTGGGCTGCGAACTCAAGGAAGGCGTTTGCGGCAAGTGCTACGGGCGCGATCTGGCGCGCGGCACGTCGGTCAATATCGGCGAGGCGGTGGGCGTCATCGCCGCCCAGTCGATCGGCGAGCCGGGCACCCAGCTCACCATGCGCACCTTCCACATCGGCGGCGCGGCGCAGTTCGCGGGCACGTCGAAGATCGAAGCCAGCTATGACGGCACGGTCAAGATCGCCAACCGCAACGTCGTGAAGAACTCCGACGGCGAGCTGATCGCGATGGGCCGCAATCATGACAGGTCCAGATCGTCGACCCGAAGGGCGAGGAGCGTGCCTCCTATCGCATCACCTATGGCGCACGCCTGAAGGTGGACGAGGGTGCGCAGGTCAAGCGCGGCGATCGTCTCGCCGAGTGGAACCCGAACGCCCTTCCGGTGCTGACCGAAGTCGACGGTATCGTGAAGTTCGAAGACCTGGTCTCCGGCGTGTCGCTGAAGGAAGTGGCCGACGAAAAGACCGGCGTGTCGAACAGCGTCGTCATGGACAGCCGCGGCACGGGCTCGAAGTCGTCGCAGGAGCTGCGGCCGGCCCTGGTGCTGACCGACAAGAAGGGCAAGGTCATCACGCTGCCGAATGTCGGTGAGGTGCGTTATCCGCTCTCGGTCGACGCCATTCTGTCGGTCGAAGAGGGCGCCGAAGTGAAGGCCGGCGACGTGCTTGCGCGTCTGCCGACCGAAGGCGCCAAGACGCGCGACATCACCGGCGGTCTGCCGCGCGTGGCCGAGCTGTTCGAAGCGCGCAAGCCGAAGGAATGCGCCGTGCTGGCCGAGATCGACGGCTTCGTCGAATTCGGCAAGGACTACAAGAACAAGCGCCGCGTCATCGTCCGCCCGAAGGACGAGCGTCTGGAAGCGGCCGAGTTCCTGATCCCGAAGGGCAAGCACATCTCGGTGCGCGAAGGCGATTATGTCGAAAAGGGCGATTACATCGTCGATGGCAATCCCAGCCCGCACGACATCCTGCGCATCAAGGGCATCGAGGAGCTGACGACCTATCTGGTGAAGGAAATCCAGGACGTCTATCGGCTGCAGGGCGTGAAGATCAACGACAAGCACATCGAGGTGATCTGCCGCCAGATGATGCAGAAGCAGGAGATCCTGGACGGCGGCGAGACCACGCTGCTCGCCGGCGAACAGGTCGATCTCAACGAGCTGGAAGAAGCCAATGCCAAGGCCGAGAAGGAAGGCCTGAAGCTGGCGGAAGGCCGCCCGATCCTGCTCGGCATCACCAAGGCGTCGCTGCAGACGCGCTCGGTGTTCTCGGCGGCCTCCTTCCAGGAGACGACACGCGTGCTGACCGACGCCGCTGTCAACGGCAAGGTCGATACGCTGGAAGGCCTGAAGGAGAACGTGATCGTCGGCCGTCTCATCCCGGCGGGTACGGGTGGCGCGGTGGCGCGCATGCGCCAGGTTGCGATGGAACGCGATCGTGTGATCCAGGCCGAACAGGCAGCCAACCAGCCGGTGCCGCAGCTCGAAGGCCCGGTGGCCGAGGCGGAAGTCGAAGCCGTTGGCGAAGGCGAACCGCAGGAAGCCGCGGAGTAATCCGCGCCGTCCTTTTACGGATAAAGGAAAGGCCGCCCGATCGGGCGGCCTTTTGCTTTGCGCGGGCGTGCGCACTCAATCCGCGTTCCAGGTGGTCGACGGCACCCAATTGCCGTGAATGCCGAACTTCAGGCGCACGGGCAGCTTGATCGTCGCGATCGGACCTTCATCGACATGCTGCGCATCGAGGATCACCACATCGCTGCGGTTCTCGGCCCGGCGATTGACGACGCCGAGAACATAGCCTTCGCCCTCGGCCGCGTTCGGCCCCTTGGGCGCGAACACCGGCTCCTGCGTGCTGGAGGTGTCGCCCGCGAACCAGCTCTTGGTCTTGCCCGTGGACATGTCGATATGGGCGAAGCTGTTGAAGAAGAAGCCCATGATCGGCCCGGCCTTGTCGGCGTTGTAGGGCTTGGTCGGATCGCCCGCCTGCACGAAGGCATGGCGGTAGGGCCGGCCGATATAGCGATCATCGACATGCGGGAATTCGCAATTGAGTTTGCTGACGACAGAGCCTTCGAGATTGTCGCTCTTCGAATTCATGTCGATCTTCCAGCGCACCACATCGGCGGCGACGCTGCCGGGCGGCGGGAATTTGCCGTCCGCATCGGGGAAGAACCAGAACACATTGCCGCTCGCCACCGGCAGGTCGAGATAGAGCATGCCGCCTTCGTCGAAGGCATTGATGACATGGCCGGGGAAGGCATTGGGCGCGCGGAACCAGCGCACATCATTGGCCTCGCCGTCGCGCGGCAGCACGGCATAGATCTGGTCCTTGGCTCCATCCCACTGGAAATGAATGCCGCCCGCTTTCAGCCGCTCGATATCGGCAAGCTGCGGGATCAGCGGCAGGATGATGTAGTTTTCGCTGATGGCGCAATCGTGGATCATTGCCGCGAAGGGCGCTTCGAACCAGACCTCGCGCGTCTTCTTGCCGTGCTTGTCGAAGGTGTAATAGGCGATGTCTTTCGTGCACAGGCCCTTGGCCTCATAGGCATAGCCGACAAGGTCCTGCGTTTCGGGATCGATCTTAGGATGGGCGGTGAAACTCACCGCACCGAGCTGGCCGTCGAAGTCCCACAACTGCTTCGTCTCCAGCGTGTGTGGGTCCATCGCATAAGGCGGGCCGTCCTCCTTCAACGCCAGCAGATGGCCGTTATGCGGCACGACATTGGTGTTGGAGACGGTGCGCTCGATGCCCTTGACGCTCGGGTCGTCGGTGAAGGGATTGCGGTAATGGCCGAACAATCCGCGCCGCGCCGCGCGCTCGGCCTTGAAGCGGTCGGTATGGACATAGCGGTTCTGGAAATCGACGTGACCGTCCTTGAAGCGAAAGGCGCTGACGCAGCCATCGCCGTTGAACGGATTGGCATCGCCCAGCATGGGCGGAAATTGCGGGTCCGGCGCCACACGATAGAAGCTGCCGTCGAGCGCGGAGGGGATTTCGCCCTCGACCTCCAGATCGAAAATTTCGCCCTCAAAGCGAAACGGTTCGTCGATGGTCATGAAGGTCGGTGTCTTGGGGAAAGGCTTGGTCATTGTCGTTTCCTGGGCGGTTTCCTGGGCTTCGCGCTCGGTCGCGGGCCATCTTTGTGGCCTGTCAGCGAAGACTGTCGCGCCTTGCCTGCGCCTTGTCCAATATCAAACGCGCAAAATGGGAGGCGCCCACGCCCGTCCCACGCTAATCTCTGCCCATGAAACGCAAGCCATTCTCGTGGGACCGGGCCGAAGCGCGCGCCGGCAAGTTCGACGGCAAGTTCGTGATCGGCGTGCTTACGACCGGTATCTATTGCCTGCCGTCCTGCCCGGTGCATCCGCCCAAGCCGGAGAATGTGCGTCTGTTCAAGACGGAAGAGGAGGCGATTGCGGCGGGCTTGCGCGCCTGCAAGCGCTGCCGCCCGGATCTCTATTACCGCGGCGAGGATGGCGACATCCAATTGTTCGACGGGCTCACGGCGCGGGTGCGCGCCGCACCGGATGCTTTTGCAGGCGCCGCTGCCCTGGCGAAGGCGGCCGGGGTGAGCCAGACCAAGCTGGGTGAACTGTTCCGCACCCATGCCCATCTGGCGCCGGTCATGTGGCTCAGGCGCGCGCGCGTTCGGGCGGCGTGTCAGGCGTTGCTCGAAACCGAGGATCGTGTCGTCGATGTCGGCTTCGGCGCGGGCTTCGAAAGCGAGTCCGTGTTCCATCGCCAGTTTCTGGCCCATGCGCGGATGACGCCCGGCGCCTATCGCGCCCTGCGCGAAGCCAATGTCTTCCTGCTGCAATTGCCGGCGCATTATCGCGCCGCCGAAATTCTCGCCTATCACGACCGCGACAAGGAGAGCCTGTGCGAGCGGGTGGAGGGCCATCGCATCTTCAAGGCGCTGCTGCTGGATGAGGGCGCGGTGGTGCTGGAAGTCTCGTCTGGAGGGTGAGGGCGCGTGGTGCCGCGTCCATCCCGATCGCCGCCTCAGCCGCAAAAGCATGGCGATGCTCCACAAATCGGCGCTGCGCATGCTGGGGCTTTCGGGCGAAGTCGCGAATTTCGAAAGCCGCATGGCGCGCGAGGCACAGACGGCGGGCTTCTTTGCACAGCGCAAGGGTCTGCGCGTGCCGCTGATCCCGACCGGCTTCGATGGGCTGTGCTGGGCCATCATCGGCCAGCAGATCAATGTGCCTTTCGCCGCCGCGCTCCGCCGCGAGATCGTCAATCTCGCGGGCGAGAAGGTCGGCGAGATGCGGGCCCATCCCACGCCCGCCCGTGTCGCCGATCTCGGCGCCGCCGCGCTGACCAAGCGCCGCTATTCGCGCTCCAAGGCGGACTATCTCATGGGTGCCGCGCAGGCCGTGGCCGATGGCACGCTCGATATGGAAGCCTTGCCGGAAGGCTCCGCCGTCGCGGCCGAGAAGAAACTCACCGCCATTCGCGGCATCGGCACCTGGACGGCGCGTTATGTCCTGCTGCGCGGCGGCTTTGCCGATGCCGCGCCCGTTGGCGATTCCGCGTTGGCCACGGCGCTGCAACGCCTGCATGGCATGGAGACGCGCCCGGCGCATGAGGATGTTGACACGCTGATGAAGGATTTCGCGCCGCATCGCAGCCTTGCCACCTGCCATCTCTGGGCCAGTCTCAAGAAGGAGGCGGCATGAGCGCGCGCGTCTATTGGAGCCAGATCGAAAGCCGCTTCGGCAATTTCGCGGCCTGGGTCGATGGTAATGGCCGCCTGTTGCGCTTTCACTTTCGCGCCAAGGGCGCGGCGAAGGTCGATCGCGAGGCGGTCGAAGACAAGGCCGCACTCGCCGATATCCAGCATCAGGTCAGCGAATATGATGCCGGCACCCGCAAGACCTTCGATGTGGTCCGAGCGGCGCAAGGCTCGGCGTTTCAGCATCGCGTCTGGGATGCGCTGTGGGACATCCCCTATGGCGAAACCACAAGCTATGGCGCCATCGCCAAACAGCTTGGCCTCGTGAATGGCGCGCGCGCGATCGGCCTCGCCAATGGTCAGAACCCGCTTCCGCTGATCGTGCCGTGCCATCGCGTCATCGGCGCGGATGGCAGCCTCACCGGCTTCGGCGGCGGCTTGCCGCTCAAGAAGGCCCTGCTTGCCCATGAGGCCGCGCATAGCGTGCGCGAGGGCGATCTGTTCTCTCAGTTCTAGACGAGCCCCTCGGTCTTGGCGTCGTCAGGACGGATGCGCGAACGCCTCGGCACTTGTTTGCGAAAGCGATGGATGATGAAGGCCAGCGGCACGGCCAGCCCGATGCCCCAATGGATCACCGACGTGATGGCGCGAGTCTCGTCGCCGCCGGCATAATAGAGCAGATAGCCGCTGGCGATCAGCACGGCCAGCACCGCGAACAACATGCCGCCGGAGAGGCGATGGCGCCCGCTCTTCCAGGCGCCGACGATATGCTGGCCCCAGAGCAGCCCGAACAGCCACAGCATGGCGAAGGCGAACAGCCCGTGCGCGGCCAGCCACCAATGCGTCAGCGGGTTTTCGGCCGGGCCGAAATCGGTCGTCACTTTGAGGAAATAGTGGAAGACGAGCCACGCCGCGCCCGTCAGCCACAACCCCAGCCCCACCGCATAGGTCATCCGCCGCCGTCCGCGCTTGATGCGCACCGGCTCATGGAGTTTCACCGGCATCTGCATCAGGCATGTCCCCTGATTTCGCGCCAGCCATGGATGGTGTCGTAAATCGCCGCGCTGGCGCCGAAGGCGGCGAGCATGCGCGCGCTGCAAGCCCCGCGCGCCATCACCACCTTGGTCAGCGCATCGGCATCCATGCAGAGCGGGGCGGCGACAGTGACGAATTGGCGCTGTTCGCGCGCACGCCGGCGCGGATCGATATGGGCCCCGCCATGCGGCTTTCGGAACTGGCCAGGCTCCCGTCCTTCAATTCGAACATCGGCACGATTTCGTCGCAGCAATCGGTGGCGGCCAGGCGCACGCATTCGCGCCCGGGGCCGGACACGCGCAGATCGCCGCCGGCATTCACGCAGGCTTGCAGCGGTTCATAGCCGCGCAGCACCGCCATGGCGCGGTCCACCGCATAGCCTTTGGCGATACCGCCGAGGTCGATCCAGAGCGGACGGCGGAAGCGGATGCGGTTCTCCGGCAGAAGTTCGATGTCGCGCCAGATGGCGCGGCCATCGGGTTCGGCGCATGGGCGGGGCAGGGCAGGTGCCCGCGCGCGACCAACAGCGGCGCCACGGTGATGTCGAAGGCGCCTTCGGTGAGGGCGGAGATGGCCTGCGCATGCGCGATCACCGCATAGGTCGCATCGCTGACCTGAACCGGTGCTTTGCAGGCATCGCGATTGAGGCGCGAGACCTCGCTGTCGCCGTCATGGAAGCTCATCGTCGTCCTGGACGTCGCGCACGGCCGCGAAGCCGGCATCGATGGCGGCATGGGCACGGCTTGGCGTCAGCCCCTGCACGCGCAGGGACACGGTCGTGCCCAGAAGCGGTCTGGCCCGCTCAATGGCGGGATCAGTGATGGGCGAGCACGATGTCATAGGTCGCCATAAGACGGCGCACGCCGTCGGTGATGTGTTTGGAGGAAAGCGTCGCGCCCGGAAATGTTCTGAATGTCGTCGGTCAGTTGGAGCGTGGATCTGCTCGTCTTGCCGGTGAACTGCGCGCGCCATTTGGGATTGCGCACGCCATCGCCATAGGCTTCGCGGTATTCCAGGATCTCGATGTCCTTGACCGCGCCCTGCGCATCGATGCCGAGCGCAATCGGGATAAACGCGTGCTTGCCGACCACCTGATCGGCGATGAACCAGCCGCCGCCCTCCGCCTTCCAGGCTTTCAGATGGTTGCCGAGCACATCGGTGTCGCTGGCATCCTCGATCTTCGAGACCTGGGCGTCGGTCAGCGTCGACGAGATGCGGCGTCAGCGTCTCGCCCGGAAACATCAGCGCCTGCGCCTGTGCGACGCTCAGATAGACGGTGGCATGCGCGGGCACGCTGATTGTCAGCGCGGCGGCCGGGAATGAGAAGAAATCGTGCTTGCATGGCGACCCTCAGAAGTACCAGCCGAGTTTCAGGCGTACCCGATAGCGTTCGAAGTCGACGTCATAATTGCGTCCGCGATAGATCACTGGGTCGTGCATGTAGTTGTTGGACCAGGGCAGTTGTTCTTCGGCCGCGAGCGTCACGAAGAAATGCTCGCCGCCGTAATGCAGGGTCGGGCCGGTGTAATAGACATTGCCCATCCACTGGCTCCTGGCGAATACGGCCCAGCCATTGACCTCACGCTCGTTGGCGAATTCCCATCCCGCCGACCAGTTGGGTGCGAAGCGATAGGATGCGCCCACGGTGAAGTTCAGATCGGTTTCGATGTTGGTGTTGCTGCGGGCTTCGACCGTGCCCGGCGCAGCATAGGGATCGGCGGGAACGAAGCGGATCTCCGGCGCGTATTTCAGATTCGCTGCGAGCACCAGCCGGTCGTCGTAGAAGTTCTTCTGCAGGATGAGGCGCGCTTCGGCTTCGATGAAGCGGTCGCCGAAGGTCGGCTCGAGATAGACCGCCAGGCCCACCGGGTCGATATAGGGGCTGAGAATACGATAGATGCCCTCGACCGAGACGCCGACGAGATGGCCGCGATCGAATGTCGAAGCCGGTGCGGGAAAATAGGCCGAGTACGGTTCCGGCGCGGTGGTGCTTCCGTCAACGCCGTTCTGCCGTGCCCGGGTCCAATCGTAATTGAGCTTGCCGGAAAGCTGGAAATCGTCGCGAAGCCCGTAGGACAGCTCCGTGCTGCTTTCGAGCAGATTGAAGCTGCCATGCGCCTTTTGGCCCTTCCAGGTGGATTGCTGTTCGATCTCATAGCGTCCCGACGGCAGCAGGTCGGTGGTGTAGACGTCGCCGAAAAGGGGCTCGTCGGCTTCGGCCGCGGCGGGCAGGAGAGCAATGGCCGTAAGGAGCGCGCAGAGCGCAAATCGACAGAGTCGCAAATCAATCCCCGTATGCGAGTAAGAATTGATCGCATTTAAAGGGCGAGGCACGTGCCTGTCAATGCAAATGCGTCGCAAATGCGATATTCGACCTAGGATGGCATGCGCGAAACGCTGCCGGGGTAGCGCGCTCCGCCGGGCGCAGGATGGGGCTCTTCGGCCAGACTCAGGCTAGGCTTGGCTCACATATATAAATGTAGGGGGAACGCCATGACTTCGATTTTGACGCCGGTTCTGGCCCTGATCTGCCTGTCGCTGCTGGTCTGGATCTGGATGTACGCGACCCGGATGCCGGCCCTGTCCAAGGCGGGGTCTGGACCCGCAGGCAGCCATGCATCCCGGTTCGCTGGACGTGCTGCCGTCTTCGGCCCGGCGGGTGGCGGACAATTACAACCACCTGATGGAACAGCCGACCATCTTCTATGCCCTGGTCTTTTATATCTATCTGGCCGGAATCGTGGATCCGTTCTTCATCTGGCTGGCCTGGGGCTATGTGGGCCTGCGGGTGCTGCACACGCTGGTGCAGTGCACGGCCAATATCGTCCTCATCCGCTTCAGCCTGTTCTCGCTTTCGACCATCTTGCTGATGGTGATGGCAATTCGGGCCCTCCTGCGGCTCTGATTCTCCCGTCGCGCCCAGCCCGGAGGCCTCGTTGAGGCGGCCGGGGCGGGGGCCGGCAGGGCGCCCGTGGGGCTTCTGGCGTCAGCGCCTTAAAAATCGTGAAGAAATATCGTTTCGCGGCCCTTGACCCGCAGAAACCCCACCGATATATACGCCCACCTTCTGTGGACAGGCTGTCGGCGCGGTCGCGCCGAAACGTTGTCGGGAAGACCAGTAAGAGAAGTTTGAGAAGCGCGATCCGGCCCAGGGGCCCGATCCTCCGCTTTGGGAAGCCAGCTCCGGAAGGGGTTGGCCAAATGGTTTTGGCACATGCCGCCAAAGGACGCTTTGGGCGGCGGTCAGGGAAGATAGAATGCCGACAATCAATCAGCTGATCCGCAAGCCGCGCAGCGACAAGCCGAAGCGCAACAAGGTGCCGGCACTGACCGGCTCGCCGCAGAAGCGCGGCGTGTGCACGCGCGTCTACACGACGACGCCGAAGAAGCCGAACTCGGCGCTGCGCAAGGTTGCGAAGGTGCGCCTGACGAACAGCTACGAAGTCGTGAGCTACATCCCGGGCGAGGGCCACAATCTTCAGGAGCACTCCGTGGTGCTGATCCGCGGCGGCCGCGTGAAGGACCTTCCGGGCGTGCGCTATCACATCATCCGCGGCGTGCTCGACACGCAGGGCGTCAAAGACCGCAAGCAACGCCGTTCGCTCTACGGCGCCAAGCGTCCGAAGTAAGGAGAGCCCGAGATGTCCCGCCGCCGCCGCGCAGAAAAGCGTGAGATCAACCCGGACGCCAAGTTCGGCGACCTCGTGCTCGCCAAGTTCATGAACAGCCTGATGTATGACGGCAAGAAGTCCGCCGCCGAACGCATCATCTATGGCGCCTTCGATGTCATCCAGGACAAGACCAAGCAGGATCCGCTGCAGGTCTTCCACGAGGCCCTGCGCAATGTCGCGCCGGCCCTCGAAGTCCGTTCGCGCCGCGTTGGCGGTGCCACCTATCAGGTGCCGGTCGAAGTGCGCACCGAGCGCAGCCGTGCGCTGGCGATTCGCTGGCTGATCAACGCCGCGCGCAGCCGCAATGAGACGACCATGACCGGCCGCCTTTCGGGGGAGCTTCTCGACGCAGCGAGCAATCGCGGAAATGCCGTCAAGAAGCGCGAAGACACGCACAAGATGGCGGAGGCGAACCGCGCCTTCTCCCATTACCGCTGGTAATGCGTACCCGAGGAAATTGACGATGGCCCGCACCACCCCGCTCGAACGTTACCGCAATATCGGCATTGCCGCGCATATCGATGCCGGCAAGACGACGACGACCGAGCGTATCCTCTATTACACCGGCCGCAGCCATAAGATCGGCGAAGTCCATGACGGCGCCGCCACGATGGACTGGATGGAGCAGGAACAGGAACGCGGCATCACGATCACGTCGGCCGCGACGACCTGCATGTGGAACGACCACCGCATCAACATCATCGACACGCCCGGCCACGTCGACTTCACCATCGAGGTGGAGCGTTCCATGCGCGTGCTCGACGGCGCGGTTGCCGTGTTCGACGCCGTCTCCGGTGTGGAGCCGCAGTCCGAAACCGTGTGGCGCCAGGCCGACAAGTACAAGGTTCCGCGCATCTGCTTCGTCAACAAGATGGACCGCATGGGCGCCAATTTCGAGCGCTGCGTCGAGATGATGGTCGACCGCCTCGGTACCCGTCCGCTGGTGTTGACGCTGCCGGTCGGCTCGGAAGCCGACTTCAAGGGCCTCATCGACCTCGTTCAGATGAAGGCGCTGATCTGGCAGGAAGAGCAGCTCGGCGCGAAGTTCGACGTCGTCGACATCCCCGCCGAATATGCCGACAAGGCTGCGGAATATCGCGCCAAGCTGGTCGAGACCGCGGTCGAGGAAGACGATGCGCTGCTCGAAGCCTATCTCGAAGGCACGGAGCCGAGCATCGAGGACCTGAAGCGCTGCATCCGCAAGGGTACGACGGCGTTCCATTTTGTGCCGGTGCTGTGCGGCTCGGCCTTCAAGAACAAGGGCGTGCAGCCGTTGCTCGATGCGGTGGTCGACTATCTGCCGTCGCCGCTCGATGTGCCGCCGGTCGAAGGCATCAAGCCGGGCACCGATGAAGTGGTCACCCGCGCGGCCGACGACAAGGCGCCGTTCTCCGGTCTGGCGTTCAAGATCATGGACGATCCGTTCGTCGGCTCCATCACCTTCGTGCGCGTCTATTCCGGCACCGTGAGCTCGGGCACCTCCGTGCTGAACTCGGTGAAGGACAAGAACGAGCGCGTCGGCCGCATGCTGCTGATGCATTCCAACAGCCGCGAAGACATCAAGGAAGCCGCCGCCGGCGACATCGTCGCCTTTGCCGGCCTGAAGCTGACCACGACCGGTGAGACGCCTGTGCGCCGACGAATGCGCCGGTGATCCTGGAGCGCATGGAATTCCCCGATCCGGTGATCGAGATCGCGGTCGAGCCGAAGACCAAGGCCGATCAGGAAAAGATGGGCATGGCGCTGGCGCGTCTGGCGCAGGAAGATCCGTCCTTCCAGGTTTCGACCGATCAGGAATCCGGCCAGACCATCCTGAAGGGCATGGGCGAACTGCATCTCGACATCAAGGTCGACATCCTCAGGCGCAACTACAAGATCGACGCCAATGTCGGCGCGCCGCAGGTGGCCTATCGCGAAACGCTGTCGAAGCCGGTCACCGTGCTCTACACGCACAAGAAGCAGACCGGCGGTTCGGGCCAGTTCGCCGAAGTGAAGATCGAATTCGAGCCGCTGGAGCCGGGTTCGGGCTTCGTGTTCGAAAACGAGGTCGTCGGCGGCACGGTCCCGAAGGAATACATCCCCTCGGTGGAAAAGGGCATTCGCGGCGCAGAAGGAAAGCGGTCTGATGGCCGGCTTCCCGGTGATCGACTTCAAGGCGACGCTGGTCGACGGCAAGTACCACGAAGTCGACTTCGAACGCGCTGACCTTCGATATCGCCGCGCGCGCGGCGTTCCGCGAACTGGCTTCGAGGGGCGCCGTGAAGCTGCTCGAGCCGATTATGAAGGTCGAGGTCGTGACGCCGGAAGATTTCCTGGGCAGCGTCATCGGCGATCTCAACTCGCGGCGCGGTCAGGTGCAGGGCACCGATACGCGCGGCAATGCGCAGGTCGTCACCGCCATGGTGCCGCTTGCCAACATGTTCGGCTACATCAACACGCTGCGCTCGATGACCCAGGGCCGCGCGCAATACACGATGCAGTTCGATCACTACGAGCAGGTGCCGCAGGCGATCGCGGACGAAGTCAAAGCGAAATACGCGTAAATCCCGTGGCCTCAGCGCGATACGCAGAGGCCGTTAGAAAAGTTTAGACGACGGAGACAGGACCATGGCGAAGGCCAAATTTGAGCGGAACAAGCCGCACTGCAACATCGGAACGATTGGTCACGTTGACCATGGCAAGACGACGCTGACGGCGGCGATCACGAAGGTGCTTGCCGAAACGGGCGGCGCGACGTTCTCGGCCTACGACCAGATCGACAAGGCGCCGGAAGAGAAGGCGCGCGGCATCACGATCTCGACGGCGCATGTGGAGTACGAGACGGCGAAGCGCCACTACGCCCATGTCGACTGCCCCGGCCACGCCGACTATGTGAAGAACATGATCACGGGCGCCGCCCAGATGGACGGCGCGATCCTGGTGGTGTCGGCGGCCGACGGCCCGATGCCGCAGACCCGCGAGCACATCCTTCTGGCCCGCCAGGTCGGCGTGCCGGCGCTGGTGGTGTTCATGAACAAGTGCGACATGGTCGACGACGAAGAGCTTCTGGACCTGGTCGAGATGGAAGTGCGCGAGCTTCTGTCGTCCTACGAGTTCCCGGGCGACGACATCCCGATCATCCGCGGTTCGGCGCTGTGCGGCGCTGGAGGACAGCAACAAGGAGCTGGGCCACGACGCGATCCTGAAGCTGATGGAAGCGGTGGACGAGTACATCCCGCAGCCGGAGCGTCCGATCGACCAGCCCTTCCTGATGCCGATCGAAGACGTGTTCTCGATCTCGGGCCGCGGCACGGTGGTGACGGGCCGTATCGAGCGCGGCGTCGTGAAGGTCGGCGAGACGGTCGAGATCGTCGGCATCAAGGACACCTCGACGACGACGGTGACGGGCGTGGAGATGTTCCGCAAGCTGCTGGACCAGGGCCAGGCGGGCGACAATGTGGGTTGCCTGCTGCGCGGCGTGGACCGCGAGGGCGTGGAGCGCGGCCAGGTTCTGGCCAAGCCGGGCTCGGTGACGCCGCACACGAACTTCAAGGCGGAAGCCTACATCCTGACGAAGGAAGAGGGCGGCCGTCACACGCCGTTCTTCGGCAACTACCGTCCGCAGTTCTACTTCCGCACGACGGACGTGACGGGGATCGTGAAGCTTCCGGAAGGCACGGAGATGGTGATGCCGGGCGACAATGTGACGATCGAAGTCGAGCTGATCGTGCCGATCGCGATGGAAGAGAAGCTGCGCTTCGCCATCCGCGAAGGCGGCCGCACCGTCGGCGCCGGCGTCGTCGCCGAAATCATTAAGTAAGCAGTCGAGAGCGGCGGCCTTAGGCCGATTTGGAGAATTAAGACATGCAGAGCCAAAATATCCGGATCCGGCTCAAGGCCTTCGATCACCGCATCCTCGACAATTCGACGCGGGAGATTGTGAACACGGCGAAGCGCACGGGCGCGCAGGTGCGGGGACCTATTCCCCTGCCGACGCGGATCGAGCGTTTCACCGTGAACCGCTCTCCCCATGTGGACAAGAAGAGCCGTGAGCAGTTCGAAATCCGGACTCACAAGCGTCTCCTCGACATCATTGAACCGACGCCGCAAACGGTCGACGCGCTTATGAAGCTCGACCTGGCGGCCGGCGTCGATGTCGAAATCAAGCTCTAAGGGAGTAACCGCGGCGATGCGCACAGGCGTCATCACGCAGAAGGTCGGCATGACACGCCTCTTTTTGGAGGATGGCCGGCATGTGCCCGTTACGGTCCTGAAGCTGGATGGCTGTCAGGTCGTGGCCCGGCGCACCGAGGAAACGGACGGCTACACGGCCGTCCAGCTCGGTTCTGGATTTGCAAAAGCCAAGCGGCTCACCAAGGCGGATCGCGGACATTTCGCGAAGGCCGAAGTCGAGCCCAAGAAGAAGCTTGCCGAGTTCCGCGTGGACGAGGCCAATCTTCTGGACGTCGGCGACGTGATCCAGGCGGATCATTTCGTTCCCGGCCAGAAGGTCGACGTGACGGGCATCACGATCGGTCGCGGTTTCACCGGCGCCATGAAGCGCTGGAACTTCCGCGGTCTGGAAGCGACCCACGGCGTGTCGATCTCGCACCGTTCGCTCGGTGGCACGGGCGGCCGTCAGGATCCGGGCAAGACCTTCAAGAACAAGAAGATGCACGGCCATTACGGCACCGACCGCGTGACCACGCAGAACCTCGAGATCGCCAAAGTCGATGTCGAGCGCGGCCTGATCATGGTCAGGGGCGCGGTCCCGGGCCACAAGGGCGGCTGGGTGATGATCCGCGATGCGGTCAAGCACGCCCTGCCGAAGGAAGCGCCGATGCCGGCTTCGGTGAAGAAGCGCGGCGCGAACGGCGAAGCGGCTCCGGCTGCAGCCGAAGCGCAGGCGGAGGGCTGAGACCATGAAGACACAAGTCCTCAAACTGGATGCCAGCTCGGGCGGCGAGATCGAACTCGAACGATGCGATCTTCGGCCTGGAGCCGCGCGCCGATCTGATCCAGCGCGTCGTCGTCTGGCAGCTCGCCAAGCGCCGCGCCGGCACGCACAAGGTCCTGACGCGCGGCGAGATCAACCGCACCAAGAAGCGCGTCGGCCGCCAGAAGGGCGGCGGCACGGCCCGTCACGGTGCGCGTTCGGCGCCGCTGTTCGTCGGCGGTGCCAAGGCCATGGGCCCGGTCAATCACAGCCACGAGTTCTCGCTGCCGAAGAAGGTGCGTGCGCTCGGTCTGCGCCATGCGCTTTCGGCCAAGGCCAAGGACGGCGCCATCGTCGTGCTCGACGAGGCCAAGACGGCGGCGATGAAGACCAAGGATCTGGCGGCGCAGTTCGACAAGCTCGGCTTGAAGGATGCGCTGATCGTGGATGGCGAGTTCGACCTGAACTTCGCCATGTCGGCCCGCAACCTCAGCCATGTCTGGCTGCTGCCGGCCGAAGGCCTCAACGTCTACGACATCCTGCGTCGCGACAAGCTGGTGCTGACCAAGTCCGCGCTGAAGGCGATCGAGGAGCGTCTGGCATGAGCAACACCAATTACGACGTCATTCTGTCGCCGGTGATCACCGAAAAGGCGACGAAGCTGACCGAAGTCGAACCAGGTCGTGTTCCGCGTCACGCTGGATGCGACCAAGCCGAAGATCGCCAAGGCGGTCGAGGCGCTGTTCAAGGTCAAGGTGAAGGCGGTCAACACGCAGCGCATCAAGGGCAAGACCAAGATGTCGCGCGGCCGGCCCTATCGCCGCAGCGATTACAAGAAAGCGGTCGTGACCCTCGCCGAGGGCCAGCAGATCGACATTACGACGGGGCTCTGAGATGGCGCTGAAGAAATACAAGCCGACGACGCCGGGCCAGCGCCAACTCGTGCTGGTCAGCCGCACGCATCTGCACAAGGGCGGGCCGGTCAAGGCGCTGACCGAAGGCCAGCACCGTCATGGCGGCCGCAACAATACCGGCCGCGTCACCGTGCGCTGGCAGGGCGGCGGTCACAAGCAGCGCTATCGCATCATCGATTTCAAGCGCCGCAAGTTCGACATGCCGGCCGTGGTCGAGCGGATCGAATACGATCCCAACCGCACGCCGTTCATCGCCCTGATCAAGTACAAGGACGGTGAGCTCGCCTATATCCTGGCGCCGCAGCGCCTGGCGGTCGGCGACACCGTGATCTCGGGCGACAAGGTCGACGTGAAGCCGGGCAATGCGATGCCGCTGGCGCGCGATGCCGGTCGGCACCATCGTCCACAACATCGAGATGAAGCCGGGCAAGGGCGGCCAGATCGCCCGCTCCGCCGGCACCTATGCCCAGTATCTGGGCCGCGACGCAGGCTATGCCACGCTGCGTCTGAACTCCGGCGAAGTGCGCCGCGTGCTGCTGACCTGCATGGCGACGGTCGGTGCGGTGTCGAACCCCGATCACATGAACGAAAACATCGGCAAGGCCGGCCGCAATGTGTGGAAGGGCAAGCGCCCGCACGTTCGCGGCACCGCGATGAACCCGATCGACCATCCGCATGGCGGCGGCGAAGGCCGCACCAAGGGCGGCCGTCATCCGGTGACCCCGTGGGGCAAGCCGACCAAGGGCGCGCGCACGCGCACCAACAAGAAGACGCAGAAGTTCATCGTGCGTTCGCGCCACGCCAAGAAGACGTAAGGGTAATCAGATGTCTCGTTCGGTTTGGAAAGGCCCGTTTGTCGACGGCTATCTGCTGAAGAAGGCGGAGACTGCGCGCGATTCCGGCCGCAAGGACGTGATCAAGACCTGGTCGCGCCGCTCGACGATCCTGCCGCAATTCGTCGGCCTGACCTTCGGCGTCTACAACGGCAAGAAGCACATCCCGGTGCTGGTGACCGAGGACATGGTGGGCCACAAGCTCGGCGAGTTCTCGCCGACGCGCACCTTCCACGGCCACACGGCCGACAAGAAGGCGAAGAGGGGCTAAGATGGGCAAGCAGGCACGTCCCCGCGTCCTCGAGGACACGCAGGCCAAGGCGATCGGCCGCAACATCCGCACGAGCCCGCGCAAGCTGAACCTTGTGGCGCAGTCGATCCGCGGCAAGTCCGCCGAGAGCGCGCTGCACGAGCTGACCTTCTCGCCGAAGCGCGTCGCCAAGGTCGTGAAGAAGGTTCTGCAGTCGGCCATCGCCAATGCGGAGAACAATCACGATCTCGATGTCGACGATCTGGTCGTGTCCGAGGCGAGCGTCGGCAAGAACCTGATCATGAAGCGCTTCCATGCCCGCGCCCGCGGCCGCGGCGCGCGCGTCGAGAAGCCGTTCTCCCAGATCACCGTGATCGTCGAGGAGAAGCGCGAAGAAGAGAAGAAGCCGGCCAAGAAGGCGGCGCCGAAGAAGAAGGCCGCAGCAACGTCCGAAACCAAGCCGGCGGCGAAGAAAAAGCCGGCCGCGAAGAAGAGCGCCGAAGTGGCGAAGGAGCAGGCCTGATGGGTCAGAAGGTCAATCCGACGGGGCTTCGCCTCGGCATCAACCGCACCTGGGATTCGCGCTGGTACGCGAACAAGAGGGAATACGGCAGGCTGCTGCAGCAGGACATCAAGATCCGCAACCATCTGTCCCAGCGGCTGAAGGCGGCCGGCGTGTCGCGCATCGTGATCGAGCGTCCGCACAAGAAGTGCCGCGTGACGATCCATTCGGCGCGGCCGGGCGTGGTGATCGGCAAGAAGGGCGCCGACATCGAGAAGCTGAAGAGCGAAGTTCAGAAATATACGGACGACGAGGTCCATCTGAACATCGTCGAGATCCGCAAGCCGGAAATCGATTCCAAGCTGGTGGCCGAGAACATTGCCCAGCAGCTCGAGCGCCGCGTGGCCTTCCGCCGCGTCATGAAGCGCGCCGTGCAGTCGGCAATGCGCCTCGGCGCGCAGGGCATCCGCATCACCTGCGGCGGCCGTCTGGGCGGGGCGGAAATCGCCCGCGTGGAATGGTATCGCGAAGGCCGGGTTCCGCTGCACACGCTGCGCGCCGACATCGACTACGGCGTCGCCACCGCGAAGACGACCTATGGCACCTGCGGTGTGAAGGTCTGGATCTTCAAGGGCGAGATCCTCGAGCATGATCCGATGGCGAATGATAAGCGTCAGGCCGAGGCGGCCGAGCAGGGTGGCCGTGGCGGCCGCGAGCGTCCGGCGCCGGCGGCATAAGGGTAAGAGACAACGTCATGCTTCAACCGAAACGCACAAAGTTCCGCAAGCAGTTCAAGGGCCGCATCCATGGCGCTGCCAAGGGCGGCACCGTGCTCAATTTCGGCGCCTATGGCCTGAAGGCCGTGGAGCCGGAGCGCATCACGGCGCGCGAGATCGAAGCGGCCCGCCGCGCCATCACGCGCCACATGAAGCGCGCCGGTCGCGTCTGGATCCGCGTGTTCCCGGATGTGCCGGTGTCGAAGAAGCCCGCCGAAGTGCGTATGGGCAAGGGCAAGGGCTCGCCGGAATATTGGGTGGCGAAGATCAAACCCGGCCGCATCCTGTTCGAGATCGACGGTGTCGATCATGAGACGGCGAAGGAAGCAATTCGCCTGGGCGCGGCCAAGCTGAGTGTTGCCACCAAGTTCGTGCAGCGCGTCGGCGTCTAAGGGCGGAGAGAGACATGGCGAAGAAAGACAAGAATTCGGCCGACGATCTGCGTCAGAAATCCGCAGACGAACTCGCTGACCGCCTGACGAAGCTGAAGAAGGAGCAGTTCAATCTGCGCTTCCAGCGCGCCAACGGTCAGCTCGAGAACACGGGCCGCGTGCGCACGGTGCGCCGCGAAATCGCGCGCATCGAAACGATTGTGACCGAGCAGAGCCGCAAGGCGAGCTGAGGGAAAAGGATTTAGGACTATGCCGAAGCGCGTGCTCCAGGGCGTCGTGGTCAGCGACAAGAATGCCAAGACGGTGGTGGTGAAGGTGGAACGCCGTTTCACCCACCCCCTGATGGGCAAGACCGTGCGCCGGTCGAAGAAGTATCACGCCCATGACGAGGCGGGCTCGTTCAAGGCCGGTGACGTCGTGCGGATTCGCGAGTGCAAGCCGATCTCCAAGCAGAAGTGCTGGGAAGTCATCGGCCGCACGGACGAGGAATAGGCGCTAGGCCAGGAGAACAACAATGATTCAGATGTCTAGCGAGCTTGACGTTGCCGACAACTCTGGTGCGCGTCGCGTCATGTGCATCAAGGTGCTGGGCGGCTCGAAGCGCAAATATGCCGGCGTCGGCGACACCATCGTCGTCTCGGTCAAGGAAGCCATTCCGCGCGGTCGCGTGAAGAAGGGCGAAGTGCTGAAAGCCGTGATCGTGCGCACCGCCCAGGGCGTGCGCCGTCCGGACGGAAGCCTGATCCGCTTCGACAACAACGCTGCGGTGCTGGTGAACAATCAGGGCGAGCCGATCGGCACGCGCATCTTCGGACCGGTCACCCGCGAGCTTCGCTCGAAGAACCACATGAAGATCATTTCGCTGGCGCCGGAGGTTCTGTGATGGCCGTGAAGATCAAAAAGGGCGATCGCGTGATCGTCACCACAGGCCGCGACAAGGGCAAGAAGGGCGAAGTGCTCAAAGTGTTCCCGAAGGAAGATCGCGCGCTGGTCACTGGCATCAATATGGTCAAGCGCCATCAGCGCCAGTCGCAAACGCAGCAGGGCGGCATCATCAGCAAGGAAGCGCCGATCGAGCTGTCCAACATCGCCCATGTCGATCCGAAGACGGGCGCGGCGACGCGCGTCGGCTTCAAGATCCTGGGCGACGGCCGCAAGGTCCGTTTCGCCAAGAAGTCCGGTGAGGTTATCGATGTCTGATCAAGGCACGAAAGCAAAGAAGGGCGCGACGCAGCGCCGGGAAGTCAATGCGGGCACGCAGGTGTCGGTTGGCGAGGCCTCGGTCGACCCGAATTACGTCCCGCGCTTCAAGACGCGCTACCGGGAAGTCGTCCTTCCGCAGCTGAAAGAGAAGTTCGGCTACAAGAACGATCTGCAGGTTCCGCGTATCGAGAAGATCGTGCTGAACATCGGCGCCGGCGAAGCCGCGGCCGATCAGAAGAAGCTGCAGGCGGCGATCAACGATCTGACGGCGATTGCCGGTCAGAAGGCCGTGCCACGCGGGCGAAGAAGGCGATCGCCGGCTTCAAGATCCGCGAAGGCCTGGCGATCGGCACCAAGGTCACGCTGCGCCAGGACCGGATGTACGAATTCCTCGACCGCCTGATCACGATCGCGCTGCCGCGTGTGCGCGACTTTCGCGGGCTCAACGGCAAGAGCTTCGACGGTCGCGGCAATTACGCGATGGGCATGAAGGAACACATCGTCTTCGTCGAAATCGACTACGACAAGACCGAAACGGTGTGGGGCATGGATATTGTGGTGCAGACCACGGCGAAGACCGACGAGGAGGCCAAGGCGCTTCTCGAAGGCTTCCAGTTTCCCTTTGTGAATTGAGGGCGCGATAGCATGGCGAAGAAGAGCCAAATCAACCGGAACGAAAAGCGCGAGAAGATGGTGGTGCGTTATGCCGCCAAGCGCGCGGAGCTGAAGTCGCTCATCGAAGACATGAACGTTCCGCCGGAAGATCGTTTCATGGCGATGCAGAAGCTGGCGAAGCTGCCGCGCAATTCGTCGAAGGTGCGCATCCATCACCGCTGCGAGCTGTCGGGCCGTTCCAAGGCGTATTACCGCAAGATGAAGCTGTCGCGTATCGCGCTGCGCGAGATGGCGAATTTCGGCCAGATCCCGGGCATGACCAAGGCGAGCTGGTAAGGAAGGATTTGAGATATGGCGATCAATGATCCCGTCAGCGATCTGCTTACGCGCATTCGCAACGGACAGCTTCGCGGCATGGCGAAGGTGAAGTCACCCAATTCGCGCCTGCGCATCCGCCTGCTGGATGTGCTGAAGGGCGAGGGCTTCATTCGCGGCTATGCGGAGATCGAAACCAAAGACGGTCATCGCGAATTGGAAATCGAACTCAAATATCACGAGGGCCGCCCCGTGATCCGCGAGCTCAAGCGCGTCTCGAAACCGGGTCGCCGCGTTTACTCCTCGGTCAAGGAACTGGCGCCGTATCGTCAGGGCCTGGGCGTTTCGATCATCTCCACGCCGCAGGGCGTGATGACCGATGCCACGGCACGCGAGAAGAACGTTGGCGGCGAAGTTCTCTGCCACGTGTTCTGATCGGCGGAAGGAAGAAGAATATGTCTCGTATCGGCAAGAAGCCGGTCCCAGTTCCGAATGGCGTTACAGCCACGGTCGAGGGACAAACGGTCAAAGTCAAAGGCCCGAAGGGCGAGCTCAAGGTCACGCTCGTCGACGACGTCGAGGTCAAGCTCACCGGCGAGGGCGTGGAAGTCAGCCCGCGTCCGGACTATGAGCGGTCCCGCGCCATGTGGGGTCTGTCGCGCACGCTGGTGAACAACCTCGTGGTCGGCGTCACCGACGGCTTTACGGAGAAGCTGGAGATCAACGGCGTCGGCTATCGCGCGGCGGTGCAGGGCAAGAACCTGAACCTCCAGCTCGGCTTCAGCCACGATGTCGCCTATCCGATCCCGGCGGGCATCACCATCGTGACCGAGAAGCCGACCTCTATCGCGGTTTCGGGCATCGACAAGCAGCTCGTGGGCCAGGTCGCGGCGGAAATCCGCGCCTATCGTCCGCCGGAGCCCTACAAGGGCAAGGGCGTGAAATATGCCAGCGAGCACATCCTGCGCAAGGAAGGCAAGAAGAAGTAAGCCATGACGAAGAACCTCTTCGACCGGCGCAAATCGCGCACGCGCTACCGTATTTCGCAGATGGCCAATGGCCGTCCGCGCCTGTCGGTCTTTCGCTCGGGCAAGCACATCTATGCCCAGATCATCGACGATGCCGCGGGCGCCACGCTGGCGACGGCCTCGACGCATGAGAAGGATTCCGGCCTGACCAAGACCTACAACATCGACGCTGCGGCCGATGTCGGCAAGAAGATCGCCGAACGTGCGGCGGCCAAGGGCGTCAAGCAGGTGGTCTTCGATCGCGGCGGCTACATTTATCACGGGCGCGTCAAGGCGCTCGCGGAGGCAGCCCGCGAGGGCGGCCTCGAGTTTTAAGGAAAGGCACCTTCCATGGCGCGTGAAGAAGGCAGGCGGCGGGACCGCGGCGATCGCGAAGAGCGCGACAATGAATTCGTCGACAAGCTGGTCCACATCAACCGCGTGGCCAAGGTCGTCAAGGGTGGCCGCCGCTTCGGTTTTGCGGCGCTCGTTGTCGTCGGCGATCAGCGCGGCCGCGTTGGCTTCGGCCACGGCAAGGCCCGCGAAGTGCCCGAGGCGATCCGCAAGGCCACGGAAGCGGCCAAGCGCGCGCTGATCCGCGTGCCGCTGAAGGATGGCCGCACGCTGCATCACGAGATCCGCGGCCATCACGGCGCCGGCAAGGTTGTGGTCCGTCCGGCTCCGGCCGGTACCGGCATCATCGCCGGCGGTCCGATGCGCGCGGTGTTCGAGGCCCTGGGCGTGGGCGATGTCGTGTCGAAGTCGACCGGCACCTCCAATCCCTACAACATGGTGCGTGCGACCTTCGACGCGCTGGTCCAGCAGCAGAGCCCCCGCATGGTGGCGCAGCGCCGCGGCCGCAGCGTGAGCGAGATCATCTCGCGCCGCGAGGGCCACAAGGGCGATCAGGTCGTCGTCGAAGAGGCGGCAGGGAAGTAAGCCATGGCTGAGAAGAAAAAGGCATCCGGCAAGACGGTCACGGTGCGGCAGGTCCGCAGCGCTGCCCGCAAGCCGAAGGAACAGGAAGCCACGCTGCGCGGGCTCGGCCTCGGCCGGATTCGCCGCACCCGCACCCTCGAGGATACGCCTGCCGTGCGTGGCATGATCCGCGCCGTGGCGCACCTCGTTGAGGTCGTCGAGGAGTCGAAGTGATGAAACTGAACGAAATCGCCAACCGTCCGGGCGCCAAGACGCGCAAGGTTCGCGTCGGCCGCGGCACCGGCTCGGGCCTCGGCAAGACCTCCGGCCGCGGCGTCAAGGGCGCCAAGGCCCGCACCGGCAATTCCGTGAACGGCTTTGAAGGCGGCCAGATGCCGCTTTACATGCGCATGCCGAAGCGCGGCTTCAAGAACATCTTCTCCAACGATTTCTCCCATGTGAATCTGAGCCGGCTTCAGAAGGCGATCGATGAGAAGAAGGTCGATGCCAAGCAGAAGATCACCGGCGAAGTGCTGGTCGAGGCCGGCCTGGCGGCGAAGAGCCGCGACGGCGTGCGCCTGCTCGGCAAGGGCGAATTGACGGCGAAGGTCGAGATCGAAGTCGCCGGCGCCTCCAAATCCGCCATCGCCGCGGTCGAGAAGGCCGGCGGCTCCGTCACCACCACCTTCAAGAAGGCCGTTTACGCCAACAAGAAGGGCGAGCCCGGCAAGCGCCAGCAGCGCCGCGCCGAAGCCGCCGAAAAGCGGGCTGCCCGCGCCGCGACGGCCTGAGCGATCACGGCCTGACCGATCCTCGCCCTTCGACAAGCTCGGGGCGAGGGTCGTAAACTGTCCCTGATGCCGAGCTTGTCGACGCATGGGGGCTGCGCAGCCCCACTCCGGGAGTGAGGAATGGCTTCAGCAGCCGAACAACTGGCCGCCAATTTCAGTTTCAGGAATCTCGGCAAGGCGACCGAGCTGCGCCAGCGCATCTTCTTCACGCTGGGCGCGCTGATCGTCGCCCGCCTGGGAACCTACATTCCGATGCCGGGCATCGATCCGGCGTCGCTCGCCCAGCAGCTTCAGCAGCAGCAGGGCGGCATTCTCGACGTCTTCAACGTGCTGGCCGGTGGCGCCATCGGGCGCATGGCCATCTTCGCGCTGGGCATCATGCCCTACATCTCGGCTTCCATCATCATCCAGCTGATGACGACGGTGTTCCCCGAGCTGGAAGCGCTGAAGAAGGAAGGCGCGGCCGGACAGAAGACCATCAACCAGTACACGCGCTACGGCACCGTCGGCCTTGCCGCGCTGCAGGCCTATGGCATCGCCATCGGTCTGGAGCATTGGGGCAATGTCGTCATCGATCCGGGCTGGTTCTTCCGTATTTCCGCCGTCATCACGCTGACCGGCGGCACCATCCTCTTGATGTGGATCGGCGAGCAGATCACCAATCGCGGCGTCGGCAACGGCATTTCGCTGATCATCTTCGCCGGCATCGTCGCGCGCTTTCCGCAGATGATCGGCGGCGTGCTCGAACTGGGCCGTCAGGGCGCAATTCCGCCGCTGGTGATGATCGGCGGCCTGATCTTCGTGGTCGGCCTGATCGCCTTCATCGTCTTCATGGAACGGGCGCAGCGCCGCTTGCTGGTGCAATATCCCAAGCGCCAGGTCGGCAATCGCATGTTCGGCGGTGAAAGCTCGCATCTGCCGCTCAAGCTCAATGTCTCGGGCGTGATCCCGCCGATTTTCGCGTCCTCGATCCTGCTGATGCCGGCGACGGTGGCGAACTTCAATTCCGCGGCGGTGCCGGACTGGCTGCAGACGATCCTGACCTATATCAGCCACGGCCGACCGGCCTATCTGCTGCTCTACGCGCTGCTGATCATCTTCTTCGCCTTCTTCTACACCTCGATCGTCTTCAACCCGGAAGAGACGGCCGACAATCTGAAGAAGTATGGCGGCTTCGTTCCGGGCATTCGCCCCGGCAAGAAGACGGCCGAGTACATCGACTATGTGCTGACCCGGATCACGGTCGTGGGCGCGCTCTATCTGGCCATTGTCTGCCTGTTGCCCGAATGGCTGATCTACACCTATTCGATTCCGTTCTATCTCGGCGGCACCTCGATTCTGATCGTGGTCAGTGTCACGATGGATACGGTGGCGCAGATCCAGAGCCATCTGGTCGCGCAGCAATATGAGGGGCTCATCAAGAAGTCCCGGCTTCGGGGAGCGAACAGGCGGTGAATCTGATTCTTTTCGGGCCACCGGGTGCCGGCAAGGGCACCCAGGCCAAGATCCTGCAGGAGCAGTCGTGGGCTCCCGCAGCTTTCGACCGGCGACATGCTGCGCGCGGCCATCGCCGCCGGCACCGAGCTGGGCAAGAGATGCAAGTCCATCATGGATTCGGGCGATCTGGTGCCGGATGAGGTGGTCGTCGGCATCATCGCCGAGCGCTACGACCAGCCGGATTGCGCCGGCGGGGCGGTGTTCGACGGCTTCCCCCGGACGATCCCCCAGGCCGAGGCGCTGGACGCCATGCTGGCCAAGCGGGGCAAGACGATCGATCGCGTGATCGAGCTCAAGGTGGACGATGCGGTGCTGGTCGGCCGGGCCGAGCAGCGGGTCAAGGAGACCCTCGCCGCCGGTGGCAAGCCGAGGGCCGACGACACGCCCGAAACCCTCAAGAACCGCCTGGCGGTCTATTACAAGAACACGGCCCCGCTGCTGGCCTTCTACCAGGGCCAGGGCAAGGTCGTGACCGTGGATGGCATGGCCCCCATCGAGGCGGTGACCAGGGCCATCGCCGCGGAACTCGATCGGACGAGCGTATAGGAATTTTATCCCGCACGGTGGCGGGCAGGGTGCGGAAAACGCCCTGAAAAAACAGAGCTTAACAGGTGTTGACTGGGGTGCGGCGATTTCTATAATCCGCGCCCTTGCGGACATCCATTCTGTCCTTTTCCAGCCTTTGAGTCTCCCGCATCGCGATGCGGGCCACGGGTTGGTTCGGCCGGGATGGGGAGTTCCGAAAAGCGTAACAGTTTCAGCAGTCTAACGGACCAGAGGAGATCGTCGTGGCGCGCATCGCCGGCGTGAATATTCCAACCCAGAAGCGCGTCGAGATCGGCTTGCGCTACATCCATGGAATTGGGGAAACCAAGGCCCGTGAGATTTGCGAGAAGGTCGGCATCACCGCCGATCGTCGGGTCCATGACCTGACGGACGCCGAGGTGATCCAGATTCGCGAGACGATCGACCGCGACTATCTCGTCGAAGGCGATCTCAGGCGCGAAGTCGCGATGAACATCAAGCGGCTGATGGATCTTGGCTGCTATCGGGGCCTGCGCCACCGCAAGGGCCTGCCGGTCCGCGGTCAGCGCACCCATACGAACGCGCGCACGCGGAAGGGCCCTGCAAAGGCCATCGCGGGCAAGAAAAAAGTCACGAAGTAAGGTCGAACAGATATGGCGAAGGCCTCCGGCGCCGCACGCGTGCGCAAAAAAGAGAAGAAGAATATCGCTGTTGGCGTGGCGCATGTCGCCGCGACCTTCAACAACACGATCGTCACCATCACCGACACGGCGGGCAATGCGATCTCGTGGTCGTCGTCCGGCATGATGGGCTTCAAGGGCTCGCGCAAATCGACGCCCTATGCCGCCCAGATGGCCGCCGAAGATGCGGGCAAGAAGGCCGTCGAGCACGGCATGCGCACGCTGGAAGTGGAAGTCTCCGGCCCGGGTTCGGGACGTGAATTGGCGCTGCGCGCGCTGCAGTCCGTGGGACTGACGGTGACCTCGATCCGCGATGTCACGCCGATCCCGCACAATGGCTGCCGTCCGCCGAAGCGTCGGCGCGTGTAAAGGACGTATACTGATCTATTCGGACGTAGCTACCCATCGAACGTATAGGACGTGGTCCGACACGCCCGGGATACGATGAGGCAAAAATGTTTCAGAAGAACTGGCAGGAATTGATCAAGCCGCAGAAGCTGCGGGTTGAAGCCGGCGTCGAAGTCGGCCGGCAGGCGACCATCGTCGCCGAGCCGCTGGAGCGCGGCTTCGGCCTGACGCTCGGCAATGCGCTGCGCCGCGTGCTGTTGTCCTCGCTGCAGGGCGCGGCCGTGACCTCGATCCACATCGAGGGCGTGCTGCATGAATTTTCCTCGATCGCCGGTGTGCGCGAAGACGTCACCGACATCGTGCTCAATGTGAAGCAGATCGCGCTGCGCATGCATGCCGAAGGGCCCAAGCGCCTTTCCCTGCGCAAGGTCGGCCCGGGCGAAGTGACGGCGGGCGACATCGCGGCTACGTCCGATGTCGAAGTGCTGAACCCCGAGCTCGTGATCTGCACGCTGGACGAGAAGGTCGAGTTCCGCATGGAGCTGACCGTCGCCACCGGCAAGGGCTATGTCCCGGCCGACCGCAACCGTCCCGAAGACGCGCCGATCGGCCTGATCCCGGTCGATTCGCTGTTCTCGCCGGTGAAGAAGGTCTCCTACAAGGTCGAGAACACCCGCGAGGGCCAGATCCTCGACTATGACAAGCTGACGCTGAACGTCGAGACCAACGGCGCGGTCACGCCGGACAATGCCGTGGCCTATGCCGCGCGCATCCTGCAGGACCAGCTTCAGGTCTTCATCAACTTCGAAGAGCCGCGCGAGCGCGTCGCCGAAGAGACCAAGCCGGAGCTGGCCTTCAACCCGGTTCTGCTCAAGAAGGTCGACGAGCTGGAACTGTCGGTGCGCTCGGCCAACTGCCTGAAGAACGACAACATCGTCTATATCGGCGATCTGATTCAGAAGACCGAAGCCGAAATGCTCCGTACACCGAATTTCGGCCGCAAGTCGCTGAACGAGATCAAGGCGGTGCTCGCCGAAATGGGCCTGCATCTCGGCATGGAAGTGCCGGGCTGGCCGCCGGAGAACATCGAAGATCTCGCCAAGCGGTACGAAGACCAGTACTGATCTTTAATTCGAAAGTAGAGTGCCATGCGCCATCGCAATCAGGGCCGTAAGCTCAACAAGACGTCCTCGCACCGCACCGCCATGTTCGCCAACATGGCGGCGGCGCTGATCAAGCACGAGCAGATCAAGACCACCCTGCCCAAGGCGAAGGAGCTTCGCCCGGTGGTGGAGAAGCTGGTGACGCTGTCGCGTCGCGGCGGTGCCGATCTGCATGCCCGCCGTCAGGCGCTGGCCACGGTTCGCGACGCCGATCAGGTGCGCAAGCTGTTCGACGTGCTGGGCCCGCGCTATGCCGGCCGTCCCGGCGGCTATACCCGCGTGCTCAAGGCGGGCTTCCGCCATGGCGACAATGCGGCGATGGCCTATATCGAATTCGTCGATCGCGATGTCGACGCCAAGGGCCTGGACTCCGGTCCGGTGATGGCGGACGAGGGCGAAGAGTAAGCGCGCACCGGTATGGTCGGTGTGACAGTCATGGGGCGGCTCGCAAGGGTCGCCCTTTTGCGTTGAAGGGAATGATGGCCATGAGATTGAAGCCCTGTTCATGCGGTCCTGGCGGCCGCGCTGCGCGTTGATCCCGCTCTCCGCCGCCCAGGCCGAAAGGGTGGTGCCGCATTCGATGGCCGAGGTGCAGCTCTCCTTCGCCTCCGTGGTCAAGCGCGTGGCGCCGGCGGTGGTGAATGTCTATGCGCGCACGGTCGTGCGCCAGCGCGTCAATCCGATGTTCGCCAATCCGCTGTTCCAGCAATTCTTCGGCATGTCGCCGCAATTCCGCAAGCGCGTGCAGCAATCGCTGGGCTCGGGCGTGATCGTGCGTTCCAACGGCATCATCCTCACCAACAATCATGTCATCGACGGCGCGCAGAATATCGTCGTCGCGCTGTCCGACCGGCGCGAGTTCAAGGCCAAGGTCATCTTCGCCGACAAGCGCACCGATCTGGCCGTGCTCAAGATCGACACCAAGGGCGAGAAGCTGCCGACGGTCGAATTCGGCAATAGCGACAAGCTCGAGGTCGGCGATCTCGTGCTGGCCATCGGCGATCCCTTCGGCGTCGGCCAGACCACGACCATGGGCATCGTCTCCGCGCTCGCCCGCAGCAATGTCTCCGATGGCAATTATCGCTTCTTCATCCAGACCGATGCCGCGATCAATCCGGGCAATTCGGGCGGCGCGCTGATCACGACGGACGGCAAGCTCGCCGGCATCAACACGGCGATCTTCTCGCGCACCGGCGAATCCATCGGCATCGGCTTCGCCATTCCGGCCAACCTCGCCAAGCGCATCGTCGAAGGTGCGCTGGGCGGCGGCGTCAAGCTGCCCTGGTTCGGCGCCGAGGGGCAGACCGTCACCGCCGATATCGCGAACTCGCTGGGCATGGCCGCACCGCAGGGCGTGCTGCTCAAGAATGTCTATCCTGGCGGCCCGGCGGCGAAGGCCGGCCTCAAGACCGGCGATGTCGTGATGGCGATGGACGGCATCAGCGTCGACAACATGCAGGCCCTGAACTATCGCGTGGCCACCCACAAGGCCGGCGACCGCCCGACTGTGAAAGTGTTCTCGAACAATCACGAACATGATGTGGCGGTGAAGCTGGACCTGCCGCCGGAAACGCCGCCGCGCGATACCACGACCATCACCGGCCAGAACCCGCTGACCGGCGCCAAGGTCGAAAACCTGTCGCCGGCCGTCGCCACCGATCTGCAGATGAACCTGATGGCCAAGGGCGTCGTGATCGTCTCGCCCGGCAGCAGCTATGCCGCGCAGCAGGGCTTCCAGACTGGCGACATCGTCCAATCGGTCAATGGCGAGGACATCCGCGATGTCCGCCAGCTCACGCGCGCGCTCAAATCCGCGGGCGAGCAGGGCGGCTGGCAGCTGGTCGTCAAGCGCGACGGCCAGACCATGACGCTGACCGTGCGGAACTGATGGCGGCGCGCTAGACTGCCTGCATGAGCGATCTGTTCGAGGCAGGTGGACTTGAGGATACGGCGCCGCGGCCGCTGGCCGACCGGCTGCGGCCCAAGACGCTTGCCGAGGTCGTCGGCCAGGACCACCTGATCGGGCCGGAAGGGCCGATCGGGCGCATGGTGGCGCTGAACCGGCCGCATTCGGTGATCTTCTGGGGCCCGCCCGGCACCGGCAAGACGACCACGGCGCGGCTGCTGTCGAGCGCCTTCAATCTGCATTTCGATCAGCTCTCGGCCGTGTTCTCGGGCGTTGCCGATCTGAAGAAGGCGTTCGAGGCCGCGCGCCAGCGCCGCAAGATCGGGCAGGGCACGCTGCTCTTCGTCGACGAAATTCACCGCTTCAACCGCAGCCAGCAGGACAGCTTCCTGCCCGTGGTCGAGGACGGCACCATGGTTCTGGTCGGCGCCACAACCGAGAACCCGTCCTTCGAGCTCAACGGCGCGCTGCTCTCGCGCATGCAGGTGCTGGTGCTGCGCCGGCTGGACGATGCCGCGCTCGAAACCCTGCTCCAGCGCGCCGAGGCCCATTACGGCGAAAAGCTGCCGCTGACGGATGAGGCGCGCGAAAGCCTGCGCGCCATGGCCGATGGCGACGGGCGCTACCTGCTCAACCTCGCCGAGGAACTGGCGGCGCTCAAAACCGTCAAGCCGCTCGATTCCGCCGAGCTGACCAAGGCCGTGCAGCGCCGCATGCCGCTCTACGACAAGAGTCGAGAAGAGCACTACAACCTCATCTCCGCGTTGCACAAATCCATCCGCGGCTCAGATCCCGATGCCGCGCTCTACTGGATGGCGCGCATGCTGGCCGGCGGCGAGCAGCCGCTCTTCATCGCCCGCCGTCTGGTGCGCGCGGCGGTGGAGGATATCGGTCTGGCCGATCCGCAGGCCGTGGTGCAGGCGCTGGCGGCGAAGGATGTCTATGACTTTCTGGGCAGTCCGGAGGGCGAGATCGCGCTCGTCCAATGCGTGCTCTATCTGGCCTCCGCGCCGAAATCGAATGCGGTCTACAAGGCGATGGGCGCGGCCAAGCGCTCCGCCGAAACGCATGGCTCGCTGATGCCGCCCGCGCACATCCTCAACGCGCCGACCAAGATGATGAAGAATCTCGGCTACGGTGCCGGCTACCAATACGATCACGAAGCCGAAGGCGGCTTCTCCGGCCAGAATTATTTCCCCGACGACATGCCGCGCGAACGCTATTACAGCCCGAAGGAAACCGGATTCGAACGCGAAATCGCCAAGCGGCTGGACTACTGGGCCAAGCTCCGGGCCAAGCGGAGCGCGGAGTGACCGGCAATTGGCACTGTTGACGCTGGCCCTGTTCGGCGGGAAAATGCCCAAGATGCAACCGGGAGGCTCCTGCGTGCAGGAAAACCGCCAATCCTTGATTGAGAAAATCGAAGCCCTGCCTGCGGAGCAGGTGATCGAAGTCGAGAAATTCGTCGACTTCATTCGCCGTCGCCAGGAACAGGCGGCCGATGCGCGGGCTGCTGCCGAAGCCAGCGCAGCGGCCTTCGCGTGTGTGTGGAACAATCCGGAAGACGACGTCTACGATGCCCTTTGATTTCGGGGACATCGTTCTGGTGCCATTCCCGTTCACGGACCAGACCGCCTCGAAGAAACGCCCCGCCGCAGTCGTTAGCCGCCGCGCTTATAATCAATCCAAGCCCGACATCGTGGTGATGGCCGTCACGAGCCAGCTTCGTCCTGCCGCCGAATCTGGGGAGGTCTGGGTCGAGGCGTGGCAAGACGCCGGTTTGCTAAAGCCGTCCGCGATCAAGCCAATCTTCGCGACGATCGAGCGTTCGCTTATTCTCCGCAAACTTGGCGTGCTCGGGAAGGTGGACCGAGAAGCACTGCGCGCCGCCATATCTGCAATTCTGGGTTAGGGCTAACCCTCGACCTCCGCCTCGCGCTTCGCGAACCATTTCAGCACATCGACCCGCGCGCCCTTCGACAGATGCACCCAGCGGCCATTGCGGAAGGCGTCGGTCTTTCCGGCCGCCCACCAGGTTTCGTGCCCCATCAGAAGCGTCCAGCCGCGGCGGCCGTCATGGGCCAGCGTGTGCAACTCGATCTGGAAGCTGTAGGCCGGCCCGCGATGGCTCGTGCGCTCGCGGGTCCAGTGCACATGATCGACGTCCCAGGCATCGCGCGTGCGGTCGGGATTGGTGCCGGCGGCCACCAGCGCGAACAGGTTGAAGAAGCTGGTATCGCCCAGCCGCATGGCCGGCCTCAGCTATTCGCCGTTGCCGTAGCGCAGCACCTTGACCTTTTCGAGCGTCACCAGCCCCGAGCCCATCATCGCGTCGAGCGCGGGCAGGAAGCCGTTGATCTTCTCTTCGCTGTCGACGATCTCGATGATGAGCGGCAGGTCTTCGCTGAGGCGCAGGATCTTGTTGGTGTGCAGATGGCTCGAATGGCCGAAGCCCATCGGCCCGCGCAGCACGGTGGCGCCGGCCAGCCCCGCCTCGCGCGCCTTGAGCACGATGGCCTCATAGAGCGGCTTGTGTTCGTGGCGGTCGCTCTCGCCCAGGAAGATGCGCAGCAGCATCGCGTCTTTGGGGATCTGCATGGGTCAGGCTCCTTTGAGCTGGTTGAGGGCGGCGGCCGACATCGACCCCAGCCACACCGAGATCATGCACAGCGTCACCGAGCCCAGAATGTTGCCGCCGGCATAGAGGTACTCGCCATCATTGAGCAGATTCAGCGTGTTGAGGCTGAAGGATGAGAAGGTGGTGAAGCCGCCGCAAAAGCCGGTCATCACGAATTGCCGCGTCGTGCCGCCCACGAACAGCCGCCCGTCCGGCGAGGTCAGCGTGGCGAAGAAGCCGATGATGAAGGAGCCCACCACATTCACGACCAGCGTGCCCCAGGGAAAGGTCTCGCCGAAGCCGGTCGCCACCAGGCCCGAGACGGCATAGCGCCCCATGCTGCCCAGCGCCCCGCCCAGCGCGACGAAAAGATATAGCTGCAGTCCCATTTAACTCCCCGCCGCGGGCCCGATATCAGCCCAAACGCGCTCAGAGGGCGGTTGCGCAAGCGCGCCGCCCGCACCATGTTCACCCGGCAGGAGTCATCAGCCATGCCACCGCGAAGAAGGCGGAGGCGGGCGGTTTCGGGGGAACCCCATCCCCATCGCTGCCAAGCTAGGCGACTCCCATGAGGATGGTCAATTGAGTACGGAACACAAGTGAGCGCAGAACACAGCCCGGCCGCCAAAGGCGTCGTCACCCGTCCGGTGGACAAGGACGATGATGGCGCGCGCCTCGACCGCTGGTTCAAGCGGCATTATCCGGGCGTCTCCCACATCCAGCTCGAGAAGCTGCTGCGCAAGGGCGAGGTGCGGCTGGACGGCAAGCGCGCCAAGGCGTCGGATCGCATCGCCGCCGGCCAGATGCTGCGCCTGCCGCCGCAGGTCACGAATGCGCCGCCGCCGGAACAGCGGCAACGCCGCCGAGCTTCGCGAATCACGACAAGGACTTCATCCAGTCCCTTGTGATTCATAAGGATTCCTCGGTCATCGTGCTCAACAAGCCGAGCGGGCTGGCGACCCAGGGCGGCTCCGGCCTGACCCGCCATATCGACGGCATGCTGGATGCGCTCGCCTTCGGCAAGAAGCAGCGCCCGCGTCTCGTCCACCGCCTCGACCGCGACACGTCGGGCGTGCTGGTGATCGCGCGCACGGTTCCGGCCGCCGCCGCGCTGGCCGAGAGCCTGCGCCGCCGCGATGCCTCCAAGGTCTATTGGGCGCTGACCAAGGGCGTGCCGCGCCCGCATCAGGGCACGATCAAGCTGGCGCTGGCCAAGGAGAGCGGCCACGGCCCCCGCGGCACGCGATGAGCGCATGGTTCCGGCCGAGCGCCATGACGAAGACGCCAAGCATGCCGTCACCGATTATGCCGTGATGGGGCAGGCCGGCCAGAAATATGGCTGGGTCGCCGCCAGCCCGGTGACGGGCCGCACCCACCAGATCCGCGTCCATCTGGCCGCCATCAAGACGCCCATCATCGGCGACTTCAAATATGGCGGGGAAGCGGCCGAGGGCCTGGGCGAAATCGAGAACCGCCTCCATCTGCACGCCCGCTCCATCGACATCGCCCATCCCGATGGCGGCCGCCTCAAGGTGACGGCGCCGCTGCCGCCGCATATGCTGAAGACGTGGGAACTGCTCGGCTTCGATCCGGAGGATACGAGCGATCCCTTTGCCGCCCTGAAGCGGAAGAAGAAAAATGACCCGGCCCGATTTCATCCGTCACTGGCAGGAGCTCGAACCCGCCGAGCAGGTCCGCCCGCCGATCATGGACGAGCCCTTCGGCTATGTCGCCGAATTCGCGGCCGCGACGAACCTGTCGCATCTGCGCGTGGCCCATATGCGCCTGCCGCCGGGCGTGCGCTCCCATCCGCCCATCGCCAGCCGCGACGAGGATTGCTTCTGTCTTCGTGCTCGAAGGCACGCCCGATCTGTGGCTCGACGGTCATCTCTATCGCCTGACCGAGGGCGATGGCGTCTGCCTCGCCGCGCGCACCGGCATCGCCCATTCGCATCCTCAACAACACGAACAAGGATGTGCGCCTGTTCTTCTTCGGCGAGGGCATGCACATGGCCTCGCGCTTCGGCCATCCGGTCGATCCCGCGGCCGCCGAAAATCTCGCGCGCGATGGGCAAGCTGTGGACCGATGCGCCCAGGCGCAAGCTCGGCCCGCATGACGGGCTCACCGATGACACGCCGCGGCGCCCCGCCGCCCAAGGGCTCGGCCAGGCGCAAGCGGCCGGACTTCGTCACCCATTGGCGCGACATCCTCGAGCAAGAAGCCGGGCACCTATCCCGGACAGCGACGAACAGCACGGCATCGACGCGCATTTCACGCGCCGTGCGCGGCTTGTCGCGCATCGGCGTCGCACTCGAGGTGCTGAAGCCGGGCCGGCGCACCTCGCTGGCCGCATGCCGAGCGCGACGAGGAGGAATTCGTCTATGTCGTCTCCGGCCAGGTCGACGCCTGGAACGACGGCCACATCACGCCCATGGGCCCGGGCGATTTCATCGGCTGGGAAGGCGGCACGCGGCATCACCCATGTCATCCTCAACAATTCCGGATGAGGATGCGCATGCTGATCGTCGGCGGCGAGGCCAGCCGCGCGCCGCAACCAGTTCTGGTATCCGCTCCATCCCAAGCACAACAGGGAAGATCGGCGAACGCTCTATTGGGCCGATCATCCCGGTCCCCGAGCTCGGGCCTCATGACGGCATGCCGGACAAGCTGCGCGCCGGCAAGCAACGCTGCGAAGAATGCGAACAGGTCGAAGAAGAATTCGGACAAGAAATCCAGGCGTTGCATGGCACAGACGAAGAATCAAGACGTTTCTACAAGGATGTCTCGATCGCCGAGCGATGACGGCGGCTTTGCGGTGTTGCTCGATGGCCGGCCGCTGAAAACGCCCTCGCGCTCGGCCTATGCGCTGCCGAGCCGCGAACTGGCCGAGGCGATCGCCGACGAATGGCGCGGGCAGGGCGACGAGATCGATCCCGACACCATGCCGCTGACGCGCCTCGTCAACACGCGCGATCGAGCGCGTGCCGGTCAATCGCGGGCCGGTGGCCGAACAGACGCTGGCGC
The DNA here is from genome assembly GCA_963822185.1 of uncultured Pseudomonadota bacterium. Taxonomy (GTDB): domain Bacteria; phylum Pseudomonadota; class Alphaproteobacteria; order Micropepsales; family Micropepsaceae; genus Rhizomicrobium. The sequence goes on from CAWGGT010000024.1 coordinate 595,646, forward strand.
TCGGCAAGTCGGATCTGCTCTGCTACCGCGCCGAATATCCGCAGACGCTGGTCGCCCGCCAGGCCGAAGCATTGGGACCCGCTGCTCGACTGGCTGGAGACAACGCCACGGCGCGCGGCTCGCCACGGCCAGGGCATCAGTTCGTCGAGCAGCCGGCCGAGGCGCTGATGGCGCTCGAACAGGCGGTCTGGGCCCATGACGATTTCGCGCTCACCGGGCTTTCCGCCGCCGGCATCGGTGCTGGGCTCGCTGGTGCTGGGCGCTGGCGCTGGTCGAGGGCCGGCTCGACGCCGGCGAGGCCTTCCGCCTCGCGACGCTGGACGAGGCCTTTCAGGCCGAGCAATGGGGCGAGGACGCCGAGGCCCAGGCCCGCCTCGACCGGCTCCAGGCCGAACTGGCGGCGATCGAGCGGTTTCTGCGGCTGGTCCGAAGCGCTAGAGCGGTTCGATCGCGGCTTGACCCCGGCCCCCGCTGCCCACACTCTCCGGCCCGATTCTCCGCATTTTCCCGCAGCACGGACGAAATTCCCATGAAGCACATCCTCGCCGAACTTGAAGAGCGCCGTGAGCGCGCGCGGCTGGGCGGCGGTCAGAAGCGCATCGACGCCCAGCATGCCCGCGGCAAGCTGACCGCCCGCGAGCGTCATCGAACTGCTGCTCGACCCGGACTCCTTCGAGGAGTTCGACATGTTCGTCGAGCACCGCAACACCGATTTCGGCGCCGAGAAGAACCGCATCCCGGGCGACGGCGTGGTCACCGGCTGGGGCACGATCAATGGCCGCATGGTCTATGTCTATGCCAAGGACTTCACGGTGTTCGGCGGCTCGCTCTCGCGAAACCCACGCCCAGAAGATCTGCAAGATCCAGGACATGGCGATGCAGAACGGCGCGCCGGTGATCGGCCTGCTCGATGCCGGCGGCGCCCGCATCCAGGAAGGCGTGGGCTCGCTCGGCGGCTATGGCGAAGTCTTCAAGCGCAACGTGCTGGCCTCCGGCGTGGTGCCGCAGGTCTCCGTCATCATGGGCCCGTGCGCGGGCGGCGACGTCTATTCGCCGGCCATGACCGATTTCATCTTCATGGTGCGCGACACCTCCTACATGTTCATCACCGGCCCCGATGTGGTGAAGACGGTGACCAAGAAGATGGTCACGGCCGAGGAGCTTGGCGGCGCCCAGGTGCACACGACCAAATCCTCCGTCGCCGACGGCGCCTATGAGAACGATGTCATCTGCGCTCGAGGAGATGCGCCGGCTTTACGATTTCCTGCCGCTCAACAATCGCGAGAAGCCGCCGGCGTGGCCGACCGAGCGACGATCCCAAGCGCGAGGAACCCAGCCTCGACACGCTGGTGCCGGAAAATCCGAACAAGCCCTATGACATGAAGGAACTGATTTCGAAGATCGCCGACGAGGGCGACTTCTTCGAGATCGGCGAGAACTTCGCCAGGAACATCATCACCGGCTTCGGCCGCATCGAAGGCGCGACGGTGGGCTTCGTCGCCAACCAGCCCATGGTGCTGGCCGGCGTGCTCGACAGCGATGCCAGCCGCAAGGCCGCGCGCTTCGTGCGCTTCTGCGACTGCTTCAACATTCCGATCGTGACCTTCGTCGACGTGCCGGGCTTTCTGCCGGGCACCGCGCAGGAATATGGCGGCATCATCAAGCACGGCGCCAAGCTGCTCTTCGCCTATCACCGAGGCCACCGTGCCCAAGATCACCGTCATCACGCGCAAGGCCTATGGCGGCGCCTATGACGTGATGGCCTCCAAGCACATCCGCGCCGACATCAATTATGCCTGGCCGACGCGCGCAGATCGCGGTGATGGGCGCCAAGGGCGCGGTGGAGATCATCTTCCGCCAGGATGCGGGCGATCCCGAAAAGATCGCCGCGCGCACCAAGGAATATGAGGACGCGCTTCCTCAATCCCTTCGTCGCGGCCTCACGCGGCTATATCGACGAGGTCATCAAGCCCCGACGGCACCCGCTGGCGCATCGCCCGCGGCCTCCGCATGCTCAGGAACAAGCAGGTCCCGCAAATCTGGAAGAAGCACGACAACATTCCGTTGTAGGCCCCCGTCCGTCATGGCCGGGCTTGACCCGGCCACCCATCTCGCCCGCGTCTGCGGGCGAAAGAGTCATGGCTCGCAGACGCTCGCCGATGGATGGCGGCCTCAAGGACGGCCATGACGGTGAGGGGGAGTGGTGTCGCCCATCCATCACATCACATCTCACAGTTATTTCCTTATCCCCGTTGTCAGCCTGTTGCGCGCTCCCCATATCGCGAGGTGGAACAACCCGCTGCCGCGCAAATCCGGCGTGGCTGGCAACAGGAGAGGTTTGTGCAATTGAATTTGAAAAACTGAATCAGCATCGAACGATCCGCAATACGCGAAAATCGCGGGTTCAATTCCGCAACATAATTGTTCGGGATTTTTTTTGGAGGGGTGGGGGTAGGCGCTGCGGCGTGATTTGGCCGCAATTGGTCCTACACTCGCTGCGGCCCCCAACGAGACTCGTTCGATGTCCGTCTCTCTCCCCGTCCTCGGTCCCACGCTGGAAACGCCGCGCCTGATCTTGCGTCCACCGCAGGCGGAAGATTTCGACGGCTGGGCCGCGATGATGGCCGATGAAGAGGTTGCGCGCTTCATCGGCGGTGCCATGTCCCGGCCCGTCGCCTGGCGCACCATGGCGATGATGACGGGCCATTGGCCGCTGCGCGGCTTTTCGCTGTTCTCGGTGATCGAGAAAGAGCGTGGCGACTGGATCGGCCGCATCGGTCCGTGGATGCCGGAAGGCTGGCCCGGCACCGAAGTCGGCTGGGGTCTTGTGCGCGCGGCGTGGGGCAAGGGCTATGCCGTCGAAGCTGCCACCGCCGCCATCGACTGGGCCTTCGACGCGCTTGGCTGGACCGAGGTGATCCACAGCATCGACCCCGCCAATGCGCCGTCCATCGCTGTCGCGAAACGGCTGGGCTCGCGGCTCTTGCGCAGCGAATACCTGCCGCCGCCGCTTCGAAGACATCAAGGCCGACATCTACGGCCAGACCCGCGAGGAGTGGCGCGCCCGCCGCGCCAGCGGGTGAGCCCAAAGGGAGGGGAACAGCATGACACATTGGACCGACCGGCTCGACGCACTCGTGGCCGGCAATGCAACGCTTCCGCCCGTCACCGACTATCTCAAGATGGGCACGCTCACGCGCTGGGAGCCGGGCACCGTGCTGAAGGAATGGCCGCTGGAGGAGGTGTTCCTCAATCCCGGCGGCATTCTCTATGGCGGCTATCTCACCTGCCTTGCCGACCAGATGCTGACCTTCACGGCGATGACGGTGTTGAGCGATGCGGAATCCATGCGCACCTCCGATCTGCAGATCTCCTATTTCCGCCCGGTCGCCGAAGGACCGCTCAAGATCGAAGGCTGCATCGTCAATCGCAGCCGCTCGCACATCCATATCGATGTGAGTTTCATCCTGCTGAACGGCAAGCTCGCCGCCCGCGCCACGGGCGTCATGGCCGTCGTCCTCAACGATCCCAACCCCGCCCGCGCCGAGGCTTTGGCAAAGGCGGGCAGGGCAACGTGATCACCGTCCGCCGATATGGCCATGCATTCCATCTCGACCGCCGCGCCCAGCGCCAGCCCGTTGGCGCCGAAGGCCGAGCGGGCGGGCAGGCGGTCCGGCTTGAAGGACTGGACATAGACCTTGTTGAAGTCGCCCCACTGGCTCATGTCGCGCCATCATCACCAGGCATTTGAAGACGTCGTCGAAGCTGAGCCCGTTCGCCTTCAGCACGGCGCCGATATTCTCCATCATTTGCCGGGTCTGGCCTTCCATGCCGCCGGGCGCCAGTTCCATCTTGCCCGGCAGATTGCCGATCTGGCCGGAGAGATAGAGCACATCGCCCACCCGCACGGCCTGGCTGAAGGGCAGGCGGGCGGGCTTGGCTTCGGGGCTGGTATAAAATTGCGGCATGGCGCTGCTCCCGGAAATGTGATGTGCCACATGGTGCACGCGGCGGCTTGCACCGCAAGCATCAAGTCATTACGATGCCGTCATATCTGGTTCACGAAGGGGCATCTTCCATATGATCCGTACACGCACTTTCCTGCTCGCCGCCGGGCTTTGCCTTGCTGCGCTGCCGGCTCTGGCCGGCCCCTATCCCGGCCATCCCACGACCACGCCCGACATCAACGCGCATGATCTGTCTCGACGCGCGACAAGGCGATCTCCGCACGATGCCTTCGAGGGCCGCGGGCCCGGCACCAGGGCCGGCAGGGCCGCCTCGCAATGGATCGCCGACGAGATGAAGCGCATCGGCCTCAAGCCGGGCAATCACGGCTCCTACTTCCAGACCGTGCCGGCCGTGAACATCACGCTGGATGCCTCGAAATCGAGCCTCGTCTTCAAGACGGCCAAGGGCACGATCGATCCGAAATTCCCCGATGAGGACGTCTACTGGACGCCGCAGTTCAAGAGCACGCCACGTCTCGGTGAAGGATTCGCAGCTCGTCTTCGTCGGCTATGGCGTCGTCGCGCCGGAATATCACTGGAACGACTATGCCGGCATCGATGTGAAGGGGAAGACGGTCGTCATCCTCGTCAACGATCCGGGCTTCGTGAACGGCGATCCGAAGTTCTTCAAGGGCAAGGCCATGACCTATTATGGTCGCTGGTCCTACAAATATGAGGAAGCCGCCCGCCAGGGTGCCGCCGCCGCCATCATCGTCCACGAAACCGCGCCGGCCGCCTATGGCTGGCAGGTGGTTCGCAATTCCAATTCCGGCAAGAAGGGCTGGCTGGATGCGAAGAACAAGAACATGGACATGATCCCGGTGCAGGGCTGGATCACGCATGAGACGGCGATCGAGCTGTTCAAGGATGCCGGCCTCGACTACTGGAAGCTGAAGGATGCAGCCGACAAGCCGGGCTTCAAGCCTGTGCCGATGACCGGCGAGACCATGAGCGCCGAGCTCACCTCCACGCATCGAGCACATGAAGACGCGCAACGTCGTCGGCGTGGTGCCGGGCTCCAAGCATCCGGACGACTACATCCTCTACACCGCCCATTGGGATCATCTGGGCGTGAAGCCGGATGTCGCCGGGCCGGACAAGATCTACAACGGCGCCGTCGACAACGGCATGGGCGTCTCCTCGATCCTCGAGATCGGCGAGAAGTTCGCGGCCACAAGCCCGCCGCAGCGTTCGATCGCCATCATCGCCTGGACGCTGGAAGAGCAGGGGCTGCTCGGTTCGCAATATTTCGCCGAGCATCCGATCTGGCCGCTGAACCATATCGTCGGCGGCATCAATCTCGATGCCAACCTGCCCGAAGGCCCGGCGCATGACATGGTGGTTGTCGGCAATGGCGCCTCGCAGCTCGAAGACCTGCTGGCCGACCGTGCTGAAGACGCAGAACCGCCACATCACGCCCGATCCCGAGCCGGAGAAGGGCGGCTTCTATCGCTCCGACCACATCAGCCTGGCCAAGGTCGGCGTGCCGATGCTGGATTCCGGCGGCGGATTCGATCTCGATCAAGGGCGGCACCAAGGCCGGCGAGGCGGTGCGCGAGGACTATCTCAAGCACCACTATCATCAGCCTTCGGATGAGTGGCGATGCGAACTGGGACCTCTCCGGCCCGATCGCAGGATCTCGAGGTTCTATCACGCGCTCGGCGACGAAGCTCGCGAACAGCGATGCCTGGCCGAACTGGTACAAGGGCAACGAATTCCGCGCCATCCGCGACAAGGAGATGGCGGCGAAGAATTAGGCATACGTAGTCGCCCCAAGGCGCACAAACTGCGGCGGCCGGGCTATGCTCGGCCGCCGCATTTGATTCCGGACGGTGCGGTGAGGCTAGGGATGCGGACGGGCGATGGATACGGTCGAACTCTTTCAGCGTATGGGCCTCGCGCTCGCCATCGGCTTCCTGATCGGCGCCGAGCGCGGCTGGCGCGAGCGCGAGGGCGCCGCCGGAACGCCGCGTTGCCGGCATCCGCACCTTTGCGCTGATCGGCTGTCTGGGCGGCATCTGGGGCGCGCTCTATCCGCTGATCGGCGGGTCGGCGCTGGGGCTTGGCGCGCTGGGCTTCGCCATCGGCCTCATCGTCTTTCAGTGGCGCGAGAGCGTGGCCGAGAACAATCTCTCGGTCACCGACGCTGATCGCCGGGCTCGCCACCTTTGCGCTCGGCCTCTATGCGGTGCTCGGCAATATGACGCGTGGCCGGCGCGGCCGGTGTCGCCGTCTTCGCGCTGCTGGCCGAGCGCGAGGCGCTGCACGAATTCCTCAAGAAGCGTGACATGGCCGGAACTGCGCGCGGCGCTGGTGCTGCTGGCGATGAGCTTCGTGCTGCTGCCGATCCTGCCCAACCGCACGGTCGATCCCTGGGACGCGCTCAATCCCTACACGCTGTGGCTGATGACGATCCTGATCGCGGCCATTTCCTATGCCGGCTACATCGCCACGCGCATCGCCGGCGCGCGCAAGGGGCTGTTCTATGCCGGCGCCGTCGGCGGGCTGGTGTCCTCGACCACGGTGACGCTGACCTATTCGCAGATGGCGCGCAAAACGCCCGCGCTGGCGCGGCAGACGGCGCCGGGCATCATCGCCTCCTGGGTGGTGTCGCTGCTGCGCATGACGGCGGTGGCCTCCGTGTTGGCGCCGGCGCTGTTCGTGCCGCTGGTCGCTGCCCATCGCAGCGGCGGTGCTGGTGCTCTTCGTCATTGGCGTGTTGCTCAACGAGCGTGCAGCCAAGGCGACCGAAGCCCCGCAATTCGCGCTCACCAACCCGTTCGAGCTGGGCGAGGTGCTGCGCTTCGGCCTGTTGCTGGCCGCGATCATGCTGGCCGCCAAGCTGCTGCTGCGTGGCTTCGGCGAGAGCGGATTGCTGCCGCTGGCCGCCGTCACCGGCCTCGCCGATGTCGATCCCATCACGCTGTCGGTGGCGCGCATGCTGGGCACGGGGCTGACGCCGGAAGGGGCCGCGCTGGCGATCCTCATCGCCGGCGGCAGCAATATCGTCGCCAAGGCTGGTGTGGCGCTGGGCGTCGGCGGCTGGCGGCATGGCGCGCCCATCGCCGCGGCCGGTGCGCTGGCGATCGGCGTCGGCGCGCTGGTGAGGATGGCGCTCGGTTTCTAGCCGCCGTCCTGGCGGGCGCGCGCAGCCTGTGCCGCCAGCCGCCGGGCGCTATGCTCGATATGCAGCAGCCGGCGGCGCAACAGCGGCAGCGGCTGGGTGCCGCGCAACTCGAACCAGCCGCGGCGGCGCAAGGTTTCGGGCGGCGGCATGGCGCCGGCCGCGCTCAGGCTTTCCAGCACGCGCCCGCGCGTCTCGCCTAGCAGGGGATCGACCGCCTGTGCGTCGATCTCGGCGGCGCGCGCAAGCAGCATCGCATGGACCGAGGCGAGGTCCGAGGCGAAGAGGTAATTCGCCGCCAGAAGATCGTTGAGGCTGGTGAATTCGCGGCGACGACCGCGTGGTTCGCTGGCGAGGCGGCGTGTGATTGTGGCCAGCGCCGTGAAGCCGTCCAGCGCCCGCTTGCGCGCGAGCCGGTAGGCATGGTCGTCGGGCGCGCGCGTCAGCGATGCGTCGGCGAAGGCGCGGTCGGCTGCCACGAGCCCGTCGATCAGGCGCGGCACGTCGCGCCATTCCCAGCTCGGCAGCACGCGCGCGAACACGATCGACAGCCCCGCGCCGGCCAGCGTGTCGATGATCCGGTCGGTGACGAAGAAGGTTTGCGGTTCGAGGAAATGCAGCAGCAGCAGCGCCATCATCGAGGCTGCGAAGGACGTCACCTTGTAGTTCACGGCGCCATAGGCATGGGCCAGCCCGACGCCGAGGATGACGATTGTCACCACGGCATCTTGCGGCAGGATGGGGATCAGCACGGCCGCCGCGGCGCAGCCGGCCAGTGTGCCGATGATGCGGTCGTTGCGGCGCTGGCGCGTGACGCATAGCTCGCGCGCATGATCAGCGCGAGGTGAGCAGGATCCAGCCGCCATGACATAGGTGGGAAGGCACGTCACGCATACCGCCAGCATCGCCAGCGTCAGGCGGATGGCATAGCGCATCACCGGCGAGGTCAGCTCAGATGCGGGCGCAGCGTTCGCGGGCGCGGCTGCACGAAGGCCGACAGCGCCTTGCGGCTCAGCGGCTTGGTTGGTTCGGCGTCGCGCGCCAGGACCGCGGCCAGCCGCTGCGTGCGGCGAAGCGTGCGGGCGAGTTTGTTGCGCGTCGGCACCAGTCCCGCCGTCACGCTCTGGTGTTCTTCGTCGTCCAGCCGCCTTAGCGTTGCATCCAGCGCGGCGAGCATCTCGTCGTGGGCACAGGCCGGCATGTCCGCGGCGGGAGAGACAAGCGTCAGCGCCACCGCCTCGATGTCGGCGGCGATGGTGCGGTTTAGCAACGAAATCTGCTGGAGTGCGTCATTGTCCGGCGACTTGCGCAGCGCTTCCCAATCGGCATCGCTGGAGAGCACGGCCTCGTAGAGGTCGAGCAGCGCCAGCATGCCTGAGACCCATTTGCGGCGTTTGGGCGTTTCGCGGCCCGTGAAGATGGTGTCGCGAGCGGCTTGCATCCGCTCCATCAGCGCGCCATGGGCCTCGATCACCCCGGCCAGCGCCGTTTGCTGCGGCGTCGTGCGATCGTAGAGCTGGGCGCGGGCCCGCAGATAGGCCGCGAAAGACAGCAGCGCTTCATTCAGGAACATGCGCCGGTTGCGGTCGTCGAAGCCCCAGGACGCCAGTATGGCCAGCACCCCATAGCCGAGGCCGCCGGCAAAGAAGAGCCCGGCATGAAGGAGGGCGATGGGGCGGCTGCCCGCCGGAATGGCCATGCCGATGATCAGGGCCAGGACGCCGGTGATCCCCAGCATCAGGGCCGGCCGGCCGAAGGCGGTCGCCATCGCCAGGCCCAGGCTGGTCAGCGTGACCACCCCGGCCATGGCCACTGGCGCCCCACTGGCCAGCCCCGCCAGCAGGGAAATCAGGGAGCTGCCGAGGAGTGCGGCGGTGAGAATGCGCAGCTTGCCCGGCAGCGGCCCCGGCTGGTCGACGATGCTGACGCACATGGCGCCGATGCCCGCGAACACGGCCGCGCCCATCCCGCCCAGCGCCCCTGCCGCCAGGGCAACGACGGCCAGGCAGACGGAGACGGAGGCGCCATTCTCGATATGGTGGCGGAAGAACAGCCGGGCCGTGTGCCCAGGCAGCGCCGCGGTGCGATTGCCCACAATTATGGGCAGTTTACGGGGCCGCTCAAGACCCCCTAAAACCAGCCGCGTTCCGCAATATTCCTTCCAGACCGAGGGGCCCGGTGTTCAAGAAAATCCTCATTGCCAATCGCGGCGAGATCGCCTGCCGCGTCATCAAGACCGCCCGCCGCATGGGGATCAAGACCGTCGCCGTCTATTCGGACGCCGACAAGGACGCCCTGCATGTCGAGATGGCCGACGAGGCCGTCCATCTCGGTCCGCCGCCTTCGGCCCAGTCCTATCTCCTCGTCGACAAGATCGTGCGAGGCCTGCAAGGACACCGGCGCCGAGGCCGTCCATCCCGGCTATGGCTTCCTCTCCGAACGCGAGGCCTTTGCCGAGGCGCTGGCCAAGATCGGCGTCGCCTTCATCGGCCCCAACACCAAGGCCATCGCGGCCATGGGCGACAAGATCGAATCGAAGAAGCTGGCGGTCGCCGCCGGGGTCTCGACGGTCCCCGGCTTCGTCGGCGAGATCAAGGATGCCGCCCACGCCAAGAAGATCGCCAAGGAGATCGGCTATCCGGTCATGGTGAAGGCCTCGGCCGGCGGCGGCGGCAAGGGCCTGCGCATCGTCCATGACGAGAAGCGAGATCGTGCAGGCGATCCAGTCCTCGCAGAACGAGGCCCGCGCCAGCTTCGGCGACGACCGGCTGTTCGTGGAGAAGTTCGTCACCGAGCCGCGCCACATCGAAATCCAGGTCATCGGCGACAAGCACGGCAACGTCATCTATCTGGGCGAGCGCGAATGCTCGATCCAGCGCCGCCACCAGAAGGTGATCGAAGAGGCGCCGTCGCCCTTCCTCGACGAGAAGACGCGCAAGGCCATGGGCGAGCAGGCCGTGGCGCTGGCCAAGGCCGTCGGCTACGACAGCGCCGGCACGGTCGAATTCATCGTCGACAAGGACAGGAATTTCTACTTCCTGGAGATGAACACCCGTCTGCAGGTGGAGCATCCCGTCACCGAACTCATCACCGGCCTCGACCTGGTCGAACTGATGATCCGCTCGGCCAATGGCGAGAAGCTGCCGCTCAAGCAATCCGATGTGAAGCTCAATGGCTGGGCCGTCGAGGCGCGCATCTATGCCGAAGATCCCTATCGCGGCTTTCTGCCGTCGACTGGCCGCCTGGTGCGCTATCAGCCGCCGAAAGAAGGCAAGCACGGCGACGTCACGGTGCGCAACGACACCGGCGTCTATGAAGGCGGCGAGATTTCGATGTTCTACGATCCGATGATCGCCAAGCTCTGCACCCATGCGCCGACGCGCGACGGCGCCATCGATGCCATGGCCGAAGCGCTGGACGAATTCCGCATCGAAGGCATCAACCACAACATCGCCTTCCTCACCGCCATCATGCATCACGGCCGCTTCCGCGACGGGCGCCTGACCACCGGCTTCATTGCCGAGGAATATCCCGACGGCTTCCATGGCCGCACGATCGACGATGCCGACCGCCGCCGCTTCGCTGCCGCCGCCGTCGCCGCCAAGCTCACCCGCACGATCCGCGCCGGCCACATCTCCGGTCAGGTCAATGGCAGTCCGCCCGTCGCGCATGCTTATGCGGTGACGCTCGACGAAGACACGCTCGAGGTCAGCGATGCCATTTCTGCGCGGGACACGCTTCACCGCCACCATCGACGATGAACCCTATGAGGCCGAGCTGCGCTGGTCGCCCGGGCGATCCCATCCTCTATCTCGGCGAAAAGACAGGCGAGGCCGCGATCCAGATTGCGCGCGTTGCCGGCGGCTATCGCCTGAGCCAGGGCGGCATCCGCATGCTCGCTTCGGTGCGCCGGCCGGCGGCCGCGGACTTCGCGGCGCTGATGCCGAAGAAGCTGCCGCCGGACACCTCCAAGCTGCTGCTCTGCCCGATGCCGGGCCTGATCGTTTCGGTCAATGTCGAGGAAGGCCAGGAGGTCAAGGCCGGTGAAACGCTGGCCGTGGTCGAGGCGATGAAGATGGAGAACGTGCTGACCGCCGAACGCGACGGCACGGTCAAGAAGATCAACGCCGCCAAGGGCGACAGCCTCGCCCTCGACGACGTGATCCTCGAATTCGCCTGACCGGTCCTCAGAACGTCTTGCGGATCTGAATTTTGAGGCGTGGCTGCGACTGGAGGCGAAGATAGTCCGCCTCGATCAGAGCCGTGCTGTTGCGCGGCCCGGCATAGAACCTCTGGTCCTGTACATATTTGAACGGAATGACGTTGTCCGCCTCGATGCGGAAGCTCCAGTCGGATGTGGGCTTGTACTCCCAATAGATCTGCATGTAGGGCGGCGGCACAGCCTTGTGCACCAGTGAACTGAGCCGGTAGTAATTTTCGTCCCAGCCGTTGAAATAGAAGAAGCCCCAGGTCGATTTCAGGCTCTGGATGTCCTGCGAGAAGTTGATCTGTGATCTTCTGCGGGACGTTGGCCGGAGATACGCCGCGTGAGGCCGGTCAGCGGATCGGTGACCGCGCTGATCGCGCCAGATGGCCGTGGCCTTGAGCAATCCGCCGGCAATGCCGATGCGGTCCAGCGGTAGAGTCAGCTCGACATTGATTTCGTCATTGCGGCCATTGCCGATATTGCCCGGCGCATCGAAGGCGCCGCTGGGCGCGAAGATCGGAACATAATCGACCGCATCGGTGATCTGCTCGTGCAGCAGCGTGACGACGATGGCGCCCTTCTTCCAGAAGTCGCGCTCGTAGGAGAGCGCATATTGCATGCGCTGGTCGGGCTTGAGATCGGCATTGCCGGCGCTGACGCCGGCGCCGGACAGATCGCTGCTGGCGACGAAATTGGTGAAATCGAGCTGCCCGACGGCGCGCTCGACGCGCAGGCGCAGCTGCGTATCCTTGTCCGGCGTCCAGGACAGTACGGCGCGCGGCTTGGGATAGAAGAAGGAGCGGCTCTGGGAGGTGTCGCCCGTCTCGCTGATGGTCGAGAACTCGAAGCGCGCGCCGGCTTCGAGCGTGAAATCGGACGCGAATTTCCAGGTGCCCTTGGCGAAGGCTTCGCCGCGGCGTTCCTCGACGCGGGCATTGGCCGAGGGCAGGGGCACATTGGTGCCGTTCAGCGTGTAGCCGCTGTTGCCGTCGAGGAAATTGTATGCGCCTTCCGCGCCGCCCTCGAAGGTCAGCTTCGGCGAGTAATCATAGGTCAGCGTCGCGCGGGCGATGGTCTCGCCCGTATCGCTGGAGGACGAGAAGGCCTCGTCGGTCCCCGGAACGCGCGAGACATTGTAGTCGCGTCTGATGGCCGAAGCGTTGCAGCGTCAGGGCTTCCAGATGTGCGCCGCCGACGGCGCCGCTCCAGTGCAGGCCGAGCTCGCCCTTCCGGTCGCCGCTCTTGTCGGTGACGATCTGGTTGTCGTTCGGGTGGGTGTAGTAGATGCCGGAACTGAACGGGCTGTCTTCCAGCGTCAGGTTTGTCCGGAAGCGGCCGCCGAAGAGCGGCATGTTCACGGCGCCGTTGAAGGCCCAGCCCTCGCCGATCCCCGCATTATGTGCCTTGTAGTGCGTGACGGTGCCGGCGCCGTCGATGACGCGGTATGTGCCCGTGCCGACCGAATCGTCGAAATTGCCGATCCTTTCGATTGAGGCCTCGTAGCGCCAGCCGCCGGAATTACGCGTATAATCGATCTTGGCGCGCGGCACGACCTCGCCATCCGGCCACATATTGGCGCTGGCCTGCGCGACGAGGCTGCTCGACGCGTCGTGCTTGCGCACCACATTGGCGATCACGGTCTTGCCGTGCATGTCGATGCCGTTGGCGCCGCCGCGGATCACCTCGATGCGTGCGACCTGATTGGAAGGAATACGTTCGAGAATGGATTGAAGGTCGTCGGTCTTGGCGGTGGGCCGTTCGCCATCGATCACCACATTGCCGCCCGTGCCGGCAAAGCCGCGGGCACTGTCGCCGTCGTTGAACGTAAAGCCGGGCAGCCGCTCGATCATGTCATAGGCGGTGTTCGGCCGTGCCGCGGCGAAGAAGGCCGGCTTGTATATGATGATGTTCTGCGGGGCCGTGGCGGCCAATGCCGATGTTGAAAGTGATGCCCCCAGAATAGCCGCGGTGATGCCCGCGGCGAGCGTTGTTTTTGTTATCATGTCCCCTGCTTGAACCAGCCTGCCCAGCGTATGTAGGGAGGGCCATTCTCGTGCGGCAACGCGCGCTGAATGCATGGCTGCGTTGATGGGGCGGAATGGGCCCTAATGTCCTCTCGGGCTTGTGGCCCAACCCGATTCGCGCAGCGCCTTTGGGCGGTGAAGTGGCTGGTTCGGCTGCCTTTGTAGCGTTGTTTCCTCCATGCCATAATGCTGGACAATGTGTTTACCGGGAGTTTGACGTCCCTGCCGCCAGCAAGGAGTGCATACACAAATGCGTGACGACGAAGACCTCACATCCTTGCGCTTTCGCATCGAAGGCCAGTCCAGGCGGTCGGCTATCGCAACTACCTGATTGCCGAAGCGACGAAGCTTGGTCTCGATGGCTGGGTGCGCAATCGCGCCGACGGAACGGTCGAAGCGCTGGCCTCAGGTTCGACGAAGGCTATTGAGGCTTTCTTTACGGTCTGCGCGCGCGGGCCAGAGGGGTCGCGCGTCGCCAATGTCGAGATGCACAAGGCCGAGCCGCCGAAGGAAAAAGGCTTCAAGCGCCGCTCGTCGCTCTAGGCACGAAATGCTCGTGTAACTTTTGGCATTCCACCTGCTGAATGCGCGCAAGATTGCGTCGGCACTCTCGCGGCCTGCAATTCTTTTCACTTTACAAGCGTGCCGCACCGCACAGGATGGCGGCGCTGGAGAATGCAGGGGCGATTACATGCGATTTCGGATTCTTGGTGCGCTGGCCGCGGGGCTGGTGACGGTGGCTGCCTGAGGGCAGGGTGCGCAGGCGGCGGATCAGACCCTGATGCGCTTCCCCACGCTGCACGGCAACACCATCGTCTTCGAGGCGCATGGCAATCTCTGGGAGGTCTCCCGCAGCGGCGGCACGGCACACCGGCTGACTGCCGATCCCGGCTACGATCTCATGCCGCGCTTCTCGCCCGACGGGAAGTGGATCGCCTTCACGGCCAGCTATCAGGGCAATGAGGACGTCTATGTGATCCCGGCCGGCGGCGGCAAGGCGCGCCGGCTGACCTTCCACTCCGATGTTGTCACCAAGGCGCCCACGCGCTGGGGCGCCGACAATATGGTCGTCACCTGGACGCCGGATTCGAAGAATATCGTCTTCCTGTCGCGCCGCATGGCGTGGAACAGCTGGTATGGCCGGCTGTTCGAAGTGCCGGTGGCGGGCGGGCTGCCGACGCCGCTGCCGCTCGATCGCGGCGGCCTCATGACCTACAGCCCGGACGGTCATTCGATCGCCTATAACCGCATCTTCCGCAATTTTCGCACCTGGAAACGCTATGACGGCGGTCTTGCACAGGATGTCTACACCTATGACTTCCAGACCAAGAAGCTGACCCGCATCACCGATTGGAAAGGCACCGACACCGCACCGATGTGGTCCGGCGACAAGATCTATTTCCTGTCGGACCGCGACAAGAACCGGCGCGAGAACATCTGGGCATATGACCGCAGCACCAAGGCATTCTCGGAAGTCACCCACTTCACCGATTACGATATCGACTTCCCGAGCCTGGGCACCGGCGCGAACGGCGGCAGCGGCATCGTCTTTCAGCAGGGTGGCCATCTGTGGGTGACGGACCTGCCGTCCGGCAAGACTGCGATGATCGATGTTTCCGTGCCGGATGACGGCATGCGCACGGGCCCGCGTTTCGTCGATGCCGGCAAATCGATCCGCGACAGCGATACGGCCGGCATGACCGATTATGCGCTCTCGCCCAATGGCGGGCGCACCGTGTTCTCGGCCCGCGGAGACCTCTTCACCGTGCCGACCAAGCATGGCGCCACACGCGATCTCACCGAGACCAGCAATGCCGATGAAGACCATCCGGCCTGGTCGCCGGATGGCAAGCAGCTGGCCTATACGACCGATGTCGGCGGCGAACAGGAGATCGCGATCCGCAATGCCGAGGGCGGGCCGGAACGCATCCTCACCCATTTCAAGACCGGCTTCTACTACACGCCGATCTGGTCGCCGGGCGGCAAAAGGCTGGCCGTGTCGGACGGCAATCACCGCCTTTGGCTGGTCGATGCCTCGGACGGTCATGCAACGCTCGTCGCTCAGGACAAGATCAACGAAATCCATGACCAGAGCTTCTCGCCGGATGGCCGCTGGCTCGCCTACAGCATGACCGGTGCCAATGAACAGCGCGGCATCTGGCTCTACAACATCGCCTCGGGCAAGGCGACGCGGGTCTCCGGACCGCTGGCCAACGACAACGCGCCGGTGTTCTCGCCCAATGGCAAATATCTCTATTTCGTCTCCTCGCGCCACGAGAAACCGACTTTCAGCGAGACCGAGTTCAATGTCGCGACGTTGGAGATGGATGGCGTCTACATCGCCACGCTGCGCAAGAACGAAGCCTCGCCCTTCGCGCCGCGCTCCGATGAAGGCTCGGTGAAGGCGAAAGAGGACGACAAGGCCAAGCCGTGGAAGCCGGGCGCCAGCGCACCGATCCAGATCGATCTTGCGGGGCTGATGGACCGGGCCGTGCCGCTGCCGGTTCCGGCCGCGGATATCGAAGGGCTGGATGCACGTGGCGACAAGATCTTCTACGAGGTCGGCGCACCCTCGATGATCGATGGCCCGTTGCCGCGGATGAAGACCTCCTATCACGTCTATGATCTTGCCGAGCGCAAGGACGCGATGATCGTCTCCGGTCTCGACAGCTACAGCCTGTCGGCCGATGGCAAGAAGCTGCTCTACAAGGCGAAAGACACATACAAGGTCATCGACGCCAAACCGTCCAAGAGCGGCGACGGAGGCGGTGATGCCGATACGCTCGACCTCTCGCATATGACCATGCGCATCGAGCCTACCGAAGAATGGGCTGAGATGTTCAACAATGCCTGGCGGCTCGATCGCGATCTGTTCATCAATCCGAAGATGAACGGCGTCGATTGGCAGGGCGTGCATGACCGCTACGCGAAACTCCTGCCGCTGCTCGGATCGCGCGAAGATCTGAACTACCTCATCGGCGAGATCCAGGGCGAACTCGGCAATTCGCACACCTATGTCGGCGGCGGCGACGATGCCGATCCGACCAAGCCGGTGCCCACGGGTCTGCTCGGAGTCGATTTCGCGCTCAATGCGAAGGCCGGGCGCTACTACTTCGCCAGGATCTATCCGGGTGACAATACGCGCCCGGCCTATCGCAGTCCGCTCACTGAGCCGGGCGTCGATGTGCATCAGGGCGATTATCTGCTGGCGGTGAATGGGGATGGCCTTAAGGCACCGACCAATCCCTACAGTCTGTTCGTGGGTCTTGCCGGCGAGCCGGTGACGCTGACCATCGCCGACAGCCCCAACGGCAAGCGCCGCACGGTCACGGTCAAGCCGCTCAAGAATGAATTGTCGGTGCGCGAGAAGGCGTGGATCGATCACAACCGCGAAGTCGTGAACAAGGCGTCGGGCGGCAAGGTCGGCTATATCTATCTGTCCGACATGGACGCCGTGGGGATGGATCAGTTCATCCGCCAGTTCTACGGACAGCTCGACAAGCAGGCCCTGATCATGGACGACCGCTTCAATGGTGGCGGTTTCATCGACCAGATCGTGCTTGAGCGCCTGCGGCGCGTTCTGGTGGGCATGTCCACCAATCGCGAAAGTGCGGGCATGCCGATCCCGCAGGAGCTCATCGATGGGCCGAAGGTCTGCCTGCTCAACCACTACTCCGCGTCCGATGGCGACATCTTCCCGTTCTATTTCCGCAAATACGGGCTCGGGAAACTGATCGGCACGCGCAGTTGGGGCGGGGTGCGCGGCATCCGCGGCTAGTGGAACTTTCTCGACGGCGGCTACATCACCGTCTCGGAAGACAGCCTCTATGGCCGCCATTCGCAATGGGTGATCGAGAACCACGGCGTCGATCCGGATATCAAGGTGGCAACCGATCCGGGCCAGCTCATGGCCGGGCACGATGCCCAGCTTCAGGCTGCCGTCGATTACCTGATGGGCCTGCTCAAGGCGAAGCCCGGCGGACTGCCCGCGCCGCCGCCGCCTCTGCCGGCCTATCCGCCGGCCGGGCGCGTGCCGCCGACGCATCTGTAATGGGAAACGCGCCCGCGTGACTGTCTCGCGCGGGCGCGATGCCTATCCGGCAATCGGGCCGAACACCTCTTCGAAGGCCTGCTTCATCGCCACATCGACATCGGCCATGGTCACGGGAATGCCGAGATCGACCAGGCTGGTGACGCCGTGCTCGGAAATTCCGCACGGCACGATGCCGGTGAAATGGGTGAGGTCCGGCTCCACATTCAGCGAGACGCCGTGGAACGTCACCCAGCGGCGCACGCGCACACCGATCGCCGCGATCTTGTCTTCACGTCCGCCACCGCGCGCGACCCAAATACCGACGCGGCCCTCGCGCCGTTCGCCCTTGACGTTGAATTGCGCCAGCGTGCGGATCAGCCATTCCTCGAGATCGTGCACATATTGACGCACATCGGGCTTGCGGCGCTTGAGGTCGAGCATCACATAGCCGACCCGCTGGCCCGGCCCGTGATAGGTGAACTGCCCGCCGCGCCCGGTCTTGAACACGGGAAAGCGCGCATCGAGCAGATCGGCTTCCTTGGCGCTGGTGCCGGCCGTGTAGATCGGCGGATGCTCGACGAGCCATACCCGCTCGTCCGCCTCGCCGCGCGCAATGGCATCGGCGCGCGCTTCCATCTCGGCCACGGCCTCGGGATAGGGCAGAAGCCCCTCCCGGATAATCCATTCCGGTCCGATTTCGCGTGATGCCGTCATCGGCGTGTTAACTCCGCGGAAACCATAAGCGCGCGAGGATTTGCCCCGTCACCCAAGGGCAGGCTCATGTCTTCCAATATCGAAGCCGTCAAGGTCGAAATCTCCGTCGTGCTGGGCCGTTCGGTCATCCCGATGCACCAGCTTCTGCGCATGGGCCGCGGCGCGGTGATCGAACTGGACTTCCATCAGGACGACCCTGTCACGATTCTGGCCAATGATCGGCCGGTGGCGCGCGGCGATATCGTGCTCCATGGCGACAAGATCGGCGTGTCGGTTACGGAGCTTCTGAAGGGCTACGTCCAAGAATAGCATTTAAAATACTGTAGTATAATTTATTCCCCACCATATCCTTGCATAAATGGGGGCGGGCCTCTATCTCTGCTGTAGAACATGGCAGCGGTGAGGCGCCTCGTGCTTCCTATCGTCCTCGATCCCAACGCAGTCGCGATCGGCCTTGCCGGCGCCGGAGACGGGCTGGCCCGCCGCCAGGCAATGCTGGACGGGGCTGGTGTTCACCCGGTCCGTCTGGCTCCCGGTGCGCCCGATGAGGCGCTACGCGGCCTCACGGCGCTGTTTGTCGCCGGCCTGCCGCATCACGTCTCGCAGCCGCTGGCCGCCCGCGCGCGGCTTCACGGCGTGCTCGTCAATGTCGAGGATGTGCCGGCGCTGTGTGACTTCCATGTGCCGGCCGCGGTCCGCCGCGGCGATCTGCTGCTGACGGTGTCGACCGGCGGCAAGGCGCCGGGTCTGGCCAAGCTGTTGCGCCAATGGCTCGACCGCCGCCTCGACCGTGAATGGGATGCGCATCTGACCGAGGTCGAGGACGCCCGCCAATCCTGGCGCGCGGCTGGCCATTCGTTGGCCGAGGTTTCACGCCGCACCCGTGCACTGGTCGCCGAGAAGGGCTGGCTCAAATGAGCACCGTCACCGTCATCGAGGGCCCGGCGCCGCTGGAGCGCCGCGCCATCGCGCCGGAGATTGCAGCACGGCTGGCCGAGCTGCAGCGCCGCCGCCCAGGGGCGCGATGCGCACGGCATTCTCGAACTCGCCCTCAAGGAAGCCTTCCCCGGCGAAACGGCTGTGGTGTCGTCCTTCGGCGCGGAGTCGGCGGTGCTGCTGCATCTGGTAGCCTCGATCGATCCGGCGACGCCGGTGCTGTTTCTCAACACCGGCAAGCTGTTCGGCGAGACATTGCGCTATCGCGACCGGCTGCAGGAGCAGCTCGGTCTCGGCGATCTCGATCGATTGCTCCGCACCCGGAGGATCGCGCGACGCGCGATCCCGAAGGCGCGCTGTGGTCGCGCGACACCGATGCCTGCTGCGATTTCCGCAAGGTCGTGCCGCTGAAGCGCGCGCTTGAAGGGCTTTGCCGCGCAGATCACCGGCCGCAAGCGCTTCCAGACCGATGCCCGCGCCGCGATGGAGCCGTGTCGAATATTTCGAGGGCCGCTTCCGCTTCAATCCGCTGGCCGACTGGTCGCCGGAGCAACTGATCGCCTATGCGAAGAGCACGATCTGCCGGCGCATCCGCTGGTGGAGGACGGCTATCCCTCGATCGGCTGCATGCCCTGCACGCAGCGCGTGGCGCCGGGGCAGGGCTATCGCGACGGCCGCTGGTCCGGCCTCGACAAGGACGAATGCGGCATCCACATCGGCGTGGACGGCGAGGGAATCTAGAGCCTAAGTTCACCGGCAGCTTCAGATAGACCTGGCCGTCATCCTCCGGCGGCGGGAAGTGCCCGGCGCGGATATTCACCTGCACGGACGGCAGGATCAGCACCGGCATGGCCAGCGTCTTGTCGCGTGCCTCGCGCATGGCCACGAATTCGTCCTCGCTGACGCCGTCATGGATATGCACATTCTTGGCGCGTTCCTCGGCCACCGTGGTTTTCCAGGCGTAAGTGTCGCGCCCGGGCGCCAGATAGTCGTGGCACATCCACAGCACGGTTTCGTCCGGCAGCGACAGAATCTGCCGGATCGAGCGGTAGAGCGTGCGCGCATCGCCGCCCGGGAAGTCGGCGCGGGCCGTGCCGTAATCCGGCATGAACAGCGTGTCGCCGACAAAGACATTGTCGCCGATGCGGTAGCTGACGCAGGCCGGCGTGTGCCCGGGCGTGTGCATCACCTCGACGTCGAGTTCGCCGATAGCGAAGTGCTCGCCATCCTTGAGCAGCCGGTCGAACGGCGCGCCGTCCGCCATTACGTCCTTGGCATTGAAGACGGGGCGGAACACCTTCTGCACATCGGTGATGTGTTCGCCAATGGCCACGCGCGCGCCGGTCTTCTCCTTCAGATAAGCCGCCGCGATAGGTGGTCGGCATGGGCGTGGGTCTCCAGGATCCAGTCGATCGTGAGGCCCAGATCCGCGGCGGCCTTGAGCACCGCTTCGGCCGAGCGCGTCGTGGTTCGGGCCGGATTTCGGTTCGAAGTCGAGCACGGGATCGATCACCGCCGCGCGCTTCGTCTCGGGGTCGCTGACCAGATAGGTCACCGTAAAGGTCGCCTCGTCGAAGAAGGACTGGATGGTCGGTTTGGCGGTCATGGTCGTGCTCCTTTGGCTGCATGGAGGGACGTTCGCCCCCGTCGGTCTGCCTGCTTGACAAATATATTAGTAATCACTAATTTAGCAAGTGCTGAAGGACATGGCCATGAACGCCGCCTCGACACCGCCGCACGATCTGGATGCCATGCTGGCCCATGCCGAGGAAGCCGCGCACCATGCTGCGCGCGCTCGGCCATGGCGCACGGCTCAAGGTGCTGTGCGAACTGGTGAGCGGCGAGCGTTCGGCCGGCGAACTGGTGAAGGCCGCGGGCCTCAGCCAGTCGGCCCTGTCCCAGCATCTGGCGAAACTGCGTGAGGAGGGCATCGTTGAAACCCGACGCGACGGACAAACCATCTTTTATCGTCTCGGCGATCCGCAGGTTGCTCGGGTCCTCGACGTCCTCCACGAGCTCTACTGCCACAAGTAGGACGAAGGCCATGAACATCAATCCGGCCGAAGCCATGCGCCGTCTCGAAGAGGGCACGGCGATCCTGGTCGATGTGCGCGAGCCTCATGAACATGCCCGTGAGAACATTCCGGGCGCCGCGCTGGTTCCGCTGTCGCGCTTCGACGCCCATGATTTCTCGGCCGATTGCGCGCAGGACGGAGGCGGTGATCTTCCATTGCCAGTCCGGTGCGCGCACCTCCATGAACGCGCGGCGTTTCGGTGCGCTGCGGGTTCCGCGATGTGTTCGTGCTGTCAGGCGGCATCGTGGCGTGGAAGCGCGCCGGCCTGCCGACCACGGCCGGCTGAGGAGCGAGCAGCCATGGGCATCACGGATCTTCTCTCGATCGGCTCGGGCAGCCTGGTCGGCTTTTCGCTCGGCCTTCTGGGCGGCGGCGGCTCGATTCTGGCGGTGCCGCTGCTGGTCTATGTCGTCGGCGTGCGCTCGACCGCATCTGGCCATCGGCACCTCGGCGCTTGGCCGTGGCGGTCAACGCCTTCGCCAATCTCATTCCCCATCATCGCGCCGGCAACGTGAAATGGCCCTGCGCGGCCGTGTTCGCGATTTCCGGCATTGCCGGCGCGGCCGGCGGCGCGGCGCTGGGCAAGGCCGTGGACGGCAAGCAGCTGCTCTTCCTCTTCGGCCTCGTCATGGTCGCGGTGGCCGTGGCCATGCTGACGCCGCGCGCGGCCTCGGCCGGCAATCCGGATGTGAAGCTCACGCCGGCCATCGCCGTGCGGCTGGCGGGGCAGGGCTCCTGGTCGGCTCGCTCTCCGGCTTCTTCGGCATCGGCGGCGGCTTCCTGATCGTGCCGGCCATCATGCTGGGCGCGGGCATGGCGGCCATCAACGCGGTCGGCTCCTCGCTGGTCTCGGTCGGCGCCTTCGGCCTGACCACGGCCATCTCCTATGCCGTGGCCGGAATGGTGGACTGGCGAATCGCCGGCTTCTTCATCCTGGGCGGCGTGCTGGGCGGGCTCGCGGGCACCCGGCTGGCGGGCCATCTGGCGGCGCAGAGGGGCGCTCTGACGCGGATTTTCGCGGTGGCCGTGCTGGTGGTGGCCGCTTTCATCCTCTGGCGATCGGCCGGGGCGTTTTTCGGCTGATTTCAGCGCTTCACACCCCGGCTGGGGATTTGCTACACCCCGCCGCCTACCAGTGAATACCTGGCAGGATTTGTGCGGTCGTGGCGGAATGGTAGACGCGCTAGCTTGAGGTGCTAGTGGGCGAAAGCCCGTGGAAGTTCGAACTCTTCTCGACCGCACCAAAAATTTTCGTAAGCAACTGTTTTCATTATGTTGTTCTGAAGATTCGGGAAATTTTGGAATCGCACCAACCTGTTTGCGTGCGCCAGTGGGGATCGGGTAACTGTGTCCATCAATTGCCGCCGTTTCAATTGATCTCCGCCATCTGAAAATCCCCCGTCTTGGCATCCAAGAGCCAGAAGATCTGCATGCCTGAGGCGAGCTGAGGCCATTCCGGTTGCGCAGCCGCCGAGGGCCGCCAGTTTGGGGACCATCGCGCTGGCCTTGAGACGCGATCCGCAAATGGGGACTGGGCGCAAGTGAGGCGAGTGGTTGTGGCTTGGCCTGCAGCCAGACTTTGGTAGCAGTTCTTGGACGCTGCAATAACACCGAATTCGCCACCATCATGGGTCACAGCGCCGGACGTTCTATTGGCCTGGATTTCCCGTGCTACGCGAGGCTCGTGACACTCCGCAAGACCAGCGTTACCAACTGTGCTTGCCTGTTTGTGCCGGTCTTGCCGTATATTGCTTTGAGGTGCGTTCTCGCGGTGTTGAGGCTGATGTGATGGGCCGCAGCAATCTCTTCGATGGATTTCCCGTCCGCAAGCTGGCTTGCAATGCTCGCCTCTGTTGGCGTCAGGCCGAACACGTCTTGAAGAAAGGCAGTGGATACTGACGGCTTTTCGGGATCTCGAATGAATATGATGGCCGCAGGCGCCGGAGTGCCAAACCCTCGTTGCGCGGGGCGGAATGGGGTGACCAGTGCTGTAAGAGGCAGTCGCTCATCGCGTGGGATTGGCAACGCTGCTCCCGTCTCGCCATTGCCGCTTGAAGCAGTATCCACAGCTTCACGGATCAAGCGTGTGAGCGCAGACGATGCAGCACTGCCCGCCACTGCCAGCCGCCCCGTAAAGGCTCTTATTCCGTCGCTCGCTAACAGAAGCATCTCTGCATCTGAATTTGCATAGATGATCCGCCCGTCGCGTTCGACGACCAATGTGGCCAAGCCCGCGCGCTCAAGACCATCCAGCGCTGCCTGGCGTTCGATCCCCGCAATGGCGAAGCGCGTCCGCATCTGCAGGGCGCGCTGCAGGTGTGGAAGGAACTGGCCCACCAGCTCTTTCGCCTCTGCGCCATGGGTTCCAGCGGTACGGGGACGGTGGATGGCGAGAATGGCGGCCTCACTCGCGGAAACAGGGAATATCGACCCGATGGCATAGAAGGCGTCAACCTTGCGCGAAAAGTCCTGATAATATTCGGTGCGGATCAAATCCTCGTCGGACACGACCTCTTGGCTCTCGACGACGCGCCCCATCTCCATGCTCGCCGCGCGCTGAGCCCACACGTCCGTCTTCCAGTAGTGGGTCTCGTAGTCCAGGAGAGCCTGTTCGGAGATATTGGCGGTATGCGAGATGCAACTGGGGCCTGCGTCTGCTTGGACAATCAGGACCGCGCTTCGGGAGCCGAGCGTCTCTGCAATACTGGGTGCAAGGCCTGACCAAAGATCAGGATCCGGAACAGCGTCATAGACCTGACCGATCAGATCGGCGATGCGGTCCTGCTGGCTAGTGCCAGCCGTGCCCGGAGCCCGCACCCGCGAACGAGCCGCAGGCCGTTTCCTCACAGCTTGGCTCCGACCGCCCGAATTTCGGATGTCCTCAGCCATCAGCCCTCCCTTGCCCCCGTAAAGAAGAGAATTGTGCGGGGCTGATTATCGACACTCAAAAAATAAGGCAAAGCACACGTTCCAATAAGCGAGATGTTGTTGAACTGAGGCCACATGCGCAAGGCAGGTCCGGGAAATTGGTCTCACCCATTCGGGTGATGTCGGCATGCTCATCCCTATCTAACGTTCATTATCAATGCCGGGTCAAATATTTCGTTATCTATTGGGCAGAGCACAGGATGTAAGGGGACACTTCAGGGGACTCTGCGGAATTGTCTCGGTAGGTGGGCGACAGCGGAGCTTCGCCCTTCAAGCTAGTTTCGACGAAAATGAGAGGGACGGATCATGAAACCTTGGGTCTTGCTGTGTGCCTCGCTGGTGGCCGCGAGTATGGCGTTAACGCTACCTGCCGCGGCGGAAAGTGTCCGTGTGCAATATGGCGAACTCGATCTCTCCGGGCCGCAAGGGCGGCAGATCCTGCTCGCGCGGCTTCATCGCGCGGCAGAAGATATTTGCGGAGATGTGCCGACAGCCATGAGCTCGCTTCTTTACAGGAAGGCGTATCGGCACTGCGAAAACGATACTGTGAACCGCGCGATCGCCAGCCTTCCGCAGGCTGCGCAGACCGCGCTTCTCGATCAGCCGATACGTTCGACCTCACGCTGACGAAGGCAGGAATAGCGCGAGTCAGAAGAGTGTCGAGCACAAAGAGTAAAGGAACGTCGTCCAAGCCGGTGCGTGGAACCCCCGGAATGCACGACCGGAGGGTGTGCGGTTGCCACTGCCGCACACCCTCAATTTTTTCTCAGTGCTGCAGCCGCCCCAGCGCCCCGAAAACCAGATCCATATCGTAGGCGTACATCAGCCGTTGCGAAGGGGTCTTGTCATCGAGGGCCCTCTATAGAGCCGAAGAACGTGGGGCCTGGCCGCAGCTCGAAATCAGCGCCACGCCCTCGGTGGGCAGCTATCCATCGCTCATCCCGTCTTCTCATGCTTGACCATCTCGCCGCCGCGGCGGACCGAGATGTGTGAGATCAGCCCATCCCTGAGTTCGTAATCGACGAAGACGCGGCCTTCGATGTAGTCGCCAGTCTTCAGCGCGCCCACCACGAAGTCCGGCGCGTCCTTGATCGCGGTGAAGCGCGTCGTGGCGTCGAGATGGATGGCATCGTCGCTCGCGTCGACACTATGGATGGTCAGATTTTCACGGACGCTCTCGAACATCGGCTTGTAGAAATCGACGATCCCTTGCGCACCGTGGATCGGCGGAACCGATCCCAGCTCCAGCAGCACATCGGGTTGATAGAAGCGCGGGAAGCGTTCGCAGTCGGCATTGCTGAAAGCAGAGACATAGCTGCCGAAGGCCGCCATCTGGCTGGGATGCGGCCCGAGCCGCGGGATATTGGTGACACCCTTGCCCGGCGGCCAGGTCATCGATTTGAGTTCGATGACCCTGTCGTCTTTCAGCCGGTAGGTGACGAAGAACTTGACCGTGACCATATCGCCCGGCTCAAGCATGCCGAACGGGAAGTCTGTGCCGCCGCTTGGTCGCATGAAAATCCATGTCAACTTCGGCGAAGATCAGATCGCCGCTGTTCAGAACGGTCTGCGGCCGCATCACCTCGCGCACCCCGTCATGCGCCCAGTCGAGGAAGCCCTTCAGTCCGCCCTTGCCCTTGTGGTCGCGGGTGCCGCCGCTGAACACAATGTCGTCGTGGAAGAAGCGTGCGATCAGCGCCGCGTCATCCCCGCTGTTGAAGATCTCTTCGTATTCTTCATAATTCATAGGTAGATTGCTTACACCAGTCCGGCTGCATTGACGAGAGCGGCGGCAGTCGGACGCCCCGATGCAGATCATCGAACCGGGAATATCATCCATGAAGTTCGGCATCTTCGATCATATGGAGCAGCGCGTGCCCGCCGGTGGGCAGCCCGGCGACGATCTCGGTGCGCTGTACGAAGAGCGGCTTCTGATGCTGGAGTTCGCCGACGCTGCAGGATTTGTGCGCTATCACAAGGCCGAGCACCATTTTACCGTTCTCAATTCCGCGCCGTCTGCGATGGTCTTCCTGGCCGCCGCCGCCCAACGCACGAAGCGCATTCGGCTCGGCTCGCTGGTTTCGCTTCTGCCATTCTATCATCCACTCCGGCTGATCGAAGAGATTTGCGCGGTCGATCACCTGAGCGGAGGCCGGCTGGATGTGGGCGTGGGCAAGGGCGTGTCGCCGATCGAGCACGCGCTCTGGGGCAATGATCCGGATGACGCTGTCGCCCGCACCATGGAGGTGCTTGCGATCCTGCGCGCCGGTCTCACGACGGGTCGGCTCGGCCATGCCGGAGATGGCTTCACCTTCGATGACGTGCCGCTGGTCATGGCCCCGGCGCAGAAGCCGCATCCGCCGCTCTGGTATCCAGGCAATGTCGAACTGGCTGGTGCGCACCGTCTCAACACCGTCATCGCCGGTCCGCCTTCCGCGGTGAAGGCCCGCATAGAACGCTATCGTGAACTGGTGGCAAGCTGTACCGAGGACTGGAATCCGGGCGTGTCCGCACCGATCATCGGCGCGACCTGCCATGTGCTCGTCGCTGACACGCGTCCGGCGGCGCTTGAGCGCGCGCGTGAGGCCTGGCGGGTCTTTGACGCCAACCTGATGCATTTGTGGCGCGCCCGCGGTGTGACGCCGTCCATGGGCAATCCGGCCATGAATGGCGACTTCGACAAGGCGCTTGCCGCCAATCTCGTTGTGGCGGGAACAGCCGACGAGGTGCGTGCGCATATCGAAGCGCTGCAGGGCGAGGCCGGGCTCGACTACTTCGTCGGCGCGTTCGCATGGGGTGATCTCACCCATGACGAAACGATGGCCTCGCTCTCGCTGTTCAGCGATGCGGTCGTCCGTCCGCTCGGAAGCTGACGGGATTTCGTCCGCTCGGCGTCAACTGGCCGCGCGCAAGCTGGCCATCAGCTGCTTCATCGTGCCAACGAAGTTCTGCTTCGAAACGCTGCCGGTGCCGTTCGGATCGAGTTGGGTCCAGATCGCATTCGAGCCCTGCTTCACGAAGACGCCCGGCGGGTTCATCGTCTGGAACGCCTGGGTGAATTGCGCCTGTGAGATATTGCCCGTGTTGGCGGTATCGATCTTTGCGAACAGGTTTGTCATTTTCTGCTGTGGCGGTTGCCCCATGCTGGCGCCGGTCATGGCGTGAGGCTGGATTTGTCCGGCGATGGCGGCGATGGTCATAAGAATGCGCTCCTTCCTGTTAATCGCGCATAAACCATCTGCCGTCGCGGTAAAGACGAACTTAACTGTGCGGTTCCGAGCCGTTGTGTGGATGATTTGTATAAGGAGGATCATGTCGCCGGCCATCCAGAGGAGGGGCGGCAGACGAAGCTATCACCGGTTTGAACGAATCTTTCGGCCTCTATAGGATCGCCGCGCCTTACAGGGAACCCGGCCATGATCCCCAACACCTATCCCAGCCTCGATTTCGATCTCGGCGATACGGCCGACATGCTGCGCGACAGCGTCCAGCAGCTTCACCTCGGACAAGATCGCGCCCCGCGCCGACCGAGATCGACAAGACCAACACCTTCCCCCGCGACCTGTGGCCCGAGCTGGGCGCGCTCGGCGTCCTCGGCATCACGGTGGAAGAGGAATGGGGCGGGGCGGGGCTCGGCTATCTCGAACATTGCATCGCCATGGAAGAGATCAGCCGCGGCTCCGCGTGCGTCGGCCTGTCCTATGGCGCGCACTCCAATCTCTGCGTCAACCAGATCCGCAAGAACGGCAATGACGAGCAGAAGCGCCGCTATCTGCCCAAGCTGATTTCCGGCGAGCATCTGGGCGCGCTGGCCATGAGCGAGACCGGCGCGGGCTCCGACGTCGTCTCGATGAAGCTGAAGGCCGACAAGAAGGGCGACCGCTACATCCTCAACGGCACCAAGATGTGGATCACCAACGGGCCCGCAGGCCGATACGCTGGTGGTCTATGCCAAGACCGATCCGTCCGCCGGCCCGCGCGGCATCACCGCCTTCCTGATCGAGAAGGGCTTCAAGGGCTTCTCGACCGCGCAGAAGCTCGACAAGCTCGGCATGCGCGGCTCCGACACCGGCGAGCTGGTGTTCGAGGATTGCGAAGTGCCGGAAGAGAACGTGCTCGGCCGCGAAGGCGGCGGCGTGCGCGTGCTGATGAGCGGGCTCGACTACGAGCGCAGCCGTGCTCGCGGCCGGCTGCATCGGCATCATGCAGGCCGCGATCGACGTGGTGCTGCCCTACATCCATGAGCGCAAGCAGTTCGATGCGCCCATCGGCTCGTTCCAGCTGATGCAGGGCAAGCTCGCCGACATGTATGTGACGCTGTCGGCATCGCGCGCCTATGTCTATGCGGTGGCGAAGGCCTGCGATCGCGGGCCAGACCACGCGCAAGGATGCGGCCGGCGCGATCCTCTATGCCGCCGAGAACGCGACGAAGCTGGCGCTCGATGCCATCCAGATGCTGGGCGGCAATGGCTATATCAACGATTACCCGACGGGCCGGCTGTTGCGCGACGCCAAGCTCTACGAGATCGGCGCCGGCACATCCGAAATCCGCCGCTGGCTCATCGGCCGCGAACTGTTCGACGAAACGGGCTGATTACTTCGCCGGCCGGAAGGCGCCGAGTGTGTGGCCGCCGCCATGCGCCGAAGCGCCGTGATGGCCGGCCATCTGCGCGCCCAGCGTGTGGCCCATCAGGCTGTTGAAGTTGACAAGGCCGATGGGCCTGCGGTGGTTGCCGCCCGCCAGCACCACCAGGATGCGAAAGCCGCCGGCCATGCGCTCGATGGCGTCGGAGATCTTGGCCTCGTCGCTGATGGTGTCGACCTTGGCCGCGCCATAGACCTGCCGCAGCCCGTCGCTATCGGCCGGGTCCGCGAACACGCCGACGACATATTTGGCGATGGCCGCTTCGGCGCCCGAGCCGGTGAATTCGCGTTTGGCGAAGAAGCCCGGCAGGTAGCCGACGAACTCGTCATGATTGTCGAGCAGCAGCAGATGCACGAAGCCGAGCTGGTCCTTCAGCGCCTTGAACAGTTTCTTCAGTTCCACCGGATTGAAGGTTGACGAGGTCGAGGCGCGCAAGCTGACCACGATGTCCTTGCCGGCATATTGGCCGGGTTCTTGAAGACCTCGAGATTGTCGATCCTGGTGTCGGGGCGGACGGACAGCTGCAGCGTGCCTTTCTCGGTCGGGAATTTCTCGATCAGGCCCGGCAGCTTCTTCAGCCGCACCGCGCCCAGATCGGCGTGCAGGGTCTGATGCGCGGGCTTGTCGAGCGTGCTGCGCGTGATCACGGCGGCCGCCGCGCCCATGCACAGGGCCGCCGCCGCGCTCATCATCATGGGAAGCGGGATATGCGCGCCGAAATAGGGCGCGGCAAAAGCCCCGCCCGCCACGGCGATGCCGATCGCAGCCGAAATCGCGACCTTGTTCATTCCCCCGACCAGTCCCCCGGTTCTGCCCACCATGCCCATTGGCTGGGCAAGGGCGTAAATGCTACCTCACTCTCGCCCGGCGGTCACCGGGTTCGCGCCGTGCCGTTAACCAAGCTGCCGGCGCAAAGCGTTGCGCAACAGGCAGATGGAGATCCCGATGGCGGCGACAGAAACCATGATTCTGGCCGGAGCCCGCACGCCGATGGGCGGATTCCAGGGCGAGCTTTCGGGCGTTGCGGCGCCGGAGCTGGGCGCGGCCGCCATCAAGGCCGCCATCGAACGCGCCGGCATCGCGCCGGATGCCGTGAACGAGACGCTGATGGGCAATGTGCTGCCGGCCGGCCTCGGCCAGGCGCCGGCGCGTCAGGCCTCCATCTTCGCCGGCATTCCCAACACCGTGCCCTGCACGACCATCAGCAAGGTCTGCGGCTCGGGCATGAAGGCGGTGATGCTGGGCGCCGACCAGATCGCGGCCGGCCGCGCCGAGATCATCGTCGCCGGCGGCATGGAGTCGATGACCAACGCGCCCTACCTGCTGCCCAAGGCGCGCGGCGGCTATCGCCTCGGCCATGGCGAGATCAAGGATCACATGTTCCTCGACGGGCTCGAGGACGCCTATGAGCATCGCCTGATGGGCACCTATGCCGAAGAGGCCGCCCAGCACTATCAGTTCACGCGCGAGCAGCAGGATGCCTATGCGATCGAATCGCTGGCCCGCGCCAAGCGCGCCGGCGAAGATGGCTCGTTCACGGACGAAATCGTCGCGGTAACGGTCAAGACCCGCAAGGGCGAGGTGCAGGTCGCGCAGGACGAACAGCCGCGCAAGGCCGACTCCGGCCAAGATCCCCACCCTCAAGCCCGCCTTCGCCAAGGACGGCACGGTGACGGCCGCGAACTCCTCCTCGATTTCCGATGGCGCCGCGGCGCTGATCCTGGCCTCGAGCGCGACGGTCGATGCCAACGGGGCCTCAAGCCCATCGCCCGCATCGTGGCGCAGGCCTCGAACGCGCATGAGCCGCGCTGGTTCACCACCGCGCCGGTCGGCGCCATCCAGAAGGTGCTGGCGCAGGCCGGCTGGAAGGCGGACGATGTCGATCTCTTCGAGATCAACGAAGCCTTCGCCAATGTCGCCATGATCGCGATGCGCGACCTGAACCTGCCGCATGAGAAGGTCAATGTGAATGGCGGCGCCTGCGCGCTCGGCCATCCCATCGGCGCCAGCGGCGCGCGCATCATCGTCACGCTGCTGAACGCGCTTCAGCGCCGTGGCGGCAAGCGCGGCGTCGCCAGCCTCTGCATCGGCGGCGGCGAAGCCACGGCCGTGGCGGTGGAGCTGCTGTGATGAATGCCGCGGCCTGTTTCCCCGCAACCTATGCCGAAGGCCGCGCGAATTTCCTCGCCGCGGCAAAGGCGGCAGGGCGCGGAGCTGGAAAGTCCACGTCAACCCGAAGGCCAAGGGGCCGGACGGCGAAGAACTGACCACCGATGTCGTGCGCATCGGCGCGGCCGGTGCCTCGCGTGTCCTGGTGATCGGTTCGGCGACGCATGGCGTGGAGGGGTTCTGCGGCTCGGGTATCCAGAACGCGCTGCTGCAAACCGGCGCCTTCGCCAAGCTGCCGCCGGAAACCGCGGTGGTGCTGGTGCATGCCATCAACCCGTACGGCTTCGCCCATGTCCGCCGCGTGACGGAGGACAATGTCGATCTCAACCGCAACTTCATCGATCACACCCGCCCCATCCCGAAAATCCGGCCTATGACGAAATCCACGATTGGCTGGTGCCGAAGGATTGGGGCAAGGCGCGCGAGGAAGCCGATGCGGCCATCGCCAAATTCATCGCCGAGCGCGGGCTTCGGGCGCTGCAGGCCGCTGCCACCGGCGGGCAGTACGGCCATGCCGACGGCCTCTTCTTCGGCGGTTTCAAACCCACCTGGTCGAACGACACCTTTCGCGCGATCCTCGACAAACATGTGAAGGGTGCAGAGGCCGGCGCCTTCATCGACCTGCATACCGGGCCTTGGCCCTTACGGCTTCGGCGAGCTGATCTATCTCCGGCGCGCCGGGCAGCAAGGCATCGTCTGGCGCCAAGCAATGGTATGGCGACGAGGTAAAGTCGTCGGAAGACGGAAGCTCCGTCTCCGCCAAGGTCGGCGGTCATCTCGGCGTGGCGGTGGACGAGGTGCTGCCGGACTCGGTCTCCATCGCCATCGAATACGGCACCGTCCCGCTGATGGAGGTGTTCGGCGCCCTGCGTGCCGACAACTGGCTCTATGTCCACGGCGCGGTGCAGTCCGAGCTCGGTCGCCAGATCAAGAAGCAGATCCGCGACGCGCTTTATCCCGACAAGGACGACTGGAAGGCCATGGTCTTCGCCCGCGCGCAGGAGATCGTGGCCAAGGCGCTGAAGGGCCTGGAGGCGGCGGCGTGACCACCCTCAAATCCTCCATCTCTCCCACATCGCCCGCCTTCAAGGCCAATGCCGTCGCCATGGCGGGCCTCGTGCAGGAACTGCGCGAACGCATGGCCGCGGCCGCGCTCGGCGGGGATGAGCGTTCGCGCAAGCGCCACACCGATCGCGGCAAGCTGCTGCCGCGCGAGCGGGTCGAGCGGCTGCTCGATCCGGGCACGCCGTTCCTCGAGCTGTCGCCGCTGGCCGCTTTCGGCATGTATGGCGATGACATCCATGCCGCCGGCATCATCACCGGCATCGGCCGCGTGGCGGGCCGCGAATGCGTGATCGTCTGCAACGATGCCACGATCAAGGGCGGCACCTATTATCCGATCACGGTGAAGAAGCATCTGCGCGCGCAGGAAGTGGCGCAGCAGAACAATCTGCCCTGCATCTATCTCGTCGATAGCGGCGGCGCCAACCTGCCGAACCAGGCCGAGATATTCCCGGACCGCGAACATTTCGGCCGCATCTTCTTCAATCAGGCCAACATGTCCGCCGCCGGCATTCCGCAGATCGCCTCCGTCATGGGCTCCTGCACCGCGGGCGGCGCCTATGTTCCGGCCATGAGCGACGAGACCATCATCGTCAGGAACCAGGGCACGATCTTCCTCGGCGGCCCGCCGCTGGTGAAGGCGGCGACGGGCGAGGTGGTCACGGCCGAGGATCTCGGCGGCGCCGATGTGCATGCAAAAATCTCGGGCGTCGCCGATCACCTGGCCAATGACGACACCCATGCGCTGGCCATCGCGCGCCGCATCGCCGGCACGCTCAACAGCGAAAAGATCCCCGATATCCCGATCCGCGAACCGCGCGCGCCGCTTTACGATCCGGCCGAGCTGGACGGCATCGTGCCGCCTACGCTCGCCACGCAATACGACGTGCGCGAAGTGATCGCCCGTATCGTCGATGGCAGCGAGTTCGACGAGTTCAAGAAGTTCTATGGCACCACGCTGGTCACCGGCTTTGCGCATCTGGAAGGCATGCCAATCGGCATCATCGCCAACAATGGCATCCTGTTTTCGGAGAGCGCGCTCAAGGGCGCCCATTTCATCGAGCTGTGCTGCCAGCGCCGCATTCCATTGCTGTTCCTGCAGAACATTTCCGGCTTCATGGTCGGCAAGAAATATGAGCAGGGCGGCATCGCCAAGGATGGCGCCAAGCTGGTCACGGCCGTGGCCACCGCGGCCGTGCCGAAGATCACGCTGATCATCGGCGGCTCCTATGGCGCCGGCAATTACGGAATGTGTGGCCGCGCTTATTCCCCGCGCTTCCTCTTCACCTGGCCCAACAGCCGCATCTCGGTGATGGGCGGCGAACAGGCTGCCAGCGTGCTCGCCACCGTCCACCGCGACGCCGACAAATGGACGGATGCCGACGCCGAAGCCTTCAAGGCGCCGATCCGCGCGAAATACGAAGAAGAGGGCAATCCCTATTACGCCACCGCGCGCCTCTGGGACGACGGCATCATCGCCCCGTCGGATACCCGCCGCGTGCTGGCGCTGGCGCTCTCGGCCTGCCTCAACGCGCCCGTGCCGGATACGAAGTTCGGCGTCTTCCGGATGTAACCTCCGCGCGATTGCGCAAATCCTGCGAAGCGGCTAGGGCAGTGCGGCACATCACGGGGGCTATCGATGGCGCATTTTCTGAACGAGATTCTGGCGTTTTTTCGCGAAGGCTTTCATCACGTCAATGCCGTCCAGGGGCTGATCATCGCCCTGGTGGCGGCGATCATCATGCCGCGCTGGCGCCGGCTGCTGCCGACGGCCTTTATCGCGACCATCGTTCATATCCTCGCCGATATGCTGATCCCGATGGTTGCGCGCCATGCCGCCTTCCACTTGCCGAACCTGGTGTCGCTCGGCTTCTGGCGCTTCGTGGCCACCCTGTTCCTCGGCTACATCGTTGTGATTTCTGTGTTCTTCCTGATGAAGATCATCGTGGTCGGCGGTCGCCACTAGCAACATCGCCTCCCGGCCATTCTGCCGCATGGGCCGATCCGCGGCTCTTCCGTTATGCTGCGACGCAGCATGGGAGGATTCGGATGGCGAAGAAGCGGGTCATGAGGTCGGAAGGCGGCATCGTCCTGACGGAGGTGATCCTGTTCGGCGGCGAGCCGCGTGCGCGCCTCGGCAACCAATATGTCGTGACCACGCCGCGCAAGCCCGAAGGCCGCGTCTTCGAAACGGTGGACGAGGCGGCCAAGTTCTTTCACGTTCAGGTGAGCCTCACCGGCGGGCGCCGCGCGCTCAGGCCACGCGCCGAATCCACCCTTGGTTCGGCGGGCGAAACCGCCTAAACCGGGCGGGCCGTGTGAAGGGCCGCCCATGAGTTATCCCCCTCCCGATCCCAATATCCGCGTCTATTTCACGCCGCCGCCGGCCTTCCGGGCGTTTGGTTGCGCTGGCTGCCTGATGGCCCTGTTCGTGGTCGGCGGGATTCTCGGGGTCCTGATGTTCGGATGGAAAACCCTTCTGGGGTTTTAGGCGGCGTGCTTCCGGGCGTTGACCCGGTAAAAGGTGCGCAGAAGGATGGCGATCTCGATCGCCTGATCTTCGCTGACGACGCCTTCCACGGCAGCGCGGGATGCCTGGAAAATGCCGCCCGTGTCGGGGTGGCCTTCAAGCGGCCGTTCGAAGCCCATGGTCCAGTTGGGGAACAGCCGCGTATCCACCGATTGATCGATCAGGACATGGGTGGCGGTATGACGCCGGTCGGCGTGGATGCGGGCATATGTCTGGCGCACGGCGTCCTCGGTTCCCTCGAGGATTTGCAGGAAGCCGTCATTGATCTGGAGCAGTACGCCCGTGACGCCGCAGCGCGGATTGTTGCGGCGCGAAGCCGCGAGAATGTCGGTCAGCACGGCCTGATCGAGCGTGACGGCCGCGGCGCTGACATATATGAGCTGGTGCATAGGCTTGCCGTTTAATCTTATCCCCAGCCAATATCGCGCATCGCCGTTAAGGCCCTGTAAAAGGGGCGTGGAAAGCGACCTAAGACCGTCATGTTCTCAACTCTTCTGATCGCCAATCGCGGCGAGATCGCTTGCCGCATCATGCGCACCGCCGCACGGATGGGCATTCGCACCGTGGCCGTCTATTCCGATGCCGACGAACACGCCGCCCATGTGGCCCTGGCCGATGAGGCGGTGCGTCTCGGCCCGGCCCCGGCGGCGGAAAGCTATCTGCGGGCAGAAGCGATCCTCGCCGCTGCCAAGCAGACGGGCGCCGAGGCGATCCATCCCGGCTACGGCTTCCTCTCCGAAAATGCCGACTTCGCCGAAGCCTGCGCGGCGGCGGGCATCGTCTTTGTCGGCCCACCGCCTTCCGCCATCCGCGCCATGGGCCTCAAGGATCGCGCCAAGGAACTGATGCAGAAAGCCGGTGTCGCGGTCGTGCCCGGTTATCTGGGAGAAAATCAGTCTACCGATCATCTCGCGAAGGAAGCGGGGGAGATCGGCTATCCCGTGCTGATCAAGGCGGTGGCGGGCGGCGGCGGCAAGGGCATGCGCCGCGTCGATGATGCGAAGGATTTCAAAGCCGCGCTCGAAGGCGCGCAGCGCGAAGCGCAATCGGCCTTCGGCGAGGCGCGCGTGCTGATCGAGAAATATGTTACCCGCCCGCGCCATGTCGAGGTTCAGGTCTTTGCCGATGCCCACGGCAATGCCGTCCACCTGTTCGAGCGCGATTGCTCGCTGCAGCGCCGGCACCAGAAGGTGATCGAGGAAGCGACAGCCCCCGGCATGCCTCCCGCGATGCGCGCGGCCATGGGTGCGGCGGCGGTGAAGGCGGCAAAGGCCGTGGGCTACACGGGCGCGGGCACCATCGAATTCATCGCCGATGCGTCGGATGGCCTCAAGCCCGACCGCTTCTGGTTCATGGAAATGAACACGCGCCTGCAGGTCGAGCATCCTGTCACCGAAGCGGTGGCCGGTGTCGATCTGGTCGAATGGCAATTGCGTGTGGCGGCGGGCGAGAGATTGCCGAAGTCGCAAAAGGAATTGAAGCCGCAGGGCCACGCCATGGAAGCGCGCCTCTATGCCGAAGACCCGGCCAAGGGCTTCCTTCCTTCCATCGGCACGCTGGAGCGGTTGCACCTTCCCGAAGCCGTCGATGGCATCCGCATCGATTCCGGGGTGCGCGAAACCGATGCGGTGACGCCCTATTACGACCCCATGATCGCCAAGGTGATCGCCTGGGCCGACACCCGCGAAGAGGCAGCGGCGAAACTCGCGCAAGCCCTGCGCGATACGCAGATCGCGGGCGTGCGCACCAATGCGGCGTTCCTGATCCGCTGTTTGACGCATCCGGACTTTGTCGCCGGCGATGTCGACACCGGTTTCATCGAGCGCCACAAAGATGCGCTGTTGCCGCCGCCATCCGCACCGCGCCCCGAAACGCTTGCCGAAGCCGCCGCCTTCCTGATGCGCGAACGCTTGGAAGCTCTTGGCGCCGATCCCTGGGATGCCCAGGATGGCTTCCGGCTCTCCGGCGAAGCGCGGGAAGTGATCGAGTTTGTCAATGGTGACACGCGCGTTCCCGTCGCCATCACCCATCATCGCGATGGCGGCGTCACCATGGTGATCGATGGCAAGCCGGTCACGCCACATGGTCATGCGGCCGTCATGCGTATGGCGTCCGGTGAGATCGCGGTGATGGAAGCGGGCGAAACGCATATGCTCGCGCTCTACGATCCCTTTGCCGCGGCCGAAGCCGCCGGAAGCGCCTCGGACCGGATCGCCGCGCCCATGCCCGGCAAGGTGATCCAGCTCCTCGTCAAATCCGGCGAGGCCGTCACGCGCGGCCAGCCGCTCGCCGTGCTCGAAGCCATGAAAATGGAACACACCCTGTCGGCCCCCGCCGATGCCGTGGTCGAGGCGGTGGAGGTCGCAGCCGGCGATCAGGTGGGCGAGGGCGCCGTGATCCTGCGCTTCGCACAAGCCGAGAAGACCGCCGCATGAGCCTCAATCTCATCAAGCTCTGCGTCGGCGCGGAATCGATCGATGATCTTGCCAACTGGCAGGCGAGGCGCCTCGCGCCGCTCAAGAAGAAGAACAAGCCGCTCGAGCTGCAACACGTCACCCGCATGATGCCCAAGCGCAAGGACGAGTTGCTCGATGGCGGCTCACTCTATTGGGTGATCAAGGGGCAGATCGCCGTGCGCCAGAAGCTGATCGATCTTCGCCCCGTCACGCGCGAAGGCGTACCCCATTGCGCCATCGTCTATGAGCCCGAACTGGTGCCTCTCCTGCGCCGCGCCCATCGCCCTTTTCAAGGTTGGCGCTATCTGCAAGGCAAAGACGCGCCAGCGGATGCGCGCTCGGTCAAAGGGGCCAAGGGTCTGCCGGACGAACTCAAAGCCGAGCTGGCAGAACTGGGCCTGCTTTAAACCGCCATGTTGTCGATCAGGCGCGTCTTGCCGATCTTGGCGGCGGCGAGGATGCGTGCGGGTCGCGCAAGGTCTTCGATTGTCGTCAGCGTTTCCGTATCGCGCACGGCGACATAATCCACGGTGTCGAAACCGACGGCTTTCAGCGCAACCTCGGCCGTCCGTTCCACTTCGCGAACGGCATCGCCTTTCTTGAGCCGCGCAATGCCTGCCTTCAGCGCCAGATTCAATTGCCCGGCCACCTTGCGCTCCTCGGGCGACAGATAGGCATTGCGCGACGACATGGCGAGGCCATCGTCCTCGCGCAGGATCGGCCCGCCCGCGATCTCGATGGGCAGACCGAGATCCGCAGCCATCCGCCGGATCACCAGAAGCTGCTGGTAATCCTTCTCCCCGAACATCGCGATATCGGGCAGGGCCGCGATCAAAAGCTTGGCCACGATAATCGCCACCCCGCCGAAGAAGTGCGGCCTGAAGTCGCTCTCCAGCCCCAGCGCCGGCCCGTCCACATGCATGGACGTGGCAAAACCCGGTGGATAGATTTCGGCGGCCCCGGGCGCAAAGATCAGGACGGCGGCCCCGCTTTCAGCCAGCTTTTCCCGGTCGGTATCCAGCGTGCGCGGATAGGTATCGAAATCTTCGTGCGGCGCGAACTGGGTCGGGTTTACGAAAATACTGACAACGACCTTGTCTGCGCGCTTTGCTGTCGCGCGCACCAGCGAGAGGTGCCCGTCGTGCAACGCGCCCATAGTCGGGACCATCCCGATGGACGCACCGCCCGCGCGCCATTGGGCCAGCTGCTCACGCAGCGCGAGGATGGTGTGGCAGGTCTGCGGTATTGTCATAATGAGAAGATTAGCGGGCGCGCTGCTTCCGCGCTAGATTTCGCCCCACGATTCAGGGATATACGCGCGCCTTTTCCAAAGAGCCCGTCATGACGCAGCCTAGCCTCCGCCAGCAGCTCGCCGACGCCTATCTGGCCGACGAGAACCACATCCTCGAAGGCCTGATCGAGAAGGCGCGGCTCAGCCCGGCCGAGAGCAAGGCGACCGAGAGCCTGGCCGCCGAGCTCGTTGCCCGCATCCGCAATGCCCATGACGAGCGCAGCGGCCTCGACGCCTTCACCCAGGAATATGCGCTCTCCAGCGAAGAGGGGGTGGTGCTGATGTGCCTGGCCGAGGCCCTGTTGCGCGTGCCCGATGCGGCGACCGCCGACAAGCTGATCCGGGATAAGATCGGACCGGGCCATTGGGACCGCCATCTGGGCAAATCGCAATCGGTGTTCGTCAATGCTTCGACCTGGGCCTTGATGCTGACGGGCCGCGTGGTCTCGCTCGACGATGCGGCGAAATGGGATTTCGATGGCATCTGGCGCAAGCTCGTCTCCCGCTCGGGCGAACCCGTGATCCGCCAGGCGGTAACCTATGCGATGCGCATCCTGGGCGGCCAGTTCGTGCTCGGCCGCACCATTGCCGAAGCGCTGAAGCGCGCCCGCCCGCAGATCGAAGCCGGCTATCGCTATTCCTTCGACATGCTGGGCGAGGCCGCTTACACCGAAAAGGATGCGGCGCGCTATTACGCCTCCTATCGGGGTGCGCTGTCGGTGCTGGCGAAGACATTTCCCGATCTCGAAAGCGAGGTGTTCGAGCGGCCCAGCATTTCGGTGAAATTGTCGGCGCTGCATCCGCGCTATGAATGGATCAAGCGCGAGCGCGTGATGAGCGAGCTTTTGCCCAAGCTGGTGGCGTTGGGTCTGGAAGCGCGCGAGGCCAATCTTGGTCTCACCATCGACGCCGAAGAGGCCGAGCGTCTCGACCTCATGCTCGATGTGTTCGAGGCCATGGGCGAGAGCGACGCGCTGTCCGGTTGGGACGGATTGGGTCTCGCCATTCAGGCCTATTCGAAGCGTACTTTGCCGCTGATCGCCTGGTTGGGCGATCTGGCCCGCCG
>CAWGGT010000025.1:0-80229 GCA_963822185.1 uncultured Pseudomonadota bacterium
TCAGGTTCTTAGATTCATATGACTAGGCATACGCCTATGCCGAAGGTCTCGACGCTTGATGTAATCGAAACGTGAGCCCGCCGCCGTCGGACGCTGGAAGAGAAGCAGCGGATCGTGGCGGAGAGCCACGAACGCCATGCCGGGATGATCGAATGGACCGGCTTCAAACAGCTACGATCCGGCCGATCTCAATATCGAAGCTATTGACCTCGAACTCACCCAGCTCGCCAAACGCTGGACCCGCAAGCCACGGACGAAATCTTCTCGACGTGCCTGACCCGCGGCCTTCACCGGACGGTTACACCGAACCGGCCCGCTCGGCTGCTATGCCCCCCCCAGAATGCCGGTTGACGATGCTCTGTGACTGGATCGGAATGCCCTAGAGACAGATAGTTCATTGGGTCGTTTCCGCGCTCTGGAAAGCAACGACCTCGGCGGCGGCACCCAAGAGGGATATTCACACTTGCGATCACTTTATTGTGGCCGGGACTTGCCTTAGCGTATAGATAGCAAGTTTTCAGCCAATTTACTCAAGACCTATTGACAGCTACGCTTCTTGAATGCGTTAATGTGATCACATTAGAAGTTTTGAGGGCATCCGTGAGCTACCAAGAAGAACTCCGGCCCGCTGCGCCACGTATTGACCTCGCGGCGTTGCGTTCCAATGCGCGCGCCATTGTCGAGCACGAAGCCGTGCTTTACGAACAGCGGCGGGCGCGCAGCAAGGCGATGTTCGACGACCGCGGGACAGGCTTCTACCAGCAGGTGCCGCAGCACTGGATGCGGGACTGGCCTATGCCGTTCCCCTTTGCAGTCTCCGGCGCTACCGGCAGCACCCTGACCGACATCGATGGCAATAAGCTTGTTGATTTTTGTCTTGGCGACACAGGCGCGATGTTTGGGCACTCTCCCCAGCCGATTATCGACGCACTGGCAAAGTCGGCAGTGCGCGGGCTGACGACTATGCTCCCCTCCGAAGAAACGGCAGCAGTCGGCAAGCTGTTGTCCGACCGCTTTGGCCCGCTTGTCTTCCAGATTGCAACCACGGCCAGCGATGCCAACCGCTTTGCGATCCGGGTTGCGCGGGCGGTGACAGGGCGCCGGAAGATCTTGGTGTTCGACGGCTGCTATCACGGTGCCGTGGACGAAACCCTGGTCGACCTTCACGATGGCAAGACAGTGGGCCGCCAGAGCCTGTTGGGGCAGGTTGTCGATCTCAGCACGACGACGGTCAGCATCCCGTTCAACGACGTCGGTGCATTGAAGGCCGCTCTTGACACCGGCGAAATCGCCGTCGTTCTCGCCGAACCGGTCATGACGAACTGTGGCATGATCCTGCCCCAGGAGGGATACCTCAAGGCGCTGCGCGGCCTGACCCGCGCATCCGGTACCTTGCTTCATATCGATGAGACACACACGATTTCAACGGGCCTTGGCGGCTATTCCGCAGTACATGACCTTGAGCCGGACATCTTCGCGGTGGGCAAACCAGTTGGAGGCGGCGTGCCCGTTGCAATCTGGGGTATGACTCGGGACGTGGCCGTGGCGATGACCGAAATCCGCGCCAAGATGGGCGGCATCGGCCATTCCGGCATCGGCACAACCCTTTCGGGAAGCGCGCTGCAAATTGCCTGCCTGCGGGCCTGCCTTGAAGATGTCATGACGTCGACGGCGTACGAGACAATGAACCGCCATGCGGACCGGCTTGAACAGGGCTTCACCGCCGCGATCCGCGCCGCAGGGCTGCTCTGGCACGTCAGCCGCGTTGGCGCGCGCCTTGAGATCGTCTTTACGCCCGACCACGTTCGCAACGCGCAAGAGGCACGCGCGGCCGCGATTGATGACATCCAGCACGCCCTGCATATTGCCTTGCTCAACCAAGGCTACCTTTTGACACCGTTTCACAACATGGTGCTGGTCGCACCGACCACGACGGACGAGCAGATCGAGGGTCTGCTGGAGGCCTTCGGCAGGGTGCTCAGCCGCCTTGTCGCGCAGGAGATGGTGTGATGGCGGGTTCCAGACCGAACGAGGCCGCTTCGATCGAAGAAGCAGAGGCGTTCCTTGCCAACCACCCGGATATCTCGGCGTTCGACCTTGTGTTGGTTGACCCGAACGGGATCGCGCGCGGCAAGATCATCCGCCGCCACGAACTTTTAGACCTATTCCGTGCCGGACGACATTTGCCCGGCTCGATCCTGGGTCTTGACGTTTCAGGCGGAGACGTTGACGAAACCGGGCTGGTCTGGGACGACGGCGATGCTGACCGTATCGCATGGCCGATTGCCGGATCGCTGGTTGAAATTCCCTGGACTTCTCCGAAACGGGGCGAAGTCCGGGTCAGCCTGTACGAGCTTGACGGCTCGCGCATGGGTGCCGACCCGCGGCACGCCCTTTCCCGCCAGATCGAGGCATTCAACCAGATCGGGATGAACCCGGTGATGGCCTTTGAGCTTGAGTTCTATCTTCTGGATGCCAGTCGTGACGCCTTGGGCCGGCCACAGGCCGCGCGGATGCCGATCACCGGCGACTTCGTGCAGGCAAACCAGGTTTACGGGCTGGATCCGCTCGACAACATGGAGCAGTTCATTTCAGAGCTCTACGCCCATGCCGAGGTACAGGGGCTTCCAGTCGAGACCATGATTTCGGAGTATGCGCCCGGTCAGTATGAACTGACCTTGCGGCACCGCGAAAGCGGCCTGCGCGCGGCGGACGATCTGGTCATGCTGAAACGGCTGTTGCGCGGCCTGTCGATCCGGCACGGGATGCGCGCCAATTTCATGGCCAAACCGTTTGCCCAACGCTCTGGGTCGGGCATGCATCTGCACATCAGCCTGACGGATGAGGCGGGCAGGAACCTGATGGCGGACACGAACGAGGACCTGGCGCCCCTGCTTATGAATGCGGTGGCGGGGCTGCAGAGGAACATGGCCCATTCGATGCTGCTTTTCGCGCCCAACATCAATTCCTGGCGGCGGTTCAGCCGCAACAGCTATGCGCCCACCGCCGCAACATGGGGCCGCAACAACCGCAGTGTTGCCATAAGGGTGCCCGCTGGGAACCCCGCAAATCGCCACATTGAACATCGGACCCCCGGTGTCGATGCCAACCCCTATGTTGTGGCCGCGGGAGTGCTTGCCGGTATGTACGAGGGCATCCGCGACAAGCTTGTGCCAGACGCCGAAGCCACGTCCTATGAGGCAGATGGCGAGTATGTCCTGCCAAGGGACTGGGCCGCCGCAATCGCACGCGCGGCAGGCTCTGCGTTTCTCAAGGACGCCTTGGGCGAAAGGCTGGCAACTGTGTTCCTGGCGCTGCGGCAATCGGAATACGACCGGTTCATGGCCGAGGTCACGTCAGAAGAGTTCGATTACTACGGGAACGCGATCTGACCACGCACAGTCATCAGTGTCCCATCGCAAGTCGCTGCTTGCGATGGGACTCTGATGTTCGAATTGGAAAAATGGCATGCAGTCACTCAAGACCGCATTGGTCACCGGTGCCGGCGCGCGTGACGGCATTGGTTTTGCAATTGCCAGAAACCTTGCAAAACGCGGGCTTTCGGTTGCAATTTGTGGTGCCAGCGTGCGCATTCACGCCCGCGCAGAAGAGTTGCGGGCCGAAGGGTTCCAGGTCACTTCGCACGTTGCGGACCTGACCAAGGCTGACGAGGTATCTCGCCTGCGCTCCGAGGTTGGCAGCGTCGATGTGCTGGTCAACAACGCCGGCATGGGGTCAGTTGC
Organism: uncultured Pseudomonadota bacterium; assembly: GCA_963822185.1. Lineage (GTDB taxonomy): Bacteria > Pseudomonadota > Alphaproteobacteria > Micropepsales > Micropepsaceae > Rhizomicrobium. The sequence goes on from CAWGGT010000025.1 coordinate 3,744, forward strand.
AGCCCCCATGCTGCAGCGCAAATTCATGTCGCTCACCGAAGCCGATTGGGATATCGGCATCGACGTGACCCTCAAGACCGCGTTCCTGGTGACGAAGGCGTTCCTTGTTGACATGACAGAACGGGGCGTGGGCCGGATCGTGAACGTCGCCTCTGTGACCGGGCCGCTTGTCTCGAACGAAGGCGAGGCGGCTTATTCCGCAGCCAAGGCTGGCATGGTCGGAATGACACGTGCGCTGGCACTGGAGGTTGCGCGCTTTGGCGTCACGGTAAACGCGGTCGCGCCGGGCTGGGTCGATACCGGTGCGTCGACTGACGAAGAGCGTATTGCCGCCCGTCACACGCCGCCCGGACGCGCCGGGCGCCCGGATGAAATCGCCGCTGCGGCCGCATTTCTCGCGTCCGAAGAGGCAAGCTATGTCAATGGATCCTTGCTGGTCGTGGACGGCGGCAATATCTTGCAGGAACGCAAGGCCCAAATCGGGTAATTGCCGATCCGGCATGTCCCGATATGCTGGGGCCTTGCATAGCCGCGAGGCCTAGTGTTTTGACTTAATTTGCAAAGACCTCATGATAGGCTAGGCTTGGATGCCCGACCGATTTCTCTTGGGAAATCTCTATCCCGAACGACCAACAATGACGCCGCAGCTGTCTATTTCGCCGTCGCAATGGTAGCAATGAATGCGAGAAATTTCGACCCAGCACCAGCAGGTTTACCAGACCCTGCGCGAGCAGCTTATTTCTGGGAGGTTCGCTCCTGGCACGAACGTCAGCATGCGCGGCATCAGCAAGACGTTGGGCGTGGGCCTGATGCCTGTACGTGAGGCGATTACGCGGCTTAGTGGGGAACGCGCGCTTGAGGTTCAGCGCAACGGACGCATCTGCGTTCCAGAGCTGACCCGCCGCCGTTTCGAAGAGCTGATGCAGGCCCGCCAGCAACTTGAACCGCTTTGCGCCATGCGCGCGCTGCCGTTCATGACGCCAGAAAAAATATTGGAAATGGAAGCGTGCGACAAACGCTTGAACAAGAGCTACGGCACTGGCGACGCCGACGCCTACCTGCAAGAGAACTACCAGTTTCACTTTTTGCTTTACAGGTCAGGCAGGTCCGATGTTCTGGTGCCGCTGCTGGAAAGCGTCTGGATGCAGTTCGGCCCCTTTATGCGCAGCGTCTACAACATGAATGAAAAGTCCGAAATCGTCGACAAACACCAGATGGCCCTTGAAGCGATCAGACGGGATGACGTCGAGGCCCTTGGCCTGGCAATACAGGCCGACATCATGGACGCGTTTCATCTTCTCAGGCGGACGCTTGGCGACAAACCAGGCGAGGATTCCAACGGTAAACAGATGCCGCGCACCGAATGACCCTCACCCACGGCGACTGGCCCGACTAACGAAACCGCAACTTGCCAGCCTCAAGTTCAACCCGGATGAGTCGGCGGGGCAACGTCACGGGCGAGGCCCAATCACATTAGCGTTCTACTGGCGTCCGCACCTCTGTGGCTTCAACAGCGCAAATGGTCGGGCCCCAAGCACCAGTGCAAGCAGTTCCACCGTATCTAATGAGGCACGGTACCCCCGTCTCTCCACAGCGCTGACATAGGTGCGGTCTATGCCGGCCCCGCCCTGCACTTCCAATTTCCCGCACGGACATTTTTTGCTGACCCGCACCTTCGTGATGAGTGACACCGTCAATAGATGTCACTTACATCGATTGATCTCTGAAGACTATTTTTCCGCCTACCATGGTCAGAAGAACTTTTGTCTTGTCGATCTGAAGGGGCGGAATCTCCAGTAAGTTCTGACTGATGACAATTAAATCGGCGAGCTTGCCCGTCTCGAGCGAGCCGATGTCTTTCTCGCTATGAAGTGCGTAGGCACCATTAATCGTAAAAGCACGGATGGCATCTTTGACATCTACGAGCGGCACAGCACCAAGCTTTCCTGTATACTTGCCCCCAAGGTCTCCCTGGCGCGTGACCAAGACTTTCATGCCATAAAAACTGTCGGACTTGTCGACGGGCCAGTCGGAGCCCCACGCGATTGGTACACCGAGATCGTTCAGGGCCCCCTCCGGCTCCACCCGGTTCCACCGTTCGAGGCCAATGTAGTCCTTTTCTGTATCAATGGAATCGGGCCCGGGCTTTGCCCATACAAATCCCATATCAGGTATGACATTGAGCGTCTTGAAACGAATGTAGTCCGCCGGATCAACCATCTCTGCGTGCGCGATCTCGAGGCGAACGTCTTTGCCGTCCAAATGGTCACGAACATATGCGTAGGCATTGAGGGTGTGCCGCACAGCCCGATCGCCAATCGCATGCACCTCAGGTTCGATCCCGGCGCGAGCAAGTGCCAGTAACAGCTTTTCAAGTTCGTCAATCGGAGTGTAAGGGTCAGGACCACTGGATGGTCCAGGAACCCAGTTCGGCTTCAAAGCCGTTCCCTTATTGATAAGATAAGGTGCCAGGAGACTGGCCGTCTGTTCTGGCCACTGTTGCACACCGTCCTGAAATATCTCGCCCGAGTTGCGCACCCAAAGATTGGGCCGCGGTCCGATCGGCCCGGTGTCGAATTCGCTCTTGAGCTTGAGAATCCGCTGGACGGCAAGTTCCGGTTTCGCGATGTCGTCGGCGGGCACATCCGGCGCCATATAGGCGCGAGCCGTCAACAGACCTTCTTTGCGCAATGTCGCCCAGGCCTCGATATCGGGCTTCGAGGCGATCTGCGCCATGAACGCGGTCACACCCTGCTCGCCGAATACATGAAGAGCTGCTTTGGCCGCTTTAACGATATCAACCTCGGTATTCAGCGTTGGTACAGGCTTGCTAATGAGCCCCTCTGCTCTGTCCTCAAAGACACCTATCGGCTCACCGGATGCGTCGCGGTCTATGCGCCCGGCATGCGGATCTGGCGTATCGCGCGTAATACCCGCGAGGGACATCGCACGAGAATTTGCAAGGATTGAGTGCCCGAATGACGAACGCACGAGGATCGGGCGTTTCGTTTTCAACGCGTCAAGAATGGCCTTTGTAATCTCAGTACCTTTTGGCAACCTTGAATGCATTGCTTCCTGATACCAATTCACGACTATAAGATAGCCGTTCGGCTCTTTTGCCTTTGTCTTGTCCAGGCAGGCTTGTATCCTTTCCTGGAATTCCTTGACGTCCAGGGGCTGGTAATCGAGACTGCATTCAAGTTGCTGGGAACCACCCGCGATCGGGTGATTGTGTGCATCCACCAGCCCCGGCATAACCATCTTGCCATGCAGATCGACAACCTTTGTCCGCTTACCGATATAGGCACCCACGCCGCTATCCGCGCCAACATATACAATGCGCCCATCCCGAATTGCGATCGCCTGCTGGACACTGTTGAAAGGATCAACAGTATCGACGAGCCCGTGGTCAAGCACTGTGTCCGCCGGCGAGATCGCGCCTGCAGGCGCTGCGCCGACCGGCTCCGTTGCGCCTAGCACAAACGCGGCGATCGCAAATGCAACACACAAGCTGATGTGTCCAGCACGTCTCATAACAGCCCTCCCTGGATCGGCGCCGCCTCGAAAGGAGCACCTCCCAATGATATGATTGTCGGCGATTTGTTCCATTCTGCCGCGGTGCCGGCAGGGCAGGAACTCGATCTCAAACCCGGCACCGCGGCTGGGGCTAGTCCGATACGACGCACAAGGCCGCATGGAACGAAACACCCTTTCATATCTGAACCTTTGAATGTCAGTTGCGATAGGTCAGAAACAGACCAACTGTCCGAGGCCGCAGGGTCGTGTTCGTATAAGCGAAACTCGAATTGCCGGTCAGGAAGCTACTGTTCGCGAGCGCCAGATCCGGATGCTCATCGGTGAGATTATTGACGAACAGTTCAAGCGAGCCTTTACCGTCCAAAACGTCCATGCCAATGCGAGCTCCCAAAACGTGATAGGCGGGAACGGGACGGAGGTCTGGGTTGTACTGCGGGAGCTTCGGATCCAAATTTCCAGAGCGACGCTCTCCGCTTGAACCTGTCAAATCGCCATGGATAAAGAACATCCGGTCGTCAAAGAGCAAGAAACTGTATTGCGCTGAGAGCGAATAAACCCAGGGCGGCGACGAGCCAGGTACAGCCCCGCCATTGTCCGCGATGAGAGTGCCGTTCGGAGAGTACGAGTTCGTCGAAAAGCTAGAATTGTTATAGCCGACGGACGCCGAAATCGACAGACCGGAAGCCGGTAGGAGCTGCAAGCCGAGGTCGAAGCCTTTTGAAACTGCGTTTCCCAAATTGGCAACGAAGTACTCGGCACACTGGTTCAAGAAAACCTGTGTTTGGATGTTGCTCCACTGAATGTAGTAGCCGCTGGCATCCAGGACGACGTGACCGTTGAACAGGCGGTTCTTTGTACCCATCTCATAACTCCACACGGAGTTTGACTTATAGGTAAGGGGTTGAATGGGATTGCCGGAGCCATCCACATAGCCAAGTGTCTGCTCATCTGCACCGCATGACACCGGCAACTGCTGATTGGCACCAGCCGGGCGGAAGCCCTTGGACGCGGATGCGTACACCATGTTGTCATCGTTGATCTGGTAGGTAAGCCCTATCTTTGGAGTCAAGGCGTGGCCTTGAGACTTCAACACGCCGTGGGTGTAGGACGGCCCGGCTGCCGGATCGTAAAACGGATTGAGCCCGAATGCAGGATCGCCGTAAGGAGAATTCACATTGGTCTCGGGCCCGGAATATTCGTCTGCGTAGCTCAGTTTTGTCTCAGAGTAGCGCAGCCCCACGGTCAACTTCAGGGCATCGATCAGCTTGTAATTGGCCTGCGCGAATCCGGCAATCTGCGTATCAGTTGTGTTGAATTTGATGCCCCACATCGAATAGTCGGGATCGGGCCCAACGCCGAACCAGTTCTTAAATGCACTGCTGCCCGCGCCGAAGGGAGCACCGCCATTGCTGGCGCGCAAGAATGGCGGAATGAAAAACCAGCCAACAACCGGCTGCAGCGCGTTGAAGTTCGTGGGAATGCGCTGTGATCCGCCTTGCCGATTGCGCGCATAGAACATGCCGGCCACCCATGTCAGCCGAGCGTCATCGTCCGTCGACTGGATCCGGAATTCCTGGGTGAAGTTCTTCTGCGTATTACGATAGATGGAGCTACCTTTCTGGCCGGCCGTTGGGTAGGGAAATGCGCCAGGATTTACTGCGTAGAACCACAAATAATATTGCGAGAAATCGAACCACTGGCTGGATCTGCGGTCGAAGTAGGACGTGTTCGAGAACAGCTTGACGGGCCCAAGATCCCAGCTTGCTGCAAGCGCGGGCAACAGAAACCGGTCGTTGCCAGTATTTTTGCTCGGCACTCCAGAAAGCGGGTTCAGGTTCAAAGCGGGGTCGCCGGCCGGCATACTGTTGTCAAAGACTGGCCGCGCGTAGTGACCATTTGAAGATAGCGAGGGCCAGAAAGTATCGTGCCCGTCATTGTGATGAACACTTTGGAAGGTTATGGACGGCGTCAGCTCAATGGAATTCGTCAGGGCAATTCTGAGCGCCACGCGACCGCCGAACGTGGCTACCCAGTTGGTGTCCTTGCGCGTCACCTGGACGTTCGTAAAGGCCAAATCTGTTGGGCTGTGGCCCACGGGGTTGAGCACGGCCGGCGTGCCATTTACGCCATCAATCCAGCCTCCATCTCTGCGGTAATAGAGGCTGGCGCGAACTCCCACACGCCCATCGACGATCGGCGTGCCATATGCGACGCCTGCCTCGTAGCTTGGGGCGCCGCCTTCTGTGGTTGAATATTCGCCGCGCGCATAAGCGCTGGATGTTGTCAGACTAGGCGTCGTCTGAATGAATCTGATCGTACCGCCTTCCGAGCTGGCACCAAACAGCGTACCTTGCGGACCACGCAGCACTTCCACGCGCTGAAGGTCGAACAATGCCGGAAATGCATTGTTCGGATTGTAGCCGACGTTGCGCACCTGGATTGGTGTATCATCGATATAGATACCCGTGGTTCCGGCACCACCGGACGATGATATTCCTCGGATCGAGACGTTGTTTATTCCGTTGCTCGCATGCGAGATGACAAGGCCGGGCGTGTATTTTGCAATGTCATCAACGCTCTTCACTCCGAGCTTGTCCAGCTGACTCTGGCTGAACGCGGCGATACTAATCGGCACTTTCGACGCCGCCTCTGCATTCCGGGTGGCCGTTACGACAATCTCCTCTATACCGGTGTCAGCAGACTGCCCCCCGGCAGCATAGGCTGCCGTCGTCATCAGCGTTCCGGCCAGAGCGGAACTTGCGATAAACCTGCCACGTCCCCGTGTAACGCTAATCATCGTTGTACCCCCCAAGAAGTCACGCACAAACGCCTACAGCGTCATGCGCGACGAGAAATCCCATCGCACCGGCCCCACCCGGTGATTCACAAAACGCAAGAGACATGCGACTGTCCGGAGAATATCCCACGTCGCCGTACACCTTGGCCGGCACACGGTGCCGGCAAGGCCGGCATCTGCACGATCGTTTGCCGCCATTTGAGTACGCGGCTTTTCGTTGCGCAGGATGACGTCGTCTATTGCGACCCCTGATCGGACAGGAAGCATCTCAGCGTCTATGACGGCCCGGGCTGGTGAGGCCCGGACCGCTACACGCTTTTCAACGGCTCGCATATCGTAATCCGAAAGCATGGCCGCATTAGAATGTGATCACTATATTGTGTCAAGCTCTCCAAACAGCATTCTGAGCCCGCGCAGAAAACTGCATTTTAGCCAAGGGCAGCCTATCCGTGGAAACGACACGCCTGAACGTTGCCCATGACATCAACCGAATATGAATGGATATTGGCGCACGCTACATTCTTCTAAGCACTTGATAACAAATAACTTTATTATCTCCCCGGCCCGGCAGAGGCAATTTCGGCCGCGGATGCGGCCGCTGTGCGTCTCATGACAGCCAGTTGGAAATACGCTCATTCCACCCTTCTGCGATTTAAACGCGTCATCATTTTCCGGACAGCCGTGATCACAAATTGGGCAATCGCGCACGCCGATTTTCGATCAAGGTTGGTACCATCGTAGGAGAAACCAGGATCGACGCCCGCAACTGGCTCATGCCCACCTGGCTCTTAAAGACCAACAAGAAGGGCGTCGCCACGACCCAACAGGCGCGTAATCTTGGTGTCACAGATAAGGTTGCCTGGTCATCTTTCACCGTTCGCGGCAGGCCTCGGTTCTTACGATTGTCTGTTGGGAAGCTCGTATCTGCTAACCACCGTACGTCGTTAATTTGACATCGTGTCGGCGTTTAGCGAATCATTCGCGGAAACGCTTTTGCGGTTCTCGACCCTCGCCAGCGAATTAAGGAGCCTCTGAATAAATTTCAGCCGATCTGCAGTGGCGTGTCTGAATGGTGCTTTTGAGGATACGAGTGTCGATCCTTTGGATTGATTGGTGCTTTTTGTCTGTTATGGCCGCATCTGGCCGCAGCTTTGGCATCATCCCATTGCGCCTCGCATGAGGGTGCGCCGCTTCATATAGAGATTGACGAGCGCGAAGCTGACCTGGAGACGGTTGAGGTTCTTGGCAATACCGCGATAGCAGACTTTTCGGAATCCGAAGACGCATTTGAGAATGCGGAACGGATGCTCGACATGGGCGCGCACACGCGACTTGGTGCGATTTTTGGCGACCTCTTCCTTGCTGAGGGCTGAAGCGCGGTTGCCACGATGATGTGTGAAATCCTGGGCATGCGGCGCCGCTTTGAGGATCGCCTCACCTTGGCCCTGATAGGCGCTATCGCCCCACACGCGAGTCTCATTGCCATGCAAAATGTCTGGGATCGCTCTGCTATCATGCACATTGGCGGGCGTAGCGGTCACCGTGTGAACAATCTTGGTTTTGCTGTCGACACCGATGTGCGCCTTCATTCCGAAATACCATTGATTGCCTTTTTTGGTCTGATGCATCTCGGGGTCGCGTGTGCCATCCGCATTCTTGGTCGAGGACGGCGCGGCGATGATCGTCGCGTCCATAATGGTACCTGTGCCAACCTTGATCCCCTTGGCCGAGAGATGCTCGTTGATGGCGGCAAACAGCTTCTCACCCAGACCCTGGGCTTCAATCAGATGACGGAATTTGCAAATCGTCGTCTCGTCCGGTGCCGGCTCGCGGCCCAGATCGATCCCAACGAAGTCACGCATCGCGGCGCTGTCATACAGTGCATCTTCCACCGCAGGGTCCGACAGGTTGAACCAGACCTGCAGAAAATAGATCCGCAGCATCCGGTCAATGCCAATCGGCGGCCGGCCGCGAGCACCCTTCGGATAATGCGGTTCGATCAGCCGGCACAATTTGCGCCACGGCACAATCGTATCCATCTCAGCCAGAAACCGCTGCCGCCGTGTCTGCTTGCCGTGGAGCTCAAATCCCAAACTCGAAAATGTCCGCTGGCGCATGGCATGTCCTCCCATCAACACTGAATCAGACAGACACAGCCCCGGCAAGATCGCTTAAATCAGAGGCTCCTTAAAGGAGGAATCCGAGTGAGGCTTCTGCGCGCCTGATCCGCATCGAGTTTCCATGGGATTCAGAAACATCCCTGCATATGACCTCGCTCTGAGTCATTTCGTCCCGCTGGGTATCTCTGACCACACAATGTGCGGCCAAACCCTATACCGATGCTATCTGGCTGCAGCGGCGAGCGCTTCAGAGATTGCGGTTAATGGCAGGTCCAGACTCTTAGCCACTGCTGGGCAGGTTATCTTGCCGTTCCAGACATTGAGACCAGCTGCCAGATCTGCGTCTTCGGCGAGCGCGGTCCGCCAGCCCTCATTGGCAAGTTTCAGCGCCAAAGGCAGTGTCGCATTGTTAAGCGCATAGGTTGACGTGCGTGAAACGGCGCCGGGCATGTTGGCGACGCAGTAGTGCACGATGCCATCCACGACATAAGTTGGGTCGGCATGCGTAGTTGCTTTAGAGGTCTCGAAGCAACCGCCCTGATCGATGGCAACGTCTACCAGCACGCTGCCTGGCTGCATGAGGCCGAGCATAGCGCGACTTATGACCTTCGGCGCCGAAGCGCCGGGTATCAACACGGCGCCGATCACAAGATCGGCATCAGCCAACTCGCGCTCAAGCAGCGCGCGCGTCGAATAAAGGACACGCGCCCGGGACTCAAAATGGGCGGAAAGTCTATCGATCACAGCCGAATTCATGTCAAAGATAGTGACATCGGCTTGCAGGCCCACAGCCATTTGCGCGGCGTGGAAGCCCACCACGCCACCACCGATGATGACAACCTTGCCGCCTTCGACGCCCGGCACCCCCCCCAGCAGCACGCCACGACCACCGTGCGCTTTTTCCAGCGCCGCGGCACCAGCTTGTACGCCGAGGCGCCCCGCGACCTAACTCATCGGCCGCAGCAGCGGCAGGCCGCCAGCCTTATCCGTTACCGTTTCATACGCAATGCAAGTCGCACCCGAGGCCATGAGTTCCCGTGTCTGCTCAAGGTCAGGCGCGAGGTGCAGATAGGTAAACAGGACTTGGTCGGGGCGCAGCCTTGCGCGTTCGTCGGATTGCGGCTCCTTCACCTTGATGATGAGTTCGGCCTCCTCGAATGCAGCTGCCGCAGAGGACACAATCTTGGCGCCAGACGCCTGATAGGCCTCGTCCTCGACCCCAATGCCGAGGCCCGCCTCGGTCTCCACATAGACCGTATGGCCGGCGCGCGTGAATTCGGCGACACTCTCTGGCGTCAGCCCCACCCGATATTCGTGATTTTTAATTTCCTTCGGCACGCCAACCCGCATGGGCGATCTCCTGTTCGAAACGTCCGGCGATGATAGGATGGGACTTGCGGGATTTGGTTCACATTTGCCTCCTCAATTGGGCATGATGGAGGACAGATGAAGCGCCATACCATGGATTTAAGCCATAATGTCCGAAACTCTGGATGCCTTCGACCGAAAGATCCTCCGCGCCCTACAGGCCGATGCCCGTCGCTCCGTAGGAGACGTGGCAGAATTGGTAGGACTGTCCAAATCTGCCTGCCACCGGCGCATGCAGCAACTGGAGCAAGGGGGCATAATTGACCGCTATGCTGCGATTCTCGATCCCAAAGCGCTGGGCTTCTCCCTGCGGTTCATTGTGGATCTAACACTCGCAGGGCAAAACGACGATGTCCTCAGCGAATTCGAGACCAGCGTGGCACGTATTCCCGAGGTGATCGAATGTGATTTGGTGACCGGACAGACCGACTATGTTTTGCGCGTCGTGGCTCAAAACATCGAGGATTACGAGCGCGTTCATCACCGTATCGCGCGCTTGCCGGGTGTTGTCGCAGTGACAACGCGTCTTGTTGTGCGCAACGTGATGCCGCAATCGGGTCTCCCAATCTGATTAGATGGCTATCGACTTGGTCATCAATTCGTTCGCGTTCAGCGACTAATCCACGGCCAATAGCAGGCTGTTGAAGAAGACCGACATTTGCGCGGTGCCGACAGGGGACGTAGCTCTGCCGGCTCCGAGATGCCAATGTTAAAGGCTGCGATCTGGGTGTTGCCTTGCGCGCTCATGCGGCCACCAACTGCTTCGGCAGCCCGGATCAGATTGTAGGCCGCAGCGGCAAGGGTGAAGGCCCATCCGACTCTTTCGATCCCTCGGTACTTGGTCTTGCGCAACCCGATCACGGTCTTCATCCCGCCGAAGCCCTCCTCGATCCGTTTGCGGATGCGCAGCGGAACTTTCTGGTTCCGGTTCCGAGAATTTCGAGAGCTTTGAGGCCCTGAACGCCCATCTGCAGGATTGCTGCCGGCGCCGAATGGGCGACTGTTTGCGCGGTCACACCGAGACGATCGGCGAGCGGCTGGCACGTGAGGCGCCATTGCACTTACGAAACAGCCTCGCGACGCCGTGTGGGACATGTCACGGCGGAATGAATGTCTACGGTTGTGAGCGTGCTAAACGCCGCGAACTGGGCAACTCCCAATTTCTCTTCAAGATCTTGATCTGATTTTTCTTCTCCCCATATCCCACATTCCTGCTGCCGCGCGCCGGACGGGCACGCGGCGGGCAAGGGCGGAGCTTTGTGTGGAGGCCGGATGAAATTTTGAAAATTCCGACGGACAATTATGTTGCCGAAGCGCGCGGCCGGGAGCGGCGCATCGCCGGGGCGAATTGTTTTCGATTTTTTTCGGCAAAGGCCCCCTCGCCGCGTGCCACCTCCCCCCGCGCCAAAACCGCCCGAAACCGCAAAACAATTATCTTGCCGGCGCGGGCCACCCCCGGGGGGGACCCGGAAAAATGGCCCAAAACGCGAAAACAATCCTCGGGCGTTTGCCCTTCCGGCTCAGGGCCTTACCCGGAATCGGGGGCGCGGCCGGGCCCGCCGGGCCGGGGCGTGGCGCCGAAAGCCTTTTCTTCCGGACATGACGGAAGTATGAGGCCCCGTAACCCCTGCCCCCGCGATTCCCGAAGAGGCCGATATGACCCTCCGCCCCATCCGCCGCGCGCTGCTCTCCGTGTCCGACAAGGCGGGGCTCGTGCCCTTCGCGAAGGGCCTGGCGGCCCATGGCGTGATCCTGATCTCGACCGGCGGCACCGCCAAAACGCTGCGCGAGGCCGGGCTCACCGTCTCCGACGTGTCCGAGGTCACTGGCTTTCCCGAGATGATGGATGGGCGCGTGAAGACGCTGCACCCCATGATCCATGGCGGCTTCCTGGCCCTGCGCGACAAGCCGGACCATGCCGCCTCCATGAAGGAGCACGGGATCGAGGGCATCGATCTCCTGGTCTGCAACCTCTACCCCTTCGAGGCCACGGTGGCGAAGGGCGCCAGCTATGACGAGACCATCGAGAACATCGATATCGGCGGGCCCGCCATGACGCGCTCGGCCGCCAAGAATCATGGCTGGCTGACCGTGGTCGTTGATGTCGAGGATTACGACGCCGTGCTGGCCGAGATGGACGCGCATGACGGCGCCACCACCTATGCGACCCGCAAGAAGCTGGCCCAGGTGGCTTACGCCCGCACCGCCGCCTATGACGCCGCCGTGTCGAACTGGCTGGCCGGCGAACTGGCGAAAGAGGGCGACGAGGCCCCGCCGCGCCGCCGCTCGCTGGCGGGCAGCCTGCGCCAGTCGCTGCGCTATGGCGAGAACCCGCATCAGAAGGCGGCCTTCTATGTCACCGGCGAGCAGCGCCCCGGCGTCGCCACCGCCCAGCAGCTCCAGGGCAAGGAACTCACCTACAACAACATCAACGACACCGATGCCGCCTATGAGCTGGTGGCCGAGTTCGCCCCCAAGGACGGGCCGGCCTGCGCCATCATCAAGCACGCCAATCCCTGCGGCGTGGCGCTGGGCGGCAATCTGGTCGAGGCCTACAGGAAGGCGCTGGCCTGCGATCCGGTGAGCGCGTTCGGCGGCATCCTCGCCTTCAACCAGACGCTGGACGGGGCCACGGCCGAGGAGATCTCCAAGCTCTTCACCGAGGTGATCATCGCCCCCGATGCCGATGACGATGCGAAGCGCATCCTCGTCGGCCAAGAAGAATCTGCGCCTGCTTGATCGCCGGCGGCCTGCCCGATCCGGCCAGCGCCGGCTGGACCATCAAGACGGTGGCGGGGGGCTTCCTCGCCCAGACGCGCGACAACGCCAAGGTCACGCAGGCCGCGCTCAAGATCGTCACCAAGCGCCAGCCGACCGAGCAGGAATTGAAGGACATGCTGTTCGCCTTCACCATCGGCAAGCATGTGAAGTCGAACACCATCGTCTATGCGAAAGACGGCCAGACCGCCGGTATCGGCGCCGGCCAGATGAGCCGGGTGGATTCGGCGCGCATCGCCTATCTGAAAGCCAAGGATGCCGCCCACACCGCCGGCTGGGCCGAGCCGATGACCAAGGGCTCGGCCGCGGCGTCCGACGCCTTCTTCCCCTTCCCGGACGGATTGCTCGCCGTCGCCGAAGCCGGCGCCACCGCCGTGATCCAGCCGGGCGGCTCGATCAATGACGACAAGGTGATCGCAGCGGCGGACGAAGCGGGCCTCGCGATGGCCCTCACCGGCATCCGCCACTTCCGTCACTGATCCGTATACGGATTAAATAGCGGTTGCGCGCTCTTCCTTGACGAAGATCAGGCCGATGAGCCCGATCACCAGGAACACCATGATCGCCAGCATGCCGCCACGCTGGCTGTTGGTGTAGGCCGTCAGCCAGCCCACGCTCAGCGTCGCCATGAACGAGGTGGACTGACCGGAGAGCGAGTAGAGGCCGAAGAACTCCGTCATCCGATCCACCGGCGCGATGCGCGCCATCATCGTGCGCGCATTGGCATAGGATGCGGTGACGCAGATCGCCGCCAGCACCACGGTGATCATGAAGATGATCTCCGGCCATGTGCGGAAGAACGGCAGCGAATGCACCGGCGGCGCACCCGGGTCGTAGTGAATGAACCAGAGGATGCGGTCCGGCCCCATGGTGATCATGGCCAGCCCGAACACCAGCGTGCCGCCGACCGAGATGAACAGGGCCGGCTTCGATCCCAGATGATCGTCGAGCCACCCGCCCAGAAACCCGCCGAACACCGCAAAGATGCTGGCCACGATGCCATAGACCATCATCTGCAGCGCGCCCCAGTGGAAGATACCCGCCGCATAGACACCGCTGAAGACGAGGATCGCCGTCATCCCGTCATTGAAGAACAGCCGCGCCACCAGATAGGTGGCGGCGTTGCGGTAATGGCCGAGGCTGCGCAGCGTTTTCAGCACCGAGCGGAAACCTGTGATCGCCGCTTCGTCCCATCGCAGCGTACCGGCCGGCCGGTCAGGCGTGAACAGCAGCAGGAGCGGGGCAAAGACCACAATGGAGGCGGCCGCGATCGGGCCGGTCAGGCGCTCCGGCTGATGGCTCACCTGATCGACACCGAAGAGCGGATGCGCCGGGATGAACGACCAGTGGACATGGCCGGGCAATGAAAAGCAGATCAGCATGAACAGCAGCAGCACCAGCCCGCCCGCATTGCCGAGCGCAAGGCTCAAGCCGGACAGCCCGCCAATCCGCTCATGTGTGACGATCGAGGGCAGCATTGCGTTGTAGAAGACGCTGGCGAACTCGTAGGCGACATAGGTGATCGCCACGAGGACACCGATCTGAAAGATCGACAGGCCGCTGCCATCCGCCCTTGCGAACCACAGCAGCGCAGCCGGCACCGCAATCAGAAATGCGAACACGGCAATCCAGGGCTTGCGCCGGCCGCCGGCATCAGAGATGGCGCCGATGAAGGGCGCCAGCAATGCAATCACGAGTCCGCTATAGCCCTGGATATCGCCCCACAGGGCTTGGCCGCGCACGGGATCACCGACCAGCACATTGGTGAAGTAGGGCGCGAAGATATAGATGGTGACGAGAAGGATGTAGGGCACGCGCGCGAAGTCGAACAAGGCCCAGGACAGCTGCCCCATCGGGCTGGCGAGGGCGTGTCCCGTGGAAGAGGCGCCGTGGGGCGCACGCCACCAGCGCGCAAGCCCACCGCCCTCGGCCGCGACAGCGGCCTGCGGCGCATCGGGAATATCGGGCAACGTTTCGTCTGCGCGGACCTCATCATCGGATTTGCTCACCCGGCGTCACTCCCCACACATTCTTCTTGGCGATCCAGCCATCGGTGCCGGCGACATCGATTTCGCAGGCAGCGGGCTCGCAATGATCGAGCTTCGCAATTACCCCCGGCTGGGCCAAGGCCAGAATACGGGCACGAGGCGAGGCACCGTCGCGGATCGGGGCCTTGGCTTTACCCGTGATCACCACCGTGCGCTTGGAGGAGAGCATCGCCACGTGAATCCAGCCGGTCGCGCCGTCGGGCATGCGCACTCGGCGCCAGACAGCGTATTGGGCCAGGATTTCCACCGGCAAGCCCTTGCGGCGATAGACCCACAAAATCCGGTTCTGATAGGTCGGCCCCTGGCGCAGATAAACCTTATCGGCGCTCAGGCTGGCAAAGCGCGGCAGGTCGTGGCCGGGGTCGCCCGCGCAGGCGGGCACGGCGACGGCAAGTGACGCTGCGGCAACAAAACCGATGCACAGGAGGCGGGCAAACATGGCCAGACCTTGCCCAGCCAAACCGTCGCGAGCAACTGGATTTCCGACAGGGCGCGGCAGACACGCATATTTGACCCCTTCGCTGCATCTGCTAATACCGATGAATGGGCCGTAACCTCGTCGGCCCCCTTCTGGTTGGAGCCTGAGCCCGTCCATGTCCGCGACCAAGCCGCTCGTGATCGTCACGCGCAAGCTGCCCGACGCGATCGAAACGCGGATGCGGGAGCTGTTCGACACACGGCTGAACCTCGAAGACCGGCCGATGACCCAGGCCGAGCTGATTGAGGCGGTGCAAAAAGCTGACGTGCTGGTCCCTACCGTCACGGACCGCATCGACTCCAAGGTGCTGGTGCGTGCCGGCGAGAAGCTCAAGCTGATCGCAAACTTCGGTACCGGCGTCGACAATATCGACGTGAAGACTGCGCTCGAACGCGGCATCACCGTCACCAATACGCCGGGTGTTCTGACCGAAGACACTGCCGATATGACGATGGCGCTGATGCTGGCGGTGCCACGCCGGCTGGTCGAAGGCGTCAAGGCGCTTGAGAACGAGGAATTCCAGGGCTGGTCGCCGAACTGGATGCTTGGTCACCGCATCTGGGGCAAACGGCTGGGCATCCTCGGCATGGGCCGCATCGGCCAAGCCGTGGCGCGCCGGGCCAAGGCCTTCGGCCTGCAGATCCACTATCACAACCGCAAGCCGGTCCATCCCGAGATCGAGCGTGAGCTCGAAGCGACCTATTGGGACAGCCTCGACCAGATGCTGGCGCGGATGGACATCGTCTCGGTCAACTGCCCGCACACGCCGGCGACCTATCACCTTCTGTCGGCGCGCCGCCTCAAACTGATGAAGCGCGGTGCCTATATCGTCAACACCGCGCGCGGCGAGGTGATCGACGAAAACGCACTCGCCCGCCAGATCGGGGCAGGCGAACTGGCCGGCGCGGGCCTCGACGTGTTCGAGCACGAACCGGCGGTGAACCCCAAGCTGCTCAAACTTAAGAACGTTGTGCTGCTGCCGCATATGGGCTCGGCCACGCTCGAGGGCCGCATCGACATGGGCGAGAAGGTCATTATCAATATCAAGACCTTCGTAGACGGCCACAAACCGCCGGATCGCGTCATCCCCGCAATGCTTTGAGCTTGGGCGCTCACTTTCTAGGCGCCATTTCACATCTCTACCTTGGGCTTAACCGTGCCCAACTTCGGCTTATTCTCGCCAAGTGTCTCGAAGTGACACGCGCTACTGTGCATGATAGGGTTTCAATAGCCCGGCCTTGGCGCCCCGCCGAGGTAGCGGACACTCCGACAAAACGGAAGCGTGAAGACCGGCCGCTCCGTCGTGATGCATCCAGGCGCGGGAGACGCTGCGAATGGAACGGATTTGCATTGTCGATGACGACGAGGCCGTGCGCGACTCGTTGGCGTGTCTTTCTCGAGGCCTGCGGCTATGCCGTGGTCGGCTTCGCTTCGGCGCTGGCCTTCCTGACCGCCGCCGACGCCGCGAACTTTCTCTGCCTTCTGGTCGACATGCACATGCCCGGCATGACCGGGATCGAGTTGATCGAGATGCTGCGCAGCCGCGGCGACGAAACGCCAGCCATCCTGATCACCGCGGCCGCCGATCCGCTCCTGCGGGCGCAGGGGGAAAAGCTTTCAGGCTTCGCTTTTCTGGACAAGCCAGTGGACGGCGACAAGCTGCTCGACACCATCGCCGCCACCGGCGAACTGAACAAGAATTAGCCGATCGTCTCGCGGAAGAGCGCCATCAGCTTCTCGAAGTGACGGTCGCCCTGAGCCTCGTTGTACATCGGGCCTTTGATGGTCCAGCCATGCAGAGCCCCGTCATAGGTCTCGCTCTCATAAGCCCCGCCCCACGCCTCGAGCGCAGCATCAAGCTTCTCGATCATCTCGGCCGGCATGCTGCGGTCCTCGACGGCGTGGCCGAAATAGAGCCGCGCCTTGATCTGCGATAACAGAAGATGCGGGCTGGTGGGCAGTTCGCTGGCTAGGCCGACGCCATGGAAGGACGCCGCACAGGCGACCTTCTCCGGCGAGACTGCGGCCGCGCGCATCGCCATCGCGCCGGTGAAGCAATAGCCGACCACGCCAAGCTTGCCGGACTTGACCCTGGGCCGGGCCGCGAGGAAGTCGAGATAGATCGCCGCATCCTCGGACATCTGCTCCGGCGAGAAGCCGTTTCTCATGTCGTCCAGCCGCGCCATGGTGCGCGGCGTGCCGAACTCGGGCACGAAATCGAACGTCGGCGCCGGGCACACACGCCAGAAGACATTCGGCAGCAGCACGACATAGCCCTGTTCGGCCTGGCGGCGCGCCATCTCCTCGCGCGCCGGCCGGATCGAGAAAATGTCCGGCAGATGCAGGACGCCCGGAAACGGTCCTTCGCCCTCCGGGGTATAGACGATGGCGTCGGCCTTGCCGCCGCTCATCGCGATATCGAGCTTTTGTTCGGTCACGTTCATTACGGTCGGTCCTTCTCGTAGATTACGGCATTCCAGAAACGGGCCCGGTCACGACCCGTCCGCCGGAAGCCGCTCGCGATCAGCACGCGGCCGATCAGGAAATTGAAATAGCCATGCGCGACCAAGATCGCCTCGCCCTCGTGCGCCGCGTGGTCGATGAGCATTTTCGCGGCGGCGCGGGCCCTGCGGCTTGCTGCGGCCGGCGCCTCGATCTGCGGATGATAGCCGGCATGCCAGAGAAGGCGCGCCGCCACCGCCCACTTCGGCACAGTCATCCGCAGAAGCGGAATGCGGGGCGCAGCCAGCGGCGCCTCGACGAAAACCTGATCGGCAACCAGTTCGGCATGAGGTGCAAGACGTGCAGCGCTCTCACGCGCACGCCTCTTGTGCGAGGTGAAGACCTGTTTGACCTCAGCCGCCAGATCGCGCAACGCGGCCGGTGGCAGGCTGGCAGGATCGAGCCCCGCCTCTTCATAATCGACAATATAGCGACGAAAGCCCTTATGGCCCGTGCGCGGATTGATGGCGATATCCGGCTGGCCATGGCGGATCAAAACGACGCGCAGCGGCCCGGCCATGCGGGGAGTTGCGGGCGCGGTTTCGCTCATGGCTTCGGGCGCGGCGGGCAGGGGCATATTCCTCGTTGCGGCGGCGCGCGGCGCCTGCTCGAATTGGTCAAAATCAGCGGTCCAGGGGCACGCCCCTGGCCCCATGCGCCACCATAGGACAGGAGCCGCCCATGGAACAGCCAAGCCTCGAGAACAAGGTCGCCATCGTCACCGGCTCGGCCACGGGGATCGGCGCCGCAGTGGCCGAGGGGCTGGCCCAGCGCGGCGCCCATGTCGTCATCAACTATTCGCGCAGTGCCGCCGAAGCCGATAAGACGGCCGAGGCCGTCCGCAAAGCCGGCGCCGCCCACGGCACCGAGGTGCGCGTGGTGCAAGCTAACGTGGCCGAGGACGCCGACTGCCGAAGGCTGGCCGCAGGCTGCGATGGAAGCCTGGGGCCGCATCGACATTCTGGTCAACAATGCGGGGACGACGAAATTCGCGGCCCATGGCGATCTCGACGCATTGTCCGCAGAGGATTTCGCAGCCATCTATGCGGTCAATGTGATCGGGCCCTATCAGATGATCCGCGCGGCGCGGGACGGCCTTGCCGCCCAAGGCGACGGCGCCGTGGTCAATGTGTCATCGCTGGCCGGGGTGGCAGGGATTGGCTCCTCCATCGCCTATGCCGCCTCCAAGGGCGCGCTCAACACCATGACCCTGTCGCTGGCCCGGGCGCTCGCCCCGGAGATCCGAGTCAACGCCGTCTGCCCCGGCTATGTCGCCACCGGCTGGTTCAAGAACCGCTTCGGCGAGGAACGCTTCGACCAGATCACCGCCAATATCGCCGCTACCACACCGCTGCGCCGCGCCGGCACGGCCGAGGACATCGCCCAGACCGTACTTTTCCTGGCCGGACCCGAATCGGCCAACATCACAGGCGAATTCATCCTCACCGATGCCGGCATGCATCTCGACCCGAGCGGAGGCGCGGCGAGACGCTGACGACGCCCAAAGAGGCAGCGCCCTGCCCAAATCTTACTCAATCTGTATTGCGGTGCACGAAGACTGTGTCGCTTTGCGCCCTCCTGTTACTGAATTGACACATTTAAACCCCTCAGAACGCTTGTCTTACTTCCTAAATTGCCAAACCGTAAGGGTATTGGCGTGACCTGCTGCGCTGCACAAATGGTCAAGCGCCGGGCAGAAGATGCAGACGATAGTGAAGGAGGACGGCGCGATGCGGTCTATTGGATTGAAAACTTTGATGGGTGCAGCTTTGTTGTCGGCTGCGATGGCGACCCCCGCGCTGGCCGATGGGCTGAGCGGCACCGCGGCGGCGACCACGGATTATCTGTTCCGCGGCATCACCCAGACCTTGGGCAAGCCGACGGTGCAGGCAAGCCTTGGCTACGATTTCGGCAGCGGCTTTTCGGTCGGCGTCTGGGGGTCGGGTATCGACTTCGGCGACGGCAAGAGTTCGCTGGAGACGGACTGGTCGGCGACTTATGCGACCAGTTTTGACGGCCTCGATGTCTCAGTGGGCGGCATCTACTACGCCTACCCGACCAGCACGAATTCCTGGAACTACAACTACTTCGAAGGCTGGGTCGGCGTCAGCCACGACTTCGGACCGTTCTCGCTGAACGGCCAAGTCTACTACTCGCCCGAATTCTTCGGCGTGAAGAAAGATGCCTGGTACGGCCAGGTGGGTGTCGGCATTCCGATCACCGGTTGGCTGTCGGCTTCCGGCGCTTACGGCTACCAGACTGTCAACTCGACAGGCTACTTCGGCACCAAAGACACCTACTCGAACTGGAACATGGGCCTGACGGCGACCTACAAGAACTACTCGCTGACCGGCATGTATTCGCAGACGGACCTTTCCGGTTCGGCCGGCGACTCCAAGTTCGTGGTTTCGGTGGGCGCGTCCTTCTAGGACAGGCACGCCACAACATTGAGGGGATAGGGCTCGTGGCCGCGAAAGCGGCACGGGCCTTTTCCTTTCAGGCACCGTCTCCGGGAGACAGTTTTGGCCGTGCTGGCGTGCGACTTGCCCCATCGCCCGGCCCATGAAACGCTCCCGCGCAAAGAGCGGGAGACGCACATGGCCGGGCAATTTCCGGACGGCTTTCTTTGGGGCACGGCGACCGCCGCCCATCAGGTGGAAGGCGGCAACACCGCGAGCGATCTGTGGCTGATGGAGATGCTGCCGGATTCGCTGTTCGCCGATCCCTCGGGCGATGCCTGCGACCACTATCATCTCTATGAGCAGGACATCGCGCTCTTGAAGGGGCTGGGGTTCAACACCTATCGCTTCTCGATCGAATGGGCGCGCATCGAGCCGGAAGAAGGCTTCTTCTCGGCGGCCGCGCTCGATCACTACCGGCGCATGATCGCCGCCTGCCATGCGCTGAGGGTCACGCCGATGGTGACCTTCCACCATTTCACCGCGCCCTTGTGGTTCACGCGTGACGGTGGCTGGGAAGATATGAAATCTGTCGACCGCTTCGCGCGTTTCTGCGAACGGGCGGGCGATGCGCTGGGCGATCTGATCGATTACGCCTGTACGATCAACGAGGCCAATATTCCGATCATGATGACGATGATCCGCGAGGCCAGCGGCGGCGGCCACAACAAGCGGCGCGAAGACGCGCTGGCGGCGGCGGCGAAGGCCTGCGGCGGCGAGGCGGCGCGTTTTGCGCCCTATCTCTCCGGCAATGGGCACGCGACCGCACCCAACCTGATCGCGGCGCACAGGAAGATCTATGAGATCCTGAAGGCGCGCGTGAACGGGCCGGTGGGGCTGACGCTGTCACTGAACGAATTCCAGGCCGAGCCGGGAGGCGAAGCGCTGCGCGACATGGCCGACCACGCCATCAATGGCCAGTTCCTGGAATCCGCGAAGGGCGACGATTTCATCGGGGTGCAGACCTATACGCGCGTGCGCTTCGGGGCGAACGGCGTGCTGCCCGTGCCGGACGACGCCGAGGACACGCAGATGGGCTACGAGTTCTATCCCGAGGCGCTGGAGGCGACGATTCGCCAGGCCGCAAAGGTCAGTGGCTGTCCGGTGATCGTCACCGAGAACGGCATCGGCACCGAAAAGGATATCGAGCGCATGACCTATACGCGCCGCGCGCTGGGAGGAGTTTTGAACTGCCTCGCCGATGGCGTCGATGTCCGCGGCTACATCCACTGGTCGCTGCTCGACAATTTCGAATGGCTGGAAGGATACGGCCCGAAATTCGGGCTGGTCGAGGTGGACCGCACCACGCAGGCCCGCAAGCCCAAGCCGAGCGCCTATTGGCTGGGGGAGATTGCGCGGAACAACGCGATAGGGTGAGGTGCCCCGCGCCGCCTCCGAAATGCCGCCCAGAACAATGAAAAATTGCCGGAAAAACACTGGCTGGACGGCGTCTCCGGGCCTATCAGAGGGGCCGGAATTGGCCGGGCGCGATCGCCGCCCGGCAGCCGCATTCGAACCGGAAAGGACCCTGCCCCATGAAAGCCCCCGTCCATGTTGCCGTGACCGGCGCCGCCGGCCAGATCGGCTATGCCCTGCTGTTCCGCATCGCCGCCGGCGACATGCTCGGCCCCGACCAGCCGGTCATCCTGCACCTGCTTGAAATCACGCCCGCGCTGAAGGCGCTGGAAGGCGTGGTGATGGAGCTGAACGACTGCGCCTTCCCGCTGCTGCAGGGGGTCGTGGCCACCGACGACGCCAATGTGGCGTTCAAGGACTGCTCCTATGCCCTGCTCGTCGGCGCCCGCCCGCGCGGCCCCGGCATG
This sequence comes from uncultured Pseudomonadota bacterium, assembly GCA_963822185.1. Lineage (GTDB taxonomy): Bacteria > Pseudomonadota > Alphaproteobacteria > Micropepsales > Micropepsaceae > Rhizomicrobium. The sequence goes on from CAWGGT010000025.1 coordinate 25,654, forward strand.
GAGCGCAAGGACCTCTCTGAGCGCCAATGGCGCCATCTTCGGGCCGCAGGGCAAGGCGCTGAACGCCCAGGCCAAGCGCGACGTGAAGGTGCTGGTGGTCGGCAATCCGGCCAACACCAATGCGCTGATCGCCCAGGCCAATGCGCCGGATCTCGATCCCAAATGCTTCACGGCGATGCTGCGCCTCGACCACAACCGCGCCATCAGCCAGCTTGCCGCCAAGACGGGTTCGCTCAACACCGACATCAAGAAGATCGCGGTGTGGGGCAACCATTCCTCGACCCAGTATCCGGACCTGCACAACGCGACGGTGAAGGGCGCGGCTGCGCTCTCGAAGGTCGATCAGGCCTGGTACGAGAACGACTTCATCCCGACCGTGCAGAAGCGCGGCGCGGCGGTGATCGCGGCGCGCGGCGCCTCCTCGGCGGCCTCGGCGGCCTCGGCGGCGATCGATCATATGCGCAGCTGGGCGCTGGGCACGGGCGAAGGCGACTGGGTGTCGATGGGCGTGCCGTCGGACGGTTCCTACGGCATCGCGCCCGGCGTGATCTATGGCTATCCCTGCACCTGCAAGGACGGCAAATACACCATCGTGCAAGGGCTCGAGATCAACGCCTTCTCGCGCGCCCGCATGGACGAGACGGCCAAGGAACTGCACGAAGAACGCGTGGCCGTGGCCGAGCTGATCGGCAGCTGACCGGTTCCGCATTGCATGCGAAAGGCGGCGTGCCAACCCGGTGCGCCGCCTTTTTCGTGGCCCGGACGCAGCGTCAGGATTTGGGCCGCGCATTCAGTTTGGCGAACACTTGCGCGTCCTTATTGTCCTGCATCAGCTTGGTGATGCCGGTGATGGTGTCCAGCCCGAGGCCGCGAGGAAACCCGGTTTCCTCATCAACTTCGATGGCGCCATAGGCCGCGCCCGACACCTTTTCCCATTTGCCGGACGGCTTCTTGATCTCGAGATTGACGACGCTCGCCTTCAGCGCGAGGCGCACGATGGCATCAGCGGGGCGGCCCGGCCGCGTCAGGCAGGGTGCACCCGCAATCATCTGCCAGCCATGGGATAGCGCCCATGCACTCAATTCTCCCTTGGTCATGGTCCACGCCTTCTGCAATCGCAGGGCCGTGTTAGGCGCAATGCCCACGCCTGACAAGCGGGCGCGAGACCGGTGCAATGCACTAGCACAGAGCCTCCAACTCTGCGCATGGCTGGGTTTCGATTTCGTCGTATCGGCACACGACCGGGCGGACCCTACCTTCGGGGGGCATTACGGAGTTCGCCGTTCCATGCCCCCTGCCTTCAAAGCCATCCTGCCCGCGATTGCCGCGGCAACCCTTCTGGCCACCTCGGCCCAGGCCGCGCAGACGATCCCGGTGCCGCCCTTCCGCGCCATCTCGCTTCACGCTGGTGGAGATGCCATTCTGCGCCATGGCGATACACAGCGCGTGACGCTGATCGAGGGCGATTCCAAAATCGCGCAGATCACCGTGGACAAGGACGGAACGCTCGACCTGTCGCCATGCAAGCTCACCTTCGGCTGCCCCTGGCACAACGAATTCAAGGTCGAGATCGTGACCCCGGCCGTTGCCGCCGTCAGTGTGCATAGCGGCGGCGAACTGGAGGCCAAGGGCACATTTCCGCATCAGCCCAGCCTTTCTGTTTCCGTACACAGCGGCGGCAATGCCGACCTGCGCGCCATTCCAGCGGACGACGTGCACGCCTCGGTGCACAGTGGGGGCGATGTCATGGTTCGCGCCGAAAAGACGCTGGAGGCATCCGCTCATAGCGGCGGCAGCATTGAATATTGGGGACACCCGGCCGTGATCTCGCAAGTCCATAGCGGGGGAAGCGTCGAGAGCGGCGAGTAGACCTTACGAGTTCTCTTCCAGCACCTTGCCGGCGAAATAGAGCGAACCGCAGACGAGAATGCGCGGCGGGCCGTCATCGGCGCGCGCGTGCGACCAGGCAGCAACCTGCATGATCGCATCGTCGAGATCGTCTGCAGGGCTCGCATCCAAGCCGGCCGCGCGGGCGGCATCATAGAGTTCGCCCGCGCCCATGCTGGCCGCCTCGCCTTCGATGGCGATCGTCGTGACGTGGCGTGCCAGACCGCGGAAAGCAGAAAGGAAGCCGACCGCATCCTTGGTCTTCAACATGCCGCAAATGAGATAGAGCGGTTTCTCGCTCTTGTCCTCGAAATCCGCGAGCGCGCGGGCCAGTGCCTCGGCGCACTGCACATTGTGCCCACCGTCGAGCCAGACTTCGGCGCCCGGCGGCGCGAACTCCACCAGCGGGCCGCGCACCAGACGCTGCAATCGCGCCGGCCAGTCGACCGTTCTGAGCCCCATCTCAATGGCGGCTTCCTGGCCCCAGCCCACATTTGTGTGGCGCAAGGCGGCAATCGCGGTGGCCGCATTCTCGATCTGATGCGCACCGACAAGGCGTGGCAGCGGTAGATCTAGAAGACCCATCTCATCCTGATAGACCATGCGGCCGTGTTCTTGATGGGCGAAGAAATCCTGTCCAAAAAGGTGGAGCGGCGCCGACAGCGCATCCGCACGGCGCGAGATGACGTCGCGCGGGATGTCGGCTTGATTGCCCACCACGAGCGGCACGCCAGGCTTCACGATACCGGCCTTCTCGGCCGCGATATCGGCAATATTGGTGCCGAAGAAGTCGGCATGGTCGAGGCCGATGGGCGTGATCACCGTCATGACTGGCTTGGCGATGACGTTCGTCGCGTCATATTTTCCGCCAAGGCCGACTTCAAGCACCAACGCATCGGCCGGATGGCGCGCAAAGGCAAGGAAGGCGGCAGCCGTCGTGATCTCGAAGAAGGTGATGGCTTCGCCCGCATTAACACGCTCGCATTCGTCGAGCGTGGCGGTGAGTTCGTCTTCGGAGATGATGGTGCCAGCGAGGCGGATACGCTCGTGAAAATGGACGAGATGGGGCGAGGTGAAGACATGGACCTTGAGCCCCTGCGCTTCGAGCATCGCGCGCGCAAACGCACAGGTGGAACCCTTGCCATTGGTTCCGGCGACATGGATCACCGGCGGCAGTTTCTCTTCGGGATGGCCGAGGTCAGCGAGCAGGCGTTGGATGCGATCCAGTACCAGATCGATGCGCTTGGGATGGAGCGAAAGGAGCCGGTCCAAGATAACGCTGGAACGGGCCACGACGTCGTTCATTGCGCTGCGGCAGCGCCATTGCCGCTGCCATTGGGCTTCACCGGAGCGCGCGATGGGGCCGCATCGATAGTCTGCGGCAAGGCGCGCGTTTTCGGCTTGGGCCTCTTCAGCAGCATATGCACGAGGCGCGAAAGGGTCTCGCGCATCTCATGTCGATGCACCACCATGTCCACCATGCCGTGATCGACGAGATATTCGGCGCGCTGAAAACCTTCGGGCAGGCGCTCGCGGATGGTCTGTTCGATCACACGCTGACCGGCAAATCCGATCAGGGCGCCGGGCTCGGCCACATGCACATCGCCCAGCATTGCGTAAGAGGCGCTGACGCCGCCCGTGGTCGGATCGGTGAGCACGACGATGTAAGGCAGGCCCGCCTCCTTCAGCAGATCGACGCCGATGGTGACGCGCGGCATCTGCATCAGCGAAAGCAGGCCTTCCTGCATGCGCGCGCCACCGGCCGAAACAAAGAGGACGAAGGGGCGCCTGTCCGCCACAGCCGCCTGCATGGCCTGGACCAGCGCTTCGCCCACGCCCATGCCGAGCGAGCCGCCCATGAAATCAAAAGGCTGCACCGCGGCCATGACCGGAAGACCGTCGAGCGTGCCGCGCGCTGCGACCAACGCCTCCTTGAGGCCGGTCTTGCTGCGCGCTTCCTTTATGCGGTCGTTGTAACGCTTGGTATCGCGGAAGCGCAGCGGATCGGCCACTACGTCTGGGGCCGGCAATTCGTCATAGACACCGCCGTCAAAAAAGGTGCCAAGCCGCCGGGCCGCACCCAGGCGCATGTGATGGCCGCATTGCGGGCACACCTGCAGTGCCGCTTCAAGGTCGCGGTGGAAGATCATCTCCCCACAAGCCGGACATTTGCGCCACAGATTTTCCGGCGTCTCGGTGCGGCCGGCCATCAGGCTCTTGATACGCGGGCGAACGAAATTAGCAATCCAGTTCATGGGGCTACCCTAGCACGGTCTCATCGCGCACCGCATGCACGGATTGCGCCAGAGACCTGCAAAATTCAAGCACATCCTTGACAAGTGCTTCACGCAGCACGCCCGCAGCGGAACTTTCGGCAATTCTGCTTACGATTGCGGAGCCGACCACGGCGGCATCGGCGAAGCGGGCGATGGCGGCGGCATGCTCCGACGTCTTGATGCCGAAGCCGACCGCAACGGGGAGCCCCGCCTTGGCCTTGATACGCTCAACCGCGTTGTGCACTTCATCCTCGGCGAAATCCTTTGTGCCTGTCACGCCGGCGACGGAGACATAGTAAAGGAAGCCCCCCGCGCCATCGACAATGGTTTCGAGCCGCTTGTTGGTGGAGGTGGGGGTCGCGAGCCGCACAATGTCGATATCGTGCGCCGCAGCCGGCACGCGCAGCACATCGTCTTCCTCCGGTGGCAGATCGACGGTGATAAAACCATCAACACCGGCTTCGGCCGCATCTTTCGCGAAGCGCGCGGTGCCATAGGCATGGATGGGATTGTAATAGCCCATCAACACGATCGGCGTCTTGTTGTCCGCCTTGCGGAAGCGGCGCACGATATCGAGCACCTTGCTCATGTTCATGCCGCCCTTGAGCGCGCGCTGCGACGAGGCCTGGATGGCGGGGCCATCGGCCATCGGATCGGAAAAGGGCACGCCCAGTTCGATGAGATCGGCCCCGGCAGCCGGCAGTTCGTGCAGCAGCGCGAGCGTGGTCTCGGCATCGGGATCGCCGGCCGTGATGAAGGGGATGAAGGCGGCACGGTTCGCAGCTTTCAATTCGGCGAAGCGTGCAGCGATACGGCTCACAGCTTTTCTCCCAGCGCGGTGGCGACAGAGAAGACATCCTTATCGCCGCGGCCGGAGAGGCAGACGGCGATGACCTGATCCTTGCTCATCTTAGGCGCCTCGCGCATGACATGGGCGATGGCATGGGCACTTTCGAGCGCGGGAATGATGCCTTCGATCTTCGACATCACCTGGAAGGCATCGAGCGCTTCCTTATCCGTGGCCGAGTGGTATTTCACGCGGCCCGAGTCGCGCAGCCAGGAATGCTCGGGCCCGACGCCGGGATAATCGAGACCCGCCGAAATCGAATGGGCTTCGAGGATCTGGCCGTCCTTGTCCTGCAACAGATAGGAGCGCGCGCCATGCAGCACGCCGGGCGAGCCCTTGGTCATGGTTGCGGCGTGACGCGGGGTGTCGACGCCCTCGCCCGCCGCTTCGACGCCATGGATCGTGACATCGGGATCGTCGAGGAAGGGATGGAACATGCCGATGGCATTGGAGCCGCCGCCGACGCAAGCGACGACGAGATCCGGCAGGCGGCCTTCGACCTCCTGCAATTGCGCCCGCGCCTCCTTGCCGATCACGGTCTGGAAATCACGCACCATCGCCGGATAGGGATGTGGGCCCGCGGCTGAACCGATGATGTAGAAGGTGTCGTGCACATTGGCGACCCAGTCACGCAGCGCCTCGTTCATCGCGTCTTTCAGCGTGCGCGAACCGGAAGTGACGGGCCGGACTTCGGCGCCCATCAGTTCCATGCGGAACACATTGGGCTTCTGACGCTCGATATCGACTTCGCCCATGTAGACCACGCAGGGATAGCCGAAGCGTGCAGCGACGGTGGCCGTGGCCACGCCATGCTGGCCGGCGCCGGTTTCGGCGATGATGCGCGTCTTGCCCATGCGCTTGGCAAGCAGGATCTGGCCCAGGCAATTGTTGATCTTGTGCGCGCCGGTGTGATTGAGGTCTTCGCGCTTGAGATAGATCTTCGCGCCGCCGAGATGTTCGGTCAGGCGTTCGGCGAAATAGAGCGGATTGGGCCGGCCGACATAATCCTTGAGCAGGCCATTCAACTCGGCATGGAAAGCGGGATCGGCCTTCGCCTCTTCATAAGCGCGCTCCAGGTCGAGCACGAGCGGCATCAGCGTCTCGGCGACGAACCGGCCGCCATAAGCACCGAAATGGCCGGTCATATCCGGCCCTTCGCGATAGGAATTCGGCAAACGCGTCACGCCCCGTTCTCCGTCGTCGGCCGCGCGTAATTCGCATTGCGCGCCGCGGTGATAAATGCGCGGATCTTCTCCGCATCCTTGATGCCCGGCGCGCTCTCGACACCAGAGGACACATCGACACCCGGCGCCTCGGCCGTCCGAATGGCGCGGGCCACATTCTCCGCATCGAGGCCGCCCGCCAGAAGCCAGGGCCGGACAAAGCGCCGGCCTGCCAGAAGCCGCCAATCGAACGCCGCACCATGACCGCCGGGCCGATCGGCCCCCTTCGGCGCCTTGGCGTCGAACAGGAGCATATCAGCGGCCTGTTCATACATGGGAATTCCGGCCAGATCAGCAAGCTCGGCGACTGGAATTGCCTTGATAATGGCCAATCCAAACATTGCCCGTATTTCGCCCACTCGGGCCGGGGTTTCCCGGCCATGAAGCTGGAGATAGTCGGGCTTTGCCGCGGCGATGGCGGAGGCGACGGCGGCATCGTCCGGGTCCACCAGGAGCGCTACCAGCCGGACCCGCCCCCTTGCCCGGGCGGCCAGCGCGGCGGCCTGCTCGCCCACCACATGGCGAGGCGATGCCGGATGGAACACCAGGCCCATGAGGTCGGCACCGGCACGGATCACCGTATCGGCGGCCTCGGCCGTGTTAACACCGCAAATTTTGACCGCAACACCCATCGGGCGCCGCTTATCGCCCTGCCCAAGGGGGAAATCAAGCAAAGGCCGGATAAGCTCCTAAGCTTTTGATTCTCAATTTTGATGGGCCAGCGCGATTTCTTCGGCGATGACCTTGGCGGCGGCAGCGGGATCCTCGGCGCCCGTGATCGGGCGACCGATGACGAGGATGTCGGCCCCGGCTTTCATTGCTTCGCCCGGGGTCATGACCCGGCGCTGATCGCCCAGCGCAGCACCGGCCGGACGCACGCCCGGGGTCACGATCAGGAAGTCGGGGCCGCAGGCCTCGCGTACCAGCGCGATCTCCCTGGGGCTGCAGACGACACCATCGAGGCCGCTGGCCTTGGCCAGCTTGGCCAGCCGCGTGACCTGCGCCGCCGCCGACGCCTCCTGCCCCACCGCTTCGAGGTCGGCATCGGCCAGGCTCGTCAGCACCGTGACGGCGATGACCTTGGGGCGCGGGTGAAACTTCTCCGCCGCATCGCGCGCCGCCCGCATCATGGCCTCGCCGCCCGAGCCATGGACGTTGAAGATATCCGCCCCGCTCTGGCCCAAGGCCCGGGCCGCCCCGGCCACCGTGTTGGGAATGTCGTGGAATTTCACATCCGCGAAGACAGGCAGACCCAGCGCGACGATCCGGGAAATGCCCTGCGGCCCCTGCGCCGTGATGAATTCGAGACCGACCTTGAGCCCCCCGACATAGGGCTTCACGGCCTCTGCCAGCGCCAGCGCCCGCTCAAGATCTGGCGTGTCGAGGGCGACGAAGATCGGATTGTCGAATTGTGAGGCGCTCATGCTCCCGGCGGTTTAGTCCGGTCCGACGCGACCGGCAAGCCAGTTTTGGCCTGGGCCTTGGCGCGGGCGCGATCCCGGGCACTGCGCGAGAGAAACGCCGCCAATCCGCCAAGCGCCACCCCTGAGGCGAGCGTGATCAGCAGCAGCACGAAAAGCGGCAGGCGCACCGACAGCGATTCGGCAGGACTACTGACCGAAAATGGATCGAGACTAAAAGTGATGAGCTGGCGATTGGCGATGGCGATCACGGCCGTGCCAACGACCACCGGGACGCCAATAAGGTAGGTCGAGAGCCTCACGTCGCGGCGTGCGGGTCGCCATTGTTCAGCCTCTCCCGTAACTCCTTGCCAGTACGGAAGAATGGCGCCCGTTTCTCATCGACACTGACCGGCTCACCGGTACGCGGATTACGGCCCATACGGGCCGGGCGCACCTTGACCGAGAAGGCGCCGAAGCCGCGCAATTCCACGCGGTGGCCTTGGGCCAGAGCCTTGGTGATTTCATCAAGCACCGTGCTGACGATCCGCTCCACATCACGGTGGTAAAGATGCGGATAGCGCTGCGTCAGACGCGCCACCAGTTCCGATTTGATCATCCCTTCCCCCGAGGGGACATCCCCGCAGCCGAGTTGCGAAAATGGGCCCGGCAGGCCATTCACCTTGTCAGAGGCAAGGGGGCCCGTCAACTCGAAAGCCCTTGATGGTGCAGAGGATTTTCGAGGGTCCGCCGCCCAACATGGTCAGCGGGAGGCAGGAGTTCCCGGTAGAGGTGCCCTCGTCAGGCGGCGCGGGTGATTGCCATGCCGAGCGGAAGTTCCACAGTCACGGTCGTCCCGGCGCCAAGAACACTGTCAATTCTGAGCGCGCCATCATGCATCTCGGCGAGAGCACGTACGAGCGCCAGCCCAAGGCCGGTCCCCTTGTGAGCGCGATCGGCCCCGTCGCGGAGCTGAACGAAGGGATTACCAAGGCGGCTGACCGCCTCGGCCGGGATACCGATCCCGGTGTCGCGCACCGCCATGCGGCAGAGCGGGCGTCCGTGCGCACCTGCAACTTCACTGGCCGCCACGGTGACGGTGCCACCGGCGGGTGTGAATTTCACGGCATTGGACAGAAGATTGAGCAGGATCTGTTTGAGGGCGCGGCGATCGGCCTCCAACCACAGGCCGGCAGACGGGACTTCGGCGACGAGATTAACGCCGGCGACCGTCGCCCGCTCCTCCATCATAGACAGACAATCGGTGACCATCTCGCCGACATTCAGGCGCTTTCGTTCGATCTCGAACTTGCCGGCCTCGATCTTCGACATGTCGAGAATGTCATTGATGAGTTCGAGCAGGTGAGCGCCGGCCTCGTTGATCATGCGGGAATAGTCGGAATATTTGGGGTCACCCAGCTTGCCGAACATCTCTGCCTGCATGATCTCGGAAAAACCGATGATGGCATTGAGTGGTGTTCTCAACTCGTGGCTCATATTGGCCAGAAACATGGATTTGGTGCGGTTGGCCTGTTCGGCCGCGTCTTTGGCGACAAGGGCCTCCTCGCGCAACTCCTTGGCCTGGTCGAGGGCTTCCGCCATGCCCGCCTCAAGCCGGCGGCGATGTTCCAGCACCGCACCCGCAGCCACCACGGTGAAGCTCATCACGGCCACGAAGATCTGTAGAACGATGATCTGCTCGCGTGCGGAGTGATGCCGCAGTGCGTCGCCGAGATTGCCGAAAGCGAGTTCGCCGAACAGGTAAGCCGCCGCCATGAGGAGCCCGATCGTGCCGCCTGCGAAACCACGCGCGAGCGTCATCAGAAGAACGATCGGGAAGAAAATGAAAGCCAATGGATAGCCCTGGCCGGCATAGGTGATACCAATCGCCCCTGCCATCGCGGCAATCAGCAACAACGAGCCCTTCCACTGAGACCGGCCGAACGGGACCGCAAAATCCTGCAGACACAGAGCCGCGAATGGCGGCACCAGAATGACGAGATTGAGCGCATCACCGAAGTACCAGCGCGGCGCGATCGACCAGAAGGAAAGGCCGTATGCCAGAGAGAAATAGCCGGCGGCCAGAACAGACGTCAGCATGCCAGCCGGCCCGAGTGCCAGGCTGTAGAACACGATGAGCGCGCGCGGCGTGCTGAGATCCGAGGCCAAACCAAGACGGAGCAGCGGCAACACGACCGCCGCCACCTCGATCAGGTTAACAAGCGAGAGCACCACCAAATCAGGCGGATTGTCTGCGGCGGCCAGCGCACCGGCGGCCAGTCCGACGAACCCCACAAGGAAGACCGCCGCCAGAAGCCGCCGCGGGGTCTTCAATGCGGCGACGACCAGAAAGGCATTGGGCAGCCAGATGGAAGAGGCGCGGCCGGTGAAGTGGGTCAACTCGATGCCGCCCCAGCCAGCCCCGAAGACCAGAATGCCAAGCAGCATCAAGGGCGGAATGTCCCGCCCCTGAACCTTTCTCCAGGCCTCGCGGATTGCCGCGCCGTTCATGCCCCTCCTCCGGAAAGAGGGCCGAGCGTAGCGGTTGCAGGAATAATCCCACGTTAACGGGAAGGGAAAAGGCGGCCTCCACACAGCCCCGTGCTAAGGTCCGGCCGGATTGGCGGAGCTTGGGAGAAATAGACCGAAATGATCAAAATCTATCATGCACCGCATTCGCGCTCGCTGCGCGTGGTCTGGCTCATGGAGGAGCTGGGCGAACCTTATGAGCTGGAACGGGTAAACTTCCCACCGCCGGCGGACTACCTCGACGTCAATCTGCTTGGGAGCGTCCCGGCCATCGACGATGACGGCATCCGCATGTGCGAATCCATCGCCATCCTCCAATACATCACCGGCCGGCGGCTGCCCGAGGCGATGTCGGTTACGGTCGGGCCAAAGCCCGATCCGGCCGCTTATGCTGCACATCTTCAGTTCCTGCATTACGGAGAAGCCGCGTTGGCCGCGCCGCTGAGCGCGATCTTTCGCACCGGCCTCATTGCGCCGGAAGGCCAGAAGACCAACATCACCACCGAGGACCAGGCACAGCAATTCGCCAAGCGCCTGGTGCTTCTCGATGCGCGGCTTGCTGACGGGCGCGACTTCATCATGGGCGACCAATTCACGATCGCCGACATCTCGGTCGGCTATGCGCTGGGTCTGGCCCAATACATGAAGTTGGGCAAACTCTTCCCCAAGGCGGTGGCCGACTATGCGGCCCGGCTTCAGGCACGGCCCGCGTTCCAGCGCGCGGCGGCGAAGTAGAGAAGGGCGGCCACAGGACAAAGGCGGGGAGTGCGTGCGTGTCGGGCTTCTTTTCTCTCACCCTTGACGCAGCTCTCGACCCACCTTGCCAGTCCGAAGCTACGGCAGGCGGGCCGCTCGCGCCTATCCGCGCGCGCCTCCGCACCTTCACCTCGCCTCGGACTTCGCACTTGTTCCGGGATGGCTCTGCCGGCCGCAGCCGCGCCAGAGGCACATGGTCCCGTCCGAAACACATGGATGCGCGCGGGGACCCGCATCCTCGTCCTGTATGGTCCTCGCGATCTGTGCCAATCCCTTCCAGCATTCTCCTTCGCTCAACACAGCGAAGAGGTAAGAACAAAACAAGTACATTCAAGGGGTGGCGGTGAAATTTTTTGCTTATCCCTCAAGAAAAAATCCGGTGCACGACGAGGGCGTTGAATATTCGAATGTATTTTCCGGGGATGAGCATTGAAGCGCGCAGTTATCCCCGGTCAGGCGATGTTTCAATTCTTGAAAGCGGAACCGGAGGCGCACTTCGGATCTGAGCCAACGAAAAAGGCGCCCGGTCACCCGGGCGCCTTTGCATGCATGTCGGCGAAACGACGACTTATTCGTCGCCGGTCTTGCCCTTCAGAGCCGCGCCCAGGATGTCGCCAAGCGAGGCGCCCGAGTCGGAGGAACCGTATTGGGCCACGGCGTCCTTCTCTTCGGAGATTTCGCGCGCCTTGATGGACAGCGAAATCCGGCGGCTGGCCTTGTCGTATTGCGTAACAAGCGCATCGACCTTGTCTCCAACGCCGAAGCGTTCGGGACGCTGATCGGCCCGGTCGCGGGCCAGATCGGCACGGCGGATGAACGCCTTCACGCCGTCGACCAGGCTGACCTCGATGCCACCGTCATTGACCTCGGTGACCGTGCAGGTGACGACCGTGCCCCTGCGCAGCGGGCCGACCTGGTCCATCGGATCGTTATCGAGCTGCTTGATGCCGAGGCTGACGCGTTCCTTCTCCGCATCAATGTCCAGCACCTTGGCCTTCACGGTCTGACCCTTCTGGTAGTCCTTGACCGCTTCGTCGCCGGACTTGTCCCAACTGAGGTCGGACAGGTGGACCATGCCGTCGATGTCGCCGTCGAGACCGACAAACAGACCGAACTCGGTGATCGACTTGATCTCGCCTTCGATCTCGGTGCCCGGCGGATGCGTGACGGCGAAAGCCTGCCACGGATTCTCCATGCACTGCTTGAGGCCCAGCGAAATGCGACGCTTATTGGAATCGACTTCCAGCACCTGCACTTCGACTTCCGAGCCCGGCGAGACGATCTTGGACGGGGCGACGTTCTTCTTCACCCAGCTCATCTCGGATACGTGGACGAGGCCCTCAACACCAGGCTCCAGCTCCACGAAGGCGCCGTAATCGGTGACATTGGTGACCTTGCCCTGGAAGCGTGCGTCGACCGGATATTTGGCGCCGACACCTTCCCACGGGTCCGTCTGCAGCTGCTTCATGCCGAGGCTGATGCGCTGCGTTTCCTGATTGATCTTGATGATCTGGACGGTGACGTTCTGGCCGACCTGAAGCACTTCCGTCGGATGGCTGACGCGGCGCCAGGCAATGTCGGTGACGTGCAAGAGGCCGTCGACGCCGCCAAGGTCCACGAACGCACCGTAATCGGTGATGTTCTTGACCACGCCTTCGACCACCTGGCCTTCCTTGAGGGAGGCGACGAGGGACGAACGCTCTTCGGCGCGGCGCTCTTCGAGAACCGCACGGCGCGAAACGACGATATTGCCGCGACGGCGATCCATCTTGAGTATCTGGAAGGGCTGCGGCTGGTTCATCAGCGGGCCAACGTCGCGCATCGGACGGACGTCAACCTGCGAGCCAGGAAGGAAGGCCACAGCGCCGTCGAGATCGACGGTGAAGCCGCCCTTGACGCGGCCGAAGATCACGCCGGTGACGCGCGCTTCGTCGTTGAAGGCCTTCTCGAGGCGGATCCAGCTTTCCTCACGACGCGCCTTGTCGCGGCTGAGGACGGCCTCGCCCATCGCGTTCTCGACGCGCTCCAGATAGACCTCGACCGTGTCGCCGACATTGATGTTCGGCGCCTGACCCGGCATCGAGAATTCCTTGAGCGCGACGCGCCCTTCGGTTTTCAAACCGACATCGACGACGGCGAAATCATTTTCGACGGCGACGACAGTACCGCGGATGACAGAGCCTTCCTGCGGCGAGCGTCCTTCGAGGCTGGCTTCGAGCATTGTCTCGAAGTCGGCCATGGACGGGGTGGCGATGGATTCGGTGGCAGCGTGTGCCATGCAATCTCCTGATTAAACGGGTTCTTGCCGGCCCGCTTTGCGCAATGCGCTCCGCCGGGCGGACTTCCGCGCGAGAGGGCCCAGGCACCAGCCTGAACCACCCGCACAGCAGGTTCGGTTGATTTCGAATTTGGAACGCGGGCGGCCCGGATGAGCGTTGCCGGGCCTCCTTCAGCCCCTGGGCTTCGCTTCGAGCTGACCCTTCACCTTGGGTTCCACCAAAGCGAGGGCTGCCGCGAACGCGGCGTCTATACCCAAATTGGATGTATCGAGCAAGTCTGCGTCCTCGGCCTGGCACAGCGGCGAGACGGCCCTGGAGCGATCCTGGGCGTCGCGGGCGACGAGTTCGGCCTCAAGATCGGTCTCCGAACGCTCGATCCTCATGGATTTGAGCTCCAGCCAGCGGCGATGGGCGCGGATGGCCGGCGAGGCATCAACGAACAGCTTGGCCGTGGCGTCGGGCGCGATGACCGTGCCGATATCGCGGCCATCGACCACTGCGCCTGACGCGCCTCCAGGCGGGGTCTCAACGAAACGGTGCTGAAACTCGAACAGAGCCTGACGGACGGCAGGGATGGCGGCGACCTTCGAGGCCATTGCCCCAACTGCATCGGTGCGGATTGCCGGATCGGCACTGCGCGCATAGTCAACCGACCTGGCTGCTTTCACGGCATCGGCCTCATTGGCCGGATCGCCGCCGGCTTCGAGCACGCCCAGCGCCGTCAGCCGGTAGAGGGCGCCGGAATCGAGATGCGGAAAGCCAAAATGCTTCGCCAGCTTCTTGGCCAGCGTACCTTTGCCGGACGCAGCGGTTCCATCGACGGCGATAACGATACTCATTCGTTCGGCACCGTGAAGTCTGCCCCCAGCCCACGCATCAGGGGTTCGAATTCGGGGAAGCTGGTGGCGATCATGGCCGTGTCGTCGACCGTGACCGGGTTATTCGCGGCAAGCCCCGCAACGAGAAACGACATGGCGATACGGTGGTCCAAGTGGGTGACGATATGGCCGCCGCCCGGCACGTCGCGGCCCATGCCCTCCACAATGAGGCCGTCCGGCAGTTCCTCGACCCGCGCGCCGATAGCCTTGAGGCCCGCGACCATGGCGGCCAGACGATCGCTTTCCTTGACGCGCAACTCTTCCAGCCCGCGCATCACCGTCCGGCCCTCGGCGAAGGCCGCGGCCACCGACAGGATCGGATATTCATCGATCATCGAAGGCGCCCATTCGGGCGGCACCTCGAAACCCTTAAGCCTCGAACCATGGGCGACGAGATCGCCGATCTCCTCGCCGCCGCTTTGGCGGCGGTTGATGACCTCGACGCGGGCACCCATTTCACGCAGGGCGTAAAGAAGCCCGATGCGGCGCGGGTTGAGCAACACGGCCGGGATCGTGACCACCGAATTCGGTACGAGCAGCGCAGCTACCAGCGGAAAGGCGGCAGAAGAGGGATCGCGCGGCACCTCGACGGCGGCAGGCTTGAGTTCCACCTCGCCGGTGATGGTGATGGCCTCGCCACCGTCGGCCAACGGCTCGATCTCGATCCCGGCACCGAACGCGACCAGCATCTTCTCGGTATGATCGCGGGTCAGCGCGGCCTGCGATATCCGCGAACGGCCCGGCGCACCTAGCGCGGCCAGCAACATGGCCGATTTCACCTGGGCCGAAGCCAGCTTCACATGATGCGCGACCGGCAGGGGCTGGCGCGCGCCATGGAGCGTCAGTGGCATGCGCCCACCCTCGCGCGCCTCGTAATCGGCGCCGAACAGCGTCAGCGGCTCCAGCACGCGGCCCATCGGCCGGCCGCGCAGAGAGGCATCTCCGGTAAAAACAGCCGTGATTGGCGTCGTCGCCATCATCCCCATGACCAGACGCGAGCCGGTGCCGGAATTGCCAAAATCGAGCACATCGCCGGGGGCTGCGAGCCCGCCAACGCCGACCCCGTAAACCGACCAGCCCCCCGTATCCTCGCGGGTGACCTCGGCCCCAAAGGCGCGGCAAGCCTTGGCGGTGCCCAGAACATCGTCAGCTTCGAGCAGGCCAGAAATCCGGGACTCGCCTACCGCCAGCGTCCCAAGAAGCAGGGCGCGGTGGGAAATCGACTTATCGCCCGGCACGGCAGCCGTCCCCGCCAGGGGGCCGGCAGGATGGGATGAGAGCGGTCGGGATGCGGCAGTGTGGGCCATGGGCAGTTTCGGGCCTGATCAAGCAAAGCTTCTGCTTGCCTAAAGGAACCGGCGCGGGGGTCAAGTGCCCTTGCGGCGGCTCGCATTGCACCCCCTCCTTGGAAAAAGCGCGTCCGTCCCCAACTATCGCTTTGACAGGCGGGCCCGGCCGTGGCAAACGACCGTCCCTTCGCAACCTCACAGCAACGGCGGAAGCAGCACCTTGGCCAAGGCGGATCTCGGCATAAAGCGCACATGCCCCAGCTGCGGTGTGCGATTCTACGACCTCCAGAAACGGCCGATCGAATGCCCGAAATGTGCATTCACGTTCGAGCCGGAGGCGCTCTACAAGCAGCGCCGCCAGCGGCAGCCCGAGCCTCAGGCGGCCGAGCCCGAGGCGGACCGCGAGGAAGAAGACGCCGAGGAGACCGAGGAAGAGGAAGTCGAGGCGGAGGCCGCGGAACCCGCAAAGGCCAAAGCCAAGAAGAAGCTCTCATCCGACGAGGACGAAGAGGGCGACGACGAGGATGACGGCGAGGAGACCGAAGAGGACTTCGAAGATGCCGGGATGTCCGTGGTCGACGCAGATGAGGACGAAGCCGACGATCTGGCCGATCTCGACGACGACGATGTCGAGGACGATGACGACGACGAAGATTTGCTCGTGGACGAAGATGACGACGACGATGTCAGTGGCATAATTGACGCAGACATCGAAAAGGACGAGCCGTAAGGCGAAATCCTTTGCTATGAGATCCCGTTCGGCATCCCAAGGCCGGACGCATCTGGAATGGGGCTGTAGCTCAGTTGGGAGAGCGCGTGAATGGCATTCACGAGGTCAGCGGTTCGATCCCGCTCAGCTCCACCAGTTTTCGCTTCCGCTGCGCGGAAGCGACGGCTTAGCAAGCCAGACAGCCAATCCCCTTTCTATTGCCGTGTTGCCGCTGCGAGTTCGCCGAGCACGCGCTCGGCTTCGGCGTGCAGCAGGAAATGGCCGCGGCAAGGCAATAACTCCAGCTCCGCCCGTGGCAACGCGTTGGCCAGCGCCATTGCATGCGACGGCGGCACCAGGACATCGTCTTCGCCCTGCCACAGCGTGACGGGACCGAGGCTTCGCCACTCCAGTTTCCAATCACCGCCGAGGATGCGGTAATCGCAAATCGTGCCGCGTACGCCGAGGCGCAGGGCTTCGAAAAAGAAGTCCGTGACGGCGGGCGTCGGCAGCGGCGCCAGCAAAGCGCGATCGGCAGCGGAGACCGATTGCAGTACGGACGCGCGGACCATAGCGGCCGGTTGCAGCCGCGCCAGCATGAGCAGCGTTGCGGCCAGACGAGGGGCGCGGCGCGACAGCGGGAACAAAACACGGTCGGCCAGCATGCCCAATTCGTTGAAACGCGCCCGTTCGGTGATAGGGGCCATTCCGGCGACGATCGCTGCCGCGGCGATGCGCTCCGGCAGGGCCTGCAAACAGGCCAGCACATAGGGTCCGCCGCCCGACCAGCCCAGCACGGCGAAACGACGGATACCAAGATCGTCGGCCACGGCCGCGACATCGGCCGGCCAATCCATGAAACTGCGATCCGCCTGATAATCCGACAAGCCGATGCCAGGACGGTCGATGGCGATCAGCTCGATGGCGAGGTGTTGGCAGGTCTCATCGGCGAAGGCGATGTCGAGCCGGGACGACAGCCCGCCATGGAAATAGAACACCGGTGCGCCACCCGCAGTGCCATAGCGCGCATACGCAAGACGACGGCCATTCGGCCGCGTGGTATATCGCAGTGCCCCCTGCCCGCTCATGAGCGGTCAACTAGCCCGCGCCGAGCGCGACTGCGATATGATAAGTTGCGAAGGAAGCGAGATATGCCAGCGTGATCATGTAGCTGAACATGATGATCGGCCAGCGCCAGGAATTGGTCTCGCGCTTCACGACGCCCAGAGTGGAGGCGCATTGCGGCGCGAAGATGTACCAGGCGAGAAAGCTCAGCGCCGAAGCCAGCGACCATTGGCTGGAGAGCATCGTGGCCAGCGTGGCGCCGTGGCTGGCATCGGAGAGCGCATAGACCGTTCCGAGCACCCCAACCGCCACTTCGCGGGCGGCGAAGCCGGGGATCAGCGCCAAGGTCATCTGCCAGGAGAAGCCGATTGGTTTGAGCAGTGGCGCCACCAGATGGCCGATCATGCCGGCCAGACTGTAATCGATGGCAGGATCGGTCGCGCCGGCCGGTGCGCCCGGAAAGCTCGACAGGAACCAGACCACGATCATCGCCGTCAGGATGATGGTGCCGGCACGGCGCAGAAATATCTGCGCACGCAGCAACAGACCGCGCAGGATATTCTTGGGATCGGGCACCTTGTAGGAGGGCAGCTCGATCAGAAAAGGCTCCGACGCACCGCGCCAGAAGATGCGGCGTACAACGAGAGCCACAAGAAGCGAACTCAAAATGCCTGTCGCATAAAGCCCGAACATCACCAGACCCTGCAGATTGGCGAAGCCCCATACCGCTTTGTTCGGAATGAACGCGGCAATGATGAGCGTGTAGACCGGGATGCGCGCCGAGCAGGTCGTGAGCGGTGCGGCGAGGATCGTCGTGAAGCGATCGCGTTTGTTGTCGATTACGCGTGTTGCCATGATTCCGGGGATGGCGCAGGCAAAACTCGACAGGAGCGGAATGAAGGCGCGGCCGTGAAGTCCTGCGCCGCCCATGATCTTGTCCATCAGGAAGGCGGCGCGGGCCATGTAGCCCAGATCTTCCAGCAGGATGATGAAGAAGAACAGCGTCAGGATCTGTGGCAGGAAAACGATGACGCTGCCGACGCCCGAGATCAGGCCGTCGACCAGGAAGCTGCGGAACAGACCCGCCGGTAACAGCTGTACGAAGAGATCGCCGAGCGACGTGAAGCCGGCTTGGATCAAATCCATGGCCGGCTGCGCCCAGCTGAAGACAGCCTGGAACATCAAGAACAGGATCACGAGCAGGATTAGCGTGCCCGCGAGCGGGTGCAGCAGCACGGCATCGAGCCGCGCAGTCCAGGTGTCGGGGCGCGTTGGCGGCTTCACATAGGCATTGTGGACGCGCACCGCTTCCTTATGGGCGGCGCGGATTTCCTCGGCAGAAGGCTCGCGCCATTGCGGCTCAGCAGCAGCGGCGCCAATCATGCGGTCGATTTCGCCCAGCACATCGGCAAGACCGCGTTTCCTCACGGCGACCGTGGTGACGATCGGAATGCCGAGTTCGCGCGACATGCCTTCGATGTCGATCCGGATTCCCTGGCGCTGGGCAATGTCATACATGTTGAGTGCCAGCACCACAGGCCGGCCCACCTGCTTGAGTTCCAGCAGCAGGCGCAGCATCAGCCGCAGATTGGTCGCATCGGCAACGCAGACAATGACGTCGGGTGGCAGCTCGCCGGCAAGGCGGCCGAGCACGAAATCGCGCGTCACCTCTTCATCCGGGCTGCGAGCGCGCAGGGAATAGGTGCCGGGCAGATCGACGATGGCAACCTTGCGGCCGGCCGGCGTCGTCACCACGCCCATCTTTTTTTCGACCGTGACGCCGGGATAGTTGGCGACCTTCTGGCGCGCGCCGGTGAGCGCGTTGAAGAGCGCCGTCTTGCCCGAATTCGGGTTTCCGACGAGGGCAATCAGGGGATCGCGGGTGACCGCACCGCTCATGCCGCGTGGTGACGGCTGGAGGATGCGTGCGGGGCGACAAGCAGCGCATTGGCATCGCGGCGGCGCAGGGCGACGCGCATACCGTCGATCCGCACGCAAATGGGATCGCGGCCGACGGGACCTTCATGCAGGACTTCGAAGTGAGCCCCCTCGACAAATCCCATCTCCAGAAGGCGGCGTTCCAGCTCAGCCGCATCAATCGCGTCGGATTTGCGGGCAGGCATGGAGGCGATGCCAAGGATCGTGCCACTCGCGCCGCGCCGCATCCCGCCCAGCCGCGGAGCGGTGGAGGCCGGGGCCGAGGTCTGGACCGGGGTTGCACCGGCGGGGATGGCCGCGCCTTCGTCGGTCAGGCTCGCGGATAGATCACGCATGTCGCGCCTCACTGGGCATCTGAACTCTATTTCGTGATTTTGATAATCACTCTCATATAGAACAGATAGCCTATCGCGCAGGCTTCGCCAAGGGGGCCCCGCTTTTGGTCGCATCCGGGAAATTCCGTATGGGGCGCGGACCGTGGGCGGGAAATGGGGTACAACCACAGCAGAATCGCGCGAAGGGGCTGGTTTTGCCCGCATTTCTCGACGCTCGCCAAGTGCCGGAGGGCACCGTTCTGACGCCGGACCTGGCCATTATCGGCGGCGGGCCGGCCGGGATTTCGCTCGCCCTCGCCCTCGCCCACGCCAAATTCCAGGTCCTGCTGCTGGAAAGCGGCGGCATGAACTTCGAGGCCGACACCCAGAAGCTCTATGACGGCCGTGAGGCGGGCGTCCCCTATACCCCGCTCGATGCGACACGCCTGCGCTTCCTGGGCGGCTCCACCAACCATTGGGGTGGCTGGACCCGGCCGCTTGATCCCTCAGATTTCGAAGAGCGGCCCTGGGTCGCCCATTCCGGCTGGCCGTTTTCACGCAAGGCGCTGGAACCCTATTTCCCGCGGGCGCAGGCGCTCGTCGAGGCCGGGCCCTTCCTCTATGACGAGCTGGCGCAATACGTGCCCAAGTTCGGGCCGCTGGTGAAGCTGGGAAGCGGCGGCGTCTACAACAGCTTCTTCCAGTTCAGCCAGTGGAAAGGCAACAAGCAGCACCTGCCAACCCATTTCGGCGAACGCTATGCCGCCGACCTCAAGCTGGTTCCCAATCTACAGGTGATGCTCCAGGCAAACGTGACTGGGCTCCGGCTGACGAGCGATGCCAAACGCCTCGACCGGCTGGATGTGGCGACACTGACCGGCAACCGCTTCACGGTGAAGCCGAAGCATACGGTGCTGGCGACCGGCGCGATCGAGACCGCGCGCATGCTGCTTGCTTCCGACGAGGTGATGAAGGCGGGCGTCGGCAATCAGAACGATCTCGTCGGCCGCTACTTTGCCGATCATGCGATCCCGCGAGACACGGCAACGATTGTCACCTTCGGCGGAGCCATCGCGCCCTATTACAAAACCAATCTCAATGTGAAGGGCACGCATTTCCGCGCCACGTTCTCGCCCACCGAAGATTTCAAGCAACGCACCCATGTCCTCGGCTCGCTGACGACGGTGGAACAGCATGTGGAGCTCGACGATCTCGGAAAGGCGGCCGTGGCGGAAACGGCTGCGGCGCTGGGCGTAGATGCGAGCGACGCCAAGGCCTATTCGCTCGGTTGCGGCATTGAGCTGATGCCCGATCCCGAGCGGCGGCTGACACTGACCGGCGAACGCGATGCGCTGGGCATGCCACGGCTGAAGCTTAACATGACGATCTCCGACCACGATTTTGCGCGCTATCGCCGGACCATCACCGAACTGGGCCGGCAGATGCTGGCCGCGCGTTCCGGCATGATCCGGCTTGATCGGTCGACGCGGGCCGAATGGCTGGAGGTGATGGATTGGGGCAATCACCATCTTGGTACCGCGCGCATGCATGTCGATCCCAAGCGCGGTGTGGTGGACGGCGATTGCAAAGTGCACGGCATCTCCAATCTGTTCATCGCCGGAAGTTCGGTGTTCCCGACATATGGCGCGTCCAACCCGACAATGAATCTGGTGGCACTCACCTTGCGCCTGGCCGATCATGTGAAAGGGCTGTTCACATGAACGATGAGACGCAACAGGGCACGACACGGCGCAAGATCATCACTGCGCTGGCCGGGGCTGTGGGCGTGGCGGCGGCAGGCGGCGTGGCATATCTGACCGGCGTGTTCGGGCCGTCCTATCCGAAAACGCCTTATGACGACCTTCTGGCCAAGCTGCCGGACCGCGCATCGGCAGAAATTCTGGGCAAGGCCTTGCGAGCGGAAGCGCCCGGCTTCGATGCCAGGACAGTCGCAGCAGGTTTGCGCAAGCGCTTGGCGGAGAAAAGCCTGGCCGATGTCGTGACCGCCGATGTCGAAAACAACGACCTGACCGAGGTGAAGGGCTGGGTGCTGCCGGCCAGCCTTGCGCAACTTTCGGCGCTGACCGCTTGAGTGACGCATCAAAGAAGCCGGCCGAGATCCGCGCCCTGATGGGCGCGCGGGCGCTGCCGCCCCTGCTGCTGGTACTCTATCACTACCACGAAGGGCACGGATACCAGCACTTCCGCGCCTTCGACGTGTTTGTGGCCAAGGGCTATCTGTGGGTCGAGTTCTTCTTTGCGCTGTCGGGCTTCGTCTTGATGTATGTCTATGCTTCGCGTGCGGAGCAGCTCTACACCGCGCGCGGCTATCTCGATTTCCTCAAGACGCGGCTGGCGCGGCTCTATCCCGTGCATGCGGCGATGCTGTTCATCATGCTGGCGATGATGGTCATCTTCAGGGCGCTGGCCCATTGGGGCGGCTATGTGTCGGTGTTCGATCTGGCGAGCTATCACCCGCATACGGGGCTCGTAAGCTTCATCGCCAATCTGTTCCTGGTGCAGGCATGGCACATCTTTCCGCATCTGACGTGGAATGGCGTGGCATGGTTCGTCAGCGTCGAGTTTTTCCTCTGCTTGATATTTCCGGTCTTCCTGGTTGCCGCGCGCGGCGGGGCGTTGCGCGCGGTCTCATTGATCGCACTGGGCTTTGTGACACTGCACAATCTGGCGCAGCAATCCGGCCATGGGCTCGATATCACGTATGATTGGGGCATCATCCGCGGCATGGCCGATTTCGCCATCGGCGTCGGCATGGCGATGCTCTATCGCGACCATCACGAGCGCGTCGAGAAACTGCCGGAGATCGCGTTTACGGCCTTACAAGCGGTGACGTTCGGCGGCTTTCTCTATGCCATGTACAACACCGGCTGGTCGCATCGCGCGGCTGATTTCTGGGTTGTGCCCGGCATGGTGCTGACCATCGGTGCCATCGCATTCGACCGTGGCTTGCTGGCACGGGTCCTGGCGATCCGGCCGCTGCGCGCGCTCGGCGAATGGTCCTATGCGATCTATATGGGGCAGACGCTGTGGCTGATGGGCGTACGTTTCGCCGAGCAACGGCTTTACCCCAGCAGCGCCCATGCACATTGGGTGCATATCGCCGAGCCTGTCGCACTGGTGGTCCTGGCCACATTGTGGGGTTGGGCGCTCTATGCCTATGTGGAGCGGCCGGCGAATGACTGGCTGCGCGCCCATTTCCGCAAGGTCAGACCGGACATCACGGCATCTTGACCGCTTTGGCCCCATCGGCCATCACTTCGGGCGGAAAATCCGACAAAATCTGACAAGGAGCGTTCTCATGACCATTCGCTTCGACGGCAAGGTTGCCATCGTGACAGGCGCGGGAGGCGGGCTGGGCCGCTGCCATGCGCTGGATCTCGCAGCGCGCGGCGCGAAGGTCGTGGTCAACGATCTGGGCGGCGCCGTGGACGGCACGGGCGGCAATTCCGAGGCCGCCGAGGCCGTGGTGGCCGAAATCAAGGCGGCCGGCGGCGAAGCCATCGCCAACGGCGCGAGCGTCGCCGACGATGCGGGCGTCGAGCACCTCGTCAAACAGACCATGGATGCCTGGGGGCGCGTGGATATCCTCGTCGCCAATGCCGGCATTCTGCGCGACAAGAGCTTCGCCAAGATGGAGCTCAAGGATTTCGACGCGGTCATGAACGTGCACCTGATGGGCACGGTGAAACCCTGCAAGGCGCTGTGGCCGATCATGCGCGAGCAGAAATATGGCCGCATCGTCGTCACCACCTCTTCGACTGGGCTATACGGCAATTTCGGCCAGACCAATTACGGCGCGGCAAAACTGGGCCTCGTCGGCTTCATGAACACACTGAAATTGGAAGGCGCCAAGGACAACATCAGGGTCAACGCCATCTGCCCCGTGGCCGGCACGCGCATGACCGAGAACCTGATGCCGCCGGAAATGATCGCCGCGCTGAAGCCGGAATATGTGACACCAGCCGTGGTCTTCATGGTCAGCGACGATGCGCCAACGGGCGTGATCATGTCGGCAGCGGCGGGCGCCTTCTCCTCAGCGCAAATCGTGGAATCGGCAG
Source organism: uncultured Pseudomonadota bacterium (assembly GCA_963822185.1). Taxonomy (GTDB): domain Bacteria; phylum Pseudomonadota; class Alphaproteobacteria; order Micropepsales; family Micropepsaceae; genus Rhizomicrobium. The sequence continues at coordinate 49,123 of CAWGGT010000025.1, forward strand.
GCCTCAATCTCGGCCATAGCGCGACGGCGGACGATGTGGCTGCGAACTTCGGCAAGATCAGCGATTTCACCGGTGCCAAGCACTTCACCATGGGCGGCGAGCACAGCGCCCATTTCTTCGAGCTCTTGAAGAACAAGCCGGTTGTCGGCTGACCCAACCTCATTGAATACAAAAGGCGGCGGATCTCTCCGCCGCCTTTTGTGTTTGCAGGACCCTCGCTCGATCAGAGGCCGAGCACGGCCTTGGCCATAATGTTGCGCTGGATCTCGTTGGAGCCGGCGTAGATCGAGGCCTTGCGCAGGTTGAAATAATACGGCGCAACCGGCGCGGCATAATCCGGGCCTGGGCGCGGTTCGTTCGTCACCGCGAAGGTGTCGCGCACGAAGGGCATGGCGTAATAGCCGATGGCTTCGACCGTGGCTTCACTGATGGCCTGCTGCAGTTCGGTGCCGCGGCATTTCATCATCGAGGCTTCGGCACCCGGCCGCTGGCCTGCGCTCATGGCCGAGAAGGTACGAAGCTCGAAATATTCCAGCGCAGAGATCTGGATTTCGAGATCGTCGAGCCTGGCGCGAAAGGCGGCATCATCGAGAAGACTGTGCCGCTCGCATCGGTTTGTGCCTGCGATCTTCCTCAGCTTGTTCAGCGCCCGCTTGAGGCCGGGGCCATAGGCATTGCCGCGCTCGAAGGACAGGAGGTATTTCGCATAGGTCCAGCCCTTGTTGAGCTCGCCGATCAAATTCTCCTTCGGCACCTTCACATCGTCATAGAAGACCTGGTTGACCTCCTGCGAGCCGGGCATCGGCAGATCGGTGGTAACGATGGGCTCGACACGGATGCCGGGCGTCTTCATGTCCACCAGAATGAAGCTGATGCCTTCCTGTGGCTTCACACCCGAATCGGTGCGCACGAGGTTGAACATCCAATCCGCCCATTGCGCGTGGGTGGTCCAGATCTTCGAGCCGTTAAGCAGGAAGTGATCGCCCTTGTCCTCGCATTTCATCTGCAGCGACGCGAGATCGGAGCCGGAGCCCGGTTCGGAATAGCCCTGGCACCACCACACGTCGGAGGACAGAATCTTCGGCAGATGCTGCTTCTTCTGTGCCTCACTGCCAAATTCCATAATCACCGGGCCGACCATCTTCAGCCCCATGGGCGAGGTGACCGGCGTACCCGCCGCGCTCATCTCGATCTCGAAGATATATTTCTGCGCCGGCGTCCAACCGGGCCCGCCATATTCCTTCGGCCAGTTGGGCGCGACCCAGCCCTTGGCATAGAGCGCCTTCTGCCATTGGACGATATCGGCCTTTTCGAGATAACCGTTCTTGGTCTGCGCATTCCTGGCGCGCAGTTCGGGCGTATAAGCCTCGGCGATGAAGGCGCGGACCTCGTCGCGAAATGCGAGGTCTTCGTTCGAGAAGGACAGGTCCATGGAGGCCCTCCTGGTTCAGACGGTCTCGTAATACTGGATGTCCGGCGGGCCCGCCATCACGGGGCCAAGTTTGGGACCGGCGGCCTTGAAGTGCGCGCTGGCGCCGTGGGCCTTGAGGGCCGCCTCATTCTCGTAAAGTTCCATCACCACATAGACCGTGGGATCGGATTTGGATTTGCAGACCTGATAGAGCTGGTTGCCCGGCTCATTCGCCCGTACCTGCGCCGCCAATTCGCGGAAAACGGCTTCGAATTCCGCCTGCTTGCCGTCCTGCACCTTGGCCTTCGCCACGACACCAATTGCCATCTGCGCTCACTCCCTGGTCCGCGATATTGCGTTTGCAAGCAAGGCTAGACGGGCCGTATGGCGCGCGCAACGCCGGGAACAGGAGTTGCCCCTACGGCATGCCGGTCTATCAGCGTGAGCGGCGGGTTAATTTTCGCGCTAAAGAGAGGCCAAAAACAAAAGCCCATCTTAACTGCGCTGTCCGCAGACTGCCGACTGTAGAGGTACCCGGAGTTGCCGGGCCGGCGGCAACAAGACAGGCAATGGCAGTACCACTCGAACAGTTCGGGGCCGATGCCGCGCCGCGCGGCTGGCGGACAACGGCTGCCGCAAGGATCGCCGCCTTCAAGGCTGCCTATTGCACCTCGCTGAATCCCAAGACGGAAGCCGATGCACGAATCGTCTCGGCGCAGCTGGCGACGATTGGCAATTCGACGCGCTATCATGGTCTGCTGCTCCCGCTGGTCGCCATGCTCATCGCGATCAACTTCATCGATGTCGTGCCAGCTTTGGCGGGTCGGCGGTTGGTGGCTGGCCGTCACGCTGCTGTTCGGTGGCGCAGCCTTGGCCGGCCGCTATCGCCCGCCGCCGAACTCCAACGTGTCCCCAAGCGATACGGCGGAGGCCGCAAAGGCGTTCACGCTGGCCTCCGCAGTCCTGACCATCGTCTGGTGCGCAATCGTGCCGGCCTTGTGGGTACCTGGCGATGCGTTTAATCAGATCGTGCTGGTGCTGATCATCGCCTCATCCATGGCGAGTTGTTCCTCCGTGAACGCGCCGCACTTTGCGTCGGGCCGCATTTGCATGACGATTTACGGGCTGACGCTGACGCTCACGCCACTCCTTCTCGAGCCGGTGCCGAATTTCTTCTTCATATTGATGGCGCTGGCGTTCTGGATCAGCATGGCCTTCCAGCTTCATTCGAACCACGACATGACCGAGCGCATGCTCTCGCTGCAGAGACGAACGCACCGGCTTGATCGAGGATCTGGTGCGGGCCAAGGACGAATCCGATCGCGCGCGCGATCACGCCGAGCAGGCAAGCCATGCCAAATCGCAATTCCTCGCCAATATGAGCCATGAACTGCGCACGCCATTGAACGCAATCCTCGGCTTTTCGGAGATGATCCAGACCGGCATTGGCATGAGCGAGCCCGGCCGCCACGGCGAATACGCCAAATTCGTCCACGATTCCGGTCAACACCTGCTGGCGCTCATCAACGATATCCTTGACCTGGCCAAGATCGAATCCGGCGGCATGGCGCTGCGCGAGAGCGAAGTGCCGCTGGAGGGCGCGATCGCCGATTCCGTGGAGCTGATGAAACAGAAGGCAACGGCCGATGGCGTGGCTCTATCTTGCGACGTGGCCGCGGGACTGCCGGCCGTCTTCGCCGATGCGCGCGCGCTGCGCCAGGTCATGCTCAACCTCTTGTCCAATGCGCTGAAATTTACCCCGCCCGGCGGCACAGTAACGGCCTTTGCCTATACCGAACCGAACGGCGCCATCGCGTTCGGTGTACGCGACACCGGCACGGGCATCGCGCAGGCCGATCTCGACCACGTGTTCGAGAAATTCGGCCAGGGTCGCCACGATGTCGCTATGGCAGAGAAGGGAACCGGCCTCGGGCTCGCCATCGTGCGCGGGTTGATGCGCGCCCATGGCGGAGACGTGACGCTGACGAGCCGCATCGGTGAAGGCACCTGCGTCAGCGCCTGGCTGCCGCGGGAGCGCGCCTGCAGCACCCCGTCACTGCAGGCCAGCGCATAAGACCGCCTATTCACCTTTGAAATGCGGCTCGCGCTTTTCGAAAAAGGCATTCACGGCTTCGGCATGATCGGCCGTGAGATGGGCGATGGACTGCATCGCGGCCGACATCTCCATGATCGTGTCGAAGCTCACGCCCTGCCCTTCGCGCATCAGCTTCTTGGTCATGCGCAGCACATCCGGCGGCTGACGGCAGATCCGGGAGGCGAGCGCGCGCGCCTCGTCCATCAGCGTATCGCCGGGCACGACCCGAGAGACGAGCCCCCAGGCCAGCGCGGTCGGCGCATCGATGGTGTCGCCGGTGAAAAACAACTCAGCGGCGCGGGCCGTACCGATCGTGCGCGGCAGGATCCAGGCCCCGCCATCGCCCGGCACCAACCCCACTTTCAGAAAGGTGGCCCCGAAAATGGCCGTGTCCGCGGCAATGCGCATGTCGGCAAGGCACGCAACATCATTGCCGAGGCCGATGGCCGGACCATTGACCGCGGCAATCATGGGCACCTCAATATTCCAGAGCGCCTTCACAAGTCGGTGAATGCCATTCCTGTAGCGCTCACGGATATGGACGGCCGCACCGGCAAAGGCCCCTGAGCGCTCGCGCATGGCCTTGAGATTGCCGCCGGCCGAGAACGCCTTGCCCGCCCCTGTCAGGATGACGCAGCGCACATCCCGGTCTTCATTGATGCGGGTCGCAGCTTCAGAAAACAGCCGGCCATCCCCTTCCTCGCCCAAGGGATTGCGGACATCGGGCCGGTTGATCGTCAGTGTGACCACGGCGCCGGACTTGTCGAACAGAAGGGCGGACATATTACCTCCGGGTAAAACGGTTAATGGGAGTTTACACATCGCAGTCCCGCTTTGGACAACCTCCCTTTAACGCAATTTAGGGATGATGCCCGCTGCAGTACCGAGATTTAGGCTGGCCAACGTGCCCCCTGACGACAACACCATGCCACGGCCCATCGTGCCCCCACCCGGTGCGCTGGCCGAAGCATGGCTGCTAGTCCGGGAATCGCTCTCACCGAGGACCGAGGTTACAGCCGCGGTCGTGGCCGACCAGCTTCGCATGACGCGAGGCAGTAGCAACGTCACCGACACGGTTCTGCCACTGGCAGCCGGCATCCTCGCTCTTGCGATGCGCGACTGGGTCGCGGCCCCCGTACTGCTCGGTTGGGTCGGCACGGTCTCAGTGGTTTGCCTGGCAATCAACCTCATCTCCCGGCGGCTCAACGCTCGCCTGAGCCATGGCATCAAGGCTGTGCGCTGCGTCGCACGCACGCGCACCTTGCTGACCGCGCTGCTTCTGGCAGCATGGTGCGGCATGGGGATTGTATTGTGGGTGCCGGACAACAGCGCCAACCACATGCTCCTGACCCTGGTGCTGGCGGTTTCTCTGGCAGGATCGGCGTCAATCCTGGCCGCGCACCCGGCAAGCGCCGCAGCCACCATCATCATCAATGGCGGGATGCTGATCATGCGCCCGCTGCTCGACGGCGGCAGGCTGGAGCTGATGTTGGCCGGTCTCGGCCTCCTGTTCACGATCCTGATGACGAGCCACGTGCGCACGATTTATCTCATGGCAAAGCGCGTTCTCAACATGGAATATGAGCGCCAGCGCGCACTGCGCCAGCTTGCGCGCGCCAAAGCCGATGCCGAACGTGAGCACCTGGCGGCTATCGACGCCGGACGGACGAAATCCGCGTTCCTGTCGAACATGAACCACGAATTGCGCACACCGATGAATGCAATCCTCGGCTTCTCCGAATTGATTGCGGCACGCGCGTTCGGCGACAGAATTGAAAAATATGCCGAATATGCAGAACTGATCCATGAATCCGGCGACCACTTGATGGCCCTGATCAACGACATGCTCGACTTGTCCAAGATCGAGGGCGGCAAGCTGACGCTGGATGAGAGTCTGTTTTCGCTGCGCGCGTTGGTCCGCGAAACCGTGGCGGAGTATGAACCGGCTGCGACCAAGCAGAAAATCACGCTGCGCACCGCACTCGACTCGGCGCTTCCGGAACTCGAGGCCGACCGTCGCGCGATCCGCAACATCCTGAGCAACCTGCTTTCGAACGCACTGAAGTTTACGCCTTCAGGCGGATACGTCACCGTCGCCGCCGGGGTTGAGCCAGATGGACGCATCGTGATCGCTGTTGAGGATACCGGCATCGGCATCCCGCCGGAGGATCAGCTTCAGGTGTTCGAACATTTCGGACAGAAACGCCACGATGTAACGATGATGGCTCAGGGAACGGGGCTGGGGTTGGCCATCGTCAAAGGTTATGCCGAGGCCCATGACGGCGAGGTGACGCTGGACAGCGCGCCGGGCGTCGGCACACGCGTGGCCGTACGGTTGCCTGCCGCACGTATGCACCGGCCTGGAATCCGCGCAGCGGAATAAGCCCGATCAGCTCAAAGAGGCATAACGCTTCAGGTGATGATCGATATTGCCGTAAAGCGTGTCGAGCATCGTCAGGCGCTTGAAGTAATGACCGACATTGAGCTCGTCGGTCATGCCCATACCGCCATGGATCTGCACCGCCTGCTGGCCGACGAAACGGCCGGCCTTGCCGAGCTGCACCTTGGCCGCCGAAGCCGCCTTCTTGCGATCCACATCGCGCTCGTCGAGCTTGAGCGTGACCATCAGCGTGATGGAGGCCGTCTGCTCCATGTTCATGAACATGTCGACCATGCGATGTTGCAGCACCTGAAATTTTCCGATCGGCACGCCGAACTGCTTGCGTGTCTTGGAGTACTCGACGGTGCTATCGAGCAGCACCTTCATTGCACCTACCGCCTCTGACGCGTGCGCGGCAATCGCTTCGTCCGTCACGCGCTCGATCAGGCCAAGGCCGTTATCGACTTCGCCGACCACATTGGCTTCCGGGACTTCGACATTCTCGAAGGTGATCTCGGAGGCCCGTAAGGCCGTCGATTGTCGGATAATCGCGACAGGTCACGCCGTTCGCGGCCTTGTCCACCAGGAAGACGGAGACGCCGTCGGGATCGCGCTGCGAGCCGCCGGTACGCGCAGTCACGATCAGCGTGTCGGCATGCGGCGCACCGAGCACCACTGCCTTCTGGCCGTTTAGCGTATAGGAGGAGCCGGCCTTCTTCGCAGTCGTGGCAAGATCGGCGTAGTTGTAACGTCCCTGAGGTTCGGCAAAGGCGAAGGCCATGACGGTTTCGCCGCCGGCAATCTTGCCCAGCCATTCTTCCTTCATAGCCTGGCTGCCGCCATGTTTGACGAAGCCGCCGCCGACCACGACGGTGGAGACGAAGGGCTCGACCACCAGCGCTCTGCCGAACTCCTCCATGACGATCATGGTGTCGACCGGACCGCCGCCGAGGCCGCCAAATTCTTCCGGCAGGGGCGCGGCCATCAGGCCGAGTTCGGCGAATTGCTGCCAGATCTCCTTCGACCAGCCGGCCTCGGAGCGCGAGATCTTCTTGAAGGTCTCAAAGTCATAGCGATCAGCCAGGAATTTGGAGACCGAATTGCGCAGGAGCGTCTGCTCCTCAGTGTAGGAGAAATCCATCTTGCGTGTCCTGCCCTGTTTCTATCTCACAAACCCAGCACCGCTTTGGCGATGATGTTGCGCTGAATCTCGTTCGAACCGCCATAGATCGATGTCTTGCGCATGTTGAGGTAGTGCCCGGCGGCGCCAACGGCATAATCCGGGCCGACCGGATATTCATTGTCGCCGAAGAAGCGGTCATAGGGATAGGCGTAGTAGCCGATCGCCTCGACCGCCAGCTCGGTGATGCGCTGCTGGACTTCCGTGCCCTTGATCTTGAGGATCGAACTTTCCGGGCCCGGCCTTCTTGCCCTCGGCCTCGAGCGCCAGCGTGCGCAGCTCGGTATATTCGAGGGCGCTGAGATCGATTTCCAGCTCGGCGACCTTGCGCGAGAATTCATCGGTCTTCATCAACGGCGAGCCGTCAACATGCTCGGCCTCGGCGATGCGCTTAAGCTCCTCGATCGCCTTCTTGGAGCGGGCGACGCCGGCAATGCCGGAACGCTCGTGGACCAGCAGGAACTTGGCGTAGGTCCAGCCCTTGTTCTCCTCGCCGATGCGGTTTTCGACCGGCACTTTCACATTGTCGAAGAAGACCTCGTTCACCTCATGAGCGCCGTCCATCAGGATAATCGGCTTCACGGTGATGCCAGGCGTCTTCATATCGATCAGGAGGAAGGAGATGCCCTCCTGGATCTTGGCGTCCGGGTCGGTGCGCACCAGACAGAAAATCCAGTCGGCAAACTGGGCCAGCGTGGTCCAGGTCTTCTGGCCGTTGACGATGTAATGATCACCCTCGCGCACGGCGCGGGTCTTGAGGCTCGCGAGGTCGGAGCCCGCGCCAGGTTCGGAATAGCCCTGGCACCACCAATCCTCGCCGGAGAGGATGCGCGGCAGATATTTCTTCTTCTGCTCGTCATTGCCGAATGTGTAGATCACCGGCCCGCACATCGCGACACCGAAGGGCAGCACCTGCGGCGTCTGGGCGGCGGCGCATTCCTCGTTGAAGATATAGCGCTGGGTGATAGTCCAGCCGGTGCCGCCATACTCCGTGGGCCACAGGGGCGCGACCCAACCTTTTTCATGAAGGACCTTGTGCCAGGCGAGAAAATCCTCGCGGGTTTCGAAATCCCGGCGCGTACGGCCTTTCACACCCTCCGGCAGATTGTTCGCGATGAATTCGCGCACCTCGAGGCGGAAGGCTTCGTCTTCGGGCGAAAAGCTGAGGTCCATAGACGTCTCTCCGGCTGATCCGACAATTTGTCAGAAAGTCTATACAGGAGAGCGCGCCCGCGCGCCAAGCCCGCAGCAGCTGGGCGCGACTATGCCGTTACGTCAGGAGTGGAGGCGGCGCGCTAGGCACCCTCGCCGGCGCGGATCGCCTCGTGATGGCGGATCACTTCGGTGACGATGAAATTGAGGAATTTCTCGGCGAAATCGGGATCGAGCTTGGCGGCGCGGGCAAGCCCGCGCAGTCGCGTGATCTGGGCCGCTTCCCGTTCAGGATCGGCGGGCGGCAGGCCGTGCGCCGCCTTGAGCCGCCCGACGGTCTGGGTACATTTGAACCGCTCGGCCAAAAGATGAATCAACGCCGCATCGATATTGTCGATGCTGTCCCGCAGCCGCAGCAATTCGGGATCGCTCGATGCGCCCGTCTGTACCATTCCTTGCCCTTCCAAACTCCAAGGTCCCCTGTCATAGGGGAGCTATGAACCCTCTGCAATCCAGCAGAGCATCGCGTCGCGCTTCGGCGCCGGGCCTGCAACGGCTAGAATACCCGGCCGCCCCTGCCCACACGCGGATATCTCCCGACAAAGGCAAATCACGCCATGGACAACAGCAAACTGACTGCCTTCATCGGCCAATGCTGGGATGAGTCGATCATCCCCACTCTGGTCGAATACATCAGAATTCCGAACAAATCGCCGCATTTTGACCCGGACTGGCAGACCCACGGCCATATGGACGCTGCCGTCGACCTGCTGAAGGAGTGGGCAGAGGACAAAATCGCGCCGGTGGACGGCGCCAAGCTTGAGGTCGTGCGGCTCGAAGGCCGCACGCCCGTGATCCTGATCGAGATTCCGGCCCATGGCGGCGTTGACGACACCGTCATGCTCTATGGCCATCTCGACAAGCAGCCGGAGATGGCGGGCTGGGCCGAGGGGCTGGGCCCCTGGACGCCGGTGATCAAAGGCGACAGGCTCTATGGCCGGGGCGGCGCCGATGACGGCTATGCCATGTTCGGCGCACTGACGGCGATCCTCGCGCTGCGCGATCAAGATATTGCCCATGCACGCTGTGTGATCCTGATCGAGGCTTGCGAGGAATCGGGCAGCTACGACCTGCCGCATTATGTCGATCACCTGGCCGGCCGGATTGGCAAGCCCTCGCTGGTGGTGTGCCTGGATTCGGGCTGCGGTGACTATGAGCGGCTTTGGCTGACGACGTCGTTGCGCGGCATCGCCATGGGCAACCTCACCGTCCGCGTGCTCGATGAGGGTGTGCATTCGGGCGATGCGTCGGGCGTTGTGCCCTCCAGCTTCCGCATCCTGCGCGAATTGATCGGCCGCGTCGAAGACGAAAAGACCGGCCGCATCACGCTGGACGATCTCTATGTCCAATTACCGCCGCAAAGGTTGGCGCAGGCCAAGGACGCCGCCGCGGTGCTGGGTGACGCCGTCTATTCCAAATTTCCCTTTGCCGGCACGACCAAGCCAGTGACGGAAGACCTTGCCGAACTGGTGCTCAACCGCACCTGGCGGCCGCAGCTGGCGACGGTGGGTCTGGACGGCGCACCGGCGCCGCAGAATGCCGGCAATGTGCTGCGCCCCTTCACGACGGCCAAGCTGTCGTTTCGCCTGCCGCCGACGCTCGACGCTACGGCAGCGACGGCGCGGATCAAATCCGTGCTCGAAGCCGATGCTCCCTCTGGTGCCACAACCGAATTCGAGGCCGAAGAGGGACAGGGCGGCTGGGATGCGCCTGCGCTGGCGCCGTGGCTAAAGACATCCATCGCCGCCGCATCTGAGGCCGCGTTTGGTGCGCCGGCGGCCTATATGGGCGAAGGCGGCTCGATCCCCTTCATGGGAATGCTGGGCGAGAAATTCCCGGACACGCAATTCGTGATCACGGGCGTGCTCGGCCCGCATTCGAACGCGCATGGCCCGAACGAATTCCTGCACATCCCGACGGGAAAGAAGGTGACCGAAGTGGTCGCCCACGTACTGGCCGATCACGCGGCCCGATAGGCGAACGATAAACCACCCTCTCCCCTGCAGGGGAGAGGGTGGGATCGCTAACTGTCAGCCTGCCGCGCGACTACGCGAGGCGGGCCGGCCACCGGCACTGCGGCGGCCGCGATTGGGGCCGGCATTGTTGCCCGGCCGACCAGCCTTACCGTGGGCCTGATTGTGGCCACCTGGCTTACCGCCGCGATGCGGCTTGCCCTGATTCCCCCCCGGCTTCTGCCCCGGCCGAGATGCCGGACGCGGGCCGCGGCGTTCCTCGCCGCTGCGCTCGCCGGCGGGCGGCGCGACATATTCGAATCCGGCCGGCGTCTCCATCACCTTCAGCGTCTGGCGCGTGATGCGCTCGATCTGCTTAAGCAAACCGCGTTCCTCGCCATCGACCAGCGAGATGGCGATGCCGCTGGCTCCGGCGCGCGCTGTGCGGCCGATGCGGTGGACATAGCTTTCCGGCTCGTTGGGCAGCTCGAAATTGATGACGTGGCTGATGTCGTCGACATCGATGCCGCGAGCGGCAATATCAGTGGCGACCAGGATCGGTGCCTCGCCCGACTTGAAGCGGGCGAGTGCGCGCTGGCGTGCATTCTGCGACTTGTTGCCGTGAATCGCCTCGGCGGTGAAGCCGGTCTTCTCCAGCGTTTCGGCGACGCGATTGGCGCCATGCTTGGTGCGGGTGAAGACGATCACGCGGCGGCAATCGGGGTCCTTCAGGAGATGGGCGAGAAGCTGGCGCTTCTGCTTCATCGGCGCGAACACAACATGCTGCTCGATACGATCCACCGGCTTGGACTGCGGGGTCACCTCGATACGCTCGGGCGATTTCAGCATGTCACCCACCAGCCGGACGATGTCATCGGGCATGGTGGCCGAGAACAGCATGGACTGACGCTGTTTCGGCAACATGGCGACGATCCGGCGCACATCGCGGATAAAGCCCATATCGAGCATGCGGTCGGCCTCATCGACGATGAAGGTCGTCACCGTATCGAGGCGCAGATGCTTCTGGTTCACGAGATCGATCAGGCGGCCGGGTGTGGCAACCAGAAGATCGACGCCACGCGACAGCGTGGCGACCTGCTTGCTCTGGCTGACGCCGCCGAAGATCACGGCATGGCGCAGCTTGAGATGACGGCCATAAGTATTGAGGCTCTCGTCGATCTGGATCGCGAGCTCGCGGGTCGGCGCCAGGATCAGCGCGCGGGTTCCACGGGCCGCCGGACGGGTCTCATCGCCGGCCAGCTTCTGCAGCAAAGGCAGGCCGAAGGCCGCCGTCTTGCCGGTGCCGGTCTGGGCGATGCCGAGCAAATCCTTGCCGGCCAGAAGGGCGGGAATCGCCTTGAGCTGGATCGGGGTCGGGTGGGTGTAATTCTCCTCGGTCAGGGCGCGCGTCAGCGGCGCCACCAATCCGAGTTCGGAAAAGGTCTGGGTAGTCAAGAAACGTCCTTCCAGATGCCGAAGGCACGCGCAAACCAGCCAACAGGCACGGATCGGCGCACGCAAAAACGGCGTCTTGCCGTCTTCCACGCACATCTGGAGCAAACGGAAATTGTTGAGAGAGCGGTATCAGGCCGAATGGTTCGGCGAGGTCGTGCGACCGCGTTGGATGAAGGGTATATCGGGGTTCGCTAACAATATGTCAAGGCGCGGAGCTAATTTCGGCCGGGCCAATCCAGCGTAGCGGCGCGCCGGCCGGGATAATCCTGGGCTTTCACCGGCGCCCGGGCGCCAGCCACATGATCGCGATCGAACAGCCGCGCGCGTTCTCGGATTTCCTCGGCCATGGGGCGGGCACCCCCATCCACGTTCAACCACAGCCGCAAGAGGAGGCGGCGTTGCGCATCGCTGTCTTCGAATGCGGTGCGTGCATGGAGAACCTGGAAATTGTGCCAGAACACGACCTCGCCCGGTTCGAGCGTGAACTCGGCCCGCATCTCGGGACGGAGCGCGATTTCGTCCATGGCCGCGATCGCGTCGGCAAATCCCTTTGGCATCGGCTCCGATGCCTCCTCGGCCTTCTGGTAGAAGACTCGGTTGAAGAAACAGCTCAGCTTGCCGTCCGTCCAGCTATAGACCGGCACCTTGCGCGCGGAAGGGGTGCGCTCCAGCGGCGAGAGATTGTACCAGCCCTCATAGAGCGGTGGCAGCAGTTCGGGTTGTTCGCGCGCCAGCACATTGTGGATCGCCAGCGAACTGACAAAGGCCGACACCCCGCCCGAGATGGGCAGCGACACAGAGGCGAGCGACATCACCTCATGGAAATCGGTGTGCGGACGCAGCTCCATATCGGTGGTCGTCCCGCGCCACGGCAGATTGGGATTGCGCTCGACACGGGCGACGTAATCGCCGTTGTAGCTCTGCACCACACCACAGCCGAGATAGGCACCCATGGCAAAATAGAGCCGCGCATAATCTTCGGGATCGTAGCGCGCCGGATCGGGGCCGCGCAGTAGTGCCAGACCGGGCCCATCCATCACAGCCGCACGAATCGATGTCATCGCGCCAGCGAGAGCGGGATCGGAAAGATCGGCGCGTGATATCTCAGAGAACGGCTTGCCGTGGAGGGCAATCGCCGCCTTGTCAAACGCCGCCAGTGCCGACGCATCGAGCGTGCGCACGATCTCGGCCTTGCCACCGAGGCTCGCGGCCGTCCAGGCGGAGGGATGATCGAGAATGCCGGGAAAGATCTTGGTCACGCGCATTTGTCGCCCAAGTTGCGTGGCAGAGCAAGCACGCCGGCATGAGCGCTGCGCCTTTGTGGCGGCTGGGCGCGGCGCAAATCCGTGCCTACTGTCTGTCGCGGCAACACCGTTCGAAGGCGGATCACAGAGCCGTTCGCCCGGCAATATGCGCCCGACCCACGATGATGAGGATTGGAGCGGGCGAAGGGAATCGAACCCTCGTATGCAGCTTGGGAAGCTGCCGTTCTACCATTGAACTACGCCCGCGGAGGCCGGGTTCTTAGCATGGCCCATGCGGCCAGTGGAAGCCCTCAGAAACTGCGGGCGATCGCCCCGAGTCCTTCAAATGAGTGGCGCGCCAGCGGCTCCAGTTCAGTCACGACGGGGCCCAGTTGCGGGGCGGTCTCGATCAGGAAGTCGAAGGCAGAGTCCCGGCGACCTCCCAGCATGCTACGCTGTGCCGTCAGCGGGGGCAGAACAGTACCTGCCGCACCCTGCCGCGCATCCAGTTCTGCCAGTTCGCGGGTTGCATCGAAGATGCCGTCGAGCGGCATAGCCAATCGCAGCACGAGCGTATGGATCCGGGCCCGAAGCGCGCCATTGCGCAGATCGAACAGGCGCTCGCGATTGCGTTCATAGACATCAAGTTCACGGCGGGCCGAACGCAACATGCGCAGTGTCACCGGACCATACGGATCGCCGCGGCCGCGCGTGTCGCCGGCGAGCTCGATGATGAGCACCAGCGTGGATAGCACTTCGCCAAACAGCAGTGCGGCATTGCGCTCACGCTCGCGTCGGCCCATGAGCTGTTCGAACTGCGTGGCCGCAAAGCCGCCGAGCGTGGCCAGCACCGCGCCCAGGATCACGGCCCAGACCGTGTCGAAATTGGAGATGAAGTCGAGATCGTCCGGTTTGAGCACCATTGCGCCCCCCTTGCCCAATCCGCCGGTACCACTATGCGGGCAAACCAATGCGGCTGTCACCCGCGGACGGAGAAAAGTGCCGCATCCAGCAGCCGGGATGCCGGTTGCTGCCGCAGCGCACAGACCGCGCAATCGATCACAGCCGCATGTTGCGGAGGATCAATATGCTGCACGACCTGCCGCCTAGAGTTGCGTCAGGGGAAGAGGGCTTCGATGGCCGACACCCATGCCAAACAGCAAAGATCGCTGCGCCGAATCACGGAGCAGCTTTACACTGGCGCCGGCGCAGGGCCGACGGCATTCCGTTACGGGTTGCTCGTATTCGACCTCGTCACGATCACGTTCTTTGTCATCTCGTCCTTCTGGGACGAAAGCCTGTGGCTACTGATCATCGATGCGACCATCGGTGCAGTGCTGACGATCGATCTGGCAGCGCGCATCTGGATCGCACAATCGCGCAGGCGCTTCCTGACGCAACTGCCGACCATCGCCGACATTATCGTTATCGTGTCACTGTTCGGCGCGGCGCTGTTTGGCAATTTCGCTTTCTTGCGGGTGCTTCGGGCCCTACGCCTGATGCGCTCCTATCACGTGCTGCGCGATTTGCGCCACCGCTCCGCTCTGTTCCGGCACAACGAAGACGTCGTGCAGAGCGTCATCAACCTCTTTGTCTTCGTGTTCGTGGTGACCGCGCTGGTCTATGTGCTGCAGGTCGGTCGCAATCCGGAGATACACAACTATGTCGATGCGCTCTATTTTACGGTCGCGGCACTGACAACCACCGGCTTCGGCGATGTGACGCTAACGGGCAGTACCGGGCGGCTCTTGTCCATCTTGATCATGGTGTTCGGCGTCGCCTTGTTCCTCAGGCTGGTGCAGACCATCTTCCGGCCGCAAAAGGTGCATTACACCTGCCCCGATTGCGGCCTCAGGCTGCACGATCCCGATGCCGTGCACTGCAAGCATTGCGGCCGGGTGCTCAAGATCGAAACCGAAGGCGAATGAGTTACGCCACAGTCCCCGGCTGCGATTTCGGCACCAGCGCGCGATAGGCGGTGACGGAAGCGCCCGCCGCGACACCGTAGAACAACGCCGAGGACACGAATGCCAGCGGTACGACAATGTACCAGCGTGCAAGCAACGTTTCGCGCAGCCCGCGGGTGAGCTCGTGCACCGCCTGAGCCATCAGCTGGGGATTGTGGCTGCCTGGTTCCGGCATGTGCGCGAAGAACGATCGCAGCACACCGAACTCCAGTGGCACGTAGATCGCCGCCGCAGCCACGGCAATGGGCACGAAGATCGCAAGACCGACGGCGAAGATGCGCCAGAAATTGCCCCGCGTCAGCCGCCACGGCGTCGTCAGGTCGAAGCGGCCCTCATCGACGATCGCAACCGTGAGAAAGAATGTCAGCCGGACGGCCGCGTAGGTCAGCACGCCCATCACAATGAGGACGAGGACGAAAATGAGCAGAGCGGCCGTCACGCCAACGGCGCTCTTGGCGGCGGCCGTGGCAGCGGTCGCGGCGGCCGCCGCGCCCAAGCCGACAACAAGCGCGACCAGGAGCCCGATCAGGACTGCGGCAATCAGAAGGACGATATAGACCGCCATCACGATCACCGTCACCGCGAAGTAGCTTCCGGCGACGCGCCAGTAGGCACGGCCGAACGACAGATAGAGGAAGCCTGGCCCGTTCGCGGTGCCCAGCGCCCGCTCGGTCAGGCCCAGCATCATTTCTGCGCGCAGTAGAATAGCGAAGGCCCAGAACAGAATCATCGCCCGATAGACCTGCATCATGCCGCGCATTGCCACGCTCAGTTGGGCGGGCGTCATGCCTGGCTTGATGGCCATGTGCCCTGTCGTCGGCAACAGCATGTGGGGCAGAAAGTACCAGGCTCCAGCCATGACCAAGAGCGCTGGCAACCAGACCACGCCGAGATTTTCGAAGAAACGCCCGAAGGAAAAGCGATAGGCACCATCAATGGTGACGAAGACCGGAATCTTGTTGATTTGAAATCCCCTGCCCTGAGGATGGAATTAGGACAGGAGAGCCGCACGAATACAAGGCTCGCGCAGGCTATTCGACGTGAAGCTTTCCATAGAGCAAACAGTCGCGGCGAAGACCGTCGCGCACGACATGGCCGAGAAGGCGGCCCTCATAGGAAAAGCCGAGCCGCTCCAGGAGGCGGCGCGAAGCATGGTTACCGGCATGGAGCCGCGCCCCCAGCCGCGCCAGCGCCATGCCGGAGAAGGCATAATCGGTGATCGCCGTCATCGCCTCCAGCGCATAGCCATTGCCCCAATAGGAGCGGTGGAAGGCGAAGCCCACTTCGGCCCTGCCGTGATGGCGGTCGATATCGCTGAGGTCGCAAGTGCCGATGGCATGGCCCGTGCCGCGCAGGCAGGCCGCCCAATAGCAGGCCTCACCAGCCTGCATGGATGCGAGCTGGCTGGCCACGACCTCACGCACAGTCTGGACCTCGCGGAACGGCGACCAGTCCCAGAAGCGCATGGCCTCGGCATCGCTCATGATCGCAAACAGGGCTTCGGCGTCGCGGGGAGCGAGCGGGCGCAGATGCAGGCGTTCGGTGTCGAGGATCGGCGTCATGCAGGCATCCGGGATGCGCGGACCGGTGAACAGCGGCCCCGAAAATCATGAGGCGGCCGGCACCGGATGTGCCGTAGCCGCCTCACGCTGCCCCCTTTAATGCGGACCCAGTAACCGCGAGGCATAGCCCCCCATGCCCTTGGACCCGCGGCACAGGGAGTTTGCCTTCTCCCGCCGCTGGCGCAACCCAAATGCAGACCTGACCTGTGTTTTTTGCAATGAAGTGTGGACTGGCGGCCACAATCCGGATGAGGCGCGACGGCCACAGACCTCAGGCCTCGCGGAAATGTTTCGAGAGCTTGAGTCCCTGGCGCTGGTAATTGGAGCCGATTCCCTGGCCATAGACCTCGGGCGGCGGGTCGGTCAGCCGTTCGAATACCAGCCGCCCGATGACCTGCCCATGCTCCAGAATGAAGGGCACTTCGCGCGAACGGACCTCGAGGACGCCCCGGGCCGAAGGCGGGTTGCCGGGCTCATAACCAAAGCCGGGATCGAAAAAACCCGCGTAATGGACTCGGAATTCGCCGACGAGCGGGTTGAACGGAACCATTTCAGCGGCGTAATCCGGCGGAATGGCCACCGCTTCGCGGCTGACGAGGATGTAGAACTCATCCGGGTCGAGCACGAGGTGACCACCGGAATGCGCCTCGATCGAATCCCAGAAATCCTCCGGCTTCAGCGCGCCCCGGCGGTCAACATCGATCAGGCCGGTGTGGCGCTTGGCGCGCCAGCCGATGCGTCCGCCATTGCCCTTGAGATCGATGGACAGGGCCAGCCCCTCGTCGATATCGGCCTCGCCTTCGACCAGCGGCGTCTCCGCGTGGAGGCGCCTGAGCTGCGTGTCGGTGAACTGGGGCGAGCCGCGGCGGATGCGCAGCTGGTTGAGGCGCGAGCCCTTGCGCACCAGAACCGGGAAGGTGCGCGGGCGAAATCTCGGCATAGAGCGGCCCGCGATAGCCCGGCTCGATCCGGTCGAAGGCCGGGGCGTAATCGGTGATCAGGCGGGTGAAGACGTCGATGCGGCCGGTCGAACTCTTGGGATTGGCGACGCCGGAGACGCGCGCGGAGAATTCGGCCCGCTCCAGCAGCGGCACGATATAGACGCAGCCCGTCTCCAGCACGGCGCCTTCCTTGAGGTCGATCTCATGCATGATGACCTGGGACAGCTTCTGCTCGACGGTCGCATTGGGGCCCGGCAGGAAGCTCGCCCGCACGCGCCAGGCCACCGCGCCGAGGCGCAGATCGATGCTGGCCGGCTGAAGCTGGCTGTCCTCGAAATCCTCGGCGGCCACGATCTCGCGCCTGGCCCGGATCAGGCGGCGCAGCACATGGCTGGGCAGGATGCCGGTCGAATGGCGGCCGTAATGCTCGGCCTCGCTGCGCCTCGCCAAACAGATTGTCTTCGCTCTCGCTCATGGGGTTCTTATAGGGGCGCGGGCCGGGCCGGTCACCGGGGTTCGGCAAGAAACCCACGGATTTCCGCGATCGCCTCGGCCAGGCCGCAGCGCGTGACCGGGGTTTCGGGCGGGAAGGCGGAGAGCAGCCGCGAGGGCGTGGCCGATTCGAGGATCACGAAACAGCCCTTGTCGGCGCGGCTGCGGATCAGGCGGCCAAAGGCCTGCTTCAGCTTCAGGCGGGTCAGCATGTCGTCATAGGACTTGCCGAAACGGGCGCGGCGGGCCTTGTGCAGGATGGTCGGGCGCGGCCAGGGCACCTTGTCGAACACGACCAGGCGCAAGCGAACGGCCCGGCACATCGACCCCATCGCGCAGCGCATCGGTGCCGAGCAGGCAGGCATTCTCCTCGGCACGGAAGAGATCGACCAGCGCGCCGGTGTCGAGCCGGTCGACATGCTGGGCGTAGAGGGTGAGGCCCGCTTCGGTTAGCGGTGCGGCGATGCGGCTTTCGACAGCGCGTAGCATGCGCACCGCTGTGAAGAGGCCCAGCGCGCCGCCGCCAGAGGCAAGGAAGAGTTCGCGATAGGCGGCAGCCAGCGCGGCAGGATCGCGGCGGGCGACATCCTTGACGATGAAGACGCGGGCCTGCTCGGCATAGTTGAAGGGCGAGCCGAAGCTGGCGCGCTTCGGCGGTTCGACCAGATGGGCGGCGCCGGTGCGCACTTCGGCCGACTGCCAATTGGCCTGTTCATCGGCATCGTTGCCGCCTTCGGCATCGCGCAGCGTGGCCGAGGTGATGAGCGCGCCATGGGCCGGCACCAGCACTTCGGCCGTCAGCGGCACGGTGGGATCGACCCAATGCCGCCACAGCCCGACATCGACATTGCGCCCGTCCTCGCGCGCGATCTCGAACCAGTCGACGAATTCGTCACGCAGCTCGCCGTTCTCCAGATCGTCGAGCATGCCGATCCAGGCGGGAAGAATGATCTTGGCCCTGCGATCGACACCGCGCGCAGCGGCATCCATGCGGGCCTTTGTGTAGGGTTCGAGTTCGGCCGCCATCTCGTTCATCTGCTTGCGCAGCATGCGCGCGAGGCGCTGCAGCGGTTCGGCCAGGCGCTTGAGCGCGAGGCCCAATTCGCGAGCGGCTTCGAGAATGTCCTTGCCGAGCGGTTCGGTCTCGGCCTCGAGGGAATAGAAGCTGTCTTCGCCTTCGCTGCGGGCGCGCACATGCTGGAAGGCTTCGGCGAGAAAGGCTTCGCCCGGACCGCGCGGCGTCCCGCTACCGAGGCGCTGGGTCCAGCCTTCGCCCGCCAGCGCGGCCGCGGCCGAAACCGCTTCCTGAAGCGCTTCGTAGGAGGGCTTGTGATCGAGCACGAGATCCTTCAGCCGTTCTTCGAGGCCGCGCATACGCGAGCGGGCACGGCCTTCGGGACCGCGAATCCAGCGGCGCAGATCGGCCATCTCCGTGCCGGAGAGAAAGGCCGCAAATCCGCTATCGGCGGCATCGAAGAGATGATGGCCCTCATCGAAGACGTAACGCACGCGGCGCTCGGGCGCGTCGGTCGTTTCATCGACCGAGAGCCAGTCCTGCGCGGCCTGCGCGATGACGAGCGCATGGTTGGCGATGACAATGCGGCGCATGGCGGGCCTTGCGCACGGCGCGCTCGATAAAGCAGCAGCGGATAATGCGGACAGGCCGAATAGACGCATTCGCCGCGCCGGTCAGTGATTTCGCGCAGCGGCAGGGAGGCGGCAAGGAACGCCGGAAAGCCCGCACCCGAAATATCGCCGTCGGACGTCGCCGCGACCCAGCGCGCAATGAGACCGAGCGCGACGCTGCGCTGGCCGGGCGCGGCGGCCGCCGCGCTTGGCCGCCTCTTCGAAGTTCAACAAGCACAGATAGTTCTCGCGCCCCTTGCGGACGACGGCCTTTTCTTCGCGCTCGGCCGGATCGGGATAGAGCCGGGCGACTTCCGCCACGATCTGGCGCTGCAGGTTGCGCGTATAGGTCGAGAGCCACAGCCCGGGCCCGTTCTTCTCGGCCCAGACGCTGGCCGGCGCGAGATAACCCAGCGTCTTGCCCATGCCGGTGCCCGCTTCGATCAGCGCGACCCTGGGATGGCCGGCATGCTCGCGCGGCCCGAAGGCATAGCTTGCCGCTTCCGCATAATCGCCCTGTTCGGGACGGCCCTCGCCGCCGACGCCGACCAATTCGGCAAGGCGCGCGCGCGCTTCGTCGGGCTCGACCGGATGCGAACTGGGCTTGGCGGGCGGGGCCTCGTCTTCCCATTGCGGCAGGCGTTTCCAGACTTCGAAGCCTGCGATCGGGCTGAGCGGCACGGTCGGGCTCGCCGAGGACCTTCAGAATCTCCGGCCCCCAGCGCCAGCCCGTGCGCGCCATGCTGGCGGCGAGCAAGGCGCGCCTGCGCACGATCGGCTTCGGGTTTGGCGGCCAGTTCTTCCAGCAGCGCCTGCGCTGCGGGACGCAGGGCGCGCGCCGCCGCTTCGCCATCGCCGCCAGCGGGCAGGCCGAGCGCCCGCGCGATCCCGGCCGGACTCGGCACGCAAGGTGTGCGCCGGGCGCACAAAGGCGAAGAGTTCGAGCACGTCGAAGAGCGGACGGGCGGGCTGTTCCTTGAGACGCCCGCCGACGAACAGCGCATGGGCGACGAGCGCATCTCCGCTCTTGAAGAGCGCGCGAGCCTCTGGAAGGCCAACACGGCGCACGGCACCATCCGCATCGGCCAAAAGCCCACCGCCCGGCGCCGGGACAAGCGCCGGTGCGGCATGGAACCCGCTGCTGCGGGGCTGTGGCATGTGCGCGGATTCGGATGGCATCCGCCGATCATGCGCAGCCGGGCCGGGAATGAAAGGAGAATTCTGGCTAGGCCGCCAGGTCGGGATAGAGATTCACAAGCGCACGGTGCACCCGGGTATGTTCGGACACGATGGCGTCGACGGCGGATTTGAGGTCGGCGACGTCATCGCCCTCGCGCACCTTCTGGGTGAGACTGCGCGCGGCATTGGTCAGTGCGTTGAGGCCAAGCCCCCCCGCGGCCCCCGCAATATCCTGGGCAATGCGGGTGGCATTCTCCCATTCGCCGCCGGCGCCGGCTTCGGTGAGACGTTCGCTCAGTTCCTCGGCGGTCTTCACATAGGATTGCAGAATCTCGATCAACGTCGTCAGGCCGAGAGACTTCTCAAGCTCGGCGAAGGCCGGACCATCGATAGCCGCGCCCTTGTCGCTTTCGGTCTCGGCCATCGAGGCGCCGGCATCGCCACCGCGACCGAGCAGATTGCCCAGCGCGACATAGAGGGCGCCGGCCGAGGACGGCCAGCGCAGCACCTCACCCGCGGCCATCGGCATGCGCATGCCGCCTGTCAGGATCGCCAGCAACGGCGCATTGACACTCGGCGCAGCGGCCAGCGTATCGGTGTCGCGGCCGAAGGCGATGATGGCGTCGAATGTGTCCCGACCGGCCAGCGCCACCGCATCGCTGGCGCTGTGGGCAAAGACGAGGCGGTTGCCGAAGGGTTCGAGCAGGCCGGCAATCTGGTCGCGCACCAACGGCTCCGGCAGCATGATGAGGAAGGCTGAGCCCCGAAGGCGGCGGCGCATCGGCGGCGATCGGTTCAGGCTCGTGGCGCTCGGGAACGGCCACGCCGACGGCCGGCACCGTGAACCAGAAGGTCGCGCCCTCGCCCGGCTCGCTCTCGAAGCCGATCTGGCCGCCGAGGGCGTCGACCGTGCGCTTGGCAACGGCAAGACCAAGGCCGGCGCCATCGAAGCGGCGCGCATAGGTGTTGTCGCCGAGTGCAAAGGGCTCGAAGATTTGTCCGGCCGCTTCCGGCGGCAGGCCGAGGCCGGTGTCGGTGACGGAGAAGCGCAGCATCTGATCGCCATTGTCCGCCAAGACCGCCTCGACGCCGATCTCGACGCCGCCACGCTCGGTGAATTTGAGCGCATTGTCGGCGAGCTTCAGCAACACCTGACGCACGCGGCGCGGATCGGCATGGACCCGCGGCAGGCCGGCGGGCGTTGCGATATTGAGGCGAAGCTGCTTTTCCCAGGCACGCGGCTGCAGAAGCCGGCCGACGGTGCGCACCGCCTGGGCGGCATCGCAGTCCTCGTCGGATGGGCTGCGGACCTCGTCGTCGCGCGACAGGGTGATCACATCGTCAAGCAGGGTCTTGAGGCCGCGCCCGGCCTCGAGCAGGACCTTTACATGGCTGCGCTGGGTGCGATCGAGGTCGCTGCGCTCCAGAAGCTGCGCCATGCCGAGCAGCGCATTCATCGGCGTGCGGATCTCATGTGAGATATTGGCAATGAAGGCCGATTTGGCGCGCGTCGAGGCTTCGGCGACATCGCGTGCCTGCTCGGCATCCTTCTTCTCGCGCGACAGGCTTTCGACCAGCCCGGCATTGCGCCAGCGCAGGCGGATGGCCTCGTCGAGCAGCTCGGTGAAGCGGTCGCAATAGCTGTAGAGGATGCCGCCGAAAAACATCACCAGCACGCTCGACAGGCTGGCATAGGGCTCGCCCTCGATCAGCAGGCGCACCGCGAGGGGCCCGAGCGACAGTGAAGCATGGGCCAGATAGGCCGGCCGGTAGGCGGAGCGGGCGATGAATTCGGTCGAGGTGATGCCGAGGAAGGCCAAGGCCAGATAGGCCTGGGCGGGAAAGTCATGGGGCACGAACCAGAGCAGCGCGCCAGCGCCCCAGATCGCACCGGAGATGCCGGACAGGATGGTGTAGCGCCGGGCCCACAAGAGCGGGTCGTCGCTCTGCGGCCGCGCGGCATAGGAATCGGCCAGCCGCTCGACGCCAACCGAGATGATGATCTGGAGGAGAAGCGGGGTCACCGCCACAAAGATCGGCGGATGATGGCGGCCCATCAGGGTCGCCGCAACACAAAGGGCGGCGAAGGGCAGGAACAGATAGTGCCGGCCGAGGCGGAAGAGAATATCGACACGACCAGCCACGATGGCGCGCGCTTCGGCGTCGTCGCGCGCGGGCGCGGCGCCGGACTCGTCCCCAGCAGGTGCCACTTCTTGGTCGTACATTGACGGCCTCCGCCTGCGAGCCTAGCTTCGCCCCCTTTCGAAACGCTTAAGGTTCAGTCTTTCCAATGTCTTCCGGTCCCTCCCGCCCTTCTCCCGAGATCGCCCTCGCGGCCCGCGCCTGGCCCTTCGAGGAGGCCCGCAAGGTGGTGGCCCGGGCCGAGAAACGGGCAGCGTCCGGCAAGCCCTTGAAGGAGGTCCTGTTCGAGACCGGCTATGGCCCGTCCGGTCTGCCCCATATCGGCACATTCGGCGAGGTCGCCCGCACCACCTGGGTGCGCCGCGCCTTCGAGCTGATGAGCGACATCCCGACCCGGCTGATCGCCGTCTCCGACGATATGGACGGGCTGCGGAAGGTGCCGGACAACGTCCCCAACAAGGAGATGATGACGGCCAATCTGGGCAAGCCGCTGACGGCGATCCCCGACCCCTTCGGCACGCATGAGAGCTATGGCCGCAACATGAATGCGCGGCTGTGCGCCTTCCTCGACCGCTTCGGCTTCGACTACGAATTCCGCAGCGCCACCGACATGTACAAGGCCGGCGTCTATGACGACGCGCTGCTGCATGTGCTGGCCAACTACGAGAAGGTGATGGACGTGATGCTGCCGACGCTCGGCGAGGAGCGGCGCGAGACCTATTCGCCGTTCCTGCCGGTCTCTCCGCGCTCGGGCAAGGTGCTGCTGGCGCGCGTCACCGCGTGGGACGCCGCAGAAGGGCACGATCACCTATATCGAAGAAGACGGCAGCGAAGAGACCGTTCCGGTGACCGGCGGGCAGTGCAAGCTGCAATGGAAGCCCGATTTCGGCATGCGCTGGGCCGCGCTTGGCATCGATTACGAGATGTACGGCAAGGATCACCTGCCCTCGCAGCCGCTCTACGACAAGATCTGCCGGATCGCCGGCGGCCAGCCGCCCGAGCATTTCGTCTTCGAGCTGTTCCTCGACGAGAAGGGGCAGAAGATCTCGAAGTCGAAGGGCAACGGCATCTCGATCGACGAATGGCTGACCTATGGCCCGGAGGAGAGCATCGCGCTCTTCATGTTCCAGAAGCCGAAGGCGGCCAAGAAGCTCTATTTCGATCAGATCCCCAAGGCGGTGGACGATTACATCCAGCTGCTCGAGGCCTATCACAAACTGAACGACGATGCGGCGCGGATCGAAAATCCCGATCTGGCACATCCACAACGGCCATCCGCCGGACGAGCGCTATCCGGTCAGCTTCGCGCTGCTGCTCAATCTCGTCAGCGCCTCGAACGCGCACAATCGCGACGTGCTTGTGGGGCTTCATCCGCGCCTATGCGCCGGAGGCGAGCCCCGAGCACAATCCCGGGCTCGATCATCTCGTCGACTACGCGATCCGGTATTACGACGACTTCGTCAAACCATCGAAGGTCTATCGCGCGGCGACCGAGAAGGAACGCGCCGCACTTGACCGAACTGGCCGACATGCTCGACGGCATGAAGGACGAGCATGACGGCGAGACGGTGCAGTTCGAGATCTATGAGATCGGCAAGCGCCACGAGTTCGATCCGCTGCGCGACTGGTTCAAGGCGATCTATGAAGTCGTGATCGGCCAGATCCCAGGGCCCGCGCTTCGGCAGCTTCGCCGCCCTGTTCGGCTGCGGCGAGACGGCGGCGCTGATCCGCCGCGCATTGGACGGCGAGTTCCTGTCCGGGGACGCAGAATGAGGCTCGCCGCCGCCGTGCTGGCCGTGGCGCTCCTCGCGCCAATGGCGGCGAGCGCGGCCGATCCGACGCCCGAGCAGCTCTATGTCTCCGGCCAGTACGATGCAGCCATTGCAGCAGGCCGGGCAGAAGGCGGCGCGCAGGGCTATGGCGTGGCGGTTCGCGCCGAACTCGCAAAGGAGCGGCTGCGCACGGCGCCCTGCCTCGCCTGCCTCGAACGCGCCGAAGCCGATGCGCGCAAGGCCATCGCCGCCGATCCCAAAGCGCCGCTGCCGCGCGTCTTCCTCGCCGCCACGCTGGGCTACGAAGCGCGCATCATCGGCACCGTGCAGGCCAAGCTGAAAGGCTATGCCGGCGAGGCCAAGGACAATCTCGACGCGGCGCTGAAATCCGATCCGAACAATCCCTGGGCGCTGGCGGCGATGGGCGGCTGGAATATCGGCGTCGTCAATGGCGGCGGCTCGCTGCTGGCCAGCATGATGTATGGCGCCACGATCAAGAAGGGCCTTTCCTATTACGCCAAGGCCATGGCCGCCGATCCGGCGGGCATTCCGATCCGCTTCCAATACGTGCTGTCGCTCTCGGCCTATGACCGGGACAGCTACGCGAAGGAGATCGGCGCCGCCCTCCAATTCGCCGCGACGGGAAAGCCGCGCACGGCCTATGAAGAGGTGATGCAGGGCCAGGCGCGCCGCCTGCTGGAGCTGTTCCAGCGCGGCGACTGGGAGCATTACGACACGATGGTCAAGAAATATCAGGGCTATCCGGATTAAACAGACCAAGGGCGGGACCGCGCTCGCAGGCGCGGCTTCTTTTTTCTCGCCGCCACCCGCGGGCCAATACCCGCCCGGACTTTCGGGACTCCGGCAGGCAGCGCCCCACGCCCGAATTCACGCGCGCGTGCATTGCACCTTCATCCCGCCTCGGACGTCGCGCGCTCCGGGAACCGGAGGCCGGGATTGCCAACCGCACCCGCGCCGATCCGGCTTGTTCCCTTCGCGTCACACGGATGCGCGCAAGATCGGCATCCTTGTCCTGTATGGTCCTGCGCACTTTGCGATCTCTGGCCTGGCATCTCCGTCTCGTCTCTGTCAGTGGAAATGGGGACAAGAAAGATGTCTTCAAGAATTGACAAAAAGAATCTTTCCACCAAATCCGGCACGCGCGGAGCAGTGCGAACTTTCCAATATTTTCAAGGCTTTGTGTAGTACATCCGTGTACGGATCAAGAGCGCTCTGACACAGCAGCGTCACGCTGCTCGCACAAAATGCAGCCCTCGCAGGGACTTGAGGGCCGCTCGTTGCACGCCGAAACTGCGCATGAACGAAGTCCGCCGCGCAATTCCACTTTGACCCCAAATATCACATCAAAAACCAAACCCGTCCCCAAACCGTCATGGGCGGGCTTGACCCGCCCACCCATCGCGCGAGCGTCCGCGAGCGATGGAAGTCATTGGCGCGCCGACGCGCGCCAGATGGATGGCCGCCTCAAGGGCGGCCATGACGAGATAAGGAGGATGATGCCGTCGCCCGCGCCTCTACTGGCTCGCCCAGATGATGCGGTGGATGAAGGCGATCTCGTCCATCGCGAAGCTGCGGTCTTCATAGTCCGGATTGAACGATTTGAGTTCGACGCGCTGCGCCGTCATGCCGGCCCAATTGCTTGGCCATCACCTCGCCCGCCTTGGTCTTGACGACGACGCGGTCGCCGCGCCGGAGGCTGGCGCTGGGCGAGACCACGATGCGGTCGCCATCGCGATAGATCGGCAGCATGGAATTCGCCGGTGATCTCGAGCGCATAGGCATGCTCGTCGCTGAGTTCGGGAAAGCCGATCTCCTCCCAGCCGGCGCCGGCCGGAAAGCCGGCATCGTCGAAGAAGCCGCGGCTGCCCGCCTGGGCCAAACCGATCAGCGGCACCATCCGCGCCGGCGACGCCGCCCGACGCGCTCCGGCTCGACCAGCGCCACGAATTCGTCGAGCGAGGCGCCGACCGCCTTCAGCGCCTTGGCCACGCTTTCGGTCGAGGGCCAGCGCAGCTTGCCGCCGGCCGCGCGCTTGCTCTTGTTGAAGGTCGTCGGATCGAGGCCGGCCAGCTTGGCCAGCCCCGACGGCGACAGGCCGTGGCGGCTCGGCAAGGGCGTCGATGCGCATGCCAGATCTGGCCGTGGGTCAGCATCGCTCTAAGAATGTAGTCCTTGGTTCGGAATAAATTCTAGACGGCGGGGGCCGGCAAGCTCGGGAAGGGCCGGCTGGACGCCGCCCGCCGCCGGCGCGGCCGTGCGCGGGCAGGCGATTAGGCGGGGATACGCACCGCTTTCGCGGCCCTGCCCCGGCCCGGATCGGCCGGCGGGCGCTAGACTCCGCCGGGAATCACGGGGACCAGTACGCGCATGTTGATGGATCTGGGCGCAGCGCTGCTGCGGCGCCTGCCGCCCGAGGCCGCCCACCGCGCCACGCTGCGCCTGCTCGCGCTGGCCGGGCCGCTGCTGCCGCAGGCGGCGCGCCGACGATCCGGCGCTGGCCATCACCGCGCTGGGCCTGCGCTTCGCCAACCCGCTGGGGCTGGCCGCCGGCTTCGACAAGGACGGCGAGGTGCCGGACGCGATGGCGAAGCTGGGCTTCGGCTTCGTCGAATGCGGCACCGTCACGCCGCGGCCGCAGGCCGGCAATCCCAAGCCCGCGCCTGTTCCGCCTGGGCGAAGACCGCGCCGTCATCAACCGCATGGGCTTCAACAATGCCGGCATGGCGGCGATGGCCGCGCGGCTGACACAGCGCGCGCGCGGCGCGGCATCCTCGGCATCAATATCGGCGCCAACAAGGACAGCGCCGACCGCATCGCCGATTACCGCACGGGCTTCGCCGAAGCTGGCGCCGCTCGCCGATTACGTGACGGTCAACATCTCCTCGCCCAACACGCCGGGCCTGCGCGGGCTGCAGAACCGCGACGAGCTCGAACGCCTGCTCGCCACGTTGACCGAAGAACGCGCGCGCGCGCGGCTGGCCGTGCCGCTGCTGCTCAAGATCGCGCCCGACATCGACGAGGCGGCGATGGACGACATCGCGCAGGTGTGCCTGGCCGCCGGCATCGAAGGGCTGATCGTCACCAACACCACGATCGCGCGGCCCGCATCGCTCAAGAGCGCGCATGCCAAGGAGACCGGCGGGCTTTCGGGCGCGCCGCTGTTCGCGCCATCGACCGGCGTGCTCAAGGCCATGCGCAAACGCGTCGGCACCAAGCTGACGCTGGTCGGCGTCGGCGGCATCGCCATCGGGCGCCGACGCCTATGCCAAGATCCGCGCCGGCGCGAGCCTGGTGCAGCTCTACACCGCGCTCGCCTATCAGGGGCCGAGCCTGATCGGCCGCATCAAGCGCGAGCTGCGCGCCTGCCTGGAGCGCGACGGCTTCAAACGTCGGCGAAGCCATCGGCGCCGATCTGCGCTGAGCTGCCTGCCGCGGCAATCGCGATTGCCTATGTCTTGTGCAGGGAAAGCGCGCAATTGCGCGGTGTTTGCATCGCTAGGCCCTTGGCCGCAATGCGGCCGTTCCGTGCACACTTCGGCCCAGAGTATGGGGGCGTGGGGGCAGTATGATTTCCGCAGATTGGAAAGCGGTTTGGGATGCGCTGATGGTCGCCTATGGCCATCAGCCAATGGAAATGCGCGTGGGAATTGCTTTGGCCGCCGCCTTCCTCGCGCTGATGGTGCTGGAGGGATTGCGCGCCAGATTTCTGCCGCGGCGCCATGCACCGGCTCCCGCGCGCAAAGTCGAGGCCGCGCCGCCGCCAGCCGCCGCAATTCCCGAACCGGCCAAACCGCAGGCGATGGCGCCGGTGCGCGCATATCGGACCGGCCATCGCCATACCGCCGCAAACGCTTGCCCCTGCGATGCGCCGCGCCATGGCGGCGACGCGCAAGCGCGACACGACACCGCCGCGCCGGCATCGCAGCCCGCGCCCGAAAATCCGCAGGCGCCCGCTCGCGATTTATAGTGAACAAAGCGACAGCCTTTCGTAACTCCCGCCGTCTCCATTTCTGCGTTAGGCTCCTGCACCATTCGGATGGGAGGGGACCTGATGGACATGGGCGACGCGCTTGGCAAAGCCTTGCTGCGCATCACGATCGGCGGGCTGATCCTGATGCACGGCGTACACAAGCTGCTCAACGGCATCGCGCCGATCAAACAGGCGATGGCGGCGCACGGATTGCCGGAGCTGCTGGCCTATGGCGTCTATCTCGGCGAGATCGTGGGACCGCTGCTGGTGATTGCGGGCTTGTTCACGCGCATCGGCGGGCTTCTGATCGTCGCCAACATGATCGTGGCGATGCTGCTGGTGCATGCCGGCATGCTGCTGTCGATCGGGCCGATGGGCGGCTATGCGCTGGAACTGCAGGCCTGCTACCTGTTGGGCGGCGTTGCGATCGTGCTGATGGGCGCGGGCGGCCTCAGCCTGGGCGGCACGGACGGGCGCTGGAACTGACGTTAGCGCCCGGCCGCCGGCAACAGCATGTGACCGCGCAAGGCGGCGATGGGTTTGGCCTCGTCGTCCTGCCACATCTCGGCATGGACATTGACGGTGCGCCGGCCCTGCTTGGCGATGCGCGCGCGCGCATAGCTGGTGACGCGCGCGGCCGCTGCGCAGATAATCGATGGTGATGTCGACAGTCTTGGGCAGACGCGGCGTGCGCAATTCCCAGATCACCTGCGCGATGGCGGCCGTTTCGAGCATCGAGCCGATGGCGCCGCCATGCAGCGCCGGCAGCATGACATTGCCGATCAGATGCTCGGAGAAGGGCAGCACCAGCGGAGCGCGCCGTCGCTGCAATTCCGCCTTGAGGCCCATGAAGCCGGCATAGGGAATGGCGCGCGATCAGGGCGGCGGGATCGATGCTCGGCGCCATCGGCGAGTGCGCGCGCGAGCATCTCCATCGCTCACCTCCCCGGGAACGGCAGCGGCGCATTGCCGCGGATCACCATAAGGTGGCCGTGCACAGCGCGATGGGATCGTCGGCATCGCCCTGATAGGCGGAGCCGCGCACGAAGGCGATCTCATGCGTAACCTTGACGCAGCGCGCTTCGACGAAGATATCGGCCTGCGGCGCGGCCGGCTTCATGTAATCGATCCTGAGGTCTAGTGTTGCAATCGGCAGCGGCGCGACCAGCGACGCCATGACCGCGGCGCCGCCAATGTGATCGAGCAGCGTCGTAATGACGCCGCCATGGATCACGCCCGTATCGGGGTCGCCTACAAGCTGTTGACCATAGGGAACCCGCGCACGCGCCGCGCACGTCGCCGATATCCAGCATTTCGGCACCGATTGCCGCAAAATAGGGCGTCTGTCCCATCATCTTGCGGGCATGGCCGCAGCCAGTTTGCGGATGTTTCGCTCATGCATCTATCAACATACGAAGTCCACAAAATGTCAATCTTCGCGGGAGGCATCGGAGCGCAAACGGCCCGCTTGTGCCGCAAGTCATTCTGCCTATAATCCCGGCCGCAAAACGGAAGACGGGTCACGACACGTGGGCTTGCCAAGATCTTGCATTGTCGGCGCCGGCTGTTCGGGCTTCGCCACGGCGAAGGCGCTGAAGGATCGCGGCTTGCCGTTCGATTGCTTCGACATGTCGAGCGTGATCGGCGGCAACTGGGTTTACAAAAATCCCAACGGCCGATCGGCCTGCTACCAGTCGCTGCATATCGACACCTCGAAACATCGCATGCAGTTCGAGGATTTCCCGATTCCGGCGGACTATCCCGACTATCCGCACCATTCGCAGATCGCGGACTATTTCAACGCCTATGTCGACCATTTCGGCTTGCGCGACGACATCACTCTGAACACCAAGGTGAAGCGCGCGGTGCGCGGCGACGATGCGCTGTGGCATGTGGCGCTGTCGAACGGCGAGACCCGCGTCTACGACACGCTGTTCGTCTGCAACGGCCATCACTGGGATCCCTACATCCCCGAATTTCCGGGCACGTTCGACGGCATCGAGATGCATGCCCATTCCTATCTGACGCCGTTCGAGCCGCACGACATGCGCGACAAGCGCGTGCTCGTCGTCGGCATGGGCAATTCGGCGATGGATATCGCCAGCGAGCTGTCGCAGAAGCCGATCGCGAAAAAGCTGTTCGTGGCCGCGCGCCGCGGCGTGTGGATATTCCCGAAATACATCAACGGCGCGCCGCCGGACAAAGGCGTGGCGCCCGAACTGGATGCCCGACTGGATGGTGCGCCGCGTCATCAAGAAGATGATCGTCAACGCGGTCGGCCACATGAAGGATTACGGCCTGCCCGAGCCGGCGCATCATCCGGCCGATGCGCATCCCTCTGTCTCCGGCGAGTTTCTGACGCGCGTCGGCTGCGGCGACATCGCTGTGGTCAAGAACATCAAGGAGAAGCGCGGGCGACACGGTATTGTTCGAGGACGGGCGCGAAGAGGAGATCGACGTCATCATCTACGCGACCGGCTACAACCTCTCCTTCCCGTTCCTCGAC
>CAWGGT010000026.1:0-229672 GCA_963822185.1 uncultured Pseudomonadota bacterium
GCCGGGTCGCCCGACGCGATCTGTTTCGCCAGCGCGAGGATATGCTCGGCCTGCTTGAGATGGGGCTGGTCGAGCATCTTGCCGTCGAGCGAGGCGACGCCCGCGCCACCGGCAAAGGCGGCGACGACCTTCTGCGCGTGCTCGACATCCTCGGCTGACGGCGTGAAGGCGGCGTTGATCGATCTCGACCTGGCCGGGATGGATCGCCAGCATGCCGGTGAAGCCTTCGCGCTGGGCGGCGCGGGCGGCGCGCCTGAGGCCGTCCTCGTCGCGGAAATCGGCATGCAGGGTTTCGATGGCCTGCGACGCCCGCCGCCTTGGCCGCGATCAGGCAGAAGGAGCGCACCACCTTGTAGGTGAAGAGGAACTCGCCGGCCTCGTCGCGATTGGCGGCGGCGCCGAGGGCGGCGGCCAGATCCTCCGCACCCCAGGTCAGCGCGCAAAGCCGCGGCGGCGGATTGGTGTAATGCATCAGGTTGAGCACGGCGGCGGGCGTTTCGCGTCGCCACCGGCAACACCTTGATGCCGCCGCGCGGCAGGCCATGCGCGGCCTCGCGCGCGGCGATCATGCGGTCCAGCTCGACCAGCACGCCGGGCGAATCCGGCTTGGGCACGACAAGGCCGGCGGGCGCGGCCTCGACAATGGCATCGAGATCGGCTGCGCAATCTTCGGTGTCGATCGGATTGATGCGCACGAACAGCGCCGGGCCCTTGCCGTTGCGCATTGCGCACATAGTCGGCCGCAAGCTTGCGCGCGGCGGGACGGTTGGCGGCCGCGACCGAATCCTCGAGATCGAGGATCAGCGCATCGGCCGGCGAGGATTTCGACTTGGCGAGCTTCTTCTCGCTGTCGGCGGGGACGAAGAGGAGCGAACGCAGGATCATCACCACCACCGTCTTCTTCAGCATCAGGGCCGAGCGCTTGCATTGCGCCACGATCTCATCGCGCTGGTTGATGGCGCGGTGGAGGAAGATGACGATGCCGTTGGCCGGGCGCGACTTCGATTCGCGCAGCTCCAGCACCTCGGTTTCGACGTGCAGCGTGTCGCCATGGAAGACGGGCTTGGGGAAGCGCACCTCGTCCATGCCGAGATTGGCGACGGTGGTGCCGAGCGTGGTGTCGCCGACCGAAATGCCGATCATCAGCCCCAGCGTGTAACAGCGAATTGACGATGCGCTGTGCCGAACTCGGTGCCCTTGCGCATATTCCTCATCGAGATGGAGCTGGGCCGGGTTGTGGGTCATGGCGGTGAAGAAGACATTGTCGGCTTCGGTCACCGTGCGCCGGATCGGGTGATCGAAGATCTGGCCGACGGAAAATTCTTCGAAATAGAGACCGGGCATGGGTTCGCTCGCGCTCTGCTGGATATCAGACCGCGCGACCCTACTGCAGCCAGCGGATCAGGGAAACGCCTTTCCGCCTTGCACTTTTGGGGAACGGCGGGCCCGGGGGCACGTGCAAAACCACGTGCGCTCCTGATGCCTCAGGAGCCCGAAATTACACGCAAACAGGCCTGCTTCTTCGCCGCGAGTGCGGGGCTGCTCACGACGCCGAGGCTGCCTTCCATCTCTTGTGCCGTCGTGGCGACATGCGAAGTGGGTGCGTCCGCCGGCAGGTCGACGGGCTTGCAGATCTCCGCCGCCGAAAGCTGCGGCGCGCTGTTGACGAAGGGCAGCACGACGGCCGGATTGTAGATCAGCGCCAGCCGCAGCGAAGATTGCAGCTTCCCGGCCACGCAGGCATCGGCCTGCGGCAGGATCCTGGCCGCAACCGAGACCGCAGCCGGATCGCCGCCCGACACGAATGCGTAGCCCGATCCGTTCTCGCAATTGAAGTATTGCCCGATCGTGGCGGCCGCGCCCTTCACCTGCAGCGTGTTCGCGATCTCGTGGGCGGTGGTCTGTGCGTTCTGTACGGTGGCGTGTGCAGGGGCTTGCGCACCTGCCAGAAGCAGGGCCGCTGCCAAGACGCCCAGCTGCAGCGAAGATCTCATTCGGTCTCTCTCACTCCGATGTCGGTTGATTCGCTACGTTTCCCGTACAGGCGGACAAGATCAACCGCCATGTCGTCGCGGAAAGATGACAATTAATACGACTTCGGCAGATCGAGCACATTCTCGGCGATGAAGCTCAGGATCAGCTGCTCCGTCACCGGCGCGATGCGGGTGAGGATGCTTTCGCGGAACAGGCGTTCGACCTGGAATTCCTTGGCATAGCCCATGCCGCCATGGGTCATGACGCTGCGCGTGCAGGCATCGAAGGCGGCGCGGGCGCCCAGGAACTTGGCGGCATTGGCTTCGGCGCCGCAGGGCTGTTTCGCGTCGTACAAATTCGCCGCGCGCATCGCCATCCAGAAGGCGCTTTCGAGATAGGCCCAGTTCTCGGCCAGCGGATGCTGGATGCCCTGGTTCTGGCCGATGGGCCGGCCGAACACCACGCGCTCGCGCGCATAATCGGCACGCGCGGCGCAGCGCATCGCGGCCGATGCCGATGGCCTCGCAGGCGATCAGGATGCGTTCGGGATTGAGCCCGTCGAGCAGATAGCGAAAGCCCCTGCCCTCTTCGCCGATGCGGTCTTCCTCCGGCACGAAGAGATCGTCGATGAAGACGGCGTTGGAATCGACGGCGCTGCGGCCCATCTTCTCGATGCGGCGGACTTCGATCTTCTCGCGGTCGAGCGCGGTGTAGAACAGCGTCATGCCGTCGGTCGGCTTCTTGCAATCCTCCTTGGCGCGTGGTGCGCGTGAGCAGCAGGATGCGGTCGGCCTCCTGCGCCGTGGTCGTCCACATCTTGCGGCCCGTGACGCGATAGCCGCCCTTCACCTTGGTCGCGAAGGTGGAGATCGAGGTGGTGTCGAGCCCGGCATCGGGCTCGGTGACGCCGAAGCAGGCCTTCTCCTCGCCCTTGATCAGCGGGCGTCAGCCAGCGCGCCTTCTGCTCGGCCGTGCCGTGGACGACGATGGGGTGCGGGCCGAAGAGATTGATGTGGATGGTGGAGGCCGCCGAGAAGCCGCCGCCATGCTGCGTGACCGTGTGCATCATCAGGGCGGCTTCGGTGACGCCAAGGCCGGCGCCGCCCAGCTCGACCGGCATGGTGATGCCCAGCCAGCCGCCCTCGGCCATGGCGCGATGGAATTCATGCGGGAAGCGCGCCTGCGCGTCGCAGTCGCTCCAGTAACCATCATCGAAGCCGCCGGCAGACGCGGGCCACGGCCTCGTCGATGGCCTCCTGATCCTCGGTCAACGACATATCCACCGGACTTGCCTCTTATATTAGATAGTTTGAATTTAATGGCGCCCACGCCATTGGGCCGCGAGTAGCCATACAGCATTTATACCTATTCCCATGTTGCGTGGGACAGCGTGGGAGCTAATATGAAAATTCATAGGGGAAGAACGCACGGGGTCGCCATACCCAGCCAATCGCAACAGATCGTGGGGCCGTGGGCGTTGAACCTCACGGAGATGGCGGACACGGCAGTGGAGTAGCACGCATCTCATGAGTTCTGATTTGGCTGACGGGCAAGTGATCGCCGAGCCCGAGCCTCCATCCGGCATCGCGCCGACCGATACCAGCGATCCCAACTACTTCCACAAAGTCGTCGATTGTCAGTGGGCGTGCCCCGCGCATACCCCCGTGCCCGAATATATCCGCCTGATCGCGGAGGGCCGCTATTCCGACGCCTATATGATCAATTGGAAATCGAATGTGTTTCCGGGCGTGCTGGGCCGCACCTGCGACCGGCCCTGCGAGCCGGCCTGCCGCCGCGGCCGCGTGGAGGACGAGCCCGTCGCCATCTGCCGCCTGAAGCGCGTCGCCGCCGACAACAAGGACGATATCACCGCGCGCCTGCCCAAGCCCGCCGCGAAGAAGAACGGCAAGCGCATCGCGCTGATCGGCGCGGGCCCGGCCTCGCTGACCGTGGCGCGCGATCTTCTGCCGCTGGGCTATACCGTGCGTCATCTACGACGCCGATCCCAAGGCCGGCGGGATGATGCGCACGCAGATCCCGAAATTCCGCCTGCCCGAGCGCGTGCTGGACGAGGAATGCAATTACATCCTGGGGCTGGAGCCGGAAACGCGCTTCGGCACACCGCATCGACAGCCTGAAGGCGCTGCTGGACGAGGATTATGACGCGGTGTTCGTCGGCTCCGGCGCGCCGCGCGGCCGCGACCTCGACATTCCCGGCCGCACGGAGGCCGCCGCCAACATCCATATCGGCATCGACTGGCTTTCGCGCGGTCTCGTTCGGCCATATCGACAAGATCGGCAAGCGCGTGATCGTGCTGGGCGGCGGCAACACGGCGATGGATTGCTGCCGCACCTCGCGCCGCCTCGGCGGCGACAAGGTCGATGTCGTCGTCCGCTCCGGCTTCGAGGAGATGAAGGCGAGCCCCTGGGAAAAAGACGATGCGATGGGCGAAGGCATTCCCATCCACAATTTCCTGGTGCCCAAGGAATTCACGCACAAGGACGGCACGCTGACCGGCGTCACCTTCGAGAAGGTCGAAGGCCGAATATGACGCCAAGGGCCGGCGCAAGCTGATCCCCACCGGCGAGCCGGACGTGCATATGGAATGCGACGACGTGCTGGTGGCCGTGGGCCAGGAAAACGCCTTCCCCTGGATCGAGCGCGATATCGGCCTGGAATTCGACGACCGCTGGGACATGCCCAAGGTCGATGACGAAACCTATCCAATCGACCAATCCGAAGCGTGTTCTTCGGCGGCGACGCGGCCTTCGGGCCCAAGAACATCATCTGGGCGGTGGCCCATGGCCATGCCGCGGCGGTCTCGATCCACCTGTTCTGCCAGGGCCAGGATGTGAAGGCCGACCGGCCCGGCCCGCATGTCAACCTGACCAGCCAGAAGATGGGCATTCACGAATGGTCCTATGACAATGACGTGTCGCTGGATCTGCGCTTCAAGGTGCCGCACGCCCCGCATGAGCAGACGCTGCGCAATGTGAACATGGAAGTGGAGCTGGGCTTCACCCGCGATCTCGGCTTCAAGGAGGCGCAGCGCTGCCTCAATTGCGATGTCGAGACCGTGTTCGAAGACAAGCTGTGCATCGAATGCGATGCCTGCGTCGACATCTGCCCGATGGACTGCATCACCTTCACGCCGAACGCGCCGGAAGCCGATCTGCGCCAGATGCTGACGGCGCCGGCGGCGGACCTGACGCAGGACCTCTATGTCTCCGGCTTGCTGAAGACCAAACGCGTGATGGTGAAGGACGAGGACGTCTGCCTGCATTGCGGGCTGTGCGCCGAACGCTGCCCCACCGGCGCCTGGGACATGAAGAAATTCTACTCTGGAAACCGCGCAGGCCTCGCTCATGCAGCCGATAGCAGCCACCAACGACTTCGTCGTCAAATTCGCCAACGTCAACGGCTCGGGTTCGGCGTCGCGCCAACGAACTGTTCGCCAAATGCGTGCTGCGCATGGGCGTGCCGGTGGCCAGCCGCAACATCTTCCCCTCCAACATTCAGGGCCTGCCGACCTGGTACGAGGTGCGGGTCTCCGGCGAAGGCTGGCTGGGGCGGCGCGGCGGCGTCGACCTGATGGTCGCGATGAACCCGCAGACCTGGGACAAGGATGTCGCCGGCATCGAGCCGGGCGGCTATCTGCTCTACGATTCCACCAAGCCGATGCCCGCCAGCAAGTTCCGCGAGGACATCACGGTGCTGGGCGTGCCGTTCACGGCGCTGTCCAACACGCATGGAAGGCACGATCCCGCGCGAGCGGCAGCTCCTGAAGAACGTGATCTATCTGGGGGCGCTGTCGGCGCTGCTGGGCTTCGAGCCGGAGGTCGTCGAAGGGCTGATCGCCAAGCAGTTCAAGGGCAAGGACAAGCTCATCGCCCTCAACATGAAGGCGGTCGCGCTGGGCCACGACTATGCGTCCGAGCATCTGGCGGGCAAATGCGCGCTCAAGATCGAGCGCAGCGACGCCGTGGGCGACCGCATCTTCATCGGCGGCAATGATGCGGCCGGCCTGGGCGCGGTCTATGGCGGGGCCACGGTGTGCGCCTGGTATCCGATCACGCCATCGACCTCGCTGGCCGAAGCCTTCACCAAGCATTGCAAGAAACTTCGCATCGATCCCGAGACCGGCGAGAACAATTTCGCCATCGTGCAGGCCGAAGACGAGATCGCGGCCATCGGCATGGTGATCGGCGCCGGCTGGAACGGCGCGCGCAGCTTCACCGCCACCTCGCGGGCCCGGCATCTCGCTGATGCAGGAATTCTTCGGCCTGGCCTATTTCGCCGAGATCCCGGCCGTGATCTTCGACATCCAGCGCGGCGGGCCTTCGACCGGCATGCCGACGCGCACCCAGCAATCCGACCTCATGACGGCCGCCTATGCCAGCCATGGCGACACCAAGCATGTGCTGCTGCTGCCGAAGGATCCGCGCGAGAGCTTCCACTTCGCCGCCGATGCCTTCGATCTGGCCGAGCGGCTGCAGACGCCGATCTTCGTGATGATGGATCTGGACATCGGCATGAACGACTGGCTGTGCAAGCCGCTGACCTGGGACGACAGCCGCACCTACGACCGCGGCAAGATCATGACGGCCGAAGAGCTGGAGGCCGGCAAGGATTTCGGCCGCTATCTCGACGTGGACGGCGACGCCATCCCCTATCGCACGCTGCCCGGCGAACATCCCACGCGCGGCGCCTATTTCACCCGCGGCACCAGCCGCGATCCCTATGCGCGCTACAGCGAAGACGGCTCGGTCTATGTCGACAACATGCAGCGCCTGCTGCGCAAGCTCGAGACCGCCAAGAGCCTGTTGCCCAAGCCGATCCTGCACACGGCCAAGGAACACGCCCGCTTCGGCGCCATCTATTACGGCTCGACGGCGCCGGCGATGGACGAGGCCCTGCTCAAGCTCGAGGACGAGGGCCATTACGTCGACACGCTGCGCGTGCGCGCCTTCCCCTTCGCCGACGAGGTCGTCGAGTTCATCAACGCTCACGAGCAGGTGTTCGTGGTCGAGCAGAACCGCGACGCGCAGCTGATGAAGCTGCTGGTCAATGAATGCGCCATCGATCCGGCGCACTTCATCTCCATCGTGCACTATGACGGAACGCCGATCACGGCCCGCTTCATCAAGGCCGCCGTCGCCGAACGCCTCGGCCTCAATGCGCGCAGGGAAGCCGCCGAATGACCTATATCACCAAGCCGAAGCTGCATCACAAGGGCCTGCCCACCAACGAGCTGGGCTTCACGCATCGCGATTATGAAGGCCGCATTTCGACCCTGTGCGCGGGCTGCGGGCATGATTCCATCAGCGCCGCCCTGATCCAGGCCTGCTTCGAACTCTCGATCGAGCCGCATCGCGTGGCCAAGCTTTCGGGCATCGGCTGCTCGTCCAAGACGCCGGACTATTTCCTGGGCCAGAGCCACGGCTTCAATTCGGTGCATGGCCGCATGCCGAGCGTGCTGACCGGCGCCAATCTGGCCAATCGCGATCTGATCTATCTCGGCGTTTCCGGCGACGGCGACAGCGCCTCGATCGGCATCGGCCAGTTCGCCCACGCCATGCGGCGCGGCGTCAACATGACCTATATCTGCGAGAACAATGGCGTCTATGGCCTGACCAAGGGCCAGTTCTCGGCCACCGCCGACAAGGGCTCCAAGAGCAAGACCGCCGTCAATCACGATGCGCCGATCGATCTGGTCTCCATGGCGCTGGTGCTGGGCGCGAGCTTCGTCGCCCGCTCCTTCTCCGGCGACAAGAAGCAGCTGGTGCCGCTCTCGAAGGCCGCCATCGCGCATAAGGGGGCGGCGATCCTCGACGTCATCAGCCCTTGCGTGCAGTTCAACAACAATCCGCAATCGACCAAATCCTACGACTTCGTGCGCGAGCACAACGAAGCGGTGAACCGCGATCGACCTGATCGAAGGCAAGGACGAGATCACGGTCGATTACGAGCCCGGCACGGTCGAAGATCGTGCACCAGCATGACGGCTGCGATCATCAAGCTGGCCAAGCTCCATCCCGACTACGATCCCGCATGACCGCGCCAAGGCCATGGCCTATCTGCAGGCCCGCCATGCGGAAGGCGAGATCGTGACCGGCCTGCTCTATCTCGATCCCGAGGCGCAGGACCTGCATGACAGCCTCGGCACGACAAAGGCCCCGCTCAACACGATGGGCGCCGGCATTCTGTGCCCCGGCTCCAAGGCGCTCGACGCGGTGAACGACAGTTACCGCTAGGCATCGGGCGGATAGAGATGCCAGCGGCCTTCGTGATCGCGGATGCGGTGGCGGCCGCCGTCCAGATCGTTCCACATTTTCTGACATCAGCGAGACCTTGGCGTAGCCGCCGGGGATATCGAGCACGTAATCCGGCACGCCAAGGCCGGTGATGCGCGCGCGCAATGCACGCATCAGCGCCTGCCCATCCTCGATCGGCAGGCGGAAATGCGATGTGCCGGGCGCAAGGTCGGGATGGTGCAGGTAATAGGGCTTGATGCGATTTGCGAGGAAGGTGCGCATCAAGTCTTCCAGCGTGTCGATATCGGCGTTGACGCCCTTCAGCAGCACGCTTTGCGAAACCATCGGAATGCCGGCATCGATCAGGCGGGCGATGGCGGCGCGCGCCGCGGGCGTGAATTCGCGCTAGATGATTGGCGTGGAGCGCGACCCAGGTGGTGACGTTCGGCGCCAGCAGCGCGGCGACCAGCTCATCGCTGACGCGGGCGGGATCGACCACCGGCACGCGGGTGTGCCAGCGCAGAAGCGTGACATGGGGAATCGCGGCGAGGCGTTGCGATAGCTCGGCAATGCGGCGTGGGCTGAGGATAAAGGGATCGCCGCCGGTGAAAATCACTTCGCGGATTTCGGGATGCGACGCGATGTAGGCGAGCGCTGCATCCGTGGCGGCAGGCGAGAGCGCGCCATCGCTGCCTTGGCCCACCTGTTCGCGGCGGAAGCAGAAGCGGCAATAGACCGGGCAGGTCAGCACGGGTTTGAACAGCACGCGATCCGCATGGCGGTGAACAATGCCGGGGACCGGCGAATGCGCCGCATCGCCGATGGGATCGGCGCGCTCTTCGGGCGTGGTCTCGAGCTCGCGCGCATCGGCCACGAATTGACGGGCAATGGGATCATAGGTGACGCCCGGCTCTATGAGCGCAGCCATCGCCGATGTGATCGCCATTGGATATTTTGCCGTGACGGCAGCCAGAGCCGGATCATCATCGACAAGAGACCAGGGCAAGGAAGGTTTCATCGTTTGTCTTTCGCGTCCTCGCCCCAATTACGGCGCCGGGGTCCAGATCACATCGTCGAGGGTGCGCGCGCCGGTGGCGAGCAGCACGAGGCGGTCGAAGCCCAGCGCCACGCCGCTCGAGGGCGGCATCTGGCCAAGGGCGGTGAGGAACTCCTCGTCGATGGGATAGCGCTCGCCATAGACGCGTTCCTTCTCGGCCATCTCCTGCTCGAAGCGCTTGCGCTGCTCGAAGGGATCGATCAGCTCGCCGAAGCCATTGGCGAGTTCGACGCCACAGGCATACAGCTCGAAGCGTTCGGCCACGCGCAGATCGGCCTCGCTGGCGCGGGCGAGCGCGGCCTCGCAGCGCGGATATTCGCTGAGCACGGTCGGGCGGCCATTGCCGAGTTGGGGCTCGATCTTCGCCACCAGCACCTTGGAGAAGATATCGGACCATGTGTCGTCCGCCGCCACGGTGATGCCGGCCTTCTCGGCCGCGGGGGCGAGCACGGCGCGGTCGCCCTCGCCCGCGCGGCTCAAGGCGGCCATCAGATCGATGCCGGCATAACGGCGGAAGGCGTCGGCAACGGTCAGCTTTTCGGCTTCGGCGCGCAGATCACACGTCCGGCCGCGGAAAGAGAACTGCGCGATGCCCGTGGTGTCGGCGGCGAGGCGCAGCAGCGCCAGTGTGTCGGCGATCACCACGTCATAGGTTTCGTTCGCGCGATACCATTCGAGCATGGTGAATTCGGGCGCATGCAGCGCCCCGCGCTCGCGATTGCGGAAGACGCGGGCGAAATCGAAGATCTTCGTCTCCCCGGCCGCCAGCAGCTTCTTGGCCGCGAATTCTGGCGAGGTGTGGAGGTAGAGCGTGCGGGGCTCGCCGCCCAGCGTCAGCGCCTCCGTGGCGAAGGCGTGGAGATGGGCCTCATTGCCGGGCGAGGCGGCCAGCGCGCCGCATTCGACCTCGGTGAAACCGCGCCCCTCGAACCAGCCGCGCAAAGCGGCCTTGACCTTGCCGCGGGCGATCAGGGCCGGGCGCCGGTCGGCATGGCGCGTGGGCGCCCACCAGGGTGATGGCTGGTCGGTCATAGGTTCAGTCTCCCCCATCGGCTAGGGTGCCTCGCGCAAGATTCAGGGGACAGCGATGAGCACCTATATTCTCGTCCACGGGGCATGGCACGGCGGCTGGTGCTGGCACAAGGTGGTTGCCGCCCTGGAGGCCAGAGGTTACCGGGTTCTGGCGCCCGACCTGCCCGGCCACGGCATCGACCGCACTCCGCCCGGGGAGACCACGCTGGAGAGCCTGGCCGGCCGCATCCGCGATCTGCTCGATGCCAGCGCCGAGCCGGCGATCCTGGTCGGCCACTCCTATGGCGGCACCATCATCACACAGGCGGCGGAATGGCGCCCCGACAAGGTGAAGCGGCTGGTCTATCTGACCGCCTTCGTGCCGTTGAACGGCCAGAGCACGCGCGAACTGGGCGGCGGCGACGCCGATACAAGGCTGAATGCGGAGATGGAGGTGCAGCCGGAGGCGGGGACGGTCACGGTGCGCCCGGACGCGCTCAAGACCGTCTTCTACGACCATTGCAGCGATGCGGATGTGGCCTTGGCCAAGGCGCTGGTGGTGCCTGAAGCGCTGGCCGGGGTCGGTACGCCGGTTACCACATCCGCAGAGAATTGGGGCCGGTTGGCCAAGGACTACATTGCCTGCACCGAGGATCAGGCCATCGGCATCGCCCGCCAGCAGAGCATGGCCGAGGCCGGCGGCTGCCGGATCGTGGCCAGCCTCGAAACCGACCACTCGCCCTTCTTTTCGCAGGTTCCCGAGCTGGTGTCCGCGCTGACCCGCGACTGACAGCCGGGCCTTGGCCGGGTGCCCTCTTGGCCCAATGACGGGGGGCTGCTATAGGCTCGCCCCGCATAACCCCGCCAGTCGTCAGGAGAATATTGTGGTCGCCGTTCTCGCCAGTTCTATCCGCAAGGGCAATGTCATCGAAAAGGACGGCAAGCTTTATGTCGTGCTGGTCGCCGAGAACGTTCATCCCGGCAAAGGCACGCCCGTGACGCAGCTCGATATGCGCCGCATCTCGGACGGCGTGAAGGTCAGTGAACGCTACCGCACCACCGACAGCATGGAGAAGGCCTTCATCGACGAGCGCACCTTCAGCTATCTCTATCAGGACGGCGACCAGTATGTGTTCATGGACCCGGAGAATTTCGACCAGGTGCATGTGCCCGAAAGCGTGCTGGGCGAGGCCGTGCCCTATCTGATCGAGAACACGGATGTGCGCCTGTCGCTGCACAATGGCGTGCCGATCTCGATCGTACTGCCGCAGCGCGCCACGTTTGAAGTGATCGAAACCGAGCCGGTGGTAAAGGGCCAGACGGCGTCCGGCTCGTTCAAGCCGGCCACCCTCTCCAATGGCGTGCGCACCATGGTGCCGACGCACATCGTGACCGGAACGCGCATCGTCGTCATGACCGAAGACGGCTCCTATGTCGAACGCGCCAAGGACTGAGCCTCAGGCCGTCACCGCCGCCGACAGCCAGACGACCGCCACAACCACAGCCACCAGTACCGCACCGCCGACGATGAAATTGCGCCAGGCGGCGCGATAGCGCGCCCGCGCCATCTCATGGGCCGCCTTCTGCTTGTCGGGCGGCGCGTGCATGGGTACTTCTCGCGCGCCGCGGTCCGCCCAAGTCTTGGTGAGATTGTCCTCCATGTGACTGTCTCCCTGGCCCGATCCTAGTGACGCATCTCCTCCAGGCGGCGCGAGAACTCGTCGACCTGCTTTTCGGCCACGTCCCTAGCAAGACCATAGCTTCGCTGGATGCGGCCGACGAGTTGGTCGCGGCGGCCGGCGATCTCATCCATGTCGCCGTCGGTAAGCTTGGCCCATTGCGCGCGCACCTTGCCCTTATAGCTGTTCCAATTGCCTTCGACCTGCTGCCAATTCATCGTTTACCTCCATGTTCGGCCGGGCGCAGATGGCGCCCTTGTCACATGACAAGGAAACGGGTGGCGACACGGCCCGTTCCGACGGGCCGACAGTTCGCGAGACAGACTGTATGGGGAGAGGGTGAGCGGACACCCGATGCGGGGTGTCGAAGGGGCTGGGGCGTACCGGACCGGACGTCCGCTCGCCAATAAGAATGTTCAGGACGAGAAGCGGTTCCCGGAATTTGCGGGGGGCGGTGCAAAAAAAATGCACCGCCCCCCATTTTCTATGAAAAAGCTGGCTTTCCGTCAGGCGGCGTGGCGCCTGAGCGGGTGGAAGAAGAGCGCCTGACCGACCGTCGCCTGCACGGTTTCCGGCAGGAAGGGCTTGGCGATGAGATAGGTGGGTTCCGGCCTCTCACCCGTCAGCAGTTTTTCCGGATAGGCGGTGATGAAGATCACCGGCACATCGAAGCTCATCAGGATGTCGT
Source organism: uncultured Pseudomonadota bacterium (assembly GCA_963822185.1). GTDB lineage: Bacteria > Pseudomonadota > Alphaproteobacteria > Micropepsales > Micropepsaceae > Rhizomicrobium. Next base: position 12,665 of record CAWGGT010000026.1, read on the forward strand.
TGACCGCATCGATCCCCGAGCCGCCTTCGCCCAGATTGATATCGGCCAGGATCAGGCCCGGCTTGAGCGTCAACGCGGCCTCGATGGCCTCATCGCGGCTGGCCGCGGTGGCCACCACCGTATGACCCAGCTCACCGACCAGGCTTTCGAGATCCAGCGCGATGATGGGCTCATCCTCGATAATGAGGACACGCGAGGCCAGATCTGTCTCGATGGCCTCCTGCGCCTCGATCACGGCCCGCTCCACCGCGCTTGAGGGCAAGCCCAGAATCTTGCTGGCATCGTCGAACTCGAAGCCCTCCACCGCCGTCAGCAAAAGGGCCGCGCGCGCCCTGTCACCCAGGGCGCCGAGGCGCTGATCGGGGCCGGTCGGCCGCTGGCCGGCCGGAAGGTCATTGCCGCGGCCGGCATTGCCCCAGAGCTTGTGGAACAGCTTGTAGAGCGCCACGCGCTGCGAAAGGGCTGGATCGAGCCGTTCCGCTTTTTCGGCCAGCGCCGTCAGCATTGCCCGAACTGCGGCATCACCGCGTTCCTGCGTGCCGGCCAGGGCACGGGCATAGCGGCGCAGATAGGGCAAATGCGGCGCCAAAGCCTGACTCGTGTGCATGGAAATCCAGCTCCTTCAGCTGTTTGGGTCAGCGTACACCTGATAAAAACAACGGATGCGCCCGAGAAAGTTTCCGGCCGCACCGGAACTTTTTGCGCCGGGGACGCGTTCGGGGTCTAGCAGTCGGCGCGGATAGTCACGACGCCAGGGCTGCTAGGGCCGGATGGCCCTGAGTGACGCGTCGAGAATGACACTCGGGAGTGACACGTCGAAGGGGGATACCGTGGGATCATCGCCGCGGAGGCAGGGTCGGGACAGTGTGGGAAAAGTGCAGGAAAGCAAGAATGCCAGCAAATCCGGCGGTGGAGTGCCCGTCGAGGACAAGCGCCTGATCCGGGCCCGCCAACGGGCGATCGGCCGCGAGCTCAAGCGCTTCTATGACGATGTCGCCGAGGAGCCGGTTCCGGAAGATTTCCAGGCGCTCCTGCAGCAGATCGATGGCAGCGAGCCGGATGATTCAAACGTCAAAGGCGGGGAGGACAGCGAAACACCGTGACCGGAACGCAGACCGAGCCCCACACTGCGCGGCCGTCCCAGCCCGAGAGCGATGCCGTCTTCAAGCGCGGCCTGCTCGAGCTGATCCCGTTTCTGCGTGCCTTCGCCCGCTCGCTTTGCGGCAATCCCGACGCCGCCGACGATCTCGCGCAGGAAACGCTGGTCAAGGCGTGGCAGGCGCGCGGCAGCTTCACGGCAGGCACCAATCTCAAGGCCTGGCTGTTCACAATCCTCAGAAACCAGTTTTATTCCGACCGCCGCCGGGCCTGGCGCCAGGCACCCTGGGACCAGGAGGCGGCCGAACGCATCCCCGGATCGAGCGGCCAGCAGGGCTGGGCGGCCGAGCTGTCGGACACTGTGCGGGCACTGACCGTGCTGTCGGACGAGCAGCGTGAGGCCCTGATCCTGGTCGGCGCCGGGGGATTTTCCTACGAAGATGCCGCGAAAATCTGCAACTGTGCCGTGGGCACCGTCAAAAGCCGCGTTGCCCGCGCCAGACGGGCCCTGATATCCATTCTGGAAGGCGAAGAGCCCCTGCCGCCTGCCCACAGTCCGGCAGAAGGAGACGCCGCCAATGAGATCATGGCGCAGCTGGACCGGTTGGCCACTCCGCAGAAGGCAGGCCCCAAGCGTGGGAGCGAAGGCTCCGACTAGCTGGCTGATGCGGCGCAACTGGTCGCTGCGCCTGCGGCTTTTGATCACCATCTCCATCGCGCTCTCGCCCATCGCCATTGCCAGCTTCATCCAGGGCCTGGACCGCGCCCAGCGCGACACGGAGAACGTCAGCGACCGGCTGCTGCAGACGACCCGTGCCGCGGCCTCCAGCGAAGAGAACATGCTGGCCGCCTCCGAGCAGATCATGCGCGCGCTCGCCAACCTTCCCGCCGTGCGCGATGGCACGGCAGGCTGCGACCATGCGCTGTCCGACGCGCTGCGCGGTCTCGTGCTCTTTACCGATATGGCGCGGATCGACCGCAACGGCACAGTCGTCTGCGCGGCGCGCGATGCCGCGGTCGGGCGCAGCGTTGCGGGCCGGCCGGTCTGGCGGCGGGCCAAGACAAGCGGCGACTTCGTCGTCAGCGAGCATATCCATAGTCCGCTCACCGATCAGCCCGTGATCGTCGCCATGCTGCCGATGACGAACGCGGCCGGCTTCGACGGCACGCTCGCCATCGCCATCGACGTGCGCTGGCTCGATTATATGGTCCATGCCCGGCACCTGCCCGACGGCGCTGTGGTGGCGATCTTCGATCGGGCCGGCACGATCATCGCCACCAATCAGAAGGCGATTGCCGGCCCCGTCTTCATCCGCGCCAATGCGACGCGCCAATTCGGCAAGGATCTCTATACGACCAAAGACGATCAGGGACGGACCTGGCTCTATTCGACTGCGGCGCTGCTTGGCAGCGATGTCTATGTCGGCTTCGCAATGCGCGAATCCAAACTCTTCGGCGCCACCTATATCCATGTCGGCACCGATTTCGTGCTGCCTTTCGCCATGCTGGCCCTGAGCTGGTTTGCGATCTGGCTGGTCACGGAGCGCGAGGTCTCGCGCTGGATTTCCTATCTCAGGCGGGTGGCGGCCGCCTATCGCGGCGGCCATTACGCACTGCGTCCCGCCTTAAGCGATGCACCCAGCGAGATTCGCATGCTGGGCGACGCCATGGCCGAGATGGCGGCGCACATCCAGGACCGCGACCGCCGCCTGCGCGAGGCACTGGACCAGAAGACCATGCTGATCCGCGAGATCCATCATCGCGTGAAGAACAATCTGCAGATCGTGATGAGCCTTCTGCGCCTGCAGGCCGGGCGCGTGAAGGATCCGGCCGCGGCCGATGCGCTGAAACAGGCACGCGCGCGTATCAATGCGCTGGCGCTGGTCCACCGCATCCTGCACGAGATCGAGGATATGACGACCGTCGAGGTCAAGCAGCTTCTCAGCGATCTGGCCGAGCAGACCTATGAAGGCTTCGCCGGCGACCGGCCCGAGCTCAAGGTCGAACTCGATCTGATCGAGCGGCAGGTTTCGGGCAATCTCGCCGTGCCACTGGCGCTGTTCACAGTGGAGGCCCTGACCAATGTGTTCAAACACGCCTATCCCGGCGACGCGCGTGGCGGCAAGATCTGCGTCAGCCTGAAACCCTGCGGCGAGGACGAGTTGCGCCTCTCCATCAGCGATGACGGCGAAGGCTATGCAAGCGAAGCGGTCGAGCGCAGCGTCGGCGCCCGCATGATCCAGACCTTCGGCCGGCAGGTGGGCGGCCATTCCGGCATCCGCTCCGAGCCGGGCAAGGGTACCGTGGCCGAGCTGGTCTTCCCCGATCCGGCCCTCCATCGCGGCGAAGACCATCTCTATGGCGAGCCCTGAGGCGCGGCTTGCGGCGGCGCGGCGCGGCGGGCACGATGGCGGCGAAACGCAATCCCGGCACGCGCAATGAGCGAGCATAAAGGCCTTCTGACAGAAACCGCGAACCGCGCCTTCGCGGCGCTGACGGGCGAATTTTCCGCCGATTGGCGCGTGATCGAAGAGGCGGGCCTGCCCTGGGTGATGGCCAGCGACGCAGCCGGGGGCATCGGCGGTGGCTTCGAGGATGCATGTGCCATCCTGCGCGCCGCAGGCCGCCATGCCGTGGCCCTGCCGATTGCCGAGGCGATCATCGGGGCCGCTCTGCTGGCGGATACGGGGCTCGCCATGGAGGGCGCGCTGACGCTGGCCAAACGTGCGCAAGGCACGCTCGAAACGCGCGACTGCGGCTTCGCCTTTTCCGGCACGTTGGAGGGTGTGGCCTTCGGTGAGGATTGCACACGCATCGCGGCGCTGATCGAACAGGACGGCAAGAGCTTCGTGTTCGCGGTGGCGCGCGATGATGCGACCGCCACCCAGCGCAAGACCGACGCGGCCGATATTCCCTACGACGCATTGCACTTCACCCATGCGCCGGTGACAGCCGCGCAAAGCCACATATGGAGCGCCAGCCGTCTCCATTGCGCCATGGCGCTGGCGCGCGCCTGCCAGATCGGCGGGGCCATCGACGCGGCGCTGGCGCTCTCGGTCGAACACGTCACGCAGCGCCAGCAATTCGGCCGACCGCTGGCCAAATTCCAGGCGATCCAGCAGCAGATGGCGGTGCTGGTGGAAGAAAGCGCGGCCGCCAATGCTGCCGCCGAAGCCGCCGCCTGCGCTTTCGACAGCGGCGGTGGCGCATTCGAAATGGCCGCCGCAAAACTGCGCGCCAATCGCGCGGCGGGGGAGGCTGCCTCCATCGCCCATCAGGTGCATGGCGCTATCGGCTTCACGCGCGAATATGATCTGCAGCGCTTCACGCGGCGGCTTTGGTGCTGGCGCAGCGATTATGGCAATGAACGCTATTGGGCCGGTGAGATCGGCGCGCGCGCGGCCCGCACCGGGGCCGACGGCTTCTGGGCGGCGCTGGTGGACGGCTTCGCCGCCTAAGCGCTGACGAAACCCTGCATCGCGGCGGCGAGGTGGCGCACACGCTCGGGCCCGCCCAGCAATTGCCGGTTCACGCCGATGCGCTTGAACCAATAGTGCAGTCCGAGAAGATCGGTGATGCCGATACCTCCATGAACTTCTGTGGCAGTGCGGGCGATAAAGCGGCCGATTTCCGAAAGATGCGCCTTGGCATGGGCGGCGGCGAGGGAGGATTCGTCCGGCATCGCATCGAAGGCATGGCTCGCATACCAGACGAGCGCGCGGGCTGGTTCGAGCTCCGCCGCCATTTCCGCACACAGATGTTTCACCGCCTGGAAGGAGCCGATGACGCGGCCGAACTGCTCGCGCTCTTTCGCATAAGCCACAGCCTTTTCCAGCATGCGCTCGGCGGCGCCCAATGTGTCGGCCGCGAGCAATACCCAACCGGCATCACGCACCCGCTCCAGCACCACCGCATCATTGGCGCTGTTGAGCATCTCGGCCTCGACATTGGTGAAGGTCAGCTCGCCGAAAGATCGTGTTTCATCGATGGCAATAAGGGTCGTGCGCTCAAGCCCCGGTGCCTTGGCCTCAACGATATGCAGATTGCGGTTCGCATCGGCGACAATGAAAAGATCCGCCATGGCGCAATCGAGTACGAACAACGCCTTGCCGTCGAGCTTGCCGCTTTCGGCGCGAATCCCTGCCCCATCGCGCGCACCGGAGACGCATTCCGTGATGGCAACACCGGCACGGATTTCTCCAGAGGCCAGCTTCGGCAGCCAGCGCGCCTGCTGTTCTTCGCTGCCCGCTTCCATCAGTGCCAGCGGCGCCATGGCCGCCGTGGCAACGAACGGCACCGGCGCCACATGACGGCCCAGCGCTTCGGTCACCAGCGCCGCATCGAGCAAGGAGAGACCCAGACCGCCATGAGCTTCGGGAATGAGCAGCGCGGGAATTCCGAGACCGACCAGGCTGTCCCACACGTCGGCCGCAACCGCCTCCTTGTTCTGCACGGCGGCTTTGACGCGATCGAGCGGAGAGACGCGCTCCAGCGTTTTCAGCACGCTGTCCTGCATCATGCGTTGATCGGTGCTGAGGGCGAATTCCATGGCTCAGGCCCTCGCGATCTTGGGTTCGCGCGGCAGGCCGAGGCCGCGTTCGGCGATGATGTTCTTCTGGATCTGTGCCGTGCCACCGCCGATGATGAGGCCGAGATCGAACATATATTGCCATTGCCAGCGGCCATGGTTGCGCAGATGCAGCGAGCCCTCATAGAGGATGCCGAGTTCACCCAGCGCATCGATGGCCAGCGCCGCAAGCTGGTGATTGAGTTCGCAGCCCTGCAATTTCACGATTAGCCGAGCCATGCCGGCGTCCGCGCCGGCCATCGACGCCGTCAGCAGCCTGAGGCCATTGCACTGCATGGCGAGAACGCGCGCCTGAAGCTGCATCAGCCGGTCGCGCAACAGCGGATTGTCCATCAGGCGCGAACCATCGACCGCTTCCTCATTCATCAGATCGATGATGGCCTTGAGACGCGTCTGCGCGGCATCGGGATCGCCCAGCATGCCGCGCTCATGCTTCAGCGTGGCATTGGCGACGAACCAGCCCTGCCCCCGCTCTCCGACGATCTGGTGCTTGGGCACGCGCACATCGGTGAAGAAGACCTCGTTGAACTCGGCATGATTGGTCATGGTGCGCAGGGGCCGCACCTCGATGCCCGGCGTCTTCATAGAGAAGATGAGATAAGAGATGCCCTGATGCTTGGGGCTGTCGCTCTCCGTGCGCACCAGGCAGAACATCATATCGGCCTGTTTGGCGGTCGAGGTCCAGATCTTCTGGCCATTGATGATGAAATGTGTCGCGTCCTCGCTGGCGCGGGTCTTGAGCGAGGCTAGATCGGAGCCCGCACCCGGTTCGGAATAGCCCTGACACCAGACGAGTTCGCCGCGCAAGGTCGGCGCGATATAGTCACGCTTCTGTTCTTCGGTGCCAAGCTCGAGCAGCGTCGGCACGAACATGGAGATGCCCTGATTGGCGAGCGGGAATGGCGCGCCGGCGCGGGTGAATTCCTCGGCGATGATGCGCGATTTCAGGATGTCGGGCTCGGCGCCGTAGCCGCCATAGATGCGCGGGATCGTGCGCCCGGCATAGCCATGTTCGATCAGAAGCTTTTGCCAGACGATGGTTTCGGCGTTGGGCCTGCCGTCGCCACCGCGCGTCGGAAATTGCGCCCGGTGCGCTTCGAGAAAGCCGCGCACCTCGCTGCGGAATGTTTCGTGTTCGGCGCTATAGGCAAGATCCATGGCGCGGGTTTCCTTCCCTGAAGACGAGAGGATAGCAGCGTGTCAGGCCGTTTCCACTGCTGCCGTTACGGCAAGCTCGCCAGCCGGATTGCGCGCCCACAAATCGGCGCCGCCGGGCTTCTCGGCCAGACAGATCTCGAACGACGCGTTGTCAAAGAGCGGACGCTGGGCGCGGAAGCTGAAGGACGAAACGCGTGCACCCGGATGGGTGCGCAGGAAATGATCCATCAGCAGTGTGGCGGTCAGCGGGCCGTGCACCACAAGGCCGGGATAGCCTTCGACGTCGCGGCAATAATCATGGTCGTAATGGATGCGGTGGGCGTTGAAGATCAGCGCGGAATAGCGGAACAGCAGCACCGGATCGGGATGGATCGTGCGGGTGAGATCGGATTGGCGCGCATCGGGTCGCACGGGCACAGGCGCGCCGCCGGGCGTCGCGGCTTCGCGATAGACGATATCCTGCTCGTCGATCACCGCGCGCGTGCCATCGACCAAGATTTCGTGGGCCACGGTGACGAAAATCATGGCGCCGGATTTACCGGATTTCGCGTCGACGCTCTTGATAGTCGAGACCTGTTTCACCGCGCTGCCAAGCGGCACGGGCGCCCGAAAGCGGATGCGGCTGCCGGCCCACATGCGCCGCGGAAGTTCCACCGGCGGCAGAAATCCGCCGCGTTTGGCATGGCCATCCGGCCCGAGTTCGGATTGGCGGGCATGGGCGTGAAACCACAGCCAGTGCGCCAAAGGCGGCGCTTCGCCGCCTATCCACGGCGGCGTCGCATGATCGAGCGTCGCGGCCAGCTCCGCGATGCGGCCCGCGTCGGCGCGGTCCTGCGCCTCTTCGCTGCGCCCGATCCATGATTTGAGATGATCGATGTCCGTCATCAGAACGACTTCGGCAGACCCAGCACATGCGTCGCCACGTGGCTGAGGATGAGATTGGTCGAGATCGGCGCCACCTGATAGAGCCGCGTCTCGCGGAATTTGCGCTCGATATCGAATTCCTCGGCAAAGCCGAAGCCACCGTGGGTTTGCACGCACATATCGGCCGCGAACCAGGAGGCTTCGGAGGCGAGCATTTTTGCCATGTTCGCCTCACTGCCGCAGGGCTTTCCGGCATCGAACAGGGCGGCGGCCTTGTTCACCATCTCGGCGGCTGCGGTGAGCTGCACATAGGCGCGCGCGATTGGAAACTGGATGGCCTGGTTCTCGCCGATGAGGCGGCCGAAAACACTACGCTCTTTTGCATAGGCAGAGGCGCGATCGATGAAGAAGCGGCCATCGCCGATGCATTCGGACGCGATGAGGATACGCTCGGCATTCATGCCGTCGATGATATAGCGAAAGCCCTTGTCCTGTTCACCAATCAGGTTTTCCGCCGGAACTTCGAGATCGTCGAAGAAGAGTTCAGTGGTGGCATGATTGAGCATGGTGGGGATAGGCCGGATGGTGAGGCCCCTGCCCAAACCCGCCTTCATATCGACCAGCAATACGCTCATGCCGTCAGTCGATTTCTTGACATCCTCGCGCGGCGTGGTGCGCACGAGCAGCACCATCAAATCGGAATGTTCGGCTCTGGAGATCCAGATCTTCTGGCCATTGACGATGAATTTGTCGCCCTCGCGTTTGGCAAAGGTGCGGATGCGCGTCGTGTCGGTGCCGCTGGTCGGTTCGGTGACGCCGAAGGCCTGCAGGCGCAATTCGCCGGATGCGATCTTCGGCAAATAGCGTTGTTTTTGTTCGGGCGAGCCATGCCTCAGGATCGTGCCCATGGTGTACATCTGGGCGTGACACGCCGCGCCATTGGCGCCGGAGCGATGAATTTCCTCCAGCACCGCCGTCGCCGCGCCGAGCCCCAGGCCCGAGCCGCCAAACTCTTCCGGGATCAGAACCGAGAGGAACCCTTCGCGTGTCAGTGTCGCCACAAATTCGGTGGGATAGCGGCGTTCACGATCATGTTCGCGCCAATATTCTCCGGGAAAGCGCGCGCAGAGTTTGCGCACGGATTCGCGGATTTCAGGGAAGCTTTCGGGTTCGGACATGATCGCCTGCTCACATTCGCCCCAGCCTAGCCGAGACGGCGGCGATTTGCAGCCTGCCGTTGGGGAAGAGCGCCGGAATTTCGGCTCTGCCCCTCAGATGTGGATGGCGTGTCCCAGCGCGCGCAGAGCCGCCTCGTGGAAGGCTTCGCCCAGGGTGGGATGGGTGTGAATCGTGCCGGCGATATCTTCCAGCACCGCGCCCATTTCCAGCGCGTGGCTGAACTCGTTCGACAATTCGCTGACATGGCTGCCTACGGCCTGGATGCCGAGGATTCGGTGATCGTCCTTGCGGGCCACAACGCGCACGAAGCCTTCGCCGGCATCCATGGAGAGCGCGCGGCCATTGGCCAGAAACGGGAAGAGCCCCATAACTGTCTCGCCATGGGCGGCGGCCTCGGCGGGCGACATGCCGACCGAGACGATTTCCGGCTCGGTGAAGCAGACCGCGGGGATCGCAGCCGGCTCGAAGCGGCGGTCACGGCCCGCGATGATCTCGGCCACCATCTCGCCTTGTGTCGCCGCCTTGTGCTCCAGCATGGGCTCGCCGACGAGATCGCCGATGGCCCAGACATTCTTCATCGTCGTGGCGCAGCGATTGTCGACGCGCACAAACTTGCCGTGCATATCGACGGCCATATTCTCCAGGCCCCAACCTTGGGTGTTGGGCGTGCGACCGACTGTAACGAGGATGTTGTCGGCCTTGAGCTTGAGCGTTTTGCCATCCGCGGTTTCGACGGCCAGCACCTCGCCATCGAGGCCCCTCGCCTTGGCGTCCAGATGCACCGTGACGTCATGCTTCTTCAACCACTTCGCCACGGGCGCGACCAGCTCAGCGTCGTAGAGCGGCAGAATCCGGTCCAGCGCTTCGACGATGGTCACGTCACTGCCAAGCTTGCGGAAGGCGATGCCCAGTTCGAGGCCGATATAACCGGCGCCGACCACCACCAGCTTTTTCGGCAGGGTCTTCAGGTCGAGGGCTTCGGTCGAAGAAATCACCTTGCCGCCAAAGGGTAGGAAGGGCAGCTCGACCGGCTTGGAACCGGTGGCCAGGATCACATGCTCGGCCTCGATGGTGAGCGGGCCGTCCTTTGTTTCGACGATACAGGTCTTGGCGTCGGTGAAGCTGCCCCAGCCTTCGATCACGCGCACATGTGCGCGCTTGAGCAGCGCGGCGACGCCGGTGTTGAGCTTCTTGACGATGCCGTCCTTCCACTTGACCAGTCCGGCCATATCGACGGTCGGCGCCGCATCGAGCGCGATGCCGGGCACGGACTTGTTCGCGGCCTCGGTCATCGCTTCGAACTGGCCGGCGCGATGGATGATGGCCTTGGAGGGAATGCAGCCGCGGATCAGGCAGGTGCCGCCGAGCTTGTCCGCTTCCACCAGCACCGTGTCGAGCCCGAGCTGGCCTGCGCGGATGGCGGCGACATAGCCGCCCGGCCCGCCGCCGACGACAAGAACCTTGGTATGGATGGTGTCGGGCATGATCTCAATCCATGAACAGCATCGCCGGATGCTCCAGCAACGATTTGATGCGCTGGATGAACTCGGCGGCATCGTAACCATCGACGACGCGGTGGTCGAAGCTGGACGACAGGTTCATCATCTTGCGCACGACGACCTGACCATCCTTCACCACCGGCCGCTCGATGATCTTGTTGGGGCCGATGATGGCGACTTCGGGATGGTTGATCACCGGCGTGGTGACCAGGCCGCCAAGCGGGCCGAGGCTGGTGATGGTGATGGTCGAGCCCTGAAGTTCGTCCGACTTGGCCTTGTTCTCGCGCGCCGCCGTCGAGACGCGGGCGACTTCCAATGCGCTCTGCCAGATGTCGAGGGCTTCGGCATGGCGCACCACCGGCACGATCAATCCGTTGGCCGTCTGCGTGGCGATGCCGATATGGATCGCGGCATGGCGATGGACCACGCCGGCCTCGTCGTCGAAGCGGGCATTGATCTGCGGATAGTCCGGCAGCACCTTGATCAGCGCGCGCATGAGGAAGGGCAGCACGGTGAGCTTGGGCTGCTCCGGCTTCCTGGTGGCGTTGAGATGGGCGCGCAGACTTTCCAGCTCCGTCATGTCGATCTCGTCGACATAGGCGTAATGCGGAATGCGGCGCTTGGATTCCTGCATCTTCTCGGCGATCTTGCGGCTGAGACCGATCACCTTCACATCCTCGACCCCGTCGCGGGCGACCGGGCCCTTAAGCAGCGGCTGCGCATGACCGCCACTGGCGACAAAGCTATCGAGATCGGCATGGGAGATGCGGCCCGCGGGGCCGGTGCCGGGCACGAATTGCAGTTCGATGCCGAGATCGCGCGCGCGCTGGCGCACGGCCGGCGAGGCCAGCGGCTTCTCGCCCGCGATGCGGGTGGTGAAGGCCGGCGCGCTCGCGGGTTTGCGCGGCGGTTCTTTCGGCAATGGCATGACGGGCATGGGCTGCGCCGGTTCGGCGGGTTTCGGCGCGGGCTTGGGTGCTTCGGCTTTCGGCGCGGCCGTCTTTGCCGCAGCGCCTGGCTTCTGATTCCCTGCGCCTTCGACTTCGAATTCGACCAGCGGCGCGCCGACCGGCGCCATCGCGCCCGCTTCGCCATGCAGCGCAATGACCTTGCCCGACACCGGCGCAGTCATTTCCACCGTCGCCTTGTCGGTCATGACATCAACGAGGTTCTGATCCTCTGCGACCATATCGCCGAGCTTGACATGCCAGGCGACGATTTCGGCCTCGGCCGTGCCTTCGCCGACATCGGGAAGCTTGAAAACAAATTTGCCCATAGCTCAGCCCTCCAACGCGCGGCGCATCGCGGCGGCCACCCGCTCCGGTCCCGGAAAATACTCCCACTCGAAGGCATGCGGATAGGGCGTATCCCAGCCGGTGACGCGTTCGATCGGGGCTTCGAGATGGTGGAAACAGTTCTCCTGCACCAGCGCCGACAATTCGGCGCCGTAGCCGGAGGTGCGCGTCGCCTCATGAACGATGACGCAGCGGCCGGTCTTCTCGACCGAGGTGACGATGGCGTCGATATCGACGGGCAGCAGCGTTCTGAGATCGATGATTTCCGCATCGATGCCGGCTTCTTCGGCGGCCGTCAGCGCGACATAGACCATGGTGCCATAGGCCAGCACCGTCATCTGCTCGCCGGGGCGCACGATGGCCGCCTTGCCCAGCGGCACGGTGTAATAGCCTTCGGGCACTTCGGCGGCCGGATGCTTGGTCCACGGCACGACCGGCTGGTCGTGATGACCGTTGAACGGGCCGTTATAGATGCGTTTGGGCTCGAGGAAGATCACCGGATCGTCGTCCTCGATGGCGCTGATGAGAAGGCCCTTGGCGTCATAGGGCGTGGCCGGGATCACCGTCTTCAGACCGGAGACATGGGTGAAGATGGCTTCGGGGCTCTGGCTGTGTGTCTGGCCGCCGAAGATGCCGCCGCCATAGGGCGTTCTGATCGTCATCGGCGCCGTGAAATCGCCGGCCGAGCGGTAGCGCAGGCGGGCGGCCTCTGACACCAGCTGATCAAAGGCCGGATAGATGTAATCGGCGAACTGGATTTCCACACAGGGGCGCAAGCCATAGGCGCCCATGCCGATGGCGGCGGCGATGATGCCGCCCTCTCCGATCGGCGTGTCGAAGCAGCGCGTCAACCCGTATTTCTTCTGCAGGCCTTCGGTGGCGCGGAACACGCCGCCGAAATAACCGACATCCTCGCCGAAGATGAGGACGTTCGGATCTTTCGCAAGCATCACATCCATGGCGGAGTTGAGCGCCTGGATCATGTTCATGGCGGGCATGATCAAACTCCCATTTCCTGGCGCTGACGGCGGATGTGCCAGGGCATTTCTTTATAGACGTCTTCGAACATGAATTTGACGCTCGGCTTCTCGCCATGGCCGAGCGTGCCGTGACTGGAGGCTTCCTTGTCGGCGGCGCGCACTTTTTCCACGCATTCGGCATGGGCGGCCTGATGGCGCTCCTCATCCCATTCGCCCAGTGCGATCAGATGATCCTTGAGCCGCTCGACGGGATCGCCCATCGGCCAGGCCTTGGCTTCGTCAAGCGGGCGGTAGCGCGAAGGATCGTCGGAGGTCGAATGGCCTTCGACGCGATAGGTGTAAAGCTCGATCAGCGTGGCGCCGAGATTGTTGCGGGCACGCTCGGCCGCCCAGGCTGTTGCCGCATAGACGGCGAGGAAGTCGTTGCCGTCCACGCGCAGGCCCGGAAGGCCGTAACCGATGGCGCGCGCCGCGAAGGTCGATTCATCGGCGCCGGCAATGCCGGAAAAGCTCGAAATCGCCCATTGATTGTTGACGACATTGAGGATCACGGGCGCGCGATAGACGCTGGCGAAATTGAGTGCGTGGTGGAAATCGCCTTCGGCCGTGGTCCCGTCGCCGACCCAGCTGGCGGCAATGCGATCATCGCCCTTGTATGCGCTTGCCATGGCCCAGCCGACGGCCTGCGGAAATTGTGTGCCCAGATTGCCGGAGATCGAGAAGAAGCCATATTCCTTGGAGGAATACATGATCGGAAGTTGCCGGCCCTTCAGCGGATCCATCACGTTGGAATAGATCTGGTACATCATCTCGACCATCGGATAGTTCCGGGCGAGCAAAATGCCTTGCTGGCGATACGAGGGAAAGCACATATCGTCGCTGTCGAGCGCCAGCGTGGCGGCGATGGCGACGGCCTCTTCGCCCGTGCACTTCATGTAGAAGCTGGTCTTGCCCTGCCGCTGGGCGCGATACATGCGATCGTCATAGGCGCGCGTCAGCAGCATGGCGACGAGGCCGCGGCGCAGCGTTTCGGCATCGAGGCGCGGATCCCAGGGACCGACCGCCTGGCCGTTCGAAATCGAGCACGCGGATCAGCGAATAGGCGAGTTCGCGGATGTCATGGGCACGCGCATCGATATCCGGCCGCGGCACGGCGCCGGCCTCGGGCACGACGATGCCGCTGAAATCGGGCGTGTCGCCGGGCCGGTGTTTCGGCGCCGGTACGCGCAGACTGAGCGGTTTTCTATTCTTCACGCCACGCCCTCCCGAAAACCGGCCCCATCCGTCGGGGCCAAGCTGCCAAGGCATCGCAAGCATAGCCATGACAGGTAAAAAACATTCTTGCGCGGGGATTATCTTGGGGTCCTTAGGGGCGTCAAGAACGCAGGTGACAGGTCTGCGATGCCAAAACGGCCAAGCCTGGCAGGCTTTTCGGCGCTGCAGCAGACACGCGCAACAAACAGGTCGCGCGCGGCGCGCGTTCCGAAAGGAGATATGCGGGAAGGCGGCAAAGGGCGCATCAAAACGCCATGCGGGGCGCGTTCGGTTTTAATGCACCATGAACAAGGGAATCGTCGCATGCGCGGCGATATGGACGGTGGTGCCGCCGAACAGCGTCTCGGACAGCCGGCTATGGCCATAGCCGCCGAGCACCAGGAGACTCGCCCCTGCGGCCTCGGCCTCACTGAGGAGCACCACACCGGGCGCCGCGCCCGCCGGATCGATCACGCGCGTGTTGGCGGCAATGCCGTGCAGCCCGAGATAGGCGGCTGGCGCATCCAGCATCTCCGAATTCTCCGGCACCGGCTGAACCGACCAGATCTCGACAGAGCCGGCGTGCGCCAGCAGCGGCAGGCTGGCCGTCAACGCGCGGGCGGCCGCATTGCCGCCATCCCAACCGATGACGATCTTCGGCAGGAGATCGACGACACTGGCATGCGGCGTCAGCAGAAGCGGACGGGTGCCGCGCGTCAGCGTTTCGATGACGGCGCCGGACACGTCCGGACCGCCCCCGGTGGTGGCCGGGCCGAAGATCAGCAGATCGGCCAGCTTGGCGGCCTCGGCAATGCCGCCGACGAAGCTGCCCTGCATTTCGCAGAACGAACAGGTCACGGTTTGGGCCGGCGCCGGGCTTTCGACGATCGCGACGCCGGCAGCCTTCGCGGCGGTTTTGAGATTGGCGCGCGCGGCCGCGAGCGCGGTTCGCGCAATGACGCCGGCGCTTTCGATGACGTGCTGCACGACTTCGGGTGAGATCGGCATACCGACAAAGGGCACGGCTTCTGCCGGATCGGGCGTAACGAACAGCGCCACGACATGGCCGCAAAAGGGCCGCGCGATGACAAAGGCGGCGGCGAGCGCCGCCCGGTCGTCGTCAGCGCCGGTCAGCGGCACCACGATTTTCTTGAACGACATGGCCGGTCTCCATGCTGACGATGCGCGAGCGCGTGTGGAGTTCAGGCGTCGTCGCCCTCGGCCACCAGCTCCAGCGCCCCGAGGCGGCGGATCACGACCTGATGACGGTTCGGGATCGCGATCAGACCATCCTTCTTGAGATCGGTCAGCGCGCGGCAGACCGTCTCGATGGTCAGGCCAAGATAATCGGCGATGTCCTGACGGCCCATCGGCAAATCGAGGGCGACACCGTCTTCGGCATCGTTGCGTTCGGCCAGCAGAAGCAGGAAGGAGGCCACGCGCTCCTTCGCGGTCTGACGGCCGAGCATCACCAGATGATCCTGGGCGGCGGTGAGTTCGCGGCGCAGCAGCAACATCAGCTTGCGGCGCACATCGACCAATTCATCGGAGAGGCGTTCGACCTGGCTGCGCGAACAGCGCATCAGCACGACATCGCCCAGCGCTTCGGCCGTCAGCGAATGCTCGTCACCGACTTCGAACCCGAACATATCGCCCGGCAGAAGGAATTCGGCGATCTGCCGGCGGCCGTCGGAGCGCACCTTGCACAGCCGCACACCGCCTTCGAGGATCTTGTAGGAGTAGCGCGCATCATCGCCTTCGTTGAAGATTGTCTGATTGCGGCCGAAGCGCGAGGTCGTGCTGACCGACTGCAGGGCGTATAGCGCATCGTCCTGGGACGGGGCCCGACGCAATTGAACGGTGTTTGCGGCTGCACGAATGGCTGCTTGCGGAGTCTGAACCTGCGTCATGGTGGTGCCCTTCCCAACCGGGGTATCTATCTCGATGGCCAGAGAGTGCAATGCCGGCCCCTCCGGGAAAATTAGGAGTTCCCCGTAAGGGGTTTTGCGTAGGTCCATCGGCCTGAAATCCGGCGGCCGGAAAGCACAGAAATTCACGTCCCTGAAATGCACATCACTGCAGGCAGATATCGCCAGTACGAAGTGATAACGCGGGAGCCGCGACAACGATCCGCCACCCGCGCGCAAGAGATGGCGAGGCCACCGGCACCGCGGCTTCAATACCTCGCGCGAATTGCGGACGTCCTGCCCGTCAACTGGCCGGTGGATGGTCCGGGTGCAGGGCCTGTTCGATCCAGGAGTGCAGCTCCTCGTCGGCGACGGGCTTGTTGAGCAGCGCCATCACGCCGGCATCCCGAACCCGCTGCATCTGCAGCGAATTCACGCCGGCCGGTGACGATGATGGCCGGCGTCTGGATATGACGGCGGCGCAGAAGCTCGACGAGCTCCAGCCCGTCCATGCCGGGCATGTGCAGGTCGAGCAGCAGGCAACTCGGCTCCAACCCGTCCTGGTCGCTCAGGAAGGCCATGGCGGAGGGATAGTCGCGCACGCGATGGCCATAGGATTCGACCAGAATGCGCATGGAATCGCGCACTGCCTCGTCGTCATCCACGATGCAAACAGTGTCGTTCTGACTCATTGGATTCAAAACCATTCGCACGGCGACCGCGGCATCAACGGCGGGTTTCCCCCACCATCTCCCGAACCGGCGCCAACCCAGCTTCCCGACTATTAGCCTAGGTGGCTGTTTCCGTTTGAAAAATACGTAATTGTGCTTAGCGCCCGGATTCGCCCGGCTCCCCCTGGGCGGCGACCACCATGCGCACCAGCTCGGCCAGGCTCTTGGCACGCATTTTCTCCATCACCCGGGCGCGGTGGATTTCCACGGTCCGGGGAGAAATATCCAGTTCATAGGCGATCACCTTGTTGGGCCGCCCGGCGGTCAACAATTCCAGAACCTGACGCTCGCGCTCGGTCAGGCTGGCGAGGCGCTCGACCGTCTCCTGGGCCGCCGCGGCACGCTCGGAGGCCTCCTGGGCCTCGCTCAGAGCCCGGCGGATGGAGCCCAGCAGCACGGCCTCGTCATAGGGCTTTTCCAGAAAGTCGATGGCCCCGGCCTTCATGGCCCGAACCGCCAGCGGCACATCGCCATGGCCGGTCACCACAATCACGGGCAGCGGCGCCTTGCGGCGAACCAGCTCCTCCTGCAGCGCCAGCCCGTCCATATCCGGCATGCGGATATCGGCGATCAGGCAGCCCGGCAGACCAGACGCATCGCTGGCCAGAAACGCCCCGGCCGATTCGAAGGTCCGGGCCACAAACCCCTCGGCTTCGAGCAGGGCCTGGAGCGAACCCCGCACAGCCTCGTCATCGTCGACCACGAAGATGGTGATCCCATCTGCCATGTCAGCCCTCCGCGCTTTCGGGCACCGGCAAGCTGAAGCGGAACTGGGTGCCCCCGCCCGGATTCGGGGCCATCCATATCCGGCCGCCATGGGCCTCGACAATTCCCTTGCAGATCGACAGGCCCATGCCCAGCCCGCGCGTCTTGGTGGTGGCGAAGGGCTGGAACAGGCGGGCCTCAACATCGGGGGCGATGCCCGGGCCGCTGTCGCACACCGCAATCTCGACAAAACCGCCGCCCGTGCGCGTGGTGGTGATCGCAATTTTGCGCGCCCCGTCCGCCGCCAACGCCTCGACCCCGTTGCGCAGGAGATTGACCACGACCTGCTGGATCTGGATCCGGTCGAACAGGATCTGCGGCAGGCCGGGTTCGAGGCTGGTCTCGATCTCGACGTCATTGTCCGCGGCACCGACCAGGCCCAGCGCCACGGCTTCTTCCACCGAGGCGTTCAAATCCTCCAGGCTGCGGTCGGGCTCCTTCTTCTCGATGAACTCGCGCAGGCGCCGGATGATCTGGCCGGCGCGGCCGGTCTGCGCCACCGCCTTGTCCAGAAGCTCGAGGGCCCGTCCGGCCGCCGGATCGGCGGAGGACTGGAGCCCGCGGCGGGCGGCGTTCATATAGTTCATCACCGCCGTCAGCGGCTGGTTGAGCTCGTGGGCAAGCGCGCTGGAGAGCTGGCCCATGGCCGTCAGACGCAGCGCGTGCTGGAGCTCGCTCTGAAGCTGGTGAACCTCGCTTTCCCGCGCCCTGCGCTCGGTCAGGTCGTGGATGATGCCCAGGAAGATTCGCATCGGACCCAGCCAGCCCTCACCGACAGACAGATACATGGGAAAGGTGGAGCCGTCCTTGCGCAGCGCCGGAACCTCGCGGCCGATGCCGATGATGCGCGCGCCGCCTTCGGCGAGATAACGCTCAATATAGCCGTCATGCTGGCCGCGATAGGGCTCAGGCATCAGCATCGAGACATTATGCCCTAGCACCTCATCCGGCGTGTAGCCGAACAGGCGCTCCGCCGCATAGTTTACCAGCAGCATCTTGCCGCGCTCGTCGATGACGATGATGCCGTCAACGGCTGTTTCGATGACGGTTCGAAAGAGAATTTCGCGGTCCGCGCCGGTCAGCGCCACGCTCGTCTTCTGGTCCATAGCCCGATCGATTTGGTCACCGATTCAATTTAGCAGTGCCACGGTGCCAAGGCCAAGCCTGCCACAGACGAAGCCTGAATTCTGCTCCAGAAATTGACCCAAGTCAGTTTGCCGCCGAGCCGGCGGACCTAGGCTCGCCCTGCATTCCGACCGGGAATGAGGAGGGGCTGACCGCCTCAAGCAAGATCAAATTGAAGGGAGCCTGAACGGCGACTTCACATGCGGGCGGCAGGGGCATCGGCCATGAGGCGGTTCCCCCGCCGGCCTCGCCCGCGTTACAAGGTGAAGGCAGACCGGGCCGAAACCAAATGACCATCAAACTCACATTCCTCGGAGCCGTCGGCACTGTCACCGGCTCGAAATACCTTCTCGACATCGACGGCAAGCGGCTTCTGGTCGATTGCGGATTGTTCCAGGGCTACAAGCAATTGCGCCTGCGCAACTGGGCGCAGCTGCCGGTGGCGCCGTCGAGTATCGATGGCATGCTGCTGACCCATGCCCATCTCGATCATTCCGGCTATCTGCCGCTGCTGATCAAGAACGGTTACAGGCACAAGATCACCTGCACCGAGGCGACCGCCGATTTGTGCAAGATATTGCTGCCCGACAGCGGTTATCTGCAGGAGCAGGATGCCGACTTCGCCAACCGCCACGGCTTTTCCAGGCACAAGCCGGCACTGCCGCTCTACACCGAGAACGATGCGCGCAACGCGCTGAAGAGCTTCGCACCAGTGCCGTTCCACAAGCCGCAAAGGCTGTGGGACGGTGTGGAGGCGCGCTTCCTGCGCGCCGGCCACATTCTCGGCGCCGCCGTGATCGCGCTCGATGCGAACGGCACCAAAATCGTGTTCTCGGGCGATCTGGGCCGGCCCAACGATCCCACCATGTTCCCGCCTGAGCCGGTGGAAGAGGCCGATTACCTTCTGGTCGAATCGACCTATGGCAATCGCAAACATGGCGACGCGAATCCCGAGGACATGCTGGCCGAAGCCATCGGGCGCGCGGCCGGGCGCGGCGGCACGGTCGTCATCCCGTCCTTCGCCGTGGGCCGGGCGCAGATGCTGCTCGTCTATCTGCATCGCTTGAAGAAGGCCAAGCGCATTCCCGACGTTCCGGTCTTCCTCGACAGCCCGATGGCGATTAACGCCAGCAACATCTTCGAGGCCCATCCCGACGACCACAAGATGAGCAAGGCCGAGACGGACGAGGCCTTCAACGTGGCGACCTATGTGCACACGCCGGACGAATCCAAGGAGCTGGACCGCGCGGCCATGCCCAAGGTCATCATCTCGGCCAGCGGCATGGCGACGGGTGGGCGCGTCTTGCATCACCTCAAGGCCTATGGCCCCGACCGCCGCAGCCTGATCATGTTCGCGGGCTACCAGGCCGGCGGCACGCGCGGCGCCAAACTGCTGGCCGGCGCGAAAGCGGTGAAGATCCACGGCCAATATGTGCCGATCCGCGCCGAGATCGCCGATCTCGACATGCTCTCGGCCCATTCCGATGCCGACGAGACCATGGGCTGGCTCGGAAATTTCAAGCGCCCGCCCAAGCACACCTTCGTCGTCCATGGCGAGCCGGAGGCGGCCGATGCGCTGCGCCTGCGCATCCATGAAGAACTGGGCTGGAGCGTGAGCGCGCCCGAACATCGCCAGGAAGTCGATCTCGCATGAACGCCAAATCCGAGCAGGCCGTGCGCCGCGTGGCGCCGGCCAACGGACATAACCGGCTGGCCGCCCGCCGCATGGGCATCGAGACGCTGCACGAAGCCCATGTCTATATGCGCGCCGACTGCCATGTCTGCCGCTCGGAAGGCTTCTCCTCGCAGAACAGCGTGCTCGTTACACACGGCAGCACCTCCATCGTGGCGACGCTCTATGTCGTGGCGGCCGACATGCTGGGCGATGGCGAGATCGGCCTCAGCGAATATCCCTGGGCCAAGCTGAAGCTCAACCGCGGAAGCCCGGTCACTGTGAGCCATCCCCCGCCACTCGAATCCTTCAGCCATGTGCGCAGCAAGGTCTATGGCCACAGGCTGGGCGACCACGCCTTCCGGGAAATCGTGCACGACATCGCGTCCGGCCGTTACACGAATATCGACCTCTCGGCCTTCATCACCACCTGCGCGGCCAATTCGCTCGACCTCGAAGAGATGACCGGGTTGACGCGCGCCATGGTGGATGTCGGCGAACGCATCGATTGGGGCCGCACGCCGATCGTCGACAAGCATTGCGTGGGCGGGCTGCCGGGCAATCGCACCACGCCGCTGGTCGTGGCCATGGTGGCGGCGGCGGGGCTGACGATTCCCAAAACCTCCAGCCGCGCCATCACCTCGCCCGCCGGCACCGCGGACATGATGGAAACGCTGGCACCGGTCGAACTCAGCATCGAGAAGATGCGCAAGGTCGTGGAGCAGGAAGGCGGCTGCATCGTCTGGGGCGGGGCGGTGAAGCTGTCGCCGACCGACGATGTGTTGATCCGCGTCGAGCGCGTGCTCGATCTCGATGCCGAGGGACAGCTCGTCGCCTCGATCCTGTCGAAGAAGATCGCAGCCGGTTCAACCCATCTGGTGCTCGATCTGCCGGTGGGGCCGACCGCGAAGGTCCGCAGCCATGAAGCCGCCGAGAGCCTCGCCCACAGCCTGACCGAAGTCGCGCGCGCCTTCGGGCTTCATGTGCGCACGGTGCAATCGGACGGCACCCAGCCTGTGGGCCGCGGCATCGGCCCGGCGCTCGAAGCGCGCGACGTGCTGGCCGTGCTGCAGCGCGCACCGGATGCGCCCGCCGATCTGCGCGATCATGCGGTGGTGCTGGCCGGCAATCTTCTCGAAATGGGCGGCGCGGCGCAGGATGGCGATGGCCATACGCTGGCCGCCCATATCCTCTCCAGCGGTCAGGCCTGGCACAAGTTCCAGGCCATCTGCGAAGCGCAGGGCGGCATGCGCACTCCGCCTGTGGCCGAGCATCGCCACGTGATGGTGGCCGACCGCACCGGCATGATCGACCGCATCGACAATCGCCGCCTGTCCAAAGTGGCAAAGCTGGCGGGCGCGCCGGACGATCGGGCGGCTGGCGTCGAAATCCATGTGCGCATCGGCGACCGCATCGTCGAGGGCGAGCCGACCTATACAATCCATTCCGAGGCACCGGGCGAACTGGCCTATGCGCTGAACTATGCGCTCGGCAATCTCGACATTGTGGGGATCGCGATCCAATGAGCGCGCTGCTTTTCGCCCTGCCCGGCAATGACGACATGACGGCGCGGCTGGCCGCGGCGCTGGCCGCCGATGTCGGCCGGCTGGAGCTTCGCCACTTCCCCGATGGCGAGGCGCATCTGCGCTTTGCCGATGACGTGGCAGGGCGCGCGGTGATCCTCGTCTGCACGCTCGACCGGCCGGATGCGAAATTCCTGGCGCTGGCCTTCGCCGCCCAGACCGCACGCGAACTGGGCGCCAGCGGTGTGGGACTGGTGGCGCCCTATCTCGCCTATATGCGGCAGGACCGGCATTTCGAGGATGGCGATGCCGTGACGGCGCCGATCTTCGCCGGCCTGATTTCGCGCGCCTTCGACTGGCTGGTGACGGTGGACCCGCATCTGCACCGCATCCACCACCTCGAACAGATCTACGAAATCCCCGCGCGCGCGATGCATGCCGCCAAGCTGATGGCCGGATGGATCGCCGACAATGTACCCGATGCCGTGCTGGTGGGGCCGGATGCCGAAAGCGCGCAATGGGTGGAGGCCGTGGCCAGGGATGCGGGCAAGCCCTTCCTGGTGCTGACCAAGATCCGCCATGGCGACCGCGATGTCGAGGTTTCCATCCCCGATGTGGAGCGCTGGCGCGAGAAAACGCCCGTTCTGGTGGACGACATCATCTCCACCGGCCGCACCATGGCCGAGACGCTGGGCCACTTGGCCGATGCCAAGATGAAACCCGCCATTTGCGTTGGCGTTCATGCCGTGTTCGCGCAAGGCGCCTATGATGCCTTGAAGGCGGCGGGCGCCGGGCGCATCGTGACGGCGAACACGATCGGCCACGCCAGCAACGCCATTGATGTGAGCGCGCTTCTGGCCGAGGGCGTGCGCAGCGTCAGGAGCGGAAGCAATCCATGAAACATGCTGTGATCGCGGCCCATCCCGACCCGGACAGTTTCACCCTGTCCATCGCCCGCGCCTATTGCGAGGCGGCGAACGCAAAGGGGCACACCGCCTCGCTGCGCGATCTTTATGCGATAGGCTTCGATCCGCTGCTGAAAGCGAGCGAAATCGCCGGGCGCAAGAATTTCGCGCCGGGCGACGATGTGAAGGCCGAACGCGCGGAGCTGGGCGATGCGGATGTGTTCGTTTTTGTCTATCCCTTCTGGATCAACACGCCGCCGGCAATCCTGAAAGGCTATATCGAGCGCGTGTTCGGCTTCGGCTTTGCCTATGGGCCGAATGGCGAAGGCAACCACCCGCTTCTAACCGGCAAAAAAATGCTGAGCTTCACCGCCTCCGGTGCGCCCACCGAATGGGTGCATCAAAGCGGCGCCTGGGAGGCGGAATGCGCGCTGTTCGACACCTATCTGGCGACGCTTTCCGGGCTCACCCGGCTCGATCACATCCATTTCGGCGGCATCGTGCCGGGCATCCGCGCCGATGTGATCGCGCGACACTTCGAGACCGTGCGCGCAACTTTCGCCAAATATTTCTGAACGGGTCGCGGCGCGCCCGCGGCTGTGGCAGGTTCGGCCCATGACGACGCGCGCGATTGTGACGGATGACCAGCAGGCTGTGATCCAGTTCCTGTCCCGGCCGGAGCATTATGGCCTGCCCGGCGCGAAGATCGAACGCGTCGAGACCCATGGCGCGATCGTCTTCCTGATCGACGACATGGCCTACAAGCTCAAGCGCGCCGTCAAATTTCCCTATATGGATTATTCGACGCCCGAGAAGCGCAAGGAAATGTGCGAGCGCGAACTGGTGATCAACCGCCGCATCGCGCCCGAAATCTATCTCGAAGTGCGCTCCATCCTGCAGGGCGTCGACGGCGAATTGCGCTTCGGGCCGGATGAGGCGTTTGCCGCGCGCGATCATGTCGTCGTCATGCGCCGCTTCGATCAGGCAACGCTGTTCGGAAGGTTGTGCGACGCCGGCAGGCTGACGCCGGAGCTGATGCGGGGCCTCGCCGAAACCGTGGCCCGCTTTCATGAGAGCGCCGAGCCGGCAGCGGAATTCGGCGGCGCGGATGGCATGGCAGGCGTGATCGGCGAGAACGCGAGCGAATTCGAGACCATGATCGATGCGCCCTTCGCCCTCGCCGATGTGGAAGCTTATGTGCAGGCCAGCAAAGCGATGCTGCAACGGCTTGGCCCGCGGCTCGATGCACGGCGCGAGGCGGGGCGCGTGCGCCGCTGCCATGGCGATCTTCATCTCGACAATGTCTTTCTTCTGGACGGCAAACCGACCCTGTTCGATGCCATCGAATTCGAAGATGATTTCGCCTCGATCGACGTGCTCTACGACCTCTCCTTCCTCGTCATGGATCTGATCCGCCACGGGGCGCGGCCATTGGCGCAAGCGCTCTTGAGCCGCTATCTCGAAATCACTGGCGATTATGATGGGCTGGCGGCGCTGCCGCTGTTTCTCGCCTGCCGGGCGGGCATCCGCGCCCATGTCGCCATCAGCCGCGCGCGGGCGACAGACAATGAGGCGGCGATTGAAGACGGAAAGACCTATCTGGCGCTGGCGCTCAACTTCCTGTCGCCGCCGCCGCCGCGGCTTGTCGTGATCGGCGGATTGTCCGGCACGGGCAAGACCACGATCGCGCGGCTGGTGGCGCCGCAGATCGGGGCAGCGCCGGGCGCGGTGATCCTGAGAAGCGACGTCACGCGCAAGCGCTTGATGGGTGTTCCCGAAACCACGCGCCTGCCCGAAAGCGCCTATACGCCGGAGATGAACGCGCGCGTGTTCCACGCCATGGCCGAAACAGCCGCCCGCATATTAGAGGCCGGACATGCTGTCGTCATGGATGCGGTGTATGGCACCGAAGATGAGCGCATGGAGATCGCGGCAATAGCGAAAACCGCCGGCGTGCGCTTCGACGGGCTGTGGCTCGACCGCCGATGCTGCTATACTGGCAAAGCGCATCGGCGCGCGCAGCGGCGATGCCTCCGATGCGACCGAGGCGGTTCTCAAAAGACAGATCGCGAAAATCGCGGCGCCGACAGGGTGGACGAAGATCGATGCCGCCGGCACGCCGGAGCGCATCGCCCGGGATGTGCTGAACCATCTGACCGCAACGCCGGAGAGCTGAATTCATGTCGATCCGCAATCTCGACGCCGTGTTCCATCCCAAATCCGTGGCGCTGATCGGCGCCAGCAACCGGCCGGGTTCGGTCGGCCATGTGGTGGCGCGCAATCTGCTCTCCGGCGGCTTCGATGGGCCGATCATGCCGGTGAATCCGGCCCATCCGTCCGTCGCCGGGATGCTGGCTTATCCCGATGTCGCCAGCCTTCCCATGACGCCGGATCTCGCCGTGATCTGCACGCCGCCCAAGACGGTGCCCGGCATCGTCGCCGATCTCGGCAAGCGCGGCACCAAGGGCGCGGTCGTCATCACGGCGGGGTTCAACGAACTGGGCACGGCCGACGGCAAGGCGCTGGAACAGGCCGTACTCGATGCGGCCAAGCCTTCGCTCCTGCGCGTTGTCGGGCCCAATTGCCTGGGCATTCTTTCGACGGCGGCGGGGCTCAACGCTTCCTTTGCGCCGGTGCCGGCGAAGAAGGGCGGCGTCGCCTTCGTGGCGCAATCGGGCGCCATGCTGACGACCATTCTCGATTGGGCCAGCGCGCGCGGCATCGGCTTTTCGCATCTGGTGTCGCTGGGCGACATGACCGATGTCGATTTCGGCGACATGCTCGATTACCTGGCCATGGATCCGAACACCCATTCGATCCTGCTCTATATCGAGACCATCACGAATGCGCGCAAATTCCTCTCGGCGGCGCGGGCGGCGGCGCGGCTGAAGCCCGTCATCGCCATCAAGGCGGGTCGCCATGCCGCCGCGGCCAAGGCAGCGAGTTCGCACACCGGCGCCATGGCCGGCGTCGATGCCATCTATGATGCGGCCTTCCTGCGCACGGGCATCTTGCGCGTGCGCGACCTCGACGAGGTGTTCGATGCGGTGGAGACACTGGCGCGGCCCGTGCGGCTGGGCGGCGACCGGCTGTTGATCGTGACCAATGGCGGCGGGCTCGGCGTGCTCGCCACCGATACGTTGCTCGACCATGGCGGCGTGCTGGCGCCGATTGAAGACGAGACGCGCGCGAAGCTCGACAAGGTGCTGCCGGCGACCTGGAGCCATGGCAATCCCATCGACATTATCGGCGATGCCTCGCCCAAGCGCTATGCCGATGCCTTGAAGGCTCTGCTGGACACGCCGGCGACGGATTCCATTCTGGTGCTCAACTGCCCGGTGGCCGTGGCCTCCAGCGTCGATGCGGCGAAGGCCGTGGCCGAGACCGTGCGCGGCAAGCACAAGCCCGTCTTTGCGAGCTGGCTGGGATCGGACACGGCCGAAGAGGCGCATGGCATTTTCGCGGCCGCCGGCATCCCCGCCTATGACACGCCCGACAAGGCGATCCGCGGCTTCTCCTATCTGGTCGGTTACAATCGCGGCCAGAAGAATCTGATGGAAGTCCCGCCCTCGCTGCCCGAAGACTTCACGCCCGATGAAGCTGCTGCACGCAAGATCATCGAGACGTCGCTCGCCAAGGGCGAAGGCTGGCTGGACGAGCCGGATGTGCACGCCTTGCTCGATGCCTATGGCATCGCCAATGTGCGTTCGAAGATCGTGGCCAATGAAGCCGAAGCCGCGGACTATGCGCGCGAGCTCGGCGGCAAGATCGCGCTCAAGATCTTCTCGCCCGACATCACCCACAAATCCGATGTCGGCGGCGTGATCCTGGGCCTGTCCTCGCCCGAGGCCGTGGAGAAGGCGGCCGAAGCCATGCGCGCTGCGCGTGAACAAGGCCGCGCCCGAGGCCGAAGATCGAAGGCTTCATCGTGCAGGAGATGATCCAGCGCACAGATGCGCGCGAACTGATCCTGGGCATGGCGGTCGACAGGCAGTTCGGCCCGTTCCTCCTGTTCGGGCGCGGCGGCACGGCGGCCGAAGTGATCGACGACAAGGCGCTCGCCCTGCCGCCGCTCAACCTGACGCTGGCGCGCGAGATGATGAGCCGCACGCGCGTCTGGAAGCAGCTTCTGGGGTATCGCGATGTGCCGCCGGCCGACATTGACGCCATCGCGCTGACACTGGTGCGGCTGTCGCAACTCGTCGCCGATTTCGCCGAGATCGCCGAACTCGACATCAATCCGCTGCTGGCCGACGCCAACGGCGTGATCGCACTCGATGCGCGGGTGCGGCTGGTGAAGGCGGAAGCCGGAGCGCGGAGCCAGCGCTTCTCCATCCCCTCCTATCCCAAGGAACTCGAACATATCGAGCATATCGAGGGCATGGGCGACATGCTGCTGCGCCCCATCCGCCCCGAGGACGGCCCGGCGCTGGAGCATATGTTCGAACAGCTTTCGCCCGAGGATGTGCGCCTGCGCTTCTTCACGCCGATGCGCGAGCTGCCGCCGGTGCTGCTCGCGCGTCTGACGCAGATCGATTACGACCGCGAAATGGCGTTCGTGCTGATCGACCGCAAGACGGGCGACCTCGTGGGCGTCAGCCGCATCTCCACCGATCCGGACAATATCCGCGCCGAATTCGCGATCTCGGTGCTGAGCAATTTGAAGGGACGCGGGCTCGGCCGCCTGTTGATGGACCGGCTGATCGCCTGCGCGAAGACACGCGGCACGCGCGAAATCGAGGGCGATGTGCTGGAAGAGAACACGCGCATGCTGGCGCTCTGCCGCGAGCTCGGCTTCACCATCCGGCCACACCCGGATAGCCACGGGATCGTGCGGGCGATGCTTCGTTTGTCGTGAGGGGGAGAGAGTAGAAGCGGCGAAAACCCGAGACGAGGGAGGGGCTGGCTGGAGTCTCAGAGCTTTCGCCGCTTCGGGTCGCAACGCGCGCCGCGCCGACCGTTCAGAGAGAATAGTCCCCGACCCCCGGCACTCTTTGATTTACCGCAACGCCAAGACCGGTGAGATTACCGGTGCCGTCATACGAAAAGAGTATGTCGTGTGATCCGCGCCAGCGCTTGCGCCAGATCAAGCGCGCCCCGGCATCGCGCGCCTAATCTTCCCGCCAGTGCCGGCACATTGGAATCAACGGAACGGGCGCCATGACCGCGAACCCCGCACTGACCATTTCACCCGAGAAAGTCGCGTATATCATCGTCAAGGCCAAGGAATTCGACGCCAAGGATGTGCTGACCGATCCGGGCGACAGTTCGGACGCCACCGACGACAAGATGATATCGGTGCTCGAAGACAATCCCGACGATCCGGTTCAGGAAGAGCTCGTCAGCTTCATCAACGATCTCGATATCGACGAACAGATCGATCTGGTGACGCTGGCATGGCTGGGCCGCGAGCCCGGCAACAGCGAAGCGGACTGGACCGATCTCCACGCCGAGGCACGCCGGGCGCACAACAAGCGCACCGCGGCCTATCTGCTCGGCATGCCGCTTCTGGGCGATTTCCTGGCCGACGGCCTGGCCGCGCTGGGTTACGACCCGGAGCAGTATGAAAGCGACCTGCCCTAGACGGCCGCGCCCTTCTGGCTGCCGCCTCACCCGCATGGCCCAGGATTGAGGCAGATCAACACGATATCGCCCCGCCAGCTCCGATGCTTAGCCCGCACCCAGGGCTGGAGGCCGTCATGCAGATCATGGACGCGATCTATCGCCGCCGCGCGGTCCGCGCCTACAAGACCGAGCCGGTGCGGGACGAATTGATCGAAGCGCTGATCGAAGCCGCCATCCAGGCCCCGAGCGCCATGAACCGCCAGCCCTGGCGGTTTACGGTTGTGCGCGACCAGAGGCTGCTCGATCGCGTCTCGCGCGGCGCCAAGCGGCATCTGCTCGAGCATCTGCCGCCCGATGACGGCGAAGATCAACTCGACGAAACTCTGCGCGATCCCGACTTCCAGATCTTCTATCACGCGCCCGCCCTGATCCTGATCTCGGCCGTGCGCGAGCGCGCCTGGGGCATCGAGGATTGTGCGCTGGCCGCCGAAAACCTGATGCTGGCGGCCGTGGCCCATGGTCTCGGCAGCTGCTGGATCGGCTTTGCCCAGAGCTGGTTGCAGCTGCCGGAGGGCAAGGCCGCGCTCGGTCTCGACGCCGATTGCCTGCCCGTGGCGCCGATCATTGTCGGCCATCCCGAATTCGCGGGGGTCGCCGGTCGAACGGGACAAGCCGCAGATCCGCTGGATCGGCTAGACAGGCACGGGTGAGACGGCGTGCCGGCATCATGCACACGGGACTGACACGGCGCCGAAGCCGCGGCACGGCTCAAGAGCTATGGCGCCAATGCGCTGCCCGGCGCAAAGCGGCGCACGCTTGGCCGCATCGCCCTCGAAGCGTTGCGCGAGCCGCTGCTTCTGCTGCTGGTGGCCGCAAGCCTGATCTATTTCGCCCTCGGCGACATCCATGAAGCGGCGCTGCTGACGGGGCTGGCCTGCGCCAATATCGGGCTCATCGTCTATCAGGAACAGAAAACCGAGCGCGTGCTCGAATCGCTGCGCGATCTCACCAGCCCGCGCGCGCTGGTGATCCGCGACGGCGAACGCGCGCGTATCGCCGGGCGGGACGTCGTGCCGGGCGACCTTCTCGTGCTGGAAGAGGGCGACCG
This sequence comes from uncultured Pseudomonadota bacterium, assembly GCA_963822185.1. Lineage (GTDB taxonomy): Bacteria > Pseudomonadota > Alphaproteobacteria > Micropepsales > Micropepsaceae > Rhizomicrobium. The sequence goes on from CAWGGT010000026.1 coordinate 41,881, forward strand.
CGTGGCCGCCGACGGCGCGGTGATCGAGGCGGCGAACCTCGCCATCGACGAATCCCTCATCACCGGCAAATCCGTGCCCGTGGCGAAACGGCCCGGCGGAGGCGAAGACGAGACACGCATCTATTCGGGGGCGCTGATCGTGCGCGGCCATGGCCTCGCCATGATCGATGCGACGGGCGCGCAATCGGAAATCGGCCGCATCGGCAAGGCCACCGTCAATATCGAATTCGAGAAGACGCGGCTGCATCGCATGACCTATCGCCTGACCCGGGTGATGGCGCTGCTGGGCGGGCTCGTCGCCGCGCTGGTGATCCTGTTCCAGGGCTTGCGCACAGCCGACTGGCTGGCGGCCGGGCTGGCCGGCATCACCATCACCATGTCGATGCTGCCGGAGGAAATCCCGGTGGTGCTGACGGTGTTCCTGACACTGGGGGCCTGGCGGCTGTCACGCCACAGCGTGCTGACCCGCCGGGCCGCCGCCATCGAAACGCTGGGATCGGCAACCGTGCTGTGCACCGACAAGACCGGCACCCTGACCGTCAATCGCATGGCCATCGCCGCGCTCTGGGCGGACGGCCGCGAGGTGTCCGTAACAGGCGATGAAGCGCCCGCCGATCCGGCCATGCGCACGCTGGTGGAAGCCGGAGCGCTGGCAAGCCAGCCCGCGCCCGTCGATCCGATGGAACAGGCCTTTCATCGCTTGGCTCCGCAGGCCGGGCAAGGCGAGATCCTGCGCGAATATGATCTGACGGGTGAGCTTCTGGCCGTGACCCATGTCTGGGATGTCGGTCGCGTGGCGGCCAAGGGCGCGCCGGAAGCCATCGCCGATCTGTGCCGCCTCGATGGCGATGCTCGCGCGGCGCTGCTCGCGGAAGCCGAAACCATGGCTGCGCGCGGCTTGCGCGTGCTGGGCGTGGCGGAGGCGCATCACGACGGCCCCCTGCCCGACGATCCGCATGGCTTCGCCTTGACGTTGCGCGGCCTTGTCGGGCTTGCCGATCCCCTGCGCGAGGCCGTGCCGGCGGCGGTGGCCGAATGCCGGCGGGCCGGCATCCGCGTCGTCATGATCACGGGCGATTATCCGGCGACGGCCAAGGCCATTGCGGAGGCCGCCGGCATCGATGGCGCCAATGGCGTGATGACCGGCGCCGAGATTGCGGCGCTCGACGATGCCCAGCTGGCGGCCCGCATCGAGGATATTCAGGTGTTCGCGCGCGTGCGGCCCGAACAGAAACTGCGCATCGTCACCGCGCTCAAGGCGGCGGGCGAGGTGGTGGCGATGACGGGCGACGGCGTCAACGATGCCCCGGCGCTCAAGGCCGCCAGCATCGGCATTGCCATGGGCGGGCGCGGCACCGATGTGGCGCGCGAGGCCGCCTCGCATCGTGCTGCTCGACGACGCCTTCGAATCCATCGTGACGGCGATCCGGCACGGCCGGCGCATCTTCGCAAACTTGCGCAAGGCGCTGTCCTATATCCTGGCCGTGCACATTCCGATCGCGGGCCTGGCGCTGGTGCCGCTGATCGTCGGCTGGCCCATCGTGTTCACGCCGGTGCATATCGTGTTTCTGGAACTCATCATCGATCCGATGTGCTCGCTGGTGTTCGAGAACGAGCCGGAAGGCCACGATTTGATGCGGCAAAAGCCGCATGCGGCCAGCGCGCCCCTGTTCGGACGCCATGAGATCGTTTTCGGCGCCTTGCAGGGGATCGTCGCGCTGGTGGCGGTGCTGGGCGCGTTCGGCACGGCGCTGGCGGCGGGCGAGAGCGGCGATGCGGCGCGCGCCATCGCCTTCGTCACGCTGGTCGCCACCAACATTTTCCTGGTGCTGACCAACCGCTCCTGGACACACTCGCTGATCGAGAGCCTGTGGCGGCCGAATAGGGCGCTGTGGGCCGTGGTCGGCGCGGCGACGCTGCTTCTGACCGCGATTCTGAATGTCAGCTATTTGCGCGAGACGTTTGGGTTCGCCCCACTCGCCGCCGGCGACTTCGCGCGCATCGCACTGGCGACCGCGCTGGCCGCGGCGGGGATGGAAGCGGTGAAGTTCATCCGCCGCAGGACGGATGGCAATCCTTAGCTCAATCGAAGGCGTTTCCGGGCCTGGCGCCGAGGGTCTTGAAGATGAAGGCCGCGGGGCAGACCTTCGTGAACCCGGCCTGAATCATGTTCACGCCGACAAAGGCCGTCAGCAGCAGCCACCAATTGCTGTAAAGCAAGGTAAGCGCGATGCTGACAAGGATCACGATCCCGGCAAAGATGAAAACCATACGGTCGACATTCATGGCTACCTCCTGATGCGCCTAGCCGGGCGCCTGTGCCACCGCCAGAGTGAGGCAGAAGACCAGTCCCCTCCTTGATCGGCATCAAAGAGTATCTCAGCCGGACTCCGGCAGCGGATCGGCCGCACCGAAGCCGGATCTGGATTCCGTCGCCGCGGCGCCCTCCGCGGCCGGTGGAGGCAACGCAAAACGGATCGCCACGCGAAGACCCGGTGCATTGTCCTCGAGCTCCAGATGGGCGCCATGCAACTCGACAATGGCCGCAACTAGAGCGAGACCGAGGCCATTGCCGGGATGGGTACGACTGCGCTCCAGCCGATAGAAACGCTGCAGCACATTGGCGCGTTCTTCCGGCGGAATACCGGGGCCGTTGTCGCAGATGCAGAGCTGCGCGCCGGCGCTATTGGCGGTGAGCCCAAGCGCGATATGCGCTCCGGCGCCGGCATGATGGATCGCATTCTCGATCAGATTGGCCAGCATCTGGGTGAGCAATTCGCGGTCGCCCTCGATCGTGATCCCGCCTGTCACATCAAGGTCGAGGTTGCGGCCCTCGTCCTCGGCAACCGGGGCGAAGGTCTGGCCGATCGAGCTGACGAGCGCCGACAGATCGAGGGTGCGGAACCCGGCACGGCGGCTACCCGATTCGATCTGGGCAATGCGCAGCAGTGCGGCAAAGGTTTCGAGCAGCCCATCGGCCTCGCCCAATGCGCGATCGACGGCCTTCTCGTAATCTTCCGTCGTACGGGCGTTGCTGCGCGCTTCATCGAGCGTTTGGCGCATGCGGCCCAGCGGTGTGCGCAGATCATGGGCGATGTCGCTGGAGACCTGGCGCAGCGATTCCATCAGCGTGGTGATGCGGTCGAGCATACGGTTGAGCGTGGCCGCGAGGCGGTCGAGATCGTCGGCCGTGCCGCGCAAGGGGATGCGGCGCTGGATATTGCCGCCGATGATGGCCTCGGCCGTGCGGGTGATGGCATCGACGCGGCCGAGAAAGGCGATGCGAGAGCGCGATGCCGCCGGCCGCCGCGAACAGGATCATCAACACCAGCGCCGAGCCGAAGGTCGTCATGATGAGCCGGCCGACCGCCTCGACCTTGCCGATATCGTCGCCGATCATCAGCCAATAGCCATGATTGAGCGGCACCGAATAGACGATGAGGCGTTCGAGTTCGCCCTGGGGCTCGTCGCCGTCGGGCGGGCCGGTCATCTGGCTCCAGCCGGCGGCCGTGGCCACATGCGGCAGCGTGCCGTAGATGCGATGGCCGGCGCCGTCATAGACCGTGTAATCGAGACCGCCGACGAGACGGCCCAATTGCCGTGCGCGGATCACCGACAGCAGGTGATCGAGCCCGCCGGCCCGGTATTCTTGAATCAGCTCGCGCGACTCCGAATGGATGCGGGCGCGGGTCTGCCGGTCGAGCGCGGTGGTCGAGATCACATAGACGACGGCCGCAAGCACGATCACCGATACGCCGAAGATCAGCGCATAGAGTGCGGCGAGCTTGAAGCTCGCCGTGCGGACGATCCTAGGCGGGCGCACGCAGACTGTATCCCGAACCGCGGATGGTATGGATCAGCTCGTGATCGCGGCCGCGATCGAGCTTGGAGCGCAAGCGGCTGATATGCGTCTCGACCACATTGGTCTTGGGATCGAAATGGAATTCCCACACCCCTTCGAGCAGCATGGTGCGCGTGACCACCTGATCGGCATGGCGCATGAGGAATTCGAGAAGCTGGAATTCGCGCGGTTGCAGATCGATGCTCTCGCCGCCGCGGGTGACGCTGCGCTTCAAGAGATCCATTTCGAGATCGCCGATCTGCAGCACCGTGCGCGCCTCGGACATGGGCGGACGGCGGGACAGCGCCTGCAGCCGCGCCAGGAGTTCGGAAAAGGCGAAAGGCTTGACGAGATAATCGTCGCCGCCGGCATTGAGGCCTTCGACGCGGTCGTCGATGCCGCCCATGGTCGTCAGGAACAGGACCGGCGTCTTGACCTCGGCGCTGCGCAGCGCCTTGACGAGCGCCAGCCCATCCATGCCCGGCAGCATGCGATCGATGACCAGCACATCATAGGGCTCGCCGGTCGCCATGAAGAGCCCGTCGCGGCCCGTCTCAGCCTGGTTCACGACATGGCCATGTTCCTTGAGGCTGCGGCCGATATAGGCAGCGGTGTCACGATCGTCTTCGACAAGCAGGATTTTCATTCGTCACCCTTGTTGGCGGCACCCGATCCCCCGCTTTTCCGCGGATGCCCATCGTCCGGCAAAATATTACGCGGCGCCTCGTGACGTGGAATATACCGTTCGGTAACCCACATCTGCGCCGGGCCATACCAACTCGCAATCGCGGCGCACAATCGGCCCAAGCTTGACGCGCCTATGGTCACCCTGTCTGTATCGCATACCGGCACCCTTCCGTCGCGCGGCATTTGCGCCGCCGCAAGGGGCCCGGCTGCCGTTTCATGGCGCGAACCAGGCACGCGCAGGGCATATTCCGCGTTCTATTGGGTCGCATTCGCATGTCCATTTCCCCCGTCGCGACGGCCATATCGCCGCCACAGACCGAGCCCGGAGCCGATCTCGGTGCCCCGCCGGAACTGTCCATCATCATCCCGACCTTCAACGAGGCCCGCAATATCGCCGAGCTGGTGCAGCGGGTCGCCCGCGCCCTGCCCCACACACAGTGGGAAATCATCGTCGTCGACGACGATTCGCCGGACGGCACCGCCGCCGCCGCCAAGGCGCTGGGCGCCGCGAACCGACGGATACGCTGCCTCAGGCGTGTCGCGCGCCGGGGCCTGGCCGGGGCCTGCATCGAGGGCATTCTCTCTTCCAGCGCGCCTTTCGTGGCCGTGATGGATGGCGATCTGCAGCATGACGAAACGCTGCTGGCCAAGATGCTGGCGCAGCTCGAAGCGGGCGAGACCGACCTCGTCGTCGGCACACGCTATGTCGAGGGCGGCGATGCCGCGGCCTTCGGCAAGACGCGCGGGACCCTCAGCCGGATCGCCAACGATGCAGCCCAGCGCCTGCTCGGCACGACAGCTGTCCGATCCCATGAGCGGCTTCTTCATGCTGCGGCGCGAGATCGTCGAAGCCCATGCCGCCGCGCTGCAGCCCGAGGGCTTCAAGATCCTGCTCGACATCGCGACCACAGCGGGCCCGGATTTGCGCATTGCCGAGGAGCCCTACAGCTTCCGCACGCGCTTCGCCGGCGAGAGCAAGTTCGACGTGCGCATCGGGCTGGAATTCATCGGCCTTCTCCTGTCCAAACTGAGCTTCGGCGTCGTCACTCCGCGCTTTCTCATTTTCGCGCTGGTGGGCACGACCGGGCTGGGCGTGCATCTTCTGATGCTGAAGGCGGGCTTGATCGCGGCGCGCCTCGCCTTTCCGGCCGCGCAGGCGCTCGCCACCTTCATCGCCATGGGCAACAATTTCGTGCTCAACAATCTTCTGACCTATCGCGACCGGCGCCTGCGCGGCGCTGGCCATGCTGAAGGGCTTTGCCGGCTTCTGCGTGATCGGCGCGGCCGGCGCGCTCGCCAATGTGGGGCTGGCCGCCTGGCTCTATTCCGAGCGCCCGATCTGGTGGGCCGCGGGCTTGGCCGGCGCGCTGATGGGCGGCCTTGTGGAACTACTCGATGTCGAGCCGCTTCGTCTGGCGCACGCGGTGAGATTGCCGGACGGCTTTGCGCGGCGCGCGCGGCATGGCGCTCGCCGTTGCGGCGCTGATCGCGCTGCGCTTTGTCGGTGGCGGCGGTACTGCCGCTCTCCTTCGACGAAGCCTATTACTGGCTGTGGTCGAAACATCTGGCCCTCAGCTATTACGATCATCCGCCGGTCATCGCCTATGCGATCCGCGCCGGCACACTGCTGTTCGGCGACACGGCATTCGGCGTGCGCATCGTGCCGCTGCTGTTTTCGGCGGGCGCGAGCTGGGCGGTGTGGCGCGGCGGCGCGATCCTGTTCGGCAGCGAGAAGCGCCGGCGCGCTTTCGGCCCTGTTCTTCAATCTGACATTGATGGCCACCGTCGAGACCATGACGGCAACGCCGGACGCACCGCTGATGTTCGCCGCGGCGCTGTTCGTCTGGGCGCTGGCGAAACTGCGGGAGACAGATGACGGCCGCTGGTGGCTGGCCGTGGGCGCAGCTGGTGGTTTTGCGCTGCTGTCGAAATACACCGCGGCATTTCTGGGGATCGGCGCGCTCTGCTGGCTGTTTTTCACGGGTGAGGGACGGCGCTGGATCGCGACGCCATGGCCCTATTTGGGCGGCGCGCTGGCGCTTGTTCTGTTCGCGCCGGTGATCTGGTGGAATGCCAGCCATGACTGGATCTCGTTCCGCTTCCAGTTCGGCAAAGCCGGCGCCGGGCATTTCGCGCCGCATTACCTCGGCGAGTTCCTGGCCGGACAGATTGCGCTGGCGACGCCCTTCATCTTCGTTCTGGGCACGGTGGGTTTGTGGCGGCGGCATTCGGTTCTGCTGACGGCGCTGTTCGTGCCCTCCGCCCTGTTCTTTGCCGAACATGCGCTGCATGCGCGGGTGCAGGGCAATTGGCCGAGCTTTCTCTATCCCGCCTTCGCCATGGCCGCTGCCGCCGCCGCGCTCCACAGTGACGGCGCAGGCTGGACGGAGCGGCTGGTGCGGTTCTCCAAACGCTGGGCGGCGGCCGTGGCGCTGCTGTTTCTGGCTGTCGCCTATGGACAGGCGCTGACCGGATTCGTGCCGATGCGCGATCCGACCGCACGCCTTCTGGCCAGCGGCTTCCAACCCGTGGCCGATGAGATTGCGGCGCTACGAACGCAGACCGGCGCAGCGGCGGTGGCCACCACGAGCTATGCGCCGACCGGATGGCTGGCCTTCTACCTGCCGGATCACAGCCCGGTGGTGCAACTCAATGAGCCCTATCGCTGGCTCGCCGCGCCCAGGGCAGGCGCATTGCTGCTGCGCAAGCCGATGCTCTATGTCAGCGAGCCGCGGCGCGACCGGGCCAGACAACTCGCCCGTGACTTCCGGGGCGAGCGCCTGCTGGCGACACTGACGCGCAAACGCAATGGCCGCATCGTGACGCGCTATCATGTGTGGCTGCTGACAGGTTGGCGCGGAACGGCGCTCGGCCGGGTTACGAACGCGCCTTAGGCCCAGGTTCGGAGGGAGCTCGGGCTCGATCTTGTCGGCCTCGTCCTCGATCAGGATGCGCGCGGCGGCGCCTTCGAGATCCTCGTACTGGCCGGATTTGACGGTCCAGAGAAAGGCGAGAAGGCCGCCCAGACCGAGCAGCAGCGCGGCCGGGATCAGGAAGCCCAGAACCGTCATGCCCTTGCTCCCGGCGCGAATGCGCAGCGCATTGAGCGTGACGATCAGCGAGGACGAGGCCATGGCCAGCGCCGCGATCAGCGGCGTGACGAGGCCGGCGGCGGCCAGCGGCACGGCCACCGCATTATAGGCGGCGGCGAAGGCGAAATTTTCGAGCACGCGGCGCCGCGTCTGGCGCGCGACATCGATGGCATCGACGATCGGCGTCAAGCGTCTCGCCCTGCAGCACCATGTCGGCGGCGGCCTGCGTCGCATCGACGGCCGTGCCCGGCGAGATCGAGACATGGGCGAGCGCCAGCGCCGCGGCATCGTTGAGCCCGTCGCCGACCATCAGCGTGCGATGGCCTTGCGCCTGGAGCGCTTCGACGCGGCTGACCTTTTCCCTGGGGTCCACGCCGGCGCGCCATTCGGCGACGCCCGCCTCGCGGGCAATGCGTTCGGCCGCCTGTTCGCGGTCGCCGGAGAGCATCTCGATCCGCACATCGCGCGCGGCGATGGCTTCGAGCGCCGCTCCGGCATCGGCGCGCAGCGGATCGTCGAAGCGGAAGACGACCGGCGCAGCATCGCCCATGCGGAACCACAGTTCGCTGGCATGGCCGTCGCCATGATTGGCGCCGACCCAATCGGCGCGGCCGAGGCGGCAGGCCAGTCCGATCGACGCATCGCTTCGACGCCGCAGCCCGGCACTTCGCGCGCGCCATCGGCGACGGGGCCGATACCGGCGGCGGCGGCCAGCGCGCGGGCCAGCGGATGGCGGCTGGCGCGGGCGAGCTTCGCGGCCATGGCCAGCGTATCGGCATCGATCGCGTCGCGCATTGGTGAGAACCGGGCGGCCGATGGTGAGCGTGCCCGTCTTGTCGAAGACGGCGGTGTCGATTTCGGCGAGGCGTTCCAGCGCGTCGCCGGACTTCACAAGAATGCCGCGCTTGAAGAGGCGGCCCGTGGCCACGATCTGCACCGCCGGCACCGCGAGCCCCAGCGCGCAGGGACAGGTGATGATCAGAAGCGCGATGCCATTGGTCAGCGCCGTCGAGAGCGACGCGCCGAAGAGCAGCCAGCCCACAAACACGCTGAAGGCGAGGCCATGCACGGCCGGCACATAGATCGAGGCCGCGCGATCGGCGAGGCGCACATAGCGGCTGCGGTTCTGCTGCCCAGCCTCAAGCAGGCGCGCCAGTTCGGCGACGAGCGAATCCTCGACCCGCGCCGCAGCTTTCAACACGATGCCGCGCCCGGTGATGATCGAGCCCGCGCGCAGAAGCGTGCCGCGCTTGACGTCGACCGGCGCGCTTTCGCCGGTGACGAGCGAGACATCGGCTTCGCTGTCGAAATCCTCGATCGTGCCATCGACGGGCGCGCGCTCGCCGGTGGCGAGAAGGATGCGATCGCCGACCGCGATCTCGCGCGCCATCACGGCGTGGGGTTGGCCTTCGGCATCGAGCCGCGTTCGCCGTCACCGCCTGCATGGCAACGAGATCGCGCGCCGAGCGAGCGGGCGCGCCGGCGCAGCATGTGGTCGAGATAACGCCCGATCAGGAGCAGGAAGGGCAGCGTGACGGCCGCATCGAAATAGGCATTCTCGCCATGAATGGCGGTCTGATAGAGGCTGAGCGCCAGCGCCAGAACGATGGCGAGGCTGATCGGCACATCCATATTGGCGTGATGCGCGGCAAGGCTCTTCAGCGCCGAGCGGAAGAAGATGCGCCCGGCATAAAGCGCGGCGGGAATCGCAATCAGGCCCGAGATCCAGTGGAACAGCGTGCGCGTGCCATCGCCCATCTCGCCGACGCCGGCCCAGATCGAGATCGACAGCAGCATGACATTGGCCGCGGCGAAGCCCGACATGGCCAGCGCCTTCAAAAGCTCGCGGCCTTCCTCGTCTTCGTTGCGCAGCTGGGCTTCGGGATCGTAGGGCCGCGCCTCATAGCCGAGATCCTGCACGCGGCGGACAATATCCGCGGCCGGCTGGCTTGCCTCGCGCCAGCGCACGGCAAGCTTGCCGGTGGAAAGATTGAGCCGGGCATCGGTGACGCCATCGAGCTCTGTCAGGCCCTTCTCGATCTTGGCGATGCAATTGGCGCAGCGCGCGCCCTTGACCGCAAGTTCGAGGCGGGCGCCGCCCTTGCCGTCGCGGCGCACGAAGGGCGCCGGATCGACCGCTTCGAGCGGCGGCGCGGCGGGCGCCGCGCCGAGGCTTGGGTTCAGCGCAACCATAGCCGGCGCTCTGCTTCGAAGGGCGCCTCCTTGGCGGTCTTGCGGGTCGACAATCACATCCCAGCGGCCGGCCTGCACATGCGGCACATGGCCGACATAGACGCCGTTGCCGACGGCCTTGAGCGCGAATTTGTGATCCAGCTCTTCATCCATGGGATGGCGCAACAACCCGCTCAGCGCTTCGCCGGACACGGGCTGGCCAGCCTTGTCCAAAATGGTGACGGTGATGGTGGCCATGCCGTCTTTCGCCAGCGCGCCGCCGATGGCCGCCGACCAGCCGAGCTGCGCCTGCTTGGCGCGATTGTCCAGCGTCTGGTTGTAATCGACACCCTGCAGATAGGGATGGCTGACATCCTGGCCGGGATAGGTGTGTTCGGCCTCGTAGATGAAATAGAAATTCACTGCCAGGACGACGCCGAATGTGGCGATCAACCAGACGATCACACCGCGACCCGTCAGTTTCCGGTCCTGGGCATGTGCCATCTCATTCGTCTCCCGACAGGAATACGGTTTCCACTTCGCGCTTCTCGCCCGTCTTGGGATCGGTCAGCACGAATTCCATGTCCATCGATTTGGCATGGATGTTCTTCGGGCCGATCTTTACCAGAACGCGCAAGGGATGAACCCTGTCGGCCTCGACGGGCACCGATATCTCATGACCCTGGCCGATGCCGATGACGTTGAGCGTGGCACCGGTGACGTCTTCGACAGTGAGGACGAGGGTGCGCGCGGCCAAGAGCATGGTTCATCAGCTTGAGCGTGTAGCCATTGCGCACCGAGCCGTCGGACAGGCGCACAAAGGTCGGGTTGCGATCGCGCAACACGTCGAGACCGAGCGTCGCGCGCGTGGCCAGGCTGTAGGCCATGATGCCGCCGATCAGCACCAGCAGCGTCGCATAGATCATGGTGCGCGGACGCACGAAGCGGAACTGGGATGTCCCGCCCTGCATGCGGCGCTCGACATTGTCGCCGGTATCGTAGGCGATCAGCCCCTTGGGACGGCCGATCTTCACCATCACCTCGTCGCAGGCGTCGATGCACAACGCGCAATTGATGCATTCGAGCTGGGCGCCGTCGCGGATGTCGATGCCCATCGGGCAGGCGGCCACGCATTGGTTGCAGTCGATGCAATCGCCGCGGCCCTCCCAGGGCTGGCCCTTCTTGTGGGCTCCGCGCGGTTCGCCGCGATCGCTGCGGTAAAGCACCGACAGGGTTTCATGGTCGATCAGCGCCGCCTGGATGCGCGGCCAGGGGCACATATAGGTGCAGACCTGCTCGCGCATCAGCCCGCCCAGCGAATAGGTGGTGAAGGTCAGGATGCCGATGAAGGCGTAGGAATAACTGCCGGCGGTACCGGAGACCAGCTCACGCGCCAAGGTGGGCGCATCGGCGAAATAGAACACCCAGGCGCCGCCCGTCGCCATGGCGATCACGATCCAGGCCGCGTGCTTGCTCACGCGCTTGGCGAGCTTCGAGACCGACATCTTCTCCTTGGCGAGGCGGATGCGGGCGCTGCGATCACCCTCGATCCAGCGCTCGACGGCGATGAAAAGATCGGTCCACACCGTCTGCGGGCAGGTGTAACCGCACCAGACGCGGCCGAACAAGGCCGCGGCGAGAAAGATGCCGAGCGAAGCCAGAATCAGAAGGCCCGTGATGTAATAGACTTCCTGCGGCCATATCTCGATGAAGAAGAAGTAGAAGCGCTCATGCGCCATGTCGATCAGAACGGCCTGGTTCGGCATGCCCGGTCCGCGATCCCAGCGGATCCACGGCACCAGATAATAGATGCCCAGCGTGACGAGCATCACCGCCCATTTGAGCTTGCGGAAGCCGCCGTGCACGAGCTTGGGATAGATCGGCACGCGCGAGGCATAGAACTGGCGCTGGCTGGCGGCGTTGACGGCCTGCGCGTCGGAGCGCTGGACGCCTTCGGCTGCCAGATTGTCGATGACAGTGTGCGTCTTCACGCCGGTCTCGGTTGACGCGTCCATGGTGTTTATGGCGGGTCACGCGATACGCACGCGCCCGCCGTCACTCCTTCTGTTATTCGCCGCCGCCCAGGCTGTGGACGTAAACCGCCAGCGACTTGATGGTCTCCGGCGACAGGCGACCTGCCCAGGTCGGCATCACCCCGCCATGGCCGTTGACGATCTGGTCGTGGATATCGGCCCGTTTGGGGCCGTAGAGCCAGATCTGATCGGTCAGATTGGGGGCGCCGAACATGCGGTTGCCCTTCCCGTCCGGCCCATGGCAGGCCGCGCAATTGGTTTCGAACAGCGGTTTGGCGCGCGCCACGGCCGCCGCATCCGCCTCACGGCCCGAAAGATGGACCACATATTCGGTCAGATCATTGATCTGTGCCGGTTTCAGGATCGCATCGCGGCCAAAAGCGGGCATCTGCGACTGGCGCGTGTCCGGGCTGGTCGAACGGACGCCGACCGTGATCGTATGCTGGATATCGGTGAGCGTTCCGCCCCAGAGCCAATCGTCGTCATTGAGATTGGGGTAGCCCCGGGCGCCCTGCGCGCCGGAGCCATGGCAGGGCGCGCAATTGTCGCCGAACACCGACCTGCCCTCGGCCAGCGCGAATTGCAGCAGCTTCGGGTTGGCCACAATGGCGGCCATGGACACTTTGGAAAGATCGGCGGCCTCGGCCTGGCGCTGGGTCTGAAGCTGATGCACCTCGGCCATGACTTCCCGGCGCTGGGAGTAGTTCAACAAGCCATGGGTATAGCCATGAAGCGTCGGCCAGGCAGGCATCAGGATCCAGTACCCGACGGCAAAGGCGATGCAGGCATAGAACACGACGAGCCACCAGCGCGGCAGCGGCGTGTTCAGTTCCTTGATCCCGTCCCATTCATGGCCGGTCGTCTCTGTGCCCGAGACGTTATCGACTTCCTTGTTCGTGGCCATCACACATCCTCGTCGTCATGCAGCGGAATCATGGCCGCTTCGCTGAACTTCTTCTTGTTGGAAGGCCACAGCGCATAGATGCAGGCACCCGCAAACACGACCAGGAAGTAGACGACATCCCAGCTGCGCGTGAATTCGAGAATCTCGTGATAGGAGATAGCTCCGTCCATAACGATTACCTTTCGTTGCCGGGCGCGCTGGCGTGATATTTCGAGAAGTCGACGAGCGTGCCCAGCATCTGCAGATAGGCGATCAGCGCATCGGCTTCGGTGATCTTCTTGGGATTGCCGTCGAAATCGCGCACATTGATCTTGCCGCCATAGCGCGTCTGCAGGCCCGCGACATCGTCGCTATCCGGATTGACCTGGGCTTCCAGGTCGGCCTTGGCGTTCTTGATGTCGGCATCGGTGTAGGGCACGCCCACATCGCGATTGGCCTTCAGCTGCAGGGCGATGTCGCGATAGTCCAGCGGCGTCTTCTCGAGGAAGACATAAGGCGGCATCACCGATTCCGGCACGACCGAGCGCGGATCGGCGAGATGGGCGCGTTGCCATTCGTCGGAATATTTGCCGCCGACCCGCGCCAGATCCGGGCCCGTGCGCTCGGAACCCCACTGGAACGGATGATCGTACATGCTTTCGGCGGCGAGGCTGTAATGGCCGTAGCGTTCGACCTCGTCGCGCAGGGTGCGGATCATCTGGCTGTGGCAGAGGTAGCAACCCTCGCGCACATAGATGTCGCGCCCTTCCAGTTCGAGCGGGGTGTAGGGCCGCATGCCCTGCACCTTCTCGATGGTCGCCTGCACCCAGAACAGCGGTGCGATCTCGACAATGCCCCCGATCGCAACCACGACCAGAATGCCGATGAGCAGCAGCATGGAGTTGCGCTCGATGATGTCATGTTTCTCGAACATCGGATGCGCTCCTTTACGCCGTGGCCGCGGCGGCCGGCGCGGAGGCCGGATGCGGTGCCGCGATCGGCTCCGCTCCACGGACATCGCCGCGGATCGTGCGCCAGATGTTGTAGGCCATGATCACCGTGCCGGCGAAGTAGAGCACGCCGCCGAGCGCACGGATCACATAATAGGGATGCATCGCCTGCACGGTTTCGACGAAGGAATATTCGAGGAAACCGTAATCGTTATAGGCGCGCCACATCAGGCCCTGCATGATGCCGGCAACCCACATCGAGGTGATGTAGAAGACGATGCCGATGGTCGAGGTCCAGAAGTGCCATTCGACCAGCTGCATCGAATAGAGCCGCTGGCGTTTCCACAGCCACGGCACCATGCAGTAGATCGCGCCGAAACTGACGAAGCCGACCCAGCCCAGCGCGCCCGAATGCACATGGCCGATAGTCCAGTTGGTGTAATGCGAGAGCGCATTGACCGTCTTGATCGACATGACCGGCCCTTCGAAGGTCGACATGCCGTAGAAGGCGACCGAGACCACCAGCATGCGCAGAACCGGATCGGTTCTGAGCTTGTCCCAGGCGCCGGACAGCGTCATCAAGCCGTTGATCATGCCGCCCCAGCTGGGCATCCACAGCATGATCGAGAAGGTCATGCCCAGCGTCTGCACCCAACCCGGCAGCGCCGTGTAGAGCAGATGATGCGGGCCGGCCCAGATATAAATGAAGATCAGGGTCCAGAAGTGGACGATCGACAGGCGGTAGGAATAGATCGGCCGCTCGGCCCGCTTGGGCACGAAATAATACATGATGCCGAGGAAGCCGGCCGTCAGGAAGAAGCCCACGGCGTTGTGGCCGTACCACCATTGCACCAGCGCATCCTGCACGCCGGAGAAGAGCGAGAAACTCTTGACCTCCATCCACGACACCGGCACCGCCAGATTGTTGACGATGTGCAGCATGGCGATGGTGACGATGAAGGCGAGGTAGAACCAGTTCGCCACATAGATGTGCGGTTCCTTGCGCTTCCACAGCGTTCCCAGGAACACGAACAGATAGGCCACCCAGACGACGGTCAGCAGGATGTCCGCATACCATTCCGGTTCGGCATATTCGCGGCTCTGCGTGATACCTTCGAGATAGCCGGTGCCGGCCAGCACAATGAAGATGTTGTAGCCCCAGAACACGAACCACGGCCAGGCGCCGCCCGCCAGCCGCGCCTTGCAGGTGCGCTGCACGACATAGAACGAGGTCGCGATCAGCACATTGCCGCCAAACGCGAAGATCACCGCCGAGGTGTGCAGCGGCCGGAGCCTGCCGAAATTGGTGAATGGCAGGTTCGGGAAATACATCAGGTGCGGAAAGGAGAGCTGGAAGGCGATGATGATGCCCACCAGCATGCCCGCGAGCCCCCAGAACATGGAGGCGATCATGCCGGCCTTGATCACGCCATTGGCATAGGTCGAGGTATCGTCATCCGGGATGCCGTCGCCATAACGGCGCAGGAACCAGATCCCCACGCCAGCCACGCAGGCGATGAAGGTCCAGGCCTGAACCACCATGCGCCAATCGGGCGACTGGGCCGCGACATAGACCGCCGTGAAGAAGCCCAGGATCATCAATCCCGGGATCACCATCAGATCGATGCGCGGATTATTCTTCACAGCAGCTGGCTGCATGACGTGCCCCCTCAGTGGCCTGCCGGCGCGGATCGCGCGCGGACTGGGTCGGTGATGGACAGGACATTGCGGCAGCGTATGGATCGCTTTGCGTGCCGCGCCGCGCGCTGGCGCAATAGGCTTCCCAGCCGACGAGGCTGGCGCCTTCAGCGGCGGACATGATCTCAAATGACGACAATGGCGGCCCCCAAGATGAACTCGCCGTCATATGGGCAAAGGGCCGCGTACGCCCCATGATTTAGATCAATTTCGGCGCGGGCTGCGGCGAAATGGACCCGCCGTTACACCGATGTCAGAAGGCTAAATCCACAATAATTTTGTGGTCATGGCGCGTCGCCCTCGAGCGCAGCTACAGCACCGCCTCGATCAGGCGCGGGCCCTTGGCCGCCATGGCGGAGGCGAATTGCGCCGTGAATTCCTCGATGGTCTCGGCGCGGGTGGCTTCGACGCCCATGCCGCGCGCCAGCGAGACGAAATCGAGTTCCGGGATTGTGCAGATCGAGCATCGACAGCGCGCGCGGGCCGGGATTGGCCGCGCCGACACGCGCCAGCTCCACATTCAAGATCGCATAGGAGCGATTGGCGAAGATCACCGTGGTGACATCGAGCTTCTCGCGCGCCTGGGTCCAAAGCGCCTGCAGCGTGTACATCGCTCCGCCATCGCCATGCAGGCAGACGACCTTGCGGTCCGGACAGGCCACCGCGGCGCCGGTGGCCAGCGGCAGCCCCTGGCCGATGGAGCCGCCGGTCAGCGACAGATGATCGTGCGGATCGGCCTTCGCCGTCGCGATCGCCGCGCCGATGCCATTGGTGGCCGCTTCATCCGAAACGATCGCATTCTCGGGCAGATAATGGGCGATCACCTGGCCGATGGAGAACTGGTCGAAATTGCCGGAGGGCAGCGCCGGCTTGTCGAGCGGCACGATGCCCGCCGGCGTCCTTCGGCGCACTCAGGGCTTCGGCCACGGCTTCGAGCGCGGCCGTGCCATCTTCATGCGGATGCGCGAGATAAAGCATCTCGCAACCTTCCGGCGCGCAATAGCTCGGCTTCTCCGGATAGGCGAAGAAGGAGACCGGCGGCTTGGCGCCGACCAGCACCAGCTGTTCGACATTGGCGAGGAAATCGACGATCTGCTCGGCGAAATAGGGAATGCGTTCGACGGCGACGCGGCCCGCGCCGCGTTGCAGGCGCGGCGCGAAGGTATCGCACATCAGCCGCGCGCCGCTGGCGGCGGCGATGCGGCCGGCGGCCTTGCAGGCCCTTTTCCTTGAGCGCGGCGCCGCGCATCAGGATCGCCGTGCGCTTGCCGGTCTTCAAAGCCTTGGCGATGCGATCGACCGCATCGGAGGAGACCGGCGCCGGCCCCTGTACCGGCAGGGCCGGCGAGGCGCCTTCGGCCTCGAGCCAGGCCGTATCGGCCGGCAGGATCAGGGTCGCGATCTGGCCCGGGCGCCGCCATCGCCGCCTGCACGGCGCGCGCGCCATCGGCCGCCACCGTGCGCGGGCTGACCGAGGAATGCACCCAGCCCGACACCGTGCGGGCCAGCCCCGTCACATCCGAGGCCAGCGGCGCATCATATTGGGCGTGATAGGTGGCGTGATCGCCGACGATGTTGAGCAGCGGCGTCGCGGCGCGGCGCGCATTGTGGAGATTGGCCCAGCCATTGCCGAAGCCGGGACCAAGATGCAGCAGCGTCGCGGCCGGCTTTTCGGCCATGCGGCCATAGCCATCGGCCGCGCCCGTCACCACGCCTTCGAACAGGCACAGCACCGGGCGGATGCCGCGGCACCGCATCGAGCGCGGTGACGAAATGCATTTCCGAGGTGCCGGGATTGGCGAAACACGCCTCCACCCCCGCATCCACCAGCGTCCGCACCAGAGATTCCGCGCCGTTCATGCTCGCCACCCGTCAATATCTGCCGGACGCAACTCGTCCATCCGACAGGGCCTGCTGTCAAGCCGCGGCTATTCGTTCTCCGGCGTGGTCGGCAACCGGCGCATCGGCATCGCGCAGCCAGACATAGATGGCCGGAATGACGAGCACGGTCAGCAGGGTCGACGACGCCAGGCCGAACAGCAGCGAAATCGCCAGCCCCTGGAAGATCGGATCGGAGAGGATCGTCGCCGCTCCGATCATGGCCGCCAGCGCGGTCAGCAGGATCGGGCGGAAGCGCGTGGCCCCGGCATCGAGCAGCACCTCGCGCAGGGTCTTGCCGCTTTCATTCGCGCCATGGCGGATGAAATCCACCAGCAGGATCGAATTGCGCACGATGATGCCGGCCAGCGCGATGAAGCCGATCATCGAGGTGGCGGTGAAGGGCGCGCCGAACAGCCAATGGCCCAGCACGATGCCGATCAGCGTCAGCGGCACCGGCGTCAGGATCACCAGCGGCAGCTTGAAGCTCTTGAACTGCGCCACCACCAGCACATAGATCGCCAGCAGCGCGACGATGAAGGCCGCGCCCATGTCGCGGAAGGTGACATAGGTGACTTCCCATTCGCCGTCCCACAGCATGGAGGGCGTGCGCTCGTCGGTCGGCTGGCCGTGGAACAGGATCGCGCGGCGGCGGCAGCTTGCCCCAATCATGCTCGCGGATCAGCTTGTCGACCGCCAGCATGCCGTAGATCGGCGCTTCATATTCGCCGGCCATTTCGGCCGTGACCATGTCGGCATAATGGCCGTCGCGCCGGAAGATCGACAGGCGAGCCCTTTTCCTGCGTCACATGCACCAGCTCGCCCAGCTCGACCACCGCCTTGTTGCCGGGCTGGGCATTGGCCGGCACCGGCGTCGAGGCCAGCTTCTGCGTCCCAGGTGAGATCGCTCTTGGGTTCGCGCACGACGATCTGGATCGGATTGCGGTCGGCGCCGCGATGCGAATAGCCGACGAGCTGGCCGCCCAGCAGCGCATTGATCGTGTTGTAGACGTCGGACTGTTCGACGCCGAAATATTCCAGCTTGTCCTGATCGATGGAGATGCGAAGCCGCGGCCGCGGCTGCCCCCAGGAATTGTCGACATCGACGATATAGGGCACCTACTTGAACAGCTTTTCGACTTCGCTCGGCGACGGCGCGGCGGGTCTTGAGATCGGGGCCGTAGATTTCGGCCAGCAGTGTCGCCAGCACCGGCGGTCCGGGCGGCACTTCGACCACCTTGATCACCGTGCCCTTGGGGAATCTTCAGCTTGTCGAGCCGCTTGCGCAGATCGATGCGCGATGGCGTGGCTCTCGCGGTCGCGATCGGCCTTGTCGTAGAGATTGACCTGCAGCTCGCCCATCTCCGGCTGCGTGCGCAGATAATAGTGCCGCACCAGACCGTTGAAATTGAACGGCGCGGGCGTGCCGGCATAGGCCTGAATCGACTTGACCTCCGGCAATTGCTCGGTGACGCGCGCGGCCTCGAACAGCGCCTGCGAGGTGTCCTCGACGGTCGCGCCTTCCGGCAGATCGACCATCACTTCGAGCTCGGACTTGTTGTCGAAGGGCAGAAGCTTGACCGTCACCGTCTCGGTCACGAACAGCATGCAGACCGCGACCGGTGGCGATGGCGACATAGAGCAGGAAGCGCTTGGCGTTCTTCTTCGAAGCGCACGATGGGCGCGGCCATGCGCCGGTAGAACGCGCCCAGCCGGCCTTCGGTGTGATGCTCGCCCGGCGGCTCGCCCGTGCCCTTGCCGGCGAATTTCAGAAGCGCCCAGGGCGCGATCACCATGGCGACGAAGAAGGAGAACAGCATCGCCGCCGAGGCATTGACCGGGATCGGCGCCATATAGGGGCCCATCATGCCGGAGACGAACAGCATCGGCAGCAGCGCGGCGATCACGGTGAGCGTGGCGACGACGGTCGGGATTGCCGACTTCGGCCACGGCCTCGATGGCGGCCTGCATGCGCGTTCGCTGGTCGTTCATCGCCCAGTGCCGGGCGATGTTCTCGACCACGACGATGGCGTCGTCGACCAATATGCCGATGGAGAAGATCAGCGCGAACAGGCTGACGCGGTTGATGGTGTAGCCCATCACATTGGCGGCGAAGAGCGTGAGCAGGATCGTGGTCGGGATCACGATCAGCGTCACGCCGGCCTCGCGCCAGCCGATGGCGAAGCCGATCAGCAGCACGATGGAGATCGTGGCCAGCGCCAGATGGAACAGAAGCTCATTGGCCTTGTCGTTGGCCGGTCTTGCCGTAGTCGCGCGTGACCTCGACATTGACGTCCCTCGGGATCAGATTGCCCTTGAGCGTGTCGAAGCCGCTGCACCAGCGAATCGGCGACCACCACGGCATTGGCGCCGGCGCGCTTGGCGAAGGCGATCGTGACGGCGGGCCCGGTGGCTCCAGCCCTTGCCGTGGCGCGCGATATTCCAGACATGATGCTCGGCCGGGCTGGCGCCGATCACGACCTTGGCCAGGTCGCGCACATAGACCGGCCGGCCGTCGCGCGTCGTGACCAGCAAGCAGGCCGATATCGGGCACGCCGGACAGCGTGCGGCCGGAGACGGCCTCCATCATCTTGCCGTTGTCGCGCAACTGGCCGGCCAGTTCGGAGCGGTTGGCGCCCTGGATCTTGGCTTCGAGCTGCTGCAGCGTCACGCCGTAAAGCGAGAGCTTTTCGGGATCGGGCTCGACGCTGATCTCCTGCGGCGCGCCGCCGGCGATATAGGTCAGGCCGATATTGTCGGTCTTGATCGAGCTCGGCCTGCAGCTTGCGTGGCGAGCGTCGTAGAGATCCTGCTCGCTCCAGCGCGCGGCCGCCTCGGGCTTGGGCGTCAGGGTCAGCGTGACGATGGCGACATCGTTGATGCCGCGCGCGACGATCAGCGGCTCGGGAATGCCCTAGCGGGATGCGGTCGTAATTGGCGCGCAGCTTGGCCTGCACGCGCAGGATCGCGTCGTCCTCGCTGGTGCCGGTGAAGAAGCGCGCCGTGACCATGACCCGGTCGTCCTGGGTCTGGCTGTAGACATGCTCGACGCCGTTGATGCCCTTGACGATCTCTTCGAGCGGCTTGGTCACCTGCTCGGCGGCGTCGCCGGCCGTCAGGCCGTTGGCCTGCACGAAGATGTCGACCATCGGCACGCTGATCTGCGGCTCTTCCTCGCGCGGGATCGTGGCCACGCGCGAGAATGCCGAACACCGAACGCGGCCAGAAGGAAGAGCGGCGTCAGCGGCGATTTGATCGTCGCGCGCGTCAGCCGGCCGGAAATGCCCAGATTCATTTCTTGGCCTCAGCCGGTGCTTTCGGCAGGACCAGCCGGTCGCCGGTATGGAGGCCGGAGAGGATTTCGATGCCGTCCGGCAGTTTCGGGCGTGGGGCGCGGCATCGCCGCGCTGCACCGGCACATCGACGACCTCGCCATTGGCGAGCCGCAGCCGCACATAATCGATGCCGAAGCGCGTGAAGAGATATCTGGACGGGATCGACGATGGCCTCGCGCGCGCCGGCCGACACCCACACCCGCACCCGCTCGCCGACGAAATAATCGGTCAGGCCCTTGAGCGTGGCATCGGCCTGCACGCGGCCATTGGTCGATCTTGGGATAGACGAGCTTGATGGTGCCGAAGCGCGGGCCATTGCCGAGCCCGACATCGGCGCCATCGACGCGCACCGGATCGCCCGCCTTGAGGAAGCGGGCATGGCGTTCGGGCACCAGAAGCCGCAGCACGAAATCCTGTTCGGCGACCGTGGCCACCGGATCGCCCGGCATGCACCACGGTGCCGACCGTCACCGGCACGGTCAGCACGCGGCCCGAGGTCGGCGCCAGCACTTCGCCTTCCTTGAGCTGCTGCTCGGAGACCGAACGCTGCGCCGTCATCGACTGCAGATTGGAGACCGCGACATTGTAGGCGGTGCGCGCCTGGTCGAAGGCGCTCTGCGAGATCGCATCGGCCTTCTTGAGGCGCTGGGCGCGGTCGTAATCGGCGCGCGCCTGGGCGAGCTGGGCCTGGGCGGCCTGCACCTGCGCGGCGGAGGCATGCACCTGCATGCGCCCGCTTGGGATCGCCGACCAGCGCGATCACCTGGCCCTGCTCGACATGATCGCCCTGGCGGACCTTGAGCTCGGCAATCGTGCCGCCGACGCGCGCGCGCGCCGGCACCACATTGGCCGTCTCGATGGTGGCGAACACCGCCTTCTCGTCCGGCGATCGGGGCCAGATGCACGACATAGTCCGACGGCGGCGGCGGCGGCGGCTTTTGCGCCGGCGCCACGGGCGCGGCCATCAGGCCCAGCGCCACTGCGATGCTTTTGAGAAACGACATGCCCGCTCTCGCTGTATCTCTTGTGCCGACGCACCGCCGGATGTTCCGGCTAGCGGCGATCGACCGTCTGGCCGGTGGCCGGATCGACGCTGATGGTGGGAAGACCAGCCGCCTTCCAGGCCATGATGCCGCCGGCCATATGCGCATCGTGCGGCAGCCCCGCCGCCTGACAGGCCGCGACCGCCTTGCCCGAGCGCATGCCCGAGCCGCACTGGAACACGATCGGGCGCTTGCCGCCTTCCGGCAGCAGCGCCGGGATCGAAGGTCGACAGCGGGAACAGCAGCGCGCCATGAATGCGCTCGGCCGCAAATTCATTGGGCTCGCGCACATCGATCAGCACGATCTGCGCCGGCTTTGAGCTTGGCTGCGACTGTCGGCGGGCGTGAGATTTTGGACGTTCATTTGGATGCCTTTCGGATTGTTCTTTTGCCGGATTTGGTCTTGCGCGCATTCGCCGGCCGGCACAGCGAACGCGGCGCGCAATAGATGCGGTAAAGCGTCTCGATCCATGCTCGGCGGCCGTCGCTGGCAAGGCTGTACCAGACGGTCTGGCCGTCGCGCCGCGTCGCCACCAGCCCGTCCTTGCGCAGCAGCGCCAGATGCTGGGAGACCGTGGAATCGCGCAAATCCAGGAAATCGGCGAGTTCGCCGACCGAGCGCTCGCCCTCGGCGAGCTGGCACAGGATCATCAGCCGATGGCGGTTGGCCAGCGCCTTCAGCATCTCCTCCGCCGCGCCCGCGGCGTCGCGCATCTGGTCGGCTTTTACCTTCATACTTGCGTATATAAGAATAATCTAATATGCAGTCAACAGCGACGGCAGCCCATAAGCGCAGATCGCCATGCGCCGAACGTTGAGGCAGATCAACAGGCTTGTCGCGGCCCAGCAGTACCGTGAGAGTGGCCGGATTGCGGCTGGAACGGAGGAACGGAGCATGGCGGACGTCGTCGTTTTGGGCGCCGGACTGGGCGGGACCCTGATGGCCTATGAGATGGTTCCCGAACTGGGACCGAGCGACCGGCTGACGGTGATCGGCCAAGGACCGGGTTATCATTTCGTGCCCTCCAATCCCTGGGTCGCGGTGGGCTGGCGCAAGCGCCGCGACATCGAGATCGACCTCGCCACGGTCATGGAGCAGAAGCGCATCACCTATCGCCCCGAGGGCGCAGCGCGCGTGCATCCGGACGAGAACCGCGTCGAACTGACCGACGGTTCGAGCGTGCCCTACGATTATCTCGTCATTGCGACCGGTCCGGAACTGGCCTTCGACGAGATCGAGGGGCTTGGCCCGAAGGCCAACACCCAGTCCATCTGCCATGTCGATCACGCCGACAAGGCGCACGCCGCCTTCGAGGAATTCTGCAAGAATCCGGGCCCGATCATCGTCGGCGCCGTGCAGGGCGCATCCTGCTTCGGCCCGGCCTATGAATTCGCCTTCATCCTCGACACCGAACTGCGCCGCCGCAAGATTCGCGACCACGTGCCGATGACCTTCGTCACCTCCGAACCCTATATCGGCCATCTGGGACTGGATGGCGTCGGCGACACCAAGGGCCTGCTCGAAAGCGCGCTGCGCGACCATCACATCAAATGGATCACCAATGCCCGGGTGAAGAGCATCGACGCCGGCAAGATGACGATCGAAACCGTCGCCGAAGGCGGCGCCGTGGACAAGACGCAGGAAATGCCCGTTCAGCTTCGCCATGATGCTGCCGGCCTTCCGCGGCGTCGGCGCGGTGATGGGCGTCGAGGGCCTGGTCAATCCGCGCGGCTTCATCCTCACCGACAAGCACCAGCGCAATCCCAAATATCCCAACGTGTTCGGCATCGGCGTGTGCATTGCCATTCCGCCGGTCGGCCCGACACCGGTTCCGGTGGGCGTGCCCAAGACCGGCTTCATGATCGAATCCATGGTGACGGCGACGGCGCGCAATATCGGCCGCCTGCTCAAGGGCCAGGAACCCGACACCGAGGCGACCTGGAATGCGATCTGCCTGGCCGATTTCGGCGACGATGGCGTGGCCTTCGTGGCCCAGCCGCAAATTCCGCCGCGCAACGTCAACTGGTCGCGCGCAGGGCAAATGGGTGCATTACGCCAAGATCGGCTTCGAGAAATATTTCCTGCACAAGATGCGCCGCGGCGAAAGCGAACCCTTCTATGAAAGCTGGATGCTGAAACAGCTCGGGCTCAAAAAGCTCAAGCGGAACGGCTGATCGATACGGGCTTCCGCGTGCGACAGCGCCTCGCTTGTGCTATGACTCGTGCGGGCAATCCTAGGGCTTGAACAAGTGCGGCGCGCAATGCACCGCTCCGGAAACGATGGGATGACCGAACGCAATTCGACAATGATGATGCCCAGGCGCGGCGCCCTGCGCCGCGAGATTATCGGTCTGCTCGCCGTCAAGCTGATTGCGCTGACGGCACTCTATTTCGCCTTTTTCGGCCCTTCGGCCCGCCCCCACATCACCACACCAGACCTCGCCGCACATATCACGGCCGGGGTCGCCAAGACGCATTGAGGAATCCGTGATGGATGTCGTCGAACTTTCCCGCCTGCAATTCGCCGCCACCGCCCTCTACCACTTCCTGTTCGTGCCACTGACGCTGGGCCTTTCCATCATCCTCGGCATCATGGAGACGGTCTATGTGATGACCGGGCGCGAGATCTGGCGCGACATCGTCAAGTTCTGGGGCGTGCTGTTCGGCATCAATTTCGCCATGGGGGTCGCCACCGGCATCACCATGGAATTCCAGTTCGGCACCAACTGGGCCTATTACTCGCAATATGTCGGCGACATTTTCGGCGCGCCGCTGGCCATCGAAGGGCTGATGGCCTTCTTCCTCGAGGCCACGATGGTGGGCCTGTTCTTCTTCGGCTGGAACAAGCTCACCCGCGTGCAGCATCTGGGCGTGACCTGGGCGCTGGCCATCGGCACCAATCTGTCGGCGCTGTGGATCCTGATCGCCAATGGCTGGATGCAATATCCCGTCGGCGCAGCCTTCAATGTGCAGACCATGCGCATGGAGGTAACCGACTTTATGGCCGTGCTGTTCAATCCCGTCGCGCAGGCCAAGTTCGTGCATACGGTCAGCGCCGGCTATGTGGTGGGCTCGATCTTCGTGCTCGCCATCAGCGCCTGGTATCTGATGCGCGGCCGCCATATCGAGCTTGCGCGCCGCTCCATGACGGTGGCCGCGAGCTTCGGGCTTGCCTCGGCGCTCTCGGTCGTCGTGCTGGGCGATGAATCCGGCTACACCGCCGCCGATCACCAGAAGATGAAGATCGCGGCCATCGAGGCGATGTGGAACACCGAACCCGCGCCGGCCTCGTTCACGCTGTTCGGCCTTCCCAACCTCAAGACGCATAAGACCGAATACAAGATCTCTGTCCCATGGATGCTGGGCCTGATCGCGACGCGTTCGACCGACACCCCGGTGCCCGGCATCAACCAATTGGTCGCCCGCGCCAAAACGCGTATTGGCGACGGGCTGATCGCCTATGGCGCCTTGCAGAAGATCAAGACCAATCCCGGAAACGAAGCCTTGCGCAAGACCTTCGAGGCGCATGTCGGCAATCTCGGCTACGCTTTGCTGCTCAAACGTATCCGGCCCGATATCGAAAATGCGACGCCGGCCCAGATCCAACAGGCGGCCAATAGCACCATCCCCAATGTGCCGGTGCTGTTCTGGAGCTTCCGCATCATGGTGGGGCTGGGCTTCTGGTTCATCGCCCTGTTCGCGACCGCCTTCTATTTCTCGGCGCGATGCTGGCTCGACCGCTATCGCTGGTTTCTCTGGGCCTGTTTCCTCAGCCTGCCGCTGCCCTGGATCGCGGCCGAGCTGGGCTGGATCGTCGCCGAATATGGCCGCCAGCCCTGGGTGATCGAAGGCGTGTTGCCGACCTTCCTGGGCGTCTCCTCGGCCGGCGCATCGAATGTGATGTTCAGTCTTGCGGGCTTCGTCCTGTTCTATTCGGCGCTGCTCGTCGCCGATCTCTATCTGCTCACGAAATATATCCGGCTCGGACCGGATGCCACGCTGGGCTATTCGGTGACCAATTCCAATGTCATCACCGTTTCAGGCACGACGGAGTAAGGCCCATGGATTACGAAACACTTCGACTTATCTGGTGGGCACTGCTCGGCATTCTTCTGATCGGCTTTGCGGTGATGGACGGTTTCGACCTCGGCACCGCGCTGCTGATGCCCTTCCTCGGCAAGACCGACCTCGAACGGCGCGTCATCATCAACACGGTGGGGCCGGTCTGGGAAGGCAATCAGGTGTGGTTCATTCTCGGCGGCGGCGCCATCTTTGCGGCCTGGCCGGCGCTTTATGCGGCGAGCTTCTCGGGCTTCTACCTGGCCATGTTCCTGGTGCTGGCGACGCTGATCCTGAGGCCCGGCGGCTTCAAATATCGCAGCAAGCTGGAAGGCCGGGGCTGGCGCCGCTTCTGGGACTGGGCGCTGTTCGCCGGCGGACTGGTGCCCGCGCTCGTCTTCGGCGTGGCCTTCGGCAATCTCTTCCGCGGCGTGCCCTTCGGCTATGACAGCGACCTGCGCTTTCATTCGACGATCACGCTCATCTCGCTGCTCAATCCCTTCGCACTGCTGTTCGGGCTCGTCAGCCTTTCCATGATCGCGCTGCATGGCGCGAGCTGGATCAACCTCAAGACCGAAGGGGTCGGTGCAGCGCCGCGCGCGCGCCGTCATGCCCTATGCGGCGGGCATCTTCATCGTGCTGTTCGCGCTGGCGGGGCTGTGGGTGTGGCGGATCGACGGCTATCAGATCACCAGTGCGCTGGCGCCGGACGGGCCTTCCAACCCGCTGCTCAAACAGGTGGCGGTGATGCCGGGCGCCTGGTTCGACAATTATGCAGCCATGCCGCTTCTGTGGCTGGTGCCGGTGCTTGCGGCACTGGCAGCCGCGGGCGCCGCCCTGTTCCGCGCCAAACCGCTTGCTCGCCTTCCTGTGTTCGGCGCTGGTGCCGGTGACGACGATCACGACGGCGGGCATCGCGCTGTTCCCCTTCCTGATGCCGTCTTCGGCCGCGCCATCGGCCAGCCTGACGGTGTGGGACGCCTCATCGAGCAAGCTGACGCTCGAGATCATGCTGGGGGCCGTGGTGATCCTCCTGCCGATCGTGCTGGCCTATACGGCCTGGGTCTATCGCGTGCTGCGCGGGCCGGTGAAAGCCGAGCACATCACCAACAACTCCAAAACCGCCTACTGAGAGGACGTCAGACGATGTGGTATTTTTCGTGGGTTCTGGGTCTGGGCTTCGCCGTGACGCTGGCCGTGCTCAACGCGATGTGGCTGGAAGCCCGCCAGGAGCGCCAGCGCCAGGACTGACAAAGCAAGATCGCGCTATTGGGCGCTCAACTTTGGGTCGGCGCCCTCGCCGGCCCAGATGGCGGCGATGAAGACACCCTTGGCCAGCGGCAGGCCCGCCAGGCACATGGCCATACCCAGAGACGGATAGAAGGCCATGCTGACCCACATCGGCCAGCCTGCCCAACCGTCGACGGTCAGGATCAGCGCCACCAGAATATGGCCGACGATCAGGATCGTCAGCCAGGCCGGGCCGTCATCGGCCTGGATATGGGAGATGTCCTCGCCGCAGACGGAACAGGCCTGAACCGGCTTCAGATAGGCCCGGAACAGATGGCCCTTGCCGCAATTGGGGCAACGGCCCTTGAGGCCGCGGCGCACGCGCCTGCCGCATGTTGCGGGGACCCGGCGCCGCCTCGGGAGCGGCGAATTCCGCACCTGCTTCGTAGGAAATCATGGAGGTTATGTAAGGAGGGCCGGCCGCCCGCGCAACAGGCGCCTTGCCGCAGGTCCCGGGGCACATAAGAAAGCGCCGCGCGGGACCAAGCCCCACGCGGCGCTCTTGATACTCCGTAGCCGGATTACTTCAGATTGTCGGTCCGGCGAATGAAGGCCGCGGCATCGTCGTGCAGCTTCTTCAGTGACTCGGTGTGCGCATAAACCATGTGGCCCGAGCGGTAATAGCGATATTCGATGTTCTTCTGCAGATCGTTCGGAATCGGCAGGTGATGCATCTCGTACCAGCCTTCATAGAACGGCGTGGCGAGATCGTAATAACCGCCCATCAGCAGGATCTTCATGTCCGGGTTGAACTTCATGGCCGTGGCCAGATCGGGCATCAGGTTGGGCGCGCCCGGAAACGCGACAGGCATCCCCGGCTGCTTGTGCTTGAAGTCCCAATATTTGAAGACGTCGATTTCGGGCTTATAGGTTTTGTTCTTGCCGTAATCGAGCGTGTCGCGGACGTAGGTATTGAAGGCCGAAACATAGGCCGAGCTGATCGCGGCCGATTGCGGATCGTATTGCGATTCCTTGCTGAGCGGATCCAGGCTCGGGCCCGAGAAGCGCGTGTCGAGACGGCCCGTGGTCAGATCGGCATCTTGCTGCAGATGCTTTTCGAACACCCCGCCGGAGATGCGCAGATTGGCGCGTAGAATGTAAGCGACCGGCAGCCCTGTGAACTGGTGCAGCTTCTCGGCGATATGCTGGCGCGCCTTGTCGCTGAGGCTGGAGCCCTGGGCCAGCGCGTAGGCATAGTCGCCCATGGCGAAATTTTCCGCCGCCTGGATGACCTTGTCGAGATCCTTCGGATTGCCCGGCAGCTTGTGATGATACCAGGCCGTCGCGGCATAGGTCGGCAGCGCAATCTCGTAAGGCTTGTCAATGCCCGGATTGGCACCCGGGCCATCGGGGCTGAGGTTGAAATTGAGGATCTGCGACAGCAGCATCACGCCATTGAGGTCGATGCTGTCGTCGCTCGTCAAGATATTGGCGACGTTCGCCGAACGCGGCGTGCCATAGCTTTCGCCGAACAGATATTTGGGCGAATTCCAGCGATCATATTTCGTCAGAAACGCCTTGATGAAATTGGCGAAGGCATGGGCGTCTTCGTCGACGCCATAGAAAGCCTTTTCCTTTTTCTTGCCGGCGATGCGGCTGAAGCCGGTGCCCGGTGCATCGATGAAGACGAGATCGGTCGCGTCCAGCAAGCTGGAATCATTGTTGACGAGCTGGTAGGGCGCGGCCGGGGTATGCGTGTCATCCTTGGTGACGACGCGCCGGGGCCCGAAGGCACCCATATGTAGCCACACCGTCGAAGAGCCCGGGCCGCCATTGTAGAAGAAGGTGATCGGACGGCTGCCCGGCTTCTCACCCTTCTTGAAATAGGCGACGTAGAACATCGAGGCTTCTGCGTCGGGGTTCTTGCCCGCCTTCTCCTGATCCTTGGTCTGCGGGGCGTCGTCATAGCCCTTGGCGTGAATGACCAGCGTGCCGACATAGGCGTTATAGGCGATCGACGAACCGTTCACCGTGACGCTGCCGGAGGTCTTGCTCTCGGTCGGCTGGAAGAACGGCTTGCTCGCTTCCGTCTTGGCGGCATCGGTTTTGGGCGTATCGGCGGCAGCGGACACGATGGTGCCCGCCAGCATCACACCGGCAAGGACGACATAGGCGCGTTTCATAAATGACCCCTTCGAATTCTCGAAAGATGGCGCTCCGCCGCCGTGGATCGACATGGCGGAAAAGACGCCTCAAACGGACTGCAAAACTACGGGCGAGAATGCCCCCTGCTAGTATTTCTTACGAACAAGCCGCAAGAAGGCAAATGAAATTGACCTCAGGCCCTGGCTACATGGGGAATGCTCACGCAAAAGTGTCGAGTACCCCAGCGGCTAAGCAAGAAATGTTCTCGATCGACACGCATAGAGGCCGCTTCATCCCCCGATGCGCCAGACGATGCGGTTTGCCTCGCGCACAGTCGTCAGCCTGAGATTGCGATTATGCGCGGCCAGCATGCCTTCCCACAACCCGTTCCAGCCCTCGAAACCGGCCGGATCGGCGAGAGGAATGCCATCCATCAGGTGCCAGCCCGTCTGCACCACGCTCGCCGCATCGCCGCGCGAGCGCGTTTCGACGGTTTCGCCTTGTGCCTCCGCCAGCGCGGCCAGAAGCCCCGCGAAGCTCTCCGCATCGCGGGTTTCGACGCTGAGCATCGCCGCAACCTCGTCGTAGAATTGCAGCCCAATCAGCCGCGCCGTGCGGCCGAGAAGGGCGCGGGTCGCCTCCGCCCCGAACAGTTCGAGCATCACCGGCACGAGCGTGCGCACATATTCCATCGCATAGGACCGCTCGACCTTGGCCAGCCGCTCGGCCGGCCAGCTTGCGGTATCGAGCTCGGGCGCGGCGCCGAGATTGTAGAAGGGCGGCGCTTCGTCCGGCGCAAAGCGCACGCGCTCTTCTGGTGTCAGGTCGCGGTCATATTCGCAATAATAACCTTCGAGGCCGGCATCGCCTTCGACCGTCTGTCCCGTGCAGACAAAGCCGAGGCGTGGATTGCCGAGGCTGACGCCATTATGGCCATGCCAGCCATGCAGCATCGCCTCGTTCACGGATTTCGGCACCGCGCAGATCGCCGTGCCCTGCCAGATCCAGCGCGGCGGCGGATAGCGCACCCAGGCCTTCTTGTCGCTTTCGGCGACATAGTCGGTCTTCACCCCGCCCAGCGCATTGGAGAAATAGTGGTACTGGGCGCAGGCCACAGCATGCGGCAGCCCGTCGAGCCCGAGCTTCTTCAGGCCCGGCAGGAATTTCGCGAGATGCTGACGGCGGAAATGGGCGAAGACGAAACGGCGGGCCGCAGTCTCGCCGGACCGCGTGACCAGCGTCAGCACCAGCCCTGTCATCAGCGCATTGTAGAGCTTGGATACGGCCTTGTAGCTGGCCACTTCACGCGGCTGCATGAATTCGCCTTCCTCCGCCGCGGAATTTACCACCGAAGGCTCATATACAGATCAGGCTTGCATCTTCTTCCCTATCGGATCATAAATGACCGACCAGTCGGTCACTATTGGTTCAAACATGGCCCGCCCCGTCGATCGTGACGCCAAACGCCTGAAAATCCTGGAAGCCGCCACCGCGCGCTTCGCCGAGGTCGGCTATGAGGCCGCCTCCATGGACGGGCTGGCGGCCGCGGCCGGGGTCAGCAAGGGCTCGCTCTACGACTATTTCAAGAACAAGGAAGACCTGTTCTACGCCTCGTTCGAATGGTTCGAGGCCCAGGTCCTGGCGGCCAGCATGGCGCGGATGCAGGACGGCGACAGTGCCCGCGCCCGGCTGATCAATTTCGCCGATGCCTCGGTCGGCGCGCTGATGGACAATGTGGCGCTTTATCCGGTGATGCTTGAGGTCTGGGCCGCCGCCGCCAAGAGCGGCACGCGCGAACGCTTCTCCAGGCGCATGCGCATGCTCTATCGCGGATTTCCGCGCCCAGATCGGCGTGCTGATCCGAAGCCGCACAGGCCAGCGGCGACATCAAACCGGAGGCGGATCCCGAAGCCCTGGCCGGCATGCTGATCGGCGCGGTGGACGGCTTCTGCTGCAGTACTGGCTCGATCCCAGCTTCGATCCGCGCGCCTGGGTCAAAAGTTTCATGAACAGCCTGTTCGACGGCATCGGGAGGTAAATCCATGCGCAAACATTTGATCGGTTCTCGCACTGGCCACTCTCGCCGTCCTGCCCGCGCTCTACATTGCCGCTCCCGTTTCGGCACCCGATGCCGATGCGCTGGTGCGCGCGGCCTTCGACAATTGGCGGGCCAAGAGTTCGCAGACCGAAATCACCATGATCGTGCATCGCCCCGATTGGGAACGCAGCATGACGATGAAAGCCTGGAGCCGTGGCGACGATGATGGCCTGGTGCGCTTCATCGCGCCGGCCAAGGATGCCGGCAACGCCACGCTCAAGAAGGGCGACGAGACCTGGGTGTTCAATCCCAAGCTCAATCAGGTGATCAAGCTGCCGGCCAGCATGCTGGCGCAGAGCTGGATGGGATCGGACTTCTCCTACAACGATCTGTCCAAGTCCGACGAGCTGCTGACCGATTACACGCACAAGATCGTCGGCGAGAAGAAGCGAACGGCCACACGGTCTATACGATCGATGCGATCCCGAAGCCGGGCGCGCCCGTGGTCTGGGGCAAGCTGCAGGTCGTGGTCCGCGACGACGGCGTGATGCTGGCGCGAGACCTATTTCGATCAGGACATGAAGGTCGTGCGCCGCATGACCACCGGCAAGGTCGGCAAGCTCGGCGGGCGCGACTATCCGGTGATCCATGACGATGAAACCGGCGGACGATCCCGGCAAATGGACACGCATCGAGACCACCGCCGGCAAATTCGACATCACCATTCCCGGCTACATGTTCACCCTTTCCAATCTTCAGAACCCGCGGGATTGAGCCATGATCGTCGGGCTGGCCTGGCGGAACATCTGGCGGCAACCGCACAGAACGGCGCTGAGCCTGACCTCGATCGCGCTCGCCGGCGCGATCACCATCTTCATCCTGTCGATGCAGTTCGGCGCTTACGGCACGATGAAGGAAAATGTGCTGCATATGATCGATGGCTTCGCGCAGATCCAGCCGCCCGGCTATGCCGGCGATCCCGATCTGCGCAAGACCATCGCCGATCCGGCCGCGGTGATGGCGCAACTGGACAAGATCCCCGCGGTGACGGCAACCGCGCCGCGCGCGACGAGCTATGTCATCCTCTCCAACGGGCCGCGCAGCTATGGCGCCGCAGTGTTCGGCATCGATCCGGCCCGCGAGAACCAACGTCTCCAATCTTGCGACCACGATCGCCAAGGGCCACTACCTCAAACCGGGCGAGGCGGGCGAGTCGTGATCGGCGCGGGGCTCGCGCGCAATCTCAAGCTCTCCATCGGTTCAAAGGTGACGATGCTGGGCGGGCGCGCGCGACGGCTCCATCGCCGCCGATGTGCTGACCGTGACCGGCATCTTCGCCACCGGTTCGCCCGAGATCGACCGGCAGGTGATCGAAATGCCGCTGGCCCGCTTCCAGGCCGATTTCGCGCTCGGCAGCCGCGTCAACACCATCGCCGTTGTCGGCCGCCATCTCTCCACGATCAATGCCAGCCTGCCGGCGCTGAATGCCGTGGCGCAAAAGAACCACCTCGCGTTGCGCGGACTGGACCGAACTCGAACCGGCGCTGCATGACGTTATCCTGCTCGATATGAGCTTTTCCGTGCTGCTCTATGTCAGCCTGATCGTGATCGTGGTGTTCATCATCCTCAACACGCTGCTGATGAGCGTGCTCGAACGCACGCGCGAATTCGGCATGCTGCTGGCGCTCGGCATGCGCCCCGACCAGATCGGGCGCATGGTGTGGCTCGAACTGCTGTTCCTCGCCGGCACCGGCAGCGCGATCGGCATCGCGCTCGGCGCGCGGGCTGACGAGCTGGTTCGTGCACAACGGTATCGCCTTCGCCGGGGCCGAGGCGCTGTTCAAGCAATGGCACATGCCCTCGACGCTCTATCCCGATCTCAACGCGATCAGCATGCTGGGCGGGCCGCTGGCCATTGCGCTTTCCATCGCCATTGCCGGGATTTGTGCCTTATCTCCGCATCAAGCGCAGGCTTGAACCCGTTTCCGCGATGAGGGCGGCATGATCGCGGCAAGTTCTGCGGCTCCTCGCTGGTCGCTTGCCTGGCGCAATCTCTGGCGTCAGCCCCACCGCACGGTGCTGAGCTTTCACCTCGATCGCTTTCGCCTGCGTCGTCACGATCTTCGTGCTGGCATTGCAGCAGGGCAGCTACAACACGATGCAGGAAAGCGTGCTGCGCCTGTTCGACGGCTTCGCGCAGATCCAGCCGCCGGGCTACGCCGACGATCCCGATATCCGCACGCACCATCGCCGATCCGCACGCGGCTGATAGCGCAGCTGGACACGTCTGCCGACGCGTCACGCGCCACCGCGCCGCGCGCCTCGAGCTATCGTGATCGCTCTCGAACGGGCCGCGCAGCTATGGCGCGGCGGCCTTCGGCGTCGATCCGGCACGCGAGCCGAAGGTCTCCGATCGCTGCGGCACACCGATCACCAAGGGCCGCTACCTGAGACCCGGCGACACGCGACGCCGTGGTGGTGGGCGCGGGCCTCGCCCGCAATCTCAAGCTCTCGCATCGGCGAGCAAGCTGACGATGCTGGGCGGCGGCTTATGACGGTTCGGTCGCCGCCGACGTGCTGACGGTGGTCGGGATCTTCGCGACCGGCGCGCCCGGAGATCGACCGCCAGATGATCGAGATGCCGCTGGCGCGCTTCCAGGAGGATTTCGCGCTTGGCGGCGCGCGCCAACACGATCGCCGCTGACCGGCCGGCAGCCTCGCCGAATTCCAGACGGGGCTGCCAGCGCTGCATCGCATCGCGCGAGAGCGAGGGACTGGTGCTGCGCGACTGGACGGAGCTGCGAGCCGGCGTCTGCATGACCTCATCCTGCTCGACGTCAGCTTCTCGCTCGCTGCTCTATGCCAGCCTGATCGTCGTCGTCGTCGTTCATCATCCTCAACACGCTGTTGATGTAGCGTGCTGGAGCGCACGCGCGAATTCGGCATGCTGCTGGCGCTCGGCATGCGGCCCGGCCAGATCGGCGCGCATGGTCTGGCTGGAGCTGCTGTTCCTGGCCGGCATCGGCAGCCGCGGTCGGCATCGCGCTCGGCGCGGCGATGACCGACTGGCTCGTGCGTCGACGGCATCACCTTCTCCGGCGCCGAGCAGCTGTTCGCGCAGTGGCAACATGCCGCTCCACACTCTATCCCGCAACTCAATGCCGTCAGCGCGCTGACCGGGCCACTGGTCATCGCCGTCGCCATCGCGCTCGCCGGGATCGTGCCCTATCTGCGCATGTGCGCCGGCTGCAACCCGTAACCGCGATGAGGGCCGCATGATGGACCGGCTTCGCCTGCTCTTGCCGCTCGCCTGGCGCAACCTGTGGCGCAATCCCCGGCGCACGGTGATCACGGTGCTGGTGGTCAGCGTCGGGCTGTGGTCGATCCTGATCTTCGCCGTGCTGCTGCAGGCCTGGTCCGATTCCAGCCGCGACACGACACTGAAGCTGATGACCGGCGAAGGCCAGATCCACGCCGCCGGCTATCTCGACGATCCCACCGTCGGCCCATCGCATGGCGCCGCCCGCGGGCGCGCTGGCGCACGTGCTCAATTCGCCCGACGGTCGGGGCCTTGACGCCGCGCGTGCGCGTCAGCGCCATCGTGCAGAGCGAATACAAGACCCTGCCGATCACGCTGGCCGGCGTGGTGCCCGCAGAACGAGCGCAAGCTCTCCGTCATCCCGAGCGACATGGCGCAAGGCCGCTATCTGAACGGGCCGGAGGATGCCGGCATCGTGCTCGGGCCGCAACCTCGCCAAGCGGCTCAAGACGCGCGTCGGCAAGCGCGTCGTGGTGATGGCGCAGGATGCAAACGGCAAGCTGGCCGAACGCGCCTTCCAGGTGGTCGGCATCTATGCCGCCAGCCAGCAGGCCGAAGACGAATTCGCCTTCACCGGCATTCGCACCGCGCAGGCCATGACCGGCATCGGCGACGACATCTCCGAAATCGCCTTCGATGCGCAGAGCGACGAAGGCTTGCCGACGCTGCTCGACGCGATCTCAAAGCCGCCGCGCCGAAGCTCGACATCCAGTCCTGGAAGACGCTGGCGCCGCTGGCCTATGCCGTCAGCACCTTCTTCAACGAATTCATCATGATGTGGCTGTGGGTGATGTTCGCACTGATGGCGATCGGCATCGTCAACACCCAATTGATGGCGGTGTTCGAGCGCATGCGCGAATTCGGCCTGTTGCAGGCGCTGGGCATGCGCCCGCGGCTGGTGCTCTATGAAGTGGCGCTGGAATCGACGTCTGCTGATCGGCATCGGCGTCGCCGATCGGCATCGCACTGGCGGTCGCGACCGTGCAGGCCTTTCCCGACGGCATCGATCTCGGCTTTCTGGGCCGCGGCGCCGAACTGGTGGGCGCGGGCCGCATTCTCTATCCGCATGTCGATGTCGGGCGACTTCGCTCTCTACAGCGCCATCGTCTGGGTGCTGGGCGTGATCGCGACGCTGTGGCCGGCGCGGCGCGCCTCCAAGGTCAGTCCGGTCGAAGCCATGGGCCGCGGGTAGGCCGCATGAGCGGAAGGATGACAGCATGAGTGCCATCGTCACATGCCGCGGCATCGTCAAGCATTACCGGCAGGGCACGATCGACGTGCCGGCGTTGCGCGGCATCGATCTCGACATCGACAAGGGCGATTTCGCCTCGCTGGCCGGGCCGTCCGGTTCCGGCAAGACGACCTTCCTCAATATTCTCGGCGGGCTCGACCGGCCGAGCGACGGCACGGTCACGATCGACGGCGAGGAAATCACCAAGCTCGACAACAATGCGCTGGCCGATCTGCGCTTGCGGAAGATCGGCTTCGTGTTCCAGGCCTACAATCTGATCCCCGTGCTGTCGGCGGTGGAGAATGTCGAATTCATTCTGCAACTGATGGGCGTGGAGGCGAAGCGAGCGCCGGGCGCGCGCCATGGACGTGCTGGCGCAGGTCGGGCTTGAGGGCCTCGAGAACCGGCGGCCGGCGCGGCTGTCGGGCGGCCAGCAGCAGCGCGTGGCCGTGGCGCGCGCGCTGGCCAGCCGGCCCGCCATCGTGCTGGCCGACGAGCCCACCGCCAATCTCGATTCCAAGACGGCCGAGGATCTGATCACGCTGATGTCGGACCTCAACCGGAGGTCCGGCATCACCTTCCTGATGGCAACCCATGATGCGCGCGTGATCGCGCGCACGCGCCGCCACATCGTCATCACCGACGGGCGCATCACCTCCGACGAACGCCGGACCCAGCCGGCCAGCTGAGATGCGCGCCGCGCTTGGCCTTCTCTGTCGTGCGTTGCTGGCTGCCGGCGCGGCGCAGGCCGAGCCCGTGCATGGCCGCATCGCAGATGCAGGACGTGTTCGCGCAGGACGATGCGCAAAGCCTCGCCGCATGCGCTGGGCGCGCGCACGCGCAACGATGTGCTGGGCGATCTGCGCCTGAGCTGGTCGCCGCGCTGGGACGCCTGGCAGTTTCGATGCGGCCTATCGCGTCGGCTTCGATGCCGGCGACACGCCGCGCCTGACCGCACTGCAGAACGCGTTGGGCCTGTTGCCGGCCGCACCGCCGCGCGACCTGGTGGAATCTGACCAACACCTTCATCGACGAGTCGCATCTTACGGCGACCCAGCGCATCGACCGGCTGTCGATCGCCTATACCGGCACGCATTGGTGGTGCGCGCCGGGACGGCAGGCGCTGACCTGGGGCGCGGGCCTCGTCTTCCGGCCGATGGATCTGTTCGATCCCTTCGCGCCCGATGCCACCGACACCGAATACAAGCCCGGCACCGACATGCTCTATGGGCAATATCTGTTCGACGACGGCTCGGACCTGCAGGCCGTGATCGTGCCGCGGCCGGCGCATCGCGGCGGCGGGCTCACCGGCAATGCCAGCTCCTTTGCGCTGCGCTTCCACACCACGCATCGGCGATCTATCAGACCACATGGCTGATCGCGCGCGATCATGGCGACATGGTCGCCGGCTGTCGGCATCAACGGCGCGCTGGGCGGCGCGACCTGGAATGCCGAAATCGTGCCGACCTTCGTGAAGGGCGGCGGCACCTATGTCTCCGCGCTCGCCAACATCTCCAATGCGGGCACGCTGTGCGGGCCGCGACATCACCTATTTCGCCGAATATTTCCGCAACGGCTTCGGGCTCGGCGGCAGCCATTACGCGCTCGCGGATCTGCCGCGCCGCTGGTCGACCGGCTGCTGCGCGGCCAGGTGTTCAATACCGGCCGCGATTACGTGGCGGCGGGCGCGCAATTCAATGGACGCCGCTCTTGCAGATCAGCCCGACGCTGATCGCCAATCTCGACGACCGCAGTCTCTACCTGCTTGGCCGAGGCGACCTATTCGCTGAGCGACAATCTCAATCTCATCGTCGGCGGCCAGATGCCCATCGGCCCGGCGCGGACGGAGTTCGGCGGGCTTGCCGCTGTTCGCCGCCGCCCCGCCCTATCTGACCCAGCCGGCACGGGCCTATATCCAGCTTCGCCACTATTTCTGAGCGCTATGGCGAATTGCCCGGAATTCTGACAAATTGCGAAGTGTAATCCGCAATTTGCAGAAACCGCCATGGACGACAAGGACCGCCGCCTCCTCACTCTCTTGCGCGAGAATGCGCGGCTTCCGGTGTCGAGCCTGGCCGAGGTGCTGGGCGTGTCGCGCGGCACGGTGCAGAACCGCATCGACCGCATGGTCGAGCGCGGCGACATTCTGGGCTTCACCGTGCGTGTGCGGCCCGATGCCGAGCCGGCGCAGGTGCGCGCCATCATGATGGTGGAAGTCGAGGGCGAGCGCACCGACCGCATCATCAAGCTCTTGCGCGGCTACCCGGAAATCGCGGCCATCCACACCACCAATGGCCGCTGGGATCTGGTGCTGGAACTCAAGACCGAAAGCCTCGAAGCGTTCGACGAAGCGCTGCGCCGCATTCGCCAGATCAAGGGCATCGCCGCGTCCGAGACCAGCCTGCTGCTCTCCAGCTTCGCGCTCTGAATCTGCTGCGGCGCAGTATAACAAATATTAGTCATATACGATATTCACGGTTATCCTTCCTCCAGCCGCCCAACAGGGCCGGGCTCTCCGGAACGGGGCGGAGATGAGGGGGGACATGCATGCGCAGGAATAGCGTTCTGGCTCTTGCGGCCCTTGCGATGGCGGGGCTGGCGGCGACACCGGCGGCCGCGGTCGATCTGAACAGCCTGGCCGGCACCTACAAATGGATGGATTTCACGGTTAGGCCAAGACCTGCAGCACCAATCCGTCAGGTGCGGGGCTTTGCATGACTGTGACGGCCGGACCGAAGAATATCGGCATGGAGATGATCCGCTCCAAATTGCAGGATCAGGCTGGCGGAGTCGTTCGTCGGCAAGATCGCCCATCCCGCAAGCGGTGAGATCTACAACACCAAGATGACCTTCAACGGCAAGATCTGGCACATGGATGGCTGCACCGATGCGGGCGTCTGTGCGACCGGCGACTTCATCCGCCAGAAGTGACCGCCATGAAGCAGATGATGCTCGACATGATGGTCAAGATGATGCCGTTCATGATGCCGCTGGTTTATCTCGGTGGCGCGTTGATCGTGATCGGCATTCTCGCAACCATCTGGCAGATGATCGGTGGACGCGGCGGTCGCATCGCGAAGATCGCCGCCTGGCTTCTGGTTGTTCTCGGGACTCTTTTTCCTCGCCAGT
The DNA here is from genome assembly GCA_963822185.1 of uncultured Pseudomonadota bacterium. Classification (GTDB taxonomy): domain Bacteria; phylum Pseudomonadota; class Alphaproteobacteria; order Micropepsales; family Micropepsaceae; genus Rhizomicrobium. Next base: position 80,645 of record CAWGGT010000026.1, read on the forward strand.
CAGATCGCCGGGATGGTTCTGGGCGCAACGCCCTCGATCAATTTCGGCGATTCCACCAAGTTCGAATTCGATCTGAAGCCGTTCTGGCAGGTGGGGTTGGGGCTTCTGGTCCCCGGCGCGCTGCTCGTGCTTCTTGCGCGGCGACGGCGTTAAGAAGATTGCGGGGCATGCGCAAAATGCCTGCCCCGCAACATTCTTTTAGACGTAGCCCGTCGCCTTGACGAGCACCAGGCTGAACACCGCGATAAAGATCCAGGCCGCCGCGCCCACGACCAACGGCTTCAGCCCTTCGGCCTTGAGCTTGCGGAAATCGGTTTCGAGCCCCATCGCCGCCAGCGCCATCGACAGCATGAAAGTGGTCGCGAGTACGATATAGGCTTTCGGCTCTGCCGGGATCGTGACCAGGCTGTTGAGGATCATCATCGCGATGAAGCCCAACACGAACCACGGCATGGGCGGCGCCTTGCGCTTGACATCCGGATCGGCGGCATGGGCGGCACGCCGCGCGGCGATCACGCCCAGCGTGATCACGAGCGGCGCCAGCATCATCACGCGCGTCAATTTGGAGACCGTCGCGATCTCGCCGGCATGGGCGCCGTCCTGGAACGCGGCGGCGACGACCTGTGCGATCTCGTGGATCGACGAGCCGCTCCAGATACCGAACGCGTCGGGACCCATATGCAGCAGACCCGGCAGCATCGGATAGATGAACATCGACAGCGAGCCGAACACCGTTACGCAGGCAACCGCATAGGCCACGTCTTCATCCGAGCCTTCGGTGACGGTGTTGGTCGCGATCACGGCCGAGGCGCCGCAGATCGAGGTGCCGGCGGCAATCAGTTCGGTCAACTTGCGCTCGGCACCAATCACGTGGCCGATCCATTTGGTGAAGAAGAAGGTCGCGACCAGCGTCGTCAGGATCACGGCCGCGCCCGACAGCCCCACCTGCATCACCTGCGAAGCCATGAGCTGCAAGCCCAACAGAATGATGCCCAGACGCAGGATGCGGCGCAGGCTGAACTTGACGCCCGCGATGGCCCATCCCGGCGTGCCGACGAAATTGTGAAACAGCATGCCGATCAGGGTGGCCAAGATCATCGGGCTCAGGATCGCCATGCCTGGAATTTCGCGCAGGCCGAAGGCGATGGCCGCAACGCCTGCCGTCAGGATCAGGCCGGGAATGGCGCTGAAGGGGCCACCGCTCAGGGTGGTCACCGGCGGCGTGTTCGGCTGGAGCGCCGCGCCCCGGGGGGCGGCGTCGGCCACGGAATTTTCCATGTCGGCTGGACCTCTTTGGTTGCCGCATTGTCATGCTTTGGCAACCAAACGGTCCAACAGATTACATTTGTGTAATTGATCGATTATGACGATTGCGCGTCAGATGCCCGAGCCGGCCAAGCCGCAGCTTTCCTCGTCACCGGTGCCGCAATACAGGCCGTAAAGCGTGGTGAGAATGGCCGTAACCTCCTCACCATTCAGGGAATAATAGATCATCTGGGCGGCGCGGCGGGTCTTCACCAGATCGTTGCGGCGCAGAACCATCAGATGCTGGGAAAGCGCCGACTGGCTGAGGCCGATGATCCGCTCCAATTCGCCGACCGATTTTTCGCCTTTGACCAGCTGGCACAGGACGAGGAGGCGCCACTTGCTGCCGATGGACCTCAGAAGCGCCGCTGCGCGCTCGGCATTGTCCTCGAGCGCCTCGACTTCCATATCCACCGGCAAGTCCAACATCTATCCGCCACAGCCCGCAAAGCCGTCCGCCGCCATCTTGGCCTCATAAGGCGCGGCGACGGCAGAACCCGGCGTAAGTTTCCCTTTCACCTCATCCCACTGTTCGGGCTTCAAAATCAAGAGCCAGCCGGCCCCATAGGGGTCGGCATTGGCCGTATTCGGCTTGGCGACCATGTCATCGTTAACCGCAATAACCTCGCCCGCGGCGGCAGTTTTGGCCGGACCGACCCATTTGCCGGACTCGATCGTCGCGCAGGATTTGCCCGCATCGACCTTGCGGCCAACCTTTTTGGGGGTGAAAGCCACGAGTTGGCCGGCCAGTGCCGTGGCCACCTGGGTCATGCCGATCTTGACCGTGCCGTCGCCCTGGTCCTGGTACCAGATGTGATTGCCCACATCGTAGAGAAGCTCGTCGGGAAGATTGCATCCGCGTACGACCGGCATGGCCGATTCTCCTTCGCTTAGGCCGATTCCGTCCTCAGGTCTCGCGACGAGCAGCAGAACTCGCCAAGGCCCGCGACTTCCATCTTGCCGCTTATGAAAAGATACAGGTGGTTGAGCACAAAGCGCATCATCGTCGCACGAGCGGCGGCTGGCTCGCCTTCCGGCTCTGCCATGATGACGTTGTAATGGTAGACGAGCTCGCGACAGGTTTCCCGGCAGGCGTTGAAGCTGGGATTGCCCTTCGCGGCCTGACGATGCAGGGCCAGAAGACGGAAGCCTTCGGTCTTGCCCTGCGTGGGTTCCTGGCCGTGGGCGGCGATCCACTGCTCCAGAACCTCCTCGCCCGCGGCCAGAAATTCGCGCGCGCGCTCAGCCGGCGACGCGGAGGCATCGCCGCTGTCGAGAACCCGCTCGATTTCGGCCAGCGACCTCATGCGAGCCGCTTCTCCTTCACATAGGACATCGCGTCCGAAACATTCTCGTCGAGACCGACTTTGCGCGGGGAAAGCCCCAGTGCCAAGCCCAGAAGCTGGGTGAAATACATGATCTTCACATTGGTCTTCACGCCGAGGCGCTTCTCGGCCCGGATCTGATGCATCTCCAGCCCGGAATGGCAGGTCGGGCATTCGGTGGCGATGACTTCCGCCCCCGACGCTTCGGCCGCCTGAATGATGTTGAGCACCAGCTTGGTCGACATGTCGCTGTCGGACAGGCTGAATGGGCGCCGCCGCAGCAGGCCGTCTTCAGCGGGAAATCGACATTGGTGGCGCCGGCCGCGCCCAGAAGATCGTCCATGAAATGCGGCTTGGAGGTCGATTCCGAACCGGGGCCCTGATCCTTCTCGGGAAAGATGTGGCGCGGGCGCGTGTACATGCAGCCGTAATAGTTGGCGATCTTCACGCCCTTGAGCGAGTTCTTGACGCGGGCAGCAAGGCCCTCCTCGCCGATCGCGTCCTTGATCCAGTCCAGCGCATGGATCGTTTCCACCTGGCCGGCTTCATAGGTCTTGTGACCCGCCTTCTGGGAAATGCGATCCACGACATCGCGCGACGTCTGATCGTGCGAAAGATCGTATTCGGCCTTTTTCAGATTATGGTAACAGCCATTGCACGGCGCCATCACCGTGTCGTAGCCCATCTCGTTGGCCGCGATCGACATCACGCGGCTGGACAGATAGGTCTGGACCTTGGGGTCGATGTTCTTGACCTCCATCGCGCCGCAGCAGTTCCAGTTCTTCACTTCTTCCAGTTCGAGGCCGAGCGACTTGCCGACCGCCTTGGTCGACTTGTTGTAGGCGTGGCCCGTGCCCTCCAGCGCGCAGCCGGGGTAATAGGCGACCTTCTTATATTTGAATATCGTCTGGGTCATGTCCGCGTTCCTATTCCGCCGCGTGCTTGTAGGTCTGTTCGGCTTCGGCCTTGGCCATTTCGACGAGCCGGTCGAGGCCGAGCGCCTGACGCTGCTTACCCTCCTGCTCGGCGACATATTCCTTGATGGCATCGCGCGCCTTGGACCAATTCTTCGTGCGCGGCTTGAGGAAGGTCGTGAGCCCCATATGGATCAGCCATTTGACGGGGAGGTGCGCGACCATGCGCTTCATCATCTCGATCAGCCAGTCCTGGACCAACGGCTGCCCCGTGCCCTTGAAGAAGCCCATGATCGTCCGGGTCTCTTCCATCATGCCGGTCTCGATCACCTGCTCGGAGAAGACATCGTCGAAGATCGTGGAAGGCGACGGCTTGGTGTGGCCCTTCAGCTCAAGCCAGTGCGCTGTCGCCTTCATCACGCCTTCGGGCACGACATCGCGCGGGCAGGCATAGGTGCATTTGTTGCAGGAGACGCACTGCCAGATGATGTCCTTGTCGCGCAGCAGTTCGGATTCCATGCCCATGCGGATCAGATAGATCCAGTAGCGCGGATTGAACTCCGGATTGACGGCGTTGACGGTGCAGGAATTGGTGCAGGAGCCGCATTGCCAGCAGCGATGGATATATTCGCCGCCCGGCAGGGCCGCGATCTCGTCCTGGATCGCTTCATTGTAATCGGTGACGACGCGGGATCTCGATGAAAGTGCTCCAATGCCCGGAGACATCGACACCGTCGATCACGAGATGCTCGTGCGTCTTCAGGTTCTCGGGCCGGATGAGATGCTTTTCGTGAATGGGCATCGGTTTCTTGTTCCCTACCCGATCAGCTTCGGATCTTCGAGTGTGTAGGCAGTGCCGTCGATGGCTTTGAGCCGCGTACGGTTCGAGCCCGGCCGTACACCATCCAGCCCCAGCATGCGGCGGGTGTGCTGCATTGGGTCTTCGGGGGCCGCGAAATCGGTCCTGAGATAGGTGCCGCCCTGGGCGCAGATGTAATGCGCATAGACCTGCGCATAGAGGATATCGAGATATTGCGGCACGTCGCGGAAGATGCCGTTGTCCGTCAGGAACTGGGCCAGTTCCTCGCGCAGCATGGCGAAGGTTGCGTAATCGTCCTCAACACGGATCGTCAGGTGATCGACATCCTCGGCAAACCACAATTCGCGCAGCACGCCGGTATTGGCCTTGGCATCCCACACCCAGCGCGTCATCAAGGGATAACGCTCGGCATCGAGATGATGCAGAATTTCGGCCGCCAGGTCGCGAATGAAGCGATGCTCCTTGTTTTGCGGGAACGCCTCGCAGAAATCGGCGATGCGCAGATCGACGGTCGAGACATCGTCCATGCCGGACAGAAGCCCGGCCAAGGCCGCCCGGATGCGGCCAAAGCCTTTTTCATCCAGATAGGGCACGAGGCGTCGACGCACGGTCGGCATGAAGGCGCACAGTTCGAGGAAGCGTTCGGGGGCAAGCGCATCGACGCCGCCGGCGAAGACTTCCCGGAAGAGATCGGTCTTCAGCTTGAGCGCGGCGACATAGGTTTCGATGCCGCCATGCTGTTCGGCGCCCGTCACCATGGCCTCGAACGCCTCGGCCAGCACCGCGCCCGAAAGATCGAGATGCGGCCGCGCGATCTCCGGCGCTTTGCGGCGCCTTGGCGGATGACAGGAAGGCCGAGAGCACGCTCAATGCATCTGTCCTATTCGGCAGCGACGGTGAGGTTCTGCAGCGCGCCCATGGCGGACATGGCCGCGGCATGACCCTGCGCGATCGAATCGTCGATGGTTTCGGGCCCGGTCGCCGCGCCGGCCACGAACACGCCCGGCCGGTTGGTGGCGCCCATGACGCCATAGGTGTTCTGCCGGTCGATGAAGCCGTTCGGTTCCAGCTTGATGCCGAACACCGAGGCCAGCAGCAGATTGTCGACATTGGGATCCATGCCGATGGCATGCACCACCATGTCGAACGGGATCGTGATCGGCCGCTTGACCAGCGTGTCTTCGCCCTTGACGATGAGCTGCTGGCCGTTTGACGTCACCTCGGCGATGCGCGCCTTGATGTATTTGACTTTGAATTCTTCCTGGCTGCGCCAGTAGAACTTGGTCTCGAGCAGGCCGAAGGTACGGATGTCCATGTAGTAGACATAGACATGGCAGTCCGGCAGTTCCTCGCGAATCTCCATCGCCAGATTGGCCGACACCGAGCAGCAGATCTTCGAGCACCATTCGCGGCCGATCTGGCGGTCGCGCGAGCCGACGCACAGAAGGATCGCGACCCGCTTGGGTTTGCGCCCGTCGGACGGGCAGCGCACGCCCTTTTTGGACGAGATCATCTGTTCGACCTGGGTGGTCGTGACCACGTCGGGGAACATGCCGAAGCCCCATTCGGGCTTGTTGATCGAATCGAAATGCGTGAAGCCCGTGGCCAGGATCGCCGCGCCCGCGCCGACCGAGCTGCCGTCCGACAGCGTGGCGCGAAAATCGCCCGGCTGGCCGTCGAACGTCTCCACCGCCGTGTTCAGCTTCACATCGACGAGCGCGTTGTTGGCGACGCGGGCCACCATGCCGCCGATGGCATCCGACGCCCATTCGCCCGAGGGCACGAGCTTGGCATATCCCGATTGAATCGGCGCGCCGCCAAGCGTGTCCATCTTCTCGATCAGCGTGACCTTGCGGCCGACACTGGCCAGCGCATGGGCCGCCGCCAGACCGGCAGGCCCGCCGCCGACGATGAGGAAATTGTCACTCATGCTCCCGCTCCCGGGTTGATCTCGATCCGGGTAAAGCCGGGGCCCGAGGTGATGCGCCGGCGCGGATCGTAAAGATTGTCCTGATGGCCCAGCTTGACCTGTTCGAGATAGGCCTCGAACTCGGCCTTCTTCGTCTGCCAGTCGATGCCCAGCTTCTCCATCAGCGTTTCGGTGGCCGAGGCGTGCCAGTGCGATTGCACGATGCGATAAGGATCCGCACCGCAGACAAGAGCCGCGAATTGCACGTCGGCCAGCACCGGCAGTGAGACTTCCTTGCCGGGACCGGCGGCCTTGCTGATCCACTGATTCTTGTCGAGCGTGGTGATGCAGCCGGTGTCGTGGCCGACCATGATGTCGGCCTTGGCCTCTTCGACGGCGACGCGGATCTTGCGGTCGATCGAGAAGGAGCGCGTGAATTCGCGCTCCGAGATGATGTGCCGGAAGCCGAAGCCGCAGCAATCGTACCAGGTAGAATAGTCGATCACCTGCGTGCCCAACGCTTCCATCAGGCCGGTGGAGACGGCGACGCGATTGCCCTCAAGGATGCTGTCGTCATAGATCGCATCTTCCGGCACCATCTTGTAGACGTGGCAGGCCGGATGGATCGTGGCGCGGATCTTGGACGCATCGATCACCTGATGCTTGGCGATTTCGTGGCGCATGACATGCGCCCATTCCGAATAATGCACGACTTCTTCGGGGATCAGCAGCTTGCCGTCGACGAGGCGGCCGAGCTTGCCGAGGATCTTCTTCACGCGCTCGCGCAGTTCGGCGGAGTGCAGCAGATAGCCGCGCACTTCCTTGTAATTGCCGAAGGAGGTGCCGCAATGGACCAGCGGATAGTAGTAGCCTTCCGGCTTGCCTTCGGCCTTGGCGGAAACATAGGCCTGATGGAAATTGCGGAGGAACACGGCGGCCAGGCTTTCCAGATTGCCGATGCCGGAGCCGTGATAGTTCCAGGCCGTGCAGGAGGTCTGGTCGGTCTCGTCCAGATATTCCTTGCCGGTCTTGTTCATCAGCCACAGCAAGGACGCCGGATAGCCCGGGATGTTGCCGCACTGGCCGCAGGATTTGTGGTGCCACAGCCGCGTCGTCGGCACGCGCTTGTCCCAGCCATAAAGCGTCTTGACTGTGACCGGCTCATGCTCGTCGGCGATGCGATGGACGACGATCTCGCCATCCTTTTCGAGCTGCCACATGATATCGCGCACGTCTTCGACGCGATCCTTGTTGGTCAGCATCGAACGCTTGTCGATGCGCTGCTCGACCCAGGACGTCGCGCGCTTGGGCGTCCTGCGGCGAAAGTTGGAATCACGCCATTCCGAACCGTGGCCGGTAAAGCGTTCGCCTGGTGGGCTTGTCGGTCATATCCGCTCCCTCAGGACGCCTCAGGCGTCCGCCTCTTCCTGTTCTTCCTGCCAGTCCTCATAGTCCTGGCGCTTTTCGTCCATGATGTCGGTGATAACGTCGAACAGGTTCTCGTCGATCGTCTCGAGCTGATCGAGAACGCCTGTCATCTCCCAGATCGTGTAGAGCTCGACCGAGGTTTTCAGGTTCACTTCCCACGCCGTTTCGGTCGTGTTCAGCGTCGGCATGGGGATCGCCTTGCGCAGAATCTTGAGCGGCGCATCGATCTTGGCGACGTTGGGACCCCAATCGGGGAAGGCATCCTTGGTGATCATGTCCGGCGCCAGCTGGTTGCCGGTCGAGATCAGCTTCAGCATCACGCGGCTGAAGGGACGCAGCACGTTCTTCGCCGACTCCATGCCGTGCTTGATCGCGGTTTCGCGCATCAGCATGACAAGGCCGCCCGGCGAATTGCCGAAGGGGCAGCGCGCCGCGCAGGTGTAGCATTGCGCGCAGGACCAGATCTTCTCCTGCATCGCGTCGTAGATGCCCTCGAGATTTTCCGTCCACAGAAGCTGGACGATCTCGCGCGGGCTGAAATCGTAGTAATGCGCGGCGGGGCATGTCGCGGTGCAGATTCCGCAATTCAGGCAGCCATTCAGCTCGTGATCGAAGCGCATATCCGCCTGGATGTCGGCGAAGATCTCTTCGAGCTGTTCGCGTTCCACCACCGGCGTATCCGTAAGCGGATCGCCAATGAAGGTCTGAACGCGGGATGCGTGGGCATGCTCCATCGTCCGGTTCCGCCTAGTAGGTGAGGACTTTGCAGTCGTCGTCTTCCATGACCCGTTCGATCAGATAGGCCCCGCCGACGATGCCGGAGCATTCGGGGATCATGTCTTCCTTGGTCATGTCGAAGAGATCGAGATTGGGCGAGCAGGACAGGAACTTCACGCCTGCTTCATGAGCATCCTTGATGAAGTCGTAGACCGACTTCGGCGAGCCCTCTTTCACGAACAGCTTCTCGGCAACGCCCTTCTTGAGCAGGCGGCCGGAGGTCGCCGTGCACACGACCTCGACCTCGTAATCCATGGCGGCAGCGACCGTGGCCTGGAAGATGGGCGCGCCCAACTCCTCGCCGTTACGCGGATCGGTGTTCGCCATGACGATGAGCAATTTGGTGGCCATGTGGTCCTTCCCGATTTTCTGTTCCAGCGCCTGTTGTCCGGCGCCTTTGCCCGCACGTCACTGAGGCGGATCAATGCCCCGCGCTGCGACACTTCTTCTTCCATTAGAGAAAACTAATTTAGAAAGCGCAAGTAGGAAGTTCGTGAGGCAATCTGCCTAATTTTCGTGTGGTCTTGCAATTTTATTTCAGGCGTCCATCAGCCCGGTGCGCTGGATCAGGCCGGTCATGATCGGCACCAGCGCATCCTCGATCTCGGTCTTCATGCCGCGCAGCTGGACCAGCGCCGGGCCCGGATCGGTCGGGTTCTCCTCGAACTCCATGATCAGGTCTTCGGCGATGGCAGCCTTGAAGCCGGGGTGGAAGGTGAGGCCGAAGGCGTTCTCGCCGATCTGGAACAGGGCCGGACTGCCGCCCTCGTCCTCGGCCAGGACGCGCGCATAAGCGGGCGGCACCGGCCTGTCGCGCATATAGGAGACGAACGGAAAGCGCGCAGGCAGAAACCCGTTCAGCGCCGCGTCGTCCGTGCGCGTGCCGTAACCGACCTCCAGGGTGAGCGGATGTTCCGCAGTGCCGCCGTCGGCGGCCAGCGCCAGCAATTGCGCGCCCAGCTCGATGCCGACCACTGGTTTGCTCTGCATCAGGCAGGCGTAGATCAGCGACAATTCGCGATCGAGCGTCGGCAGATTGCGCGCGCCCGCGGTGCCCCAGGGGCCGCCACCCAGCACAAACAGCGCGTCGCCGACCTCGCCCGGCGGAGGCAGCGGCGTACCTTCGGTGAAGGGACGGAAATATTTGAAGCGGATGCCGCGGCCTTCCAGATGATCTTCCATCAGACCCAGATAATCGGCAGAAGTATGCTGCACGACACTGACGAATTTCATTCGCGTGCCTTTTCGCGCGCCGTGGCAATACCCAGCGCAGCCTCAATCGCCGCGATGAAATCGTCCGGCTGCGCCGACAGCAGACCGACGCCCGCCTGCGCGAAGAAACGCCGTTACCGTTTGGCGGAGCTCGGCAACCTGTGTGCCGCGCAAATGCGATTCCAGGTCATAGATCACGCGCGGCGGCGTGACGAAGAAATCGCCCGTAATCAGCACTTCGCGGAAGCGATCGAGGTTTGCGCCTTCCAGCCGCACATGCGCACTCACCGTGCCGCCTGCGCCAGTATGAGAACCAGTTTTCACATCGCCGCCGGCCCCGGCATCGTCGAGGCAGTGCAGGAACTCTTCGGTGCCGAATCTCCTCATCATAGAGGCGCGCAGCGAGGGCTTCTTCCATATCCGTGATCGCGCCCCATTCGGGTGCGATGCCGAGGCACTCGGCAAAGCCTTCCACCAGCGCCTGCTTCACATCGTCGAGCGACGGCGCAGTGCCGAGCAATTCCTTGAGCGTGACGACACGGGCTTCGGCCGAGTCGAGCGCGCGCTTGGCCAGCTTTTCCTGCGGCACATTGAGGGCCGCCAGCATCTTCGCCGGATCCATCTCGACCAGCACCGTGCCCTGATAGAAGATCGTATCGCCATCGAAAAAGCCGCCGGTGCCGCTGATCTTGCGGCCCGTCCACTTCGATATCGTTGCGCGGGCGGAATTTCGCCGCCACGCCCAGCTTCGACAGCCCCGCCGCCGCGGCCTCGCAGATCGCCGTCGTCAGATCGCCGAGCGAGGAAATGCCGAGCGTCGATTTGTGGAACACCAGTTCGAAGCCGAACTGGCCTTCGTCCATATAGAGCGCGCCGCCGCCGGTGATGCGCCGCGCCAGACCGATGCCGTTCTGCGCGCAATAATCGAGGCGGATTTCGCGCGACAGATCCTGATGGCGGCCGACCAGCGCCGTGGGCACGAATTGCAGGAAGCGGATCGTGTCCGGGATGCGCCCTTCATTGCGCAGCTCGATCAGCGCCGCATCGAAGGCGATGTTGCGCGCGCCTTCGCGGATGCCGGTATCGATGATGCGGAAGGGCTTGCCATGCCGGATCAGTTGACCTTGCTGCATGCCCAGCTGGGTGCGGATCTTGGCGACATCCTTCTTGTTCGGCTGGAAGGGGTAGCTCGCGATATTGCTCGGCGGCGAGTCGCCATACGGCCGGTCGCAAGCCGAAATGTCGTCGGCGAACTTGCCCGGGCAGCCGGAGGTGCGGAAGGCGATGCCGGCATCGATGATGGCGTCGAGCTCGGCGCGCGGCAGGCCGAAATCGACCACGCGGCCGTTCTCGTCGAAGCTCATGTGCTCCACGCGCGCGCCGCAATAGTCGAGCAGATAGCGGCCGAGCTGCACGCGCCGCCACTGGTCGCGCGGCGTCGCCGGCAGGTGATCCATCAGCGAGCCCTGCTCCGGGAAGAAGCAGAACATGTGGCTGTGGCCGCCCATATCGACCAGCTTCTGCACCAGGCTCAGAACGTCGTGCTCGGTCTCGCCCATGCCGACGATGATATGGGCGCCGAATTTCTGCGGCCCGAAGATGTCGCGCGCATCTTCGAGGATCTCCCAATACTTCTTCCAGCTATGCGGCGAGGCCACGCCCTTGCCGCGGGTGCGGTCGAACAGCTCCGGCGTCGCCGCATCGAGCGCCACGGTGAAGATGTCCGAGCCCAGATCCCTGAGGTTGGCAACGTCGCTGCGCTGCATGGTCGTCGGGTTGGACAGGATCGAGATCGGGATCGCCGACGGATCGATCTTCGCCGTCCAGGCCTTGAGCACGCTGACCGTGTCGTCATCCGAATCGCGGATGGGTGATCATCGAGATGCACATGCGATGGAACGGGCTGTTCGCGCCATCCTTCGCCACGATGTCGACGATCTGCGCCATCGGCACGGCCGGCCAGTCGACGCGGATGAAGTTGCGGTCGGCATAGTCGCGGTCGGCTTCGCGATGGCGCGCCAGCCCGCAATAGGCGCAATTGGCGCGGCAGCCTTCGGGATAGGTCAGCAGCAGGTTGAGGCAGCGCGTGCAGGAGCAGCGATGCATCTTGCCCGGCATGATGCCGAGCGTCAGCGCCGCCGCCGTCGACATCTGCACATATTCGGGCGAGCGCATATGCGGCGTCAGCACATTGTTGTTCGGCAGATAGACGCCCTGCGGCGCCAGGTCGGCTGCCTTCACGCGCCCGCCATTCTTCAGCTCCTTGGGGGTCAGCGCCGGGCGCGCGCGGCTGCATCACGTCAAAGGCGTTGAAATCGGGCGTGCCCTTCCTGGCGATGGGTTCGCGGCCTTCGGGTTTGAGACAGCTCATGGGCACGCATCCTTCTTCATGTACGGGGACGGCTCACGCCGCCCAATATTGCGGATAGGCGATCCAGCCGCGGCGCAGATCGGCCTTGCCCGGCGTGGCGCCGGTTTCGAATTTGGCGAGCAGCTCGCGGCGGCGCTTAAGCGCGCGGGCCAGCGAGACGCCGAACATGTCGTCGAGATCCTCGGCATAGGCGGCCGCGGCATCGGGTTTGCCGGCAAGCAGCGCCGCGGCCGCTTCGCCCGCCATGCGGCCCGAGATCACGGCCGCGGGAATGCCGGCGCCGGTCACCGGATTGACGAGCCCGGCCGCATCGCCGGCCAGCAGCACGTGCGCGCGTGCCGAGCATGCCATGGCGCCGGTTCATGCCGCCGACCGGAATGGCGCCGCCGGTATGGCCGAGAATATCTTCGCCGATACGCCCCTCGGCGATCAGACGCTGGCGCAAGCCTTCCAGCAGCGGCTTCAATTTCGCGCGATGGGCCGGCGCCACGCCAAGGCCGAGATTGGCGACATCGCCTTTCGGAAACAGCCAGGCATAGCCGCCGGGAATATCGGCCGAGAGGAAGATGTCGGTCGCATCATGGGCCGCGTTGAGCGGCACCGTGATCTGGCGCGTTTCGACCAGATCGGCGTTCACGAGCCCGATGGCCTGGCCGACGCGCGAGCGCGGCCCGTCGGCACCGATCAATGACCTTGGCCGCGATCACCGTGCCGTCGGACAGCGTCGCCAGGCCATCCGGCGACAATGCGGCCAGCGTGACGCCGAAGCGGCAATCGGCGCCGGCCTCCTTGGCGCGCGCGACCGAGCTCGGCATCGAAACGGGCGCGGTCGATCATGCGGCCGCGGAAAGTCTTCGGTCAGATCCGGCGCATCGTCTTCGACCATGGTCAGCATGGCCGCGATGGGCTGGCATTCGCTTGTCACCGCGACGCCGTCGCCGCCCAGCGCCATGGGCACGAATTCGGCGCATTGCACCGGCAAGCCGGCGCGCGCCTTGCGGTCGATGCCGATCACCGCTGGCGCCGGCGCGCGCGGCCGCCGTCGCCGCCGAGGCGCCCGGCGGGGCCGAGCCCGACAACCAGAACATCGGTGGCGATCGTCTCGCTCATGCCGCGCACGACACGGCAGGCTTCAGGCTGCCGCCCACCTTCATCGAGCAACAGGCATGCTGCTGCTGCGCCGGGCGGCCCGATCATCTCGGCCACGGCCACCGCGCCATCGGCCGGGAAGGCGATGCCGTCGAGCCCCGCCATCACGGCATAGGCATCGGTCACGCGCTTGTGCATGCCGGGCGGCCGGGCGCAGCCGAGCAGCACGTCGCGCTCCGGAATGCGCTTGCGCGCTTCCAGGAAGATGCGGCCGACATCGGCCGTTTCGGGCGTGATGAAGGTGCCGGGCGCCGCGTAGAACGGCATGATCACGACCAGCACCAGCGAATGGACGGGATAGCGGCTGACGATGTCGAGCGCGCGGGCCTCGCCCAGGATGCGGCCGTAATGCAGGCCGATGACGATATGCGGCACGACTTCCATGCGCGTGGAGGTGAGCGCGGCCAGCGCCGCTTCGAAATCCTCGACCGGCCGGTCGAGATGATAGACATCGCGGATCGTCTCCTCCGACGCCGATCACATCCATCATCGCCGTATCGACACCGGCCGATTCCATGCGCTTGGCGCGCGGCTCGTCGATCAGCGCCGAATGGATCGCGATCTTCAGATGCGGGAAATCGTGCTTGAGCTTTTCGATCACCGGATAGAAGCGCTCATATTTGATCTCGTTGCGCTTGTTGGAGCCGCCCGAGAGCAGGAAGCCCTGCAGATCCTGCAGCATGCACGAGATCGCGCACCTTGCGGTCGAGCATCTCCGGCGAGGTCGCCGGGATCATCGGCTCGAGGATCTTGGCCTTGCAGTGGTCGCAATCGAGCGCGCAGGCGCCGGCCGTGATCGAAAAGGCCGGGAAGCTGTTCTTGCCGCAGCCGGAGAGTTCGCTCGAGGAATATTCCTTGAAGGTCGGCGTCGAAAAGCGGATCGGCCGGCCGGCGACGGCAGGCGCGGCGCGCCTCCATCTCGGCCAGCAAGGCCGGCGTCGAAAGGCGCGTCTTCCAAGGCTTCGATGGCGGCGAGTTCGTCACTCCAGCCCATGCGTTTCCTCGTTTATGCGAATTCTCTAATATGAACCATGCGCGAAACCCCTGATGAGTGCAATCCGCGAGTTCGAACGCGGTTCCTCTCTCTGTCTCTCACGACGCAAGCACCGCATCCCGCAGTGCAACAAATTCGGGACGGATGGCGCCGCGATTGGGCGGATCGGCCAGCGAAGTCAGCCAATTGGGGTCGATGTCTTCGTCGTCGACGAGATCGCAGGAGAGCGTTTCGAGCAGCGCGCGCGCCTCTTCGGGCAGTGTTTCGGGAATGGCTTGTAACCGGCGATGCGCGCCCACAGCCCGGCCCAGAAGCGGCCGACCGTCCAGGGATTGTAGCCGCCGCCGCCCAGCGATCACGGCCGCGCGGCGCAGCCGCCGCCACGGCCATCACCGCATCCCACAGCGCGCCATTCGACAGCATCATCTTCGACAGCGGATCGCCGGCCAGCGGATCGGCGCCGGCCGTGATCACGACCGCCTGCGGCGCGAAACGCTGCGCCAGCGGCAGCACGGCTTCGTCGATCAGATAATTGAATTCGCTGTCGTTCACGCCCTGCGGCACGGGCAGGTTGCGGGCGCGGCCATCCCGCCGATCGCCGATTGCTCCGGTGTGCGGCCAGCGCCCGGCCTCATGGATCGAAATGGTGAAAACCCGGCTGTCGGCGGCGAAGGCATCTTCCACGCCGTCGCCATGATGGGCGTCGAGATCGACATAGAGGACACGCGGCCAAGCCCTGCATCGAGCAGGGTCAGGATGGCAAAGACCGGATCGTTGAAATAGCAAAAGCCGCTGGCCGCGCCGCGCTTCGCATGATGCGTGCCCCCGGCCGGGTGATAGGCGATGCGTCCCTCCAGCGCCTTCTGCGCGGCCAGGATCGATCCGCCGACGGCTGTGGCCGCACGCGCGAAAACGCCCGGAAACACTGGATTTTCAAGCGTGCCGAGATTGTAGCGCTGGCGCATCGCGATGGAGACATGGCCGCTGACATCGGCCTCGTGCAGGGCCGCGACATAGGCCGGGTCGTGAAAGCGGGTCAGCGTCGCGATATCGGCGGTCGGGCTTTCGGCCAGCTCGTCTTCCAGCCAGCCAAGGCGCCGGCACAGATCGACCGCGATCTCCACCCGCGGGATCGCCAAGGGATGGTTCCGGCCATAGGCGGGCCGCCGGTAAAGATCGCTCGAGACAAAGGCCGGCGCGGCGAACCGCACCGCACGCGCTTGACAGATGGTCGCGGGTCTATTCATCTATCCTCATATTATAAAAACCTCATGTAATGCGAAAGCGGAATTGAGGATGGAGAGGAGCGGCACGCGGCACGACATCCGGCGATTTGGAAAGAAGAGCGCGTCTGACGCGCAGCGATTCTGATCCAGATCAGGACGTGACGCAGGCCGCGACCACATAAAGGCTCAGCGACCCGCGCTCTGTCGAAGGAGCGTGTCAGGAAGGAAGACCGTCATGGACGCGCAGACCGACGCCAATGCCAAGAGCATGTCGATCATCGTGACCAAGGGCTCTCTCGACTGGGCCTACCCGCCCTTCATCCTCGGCACCACGGCCGCGGCCATGGGCGTCGATGTGACGATGTTCTTCACCTTCTACGGCCTGCCGCTGCTCTTGAAGAAACTCGACCTTCAGGTCACCGCGCTCGGCAATGCCGCCATGAAGATGCCGATGATGGGCATGCATATGGGCATGCCGAACATCATGGGCATGATCCCGGGCGTCGATGCCGCCGCGACCGTGATGATGAAGAATCTCATGAAGAAAAAGGGCGTCGCCTCGATCGAGGATCTGCGCGAGGCGGCCGTCGAATCCGACATCAACCTGGTCGCCTGCCAGATGACCATGGATCTGTTCGAATACAAGGTCGAAGACATGATCCCCGGCATCACCCTGGGCGGCGCGGCGACCTATATGGAAAACGCGCTCAAGGCCGACATCAATCTCTTCATCTGAGGACCGACGACAATGGCTGACAAGACTCTCGACGCGAAAGGGCTGAACTGCCCGCTGCCGATTCTGAAAGCGAAGAAGGCGCTGAAGGAGGTGCCCTCCGGCGGCACGCTGGAAATCCTGGCGACCGATCCCGGATCGGTGGCCGACTTCGCCGCCTTCTGCCGCACCACCGGCAATGAGATCGTCGAGCAGAGCGCAGGACGGCGACGTCTTCCGCTTCGTCATCAAGCACGCCGGCTGACGCAAATCTGTTTTTCTGGCGGCGGCGCAAGCTGCGCCGTCGTCCGCCATACAACGCATAGAACACCGACATATCGAGGGGCGCTCACCGACATACCGAACAACAATTACATCGTACCGGGAGGAAGAACGACATGCAGGGGAACAATGTTCGGAAGGCCGCGCTGACCGCGGCAGTGACGGGATTGATTGCGGGAGCTTTCTTCGGCACGCCCGCACAAGCGACCGAGGGCTATTTCCAGCCTGGCTACAGCGCGATTCAGAAATCCGTGGCGGGTTCCGGCGTCGCCAATCCGGAAGATGCGATGACACTCGCCATCAATCCGGCAGGCCTGACATCGGTCGGCGATTCGGTGGAGGTCGGACTTTCCTGGTTCTCTCCGAGCCGCAAATACACCGTCACCGGCGGCCCGGGCTTCGTCGCGCCGGGCACGGTGAAGAGCGGCTGGGAGAACTTCCTGATTCCCGGCGCCGCCTATAGCGAACAGATCGACGCCAATTCCGCCTGGGGCATTGCCATGTATGGCAATGGCGGCATGAACACGAATTATGACGGTTCGACGCCCAACCCGGCCTGCGGTCCGTCGAGCGGCGTCTATTGCGGCGGCAAGGCCGGCGTGAATTTGAACCAGATGTTCATCTCGGCCGGCTATGCGTGGCGCTCGGGCGATCTGCAGCTCGGTATTGCACCGATCTTTGCGCTGCAGATGTTCAACGCAAACGGGCTGGCCGCGTTCTCGGCGATCTCCGCTTCGCCCGCGAATCTGACCAACAACCACATTTCCTATTCCTATGGCGGCGGCGTGCGCGTCGGGGCCATCTGGAACGTGTCGCCAATCTTCCGCCTGGCGCTCTCTGGCGCCACGCCGATGTGGATGTCGAAATTCGACAAGTACAAGGGCCTGTTCGCCGAACAGGGCGGCTTCGACATTCCGGCCAATGTCACGGTCGGCGCGGCCTGGGATGCCGCGCCCAACTGGACGCTGATGTTCGACTACAAGCACATCTTCTATTCGGACATCCCATCGATCGGCAACGCGACGACCTTTGTCGGCATCCCGTTCGGCGCCAACAAGGGGCCGGGCTTCGGCTGGAGCGATGTCGATGCCATCTCCTTCGGCGCGGCCTGGCACGTTGCTCCGGATTGGACGCTGCGCGCGGGCTATGCGCATAACGGCAATCCGGTCGGCTCGGAGGATGTGACGCTCAATATTCTGGCGCCGGGCATCGTGACCGACCACATCAGCGCCGGCTTCAGCCATGATTTCGGCACCCATTCCAGCCTCGACATGACCTTCATGTATGTGCCGGAGAACACGGTCAGCGGCATCGAAGTGACGCCGTTCGGACCCAATCCGGGCCGCACGATCAAGCTGTCCATGAGCCAGATCGATTTCACGATCGGCTATCGCTACAGATTCTGACGCCTGACGTTGCAAAAACGTCATGCACAGGGAGGCGCGGGGAGAAATTCTCGCGCCTCTTTTCCTTTGCACTGCAAATGCGAGATGCAGCCTCATATCGTTCGTCTATTCTGAACGAACTGAACGAAAGAATTGGTTTGTTTGCACGCGCCCGGGCGCTCAACCTTGGCGACCAATTTCCAGGGAGAGTCAGGAATGATCACGAATAGACGCGCAGCATTGCAGGCATTCGGCGTGGGGCTGGCATCGGCAACCGCGGCGACGGCATTGGGCGGCGGCACGGCGATGGCTGCAGCCGGCAGTTCCGACACGTTGATGCCGGAAGGTGCCACGCATCTGCGCGAGTTGATGACGCGGCTGGAAAAGGCGCGCGGCCGGCGCGACTTCAAGACCGTGCCGATGATCCTGACGAAGCCCGACGAGTGGGACGACAAGGCCATTCGCGAATTGATGGCCTACAAGCCCGCGCCCAAGCAGGCCTGGGACAACACCGCCATCGATGGTCCTTGGCTCAATTTGATGCGTAATTCGCTGAATGCACAGATCTGGTCGTTCAAGCATCCGAACTTCCTGGCCGTGTCGTTGACACACGGCTCGGCCAATCTGGCGCTCTACGACCAGAAGATGTGGGACAAGTACCAGATCACCAAGCTGGCCGGCGATAAGTTCAAGACCAATACGCTCGCGGTCGAGACCAAGGCCGGCAGCGCCGACCCCAAGAACTTTGAGGATGCCGAAGGCGCCTACTCGCCGCACGACAACTCGATTCCCGCGCTCATGCGCCGCGGCGTTGTCTTCATGTCGTGCCACAATGCGATCTGGGAACAGTCCTCGAAGCTCCATGCCAAGGGCCTCAATCCCGACAAGCTTTCGGTCGAGCAGATTGCGGCCGAACTGACGAACCATCTGCTGCCGGGCGTGGTGCTGACGCCGGGCGCCGTGGCGACCATGCCGGAACTGCAGATGTCCGGATTCTATTACGCGAAATGAGCAACATGATGATGCAGCGCTTTCTTCGCCGCATCGCCCTGGCCGCGACAGCGCTTGCGCTCGTCGCGGCTCCGGCGTTTGCGCAACCCGCTTTCGAGGGCTGGCAGGGCAAAGCCCAGCCGCCGCACTACAAGGGCGAGATTTTTCCGCCCTGGCAGCACGGACTCAACAATGACGCACTGCATCGCGGGCTCGAATTCACGGTGCCGGAAGTCGATGTGCTGGCCGATTTCCATGGCGACATCACCGATCCGAAGCTCGTGCTCTATGTCGGCGGAAATTATTTCTTCGCCATGGCGCATCTGGTGAAGGCGTTCGAGGACAGTCATCCCGCATACAAGGGCCGCATCTATTGGGAGACGATCCCGCCGGGCCTGCTCGAAAGGCAGATGGATGCGGGCGGCACGGTCACCTCCGGCAACATGACCTGGACGGTCAAGCCGGACGCCTATTTCGCGGGCCTGGCGCGCGTCAAAGCCATGATCGCCAAGGGCAAGCTCGTCGGTCCGGCGCAGCCCTACGTCACCAACACGCTGACCATCATGGTGCCCAAGGGCAATCCCGCGCACATCACCGGGCTCAAGGATCTCGGCAAGCCGGATATCAAGGTTGTGATGCCCAATCCGGCCTTCGAAGGCATCGCACGGCAGATCGAGAAATCGCTCGTCAAGGCCGGCGGCAAGGCGCTCTTGAAGACGGTCTATACCGACAAGGTCAAATCCGGCGGCACGATCCTGACCCATGTGCATCACCGCCAAACGCCGCTCTTCCTGATGCAGGGCCTGGTCGATGCCGGCGTGACCTGGCAGTCCGAAGCGATGTTCCAGGAACAGGCGCATCACCCGATCGCCCATGTCGATATTCCGGCATCGGAAAACACGACGGCGGTCTATGCCGGCGCGGTGGTCAAGGGCGCGGCGCATCCCGAGGCCGCGAAAGCCTGGCTCGCCTTCATCCGCTCGCCGCAATCGCTTGCCATCTTTGAGCGCTATGGCTTCAAGCCGTATCAGGGCAGGATGAACTGACCGGCTCCGGTAATCCGGCATCAGGGGGACGAGGATGAAAGGCTTGGCGTGGACCGTGTTTGGGGCGGCGCTGGTGGCGTGCACGCTGGCGGCGGCGCCGGCCTTCGCGCAAAGCGCGAAGACCATCGTCATGCAGGGCACGAAGGCCGGCGCGCTGGCCTGTTCGGCCTGCCATGGTGCGGAGGGTGAAGGCCAGCCGGCGGCGGCCATTCCCCGGCTCGCGGGCCATGATGCCGGCTATCTGCTGCGCCAGCTCGACAGCTTTGCCGACGGCAAACGCAAGAACGACATCATGACGCCCATCGCCAGCGCATTGACGCCGGCCGAGCGCAAATCCGTCACCGCCTATTATGCGAAGCAGAAAGCGCCACAGGCACCGGAGCCCGCCAAGGCCGATACGGCCACACTCGCGCTCGGCGGCGCCATCGCCGAGGGCGGCGACTGGTCGAAAGGCGTGCCGGGTTGCAGCCAGTGCCACGGCCCGCAGGGCAGCGGCGTCGGTTCGCTGGTTCCGCGCCTTGCGGGACAATCGGCCGAATATATCGCGGCGCAGCTCAAGGCGTGGGCCGCGGGCACGCGCAAGGACGATCCGATGGGGCTGATGGCGGCCATCGCCAAGAAGCTCGATGCCAAGGACGTCTCGGCCGTCGCCGCCTATTACGCCGCTTATCCCAAGGTCCCTGAGGCGGCCGCCTCCACCAACACACAAACGGTTGGCGGCTTCACCCCGCCGCCGGACAGCGCCATCCCGAACAACGACTTCGGCAAGGTCGTGCGGCTGGGCCGCAACATCTTCAACGACACCCAGCATTATGCCGCGCGCTATGTCGGCAACACGCTGAACTGCCGCAATTGCCATCTCGATTCCGGACGCCTGGCGAATTCGGCGCCGCTTTGGGCCGCCTATGTCAGCTATCCGGCCTATCGCAGCAAGAACAAGCATGTGAACGACTATGCCGAACGGCTGCAGGGCTGCTTCCGCTTCAGCATGAACGGCAAGCCGCCAGAGCGGGGCAGCAAGGTACTGCTGGCGCTCGAGACCTATTCCTATTTCCTGGCCAAGGGCGCGCCGTTGGGCGGCAACATGAAGGGCCGCGGTTATCCGGCGCTGAAGACACCTGCCAAACCGTTCAGCATCACCCGCGGCGAAGCGGTCTACAAAGAAAGCTGCGCGCTATGCCATGGCGCGAATGGTGAGGGCCAGAAATCGGCCGACGGCAAACCCGTCTTCCCGGCGCTGTGGGGACCGCATTCGTTCAACTGGGGCGCAGGTATGGGCAACATCAAGAACGCGTCCGCCTTCATCAAGGCCAACATGCCGTTCAGCCAAGGCAACACACTCAGCGATCAGGAGGCCTGGGATGTCGCCGCCTTTGTCGACAGCCATGAACGGCCGCAGGATCCGCGCTTCACCGGCAATGTCGCCGAAACGCGCAAGACATATCACGACAGCAAAATGTGGCTCTACGGCACGCGCGTGAACGGCGTGCTGCTGGGCGCGCATTCGGTGCCCGCGGGCCGCCGCTGACACGACCACGAACGTATTGGCCGCCGGCTGCAGCGTCCGCGTTAAGGCCGGCGCGCGAACAGGAGTGGCATCAGGTCCACCGCCATTTTGCGCGCCGCATGATGCTCGCACGCCAACAGGTCCTTGAACGGATCGCCTGCCAAGGCGTCGCCGGCGGCGATCAGCAGCAGCAACAGAAGCGCGGAGCTCTCCACGGCTTGCGGCCCCCGACTTTGCAGCGCGAATGCTCGCGCCATTGCATTGGCCAATTCGCCAAGCGCCGGCTTGAGACGTGTCAGAACTCTCGCGCCGGTCCGACAGGGCCATCCAGGCCATGAGCCGGGCGCCTCCGCCTTGGTCAAAGGCGTCGAACAGCATATCGGCAAGATCGCCTGGCGCCCGCTCGCCAGCATCGAGCCGCGCAGCGGCATCCCGAAATGCTGTGGCAAGATCTGAGACCATGGCCCCCATCAACGCGCCCTGAAGTTCGGCGGCGGAGCCGAAATGATGCAGCAGATTGGTGTGGACCATCCCCAGCTCAGCGCCCAGGCGCTGCAAGGTCAGCGCATCCGGACCCTCGGCCAGGAACAGCGTGCGTGCCGCTGCCAAAGCTTCGGCGCGGGCTTCATCCGGCGTGCGTCGGCGGCGCGACACCGTGCTTGCCGCCCTGGCCTTACGCGCACGGCGCATGACCGCCTGGATCCGGGACGTTCTGCGGACCGCCATCGAAAGCCGCCTCCCAAGGCTCTACGCTTCGGGCCGACTATGACGCGGATGTGACACCCACTTCGAGACGTTTGGCGATGCGCGCGCGCCTTATCCACCGCTTGGAGGATCGCCGGGCAGCGGGATGAACTCATCGTGGTCGAAGTCCGGCAGCTTCATGCGGCCGGCGCGCCAGTCGGCCTTCGCCTGCTCGATGCGCGCCTTCGAAGACGAGACAAAATTCCACTCGATATAGCGCGGGCCAAGCGGCTCGCCGCCAAGCGCCATGGCGATGGTTGGCTCGCGTGCCGTAACGGCAGCGGCGCCTGGGCCGAAGATCAGCATCTGGCCCGCGGTGTAGACATGCCCTTCTGCTTCGACAGCGCCGCTGGCGACATAGAGCGCGCGCTCGGAATAGCTATCCGGCAAGACCGCGCGGGCGCCTTCAGCCAGATCGATATGGGCATAGAACATCGGCGAGTGTGTCTTTACCTTCGCTTCAAGCCCATAGGCCTTGCCGGCGATGAGGCGCAGTGACAGCCCGCCATCATGGGCTTGCGGCAGGTCGGCGCTGCCATGATGGGCAAAGGCGGGATCGATCTCCTCATCGCCTTCCGGGAGCGCCACCCAGGCCTGGATGCCATGCATGAAATCGCCTCGGGCCCGCGCCTTCTCGAAGCGCTCGGAATGGGTAATGCCGCGCCCGGCCGTCATCCAGTTGACCTCGCCGGGACGGATCGGCTGCTCGGAGCCGACACTGTCGCGATGCATGATCTCGCCGGCGAAAAGGTAGGTGATGGTCGAAAGCCCGATATGGGGATGCGGGCGCACATCCGTCTCGCGCGACAGGCCGGCCGCGAACTGCGCCGGACCCATATGGTCGAAAAAGACAAAGGGCCCGACCATGCGCCGGGCGGCCACGGGAAGCACGCGGCCCACCTCGAAACCGCCGAGGTCGCGGCGGCGTTGGTCGATGACATGTTCGAGCATGGGACTTCTCCGGCAGGCAGCACGGTGCAAGGATAGCATCGGGCCGGGCGGACGCCTTGCATGAAAGCCGCGAACACTGTGTTTCCACCGTTAGCAGTTCCGCGATCCGCAACCACACCCTATCTCACCAGCTGTAACCGGAGGCGAGATTACCATGATCGAAGTAAGGCCATTTGCGGAACTGGGCGGCGACAACCACGGCTGGCTCAACACCAGGCACCATTTTTCCTTTGCCGATTATCACGACCCGGAGCGCATGCACTGGGGAAGCTTGCGCGTCTGGAACGATGACGAGATCGCGGCCGAGACCGGCTTTCCGCCGCACCCGCACGCCAATATGGAAATCATCACCTATGTGACCGCCGGCGCCATCAGCCATCAGGACAGCATGGGCAATGAGGGCCGCACGGCCGCTGGCGATGTGCAGGTGATGAGCGCGGGCTCGGGCATTCGCCATGCCGAATACAATCTCGAACACGAGACCACGCGACTGTTCCAGATCTGGATCATGCCGGACAAAGCCGGCGGCCAGCCAAGCTGGGGGACCAAGCCTTTCCCCAAGGCCGACCGTTCGGGCCGCTTCGTGACCCTGGCAAGCGGCATGGATGGCGATGACGACGCGCTTGCCATCCGCACCGATGCACGCGTGGCGGGCGCGACGCTGACGGCCGGCGAAACGGCCGAGTATCGCACAGACGCGGCACGCCATCTTTATCTCGTGCCGGCGCGTGGCCGGATCGAGGTCAATGGCGTGACGATCGAAACCCGCGATGGCGCCGCGATCACGGGTGAGGATGTCGTCACCGTGCGCGCGCTCGAAGACGCCGAGATCGTGCTGGTCGATGCGGCCTAGGTGCCGCAGAAAGTCCTGGTGACGACTTCCTCGGGTCGCGGAGCATTGCGGTATTCTGCGAATTCCGGCTGGTCGTCATAGGGCTTGGCGAGAACGGTGACGAGCGTCTCGAAGGGCGTGAAGTCGCCGTTCTCGACCGCGGCCGTGATGACCTGCTCGATGCGGTGGTTTCGCGGAATGAATGCTGGGTTGGCACCGCGCATCATCGCGGCACGGGCTTTCATATCACCACCCTCGTCGGCGATCCTTGCCCGCCAGCGCATCAGCCACGCATCGATGGCGGCTTGTTCCGAGAACTGTGCGCGCAATGTCACATCGTCACCGGTGGCTGCATTGCAAAGCGCGCGGAAGGTTAGCGTGAAATCGGCCTGCCCTTCCGCCATCGCGGCCAGAAAATCGCGCGCCAGCACAAGATCATCGTCACGCGCCTCCATCAGACCGAGCTTGGCGCGCATGCCGGCCGCATAGGTTGTCTGGAAAGCCGGCGCAAACCCGCCGAGCGCGGCTTCGGCATCCGCAATAGCCGCCTTCTCATCCTCGGCCAGAAGCGGCAGCAAGGTTTCGGCAAAGCGCACCAAATTCCAGATCGCAATGCTGGGCTGATTGCCATAGGCATAGCGCCCGCCTTCATCGATGGAGCTGAACACGGTTTCGGCGTGATAGACATCCATGAAGGCGCAGGGCCCGTAATCGATGGTCTCGCCGGCCACAGAAGTATTGTCCGTATTCATGACGCCATGGATGAAGCCGACCAGCAGCCAGCGCGCGATGAGATCAGCTTGGGCCCCGATCACGCGATCAAGCAATGCGCGATAGGGATTGGCAGCGTCGCGCGCATCGGTGTAATGGCGCGCAATCACATAATCGGCGAGCGCCCGCACGCCCTCGACATCGCCGCGGGCGGCGAAATACTGGAATGTGCCGACGCGGACATGGCTTTTCGCAACCCGTGCCAGCACCGCGCCGGGCAGCGGTGTTTCACGCCACACGCCCTCGCCGCTGAGCACGGCCGCCAGCGCCCGCGTGGTCGGAATGCCGAGCGCAGCCATCGCTTCGCTGACGACATATTCGCGCAGCACGGGCCCGAGTGCCGCACGGCCATCGCCCCGGCGAGAAAACGGCGTCGGGCCGGCACCTTTCAGATGGATATCGCGGCGCGTGCCGGTCACATCGATCACTTCGCCCAGAAGAATGGCGCGGCCATCGCCCAGCTGCGGCACGAAATTGCCGAACTGATGACCGGCATAGGCCATGGCGATGGGCGCAGCGCCTTCGGGCACGCGATTGCCCGCCAGCATCGCCACGCCCTCCTCGCTCGCCAACGTTGCGGGATCGAGACAGAGATCGCGCGCCAGCGCGACATTGAGCTTGATGAGTTTCGGCGCGGCCACGGGCGTTGGTGCCTGCCGGGCATAGAAGCGATCTGGCAGGGCGGCATAGGAATTGTCGAAGGTGATCACGGTCATTGCCCGAACTTAAGCATTCGCCGCCGCGATTGCGAGGGCAACAGCGGTCAGCCCTGCTTTTGCAGACGTGTGGGCGCGATGAGGGCCGGATCGAAGCCGGAAAGTTCCGGCGGCGGCGCTTCATCCCGCAACAGTGCAACAGCCAATGCCGCGGCGGCCGGCGCTGTCTGGATGCCATAGCCGCCCTGCCCCGCGAGCCAGAAGAAACCGGCGCAATCGCCATCGAAGCCGATGACCGGCGTGCGGTCGGGCGCAAAGCTGCGCAGCCCCGCCCAGCGTTTGCGAATGCGGCGGATCTGAAGCGTCGTCACCTGCTCGACCCGGTCGATAGCGATGGCGACATCGAGTTCCTCCGGCTGCACGTCCGAGGGCGGTACCGGGGTTTCGTCGGCCGGAGAAATCAGCAGCAAACCGGCATCGGGCTTGAAATAGAATGCCTCGTCGGTATCGACGACCATGGGCCAGTGTGCAGCAGCGAGCCCCTCCGGCAATTCGGCGAGCAGCGCCGTGCGGCGGCAGGGCTGGATGCCAAGGCGGCCCGCCCCTGCCAGAGCCCCGATGTCATCGGCCCAAGCGCCTGCCGCGTTGACCAGGATCGGCGCGGTGAAATTTCCGGCGCGGGTTTCGATCCGCCAAACACCATCAATCCGGCGGCAGGACTGGACCTCGGCATCGGTGAGGAACGTCCCGCCCAGCCGCCGGAACTGGCGCAGATAGCCGTCATGCAGGGCATGAACCTCGATATCGCTGGCGCCTTGTTCGAACGCGCCGCCCGCGACCAGATCGGCGCGCAGCACCGGACAGGCCGCCATCACCGCATCGGCATCGAAACGGCGGAGATAGCCCGCCATGTCGGGCGCGGCCAGCATCGCATCGAGCGCATCCGTCTGCGCATGGGTAGCGAAGTGGAGCGTGCCGCGCGGGATCAGAAGCGGATGTTCGGTGAAGCCTTCGGGCGGGGCCATGAAGAAGCCCCTGCTCGCACGCGTCATCGCCCGCACCGGCTCATTGCCATAGCTTTCGGAGAACAGAGCGGCCGAGCGACCCGTCGAGTGATAACCGGGAAAGGCTTCGCGCTCGAGGATGAGGACCCTGTGCGTCGCTGCAAGGTGCGCGCCGGCCGAGGCGCCGGCCATGCCGCCGCCGACAATGACGATGTCATATGTCGTGTCGCTCATGGTGTTCCCGCTACGCCTGTGTCGCCGGGCGCGCAACGCGACATATCAGGGCAGATGGCGGAAGCGGCCAAGGACAAGATTATCAGAGAGGATTT
Source organism: uncultured Pseudomonadota bacterium (assembly GCA_963822185.1). Classification (GTDB taxonomy): domain Bacteria; phylum Pseudomonadota; class Alphaproteobacteria; order Micropepsales; family Micropepsaceae; genus Rhizomicrobium. The sequence continues at coordinate 107,284 of CAWGGT010000026.1, forward strand.
CGCGCGCCGCATTGTGCCCCGGCGCGCCGGTGACGCCGCCGCCCGGATGGGTGCCGGCGCCGCACATATAAAGCCCCTTGAGCGGGCCACGATAGGCGCCGTTGCCCAGAATCGGGCGCGCCGACCACAGCTGATCGAGCGACATGTTGCCATGCATGATGTCGCCGCCCATCAGGCCGAATTTGCGTTCGAGATCGAGCGGGGAATGGATCTGCCGCGCGATGACGGAGGCCCTGAAGCCGGGCGCCTGCGCCTCGACCGTATCGATAATGACATCGGCGGCGTCTTCGCGCGCATCGTCCCAGCTGCGCCCGTCCGGCAGCGTGGGCGCAAATTGCTGGCAGAACAGGCTGGCCACATGCTGGCCCGGAGGCGCCAGGCTGTCGTCGACCGTCGACGGGATCAGCATTTCGACGATCGGCCGCTTCGACATGCCGAACTGCTTGGCGTCGAGATAGGCCTGATCCATGTAGTCGAGCGTCGGCGCGATGATGATGCCGCTTTGATGGTGCTCGCCTGGCTCGGGCAGGCAGGTGAAGCGCGGCAATTCGGATAGCGCCACATTCATGCGGAACGTGCCCGAGCCGACCTTGAAGCCGCGCACGCGGCGGCGGAATTCTTCCGTCAGATCGCCCGGCGCGATGAGCTTGTCATAGAGCAGGCGCGGGCCGACATTGGCGACCACGGCCTTGCCCATTACCTCCTCTCCGGTCTCAAGGCGCACGCCGACAGCCTTGCCGCCATCGACCAGCACCTGTGCCACCGGGCTTTCGACGCTGATATCGACGCCTTGCGCCTCACAGGCCTTGCGCATGGCGCCGGTGATGGCGCCCATGCCGCCAATGGCATGGCCCCAGGCGCCCTTCTTGCCGTTCACCTCACCGAAGACGTGATGCAGCAGCACATAGGCCGAGCCGGGCGTGTCGGGGCTGGCAAAGTTGCCGACCACGGCATCGAAACCGAAGGCGGCCTTGACCGCTTCGCTCTCGAACCAGGCATCGAGAAATGTGCGCGCGCTCTTGGTGAAAAGGTCGAGCACATCGCGCTGCTGCGACAGGCTGAGGCCGGCCAGCCGGCGCCCCTGTTGTGCGGCGGCAATCAGCGTCGACAGGCCATCGCCCAGATTGGGCGGCGTGCGCAGCGCGAGATCGCGCAGCACATCGGCGACGGATTCCAGCGCGTCGTAATAATCCGGCAGCACGCGCGCATCATGTTCGGAGAAGCGGCGGAATTCGGCCTGCGTGCGTTCGAGCCCGCCGCCCAGCTTGAGATAGCCGCCATCTTCCTGCGGCAGGAAATTGGAGATCGGCCGTTCGACCACACGCAGGCCCAATTCGGCCAGCTTCATATCGGCGATAACCTTGGGATTGAGCAGGCTGACCGTGTAGCTCGCCACCGAATTGCGGAATCCGGGATGGAATTCCTCGGTCACCGCCGCGCCGCCGACAATGTGGCGACGTTCGAGCACGCGCACCGTCATTCCCGCTCGCGCCAGATAGAAGGCGCAAACAAGGCCGTTATGGCCGCCGCCAATGATCACGGCATCATATTGCTTGGTCATATTCGTCTTGCCTTAAAGGGCTGCACGCGGGCGGTGGCTCCAGCCGGGTGCCGGTTTGTGCGCCTGCCACGCCTCGGGAATAAGCGCCACGGATCTTGCGGCAGAAATTGCGCAAGGCAACTTCCGTCTCGCCAAGCGGGCCGACGGAAAAGCTCTGCGGACGCCATCCCCTCCTGCACGCGACTGATCAGAGCCGTGTCCTCGGCATTGACCTGCCGGTTGATGCGCCAGTTGAGATAGCGCGCCGCTTTCATTTCCCGCCGCTCGTCGGGAATGGCGTAGGGGATTTCGCGGATCACGGTCTCTGTCGGCGAAACCGGCAGCCACTGCATGAAATCGACCTGATCGGGATAGATATCGAAGGCGCAATTCGGCCACAGCTTGAAATAGGTCCAGAGCCGCTGGCGCTCCTTCGGCAGATGCGGCACCTCCGGCAGGAATTTCTGATAGGCGCGTTCGGAGCGGTTCAGCGACGGTCGCTCGAGGATCGGCCCCCACATCTTGTCGACATATTCGCTGGCATCGACGCCATAGCCGTCGCCCATCAGCCGCTTGAGGCCGGGATGGGCCACGGCGATATGCAGCCCATCGGAGTAATTGTCGCCGACATTCTTCCAGTTGACCCGGCGCGGACGCATGGTGACACGGCCTGTGGCCCGCATGTCCTCGAAGCGATAGGCCGCGATCTCGCGCTCATAGGGCGCCATCATCTCGGCGACGGAGGGACCGCCAGATTCGAGCCGCACGAAGATGAAGCCGTGGAAAATCTCCAGATCGACAGGCGCCAGGCCGAGTTTCGCTTTGTCGAGAGCGCCATAGGTTTCGCTGAGCGGCATGGCCAACAGCGCGCCGTCGGTTCCGTAACTCCAGGCGTGGTAAGGACAGGTGATGCGCTTGGCACAGCCAGAACTGCCGTCGAGCAGTCGCGCGCCGCGATGACGGCAAACATTGGTAAAGGCGCGCACAGCGCCATCGGCGCCGCGGATCACGATCACGTTTTCGCCCAGATATTCGAGCGTGTGATAATCGCCGTGAACGGGCACATCGGAGACATGGCAGACGACCTGCCAGGCCGGGCGCATGACACGCGCCATCTCGGCTGCAAAGAATTCCGGATCCGAATAGGTCCAGGCCGGAAGGCTCCAGCCCTCGTCCGGGTCGGCATTTGTGCGCTTCGCTGTCTCGGCCATACCCACACCTCTTGTCACACTCTCGTATGACAAGCCGTGTGGGCTGTCTACTGCCGGAAGCTGGCTTCAATCGGGCGGCTTTGGCCGCCTCAATAACCGACCGTGAAGCGGGCGCGGTGATGGGCCGGCTTCTCGATCTCGTCGAGGAGGGCGATGGCGTAGTCTTCGTAGCTGATATGGCTCTTGCCATCCTCGGCCGTCAGCAGCTGGTCGCCGCCGAGACGGAACTTGCCGGTGCGCTCGCCGGGGCCGAAAAACACCGACGGCGACAGGAACACCCAATCGAGATCCGTCACCCCGCGCAGGGTGTTCAGCGCCTGGCGCGCGGGCTCGGCTTCCGGCTTGATGAAATCGGGAAAGTCCGGCGTGTCGAGCAGCACCTTGCCGGGCGCAATCTCGAGCGAGGCGGCACCGCCGACGATCAACACACGGTTCACGCCCGAGGCGCGCAGCGTGGCCAGCGCCTTGTCGAGATCGAAGCCCTGAAAGCGCACCGACAGGATCACGCAATCATGTCCCTTGAGGGCCTGGGCCGTGGCAGCATCGGTGATGTCGCCCTGCTTCACGGCCACCTTGTCATTGGCGGTGAGGCTCGCGGCATTGCGCGCGATCGCCGTGATGGTGTGTCCGCGCGACGTCGCCTCGGCAATGATCCGCGTTCCCACATTCCCGCTAGCGCCGACGAGTGCAATCTTCATGTGCTGCTCCCTGCCTGAACCCGGATTTTGTCTTAGGGACCGCCCGGCGGCGACGTCAATCGAATTATTGCCCACCTGAAAGTGGGCGGGTAGCGGCTATCCAAAGCCGCACAAGGCCCCTAGAGTTCTGCCAATAACCGTCGGCAATGATCGGCGGGCCGGGACGGAACCTTTCGGGAAGGCATATGCCATGAGCGACGCCAGCGCCATTGTGCGCGACGAAGCCGGTGACATCGAACACGCCGCCGCCAAAGAGCCGCCTGCGCGCATCTATCCGCCCGCGGCGCAAGGCTGGTTTGCGGTGTTCGCCATCGGCCTGGGCGTGATGGTCAACTTTCTCGACCGCGGAATTTTCACCCTTCTGGTCCAACCCATCAAGACCGATCTGCAGCTCAGCGACGTGCAGATGAGCATCATCATGGGCTTCGCCTTCACCTTCTTCTATGCGGTGCTGGGCCTGCCGGTGGCGCGGATGGTGGATCGCTACAACCGCAAACGCATCGCCGCGGCCGGCATCGCCATCTGGAGCCTGACGACGGCGCTGTGCGGTTTCGCCGGCAATTTCTGGCAGCTCTTCATGGCCCGCGTCGGCGCCGGCGTTGGCGAGACGACCGGAGGTCCGGCGGGCTATTCGCTGCTCTCGGACTATTTCCCGCCGGAGAAACTTCCGCGCGCCATTGCCGCGATGAGCATCGGCTTCGTGGCGGGCTCGGGCCTGTCGCTTATCCTGGGCGCAGTCGTGATCGGCTTTGTCGGCAACCGGCCCGAAGTTTCGGTGCCCTTGCTCGGCATGTTCCGGAGCTGGCAGGTGGTGTTCCTGCTGGTCGGCTTTCCGGGCCTGATCGTCTCGGCGGTCCTCCTGAGTGTGAAGGAACCGCCGCGCCACGGCAAAGTGCTGGAAAGCCAGCCGGTGCTGGAAGTGTTCCAGATGATCCTGAAGCACTGGCGCGTGTTCATCCCGCTGTTTGCGGGCCTCGCCTTGCGCTCGGTGCAGATGTTCGGGATGCAGATGTGGGGGCCGGCTTTCTATCAGCGCACCTATGGCTGGACGCCGGTGCAGATCGGTTATGTCTCGGGCGCCAGCGTGCTGGTGGCCATGCCCATCGGGTTGTTTCTCGGAAGCTGGATGTCCGAGCGCTACTGGGCCAAGGGGCAGCATGACGCCAATATCCGCGTCGTCATCATCAGCACGGCGCTGTCGGTGCCCATCGCGATCTTCGCCCCGCTTCTGCCTTCGCCCTGGATGTTCGCGGGCGTCAGCCTGTTCAGCGCCGTGCTTCTGGGCATGGCGCCGCCGGTCGAGAACGCGGCGCTGCAGAGCGTGACGCCCAACCGCATGCGCGGCCAGGTGACCTTCCTGTTTCTTTTTATCATGAATGTGATCGGCATGGGCGTCGGCCCGTTTCTGATCGCTGCCCTGTCCGAATATGTCTTCGGCGAGGCCGATATTCGCTATTCGATGATGGTAAGCGCGGCGGCGCTCGGCATTCCGGCGATCATCGCCTTTTGGTATGGGCTCAAACCCTACGGCGAAGCGATGAAGCGCGGCGGACTGGAAGGCGCAAGCTGACCCGTCGCGCCGCTCTCTAGCCGGCCTTGGCGATGCGCCGCCATTTGTGCAACACCGGTTCGGTATAGCCGTTGGCGCGCGCGCAACCTTCGAACACCAGCTCTTCGGCGGCACGGAAGGCGGGACCGTCAAAGCCCGGCGCCATCGGCGTATAGGCCGGATCGCCCGCATTCTGTTCATCAACCACGCGTGCCATGCGCCGAAGCGCATCCATCACGGTCTCGCGCGTGACGATGCCGTTGCGCAGCCAATTGGCAATGTGCTGGCTGGAAATGCGCAAGGTGGCGCGATCTTCCATCAGCCCGACATTATGGATGTCCGGCACCTTGGAGCAGCCGACGCCCTGATCGACCCAGCGCACGACGTAGCCGAGAATGCCTTGGGCATTGTTGTCGAGTTCCTCGCGGATCGCGTCCTCCGGCCATTGCGGACGGTCGGCGACCGGCAGGGTCAGCAGATCGGACAGCGACGGCACGGGGCGGCCCATCATCTGCGCCTGCAACGCGAAGACATCGACGGCGTGATAGTGCAGCGCATGTAGCGTTGCCGCTGTCGGCGAAGGCACCCAGGCCGTGTTGGCGCCGGATTTGGGATGGCCGGCTTTCTGCGCCAGCATGTCGGCCATGCGATCGGGCGCCGCCCACATGCCCTTGCCGATCTGTGCCCGGCCCGACAGCCCGCAGGCCAAACCGATGGCGACATTGCGATCCTCATAGGCCTTGATCCAGGCCGTGTTCTTCATATCGCCCTTGCGCAGCATGGCGCCGGCTTCCATCGCGGTGTGAATTTCGTCGCCCGTGCGGTCCAGGAAGCCGGTATTGATAAAGACGACGCGCGATTTCGCAGCCGCAATGCAGGCGGCGAGATTGGCGCTGGTGCGCCGCTCCTCATCCATGATGCCCATTTTGAGCGTGTTCGCTTGCATGCCGAGCAATCGCTCGACACGCGCGAACAACTCGACCGCCAGCGCCACTTCCGCAGGCCCATGCATCTTGGGCTTGACGATATAGACTGAACCGGTACGGCTGTTGCGGCCCTTATCGTGCAGCGCGGCCGCGGCCGTGATTGCGGCATCGAGAAAGCCTTCCGGGATCTCATTGCCGCCCGCATCCAGCACCGCATCGGTGTACATATGCCCGCCGACATTGCGCACCAGCAACAGACTGCGGCCATGGAGGGCGACCGCGCTTCCATCCGGTGCGATATAGACGCGGTCGGCGGCGAGGGTGCGGTCCAGGGTCTTGCCGCCCTTGCCGAACTGCGCGCGCAACGTGCCCTGCATCAGACCGAGCCAGTTGCGATAGGCAAGAATCTTGTCGTCGCTATCGACGGCCGCGACGCTGTCTTCGCAATCGACGATCGCGGTCAGCGCGGATTCCAGTACAACATCGGCAAGCCCAGCCGCGTCCTCGCGACCGATCGGATGATTGCGGTCGATGACCAGTTCGAAATGCAGGCCATTGTTGCGCAGAAGGATCGCGTCCGGCGCATCGGCCGCGCCGCGATAGCCTGCAAATTTCTCCGGCGATTGAAGCGGTGCCTCGCCGCCGGAGTTGAGCGCGGCGACCAACGCGCCGGCCGCAATGCGATAGGCTGCGACATCGCCATGCGCGGCCCCTTTGAGCGGGGCAGCCTCGTCGAGAAAGACCCGCGCGCGGGCGATCACCCTGTCACCACGGATCCTGTTATAGGTGCCACCGCGCTCGGCGCCATCGCCTTCGGCAATGGCATCGGTGCCATAAAGCGCATCGTAGAGGCTGCCCCAGCGCGCATTGGCGGCGTTGAGCGCATAACGCGCATTGGTGACCGGCACCACAAGCTGCGGCCCCGCCACCCGCGCGATCTCGGCATCGACACCAGAGGTCTCAATCGTGAAGGGGGCCGGCTCGGGCTCGACATAACCGATCTCCGCCAGGAAGTTCAGATAGGCCGCGGGCGCGCCCGGCCCATGCTGGGCACGGTGCCAGTCGTCGATCGCCGCCTGCAGCCGGTCGCGCCGCTCCAGAAGTGCATGGTTGCGCGGAGCCAGATCGGCCAGAAGCGCAGCAAAACCCGCCCAGAAATCGGCCGGCGCAACGGCGGTGCCCGCCAGCAATTCTGTTTCGACAAATTCGTGGAGCGCCGGTGCGATCTTCAAGCCGCCTGCATCTACCCGTTCCATCGTCTACGCTCCCGTGGTATGTGACACTAACAATCGCCGGCACTGAGCGACCGGCATTCAATTCCGCGGCGAGACGGTGACGACGGCAGCGGAGGCACGCCCTGTTCCGGCTGCGTCGCAGCCAGAATAGAGCAGCTTCGCCCCGGCGTCCCTTGCCCAGATGGAAATGGTCTTGTTCCGATAGCGAAGTGTCGGATCATGTACAACCGTCTTCGAGCGGAACCATCGACGAGGGACGAAACGCGTTATGAGCACCATCGAAGAGTCTGCGTCCGGCGAGGCTGGCGCCCAGCGCGGCGATGTGCGTTACCAGACATTGCTGGTCACGTTGTTGAGCCTGAATTTCGGCATCCTGTTTTTCGACCGCAATGCGCTCAACTTCCTGATGCCCTTCGTGAAGCCGGATCTCGGCCTCTCCAATACGCAAGTGGGGCTGACGGCTTCGGCGCTGTCCTTCGCCTGGGCGATCTCGGCGCTGTTCGTGGGCGCCGCCGCCGATCGCAGTGGAAAGCGCAAGATATTCCTGATCGGCTCGACCCTGGCCTTTTCGGTGTGCTCGGTGCTGAGCGGCCTGGCGGCGAGCTTCGCCATGCTGATCGGCGCGCGCCTGTTGATGGGTGTGGCCGAAGGCGGCGTCGCTCCGATCTCGCAATCGATGACGGCGGTCGCCGTCTCGCCGGAACGGCGCGGCCTGGCCATGGGGGTGATGCAGAATTTCGGCTCGAATCTTCTGGGCTCCTTCGTGGCGCCGGTGCTGCTGGTCGGCTTCGCCACCACCTTCGGCTGGCATCATGCCTTCTTCCTCGCCGGCATCCCGGGCCTTGTTTCGGCGCTGCTGCTGTGGCGCTTCGTCAAGGAGCCGCCGCCCGCACCCGCGAAGACCCAGCACTCTGGCGGCGACCACCGGCCTGTACACGCGCGTTACCGAGATCTTCGCCTATCGCAACATGGTGCTGTCCGCGATCTGCGCGGTTCTGTTCGTCTCCTATCTCGTGGTCACCTGGGCCTTCATGCCGCTCTATCTCACCCAGATCCGCGGCTATGATCCGGAGACCATGAGCTGGCTGATGGGCACGCTCGGTATCTCGGCCACGATCGGCAGCTTCGTCGTACCGGGGCTTTCCGACACGCTGGGCCGCAAGCCGGTGATCCTGGTCGTCGCGCTGCTTGGCGTAATTCTTCCGTTGAGCGCACTCTATTTCCACGGTTCGGTTTGGCTGATGGCCGGCCTGTTCTTCGTCGGCTGGGCATTGACGGGCACGATGCCGATCTTCATGGGCACGATCCCGTCGGAAACGGTGCCGCATCACCACATGACGACGGCCGTTGCGCTGGTGATGGGCGCAGGCGAAATCCTGGGCGGCGTGTTCTCACCCACCATTGCCGGCTGGGCTGCCGACCGTGCGGGCCTTGGCGCGCCACTATGGATCCTGATGGGACTGTGCCTGACGGTGGCCGTGCTGTCGCTGTTCCTGCATGAGACGGCGCCGATGAAGCTGGCGAAGAAGAACGCCGGCTGATGCGGATTACGGCCGCCGTCACACGGGGCGATGCCGCGTCTCCGCGGCTCGAAACCGTCGAGTTGGGCGAGCCGCGCGCGGACGAAATCCTGGTACGCGTGGTGGCGGCCGGTGTCTGCCATACCGATCTGCGCATGCAGGGACCGAAGGGGCGCGTGCCCAAGCCGGTGGTGCTGGGCCATGAAGGCGCAGGCATCGTCGAGAAGGTCGGCAGCGGCGTTCTCGACATCAGACCCGGCGATCATGTGGTGCTGTCCGGATCGAGCTGCGGACACTGCCCCTCCTGCCGCGCCAATACGCCCTCCTATTGCCAGGAGGTGATGCCGAGAAGTTTCGGCGGGGCGCGCATGGATGGCAGTTCGGCGCTGATGCAGAACGGCGAGTTCCTGCATGGCCATTTCTTCGGCCAGTCGAGCTTTGCCACCCATGCCATCGCCGATGCGAAGGGGGCCGTGGTGGTGGACAAGACTGTGCCGCTCGACATCGTGGCACCGCTCGGCTGCGGCATCATCACGGGCGCGGGCGCTGTGTTCTATGCCTTTGGGCTAAAGCCCGGGCAGAGCATCGCCGTGTTCGGCACCGGCAGCGTCGGCCTCAGTGCGGTGATGGCGGCAAAGCTATCGGGCGCGCATACGATTATCGCCATCGATCCAATCGCCGAACGCCGCGCGCTGGCCGAAGGACTGGGCGCGACGCATAGCGTCGATCCCGCCAAAAGCGACGTGGTGGACGCCGTGCGCGCCATCGCAGCGGACGGTGTGCGCTTCGCGCTCAACACCACCAATGTCGCTGCGGTCTATCAGGCCTCGCTCGCCGTGCTCGGGATGCAGGGCGAAGCCGCCTTCGTGACGGCCCCGGCCGAGCCCCTGCCCGTCAACCTGCAGCACCTGCTCTCGGGCGGGCGTGCCTTGCGCGGCATCATCCAGGGCAGCGCTGCCCCGCGCATCGCCATTCCCATGATGATCGGATATTGGCGCCAGGGCCGTTTCCCCATCGACCGGCTCATCACGCACTACGATTTCGCGAACATCGCCAGCGCCTTCGCCGATTGCGAGGCCGGCCGGACAATCAAGCCCGTGCTCCGGATGGGATGAGCCTGACGTCTACGCTCCACAAGCACGTGACCTCTGCCACGGCGGCGAGCCGCATTCCCTCCTGCCCGCGATTCGAGAGACAGCGCCAACACAACGACAGGTTTCAAACTTGGCGGCCCAGCTCAGCCTTCGGTAATGCTGCATCGCAACATGTCTGGCGATTGTGCAGATCGCTGCCTATCGATTGGGGCTTTTATCGATAACCGCCCATCACAAAGGCATAAAGAATTCAAAAATTCTAATAGATACAATTAATTGCCGTAATTCGGTATATAATTTTATAATATAGGTTGAAATAGTTATATAATTCTAATAATGGCTGAAATTGTAATAATTTTGCAACACAACTATCCGCATTTGCCGGCGCGCTCAGAAACCACTTCGCGTCGCCAACAACTCCATCCTAGCGTTGGTGCGGCGCAGCAATAACGCCGCTCGCTTTCGGGGAAAGCGAACAGACCGCCCACCGGGCGGCGCCAGGAGGGGCGTAGCAGCGATCAGACTGCCAGGACGGGAACCACACATAGGCAACGTCGCTATGGGCGACAAAACCAATAAGGGGGTTCTTCGTGTTTGCACTTTGTTCTTCAAGGCGCCATGTGCGCCAAACGCTGCTGCTTGGTGCAGCAATGATCTCGATCGGCTTGGCGGGCTTGCCCAGCCAAGCCAGGGCCGACGACGCCGGGAGTGGGCTTGAGACCGTGATCGTCACCGGCACGCGCGTCCAGGGCATGACCGCTGCCGACAGCGCCGCGCCGATCACGGTTCTGGGCGCCGATGCACTGACACATACCGGTCAAGGCAATCTGCTGGCTGCCCTGGCCCAACAGGTGCCATCCTTCAATGCGCAGGCCTTTGGCGGCGACCTTGCCGAATACACATTGTCGGCCCGTCTGCGCGGCATCAGCCCCAATGACACCCTCGTGCTGGTCAACGGCAAGAGACGCCACGTGACCGGCGACTTTCATGTTCTGGGCGGCCCGTACCAGGGTTCGGATACGGCCGACCTCAGCCTGATCCCACTGGCTGCAATCGATCACGTCGAAGTGCTGCAGGACGGCGCCGCCGCGCAATACGGCTCCGACGCAATTGCCGGTGTCGTCAACATCATCCTGAAAAGCGATACCTCGGCCGGGTTCGCCCAGGGCACCGTCGGCGAATACTACAAGGGTGACGGGCAAAACTATGATCTCACGATCAACAAGGGCTTCCCACTTGGCGAGCATGGCTTTGTCAATCTGACCTACGACAAGAAATACCATGGCTTCAGCCAGCGCGGCTATGGCGACAATCGCATCGTCAAAGCCGATGGCACGCCGGTCACCGGCCTCGCCTACGACCCCACGAAGGTCGCGGGCTATCCGAATGTGAACAAGATTCTCGGCGATGCCCTCTATTCGATGTCGACTTACGAGTACAATGCCGGTTACGACCTCTCCGACAATGTCCATCTTTACAGCTTCGGCACTTTTGGCACGCGTAGTGCCAAGGGCTATGAAAACGTCCGTCTGCCGCCTCTGAATATCGCCCAGTCAGCATATTATCCCAACGGTTTCAGCCCGCTCGAAGCAATCCGGGAAACCGACTACCAGCTCGCCTTCGGCATCAAGGGCAAGCTCGATTCCTGGCATTGGGACCTGAGCACGACCTATGGCGTGGATCGGGACGAAGTCTACACCCTGCATTCGGGCAACAACTCGCTGTACAAGGACACCGGGTTTACGCCGACAAAGTTCTATGATGGCGCCTTCATCGCCGGTGAGTGGACCAGCAATCTCGATATCAGCCGCGAAATCGAGGTCGGCCTCGCCTCCCCGTTGACATTGGCCTTCGGCGGCGAAGTTCGCGAAGACACCTATCAGATCAACCAGGGAGATCCGGGCTCGATCTACAAGGAGGGCGGCCAATCCTATCCTGGCTACCTGCCCACAGATGCAGGCTCTCATAGCCGCAAGAACTATGCCGGCTATTTCGACGTCGCCGTGTTCCCGATCGAAGCACTGCAAGTCGACGTGGCCGGCCGCTTCGAGCACTTTACCGACTTTGGCGACGCCAAGATCGGCAAGATCACCGCGCGCTATGACTTCAGCCCGGCCTTTGCCATTCGCGGCACGGCCAGCACGGGCTTCCGCGCACCGACCATGGCCGAAGAATATTATTCGGCCACCAATGTGTCGCCGACTTCGGCCTTCGTGCAGTTACCGCCGAACTCGGCTGCGGCGCGTCTTCTGGGTGTTCCGACACTGGGGCCCGAAGAGTCGACGAACTACAGCCTCGGCATCGTGGCGCATCCTCTGGATGGGCTCAGCATGACCATGGATGTCTATAGCATCTCGCTGCGCAACCGCATCGTCGGCACGGGCAGCCTCTACGGCAGCCGCGGCGGCACGATCGTCTCGCCGGCCGTGACCGCCGCGATCGCCGCCCACGGCAATGTGCTCGATCCCACAGTGGTCTACACTGGTGCCAATCTCTTCGTAAATGGCATCAGCACGCTCACCCAGGGCGTCGATCTGACGGCAAACTACGCCAGCGACTTTGGCAATGTCGGCGCCGTAACCTGGACGGTGGCAGCCAACTTCAACGAAACCACCATCAGCCATGAGGCTGCGACGCCGGCACCGTTGGTGCCCCAGACGCTCTTCTCAAAGACAGCGATCAGCGATCTGACGAACGCTTCGCCGAAGGAGAAGTTCACCCTGGGCGCATACTGGACGCTGGGGGCGTGGTCCGCCAATCTGCAAGAGACGATCTTTGGGCCGAGCTCGGAAATCGACAGCCCGAACGGCACCGACTATTATCTCAACAAGATCCCGACGACGGCGATTACCGACCTCGAAATCAGCTACAACATCACCACGGCACTGAAGCTGACGATGGGCGGCAACAACATTTTCGACCAGAATCCGCCGAGCTATCTCATGACACCGACTGGCGGAGTCAGCACCGGCGGTCATGTCTTTGACGCGCCGATGACGTTCTCGCCATACGGTATCAATGGCGGCTACTACTATATGAAGGTGAGCTACAAGTTCTGATCCAGGTGGTCGGCACTCATACGGCCGCTTCGATTGCGTTTTGATCGAAGGGCCGCATCGCGGGAAGGCGGGCTCCGAAGGGGGCCCGCCTTTCTTTGTGGCAGACCACAGACAAAGAAAAAGGGCGGGTCCTGGAACCCGCCCCTCTGCCCCCGGCAAAGACTGAGAGCTATTTGACCTTCTTGGCCGCGATCAGCTCGATCTCCACCAACCCGCCCGGCATCGCCAGACCCGCCACCTGAACCGCTGCGCGAGCCGGCTTGTTGGGCTGTGCCTTGGTTCCGAATTCCTTCGACCAAGCTTTGTTCATGCCCATGAAGTCCATTTTCCCGCCCATGGAGGGAACACCGACCAGATAGACATGCGCGGCCACGACATCTCCGAAGGTCAGGCCCAGCTTGGCCATCTCCGCCTTCAGCCGCTTGAGGGCAGAGGCCGTCTGCGTTTCGGTGTCGCCCAGCCGTTCGACGCTACCCTTCGGCGCCTTGGGGTTGACCACCCCGCCACCGGCACCGCTGATGTAATAGGTCGTATAGCCCGGCGGCACCACGACCGCGGCGGCGATGGAAATGCCGGGGAACGGTATCGGCACCCGGGTGATGCCTTGCGCGCTGGCAACGGCACCGAAACTGCACAAGGCAAGCGCCGCAACCGCGGCGCGCAGGCTCGTCTTCTTGAAAGGTGTCATGGCTCGATCTCCCTAGCGTTTCGCAAAAAATGGCGCGGGCCCGACTGAGACGGGCTTCGCGTATTAAGCTTCGCGTATTAAAAGGCGACTATCACTGGTGCTCGACCGTCTTCGGAGCCGCTGCCGTCTGATCGGGCCGCGCCTGTTCGACCTCGGCCGGTGTCACGGCATCAGTGTAATGATTGCTGAAATGGCTGCGCACATAATTGATGACGTCGGCGATCTGCTGATCGCTCATATACTGCCCGAAGGCCGGCATGTCCTTTTGGCCACGCGTGACGACAAGCACGGGATAACCCGCCAACTCCAAACGCTTGTCGCCGGCCAGCGCCGGATAGGCGCCGGCACCGACCGCACCCTTGGCACTGGGCATGTGACACCCCTGGCAAACGCCCTGAAAGGTCGCCTCGCCGCTCTTGAAACCGAGATTGCCGCCGCGCATCTCCTGGGCGCCGGCAGAAGAGGGCGTCATCAATAGCGGTAGCACAGTCAGGCCGAGCAGGGTCCGGAAACGCGGTGTCATCGTCCACTCCCGAAATTTGCGGTCCATGGCGTCAACCCGCCAGAACACGTTGATGCAAGCGCCGAATGGCGTCATGGGCCGAGAGGATCGCGCCCTCCTGCCAGGCCGGCAGGCGCGAGGCATGCTCGCCGGCCAGCACGATGCGCCCGTCGATCTTGCAAAGATTGTCGTAATGCTCCGCGCGCAATTCGTCGGTCCAATGGGCGGCACAACCCAGCGTCCAAGGCACGCGATGCCAGGCGACGGCGACACCGTTCTGGAATTCCTTGGGATATTGCGGGTGGATGTTCGTGCCGTATTCCACGGTCTTGCGCACCCGCTCCTCGGGCGACATCGCGGTGTAGCGGAACGCATTGGGCCCAAACGTATAGGCACCCAGAACCACGGCCGGCCCTTTGCCGAAATAGCCGGTGCTGGGATAGCCGATCGTCCCATTGGGCTGGTCGGTATAGCTTATGCCGCCATAGATATAGTCGTCCTCTTCCCAGAAGCGGCGGCGGAATTGCAGGCCGACTTTCACCGCCGCGTCATAGGACAGCGCATCGATTGCGTTCTTGAGCGGTGCGCCGACATTCATCGGGATCTGCCCCAGGATCGACGCCGGAATCGTGCACACACACCATTGCGCACGGGCAAATTGCGGCGCGCCACCTTTCTTGGTGTCCTGATAGACGGCGGTCACGCCGTATTTGTCCTGTTTGATCTCGATGACCTTGGCATTGTAGTGAATATCGCCATGCAGGGCGCGGCCGAAGGCCTTGCCGATCATCCCCATGCCTCCGACCGGCTGGAAGATCATATTCTGGAATTCGTAGCGGTGGCCGGCGCCGATCGCGCCCCACAGGCCGGACCGCAGGAGCTCGCTCATCGCCATCGGCTCGGACGGGATCGGGATCGAATTCGAGCCCGCCGCCCGGATCGGAGACATAACCGCGCTGCTCGCTGGTAATGAGACCTTTCTTGTACTCGTAGTTCTTGTCGAGCGCACCCCAGCTGCGCATGGCCTCCAGAAGGACTTCCTTGTCCTCCTTGGTGATGGCCTGATCCAGCGCGTTCTGATTGGTCGCCTTGGACAGCAGTTCCGCGATGTACCCGTTGAAATCGGCCTGCACCGCGCGATAGCGCTGCGGCTTGCCGCCGAACGCCTTGGTCGAATGCACATAGGCCGCGTAATTGTCCTGCACAAAAGGTTCGAGCGGGACGTTCAGCAGCTTGCAGTAATGCAGGATGCCGCGGTGGTGATAGGGCAAACGCCAGGGCCCGGGATTGATATAGAGCCCCTTGGCGAACTGCACGTGCTGGGTGAAGCCGCCGAGCTCGGTATAGGTGTCGCCGCCATAAAGCGACCAGTTCCGCCCGCCGGGGCGGTCATTATATTCCAGGATCTGGACTTTGTAGCCGGCCTTGCGCAGCTCATAGGCCGCCGACATTCCGGCCATTCCAGCGCCCAAAATCAGGACCGAGGCGCCCTTCGGATTGCCATCGAGCTTGACGGGTTCGGTAAAGCCGGACTCGGCGGCATAGCCCATCTCCGTCATCGCCTGATACATCACGGCGCTGCCAGCCACGGCACCAACCAGATTCAGCAGAGAGCGCCGGTTCATCGGCATGGAATTCCTGTCAGCCACGGCGCAGTGCCCCTTTGCGTTATAAAACAGCCCGCGGGCCCTGCATGCGCAAGGCCACATCCATCATATCACTCTTCCTGATCGCCCCCGAATGCCGCACTTGTTGCCCGCGCGTGCGGCGCACGCGGCCACGGCCGCAGCGCACTTTCACAAAAACGCTATAGAGGTTCTGTGGACACCGCCAGAGGAAATCAACACGCACAGATCGCAAATGCGCGAGCGCAACGGGGTTGCCATGACCGGTTGCGCAAAAGCTATACGCGAAGCATGTTTTTCCGGCACAGCGCGCACATAAAACAGTCATTCGCGAGGCGCGGCAGTACACCGCGGCGATGTGCTTTGCGGACCATAGCGGCGGTGACTACGCTCTCCTCTACGCTTGTGGAGGGGCTCGTCATGAAGCATGTCGGTCGGTGTTGCGCGATCATCGCATTTTTGGCATCAGCCGGCACGGTTGCGAATGCGGCGCCCTATTCGGTGGTAGACAAACCCGCAAGCGTGATCGCTGCCGATCTTGCCGCCCATCGCGTCACGGCCATGGCACTCGTCAAGGCTTACGAGGCGCGCATTGCCGAGATCAATCCGAAGATCCATGCCGTGATCGCACTCAACCCACGCGCGTTGGGCGAGGCCCGCGCCTCCGATGCGCGGCGCACAGCTGGCAAGACGCTGGGGCCGCTCGACGGCATTCCGATCCTGGTCAAAGACAATATCGGCATTGCAGGCTTGCCGACGACGGCCGGCTCGCTCGCCCTTGCGAAGAACGTGCGCAAGACGAGCGCGACCGTTGTCGGGCACCTGATGCAAGCGGGCGCGGTGATCCTGGGCCGCGCCAATCTTTCGGAATGGGCCAATATGCGCTCCACCCATTCAACCAGCGGCTGGACTGCCATCGGCGGGCTGACGCGCAATCCCTATGTGCTCGACCGCACTGCCTGCGGATCGAGCTCGGGTTCTGCGGCGGGCGTAGCCGCCAGCCTGGCCGCCGCTTCGATCGGCACCGAGACCGACGGATCGATCACCTGCCCGGCCGCGACCAACGGCCAGGTGGGCTTCAAGCCGACCGTGGGGCTTGTTTCGCGCACAGGCATCATACCCGTCAGCCTGACCCAGGATACCGCCGGCCCGATCACGCATACGGTGCGCGATGCCGCGATGATGCTGACGGCGATGGCAGGCAGCGACAAGTCCGATCCGGCAACGACCGAGGCCGATGCCCATCGCGCCGATTACCGGAAAGCGCTCAATTCCCATGCGCTGAAGGGCGTGCGGCTGGGTGTCGAGCAATTCCTGCTGCACCGGTACACGCCACAGACGCTCGCCGCCTTCAACCAGGCGCTCGCCGTGCTCAAGGCGCAAGGCGCCGATATCGTCGAGGTCGACGATTACGACATGGACCCGATCAACAAGAGCGAGAATATGGTCCTGCTCACCGACATGAAGGCCGACCTGAACAACTATCTCGCAGGCTCGCCACCTGCAGTGCAGACGCGCACGCTGGCAAGCCTCATTGCCTTCGACAAGGCCCACCCCCGCGAACTGCGCTGGTTCGGGCAGGAATTGTTCTTCAAGGCGGAAATGACCAAGGGCCTTCAAGATCCGGCCTATATCAAGGCGCGCGCCACCAATCTGCGCCTCGCCGGGCCCGACGGCATCGACCGCCTTCTGAAAGAGCACAAGATCGCGGCGCTGATTTCGCCTTCGCGCGGGCCTGCCTCGATGATCGATATCGTCAATGGCGATTCCGGCCATGGCGCCAATAGCGGCCTTCCGGCCATTGCCGGCTATCCCTACATCACGGTGCCGATGGGCATGATCGATGGCCTGCCGGTCGGCATTTCCTTCATCGGCCCGAAATGGTCGGAAGCCCGCCTTCTGGGTTTCGCCTACACCTATGAACAGGCGACGCATGCCACGCGTGGGCCGAAATTTTTGACGAGCGTGCTTGCGGAGTAGATCATTCAAGCTGAATTCGGGGAGGGGTTCGCATGCGATTGATGGCCGGTGCCTGCACGGCGATATGCGTTGTTCTCGGGGCAACGGCCTCGGCCCACGCGGCGGACGATATGGCGCGCTGGAAGGCGGAAGCCGCACAGGTCGAAATCCATCGCGATGATTGGGGCATTGCCCATGTCCACGGCAAGACCGATGCCGATGCCGTGTTCGGCATGATCTATGCCCAATGCGAAGACGATTTCCGCCGCGTCGAGGACAATTACCTCACAGCGCTGGGACGCCGTGCCGAAGCGGAGGGCACGAGCGCGATCTGGGCCGATTTGCGCCAGCGCCTGTTCATCGATCCCGAGGTGCTGAAGGCCGATTACGCCAAAAGTCCCGATTGGCTGAAGAGGCTGATGAACGCCTGGGCCGATGGCCTGAATTTCTATCTCGCCACCCATCCGGACGCCCATCCCAAGGTGATCACCCATTACGAGCCCTGGATGGCGCTATCCTTCACCGAGGGCAGCATCGGCGGCGATATCGAGCGGGTGAAACTGAGCCAGCTCGAATCCTTTTACGGCAAGCGCAAGCTGGGCATGACTGACCAAGAGCGCGGCTTCGTTCCGCATGAGCCCAGCGGCTCCAACGGCATCGCCATCGCGCCCGTCCGACAGCGCCGACGGCCATGCGCTTCTGCTGATCAATCCCGCATGTCACTTTTTTCTTCCGCTCGGAGCTGCAGATGACGAGCGATGAGGGCCTCGATGCCTATGGCGCGGTGACCTGGGGCCAGCTCTTCATCTATCAGGGCTTCAACCGGCATATCGGCTGGATGCATACATCGACCGGCGCCGACGATGTCGACGAATTCGCCGAGACGAATCGTCAAGCAAGGCGGCATAGTTTCTTTTATCGCTATGGCAGCAAGCTAAAGCCGCTCGGCGAGAGGACCATCACGCTGCGCTATCGCGAGGACGATGGCAGCATGGCCTCACGGACTTTCACGACCTATTCCACCAGCCACGGCCCGATCGTGCGGGAGATCGGCGACAAATGGATCGCCATGGCGCTGATGAACAAGCCGATTCCCGCGCTGGAGCAATCCTTCCTGCGCACCAAGGCCAGCGACTACGCCTCCTATATGAAGGTTGCCGAGCTGAAGGCCAATTCCTCCAACAACACGATCTTCGCCGATACGAAGGGCGAGATCGCCTTCCTGCTCCCGCAATTCATGCCCAAGCGCGACAACCGCTTCGATTACACAAAGCCGGTTGACGGCTCCGATCCCGGCCACCGACTGGAAGGGGCTGACGCCGCTGGCCGAGCTGCCGCATGTCGTCGAATCCGCCCAATGGTTGGGTTTTCAACACCAACAATTGGCCATGGAACTCGGCCGGGCCCTACAGCCCCAAGGAAATCGATTATCCGCGCTACATGGATATGTTCGGCGAAAACCCGCGCGGGTCTCCATGCGAACGAAATGCTGGAGAGCCGCCACAAGCTCACGCCCAAATCACTCGAGGCACTGGCCTTCGATCCCTATCTGCCGGAATTTGCGCGCCTGGTGCCCCGGCTGGTCGACGCCTATGACGACCTGCCGGCCGCGATCCGCTAAAGGCCAAACTGAAGGATCAGGTCGCGCTGCTCAAGGGCTGGGACTTTAAATGGTCCGATCATTCTCTGGCGACATCGCTGGCCGTGTTCTGGGGCGACGCGCTGTGGGACAAGATGATCCGCGGCGCGCGCAAGGCCGGCATCGATCCCTATGATTACATCGTCACCGGCACGTCGCCGGCCGAGAAGTTGGAGGCGCTGGCCGAAGCCTCGGATCGTCTCGAAAAGGATTTCGGCAGCTGGCGCACGCCCTGGGGCTGGATCAACCGCTATCAGCGCATCAACGACGACATCCGCCAGGAGCACTTCAGCGACGATGCGCCCAGCATTCCGATCCCCTTCACCTCGTCGCGCTGGGGCTCGCTGGCCTCATTCGGTGCCAAACGCTATCCGGGCACGAAGCGCTATTACGGCACCTCCGGCAACAGCTTCGTCGCCATCATCGATTTCGGGCCGAAGATCCGGGCGCTGGCCATCACCACCGGCGGCGAGAGCGGCCATCCCGGCTCGCCCCATTTCAACGATGAGGCGCTGCGCTATGCGCGGGGACAATTGCGGCCGGTCTATTTCTATCCGGAGGATCTCGCCGGCCATATCGAGCGAAGCTATCACCCCGGATAGCGAACGATTATCTGTCCGTTTTTGCGCTCACGCGAACGAAGCACCGGGCCCTCATTCCGAAACCGCTCGGGGTGCAGACATAGGGCGCCCGGCCAAGAGAAGGTTCGTCCATCGCCTCCCGAGCCGGGCGGACGCTCGGCGCCACCAAACTTGCCTGCTGCATATTCGTTTGCGTGTCAGCCCCCTTATAGGTCTCATCCGCCTGGCTTGCCGTCACCGTCGCCAAGGCGGCCACGCCCCCCAAAAGAGCCGCGATAAGGAGCCTGTTCCCGATTCTCAGACAATTCCTGTGTGGCATGCGTCTCTGCCTCCGACTGTGTAGTGTTGCACAAATCCGGATATCCCCAAGCGGGTGCAGGCGAGTTGCGCACTGCGATCCTGCAAACGACGTTACACACGGTCAGTGGACGTTTCGTTTAGCGCCTTCATCGAAGTTGAAACAATTCTGTGAGGCACACTCCATTCTGCAGGCACACAAAGCGCTCGGTTGCATTGGAACAGGCCAATATCCTGCCAAAAGCATCGTTAATGCTTTGCGCCGTTTCCCGATATGCCAACCGTGTTAACGCGGCCCCGTTTTCGCCGGCTTGGGAACAGGATGGTGCCGGGATCGCTGGTTCTTGATCACATACTGCCTTGCCCGCAGAAATTCGGCCGACACGTGATCGCCGCGCTCAAGCTTGGTGATTTCATCGCCGGGTTTGGGCGGAATATGACTGAAAAGGTACCAGGTTCCACGCGGCAGCGCGCGTTGGTAAATGGCATCGCTGGTCCGGTGCACGTAGCAGGTGAAGGACTTCGTCGTCCCTGACAGGGAATGCCAGTTGGCGCGAATGCAAAGCTGGCCATTGTTAGCGACGGACCAGGAGCCCTCACCATAAGTTGTCGCGACGCCGCGCTTGAGCCATGCCTCGAAGCGCCGGTTGGGACGGAAATAGACCGCGCCATCTGACCAGTGCCAAGTCCGATCCGAGTAGATCTTCAACAGTTCATATGCCGTCAGAACGCGCCCAGACAAGGCCGCGATGGCGATCTCCACGTTCGTCTTTGCTGGAGGTGCAGGCGCTGCCGCCATGAGAGCAATCGCGCACAAACGCCGCGCCAACTGCCGCACTCTTTTTCAAGTACGTGATCACAGTCGCCCTGGCGTTCAAGGCATGCCCCGCAACGGATAGATAGAATGCCTGGTGGGAACGACGCGCCAGTCCGGAAATCCCAGATCGTGCGGCCAGGGCCACACCTCCTTGTCGTTGAAGTAGACGACTTCCTTGAGATGCGGGTATTGGGGATGCTTCGCCGTGACATCCTCGACCCACTTGGCCAGATAGCTCACGCTGCCGTCATAGCCGAGCTCGGCGACCCAGATCGGCTTGCCGTATCCCACCGTCAAGTCGTAGCCCTGCTTCACGGATTCGGCGAACGTGCGCGGCTTTCCGTATTCGATGACATCGAACTTCTCAAGACCGAACACCGTCAGGCCGACGAGGTCGACATATTGGCTGCCGGGATAGTAACTGGACGAGGTTCTTCTGTCCCCTCGGCGACCACATGACATTCGCCTTTGGCAGCATCTCGCGGATGATGCCGGCCATGCGCCTGAAGGCGGCGATGTAATCGTCCGGCTTCCAGTTCGACCAAGTGAAGCGGCCGAAAGGGTTTTCCATTTCCTGCGCCCAGCGGATCGTCACCGGGCACTTGAAATTGGCGACCACTTTCAGGATCGCGCGCATGTTCTCGTCGCGCTTGCCTGAGAGGATGAGATTGCGCAACTCGGCGCGGCTGACATTCCATTCCTTCGCCCAGGACCACGGCTCGATCGTGATCAGAATGTTCCGGCCGCGCGCAAGCGCATAGGCATCTGCCTGTGGCAAGGTGCTGAGTTCGACGTCTTCCCAGGGAAGGAAGAGATGCTCCGTCGCAATCCCCTTCTCATTCTTGAAATCGCCCCAGGGATCATAAACCCCGAGCCTTGGACCATCCGGATGGATGACCGGCCGCTTGTCCTTCTCCAGATCCCGGCCGGCGAGCGAAGCCTGAGCCAGCGTAGACGTGGACGAAAGCCCAAGCAGCGGCATGGCGCCCGCCGCAGCCAGAGTACTGCCAAGGATCGTGCGGCGCGAAAGACTGTGAGGAGGCTTATGCATGGCAATCGTCTCCTTGTGCTGCGGCGAGACCCGCGAAACCAAATACCGCCAATACGCGCGCACGCGTTGATCTTGATCATCGAAGCGCAGACTTCGTAGCCCGTTCTCAAACGCAATCGAATTCTAATAGGTCGCCTGAGCGGCGATATGGGTATCTTCCACAGTGCCACCATAAGGACCGTTCATTTGACAGATGTATTTCGGCCATGCCGGTTCGATCACAGTACTGTCATGACTGGTTAGCGCGCACTTTTCCACGCTATCGACCGCGGGGCGCCTGTTTCTCTGCTTTGTCCGCCGCCTTCGTGCCGGCATGAGAAAAGCCATGCCACTTCGGGTGGAAGCGGATCGTAATCGAATGAGGTCGTCCCGCGCCGGCCGGCGAATACAGTGTCTCGGTCAGCGTGAAGGCCGTGATGCCGGTATTCATGGCGGCAAGGCCCTTCAGTCCGTTCGCAGTAGATCGCGCCGGTCATAAGTGCCGCGATGGTCACAACGGACAACATGCTGGTGACACCTGACCAGTTCATCGAGCACGACCGGGCAATGATTTTCGCGCGCATGAAGAATGAGCACGAGCAGAATGAGCACCGCGTTGATCGCGGCCGTGATGAGATTGAAGATGTAGAAGCCGCCTGCGCGTTCCCGCATCCTTCACAAGCCAGGCGCTCCCCGCCGACAGGATCGCGAGAAGGACATAGGGTGCGATCAGCCTGAACGGGATCGGCTCGGTGTGATCCACGCCCTTGGGCGTGATCCGGAAGTCGACATGCGATCCCGTTGCCAGATCCCAGAACGGCAGTCAGGCTGCCAAGAAGAGACCACGGCCAGCGCAGAAACAGAAACGCCATCCCTTCCCAGCTCAATATCTTGGCAGTTGCGGGCCGGAACAGGCCAGTCGAGCGCCACCAATAGGCAAGGCCGAGCATGGCCAGCGACAGCGGCAGAATGTGGATGAAATAGGCAATGTAGGTCACGTCGACGAAGCGCTCTGCCGTGACGAGCGCGATGATCGGCATTGCGAACATCAGCGCCATCATCATGGAAAATATCGGATACCAGAGCTCCGAAAAGAGGAACTGGGAGCGCAGCCGCGACGGCAACATTCCCAGATACGCCGGCATATATCGCAGCAGGATCGTCACCAGGCTGCGAGACCACTGGAATTCCTGGATCACAAGATCGGTAAAGGTCTCCGGGCCTTGGCCATGTGCGATCGCATCGACCGCATGAACGCCCGTCCACCCATGCGCATTCATCATCAGCGTCGTGGAGTGATCTTCCGCGAGCTCGGGCCCCAGGCCGCCGATGGATCGCAGCGCGGCCGTGCGCACTGTGTAGTGCGAACCGATGCAAAGCGGCGCGAGGCCGCCGGAATTGTAGCCGGTCTGCAGCGCGCCATGCATGCTGGCTTCGAGGTAGAGCCTGCCCCGTGCGGACCAGCTCTCGTCGGCATTGGAGTCGCAGATGCTCGGGGCCGAGACATAGCCGACCTTCGGATCGGCAAATGGCGCCAGCGCATGACGCAGATAGTCCGGCGCGGGAACGTGATCGGCATCGAATTGCGAAACGAAGTCGTAACGGTCATAGCCGTACTGGTCGTAGAAATAGGCGAGATTTCCCTCCTTGCATCGCGTGCGGCGTGGCCATTCCCTGCGATGATAGTCGGCGATGCCTTTGCGGCTTGAAATCTGAACCCCATGGGCGCCGCACCAGGCGATGGTTTCCGCGTCAGGGTCCTCATCGGCGAGCCAGGTATCGTGCGCGTAACCGGTTTGCGCGAGCGCGCCCTCGAGTGTCTTGCGGACAAGGTGGAACGGTTCGGACGGCGTTTTCGTCACGACCATCGCGACACGGCACAGGCCGAATTGACTGGCAAGGCCGCGTCGGAATTCGTGCGTTCTTGAAGATGAAAATGAAATAGGTCGGGATCAGCGTGATCCACAGCAGAACGATGGTGACAAGCCCGTAACGGATCGGTGAGACGATGTGCGCGGGATCGAACCACCAGACCCAGAAATAGAGAAGCGTCACAAACCACAGCGCAATCCCGGCGAGATTGAGCGCTTTGCGCCTGCCCGCGAAGACCGGTTCGAACATACGCCCGTCCGGCATGTCATCGCTTCGATGTGCCTGCGCATCCGGGACATCTTCCGCAGATACAGACGTGGCGGACGCTTCGGCCACGGCGGCCGGATCTCGCCGGCGCAAGTCGGAGACCGCATTCTGGTCGGGTTTCCGCGTCAGCATTCAACAGCCATTCGCAATGCGCCTTTGCGGACGAACTGATAACTCCGGCCGCTTCGGTATTGGCAGGGCAGACAGCTGGGCAGCGGACATCGGGATGGTCGCGTCACGGCGAAGCATTGGTGTGAACAGCAAAGACCGCTACGGCGCGCTGCACGCACCCCTCGCCTCCCCTTTCGACGGCTGGCCCCCAACTGAACTCGGAAATTGTATTCCCCGACTCCGAACGTCTGGGTTGATTGATATCAACGACGCTTTGACCGGGCGCCCTAAGGTCAGGCTGGGGATCGGGCCGATGCGGCTGGCCCGAGGTGCCGTTGCCTGCGATTTCAGGAGGCGACCGATCCGGGGCCTATGGAGTGGAGCGCGTCAGCGGTCCGACTTTTTGACCCCAGTGACAGAATATTCGTGGGTATTGGAAAAGTGTCCGGACAGAGGTTAATTGCAACCATACATTGAACGTATTATGTTATGGCTGGCTATTAGGGGGATGACCTGATGCGAATCTTTCCTTTTATTTCTATGTGCCTCTTCACAACTGGCGCACTGACGGGCCCGGTACTAGCACAGTCGACAGAGCAGCCGGTGAACCCATCCATGACGCCGACCGTGACGCGAGGCGAAGCCGGCGGCGCATCGGCCTATGCCTGGGCCGGGCTGTGGTTCAGCAACCATTACGTCGGCGGCTATATCGGCGCGATCAAGGCATTGAACGAAGCGGACGATCTGTGGTCGGACGGATGGGTCCTGCGCTTCGATGCGTCAGGCGGTAGCTACAGCTACAATTCGATCGGCTACAACGATCTGCGGATCGGCACGCTCGATTCCGATGTGATGTTGGGCTACCGGCAAAAGATCGATAAGGGAACCTTCGCCGCCTATATCGGACCATCCTATGCATTCCACCAGAATCCGGATCCGGCCGCGGACATACGCGGCACCAAATTCGGTGTGAAGATCATGGCGGACTATTCGGCACCCCTGGACGATGACTTCCAGGGCAATTTGCAGGGAAGCTACACAACAACCTTCTCGACCTACGCCTTTGCCGGACGCCTCGTGTATCGCATTTCGGATATCGTCTCGGTCGGCCCGCAGGCCACGATCTTCGGAAACAACGCGCCGTATCAGGAGAGCACGTTCGGGCCCTATATGGGGATCAATCTGGGCTTCGGCGAGCTGGGCATCTCCGGTGGATACCGGCACGTTTACACATCCGGAAATTCCGACGGGTATTTCGCGTCGATCTATTTTGGGCTGCCAATCGAATAAAGGCCGCGCACCGAACCTGGGTAGCATCACCTATTGTTGGGTCCCTGTCACGAGAGTGACTATCTGTGTCGAGAAGAGACGCAGAGCCAAGGACAAGTGCCGACCCTGATACAGTTGCTTGCCATGAAACGCTTGCCCACAAATCGGGCATGCGGAGCGTCGTATCCCGGCAGCTCCGGAACGCTCATTCCGAAACGAACCCGCGCGGCACCGCCTGAGCATTGATCATTCGATGGTGTCAGGCGTCGCGGATTACGTCGCCTGCAGCGACATGAAGGGCACATTCGATGATACGGAAAATGATTGACGTCGTCGTACCGGCCGTAGAGCACGGAGAAATGCAATGAGAAAGCGGCGCGGCTTGTCCCGACGCAGGGTTCTGATCGCCGGCGGTGCCGGCTTCATCGGCTCACATCTTTGCGAGCGCATGGTGCGCGAAGGCCACGATGTGATTTGCCTCGACAACTATTTCACCGGCAACAAAAGCAATGTCGCCCATCTTCTGGGCTATCCGAATTTCGAGATCCTGCGCTTCGACGTCCGCGAACCGATCCGGCTGGAAGTCGATGAAATCTACAATCTCGCCTGCCCGGCATCGCCCTCGCATTACCAGTCAGAACCCGTTCGCACCATCGAGACAAGCGTGATGGGCGCCGTCAATCTTCTGCGTCTGGCGCGGGAGACGGGGGCCATCATTCTCCAGGCCTCGACCAGCGAAGTCTATGGAGACGCGCAGGTTCAGCCGCAAAGCGAAACCTATTACGGTCACGTCAATCCGATTGGGCCGCAGCGTCCTGCTACGACGAAGGCAAGCGTTGCGCCGAAACCATCTGCTTCGACTACCGTCGCCAGTTCAACGTCCATGTGAAGGTCGTCAGGATTTTCAACACCTACGGCCCGCGGCTCGGCGCCCGCCGACGGCCGGATCGCTTCCAATTTCATCCTGCAGGCGCTGCGCAACGACCCCATCACGATCTATGGCGACGGCTCGCAGACACGTTCGCTCTGCTACGTGGAAGACATGGTCGGCGGTCTGGCCGCAATGATGGATTCGCCCGATGAGGTGACCGGCCCCATAAATCTCGGCAATCCCGACGAGCAGACAGTCCTCGAGCTTGCGGATCGGATCATCTCGATGACCGGCTCGAAATCGAAGATCGAATTCGGTCCCTTGCCGAAGGACGATCCGCAAAAGAGACGACCGGACATTTCGCTTGCGATCGAAAAGCTGCACTGGCGGCCGACCATCGCGCTCGAGGTCGGGCTGGCACGCACGATCGGCTATTTCCGCCGCCAGTTCGCGGTTGATTTCGCTGGCTGAAGGAGCGGATATGAGAGTGCTGGTCACCGGCGGAGCGGGCTTCATCGGATCCCATCTCGTCGACGGGCTGCTGGCCGAGGGTTATGAGGTCCGGGTTCTCGATTGCCTTGAGCCACAGGTTCACGGCGCCTTACGGCAGGCGCCCGATTATCTGAACCGCCATGCCGAGCTGTTGATCGGCGATATTCGCGATCGCGAGGCGGTCAGCCGGGCGCTGGACGGCGTAGAGGCGATCTTCCACGAAGCCGCGGCCGTTGGCGTGGCCCAATCGATGTACGAGATCGAGCGCTACGTTGCGGCAAACAGCCTGGGCACCGCGATTTTATTGGAAGAGATCGTCAAGCGCCGCGACAACATTCGCAAGATCGTCGTCGCTTCATCGATGTCGATCTATGGCGAAGGCGCCTGTCGCGACGAAAGCGGAAAGAGCGTCGCGCCGAAGCCGCGGCCGCTGGCGCAAATGGAGCGGCACGCATGGGAGCCCGAAGATGCCGAGGGCCGGCCGCTCACACCCATCCCGACACCGGAGAGCAAACCGCTCGATCCGACCTCGGTCTACGCGATCACCAAGATGGATCACGAGCATCTGGTTCTCGTGACCTGCGAGGCCTATGGCATTCCGGCCGTGGCGCTTCGCTATTTCAACACCTATGGAACGCGCCAGGCGCTTTCCAATCCCTATACGGGACTGCTGGCGATCGTTTCGTCACGGCTGATGAATCACGCGCGCCCGCTCGTCTTCGAAGACGGCCTGCAGCGGCGCGACTTCGTTCACGTCTCAGACGTCGTGCGCGCCAACATTCTCGCGCTCAAGAACGACGCGGCGAATGGAAAGGCCTACAATGTCGGCACCGGCCACTCCGCAACCATCCTCGATGTCATCAAGCTGGTTTCGGAGCGACTGGGCGCGCACGAGATACCGGAAATTACCCATCGCTATCGCGCGGGCGACATCCGCCATTGCTTTGCCGACATTTCCCGCATCCAAAGCGAACTCGGCTACGCACCGCAGATGAGCCTGGAAGACGGCATCGCCGACCTGATCCCCTGGATCCAATCGCAGCAGAGCACAGACAGCGTGGGCACAGCCGTCGAAAGCCTGGAAGAGCACCGCCTCATCCACTGAGGACGGATGCTGTTGCCGTTGGCCCAGCACCTGCCACACTATGGCAGTGGGTTGCCGGGCGCGGGGCGGGATGAATTCGTTCGATTACATTGTTGTCGGCTCCGGTTCCGCCGGCTCCATCGTGGCGGCGCGGCTGAGCGAGGACCGCGATGTCTCCGTCCTCCTGCTCGAAGCCGGGCGGCGCGACAGCCATCCCCTGATGGCCATGCCGATCGCCTTTCCCAAGGTGGCGACCAACCGCTTCTTCATCTGGCCGTTCGAATCCGAACCCGAGCCGGGGCTGAACAATCGCACACTGCCGATCCTCAGGGGCAAGACGCTCGGCGGCTGCTCCTCGATCAATGCCATGATCAATGTCCGCGGCAGCCGGCGCGATTACGATCTGTGGCGGCAGCAGGGGCTTGAGGGCTGGGGTTATCGCGACGTGCTGCCCTATTTCAAGAAACTGGAAGCGAGCTGGCGTGGCCCCGGCCAATATCACGGCGCGAACGGCCCGGTGGGCAATGCGCCGATCGATATGCCGGAAGCCTATTTCCCCGATCTGCAACAGGCCGCCATCAATGCGGGCCTTTCTCTATGCCCCGACCAGAACGCAGAGGGACAAGACGGCATCAGCCGCATGGAGATCACGACCAATTCCGGCCGCCGGGCAAGTTCGGCCCGCGCCTATCTTCATCCGGCAATGAAGGCGCGCACGAACCTCACGGTTCTCACGCGCGCCCATGCGACGCGCGTCTTGCTCGACGGCAAGCGCGCCACCGGCATCGAATTCATTCGGGGCGGCAAGCGCCAGCGCGTGCATGCGAACCGGGAAGTCGTCCTGTGCGGCGGCACATACAATTCTCCCCAGCTTCTGATGCTCTCCGGCATCGGCCCGGCGGATCATCTGCGTTCCATGGGCGTGGAGGTCGTCCACGACCTCAAGGGCGTGGGTGAAAACCTGATCGAACATCCCAATCTGCTGAACATCTATGAAGCGAAGGGCAAGCTGGGCTTCACGCGGCACCTGCGCCTCGACCGGGCAGCGCTCGCCGTGATGCGCTGGGCCTTCTTGGGAACGGGCCCGTTCACGACGGCCGGCACCACGGCCAACATCTTCCTGCGCTCGCGCCCGGAACTGGAGCGGCCGGACATCCAGATCATCACCATGGCCGTGCATCAGCATGCCGATCTGTGGTTTCCGGCGCTCACCAAGCCGCCGGTCTATGCCTTCACGGCGCGCGTCGGCATCTTGCACCCGTCGTCGCGCGGCTGGGTTCGCCTGCGCTCGGCCGACCCGCTGGATCATCCCCGCATCCGTTTCAACATGCTGAGCCAGCAGGCGGATATGGATGCCATGGTTCGGGCGTTCAAGATCAGCCGCAATCTGTTCGGTCAGAGCCCGCTGCGCGATCTCGTCGCGCGGGAATTGTTGCCCGGCGAAAATTTCCGCACCGATGCCGAGATCGCCGAGGCGCTGCGCCTGCAGGCGGAGCACCGCCACCACCCGGTCGGCACATGCCGCATGGGCACCGATGACGGCGCCGTTGTCGACGCCCAGCTCCGCGTGATCGGAATTGAAAATCTGCGCGTCGCAGACGCTTCGATCATGCCGGGAGGATCCGTCCGGCAACACCAATGTTCCGACCATGATGATCGGCGAGAAGGCCGCCGATCTTCTCAAGGGCCGCACGCTTGCGCCCGAGGACGTGTAGGCTGCCCCGTTACGCCCGTGCCGTCACAACCCAGACAGCCGCGTTCAGCGCAACGCGCCCATCAACGATCCTTGTCGCCAATGCGGTGCGAAGGCGGCGCTCGACCTCTTCGCGCAGTTCCGGCTTCTCGCGAACAATCTTGCCAACCGCGCCGACCTTCAGCAGCACAATCAACATCGCTTCCAGCCCTCCGCTAGAGACAGAGTGGTCATAGGCCTCGATAGCGATCTCTTTGAAGCCCGCAGCGTTCAAAACATCGCGTATGACCTCAGGCTTCTCGAAGCTGAAGGGCGTCAGGTCCACGCGGGCTTCGAGGCCGCTCGCGCGAAGCGGCAGGATGTCGAGTTCATTGTCTTCGAGCGAGCGCCAGCAGACGAACGCCAATCTGCCGGACCGTTTCAAGAATCGATGGAAGCTCGAGAATGCGGCAACAGGGTCTGCAAACCGCATCAGCCCGAAGCGCGAGAAGATGGCGTCAACGCTGTTGTCCGGAAGGCGAAGCTGCGCGGCATCACATTCCATGAAACGGGCCTGGGCGAGCCTGGCCGCGCGCAGGCGCGCACGCTCCAGGAGGAGCGGCGCAATATCGACGCCGACAACTTGCCCTTCAGGTCCGACCCGGTCGGCGAGTTGCAGCACGCTCTGGCCGGCCCCACAGCCAATATCGACGATCACCTCTGATGGCTGAGGCGCGAGCGCATTGATGGCGCGTAGTCCCAGTGGAGAAAGCTGCAGGTCCACGAGATCGCAAACCTCGAGCCAAGCCTGCGCCGCGAGTGTGCTCGCCCGGTCTGAGGCTTGATCTGAGCCAGTCATCTGAGCCCCGCAAAAGGCGGCGTTGGAGACGGGTGGCGCTC
This sequence comes from uncultured Pseudomonadota bacterium, assembly GCA_963822185.1. Classification (GTDB taxonomy): domain Bacteria; phylum Pseudomonadota; class Alphaproteobacteria; order Micropepsales; family Micropepsaceae; genus Rhizomicrobium. Next base: position 137,792 of record CAWGGT010000026.1, read on the forward strand.
CCAAGGGGAATCGAACCCCTGTTTCAGCCTTGAGAGGGCCGCGTCCTAACCGCTAGACGATGGGAGCATCTCGCGGGAGGCGGGCCTTATAGCCTCGCGCGGGCCCTCCGGGCAAGGCCGATCCGGGGCCGCGCGCCTAAACCAGCCGCAGCGCCCGAAAGCCGCCAGCCTCGAAAACATGGGCGCTGAGGGCCACCGGCCCGGCCGCACGCAACGCCGCGATCAGCCAGACAAAGCCCTCTTCGGCCGCCCCCTCCACGTCGCGCGGCGAAGGCTCGTTTCTGCCATTGGGATGGGAATGATAACAGCCGATCAGGCCGCGCCCCGTGCCGCGAAGGGTGCGCAACAAGCGCACATGCTCAGCCGGGTCGATCTCGAAACGGTCGGGCGCGGTGCCTAAATTCTTCGTCGGATGCACCGCCAAGGCCTGCGCCGTCTCGCCCGCCACCACGCCTTCGATCAGCCCGCAGCATTCGCGAGGGAAAGCCGCGCGCGCCGCCTCCGCGATCTGCGCGCGCAAAGCCTCGGGAAAAGCGAGCGCGGCCAGCATGATCTAGCGCGGAATTTCCGGTGGCGCGGTGCGGATGCGGCTCACCACATGGCCATCCTGGAGATCGACAATGTCGATCTCCTCGCCCGCGGCGGTCGCCACCCGCAGCACCATCCGGTTGCCGGAGACCTGCATGGCCTCGATCTTCGATCCCGGCTGCAGCATCAGCGATTGCGCCGCCACGCTGGACGAGGACGCATGCCCGCCGCCGCGGAACTTCATCGCGACGCCGACGACCAGCGCGCCAATTCCCAGGAAGATCAGAACGCCCAGAAAGATGACGACACCCAGAACGATCTTCTGGCCCGCGGGCCGCGCCTCAGCGGCGGGCTGATTGACGGATGCGGCGCCGGGCGCCAAACCATCGTCGGACATGTCAGACACAGAACTCTTCCTCCGCGGATCGGCATCCCGATCGTCATAAGGCCACGGCCGGTGAGGCCGAGGCCGGCTGGCGGCTGGACCGTTTCCTGGCCGCCAAACTGCCCGAACTCAGCCGCTCGCGCATCCAGTCCCTGATTGCGACGGGCGCCGTGCGCTCGGGGGCCGGGAAAATAGGCGACGCCAATCACAGAATCAAACCGGGCGAGACCTTCACGATCGATGTGCCGCCGCCGGCCCCGGCCGAGCCTGAGGGTCAGGATATCCCGCTCGACGTGGTCTATGAGGACGACCAGCTCATTGTCATCGACAAGCCGGCGGGGCTCGTGGTCCATCCGGCGGCCGGCAATCCGGACGGCACGCTGGTCAACGCCCTGATCGCCCATTGCGGGGCCTCGCTGAAAGGTGTGGGCGGGGTGGCCCGGCCGGGCATCGTCCACCGTCTCGACAAGGATACGAGCGGGCTTATCGTCGCCGCCAAGACCGAGAAGGCCATGGCCAGCCTCGCCAAACAGTTCGCGGCCCATTCCATCGAACGGGCCTATCACGCCGTGGTCTGGGGCTGCCCCAGAAAGTCCGAAGGGCTGATCGAGGGCCAGATCGGCCGCAATCCCTTCGACCGCAAGCGCATGGGAATGGTGCGCGGCGGCGGCAAGGAGGCGCGGACCCGCTACAAGGTGATCGAGCGCTTCGGCCCTCAGAACGACGATAAAGGCACTCGGCCCTTCGCCAGCCTGATCGAATGCCGGCTGGAAACGGGACGGACCCATCAAATCCGCGTGCACCTGACCCATCTGGGCCATCCGCTGATCGGCGACCCGACCTATGGGCGGACCCGCCAGCCCCCCGGGCCAAGACCGAGGCTGAGGCCCAAGGCTATGAAGCGGCTGCAAAATTCCCCCGCCAGGCGCTCCATGCCTGGCTTCTCGGCTTCCACCACCCCACCCTGAACAAGACGATGCACTTCGAGGCGCCCCGGCCGGACGACCTTGCCGGCCTGATTGCTGCCCTCAGGGGGTTGTAAATCTATCCTGCGTGCCCATTTCATTAGGTCCGGTCCTGCCGAATTCGGGGGATCGGCCTTCACCCCAACGGCGGCTCACGCGTTGTATAGGGGCAGGGGCAACCAAAAAGGCCGCGGTGCTTGGGGCAGGCGGCGAAACAGGGCCAAGGGGGCCTGGAAACAATGAGCAGTCGCGGCGTTCCCGCGCTGAGCGGCGAAATCGGATTGTCGCGCTATCTGGCGGAAATCCGGAAATTCCCGCTTCTGCAGCCCGAAGAAGAATACATGCTGGCCAAGGCCTGGCGCGAGCACGAGGACCCCGAAGCGGCCCGCAAGCTCGTCACGAGCCATTTGCGCCTCGTTGCCAAGATCGCGATGGGCTATCGCGGCTATGGCCTCCCCGTGTCCGAGATCGTGTCCGAAGGCAATGTCGGGCTGATGCAGGCGGTCAAGCGCTTCGAGCCCGACCGCGGCTTCCGCCTCGCGACCTATGCGATGTGGTGGATCCGGGCCGCGATCCAGGAATTCATCCTGCGCTCGTGGAGCCTGGTGAAGATCGGCACAACCGCCAACCAGAAGAAGCTGTTCTTCAATCTGCGGAAAGCCAAGAGCCACATCAACGCGCTCGAGGAAGGCGATATGACGCCCGAGCACGTGACCGAGATCGCCGACAAGCTTGGCGTCTCCGAGCGTGAGGTGGTGGACATGAACCGGCGCCTGTCGGGCGGCGATTCCTCGCTCAACGCGCCGGTGAAGGGCGAATCCGAAGCCGAATGGCAGGATTGGCTGACCGATGACAGCCTCGACCAGGAAACCCGGCTCGCCGAGACCGAGGAGATGGAGGAGCGCCACGCGCTCCTGACCTCCGCTCTTGGCGAACTGAGCGAGCGCGAACGCGAGATCATCGTCGCCCGCCGCCTCGAGGACAATCCGCAGACGCTGGAAGAGCTGTCGCAGAAATATGGCGTCAGTCGCGAGCGTGTGCGCCAGATCGAGGTCAAGGCCTTCGACAAGCTGCAAACAGCGATGAAGCGCGCCCTGCGCGAAAAGCGCACCGATATGGCCACGCACGCAGAAGCAGGGGCATAACGCATTTCCCGGCTTGCTTGAGCGCGCCGCGCGCGGCAGCGTGGCGTTATGCATGCTGCCCCGACCGCCCATTTCGGACAGGATCTTCTGATCTTTCTCGGCGTCGCTGCCGTGATCGTGCCCTTGTTTGCGCGGCTGAAGCTGAGTTCGGTCCTGGGCTTCCTTGCCGCGGGCGTCACTGCTCGGCCCCTATGGGCTTGGGAGCGCTGGCCGGCCGACTGCCCTGGATCGCCAGCATCACCTTCATCGATCCCGACCGCATCGCCGGGCTGGGCGAATTCGGCGTCGCCTTCCTGCTCTTCATGATCGGGCTGGAGCTTTCCTGGGACCGCCTTTTGCGAATCCGCAAGCTGGTCTTCGGGCTGGGGCCGGCGCAGGTCGTCGTTTCGGGCACAGCTATCGGGCTGATCGCCTGGAGCCTCGGCGCGTTGCCGCGCTCGGCCTTCGTCTTCGGGGCGGCGCTGGCGCTGTCCTCGACGGCCATCGTGCTGCCCTCGCTCGCCGAACGGCGGCGGCTCAATTCGGCGGCCGGGCGCGCCAGCTTTGCCATACTGCTGTTTCAGGACCTTGCTGTCGCGCCTTTGCTCTTCACGGTGACGCTCCTCGCCGCGCGGCCGGGCGCGGGCAGCGGGTTGGCCGCCCTCACCGCTCTTGCCACCGGCATCGTGGCGCTGGCGGCACTGGTCATCGCCGGGCGGCTGGTGCTCAGGCCGCTGTTCCAGCTCGTGGCGCAAACCAGGAGTAGCGAATTGTTCGTCGCCGCCTGCCTGCTGGTCGTGATCGGCGCGGCATCGGTGACGGCCATGGTCGGCCAGTCCATGGCGCTGGGCACCTTTATCGCCGGGCTGCTGCTGGCCGAAACCGAATTCCGCCGCCAGGTCGAGGTGACGGTGCAACCGTTCCAGGGGCTGCTGCTCGGCCTCTTCTTCGTGTCCGTCGGTGTGCGGCTCGACTTCGCGCAAATCCTGGCCAACCCCGGCCTGATGCTGGGCCTCGTCGCGGGGCTGGTGGTCGTCAAAATGGCGGTGCTGATGCCGCTCGGCCGGCTGGCGGGATTGCCCGCAGGCGTGGCACGCGAGATCGCCTTCATCATGAGCCCGGCCGGCGAATTCGCACTAGTGCTGATCGGCACGGCCATCGCCCTCAAGGTGGTGCCCGAGGTGACTGGCGCCAATGCCATGATCGCGGCAACCGTTTCGATGTTCCTGATCCCGCTACTCGTCCGGGTATCGGAACGCTTCACGGCACGCATCGAGGAGGATGTCGATCTGTCCGCCCTGATGCCACGGCCGCAGGACGAGATTCCGCGCGTCATCATTGTCGGCTATGGCCGCGTTGGCGAGTTGGTCGGCCAGATGCTGACGCGCCACAAGATTGAATTCCTGGCCCTGGATGGCGATGCCGCGCTGGTGGCGCGCGAGCGGGGGCGCGGCGCCCCGATCTTCTATGGCGATGCCACGCGCATCGAACTGTTGCGCCTGTGTGGTATCTCCAACGCCAAGGCCCTGGTCGTCACCATGGATGCACCGGCTGCGGTGGAAGCGGTGATCACCGCGGCGCGCGCCGAACGGCCCGACATGACGATCGTCGCCCGCGCCCGCGATGCCGCCCATGCCGCCAAGCTTTACGAGCTCGACGCTACCGACGCCGTGCCCGAAACCATCGAATCCAGCCTGCAGCTTTCCGAGGCCTTACTGGTCGATATCGGCGTGCCGATGGGGCTCGTCATCGCCTCGGTGCACGAAAAGCGCGACGAATTCCGCGAGATGCTGCAGGCCCCGGCCAAGGATGGCCGCGCGCGCCGCGCCATCCGCGCGCCCACACGCCCGAGCGAATAGCTGTTATGCGCTGACGCCGCATCGACAGCGGCGACGTGCGTGTTAGCGTTTGCGCCCATAGCGGAAGGGCGAAGGAATGAAACTCGATCTGTGGCAGGTGGATGCATTTGCGACAAAAGTGCTGGAAGGCAATCCGGCAGCTTTGGTGCCGCTCGAAACCTGGCTCGACACTGCGCTGATGCAGTGCATCGCGGGTGAGAACAATCTCGCCGAGACCGCCTATTTCGTGAACACCGCGCCCGGCAAATATGATTTGCGCTGGTTTACGCCGGCCGCCGAAGTCGATCTGTGCGGCCATGCCACGCTCGCCAGCGCCTGGCTGATCTTCGAGACGCTGGCGCCGGAGCTGAGCAGCATCGATTTCGAAACCCGCTCCGGCACGCTGACCGTGACGCGTGGAGAGAATGGCTGGAACACCATGTCCCTGCCCTCCGATCCGGTCAGCTCGTTCGGCGGCATTGACCTGGCGCAGGCCGTCGGTGCGGCGCTGGGCGTCGAACCGGCGCGCGAAACCCATAAGGGCCGCTATCTGATGGCGGTGTGGGACGATCCCAAGATCATCCGCAGCATCCGCGATTGCGGCGAGACCGCGAGCATTTTGCGCGAACATGAGCTGTGGGGGCTGATCGCGACAGCACCGGGCGATGAAGACTATAATTTCATTTCGCGCTTCTTCGCGCCCGACAAGGGCGTGCCCGAAGACCCCGTCACCGGTTCGGCCCATTGCGCGCTGACGCCCTATTGGGCCAAGCGTCTCGACAGGAAAACGCTCAAGGCGCGGCAGGTTTCCCCGCGCGGCGGCGATCTTCAGTGTACGCATGAAGGTGATCGCACCGTGCTCTCCGGTCCCTGCGCCCTCTATTTGAAGGGTGAAATTTATGTGTAATCCGCCTGCATCATTCGGTCGCGATTGACGCCAAGAGACGAAAGCCCTATATCGGCTGCGGGCCACGCCGCCCCAACGCGGCGCTTCATTCTGAAAGGAATGACTATGACCGGAACACGTCCGGCCGTGCGCCCTGCACGGCCTTTTTTTTCGTCTGGACCTTGCGCCAAGCGCCCGGGCTGGACAGCTGAAGCCCTGAACGACGCCCTTCTGGGCCGTTCGCACCGCTCCAAACCTGGAAAAGCCAAACTGCAAGAGGCGATCGACCGCACCCGTTCGGTGCTGGGCGTTCCCGAGGATTACCGCATCGGCATTGTCCCGGCATCGGACACTGGCGCCGTCGAAATGGCCATGTGGTCGCTTCTGGGGCCGCTGCCTGTCGATATCTTCGCCTGGGAAAGCTTTGGCGAAGACTGGGTGACGGACGTCACCAAGCAGCTCAAGCTGAAGGACACGCAGCTTCACAAGGCCGGTTACGGCGAGCTGGCCGATCTCAAGCAATACAATCCCAAGCACGACACCGTGTTCCTGTGGAACGGGACGACCAGCGGCGTGCGCGTGCCCAATGGCGCCTGGATCGCCGAGGAGCGCGAAGGCCTGACCATTTGCGATGCGACCTCGGCCGCTTTCGCGATGGAGCTCGACTGGCCCAAGCTCGATGTCGTCACCTTCTCCTGGCAGAAGGTGCTGGGCGGCGAGGCTGCGCACGGCATGCTGGTTCTCAGCCCCCGCGCGGTGAAGCGGCTCGAAGCCTATTCGCCCCATTGGCCGCTGCCGAAGATCTTCCGCATGACCAAAGGCGGAAAGCTCAACGAAGGCATCTTCAAGGGCGAGACCATCAACACGCCCTCCATGCTGGCGGTCGAGGATTATCTCGATGCGCTCAAATGGGCCGAAGGCCTCGGCAATCTGAAGGGCCTGATTGCGCGTGCGGACAGGAACCTGTCGGTGCTGGCGAATTATGTCGAACAGTCTGACTGGCTCGATTTCCTCGCCGTCGATCCGGCCACGCGGTCCAACACGAGCGTGTGCCTGAAGATCGTCGATCCCTGGTTCACGGGCCTGACGCCCGAGGCCCAGGCCGACACGGCCAAGAAGATCGCGAGCATGCTCGACAAGGAAGGCGTGGCGCTCGACATCGGCGCCTATCGTGCCGCTCCGCCGGGCCTTCGCATCTGGTGCGGCGCCACTGTCGACGCCGCCGATCTCGAAGCGCTGACGCCCTGGCTCGATTGGGCCTGGGCCGAGATCAAGGCCGCCGCCTGAGCCATTTCCCCCTATCCCCTCCCCCGTGAAAGCGGGGGAGGAAACTTACGGAGCATGTGACATGCCCAAAGTTCTGATTTCCGACAAGCTTTCGCCCGCAGCCCTCGAGATCTTCAAGGAGCGCGGCGTCGAGGCCGATGTGAAAACCGGCCTTTCGAAAGAAGAGCTCATCGCCATCATCGGCGACTATGACGGGCTGGCCATCCGTTCGGCCACCAAGGTCACGGCCGATGTGCTGAAGGCCGCCAAGAAGCTGAAGGTCATCGGCCGCGCCGGCATCGGCGTCGACAACGTCGATATCCCGTCGGCCACCGCCGCCGGCACCATCGTGATGAACACGCCCTTCGGCAATTCCATCACCACAGCCGAACATGCGATCGCCATGATGATGGCCGTGGCACGCGATATTCCCGCCGCCAATGCTTCGACCCAGGCGGGCAAGTGGGAAAAGAGCCGCTTCATGGGCGTGGAGCTCTACGGCAAGGTGCTGGGCCTGATCGGCGCCGGCAATATCGGCTCCATCGTCGCTGATCGCGCCAAGGGCTTGAAGATGCGCGTCATCGCCTTCGATCCCTATCTCTCGGCAGAACGCGCGGAAAATCTCGGCATCGAAAAGGTCGAGCTGAACGATCTTCTGGCGCGTGCCGATTTCATCACCCTGCACACGCCGCTGACCAACGACACGCGCAACATCATCTCGGCCGATGCGCTCAACAAAACGAAGAAGGGCGTGCGCATCATCAATTGCGCCCGCGGCGGGTTGATCGACGAAGCCGCTCTCAAGGCCGCGATCGATGCAGGCCATGTCGCCGGCGCCGCCCTCGACGTGTTCGAGGAAGAGCCGGCCAAGTCGAACATCCTGTTCGGCAATGAGAAGGTGGTTGCGACGCCGCATCTGGGCGCCTCCACCGCCGAAGCGCAGGAGAATGTCGCCCTGCAGGTGGCCGAGCAGATCTCCGACTACCTGCTCACCGGCGCCATCACCAATGCGCTCAACATGCCGTCGATCTCGGCCGAGGAAGCGCAGAAGGTACGCCCCTGGATTTCACTGGCCGAAAAGCTGGGCGCCTTTGCCGGCCAGGTCATCGAATCCAGCATCGAGACCATCGAGATCCTTTATGAAGGCACGGCCTCCGAGCTCAACCAGCGCGCGCTGACGCAGGCCGCGTTGATGGGCGTGCTGCGCCCGACCCTGACCGAAGTGAACATGGTCAATGCGCCGATCGTGGCCAAGGAACGCGGCATCAAGGTCAGCGAGACCCGCCGCCCGCGTCAGGGCATCTATGAAGGCTATATCAAGTTGATGGTGACGTTGACCGACGGGACCACCCGCCGCGTTGCCGGCACCGTGTTCTCCGATCGCCGTCCGCGCCTGATCCAGGCCAAGGACATCAACATGGAAGCGGAGTTCGCACCGCACATGCTCTATGTCGTCAATGAGGACAAGCCGGGCTTCATCGGCAAGCTGGGCACGATACTGGGCGAGGCGGGCGTGAACATCGCGAACTTCAATCTTGGCCGCGCAGCCCCAGGCGCCGATGCCATCGCCCTGGTCGAAGTGGATGGCCCGGTGGAGGAGAGCGTGCTGGCCGCAATCTGCAAGCTGCCACCGGTGAAAATGGCCCGCTCGCTGGCGTTCTGAGGCAGGACAGATTGATCCAGAGAAAGGCCCTCGCGACCGGCGGGGGCCTTTTTGTTTGCGCCGCCCATGATGCCGATCGCCGCAGGGTCCCCACGCGCCAGCCCCAGCCGTGAAAATCGTACCGGACGACACCAATTTTCTCCCATCAGGGTGGCGACTTCGCCCGCCCCGCAGGCTATAACTCGGCACCGTTGCCAGCCGCGCCGCGCCCTCCGCGCCGGCACGCTGGCGGCATCGGTTCAATCTTAGCGGAATTATGTGATGTCGAATGTGGCCGTGATCGGCGCCCAGTGGGGCGACGAGGGCAAAGGCAAGATCGTGGATTGGCTGAGCGCGCGCGCCGATGTGGTGGTGCGGTTCCAGGGTGGGCACAATGCCGGCCATACGCTCGTCATCGACGGCGTCACCTACAAGCTCTCACTTCTACCATCCGGCGTGGTGCGCGAGGGCAAGCTGGCCATTATCGGCAACGGCGTCGTTGTCGATCCTTGGGCCTTTGCCGACGAGGTGGCACGGCTGCAGGCGCAGGGCGTTTCCATAACGCCCGATTCGCTGATCGTGGCTGAGAACGCCACGCTGATCCTGCCGCTGCATCGCGATCTCGATGTGGCGCGCGAAAACTCCAACAGCGTGCAGGCGCTGGGCACGACCAAGCGCGGCATCGGCCCGGCCTATGAAGACAAGGTCGGCCGCCGCGCGCTGCGCCTCATCGATCTGCACGATTTCAGCACGCTGCCGGCCAAGATCGACCGCCTTCTGGCGCATCACAACACGCTGCGCCGCGGCATGGGGCTCGACGAACATGATGGTGCCGCCCTGCTCGCATCGCTGAAGGAGATCGCGCCCAAGATCCTGCCTTTCGCGGCTTCGGCCTGGCGCCGCCTCGATGCGGCGCGGCACGAATCCAAGCGCATCCTGTTCGAGGGCGCACAGGCCGTGCTGCTCGACATCGATCACGGCACATATCCCTATGTCACCTCGTCCAACACGGTGGCAGGACAGGCCGCCGCCGGTTCGGGCATGGGCCCGCGCGATATCGGCTATGTGCTGGGCATTGTGAAGGCCTACACCACGCGCGTCGGCGAAGGGCCTTTCCCCACCGAGCTGCATGACGACACCGGCGAAAAGCTGGGCACGCGCGGCGCCGAGTTCGGCACCGTGACGGGCCGCAAGCGCCGCTGCGGCTGGTTCGATTCCGTGCTGGTGCGCCAGACGGTCGTGACCGGCGGGGTGGACGGCATCGCGCTGACCAAGCTCGACGTGCTCGACGGCTTTTCTGAGATCAAGCTCTGCGTCGGTTACCGGCTGGACGGCAAAGAGATCGATCACCTCCCGGCCGACGCCACCCTGCAGGCCCATTGCGAGCCCGTCTATGAAGTGATGGAAGGCTGGAGCGAATCCACACAGGGCGCCCGCAGCTGGGCGGAGCTACCGGCCCAGGCCGTCAAATATGTGCGCCGCGTCGAGGAGTTGATCGGGGCGCCGGTGGCCCTCCTCTCCACCAGCCCGGAGCGCGAGGACACGATTTTGGTGCGCGATCCCTTCGTGGACCGCTGACCGCAGCCCCCGAAGAGCGGGCTTACGTGGCTTCCCCCTTGCGTTGGCGTGCGAAAGCCCGGCACGCTTTGCCCTTCGCTATTCCAAAACGAGGGGAACGCCCATGCTCAAGACCCGCTTCACCGAAATGTTCGGCGTGGACGTACCGATCACCTGCGGGGGCATGACGCGGGTCGGCAAGGCCGAGCTGATCGCCGCCGTCGCCAACGCTGGCGCACTTGGCTTCCTCACGGCGCTGACCCCGGGCTCGCCCGAAAAGCTCGTCGCCGAAATTCAGAAGACCAAAGGCCTGACCGGCAAACCCTTCGGCATCAACCTCACCATCCTGCCGACCATCACCCCGGTACCTTATGACGAATATGTTCGCGTAATCATCGAAAGCGGCATCAAGATCGTAGAGACGGCGGGGAATAACCCGCAGCCTTTCATGCCCGCTTTCAAAGAGGCCGGCGTCAAGGTGATCCACAAATGCGTGACCGCACGCCATGCGGTGAAGGCCGAAAGCATCGGCGTCGATTGCGTCTCGATCGATGGTTTCGAATGCGCCGGCCATCCGGGCGAAGAAGACATCGGCGGCATGGTGCTGTTCCCGGTTACGACGGGGAAGCTGAAGATTCCGGTGATCGCGAGCGGAGGCATTGCCGATGCGCGCGGGCTCGTGGCGGCGCTGGCGCTGGGCTGCGAAGGCGTGAACATGGGCACGCGCTTCATGGCCACCACGGAAGCGCCGATCCATGAAAAGGTGAAACAGGCCCTTGTCTCCCACGACGAGCGCGACACCGACATCATCTTCCGCACGCTGCACAATTCGGCGCGCGTCGCCAAGAATAAGATCAGCCAGGAAGTTGTCGCCATCGAGGCGCGCGGCAATGCCAAGTTCGAGGATGTGAAGGACCTCGTCGCAGGCACGCGCGGCGGAAAGGTCTATGACAGCGGCGACACCGATTACGGCATCTGGTCGGCCGGACAGACGCAAGGCTTGATTCACGACATTCCAACCTGCGCCGAATTCGTTGCGCGCACGGTAAAAGAAGCCGAAGCGATCATCCGTGACCGGCTGGGAAAAGTTCTGGCGTGACGAAGGGAGCCGCGGCCGTGAAGATCTCCACGCCCCGGCTCATCCTCCGCAACTGGCGTGAAGAGGATCGTGCCGCGTTCGCGGCCATGCATGCGGACCCGCAGGTGATGCACGACCTCGGCGGGACATTCGACCGGACACGCAGCGATACGAAATTCGATCGCTATGTCGCGGCGTTCGAGCAGCACGGTGTCTGCCGCTGGACCGTTCTAGACCTAAACGGACAGTTCATCGGCTACACCGGAATCATACTGCAAGGCGCCGATCATCCGCTTGGCGCACATGCCGATATCGGATGGCGGCTGGTTCGTTCTGCATGGGGTCATGGCTATGCGACCGAAGCCGCGAAGGCCGCGTTGGAAGATGGCTTCCGTCGCCTCGCCTTCGAGGAAGTTCTCGCCTACACGGCCGCAGGCAATCTGCGCTCTCAGGCCGTCATGACCAGAGCGGGTCTGGTCCGCGCGCCACAGCGCGATTTCACACTTCCCGAAACCGGCTGGCATGGGTTCGTCTGGGTCGCAAGGCCGACCGCCTGAGAGAACAAGGCGCGGCTTGGCGCTATTGGCGCTCTGCCCAATGGTTGAGCGGGCCGTGGCCCTTGCCGAAGCCGGGTGCGGTTTCGATGGCCGCTTGCACATAATCGCGCGCGCGACCGACGGCCAGCGGCAAGGATAGCCCCTCGGCCAGCCCGCAGGCGATGGCGGTCGCGTAAGTGCAGCCCGTGCCATGTGTGTGCTTCGTCCGGATGCGCGGAAAGGCCAGCACCTCGGTGCCGCCTTCCCACACCAGAACATCGTCGATGGTGGTGCGCGTCGCATGACCGCCCTTGATGAGCGCGGACTTCGCCCCTAACCCCATCAACTTACGGCCCGCGCTCTCCGCCTGTTTGATCGTCGTGCCCTTCAGTCCTACCAGAGCGCGCGCTTCGGGGATGTTCGGCGTGACGAGCGTGGCCAAAGGCAGAAGATCGCGCTTCAATGCGGCGACCGCGCGATCATTCAACAGTTTGCTGCCGCTGGTCGAGACCATCACCGGATCGAGCACGACCGGAATTCTGCTTGCGGCCTTGGCGATCGCGCCCGCCACCGCACGCACAACGGCGGCCGAGCCCAGCATGCCGATCTTGATCGCATCAGCGCCGATATCGCGGAGGCAGTCCTCGATTTGTGCCGCGACGATTTTCGCAGGCACCGGATGGATCGCGGACACCGCTTTCGTATTTTGCGCAGTGATGGCGGTAACGGCCGTCATGGCATAGACGCCGAAGGCATCGGCCGTTTTGATATCGGCCTGGATACCCGCGCCGCCGCCAGAATCGGACCCTGCAATAACGAGAAGCCGCTTCGGCTTTTCGTTCATGCGGAGACATCCCTGATCATCGCGACGAGGTCGCGCACCACTTCGCGCACGATCATCTCGTCCTCGCCTTCGGCCATGACGCGAATCAAGGGTTCGGTGCCGGATTTGCGCACCAGAATACGGCCTTTGCCGTTAAGGCGCTGGGTGGCGGCCTCCATCTGCGACTTGACCTTGTCGTCTTCGAGCGGCATGGCGCCGGCGCGGAAGCGTACATTTTCGAGGATCTGCGGCAGCGGTTCGAACAGATGCGCCGCCTCGCTGGCGCGCTTGTTCTCTTCGACCAGTACGGCCAGAACCTGCAGTGCCGCGATCAGACCGTCGCCGGTGGTCGAGAAATCGTCGAGCACGATATGGCCGGATTGTTCGCCGCCGACATTGAAGCCGCCCTTGCGCATCATTTCGATCACATAGCGGTCGCCCACGGCGGCGCGGCCCAAGGTTAGGCCCTGCCCCTTCAGATAGTGGTCGAGCCCCATATTGGACATGACCGTGCCGACGACGCCGCCGCCCTTGAGGTCGCCGCGCTTGGCCCAAGAGCTGCCGATCAAGCGCGAGCACCTGATCGCCATCGATGATGCGGCCGCGCTCATCGGACATCACCACCCGGTCGGCGTCGCCGTCCAGCGCGATGCCGAAATCGGCGCGCATCTCGCGCACCTTGGCGGCCATGGCTTCGGGCCGCGTCGAGCCGCAATCGGCATTGATGTTGAAGCCGTCGGGCAAAACACCGATGGGGAAAATTTCCGCACCCAGTTCCCACAAGCACCGCCGGCGCCACCTTGTAGGCGGCGCCATTGGCGCAATCGATGACGATGCGCATGCCTTCAAGGCTGAGATGTTTGGGAAAGGTGCGCTTGGCGAATTCGATGTAGCGCGCCTGGCTGTCGTCGATGCGCTTGGCGCGGCCGAGCTTGGCCGGTTCGGCCAGCCCGGTTTCGAGACCATTGTCCATCAGCGCTTCGATCTGGCGCTCGGTCTCGTCGGAGAGCTTGTTGCCGTCCGGGCCGAACAGCTTGATGCCGTTGTCGTGATAGGGATTGTGCGAGGCGGAGATCATGACGCCGAGATCGGCGCGCAGGCTGCGCACCAGCATGGCAACGGCCGGTGTCGGCAAGGGGCCGAACTGGAACACGTCCATACCGACGGCGGTGAAACCGGCCACCAGCGCCGGCTCGATCATATAGCCGCTGAGGCGCGTATCCTTGCCGATGACGACGCGGTGGCGATGCTCGCCGCGCGTGAACAGGCGGCCGGCAGCCATGCCCACCTTCATCGCGATCTCGGGCGTCATCGGGAACGTGTTGGCCAGACCGCGCACACCGTCGGTCCCGAAAAGCTTGCGTGTCATATGTGCATTGATCCTTCCACTCCAACCAAGGGATGGCCACCCATAAGGATACACGCCCTTTTCTAACCGAACCTTGCCCTGAAAACGGGCAGAATTGCGCAGGCCTTACGCCTCGTGGCCCGGCCCCGCAAGAGCCTGCCACACCCTCCAGCCGTCGCGGATCGCAGCCGGGTCATGGGTGCGGATGGCGTCTGCCCCCTGCAAAGCGGCGAAAAGTTCCGCCACCAATGTAGCGGGCGCACTTTCCCCCGGCTCGCGGCCTGTAATCTTTCGCAAGAAAGATTTACGCGAGACCGAGATCAGAACCGGCAGACCGAAGGCGGCTTTGAGGTCATCTGTGCGCCGCAGCATGGCAAAGGAGGTTTCCGGGTCCGAGCCCAGGAAAAAGCCCATGCCGGGATCGAGGATCAGCCGCTCGCGCGCCACCCCCGCCGCCGCGAGCGCTTCGATGCGCGTCTCGAAGAAACGGACAACACGGTCGTAAATCTCCGTAGGCGGAACATCGATGCGGGTCGCCTTGCCGCGCCCCTGTACCGAATGCATGACGATGAGCTTGGCGGAGGACACCGCGAGCTCGGGATAGAGCGCCGGGTCGGGGAAGCCCTGGATGTCGTTGAGATAGGCGACGCCCTCTTTCATTGCCCAACGCTGCACCTCTGGCGAAAACGTATCGACCGAGACCGGAACGCCCTCGTCACGCATCGCGGCTACAACAGGAGCGAGCCGGCCGATCTCCAACGCCGCCGGCACGGTGTCTGCGTTCGGATTGCTCGCCGCCGCGCCGAGATCGAGCGCATCGGCACCATCGCCGGCGAGCTTACGCGCATGGGCCAGCGCCGCAGCAGGATCGAGAAACCGCCCGCCATCCGAAAAGGAGTCCGGCGTGATGTTGAGAATGCCGAAGAGCTGCATGGGACTGCTCACTGCAACAACGAAGGGGAGGCAAACGCCTCCCCTTGTTCAAACTCTGTGACGAAGGATCAGCGTCCCGGTTGCGGTTCGGGCACGATGCCCGGACCACCGCGCGGACGGCCGGCAGCCGGCACCGAAGGGCCCGTGCCGCGGTTGGGCTCGGCTTCGTCATAAGGCGTGCGCACCGGCGCGATGCCCTTGAGCAGGCCAATGATCTCGTCACCGCTCAGCGTCTCGTATTCGAGCAGGCCGCGTGCAATGGTTTCGAGATCGTTGCGGCGCTCGGTCAGGATATCGCGCGCGCGGCTGTAGGCGTCATCGATGATGCGGCGAATCTCCGAATCAATCTTCTGCGCCGTGGCTTCTGAGATGTTCTGCGTACGCGATACCGAATGGCCCAGGAACACCTCTTCCTGGTTTTCGGCATAGGCGATCGGCCCCAGATCGTCGGACATGCCATAGCGCGTGACCATGGCGCGCACCATGCGGGTCGCCTGCTCGATGTCGCTCATGGCGCCGGTCGTGACCTTGTCGTGACCGAAGACGATTTCTTCGGCGAGGCGCCCGCCATAGGCGACGCACAGATCGGCCAGCATCTTCTGCCGCGTCACACTCAACGCATCGCGCTCGGGCAGACGCATGACCATGCCAAGCGCCCGACCGCGCGGAATGATGGTGGCCTTGTGGATTGGATCGGATCCTTCGACGGAAAGCGCGATCAGCGCATGGCCGCCTTCGTGATAGGCCGTGAGCTTCTTTTCTTCCTCGCTCATCGCCATGGAGCGGCGCTCGGCGCCCATCATCACCTTGTCCTTGGCGTCTTCCAGCTCGGGCATGGTGACGACGCGCTTGCCGCGGCGCGCGGCCAGCAGAGCCGCCTCATTGACGAGGTTGGCGAGGTCGGCGCCGGAGAAGCCGGGCGTACCGCGGGCGATGACGCGCGGATCGACATCGGGGGCCAGCGGCACCTTGCGCAAATGCACGCGCAGGATCTTTTCGCGGCCGGCGAGATCTGGATTCGGCACCACGACATGACGGTCGAAACGGCCTGGACGCAGCAGCGCGGGGTCGAGCACGTCGGGGCGGTTGGTGGCCGCGATCAGGATCACGCCTTCATTCGCTTCGAAGCCGTCCATCTCGACGAGCAGCTGGTTCAGCGTCTGCTCGCGTTCGTCATTGCCGCCGCCCAGACCGGCGCCGCGATGACGGCCGACCGCGTCGATTTCATCGATGAAGACGATACAGGGCGCATTCTTCTTCGCCTGCTCGAACATGTCGCGCACGCGGCTGGCGCCGACACCGACAAACATCTCGACAAAGTCAGAACCGGAGATGGTGAAGAACGGCACATTGGCTTCGCCGGCGATGGAGCGGGCGAGCAGCGTCTTGCCGGTGCCCGGCGGGCCGACCAGCAGCACGCCCTTCGGGATGCGCCCGCCCAGGCGCTGGAATTTCTGCGGATCGCGCAGGAAGTCGACAATTTCCTTGAGCTCTTCCTTGGCCTCATCGACGCCGGCGACATCCTCGAATGTCACCCGGCCGGTGCGTTCGGTCAGAAGCTTGGCGCGCGATTTTCCAAAGCCCATCGCCTTGCCGCCGCCCGATTGCATCTGGCGCAGGAAGAACACCCACACACCGATCAAGAGCAGCATCGGGAACCAGTTGATGAAGATGCTCATCAGGTTGAGGCTGCCGTCATCCGTCGGCTGCACCTTGATGCTGACATTGTGGTCGAGCATCCGCTGCACCAGATTCGGATCTTCCGGCGTATAGGTGGTGAAAGGCTGGCCGTTGGAGAGTTGACCCTTGATCTGGTTGCCCTGGATCGAAACCTTCTTGACCGCGCCCTGCATCACCTCCTGATTGAAGTCCGTGAAACTGATGACGGAGGTGTTGGTATGGGTGCCCGGCCCCGTGAACATGTTGAACAGCGCCACCAGCAGCAGCGCGATGATGATCCAGAGGACGAGGTTTCTAAGATTGTTCACGGTCCGACTTTCTTGACGATCTTTCTTCGGCGGTCTGGTTTGGCGCCTTCACATCCGGCCTGCGGCACTCTGTCCGGCGGTTCCCGCCTCTCTAATATGGGAACCGTCATACACCGGCGCCACACATTAAAACGTTAAGGAATTTGCGGGCGAACGGCAATCATCCTGATGCAAAGCCCTTAAGCGTCAGCGTTAATCTCCATATTGGCACGAGACCGTCCACTATCCACCCCATTGGGGCGATTTGACGTCAAACGCGTTCGTGATGAGGTCTTTCAGGCCCGGCTGGCGGCCCGGCGAGCGGGCTCGCGCACCACCATCAGCGTCGCGGGGCCGAAGGCGGCGTGCCGTTTCGGCGCACGGCCAATGCGGCAGCCCTGCAGGGTCCGCCCCTTACCCACATCACCGGTCAGGATTGCCGCATAGAGCCGCTCCAGCCGTTCAAATCTGGGCCGGTAGGCAGCCCCTGCGGTCCGGCCCAGCACGGCGGCCAGAACCCGCAGCCCGATCTCGCGCGGGGCCGCGACGAGCGCCGCCCCATCCAGCAACGCCCGCCCGGCTTCGAAGCGACCATGTTCGGCCAGAAAGGCGGCGGTCTCGGCTTCCAGTGCGGTGCGCGCGCGGGCCAGATGGGCGGCGGCATCGGCGATGCGCCGGGCGGAAAGTCCGGCCGCCTCCATCGCCGGCCAGGCCGCCCGCATCCGCACCCGGGCAAATCGGGGATCCTGATTCATGGGGTCCTCGTTCCAGACCACATCCCGCATCGAAAGGAAGGCGCGCAGATCGGCGCGGGCCATGGCCAGAAGCGGGCGGACGACAGAGAGCCCCGCAAAGCCTGGCTCCGGAAAGGGCGCAACCGGCCGCATCGCCGCCAGCCCGTCGAGGCCGGAACCGCGTGCCAGCCGCAAGAGAAAGGTCTCGGCCTGATCCTCCATGGTGTGGGCGACATAAAGTGCGCCAAGGCCATGGCGGCGGCACCAGTTCCCCATCAGGCGGTAACGGGCCGCGCGGGCCTCGGCTTCGAGATCGGATCTGGGTTTGGCGCCACGCCAGAGGAGGTGATGGGCTTCGAGCCCGGCAGCCGCGGCGGACTCAAGAACCGCCCGCGCCACGGCGGCCGAACCCGGCTGCAGACCATGATCGACGGTCAGAACGACAGGAGGCGGCTTTCCGGCGCGACGGGCCCATTCGGCCAGCAATACCATCAGGGCGAGCGAATCGGCGCCACCTGACACCGCCACGGCTCCCGGCCAGGGCGCCGCACCCATGGCCGCGGCGAAGGCCGCCGTCAGATCCTCAGTGAGGTCAGGCCGGTCAGTGGCAGCGGGCGTCGTGCCGCGCCTTCTCGGCCTCGCGCTGGATGGTTTTCGAGGCGTGGCGATATTTGCTCCGGAGCGCGCCAAGGGTGGTGCAGCCTTCATCCTTCTGGTTCATCGCAAGCAGCGACTGGCCGAGCTTGAGCATGCTTTCCGGCCCGCGCGGCGAATCCGGATATTCCTTGATCTCTTCGGCGAATGCACGCGCCGCGCCCGGAAAGTCCTTCTGCACATAAGCGATCGAGCCGATCCAATAGACGGCCTGCGGCGCCAGCTCGTCCTTGGGATAGGTGTCGGCGAAGCTGCGGAAGGCCCCGCGGGCTTCATCATATTGCGCCTTGGCGAGCAGATTCATGGCGGAATCGAATTGCTGGCGCGCACCACCGCCGGTGGTCGTCGCGGGGCTGTTCACTGCCGAATTGCCGCCTGCCGAGGGCCCGGGCACGGCCGTGCCCGCAGGCAGCGTCCCCAGCACGCCGGGGGGCTGGCCCATCTGGGCGGCACCGATCGGTTGCGCCCGTTTGCGTCGGCGCGGAGAAGCCGCCGTGCTGCCCGCCACCGGCCGGCACAGTCAACGCCGGCTGAGCGGAGGACTGGCCCAGCGCACTGCAATCGATGGTGGGCTGGCCGCTGTCGTTGCTCGCGTCACTGCCACCCGTCGAAGCGCCAAGCTGGCGCGCCGAAACCTGGCACAGCTTGTAGTCGAAATCCTTCTGCATGCGATCGATCTTCTGCTGCAGAAGCATGTTCTGGTGATTGGCGTCCTCGAGCTGGCCGGTGAGCTGACGCAGCGCATGTTCGAGATCGCTGACGCGCTGGGTGAGGCTGGTGATGGAAGCATCCTGCGCCTGCTCACGCTGCTCGGCGGCGAGGCGTGCGGCCTTCTCTTCATCGCTTTCGCCGAACAGCCCGGCGATCTGCACGTAATGCGGCGTGGACTGGCGTGCCGGTGCCGCGCCTGCCGGCATGGCCACGGCCGCGTGCGCGCCCGACAGCAAAACCACTGTCGCGGCCGCGCCGAGAAGCGTTCGGCCGAAGCGCGAAGTCCTGTCACTCATGGTGCTCATCCTGCGTTGCACGGATTGCTCGATGTCGTCGGTCATGCACCACCGGCTCGCGCCGCGATGCGCCGAAGTCCAGTCGAACCGAACACTTAGCCGAAAATGAGGCCCCGCGCGATCGCCTGTGACGCCGCAAGCGTCAGAAGAAAGCGTAGCGCGAAAAGGGCGCTCCTCAGGAGCGCCCCTTCCCGTTACGCAATCGCAGCCGCTTCCGTGGCGGCGATTAGGAGGTCGCGCCGCCGGTGACGACCGTCATGCTGCGGCGATTTTCCGCCCAGCAGCTCTCGGTCGATTCCGTGCAGATCGGACGTTCCTTGCCATAGGAGATCGTATCGACCCGCGCCGGCGAAACACCCAGGCTCACGAGATAGTCCTTGGCCGCGCTGGCGCGACGGGCACCGAGAGCCAGGTTGTATTCCCGCGTACCGCGTTCGTCGCAGTTACCCTGCAATTGGACACGCACGGCCGGATATTTCTGCAGCCATGCCGCCTGGCGCTGAAGGATCGCCTTGGCCTGATCGTTGAGGTCGGATCGGTCATAAGCAAAGTGCACCGTATCGCCGACATTGACCTTAAGGTCTTCAGCGCTACCCGGTGCGATGGAGGAGACCGGAGCCGCAGTTGTCGGTTCCGGCGCCGGGGCCGGCGCGGGCTTCGGCTCGGTGGCACACCCTGCCAGCACGACAAAGGCCGCGACGGCCGTGAATTTCATTATTCCCGTTGTAAATTTCATCATTAGAAGTCGACTCCGCGAAGGCGCAGCCCCTTGTGCGCTAGGGCCACGCATGATCCGAAGCGCGCACACCGCCCGAAACGTTTGGGGATGCAGAATAGACCCGGCAAACGTGCAACTACGATACTAGAATTGCGACATCATTGTATCAAGGGCGACCATGCAGGATCCGACGCCATCCCCGGCGTCATGACCCGGCGCTCGTTCCGCCCGGTGACATCCACCGACCAGATCTGGCTGCCGCGGCCATTGCGCATCGTCCTGGTAAACATCAGCACCCGCCCATTTGGCGCCCAAGTGGGGCCTTCATCCTGCCAACCATCGGAAATCACTCGCTCTCCTGAGCCATCGGGGTGCATCACGGCGATGCGGAAGGCACCGTCCGCGATCTTGGTAAACGCGATCAGATCACCGCGCGGGCTCCACACCGGCGTACCGGCGCGCCCCTTACCAAAACTGATCCGGTGCGCATTCGTTCCGTCGGCGTTCATAACATAGACCTGCTGGCTGCCGCCCCGGTCGGATTCGAAGGCGATCTGGGTCCCATCCGGCGAGTAGCAGGGCGAGGTGTCGATGGCCGGGTCTTGCGTCAACCGTGTGACCGCGCGCGTCCGCAGATCCATCACATAGATGTCAGAATTACCGCCATTCTCCAGGCTCATCACGACCTTGTTGCCGTCCGGCGAGAAGCGTGGCGAGAAAGTCATATTGGGGAAATTACCCAGCATCTGCTGGCGCCCGGTTTCCAGATCGAACAGATAGACCCGCGGCTTGCCGCCGATATAGGACATATAGGCGATCATCTGCGCCGTCGGATTGAAGCGCGGTGTCAGCACGATGTAGCTGCCGTTGGTCAGGAAGATCGGGTTGGCACCGTCTTCGTCCATGACGGCCAAGCGTTTCTTGCGGTTGAGGGCCGGCCCCGATTCCGAGATGAACACGATGCGCGTATCGAAATAGCCTTGCTCGCCCGTGATGCGTTTGTAGATCGCGTCGGAAATCATGTGAGCGATGCGCCGCCAGTTCTCCGGCGTGGTGAAATATTGCAGGCCCAGCATCTGGCTTTCGCCATAGACATCCCACAGGCGGAAATCGACGCGCAGCCTTCCGTCGGGCTGCATCGCCGCCTGGCCTGTCACCAGCGCCTGTGCCTTGATCACCCGCCAGCTGTTGAACTGCGGCGGGGTGTTGATGTCCGATATCTTCTCGATGAAGGATTTGGGATCGAGCGCATTGAACAGACCCGAGCGGCTCAGATCCGCGCGTATGACACCGGCGATGTCTGCGGCCGGTCCGGCATCGCCCTGCGCAGCCGCCACGAAATTCGGGATCGCGATCGGCATCGGCTGCACATTGCCCTGGGTGACATCGACGTGGAGCTGTGCCGCCGCCGGCAACACCGCGCCGAACAGCATCGCCATCACCATCGTCACCAAGAGAGTCAGTTTCCGCATGCCGTTTCTCCCAATCTGTTGCCCGATCAATCGCAACCTTACTGGCCCATCATCTGGCGTGGATCGAACGTCAATGTAATATCGCGCCACTGGCCGTAACGATCCGCCGGCAGCTTGTAAGGCGCGCAGGTATAAATCGCACGTCGCGCTGCGCCGATGGCAGCCTGGATATACGGACCGTTGCCAGATTGCCCAGTCAATTGTGGCGGCCGTGCGACGGAGCCGTCCGGGTTGAGGAACAATTCGAACGAGACGACCAGGCGCTCCGGATTGGGCGCACCGACCGGCGGGCTCCAGCATTGCGCGATCTCATTGCGCAGCGCATCGACCAGATCCATCGTCATCGCGTTCTGCGCACCGATGCCCTTGCGCGCATGTTCGCCCGTTTGCCCGCGCGCACGCGACGCAGACGACGGCTTCTCCTTGTTGAGCAACGCCATGATCTTGTTGACGTCGAAATTCGCCTTCTTCTTTTTCGGCGGCGGAGGCCGAGGCCGCATCCTGGGGACCGGCGGCGCCGGCTTGGCCGCCACGACGGGTTCGGACTTTGCCTGCCGCGGCGGCGGGGCTGGTTCGGGTTTGGGCGGCGGCGGCGCGACTTCGACATCGGGCGCGGCCATCTGTTCGGGCGGCGGGATCGTCGCGTCGGCCTTCTGCGCCTCGACCGACCTATCCTTCTCCGGCAGCTTGACGTCGTC
Organism: uncultured Pseudomonadota bacterium; assembly: GCA_963822185.1. Taxonomy (GTDB): domain Bacteria; phylum Pseudomonadota; class Alphaproteobacteria; order Micropepsales; family Micropepsaceae; genus Rhizomicrobium. Next base: position 159,951 of record CAWGGT010000026.1, read on the forward strand.
CTGCTTGGGCGCGACGGCCTTGATGTTGGTCTTGTCGCCAATGGTGACAAGTTCGACCGGCACCACGGGCGGCGTCTCGTCGGTAATGTCGAGACGATGCTGCCATGTGAACAGCGTGGCAGCGACCACGGCGGCATGCAGCAGCAGCGAGCCGATCAGCCCGACGCTCGTCCCCCTGTGGCCGGCCACAGAAACCGGCGCGAGGCTATTTCTCAGGTTTTGGCTTTGCGACATCCGTCACCAGCCCGATATGGGTGAAGCCGGCCGCGCTGATGCGCGCCATGACCTCCATCACGCGTCCGTAATCGACGCTCTTGTCGCCGCGCACGAAGATGCGCTGGTCATAGCCATTGGCGGCGATGGCCGTCAGCTTCGGCACCAGCTCGTCTTCGGGCACGGGCGAATTCTGCAGATAGATGGTGCCGTCCTTCTTCACGGTCACCGCCAGCGGCTCGCGGTCCTGGCTGAGCGCCTGCGCCTTGGTCTTCGGCAGATCCACCGGCACGCCGACCGTCAGGAGCGGCGCCGTCACCATGAACACGATCAACAGCACCAGCATCACGTCGACGAAGGGCGTGACGTTGATTTCCGCCATGGGACGGATGCGGGCACGGCTGCGCCGGCGGCCCTTCTCGATGCGTTTGACCGCCGCGGCCATCAGCGCGAAGCCTTCTCGTCGAGCTGGCGCGACAGGATCGCGGAGAATTCGTCGGCAAAGGCTTCGACGCGGCCCGTATAGCGGCCGATATCGCCCACGAACTTGTTGTAGAAGATCACGGCGGGAATGGCGGCGAGAAGGCCCATGGCCGTTGCAAACAGTGCCTCGGCAATGCCCGGCGCGACGACGGCCAGCGTCGTGTCATGGCGCGCGGCGATGGCCGAGAACGAATTCATGATGCCCCACACCGTGCCGAACAGACCGACAAACGGCGCCGTCGCGCCGACCGTGGCAAGGAAGCCGAGCTGATTTTCGAGCGCGTCGGTCTCGCGCATGATGGTCACGCTCATCGCCTTGTCGATGCGATCCTTGATCGAATCCAGCATGGCCTCGCGCGGCGGGCTGCCTTCGAAGGCACGGCGCCATTCGCGCAGCGCCGCCGTGAACACCGCTGCCATGGGATGATCGGCGCGGCCGGAGAATTGCTGATAGAGCTCGTCCAGCGACAAGCCCGACCAGAAGGTTTTCTCGAAGCGCTTGGCGCGGCGGCGCACCAGGTTCAGCGCCAGCGATTTGTTGAGGATGATCGCCCAGGACCACAGCGAGGCCAGGAACAGCAGCACCATCACCGTCTTGACGATGGGATCGGCGCGCATGAACAGCGAGATGACCGAAAAGCCCTGGATCTCCGGGCCGACGCTACCGCCGGTCTGGGTCACATCCACGCTTCCCGTCGGGGCTGCCAGCGGCGCGCTCTCCGTCGGCGCATTGCCGACCGGGGCGGCACGCGGCGCATCCTGCGCGAAGGCGGGTGCGGCGGCGATCCCGCCCGTCCCGAAGACCATCGCCACCGCCAAAGCCGCAGCGACCAGAATACCCCTCAACCTCATGAATCGACCTTTCCGCATGACCCTCGCGGGGGAGACCCCGGCCCGTCCCCTGAAAAGCACGTGCGCAACCCGACAGACACGGCAAAATCTGTGACCACGAGGAGCGCACCGCAACGTGGCCGAATTTGGGCGTTAAAGGTTAAACCCCTGTTTCACATAGCAAAGGCGCCAGCTTCGCGCGCATTTCTTCGGGAATGCGGCGCGGCCGGCCTTTGAGGGTGATGATGCAGGCTTCCACCGTGCCATGCACCGAGAGTTCGCCCGCAGCGTAAATGCGCTGATCGGCCACCATGCGCGCGCCGGACAGGCCTGTGCAGCGTGTGTGCACTTCGATCAGATCGTCCACCCGGGCAGGGCGGAAATAATCCAGCGTCACCTTGCGCAAGGTCCAGGCCGTGGGCTCGTCATCGTCGAGCATCGCCAGCTTCGCGATGCCGGCAGAGCGGAAATATTCGCTGCGACCCCGCTCCATAAAGCGCAGGTAATTGGCGTGATAGACGACGCCGGAGAGGTCGGTGTCCTCGTAGTAAATGCGCAAGGGCAGGATATGGGTCTTGCCGTCGAAGCGGCCGAACACGGCCTCGCTCATGGCTTGCCATGGGGCTGAGGGGCCGGCGCAGTGTCCGGCAGGGACGGGCATGGCGCGCCCTTGCCGCAGGCCGGTGAGCTGGCCGGCATCACCGAGACCGGCATGGGCGTCTGGGCCTGGTCATGGGCTGCCTTGAGCTCGACGAAACGGCGTCATGGCGCCGCCGAAATTGCCCCAGAACTGCAGAATCACCAGCGTCACGGCGATGGCGGCGGCGACAGCTACGACATGGCGCCACATCAGCGTTCGTCCTCTCCATCCTTGGCGAACAGACCGGATTGGCCCATCTCGCGCGCCGGAAAATCCTGGGGCGTGACCAGACCCATATGGCCATAGGCCGCCGCGGTCAGCACCCGGCCGCGCGGGGTGCGCTGCACGAAACCCTGTTGCATCAGGAACGGTTCCACAACTTCCTCGATCGCATCGCGCGCCTCGCCGAGCGCGGCAGCGATGGTCTCGATCCCGACCGGCCCGCCGGAGAAATTCTCCGCGATCAGTCTCAGATAGCGGCTATCGAACGCATCGAGGCCGCGCCCGTCAACCTCAAGGCGCGTGAGTGCGGCATCGGCCACCCGGGCGTCCACGGTTGCATGGCCCGCCACGGCAGCGAAATCGCGCACGCGCTTCAGAAGCCGGCCGGCGATGCGCGGCGTGCCGCGGGCGCGGCCGGCAATCTCGCGCGCGCCTTCATCAGCGAGATCGAAACCGAGCACACGGGCTCCGCGCGCGACGATGGAGACAAGCTCCTCCGGCGTATAGAAATTGAGCCGCACCGGAATGCCGAAGCGATCGCGCAAAGGTGTCGTGATCAGGCCCGCGCGCGTGGTCGCGCCGACCAGCGTGAAAGGCTGCAGCGCAATCTTCACCGAACGCGCCGACGGGCCTTCGCCGATGACGAGATCGAGTTCGAAATCCTCCATCGCCGGATAAAGGATCTCCTCCACCACCGGATTGAGGCGATGGATCTCGTCGATAAAGAGCACGTCGCGCGGTTCGAGATTGGTGAGGATGGCGGCCAGATCGCCGGCCTTGGCCAGCACCGGCCCCGAGGTCGAGCGGAAATTGACGCCCAGCTCGCGCGCCACGATCTGCGCCAGCGTCGTCTTGCCGAGGCCCGGCGGGCCCGAGAACAGCACATGGTCCAGCGCCTCGCCGCGATCGCGCGCGGCCTGGATGAAGATCGACAGATTCTCGCGCGCCTGTTTCTGGCCGACGAATTCGTCCAGCACCTTCGGGCGCAACGAGGATTCGAGCGTGTCCTCCTCGGCGCGCTCGGGCGCGACGAGACGGTCAGTGGGTTGCGGCTGCGGATTTGCCATCGCTCTCTTCTATCGTCCTGCCGCTTTCAAGGCTTCGCGGATCAGCGCATCCACCGGCGCGGTCTCGCCCAGGGCCTGGGCGGCGCGGGCCACCATCTCGGCGGCCTGGGTCGGAGCGTAGCCGAGCTTGGCCAGCGCCGCGACCGCATCGGCCTCCGCCCCGCGTGGCGCGGCCATGGCCCGCACCTCGTCCGGTTCGGCCCCGCCGCGCAGCATCATCGCCGGGGCCTTGTCCTTCAGTTCCGTCACGATGCGGGTCGCGAGCTTGGGGCCCACGCCCTGTGCCCGGCCGATGGCGGCCTTGTCGCCCAGCGCCAGCGCCTTTTCGAGATCGCGCGGGCTGAGCGCCGTCAGCACCGCCAGCGCCACGCGGGCGCCGACATTCTGTACCGTCTGCAGCAGGCGGAACCATTCGCGCTCGGACGGGCTCGAAAAGCCGTAGAGCTTGATGGTCTCGTCGGTGACGCGGGTTTCGATGGCAAGCGAGGCCGTCGCGCCCGCGCTCAGCCGCGACAGGGTCGAGGCCGGACAATGGACCAGATAGCCCACCCCGCCGACATCGAGGATCACATGATCCTCGGCCACATGATCAACGATGCCGGTCAGCTTGCCGATCATTGCGCCGCCGCCAGCCGGATGCGCGTGCCGGCAAGATGGGCATGGGTGATGGCCGCGGCCAGCGCATCGGCCGCATCGGCCTGTTCGCAGCGCGCCGTCGGCAGCAGCACCCGGATCATGGCCTGCACCTGTTCCTTGCCGGCATGGCCGACGCCGACCACGCATTTCTTGATGTGATTGGGCGCATATTCGGCAATCTCCAGATCGGCCTCGGCCGCGGCCAGCAGCGCGATCGCGCGCGCATGGCCGAGCTTGAGCGCAGCCGAAGGGTCTTTCGCCACGAAGGCCTGCTCGACCGCGATGGCCGACGGCCGCAATTCGGCGATCACCTCCGACAAGGCGCCATGCAGGGCGTGGAGCCGGCGGCCGAGATCGGTCTTGGCATTGCTGGTCAGCACGCCATGGCCGACATGGGTCAGCCGCGTGCCGGTCATGTCGATCACGCCCCAGCCCATGCGGGCGAGACCGGGATCGAGGCCCAGAATGCGAATCGTGCCAGTGACCATATCCCTTTGTGCCCTTTCCGTTCCCATGGTTCAATGTGCGGGTCACAGAAAGGACCGACTATGGAACGACGGCGACTGGGCGGGCACGGCCCCGAGGTTTCGGCCATCGGGCTGGGCTGCATGGGCATGAGCGATTTCTACGGCCCCGCCGATGAGGGCGAGAGCATCGCCACCATCCATGCCGCCCTCGAAGCCGGGATCGACCTGATCGACACCGGCGATTTCTACGGCATGGGCCATAACGAGATGCTGATCGGCCGCGCCCTCAAGGGAAAGCGCGACAAGGCCCTCATCTCGGTCAAGTTCGGCGCCCAACGCGGACCCGACGGTTCCTGGCTCGGTTACGACGCGCGGCCGCAGGCCGTGAAGACCTGCGCTCGCCTATACGCTGAAACGCCTCGGCACCGACCATATCGACATCTACCGCCCGGCCCGGCTCGATCCCAATGTGCCGATCGAGGAGACGGCCGGTGCCATCGCCGATCTCATCAAGGCCGGCTATGTCCGCTGGATGGGGCTCAGCGAAGTCTCGGCCGAAACAGTCGCCCGCGCCCATGCGGTCACGCCGGTGTGCGATCTGCAAATCGAATATTCGATGATCACGCGCGCTGATCGAGGACAAGATCCTGCCGCGCCTGCGCGAACTCGGCATCGGCGTGACGGCCTATGGGGTGCTGTCGCGCGGACTGATCTCGGCAGCGACAGTTGCAGGTGAAACGGAAGAACGGCCCTTCTTCCCGCGCTTCACCGGCAAGAACCTCGACAGGAACACGGCGCTGGTGCGCGAACTCGACGACATCGCCAAGGGCCACGGCATCACGTGTCGCGCAACTCGCCATCGCCTGGGCGTTGGGCCGGGGCGAGGACATCGTACCGCTGATCGGCGCGCGCTCGCGCAAGCGGCTCAGCGAAACGCTGGGGGCGCTCGACGTGAAGCTCGGCGAGATTGAATACGACGCCATCGACAAGGCGGTCGCCGAACACGGCGTCGCCGGCACCCGCTATGGCGAACACCAGATGGTGATGCTCGACAGCGAGAAGAACGCCTAGCCGCCCAGCTTTTCCATCAGCGCGTCGGAGAGTTCGTAATTGCCATAGACGTTCTGCACGTCGTCATGGTCGTCAAGCGCATCGAGCAGCTTGAGCAGCGTTTCACCGGCATCGTCGGACACCGGCGTCGAATTCTGCGGGCGCCATTCGATCTTGGCCGAGGACGGCTCGCCCAGCTTTTCTTCCAGCGCATCGCGCACCGTGCCGAAATCTTCCAGCGAGGCGACGAATTCGTGGCCGTCCTCCGAGGACACGCATTCCTCGGCCCCGGCTTCGATCGCCAGTTCCAGCATGGCGTCGTCCGAGCCCTTGTCTTTCGGATAGGTGATGACGCCGACGCGGTCGAACATGAAGGCGACCGAATTGGGCTCGCCCAGATTGCCGCCGAATTTGGAGAAGGCCGCGCGCACATCCGAGCCGGTGCGGTTGCGGTTGTCGGTCAGAGCCTCGACGATCAGCGCCGTGCCGCCCGGGCCATAGCCCTCGTAGCGCACCTCTTCGATGTTCTCGGCATCGCCGCCGCTCGCCTTGTTGATGGCGCGCTGGATGTTGTCCTTGGGCATGGATTCGGCGCGTGGCCGCGATCATCGCCGCGCGCAGCCGCGGATTGTGGTCCGGATCGGGCATGCCGAGCTTGGCCGCGACCGTGATTTCGCGGGAGAGCTTGGAGAACAGCTTGGAGCGCTCCTTATCGGCGCGCCCCTTGCGGTGCATGATGTTCTTGAACTGGGAATGACCGGCCATATCGCGCAAAATCCATCGATAGAAGGAGGCGGTGAAATAGCCGGGAGAGCATGCCGGTTTCAAGGGGCGGCCGCCCTGGCCCTCGCTCACGCCGCGCCGTAGCACACAACCGCTTGACTTGCCTTGTCTTCTCCGGTCGGGGAGAGTGCGCGGCGTTGTGACCGAAGTGGGGGCATATTTGCGTACGACAGATATTGAGATCGCCGAAGATCTGGCGATGGCGGCCGAGGTGAAGAGCGGGGCGGCCGTCCGTTCGCCGCTCGAAGAGTTCCAGCAGGGCACGAAATCCAAGACATCCTTCCTCGGCCATCCGCCGGGGCTCGGCTGGCTGTCGATGTCCGAAGTCTGGGAGCGCTTCTCCTATTACGGCATGCAGGCGCTGCTCGTGCTCTACATGACCGAATATCTGTTCAAGCCCGGCCATATCGAGCATGTCTGGGGCTTCACGCCCGTTCTCCCACGCCATCCAGTATTTCTACGGCCCGCTCTCGTCGCAGGCGCTGGCGAGCGCGATCTTCGGGCTCTATGCCGGCCTCGTCTATGTGACGCCGCTGGGCGGGGGCTGGCTCGCCGACCGCGTGCTCGGCCGCACCCAGACGGTCACGATCGGCGCGGTGCTGATGGCGCTCGGCCATTTCCTGATGGCCTTCGAGGCCAGCCTGCTGCCGGCGCTTCTGTGCCTGTTGATCGGCGTGGGCTGCTTCAAGGGCAATATCGCCGCCCAGGTCGGCGACCTCTACGGGGCCGACGATGAGCGCCGCGCCGACGGCTTCATGGTCTATTTCCTCGGCATCCAGATCGCGGTGATCGTCTCGCCGCTGGTCTGCGGAACCCTGGGCCAGACCGTCGGCTGGCATTGGGGCTTTGGCGCCGCCGGAGTGGGCATGGTGATCGGGCTGGGGGTCTATCTGGCGGGCCGCTATGCGCTCCCACCCGAACCCGCGCGCGACAAGGCCAATCGCGAACCGCAGCCCAAGCTGACGGGCAAGGACTGGAAGGTCATCATCATTCTCGTCGCGCTGTTGCCGGTTCTGGCCGCGGGCCTGGTCAGCAATCAGGAGATCTTCAACGCCTATCTCATCTGGGCGCAGAAGAACTTCCAGCTCGTCTTCTTCGGCAAGACAATGCCGATCACCTGGATGCTCTCGGTCGATGCGTTCATCTCGACCGGGCTGATGGCTTTCGTGATCTGGTTCTGGCGCTGGTGGTCCAAGCGCTGGACCGAACCGGACGAGATCACCAAGATCGTCATCGGCACGGTCATCGGCACCTTCGCGCCGCTGGTGCTCGCGGCGGCCTCATGGAAAGTGGCGGCGAGCGGACATCCCGTCTCCATTGTGTGGGCCTTCAGCTTCCACATCCTCAACGATCTGGGTTTTTCGATGGTCTTGCCGGTGGGCCTCGCGCTTTATTCGCGCGCGGCGCCGAAGGGCCTGGGCGGCACGATGATCGCGATCTACTACCTGCAGCTCTTCATGGGGAACATGCTGGTCGGCTATGTCGGCGGCCTTCTGAGCACCATGAAAGCGGGCAGCTTCTGGCTGCTGCATGCAGGCATTATGGGTGTGTCGGTGGTGCTGCTGATCCTTGTCCGCTGGGCTTTCGGGCCATTGCTCGCGCCGGCCTATGGTGCGGACGAAGAGCCCGGCTAGGCGCCGAAGCCTTTGCTGCCGGGCTCGAGGGTCGCCAGCGCCGATTGTGCCAGCACATGTTCGACACGTCCGTTCTCGCCCAGCGGCAGCCACAGCCCTTCGGTATGCGCGTCGTACAGCATTTGTCCGGTCTTGCGCAGCGAAATGCTCCGCACGGGTGCGACGTTCGCCACCACGTGGTTGAGCGCTCCGGCGAAGCGCAAACGGATCCCCGGATCGGGATGCTCCGACAGGAGCTTGCCCGTCTGATCTTCGGAAAGGCCCGGGAACACGCCCGTGCCGACCAGGCGCAGACGATAATCGGCGCCGCCCTCCAGTACGTCATAGATGTGAATGGTACGCAGCGTCTGGCGCAATTCCTTCGGCGAAATCTCTGCGCGCGCCGGCATGGCGCGATCACCCGTCACGCGCCGCCAATAATCATAGGTCGCCTTCAGATCGGGATGTTCGAGCGTTTCGATCGGCCGAAGCTCGGCCGGCGTTGGCTCAGACCAATAATCTCCGTGTTGGACGTCCATCGCGTCTTGCCCCCTGCGGCATATGCTTTTTCTTTCATTTATAGCACGACCAAGGGCGCGCCGTGAAAACTCCTCGAAGCTCCCGAGCTTCCGCGCGGTGTGGGCAAAGGAGTGGGCAGCTCCGCGCCAGCCGGCATGTAAGAAAATCGGCCCGCACCGACTACCTTGAACGAGGACATCGCGGGATCGCGGGGAGCATGGAGCAGGGCAGCAATATCGAGCGTATCTGGCAGAACCAAACGCGCTGTCCCGATCGACAGTCGACGGGCGGCGTTGCGCTCAGCGCAGATGCGTGAGCCAGTCGCGCAATACGGCGTTGAGCGCCTCCGGCGCTTCGACGCTGACCATGTGACCGCTATCCTGTATCGACACGAGATGCGCGCCGGGAATGGCGGCCGCAATCTGCTCGTGCACGAAGAGCGGGCTCCACAAATCCTCGGCGCCGCAGCCGACCAGCGTCGGACATGAGATTGCCGGCAGCAGCGCCGTCACATCGCGCCGCATCAGCAGCGCCTGCTGCTGTTTCGCGAAGTCCTCGGACGTGGCGCGGCACACCATCTCGGTCAGCGCACCCATGAAGGCGGCATCGCCCAGCCGCCCGGGATGAACCATGGGCGGCAGCCAAGCCGCGGCCACGGCTGCCATACCCTCGCGCCGGCCCAGTTCGACTAGGCTCCCGCGCTTTTCGGTTTCGCCCGGCTGTGCCGCATCGACGCCGGTGTCGAGCAGGATCAGACTCTGCACGCGCTCCGGCGCAAGCCTGTAGACCTCGAAGGCGACGCGACCGCCCATCGAATGGCCACAGAGATGAAACCGCGCCGGTGCGGTTTCGAACACGGCGCGCGCCATGCCTTCGAGCGAATCATGGCCGAAAAAATTGGGATAGGCGCGCACATCGCACACATCCTTGAGGCCTTCGACTTGCCGCGCCCACACCGAGGCGTCGCAGAGAAGGCCAGGCAGAAGCAGGAGCGTGTTCATGGCCTATTCCGGAATCGTCTCTTTCAGGCGTCCGCCCAGGCGCACCGGCTCGATGCGCGTGGCAAAACCCTTCGCGCCGGTTTCGACAAAGACCGCGCACAACGTCGCGGGCCCGTTTGCCGGCGTGAACCGCCCGCCCGGCAGCTTGGTCGTGAAGCGCTGCAACGGCTCGTGCTTTTCCATGCCGATGACGGAATCGTAGTCGGCGCACGCGCCGGCATCGGTCTGATAGGCCGTGCCGCCAGGCAGGATCTGCGCGTCCGCCGTCGGGATATGCGAATGCGAGCCGACGACGAGGCTGGCGCGCCCATCACAGAAATGGCCCATCGCCATCTTCTCGGAAGTGGCTTCGGCATGGATGTCGACCACCACGGCATCGGCCGCCTCGCCCAGCGGACAGGCCGCCAGCTCGCGCTCGACCGCAGCGAAGGGATCGTCCTGCGGCTCCATGAAGATGCGGCCCAGAGGGGCGGCCACCAGCACCTGTCCGCCATTTCTGGCCTGGAGCAGATTGGCGCCACGACCCGGCGTGCCAGCCGGCAGGTTGAGCGGGCGCAGCACCCGGTCCTCCTCGCCGATGAAGGTCAGAATCTCGCGCTGGTCGAGCCAGTGATTGCCGGTGGTGATGCAATCGACGCCGAGAGCGAAGAACTCGTCGGCGATCTTGCGGGTGAGCCCGAAGCCACCGGCGGCGTTCTCACCATTGAGGATCACGAAATCGAGTGCCAGCCGGTCGATCAGACCGGGCAGATGCTCGCCCACCACCTCGCGGCCCGGCCGGCCGACCACGTCACCAATGTACAGAATACGCATGCGCCTCTATGGCATCCGCTGCCGGGCCCGGCAACTCGCGCCGCCGCCGCAGCTACTTCGCGGTCCGCGCGAGATAGACGGTCTGCGTAAACGGCCGGTCCTGCAGCGGATTGTGGAAAATCACCGGCTCGGCCCAGGCTTCGGCGAACACTGCACCCAGCCGCGCCGTGAAGGCCGGATCGGGCGCATCGTTCGACCACAGCCCGAATACGCCGCCGGGCCTCAGATGGGCCGCGAAGCGGGCGAGCCCCTCAGGGCGGTAGAAGCCCGTGCTGCGCGCATCCAGCAAGGCATCGGGCGAATGGTCGATATCGACCAGAATGGCATCGAAGCGGCGCCCCGGCGCGGCCGGATCGAAACCCTCCGCGCCCGCCGCCATGGCAAAGAAATCGCCATGGACGAAACGGCAGCGCGGATCGCCGGTCAGCGCGGGGCCGAGCGGCAAAGACCGGCCTCATGCCAATCGATCACCGCTTCCAGCATGTCGACAACGATCAGTGTACTGACATGTTCGTCTTCGAGCACCGCCTGCGCGGTGTAGCCGAGCCCCAGCCCACCAACCGCGACATCGAGCGTCTCGCCGGAACAGGCCGCGAGCCCCAGCCGCGCCAGCGCGATCTCGGAGGCCGTGAACGCACTCGACATCAGGAACTCTTCGCCGAGCTTGATCTCGAACACATCGACGCCGAGACCATGGTCGTGGCGCCGCCTGAGGCTCAGCGCACCGATCGGCGTCGGCCGGTAATCCAGTTCTTCGAACAAAAGGCTCATCCGCGCTTATCGGCGCGCGGACGGCAAACATCAAGAACTTCGCCGCTCGTCGAGGCGCTTCCAGCCTTCTGTCACGATCTCGCGGGCGATGAGGCCATCGCGCATATGGAAGATGTGGACGAGCCGTAGCTCAACCGTGGAACCCACGGGTACGGGCGCATTCTTCATCCCCTCGCGCACCAGGCGGAAGCGGACGATGCAATCGTCCACCACCCTCTCGGGCGTGGCGAAGCGGTCGCCCGGGAAGATTTCGACCTCTTCCATGGCGCCGAACATGGCCCGGTAATTGGCCTCGATCGCGGCCTTGCCGGTGAGCGCGAGGCCGCGCGTTGGCATCTCCAGCACGATGTAGTCGCTGTAGAGCGCCATGACGGAGGCCGGATCGCGGGCTTCGTCGCGGATATGACGGTCGACGATGTCGAGATTGTGGGCGATGAGGTCGGCCAGCATTTCGGGAACTCCATTTAGACAGATTATCTGTCGATATATAGACAGGCAATCTGTCCATGTGTCAAGCTCCTCCGATGACGAATCGCAACATCACCGAAATCCGCCAAACGCTGGGAAATCTCCTGCGTGGACCTTATGAGGCGCTGCAGGCCCGGGTCTATGGCGGTCTGGCCGCGCGTGGCTTTGCCGACATCCGTCCCGCACATTCCAGCGTCTTCCGCACCATTTCCGAGCGCGGCAGCCGTGTCAGCGAACTGGCCGAGCGGGCCCAGATTGCCAAGCAATCGATGGCCTATCTGGTCGAGGATTTGTCAAAGGCCGGCTATCTCGCCATCGGCCTGGACCCGGACGACCGCCGGGCCAAACGGGTGCGGCTGACCGCGAAGGGGCTCAAGGTCTGGGAGGCGCTGATCGCTCTCAGCGCCGAGGCCGAAGCCGACATGGCCCGCGCCATCGGCAGGGCGGAGATGAAAGAATTGCGCGTGCTGCTGACGAAGTTGTCGGCAGCCGTCTAACGCACGAAGCGCCGCAGACCCGCTTCGGTCAGCACCGCGTCGAGCGGCATGTCGAAGGGTTCGGCCGGCAGCGCTTCGACCTCCTGACCCGCATAGGCAATGCCGATCGCCAGCACCGGGCTCCCGACGCGCAATGCTTCCAGTGTGCGGTCGTAATAGCCGCCGCCATAGCCGAGCCGCCGCCCTGCGCCATCGAAGCCCAGCAGCGGCACCAGCAGCACATGCGGCTCCAAGATCGGCGAGGCCGGATCCGGCTCGGCGATGCCATAGGCACCAGGCGTAAGTTCACCGCCGGGATCATAGCCGTGGAAGGCGAGCGGGGCATGCTTGCCGGTGACGCGCGGCACGGCGAGAAGGTGGCCACGGCGCGCGAGCTGGGCCATCAGCAGTGCCGGATCGGCCTCGCCCGCCAGCGCCATATAGCCGCCGACAATGGCGCCCTCCGGCAGGGTCAACGCGGCCGCATGACCGCCCAGACGGGCTGCATGATCGGGCATGGCCACCGCCAGCTTCGCGCGGCGCGCGCGCAGCTCGGCGCGCAATGTTTTCTTGAGAGCGGCATGATCCATCGCCTGCAAGCTCTAGCATGGATCTGGTCGCGCTGCTCCGGCGCGACGCCCGGGGAAGGCTACCCGCCGCCCTGGCCCAACACCAAGCCAAGCCCCGGGAGAATCGCAGGGACCCGGCACGCATAATCGCCATATTCGGGAAAGACGGCGCGCAGCACACGTTCCTCATGATGCATCCGCCGGAACTGGAGCGCGCACCAGACGATGCCGACCAGAGCCGCCGTCACCGACCAGTTGGCGATCAGAATGCCCACGGTTGTGATGGCTTCCGCCGCATAGAGCGGGTGGCGCACAATGCGGTAGGGGCCTTCAACCACCAATCCACGGGCTGTGGCCATGATGGCAAAGGAGCGCCCAAGCCAGGAGATGCAATAGGCGGAAAGCGCCGTGCCGGCTGCGATGAGAGCCGTCGAGAACATGCGAAGACCCGAGCCGACTGTACCGGTCGGCAGAACCACGAGCAGCATCAGGATGAAGGTGCCCGCGATCGCGGTGACGCGCGGTTCGATCCCTTCGGCCGCATCCCGTGGCGGAAGACGCCGCAAGGTGAAGACGATAACAAGGCAGAGAAAGACCAGCCCGAGGCCGCGCGAGGCCAGCACCAGCGGCCACATTTCAATGTGCGCACGTCCCACCACCACGCCCAGAGTCAGGAGCAATTGGTAAAAGGCGATGCCGCCGAAGACGACGCACATCAGGGCCTTGCCGATCTGATCCTCGAAGCGGCTAGTCATCGCCCACCACTCCGACAGCAGCGGCCGACGCAGCCCGGAACGGCCAGACCAATTGGCGCGAATACCAGTCCGGTACGACCTCGTCCGTGCCATAGCGCGCGGGCATATGGGGCGGCAGGATCAGCGTTCCGAACAGCCAGTCGATCAGCGCGAGTTGCCCCCCGAAATTTCGGTCACGGGCTGCCGTCTCGCTCGCATGATGCCAGCGATGGAACAGCGGCGAGGCGATGATCCGGTTGAGAGGGCCGAAATCGATGCGCGTGTTGGCGTGAATCAGCAGCGAATGCCATTGATAGAGCACAAGCGCGATCGCTGTGGCTTCGGGAGAATAGCCGAGCGCGAGGACGGGCCCATAAGAGGCGGCCATCGTCGCGATCTGGTCGAGCGGGTGAACACGATAGGCGGCGAGCCAGTCGAGCTCCTCGATGCTGTGATGGATCGCGTGGAACTTCCAGAGCGCGGGCACAGCATGGAAGGCGCGGTGCGCGAGATAAAAGCCAAGATCGGCGAGGACGAGGATTTCCCCCACCTGCAACCATAAAGGCTGACTGCGCAGCCATATTCCGATCGCCCCGGGCAGAGCGGCACGTGCCGCCGCAGCCGCCAGAGCAAAAGCGACCACAAGCCCCAGTCGGATCGGTATCCCATTGAAGAGGAAGTAGAAAAGGTCGTTGAGCCAGTGCCGGCGCAACGCCTTCTGCGTCCGGTCGAGCGGCAACACTGCCTCGAGCGGCACGAAGATCAGTGCGACAAGCGCCAATATCTTGAAATCGATCAGTTCGGGCATTGGCGCCGTTCCCGCTCCGGCATGCCGCCGGCCGCGCATTGCAGCCCCATCACGCCGCAAATTCGTTTCTACGGGATTAAGATCGATCACGCCGAGCGGGTGGCCGGGACCGCCTCCGCCGTTGGATGTAAGATCCTCACGGGCCTGCAAGTGCAGGTGGGCGCCATGTGCCCAAGACCACGGTCAAGGGCAGGGACAGCTCCCGGTGAGTACCATTAAGGCCCCTGGGCATCGTTATCCTGACGCGCGTGGCAGTACCCGTCCGCGTCCAATCTAGGCTTGCGCCAGTCCGGCTACAAGCGCCTCGGCCCGCTTTGCCGCAGCCTCGAGTGCGGCGAACGCGGCTTCCTCGGATTGCTGAAGCCGCGCCGTCATCGCTTCCTGGGTTCCGGCCATGTCGCCCAGTTCCTGACGCCCGGCTTCAAGGCGCTGTCTGGCCTCATAGGCATCGTCCGCCATCAGGAGCGCGGCCATCAGCATGATGCGCTGGTCGCCCACCTGGCCCACCGTCTCCAGCACCTCGCGCACCTTGGAATCGACCATGGCCGCCATTTCGCGCAGATGGTCTTCCTCGCCATCGTCGCAGGCGATGGTGTAGGCGCGGCTGTTCACCATGACATTCACGAGGGCCATCGTTCTCTCCCGATCCTATCGCCCCAGGGCGCCGCGGATTTCCGCAATGGCGCCATCCAGCCTGTCTTCGACCTCCTGGGTGATGCCCGCCAGCGCCCGGCCCTCATCCTCGAGCTCGGCAATGCGCGCCAAAAGCCGCTCGCGTTCGTCCTTGAGGCGGGCGATTTCGGCGGCGTCGCGCTCGGCCCGGGCCCGGGCTTCCACGAGCGGCCGGGCTTCGCCTTCCAACGCCGTCAATGCGGTGGCAAGCCGTTCGCTCGCCATGTCGAGCCTGGTCATGGGCTAGCCTCCAATTGCGAAAAACCGGCGGCACACGCGCCAAATCACCCGCCCGCACCATAGGCGCGGGCCGAAGAGCCGGTCAACGTAAGGAAACCCTATGTCCACTGGCGAGTTTTCGAAGGGTATGAGCCTGCATGAAACAGTGCCCGCAATACCGCTCTCACAGGCAAAATCGGGGCAAAGGCGGTCCGGCCACGCCCGGGCTCTTGACGGGTGCGGCCCGCGCTCGCTAAGGCCACTTTCCGCCCTGATGAAGACCTGAGCAGACAGGCAGCCCACTGGCAGAAAGACCCGGAAATATGAGCACCGCCACGCCCGCGTCCCGTTCCGCGACTGCGGCGTTGGAGTCTTCCGAAATCCGCCGCCTGGCCAATGCCATCCGCGTCCTGTCCATGGACGCCGTCGATGCCGCCAAATCCGGCCATCCGGGCCTGCCGATGGGCATGGCGGACGCCGCCACGGTGCTGTTCTCGCAATTTCTGAAATTCGACCCCGCCGATCCGGCCTGGCCCGACCGCGACCGCTTCGTGCTGTCGGCCGGCCATGGCTCGATGCTGCTCTATTCGCTGCTTCATCTGACCGGCTATGCGCGGCCAACGATCGAGGACATCAAGAATTTCCGTCAGCTCGGCAGCCCCTGCGCCGGCCACCCGAATATGGCCATCTGGCGGGCATCGAGACCACCACCGGGCCGCTGGGCCAGGGCATCGCCACGGCCGTCGGCATGGCGCTGGCCGAGCGCATGATGAATGCTCGCTATCGGCGACGATCTGGTCGGTCATAAGACCTATGTCATGGCAGGCGACGGCTGCCTGATGGAAGGCATCAGCCAGGAAGCCTGCAGCCTTGCGGGCCATCTCAAGCTCAACCGCCTCATCGTGATGTTCGACGACAACCACATCACCATCGACGGCGCGACCAGCCTCGCCAATTCCACCAACACGCTCGAGCGTTTCGATGCGATGGGCTGGAAGACGCTGTCCTGCGATGGCAACAACCCGGACGATGTCAGGACCGCCCTCGACGCGGCCCAGACCAGCGACCGGCCGGTGCTGATCGCCTGCCGCACCACCATCGGCTATGGCCTGCCGACCAAGGCCGGCACCAACAAGGCCCATGGCGAGGCCCCCGGCGCCGAAGAAAATGCCGGCGCGCGCAAAAACCTCGACTGGCCCTATGCGCCCTTCGTGATCCCTGACGACATCGCAGCGGCTTGGCGCAAGATCGGCAGCCGCGGCGCGGTGGCCCATGCGGAATGGACCGCCCGCAAGGCCAAGGCCGACCCGGCGCTGCGCGCCAAATTCGAGGCCGCGCTGACCGGCGACATGCCCAAATCGATGGCCAAGGCCATCGCCGCGCACAAGGCCAAGCTCTCGGCCGAGGCGACGTCCATGGCGACGCGCAAATCCTCCGAGGCGGTCCTCAACGTCATCAATGCCGAGACCGAAATCACCATCGGTGGTTCGGCCGACCTCACGGGCTCCAACAACACCCTGACCAAGGGCATGGTGTCGATTGCGCCGGGCGAATATGCCGGCCGCTACATCCATTACGGCATCCGCGAGCACGGCATGGCCGCCGCCATGAACGGCATGACGCTGCATGGCGGACTGCTGCCCTATTCGGGCGGCTTTCTGGTGTTCTCCGATTATGCCCGCCCGGCCATCCGGCTGGCTGCGCTGATGGGCGCCCATGTCGTCCACGTGCTGACCCATGATTCCATCGGTCTGGGCGAAGACGGCCCGACCCATCAGCCGGTCGAGCATCTGGCGGCGCTGCGCGCCATTCCCGGCCTTCTGGTGTTCCGTCCGGCCGATGCGGTCGAGACCGCCGAGTGCTGGGAAATCGCGTTGAACACCAAGCAGCCCAGCGCGCTCGCCCTGACTCGCCAGAACCTGCCGACGCTGCGCACCACGCACACCGACGACAATCTGTGCGCCAAGGGCGGCTACGAACTGGCCGCGTCCGACGGCAAGGCTGCGGTCACGATCCTGGCGACCGGCTCCGAAGTCGAGATCGCCATCGCCGCGCGCGACCTCTTGCAGGCCAAGGGCACACCGACCCGCGTCGTCACCCTGCCCTGCTGGGAATTGTTCGACGCCCAGCCCGCGGACTATCGCGAAAAGGTACTCGGCCCCGATACGGTGCGCGTGGGCGTGGAAGCAGCCATCCCCATGGGCTGGGACCGCTATCTGGGGGCGCATGGCCGCTTCGTCGGCATGCACGGCTTCGGTGCCAGCGCGCCGGCCAAGGATTTGTACAAGCATTTCGGCATCACGGCGGACGCCGTGGCGGAAGCGGCCATGGCCGCGCTCGCGGCCGCAAAATGAGTTCGATCAAAGTCCGGCCCGGCGCGTCGTCGTAAACACGCCCGGCCGGCCGCATTAAAGATGCCCGCCGGGACCGCGGCGGAATCATGAGACGCGGATGCTCCGCCGGGCGCCGCACAGATTTCGATGGACGCCGCGAGATTCCGCGCGTCCGGAACCTTGGAGGAAAGTCATGACCATTCGCGTTGCCATCAACGGCTTCGGCCGCATCGGCCGGCTGGTGCTGCGCGCCATCGTGGAATCCAAGCGCAGCGACATCGTCGTTGTCGCCGTCAACGATCTGGGCCCCGTCGAAACCAACGCGCATCTGTTGCGCTACGACTCGGTTCATGGCCGCTTCCCGGGCGACGTGACAGTCGATGGCGAATTCATGATCGTCGACGGCCACAAGATCAAGGTCACCGCCGAACGCGACCCAGCCAAGCTGCCGCACAAGGAACTGGGCGTCGACATTGCGCTCGAATGCACCGGCATCTTCACTGCCAAGGACAAGGCCAGCGCACATCTCGGAGCCGGCGCCAAGCGCGTGCTGATTTCGGCGCCCGCCACTGGCGCGGATCTGACGGTCGTCTATGGCGTCAACCACGACAAGCTGACCAAGGACCACATCGTCGTCTCCAACGCCTCGTGCACCACAAACTGTCTGGCCCCGGTCGCCAAGGTGCTTAACGACGCCGTCGGCATCGAAAAAGGCATGATGACGACGATCCATTCCTACACCAACGACCAGCCCTCGCTCGACCAGATGCATAAGGATCTGTATCGCGGACGTGCGGCGGCTCTTTCCATGATCCCGACCTCCACGGGCGCGGCCAAGGCCGTTGGGCTGGTGCTGCCGGAGCTGAATGGCAAGCTCGACGGCATCTCGGTGCGCGTGCCGACCCCGAACGTGTCGCTGGTGGACCTGAAGTTCGTCGCGGCGCGCGCGACCACGGTCGAGGACGTCAACAAGGCCATCACGGCAGCGGCCAATGGCCCGCTCAAGGGCGTGCTCGCGCTGGTGCACGAAAAACTCGTCTCCTGCGACTTCAACCACAACCCGGCCTCGTCCAGCTTCGCGCTCGACCAGACCAAGGTGATGGACGGAAAATTTGTCTCCGTCATGAGCTGGTACGACAATGAATGGGGCTTCTCCAATCGTATGGCAGACACGGCCGTGGCGATGGGCAAGCTGATCTAGGGCAGACACGCGACATGGCCGACCACTACCTGACGCTCGACGATCTTGATGTAGCGGGCAAACGCGTGCTGGTGCGCGCGGACCTCAACGTGCCGATGCGTGACGGCAAGATCACCGACACGCTTCGGATCGACCGTCAGGCACCGACCATCCGCGAGCTGGCCGAAAAGGGGGCGCGCGTCATCGTGCTCTCCCATTTCGACCGGCCCAAGGGCAAAGTGGTGCCGTCCATGTCGCTCGCCCCCATCGCACCAGCACTGGCCAAGGCCGTCGGCCGCGATGTGGCCTTTGCTTCGGACTGCATCGGCGATGCCGCGAAAGCCGCAATCGCCAAACTGAAAGACGGCGACGTCCTGCTCCTCGAAAACACCCGCTTTCATGCGGGCGAGGAGAAGGACGATCCGGATTTCGCCAAGGCCCTTGCCGAACTCGGCGATCTTTACGTCAACGACGCCTTCTCCGCCGCGCATCGCGCCCATGGCTCGACCGAAGGCATCGCGCATCTGCTACCGGCCGCGGCCGGCCGCGCCATGCAGAGCGAACTCGAACATCTTCACAAGGCGCTTTCCGATCCCAAGCGGCCGGTCATGGCCGTGGTCGGCGGCGCCAAGGTGTCGACCAAGATCGCGCTGATCGAACATCTGATGGAGAAGGTCGACATCCTCGTCATCGGCGGGGCCATGGCCAACACCTTCCTCGCCGCCGAGGATATCAAGGTCGGCAAATCGCTTTACGAGAAAGACCAGCTCGACACCGCCAGCCGCATCGTCAAGCAGGCGACGGAGACGGGCACGATCCTGCTGCTGCCGACCGATGCGGTCGTGGCGAAAGAATTCAAGGCAAACGCACCCCACCGCACGGTGAGCGTGCGCAACGTCGCCGATGACGAGATGATCCTCGATGTCGGCCCGGACACCATTGCCGAATTTGAACGCCGCCTGCACACGACCAAGACGCTGGTCTGGAACGGGCCGTTCGGCGCCTTCGAGACCGTGCCTTTCGATGCCGGCACGGTGGCGGCGGCAAAGCTTGTGGCCGCTGCGACGCGCGCCGGCAATCTTCTCTCTGTCGCCGGTGGCGGCGATACGGTTTCGGCGCTGAACCATGCCGGCGTCGCGGACGATTTCACCTATGTCTCGACCGCCGGTGGTGCCTTTCTGGAATGGCTTGAAGGGCGGAAATTGCCGGGCGTCGCAGCCCTCGCGCCCCGCCGAGCGCACTGAAATATTGGAAGGGGAATAGGATCATGGCTCGCATCACGCTTCGACAGCTTCTCGACCACGCCGCCGAACACGATTACGGCCTGCCGGCCTTCAACATCAACAATATGGAGCAGGGCCTGGCCATCATGGCAGCGGCCGACAAGCTCGATGCGCCGGTCATCATCCAGGCCAGCCGCGGCGCGCGCCAATATGCAAACGACCTTGTGCTCAAGCACCTGATCGACGGCCTGTGCGAAGTCTACCCGCACATTCCGGTCTGCATGCATCAGGACCACGGCAACAGCGAAGCGACCTGCGCCACCGCGATCCAGAACGGCTTCACCTCGGTGATGATGGACGGCTCGCTCAAGGCCGACGCCAAGACCCCCGCCGATTACGACTACAATGTCGCCATCACCAAGCGCGTCGCCGACATGGCGCATTGGGTCGGCGCCTCGGTCGAAGGCGAGCTGGGCGTGCTCGGCTCGCTCGAAACCGGCATGGGCGAAAAGGAAGACGGCCACGGCGCCGAAGGCAAGCTCTCCCACGACCAGCTTCTGACCGATCCCGATCAGGCCGTCGATTTCGTGAACAAGACCGGCGTCGATGCGCTGGCCATCGCCATGGGCACCAGCCATGGCGCCTACAAATTCTCGCGCAAGCCCGATGGCGCGGTGCTGGCGATGAACGTGATCGAGGAGATCCATCGCCGCCTGCCCAACACTCATCTGGTGATGCATGGCTCGTCGTCGGTGCCGCAGGAACTGCAGGACATCATCAACCAGTATGGCGGGAAGATGCCGCAGACCTGGGGCGTGCCGGTCGAAGAGATCCAGCGCGGCATCAAGCATGGCGTGCGCAAGATCAACATCGACACCGACAACCGCATGGCCATCACCGGCGCGATCCGCAAGCTGTTCGCCGAAAAGCCGGCCGAGTTCGATCCGCGCAAATATTTGAAGCCCGCCATGGACGCGATGGAAGCCGTCTGCCGCCAGCGCTTCGAGGAATTCGGCGCCGCCGGCCAGGCCTCCAAGATCAAGGTGATCGACATGGCCTCGCATGGCCAAGCGTTACGCCGCCGGCGAACTGGCTCCCAAGACCACGGGAGTTGCCCGCGCCGCCGAATAAGAAGGAGGACAGAGGATGGACCTGACCGCACTCAACACCATCGCCCGCGCCATGGTGGCGCGTGGCAAGGGCATCCTCGCCGCCGACGAATCCACCGGCACGATCAAGAAACGCTTCGATGCCATCGGCGTGGAAAACACCGAGGGAAACCGGCGCGACTATCGCGAACTTCTGTTCCGCACCGAGGCGGCGATGACGCAACACATCTCCGGCGTCATCCTGTTCGACGAAACCATCCGCCAAAGGGCCGAAGACGGCACGCCCTTGGTCGAGATCATTGCCGAGTCCGGTGCCATCCCGGGCATCAAAGTCGACAAGGGCGCCAAGCCGCTGGCCGCCGGCCCCGGCGAGACCGTGACCGAAGGCCTCGATGGCCTGCGCGAAAGACTGATCGAATATCATGGCCTTGGCGCGCGCTTCGCCAAATGGCGCGCGGTGATCGATATCGCGGGCAGCACAGTGCCCAGCCAGACCGCCATCCTCACCAACGCCCATGCGCTCGCGCGCTATGCCGCGCTATGCCAGGAGAACAACATCGTTCCCATCGTCGAGCCGGAAGTGCTGATGGATGGCGACCACGATATCGAGCGTTGCGCCGAAGTTTCCCATTGGGTTCTCGAGGCCGTCTTCCAGCAGCTCTATGAGCAGCGCGTCGCCCTCGAAGGCATGGTGCTGAAGCCCAACATGGCGATCTCCGGCAAGAAATGCGCGACACAGGCGGGCGTCGAGGAAGTGGCCGAGAAGACGCTGATGGTCCTCAAGCGCTGCGTACCAGCCGCGGTGCCGGGCATCGCCTTCCTCTCAGGCGGCCAGTCGGACGTGGAAGCCACCGCCCATCTCAACGCCATGAACGCATATGGCCCGCTGCCCTGGGCGCTGACCTTCTCCTATGGCCGCGCCTTGCAGGCCGCGCCGCAGAAAGCGTGGGGCGGCAAGGCGCAGAACGTGGCGAAAGCGCAGGCCGCCTTCGCCCATCGCGCCAGAATGAACAGCCTTGCGACCACTGGCGCGTGGAAGCCTGAGATCGAAGAGCAGGCGCCGTAAACTGACCGGAACCGTCCGGCTTGTCATTTGCGAAGTTTGATTTGGACTTATACGCTCTTGCGTCTCTATTCGAGATCGCTTGGAGTTTTTATCTTGACAAAATACGACGTATTCTTGCGTCACACCAATGAAGACCGTGAACTGGCCGAGACGATCCTGTCATTTCTCCGCACGGAATACACGGACTTGGATTTCTGGGCCGATTTCGAATCTTCCCGGCCTGTGCCTGAGAGGCCGCGCGAAATCCTGGCGACGGCCAACGATACCGCCGTCTTCCTGCTCCTTGGCACGACCACCGCATTTCAGAAGGGCGCGCCCTATCCCGAAACCAGCATCGCTGCACAGAAACATCTTCTGGAAGAGATGCCGCTCGTGATATTGGCGTTCCACCAGCCCAGCATGCCGAACGCGCTGCGCAATTTCCAATATGTGGACTTTTCCGATCTGGAGACCGGCAAGAAGGATCTGGCCGGATTTCTCAAGACCGAGTTCCGGGTTGCGGGAGACCGGCCTTGGTCGATCCGCAGAGACACAGTCGAGTTTCCCGACGGAAAGACAGCCAAGATCGGCAAGCCGGGCTGCTTTGACGTTCTGAGCGCCATGGCGCGCAGCGATCTGCGATACCGTGTTGCGAAGAGCATGTCGCGGCAGGAACTGGCGACGCTCTGGTATGAATTGTTCGAGAGCCGGATGGATAGCGAGATTCCGAACCTACCGCTTCAGAATGCCGTTGTGGAATTGCTGCTGCGGGCGCGGCGCGAAAGCGTGTTCCCCAGATGTCTTCAGGCGCTCTGTAGAAACCATCCATATTTGGGAAAGCTTCATTTCAAACTATGACCAGTTGCCGCCTCTATCTGATCACACCGCCCCTGCTGGAACCGCGCGCCTTTGCCGATACGCTCAAGAACGCCCTCGAGGCCGGCGACGTGGCCAGTCTTCAGCTGCGCCTGAAGGACGTGTCCGACGACGAAATCCGCCGCGCCACCGAACTCCTGATGCCCATCGCGCAGGCGCGCGACGTCGCCTTCCTGATGAACGACCGACCGGACCTTGCCGCCGAACTGGGCTGTGACGGCGTCCATATCGGTCAGGAGGATTCGACCTATGCCGCCGCGCGCGCGGCCGTGGGTCCGGACCGCATCGTCGGCGTCACCTGCCACGATAGCCGCCACCTCGCCATGGAAGCGGCCGAGGCCGGCGCCGATTACGTCGCTTTCGGCGCCTTCTTTCCGACCACGACCAAGGAGCCGAAATCGCAGGCCGATGTCGAACTCCTCGAATGGTGGTCGGACATCATGGAGGTTCCCTGCGTCGCCATTGGCGGCATCACGGTCGAAAATGCGCCCCCGCTGGTCGCGGCCGGCGCCGACTTCCTCGCCGTGTCGTCAGGCGTCTGGGCCCACAAGGACGGCCCCGCCGCCGCCGTGAAGGCCTTCAACGCACTGTTTTGCCCCTGACGCCACTCGGTTGAGCTTGGGCCCCGCGCCCGCTATAACCCGCGCGCTCTTTGACCTCGACCCAACCATCACCTACCCGCCTCCCCCACAGGAGGGGCGCTTCGGCCTCAAGCAGCGAAGCGGTAGGCCATCAAGAGAAGACCCATGGCCAAAATCAACGGCAACGAAATCCGCCCCGGCACCATGATCGAATATGAAGGCGGCCTGTGGATGGCGGTGAAGTCCCAGAAGGTGAAGCCCGGCAAGGGCGGCGCCTACAACCAGGTCGAGCTCAAGAACGTCACCACCGGCACCAAGCTGAACCAGCGCTTCCGCTCCGACGAAACCGTCGAGGAAGTGTGGCTGGAGAAGCGCGACTTCCAGTTCCTGTTCGCCAGCGGCGACACGCTGACCTTCATGGACATGGAGAATTACGACCAGTTCGAACTCTCGGCCGATTTCGTCGGCGATCAGGCGCAGTTCCTGCAGGACGGCATGAAGACGCTGGTCACGGTCTATGACGGCAAGCCCATCGGCATCTCGCTGCCGCTGCAGGTGACGCTGGAAGTCACCGAGGCCGATGCGGTCATGCGCGGCGGCACGGCGGCCCCGTCCTATAAGGGCGCGGTGCTGGAGAACGGCCTGAAGATCCAGGTGCCGCCCTTCATCGAAGCCGGTGACCAGGATCGTCGTCTCGACCGAAGACGGCACCTATCTGCGACGGGCGGAATAAATCATGGCCCTCTATCTTTCCCCTGCCCTCAACGTCATGACGGCCGCCGCCCGCAAGGCCGGCCGCCGCCTGATCCGCGATTTCGGCGAGGTCGAAAACCTGCAGGTGTCGATGAAGGGCCCGGCCGATTTCGTCACCATCGCCGACCAGCGCACCGAAACGCATTCTCGTCGGCGAATTGCAGAAGGCCCGCGCCGGCTATCCTATCCTGACCGAGGAAAGCGGCCTGATCGACGGGCCGGACAAATCGCACCGCTTCATCATCGATCCGCTCGACGGCACCACCAACTTCCTGCATGGCATCCCGCATTTCGCCATCTCGATCGCCCTCGAACGCGAGGGACAGCTCGTCTCCGGTGTCATTTTCAATCCTATCACCGACGAGATGTTCGTGGCCGAAAAGGGCCATGGCGCCTATCTCAACGACAAGCGCCTGCGCGTCGCCGCCCGCAAGGATGTGGGTCTGGCCCTGTTCGCGACCGGCATCCCCTTCCTTGGCCGCGACGGTCACGACCTCTATCTCAAAGAGCTGGAAGCGGTGATGGCCTCGACGCCCGGCGTGCGCCGCTTCGGCGCGGCCGCGCTCGATCTCGCCTGGGTCGCGGCCGGCCGATATGACGGCTTCTGGGAACGGGGGCTCAAGCCCTGGGACGTGGCCGCCGGCATATTGATCGTGCGTGAGGCGCGCGGCAGCGTCACCGACCTCAAGGGCGGTTCCAGCATGCTCGAAAGCGGCGATCTCCTGGCCTCCAACGAGATGCTGCATCCGAAATTCCTGAAACTTCTGCAAGACGCCGGCCGCAGTTGACCAAGATTGCGCCGCCGAGGTTGACCCCGGGCGCGGCGCGTCTATGGTTGACGGCAGAAAGAGTCGAAGCTTTCTCGGGGCTTATGGCGTTTCCATCCACTAGGCGATTGCCGCTGGCGTTCGGCGCATGCTCACTGACCTTGGCCCTCTCGCTGGCCGGGCTCGGCCCGGCTGCGGCGCAGGAGATGTATCCCGGTCAGAATGTGACCGTGAACCCGGCCGCCATCAATCAAGTCCCCTGCCCCAACTCGCCCTATTCCGGCGGATCTCTGGCGCCGCGCGCCGGACGTCACACCCTGCCGCCAGTCCATCTGCGCCCGCCCAAGCTGCACAGGCGCCATCGCAGCGCCGAGGCCGCCGCCCCATCGGCCCGTTCGGAACCGGCGAGTCCCGAACCCACGCGTGCGGCCATCGCCGAAGCGCCAGCCGCCAAGCCCGCCAGCAAACCGGCCCCGAGAGTTGCCCATAAGGCCGCCAGGCCGGCATCGCCGCCGCCCGTTTCCGGCGGTGCGAACGCCGCCCCGGCCGCGATCCCCTTCTCCTTCGACAGCAATTCCGCCCCCGTGCCGCCGCCGCCCAAGCAAGCCGCAAAGCCGGAGCCCACGCAGGTGGCCAAGGCCGCGCCGCTGCCCAAGATCACCCCGCCCAAAGGCCTGACCAAAGAGCAGGTGGTGCTGTTCGACACCGGCTCCTCGGCGCTCTCGGAGAACAGCAAGGCCCGCCTCAACGATCTCGCTTTCAGCCTCAAGACCGCGCTCGCCAATGGCGCCAACCAGATCGAGCTTATCGCCTATGCCGGCGCGCCCGGCGACACATCCTCGGCGGCACGGCGGCTGAGCCTGAAGCGGGCGCTGGCCGTGCGCGAGGCGCTCATCGTCGATGGCGTGCCGGCCGGCCGCATCGATGTGCGGGCGCTGGGCGGCGTCAAGGAGAGCGACAACGGCGCCACCGACCGCGTCGACATCTTCGTCAAAGCCTGAGTCGCTCAGAAACGCAAGCCGCGACCGGTCGCAGCTCCGCGTCTAATGCACGTTGCGTCCGGTGCCTTTCCAGAACTCGGCGCGGATCGTTTTCTTGTCGAACTTGCCGGCGCCGGTGCGCGGAATCTCGCCACGGAAATGCACGGATTTCGGCGCCTTGACGCTGCCAATGCGCGCCTTGCAGTGGGCGATGATCTGTTCATCCGACACCGTTGCGCCAGGCTTGAGAACCACGATCGCCGTCACCGCTTCGCCCCATTTTTCGTGCGGCGTGCCGACCACTGCGCATTCGCTGACTTCGGCAAGCTCCATCACCGTGGCCTCAACCTCGGCCGAGAACACGTTGAAGCCGCCGCTGACGATCATGTCCTTCTTGCGGTCGACGATATAGAAGAAGCCATCCGCATCGCGCTTGGCGACATCGCCGGTGTGATGCCAGCCATGAAGACGGGCTTCCTCGGTCGCTTCGGGCATTTCAAAATAGCCGCCACCGACAAGGCCGCCGCGCGCAACGATCTCGCCGACGTCATCATCGGCCAGAAGACGGCCATCATCGTCCATGATTTCGATGCGCACCGAATAGCTGGCGCGGCCGCAGCTTGCGAGCCGTTCTGGATGATCGCCACCCGCCGCGGCCGCCACCACGTCGGGCGGCAGCCAGGTCGCGATCAGATGGCATTCGGTCTGGCCATAGCTCTGGCACATGCAAGGGCCGAACACCGCAACCGCCTGCTTGAGCTTGTCGGGCGAGACCGGCGATCCGGCCAGCAGGAAATAGCGCAGGCTCGAATAATCGAAATCGTCGACGCGCGGATGCGACAGCATCGAATAGAGCGCCGTCGGCGGCAGAAACATATGCGTGACGCGATGCTCGGTGATGGCCGCCATTACGCCCTCGGCATCGAAGCCCGGCAGCACAACAATGGTCGCGCCCATCGCCAGCGCCGCCGTGGCGAAGGGGCCGGCGGCATGGCTGAGCGGCGCCGTCGCCAAACAGACCGGCGGCAGATCGCTTTGCATCTCGTTGACGATGGTCTCGAGCATCTGGCTCCAGCTGCGATTGAGAATGCGCACGCCCTTGGCCGGGCCCGTTGTGCCGCCCGTGGCGATGATCGCGACCAGTTCGTCCGGATTGCCCGAGGCATCACCCCAATCGACGATCTCCTTTTCGCCGAACGTACTCATGAAAGTCGCCAGCGACGGATGATCATCGCCCTCGCGATCGAGGCAGATCACATGGCGGATGCTCGGCACCGCAGCGCGCACCTCGTCGGCCTCCGCCGCAAGGCTCGAATGGTAGAAGAACCAGACCGGGCGCACATAATTGAGATAGGCGATATTGGCGTCGAGCGCGTTGCGCGTGTTGACCGGAATCCACACTGCACCGGCCCGCCAAAGCCCCAGCAGGCTGACCAGCACCGCACCGTCATTGGGCGACAGGATCGCCGCCGGTTCCTGATGCTTGAGGCCCGCCCCCAGCATGGCACCGGCCACCTTGTGACTCAGCGCCTGCAATTCGCCATAGGTGTAATGCGTTTCGCTGGCGATCAGCGCCATGCGTTCGGGATGGCGGTTCGCGACTTTGTCGAAATAATCGATGCTGCGCATCAGGCGGCAAGCTCCATCATGTACATCAGATCGCCAACGCCCTTGAGCACGCGATGGGGGCGCTTGTTGCCGGTCTGCCGGGCCCAGTCTTCTTCCTTGTTGAAGCCGGTCGTGACGGCGAAGCTCGTCGCGCCCGCGCGGCGGGCCATGATGATCTCAACCAGCGGATCATCGCCCACCACGGCGACATTCTTCATCGGCACGCCCAGCTTTTTCGCGACAAAACGCAGCGCGTTGAGCGAGGGCTTGCCGGTCAGGATCATCGGGGCGCCGGTCATCTTGCGGACCGCCGCCGTGATGGCATGGGAATAGCCGATGGTGCGTCCCCGGCGCTGGCAAAGAACGGCACATCGGAAGCGACATAGAGCTTGGCGCCGTTCCAGATCGCATGACATGCGGCCTCGATATCCTTCATGCCGCAATCAGGATGCCAGCCGATATAGACAGCATCGGCCTTCTCGGCATTCGCATCGCCCGTGAAGCGCAGTTCGATCCCGGCTTCGGCAAGGCAATGACCAACACCCGGCGTGCCCAGGATCAGCGCGGATTTAATGCCATCGCGCAGCATCAGTTCGGCGGCGACGCTGGAGGGCGTCAGCATCTGATCGTCTTCGACCGGCAGGCCGAGCCCCCGCAGCTTGGCCGCCTGTTCGGCGGGCGGATAGGCGCTGCCATTGGTGAGCGCCACATAAGGAATACCCTTGGCCTTCAGCGCACCCAGCACCTCGGCCGCGCCCGGCAGCATCCGATAGCTGCCCAGCGAACGGTTGCTGAGGATCAGCGTGCCGTCGACATCGAACATAAGCCGCCGATGGGCGCCGATCGTTCTCGGAATGCTTTGTCATTGTGCCAGCTCGAGTTTGAATCCGGGTTTGTCGATTGCGACATGGGAGAGATCGGTGCGCGCCAGAAGCGTGCGGATCAGCTTCATCGCCGAGGCCGCTTCGGGATCGTAATGGCGCGGCGCGGGCCGGCCGCGCGCATGGCATCGACCAGTTCGCCCGGCATGGTGGCGCGCAGCAGGAATTCTTCGTCGGAGAGATCGGCGCCCGAGCCTGCCGGCGCAGCTCGGAGACCGGCGCCATGCCGGGTTCCTGCTCCAGTTCCTTGGTCCGCGGCGACGACAATGATGCGGTCCATCACATCGGGCGCGATCGGCACGTTGGGCCGGCCGAACTTGCCCAGCGCATAGCGGATCGACCTCGTCGGGGATCACGGCGTAACGCTCCTGGCCGGTGACGTTCATCACCGCCTGCGTCATGCACCATCTGCGCGAAGGGCGTCATCACGATCGGCCAGCCCAGCTCCTCGCGCACCCGGCCCAGCTCCTCGATCACCTTGCCTTCGAGATGCGAGCACGCGATGCTCGGCCAGATGGCGGCGCATGGTGCCCACCATCCCGCCGGGCAAGTTGATGGTGGAAATAGGCTGCGTCGAAGGCCTGCGGATGGCCCACCGGCAAATCCTCGGCTTCGGCGAGCCGGTTGAAATAGCGATGGACCTCGCCCAGCGCCTCGTCGTCGATGTCGACCGAATGGCCCAGCGCGCGCAGATTGGCGACCACGCGCAGCGCCTGCGGGTTGGAGGTGCCGTCCGCCGCCGCGCCCGACGCGCATTGCACGGCGCTGACGCCAAGTTCCGGCGCATCGAGATAGGACAGCTCGGCCAAGCCCGATGGTGCAATGGGCATGGATTTCCAGCGGCTTGTCGCCGATCGCGGCCATGATCGCCGGGATCAGCGTGCGCGCGCGCTTGGGCGTCAGCAGCCCGCCCGGGTCTTTGATGTAGAGCGCATCGACATCGGGGCTGGCCGCCAGCTGCCGCGCGCGCTCGGCATAATGCGCATCGTCGTGGATCGGGCTGATCGTATAGACCAGCGCGCCACGACATATCGGCGCCGCCGTGCTTGGCCATGCGCGCACCGTCGAGATTGCCGGCCACATCGTTCATGGGATCGGCCAAGGCGAAGCGGCGGATGCCGTGCTTCACCAGTGTGCGATAGGCGAGCGCCATGAATTCGGGGCTGGCGGTTTCCCAGGAGATGAAGCGGAAGCCGGTGGAAAGGAATTGCAGCGGCGTGTTCGGCATCGCCTCGGCCATCAGGCGGATGCGCTCCCACGGATCTTCCTGCTTGTAGCGCACGGCCACGCCCATATGGGTGGAGGTGGTGAAATCGATGGCCTTGAAGCCGACCTGATCCATCACCGGCGCGATGGTCAGCGTGCGCGCCGTATCGACGCCGAGCGCGCCCCACAGGCACTGATTGCCGTCGCGCAGCGAGGTTTCGACGAGTTGGATCTCGGCCATGGCTCAGGCCTCCGTAATTGAGGGTGCGCGGGCCAGAAAGCGCGCCAGATAGCCGGTATCGACACCGCCGGCCGCGAATTCCGCATCGTTCAGCACGGCGCGATGAAATGGGATGTTGGTGGCGATGCCATCGACGCGGCTGGCGGCCAGCGCCTTTTCGAGGCGGGCCAGCGCCGTGGCGCGATCCGGCCCATGGGCGATGATCTTGGCCATCAGCGAATCGTAAAAGGGCGGCACCTTGGCGCCGGTGACGATATGCGTGTCGACGCGGATGCCCTCGCCTCCGGCCACGACGGCCTCGCTGACCGTGCCGGGGCTGGGCATGAAGTCGTGCGCGGGATCTTCGGCGTTGATCCGGCATTCGATGGCGCGGCCGTCGAGATGAATGTCGCTTCTGGGCGAAGCGCAGGCCCTGGCCGTCGGCGATGGCGATCTGCTCGGCGACGAGATCGACGCCGATGACCTCTTCGGTCACCGGATGCTCGACCTGGATGCGGGCATTCATTTCGAGGAAATAGAAACTCTGTCGCGCGACATCGACCAGGAATTCGACCGTGCCGGCGCCGCGATAGGTCAGATGCTGCGCGAAGCGCACCCCGGCGGCGCGGATATTCTCGCGCAGTGCGTCGGAGAGGCCCGGTGCCGGCGTTTCCTCGATCAGCTTCTGGTAGCGGCGCTGGACCGAGCAATCGCGCTCGCCGAGATGGACGACGTTCCCTCGCCGTCGCCCAGCACCTGCACCTCGACATGGCGGCCCGTGCGCACTAGCCGCTCGAGATAGACGCGCGCATCGCCGAAGGCCGCACTCGGCCTCGGCGATGGCCAGTCGACACCGTCTCGGCCAGTCGCCGAGAGATCATCGACCAGCTTCATGCCGCGCCCGCCGCCGCCGCCGACCGCCTTGACCAGCAAGGGCGCGCCGATCTCTGCGGCCCAGCGCTTCGGCGTCGGCCAGCATCGTTCACCGGCCCGCCGGGCACGACCGGCACCGACGCCGCTTCGGCCTCGGCGCGGGCGCGCAGCTTGTCGCCGACGGCTTCGATCTGTGCGGCCGTCGGGCCGATGAAGATGAGTCTTCTTCTTCGCAGAGCCGCGCCAGATCGGCCCGTTCGGACAGGAAGCCATAGCCGGGATGGATCGCATCGCAGCCGCTGCCCAGCGCGGCCTGCACAATGGTTTCGGCCTTGAGATAGCTTTCGGATGACGGCGCCGGGCCGATGCACAGCGCGCGGTCGGCCAGCCTTGCGCGCCGAGCGAGTCCCGATCGGCTTCTGAGACCGCCAGCACCGTCTCGATGCCGAGCGCCTTGCAGGTGCGGATGATGCGCACGGCGATCTCGCCGCGATTGGCAATCAGGATGCGGCGGATCGGCATGGCTCAACCGGCCGGCCGCACGCGGATCAGCGGCTCTTCGTATTCGACCAATGCGCCGTTCTGCGCGAAGATCTCGACGACCTCGCCGCGCACGCCCGCGCGCACCGAATTCATCAGCTTCATCACTTCGATGATGCCGATGACCGTGTCCGTCCTCGACCATCTGACCCACCTCGACGAAAGGCGGCTCGCCGGGCTTCGGCGCGCGATAGAAGGTGCCGAGCAGGGGCGACGGGACATCGGTTTCGCCGGGTCCGGCCGGGGCGATGCCGTTGGGCTTTGGCGGCTTGCGGCGCGGCTGCTGGCGGCGTGGGCGCGGCATCACGAGCGCGCGCAGGACGCGGCCCCGCAGCGCCGCGGCGCAGCTCGACCTTCAGGTCGCCGGTTTCGAGCACGAGTTCGTCGAAGGCTGAGTCTTCGAGCAGCTTCATGATCTCGGCAACATCCTTCGCGGTCAGGCTCACCGGCGTCCTCCGAAAATATTCATCACATGCTGACACGCGGATCGGACGCAGGCTTGGCGACCGGCGCCGCGTCCTTGGCGGACCACACGGTTTCGGGCCGGCTCTGCAAAAGCAGAATATCGCCGCTCGCGCGGTCGACGGCCCATTCGATGTCCTGCGGCCTGCCGTAATGGCGTTCGGCACGCTGGGCGACAGTCTTGAGCGCCAGAAGCTCGGCATCGCTGAGGCAGGGCGCCTTGCGCTGATCGTCAGCCACTTCGCACATCCTCGATGCCGCCGCCGGCCGCGGGCAGCTGCTGGATATGCTTGTCGGAAATGTCGCGCACCGAAATCTCGCCGGTGATCTTGGCGACCACCCAGCGATCCGGCGTCACCTCGCCGGAGACCACGGCCGAGCCCAGGCCCCAGGCGCCCTCGATGGTCACGACAGAGCGGTCGCCGGTGGTCGGGCTGCGGGTGAACATCACGCCAGCGCAGCGCGCATCGACCATGCGCTGGACCACCACGCCCATCGCCACGCCCGCTTCCGGCAAACCGTGCTTGCGGCGATAGCAGACCGATTCCACCGAATAGAGGCTCGCCCAGCACTCGCGCACCTTATGGAGCACCTCGTCGCCGCCCAGCACCCAGAGATAGGTGTCCTGCAGGCCGGCGAAGCAGGCATCGTCCGCGTCCTCGGTCGTCGCGGAGGAGCGCACGGCGACCGGCAGATCGGCGCTGCCCTCGCACAGCTTCGCATGCGCCGCCAGGATCGCCTCGCGCACCGCATCCGGCATCGGGCTTTCCGTGACGCGGGCGCGAATCGCCTTCGGTGCATTCGCCGACTGCGGCAAGATCGTTGGGATCGAGCGCCTCGATCGGCGCGCGCAATGGCTGTTCGGCATCGAGCGCGCGGATAAAGGCTTCGAACGCGTCGGTACGCACGACGAAGCCGGGCGGCACGGCGATGCCGGCGCGCGTCAGTTCGCCGAGGCTGCCGCCCTTGCCGCCCACGGTCGGGCGGTCGTCCAGACCGATATCGGCGAACCAGGAGATGGCATTCTGATCACGTCATGGCGCCGCTCTAATTCAGGATCGTCACAAGGCCGCGTCGCCGTCGACGCGGACGCGCTGGCCGTCCTGATCCGCACGGTGGCATCGCCGGTGCCGACCACGGCCGGCAGGCCATATTCGCGCGCGACGATGGCGGCATGGCTCATCGAGCCGCCGATATCGGAAACGGCCGCCGAGATCTTCTGGAAGATCGGCGCCCAGGTCGGGTTGGTGACGCGGCAGACCAGGATGTCGCCCTGTTTCAGCCGGCCGATTTCCTCGACGGTCTTCACCACCCGCGCCGTGCCTTCGACGATGCCGCTGGAGGCCGCGAAGCCGCGCATCTCGTTGGGATCCCTCTTCGCCCGACGGCAGCCAGTTGTCGAGGCTTTCGCGCGTGATGCCCCACAGCATCACAATGGCCGGATCGTCGATGATGTCGGGCACCGGCCCCAGCGCGGGCGGCGTTTCCATTTCGGCCCATACCTTGTTCGCGGCCTTGCGCTCGGCGATCAGCGCCGGGAAGCGGCTCGTACCGCGCGGCGGCGAGCCGTTGGACCAGCTCGTCATCAGATCGATGATCGCCGACTTCGAGTTCGTAATGCGACAGGTGGAACACATCCTCCGCATCTTCGAAGAATCCGTGCTCGGCCAGCAGCGCGCCGAATTCGCGGATCTTGTTGAAGAACAGATTGGTGTACCAGTGCTCGCAATAGAATTTGTGACCTTCCACATAGGGGAAGACGCGGCAGGCGAGCGTGATCATCTGGTCATAGGCTTCGCGCTCCTCATCGGTGCCGAGCAGATCGCGATAGCCGTCGATCAGGCCCTGGCGTTCGGCCAGCAGCTTTTCGGTCGGCCGCTCGATATTGTCGCCGGCCTTCACGCGCGCGATATAGCCGGGCAGCGCCGAGAAGGGCAGCGAGAGATCGTCGTTCCAGCTGCGGTGATAATGATAGAAGCCGTCGCCGACATTGACGTTGAACCAGGGATTGCGCGAGGTCTCGAGCTCTTTCAGCCATTCGCGGCCCGGCTCGCCCAATTGTTCCAGCGATGCCAGAATGTCGTCCGGCGTCGCCCCGTCGACGAACTTGCCGTCGACGCCCAGCTCGACCGCGCAGCGCGCCAGCCGCTTGACCTCTTCGTCGGGGCGGAAGATTTCCGCTTCGAAGCCGGCGACCATGCGCGCGATGGTCTGGTCGGTGATTTCCGGGAAGGCCTTCTTGCAGAAATCGAAGAAGACCATATAGGCGCCATAGCCGAGCAGCAGGAACTCGAAATGGTGGTGCCACATCCGGAAGTAGCCTTCGAGCGTCTTCTGGTATGTGTCGAGGAGATAGTGGTTGGACGCGACGCCGCGGCCGGCATGCACATTTTCGAGCGGCTCGAACTCCGGCAATGACAGCTTGGGCAGCGCCTGCGCATCGTCGATCAGCGTGCGCATCTTCACCTTCCACTGATCGTAGAGGCGCTCCCAATTGGCGTAATAGTAAAAGGCGCGCTTTTCGAATTCTTCGGTGCGGCGCGCGATCTCGGCCGGATCGGTGACGCCATTGCCGCCGATATAGACGCGGCCATTGATGATCCGATAGTCGATGCCGAGCGTGGTCGGCAGGCTGTGCACGCGCGTGTTGCTGGAGCCCAGCGCGCAATAGGCCGCTTCCGCCGTGATCATGTCGAACACGGTCATCGGTTCGGGGAAGTGCATCGAGTTGTAGAACCAGAAGCGCTGATCGTCGTCCGGCGCGAACTGCATGTAATAGGGATAGGCGGCCTGGGCGGCTTCCGTCCCCGGTGCGACTTTCATGGAGCTCGGCAACGGGAACTCTTTGGGCGATTCAGCCATCGGTCGTTTCCTCTCCTCGGGGGCCTCTTCAGGGCCTCGCCCCGGGCGGCCGGATAGCCCGGCCCGCCTCGTGGACAAGCAGCCTAATTCGGCCATATCTTTCGGAATAATGGAATATCAATATGGCGTCATATAGATATTCGAATGAGGTGGGTTTTGTATGAGTTTGGGCATCCGTGACCACCAGATCCTGACCGTACTCGCGCGCGAGTTGCATTTCGGGCGGGCGGCCGAGGAACTCGGCATGCGACAACCCCAGCTCAGCCTGCGTCTGGCGCAGATCGAGCGGGTTCTGGGCCTGAAGCTGTTCGTGCGCCGCCCGCAAGTGGCGCTGACCCCGGCCGGCGAAATCATCGCCGATGCCAGCCGGCGCGCCGCCGGCGATTTCAACGCCGCGCTGGAGCAGGCCCGGCTGGTCGAGCGCGGGGAGAGCGGCTCCATCGTCGCGGCCCTCGGCTCCTCGGTCATACTTTCGGACCTGCCGCTGTCGCTGCAGCGCTTCCGCCTGGCCTATCCGGATGTTGCCTTGAGCCTGCGCGACATGCATTCCGCCCAGCAATGGGAGGCGCTGCGTTCCGGCCTGATCGATGTTTCGGTGACGCGCGAGCTGGGCTCGGGCCGGGCGATCCGCTGCGAAATCCTGGGCCGCCAGCCTTTCGTCGCCCTCTTGCCCTCATCGCATCGGCTTGCAGGCAAATCGCGCATCGCACTTTCGGAGCTGGCGGACGAGCCTTTCGTGCTGTTCAACCCGCCCGTGGCGCCGGGCCTCTATCATCAGATTCACGCGCTGTGCATCCGCGCCGGTTTCACCCCACGCATCGCCCAGGAAGCGAGCGAGTGGTACACAGTGCTGGGTTTCGTGCGCGCCGGATTTGGCGTCACCATAGCGCTCGATATCTTCGGCACGCTGGCCTGGTCGGGCGTGAAGGCCTGTGCCTTGCGCGATCAGGAGGCGACGGCGCCGGTCTTTCTGTGCTGGGACGAAACCCGCGCCTCGGCGCCGCGCGATCTGCTGGTCGAGTGGCTCCTCGCCGATCCCAAGGTCCTCAGCAACGTCGATACCGTTCAGCGCGCCTGACGGTGCCAGCCCGTGCGCCGCCGGCGCACCGCAATCTTGCTCATCGCAAATTGATCGCCAATCAGCGCAATTCCACGGGAAATTCGCCAATGCCCGGGATATGGTCATGCCCCACCCTTCGAACCCATAGCCCAATGCGGCAAAGGGTTCTCGTCCAAACCCGATAGAAGAGATGCCGCGCATGGTTCGCATCCACCGCCGGTCTGCCGCCGCCCTGGCCCTGATGTTGACGCTGGGCATCGCTGGCGCCGCGCGCGCGGCCACGATCCCTGCCAGCAGCTACAGCGCCCTCAAATGGCGCAGCATCGGTCCGTTCCTGGGCGGGCGCTCGCTGGCCGTGGCCGGTGTCACCGACAAGCCCGGCACCTTCTATTTCGGCGCGACCGGGGGTGGTGTGTGGAAATCGACGGATTACGGTCTCCAATGGAAGCCGATCTCCGACAAGGATTTCAAGACCGGCGCCGTGGGTGCACTGGCGGTGGCCCCCTCCGACGCCAACGTGATCTACGCCGGCATGGGTGAATCCGCGATCCGCGGCGACATGGCCACGGGCGACGGCATCTATCGATCCAGTGATGGCGGCAAGACATGGCACCATGCCGGCCTCGAACGCACCCATGTCATCGGCCGGATCGTGATCGATCCCCGCGATCCCAATCATGTCTGGGTTGCCGCGATGGGCCATGTCTTCGGACCCAATCCCGAACGCGGGGTCTTCGAAACGCGCGACGGCGGCAAGCACTGGAAGAAGGTGCTGTACGTCAACGACAAGACAGGGGCCATCGATCTGGCGATCGACCCGCACAATCCGCGCATTCTTTACGCAGCGATGTGGCAGGCCTATCGCCGCCCCTGGAAGCTATCGAGCGGCGGACCGGGCAGCGGCCTCTACAAATCCACCGATGGCGGCGCACACTGGACCAATATCTCCAAGCACCCCGGCCTGCCCAAGGGCATTCTCGGCAAGATCGGCATTACCGTTTCCGGCGCCGATCCCAATCGTCTCTACGCCATTATTGAGGCCAAGGCGGGCGGCGTATTCCGCTCCAATGATGCCGGCGAAACCTGGAAGCGCGTCTATCACAAGTCGAACTTGACCCAGCGGGCCTGGTATTTCTCGCGCATCTATGCCGATCCCAAGAACGTCGACCTTGTCTATGCGCCTGAGGTCGGCGGCGTCTTCAAATCCACCGATGGTGGAGAAAGCTTCAAGCCGCTGCACCCGCCGCATGGCGACGTGCATTCGCTCTGGATCGACCCAAACCATCCCGAGGTCATGATCTGCGGCAATGACGGCGGCGCCAGCATCAGCCAGAATGGCGGCCAATCCTGGAGCCCGGAAGACAATCAGCCGACGGCGCAGTTCTATCATCTGAATGTCGACGATCAGTTCCCGTTCCACATCTATGCCGCCCAGCAGGACCGCGGCTCGATCGCTATCGCCAGCCGCAGCGCCGGCCGCGACATCGGCGAAGAGGACATGCGACCGGTCGCCGGCGGCGAAAGCGGCTTCGTCGTGCCGGTTCCGGGCAAGCCCTGGATCACCTATGCCGGCGGTTATGACGGTGCTCTCACACGTTACAACAGCCGCACGGACGAGACGCGTGCCGTCGATGTCTGGCCGGACAATCCCATGGGCCATGCCGCCGCGAAGCTGAAATACCGCTTCCAGTGGACTTTCCCGATCGTGATCTCGCAGTTACGCGCCGCACGCGATCTATGTCGGCTCGCAATATGTTTTGCGCAGCACCGATGGCGGCGCGAGCTGGACCCGCATCAGCCCCGACCTGACGCGCGACATCAAAGCGACGGAAGCCTCCTCCGGCGGGCCGCTGACGCAGGACAACACCTCCGTCGAATATTACGGGACCGTCTTCGCGCTGGCGGAATCACCGCTGAAGCAGGGCCTTCTCTGGGCCGGCTCGGATGACGGGCTCGTGCATGTCTCCAAGGACGATGGCAAGACCTGGACCAATGTGACGCCCTCGGGCCTGCCGACCCTTGCCACCATCAGCAGCATCGATCCCTCCCATTTCGATCCCGGCACCGCTTTCCTCGCCGCGCGCCGCTATCGCCAGGACGACTTCAAGCCCTATCTCTACGTCACCCATGATTACGGCGCCCATTGGCAGAAGATCACGGACGGCCTGCCGAACGACGAAACCAGCTTCGTGATCCGTCAGGACACGCAGGACAGGAACCTCCTGTTCGCCGGAACACTGCGTGGCGTCTATGTCTCCTTCAATGGCGGCGAGCATTGGCAGTCGCTGCAACAGAACCTGCCACATGTGCCGGTGCGCGATATGGTGGTTCAGAAAGATGCGAGCGCGCTGGCCATTGCCACGCATGGTCGCGCCTTCTGGATCCTGGACGATCTCGAACCGCTGCGGCAGATGTCGGCCAAGGTCGCGGCCGCGCAGCATTACCTGTTCACGCCGCAACCAGCCTATCTCACCAACGGATCGCAGACGGGGGACGATGACGACGCCGCTGCCGGAGGCGCCGGCGAAAACCCGCCCAATGGCGTCGTTGTCTACTACACGCTGAAGAAAAAGCCGGCCAGCGGCGAGAAAGTTTCTCTCACCTTCTCGACGGAGGGCAGCAAGACCATCGCCACCTTCTCCAACCTAACCGATGCGGAAGGCAAGCCGCTCAAACAGGATAAGGATTTCTACGCGCCGAAGGAACCGAAACAATCCTTTGTCGTGCACACCAATGCCGGCATGAACCGCTTCGTCTGGAAGATGCGCTATCCGGACGCCACCAAGGTGCCGAAAGCCATCATCTGGTTCGGGTCCATGCGCGGCCCCCGCATTGTCCCCGGTCACTATCGGGTCACGCTGACGATCGGAAAGACAAAACAGTCGCAGGATTTCGTTGTCCGCAAGGACCCGCGCATCCCGGCGAGCCAGGCAGATCTGGAAGCCCAGCTTGCGCTCCTGCAGAAGATCCATGCCAAGCTGGATGAGACTAATCGCGCAATCCTCAAGCTGCGCAAGGTGCGCAGCTTGATCAAGGCCTATGTGAAACGTCTCGGCCACGACAAGAAGGACAATGCAGCCATCAGGAAATCGGCCAAGGCGATCACGGACAAGCTCGACGCCATCGAGGCCAACCTCATCCAGACCAAGTCTCACGCGAGCGAGGACCCGCTGAACTACCCGATCCGCCTCAACAACAAGCTCGCCGCACTGGCCTCGGAAATCGGGCAGTCATTCGCGCATCCGACAAAGCAGGACTATGCCGTCTATGACGACCTTTCATCGCAAACCGATCAGCAATTGCAGCAGCTGAACGACGTCTTGACGGAGAAGTTGCCTGCGCTCAACCGGGACATTGCCCGCGAACAGATCAGCCCGATCACCGTCCCCAAGGATCACCCGCCGGCGGACTCGCCCTAATCGTGGGCGAGAAAGCCGGCGGCCAGCGCGCGGGCGCGCGGCGATTCATCGAGCAGCAGATGGCCACCCTCTTCGATCATGGTCACGGTCGCGGACGGCAGGACTTTTGCCCAATGCTTGGCCAGTCCCGGCAGCAGCACATGATCCTGACCGCCCCACAGAACCAGCGTCGGCACTTTGAGGCGCGGCAGCCGCCGCCTGAGCTTGCGGTCGGCCGCTTCGCCATCGGCGAGGACGCGCGCAGTCGCCACCTGCTCGCGCGCCCGCGCGGCCATGAAACCCGCATCGGCATCCGGCGGCCAGAAGCGCGTAATGAAAGCCGGATCGGCCACGAGCATCTTCGGAATATCGCGCGGGTCCATCGTGGCATAAGGCGGTGGCGGGCAATCGGCGGCCATCAATCCTGCCGGCGCCGCCAGCACCAGCCGCTTGACCATGGGCTCATGGGTCAGTGTGAACTCGGTCGCGAGCCGCCCGCCAAGCGATGCGCCCGACAAGCCGAACCGCGTCAGGCCGAGGGCCTCGAACAGCGCCGTGTAATGCACGACATAATCGGCGAGTGATGTGATGTCGGGATCGTCAGCGCTCTCGCCATAGCCCGGATGAATGGGAAGGATCACGCGGAAGCGATCCGTCCAGGTGCGCGCCCATTCAAAACCGTGGAACGTGCCGCCGCCGTGGAAATAGACCACGGGCGGGCCATTCCCAGCGCTGTAGACGACGCTCCTGCACGCCATCGACGACATGTTCGTTGCGTTCAAAACCTTCAGTGCTGTAGCCGCTCTGCGTGCTCATGCGCGTTCCTTCACACCGGCATCGGATTGCCGAAAATCAGCTTGCTCAAAGACGTGGCGGCGGGCGAGTCATCGGGGTTTTCCACATTGGCGCGAAAGCCGTCCCGATCTGCCTTGCGCTTCGCTGGATCCCGTTCGGACAGCTGCCGCTTGAAATTGGTGGCGACGGGCGAGGTCACCTCCTTGAAGACGCGCTCGCGCTCGGCGGCGTAGAAATCGAGCACATCTTCGCCCACTCTGCCCTCGATCACTGCTGACAGCACGGCGATCAGCGCATCGGCATCGATGACGCCGGTGGTCAGCCCCATCCCGCCGCAGGGATTGCAGGCATGCGCCGCATCGCCCGCCAACAGCACGCGGCCCACGCGGAAGCGCGATGCGCAGCGCTCCTGCACGCGATAGGGTGACCAGGCGTCGATGCGATAGGGCTCCTTGCCGGGAAAGACCGCGGCGTAATGCTTCGGAATGCGCGCGAACACCTCATTCTCGGAAATCTCGGCGTCCTCGGCATAGGTGACGCGCCACAGATTTTCGCGACCCAGCCGCGCCACCACCGCCCAATTGTCCGGATCGGCGATCATGTTGGCGCGCTCGAAGCCATATTTCTCGAAATCATATTCCACATTGGTGGCGACGAAGCGCTCCGGCCAGGTGAAGCCCTCGAAATCGAGCCCCAGAAGCGAGCGCACCGAACTACGCGCGCCGTCCGTGCCGACCACCCAATCGGCATGCAATTCGCGCGGGCCGGCTGGCGTCTCGACGCCCAGCGTCACGCCAGTCTTGTCCTGCATCAGGCTGACCACTTTGTGGTTCCACAACACCTGTGCATTCGGCAAGCGGCTGAGATGCTGCGACACCAACTCCGCCAGAACATGCTGGCCCATATGCAGATTGTGGTCGTATTTCGTGCCGGGCGGCATGGTGTTGCGCAGGTCGGAATAGATGACCTCGCCGTCGTCGAGAAACCGCATGGAAAAGCGCGTGCTGGGCAGGCCGATCTCTTCGGCGTCCTCAAGCAGGCCGAGCTTATCGATGATCTCGCATGTGGTCGGAAAATAGATCGCTGCGCGCGGTGACTTGTTGATACCACCTTCCGCTTCCACGAGCGTGACGCGAATGCCCTTGCGCGCCAGACCGAGCGCGGTCAGGAACCCCACCGGCCCCGCACCCACCACGATCACATCGCCCACATCTTCCATCGCGCCTATTCCTTCTTGTGCGCCAGATGCGCGGCGATCGCCTTCAGTTCACGATCGCTGATCTCGGTCTTGCGCGCCGCCGGCATGACGCTGACGCCATGGCGCACCGTGAAGATCACGAGCGCCTCCGTCAGGTCCGTGCGCTTTTCGAGCTCGGCGGGCACGGCGCCCTTGTACTTCACCCAAAGTGCCATGCTTCCCGGATGATCGGGGCCTGCCCCGTGGCAGACGGTGCAGTAGCGCTCGAACATCGCCTTGCCGCCATGGCCGGAGACAGGAACCGCCGACCAACCGGCGCCGGGCACGGCGCGCTGCGCGGTGGACGGTTTGTCCCTCGCCATGGCCGGCATGGCCACAAGCGCCGCCAGCAGCGCAATCGCCGCCCCCCGCTTCATATCTTCTTCCTCAGATGTTTGGGCCACACGCCATAGCGGCCGGCGGAGAGGATGCCGTTGGGATCGACGGCATCCTTCACCGCTTCGTGGAAGCGCAGGAGCGCGTGATTGTTGAAGCTGTAAGTCGCCATCACGTCATCCTGGAAGGCGGCGGCCGTGCGGTATTCGCCATAGCCGTGTTCGGCGAGAATCCTGATCATCTCGCGGAAACCCGCGCGCGTCTTCCTATTCTTTTCCTTGTCGTGGGTGACCGCCATCATCACCAGGATCACGAAGGTGCGCGCCCAACAGCCGATCGGTGGCGTCAGCACCATGACCGGCAGCTCCAGCCGTTTGGCCGTCTTCTGGATCAGTTCATAGGCTGCAATGATCCCGTCGCCGGTGCGCGGCACGATCGGCGAACAGGTGATATGACCCGCGGTCGGATCGCTGTGCTCGCTGCGCGCGCCGATGGAAAAGATCGAGAGGGCAGGAATGCCGAATGGCGACTTGCTCAACATCCCCGTCAACGCGTCGGGCTTCGGCGGCATGGCGATCACTTCCCCGCCGGAAAAGCTCGCGCCGACGATCTCCGAGGCCTTGCGCCTGGTGAACTCCCACTGTGCCTTCACCACTTCCGGCGCGCCGTAATAAGACACAGTCGAGGTCCAGTAGGCGATCTTGTGTTCGGCGGCATAGGCTTCCTGCTCGGCCACCGGCGCATCGTAATCGGGCATGCCGGGCGGGCGCGGCGCCGTGAAGCCCAGCGGCAGAAACGGGCTCGCCAGCACCGGCATGCCCTGCATGGACGTCGTGTTCTCAAGATAGTTGAGGACGTCGATCAGCTTGTTGATGTCGGCCTTTTTCGGCACGCCAATGGTGCCGGAGATATAGGCCTCAGGTGCCGGGAAGAGCCAGATGCCCATCTTGGTGACGACACCGAGGCTCGACTGCTTGAACAGCCCATCCACGATCGGGCCGCAGCCCGTCTTGTTTTGCTGCCAGGTCTTGGCGCCGGGCAGTGCGCCCATACCCGTGCGCATCACCTCGCCATTCGCAAGTACCACTTCCATGCCGCAATGCGCATCGAAGTGATTGCGATACCACGAATGGGTGTAGCCGCCGCCATAATCGAGCGCATTGCCGATCACACTGCCCCAGCCTGGATCGGGACAGTCGATCCACAAATCGAGGCCCTTGTCCTGGATGGCGCGGTAGAGATCGAAATAGCTCACCCCCGGCTCGACGAGCGCGTAGGCGTTGCGCTCGTCGATCTCGATGATGCGGTTCATGCGCTTGAGATCAAGCACGACGCTGCCCGACAGCACCGGCGCCGCTCCGCCATAGCCGAGATTCTTTCCGGTCGAGATCGGATAGATCGGGATGCGCAGTTCGTTGGCGATCTTGACGACCGCCTGCACGTCCTCCGCCGTGAACGGCGCCACCGCGGCCGAGGCAATCTTTTCCTCCGGTTCGTCCCAGAGGATGGAATAGGCGTCACGATAGGGTTCGAGGTCTTCGTCGCTGGTGAACACCCATTCCTCGCCCACCACGCCGCGGAAACGCGCAAGCGCGCTGGCAAAGTCCTTGGGGCTGACGCCGGGAGGCACTCTCACAGGATGTCTCCTTCAATGCGCCGTGCGGATTTCGGCGCGATGACCCATCTATGGAGCGAAGGCGGCTGTTCACATTTGAAGACCACGCGCATGCCCCGGTCCATCGCCAGCCTTTCGAGGCAGAAGAGCGCGCCATAGGCGGTCAGGCCTGCAATCGCAGCCTGTTCGCGGCGCCAGAGGGGATCGAGCTCGCCATACCAGAGCGCGGAGATATCGTCGCCATCGATCCAGCCAATGCGCTGCCCGGCACGCGCAGCCTTGTCGGCGAAAGCTCGGCTTTCGGCAAAGCCCCGGTCGGCAACGATCATGTGAAACGGCGCGGTCTGCATCGGTGCCGGCGCCGCACCTTGCGCCGTTCCGAAACCCGCCCATGCGGCAATGGCCGTACCGGCGCCTGCCGCAATGACATCGCGCCTGTTCCACAGGCCCGGTTGCAGCTCCGTTGTTGGCGTGCCGGCGCGCTTGTCGTTCACGCATCCCTCCCCGTGCCACGTTGTTTTGAAAAGTGTCGGGCGCGCGGATCAGTGTGTCAAACGTCCCACGCGCTTGCCCACTTTTGTTGAGGCTACTGCTCCTCGGCTTCGTATTCGGCAATGGCTTCCTTGGCGATGCGGAAGCTGTCGACGCCGGCCGGAATGCCGGCATAGCAGCCGACCTGCAGGAAGATCTCGGCGATCTCCTTCTTGCTGAGGCCGTTCCTGAGCGCCGCCTTCACATGCGTTTTCAGTTCGTGCGGGCGATTGAGCACGCTGATCATGGCAAGATTGACGACGCTGCGGTCGCGGCGCGACAGGCCCTCGCGGCCCCAGATATAGCCCCAGCAGGTTTCCGTCGCCATTTCCTGCAGGGGCTTCATGAAGTCGTCGGCGGCGGCCGCGGCCAGCGACTTCTCGACATATTTCTCGCCGAGCACTTCCTTGCGGATCTTCAGGCCCTTGTCGAACAATTCCTTGATCATCTCAGTGTTCCCTATTTGCGTGTCGTTGGATGCGTCCGGCAGGTCCAGCCCCGCCCAGCTTTCAAGCAGTCTCGCCGTGTCGGTCAC
Organism: uncultured Pseudomonadota bacterium; assembly: GCA_963822185.1. Classification (GTDB taxonomy): domain Bacteria; phylum Pseudomonadota; class Alphaproteobacteria; order Micropepsales; family Micropepsaceae; genus Rhizomicrobium. Next base: position 204,012 of record CAWGGT010000026.1, read on the forward strand.
GTCCGAATCCGGTCCGTAGATGTTTAGGTGATCGACAGCATCTGCCGCACGGCGCTGCCGACGACCATCGGCACGCCCATCGCTTCGGCTTCATCGAGGCACAGCCGCACATCCTTGAACGAGAGCGCCGGTCGCAAATCCGAAATCGAAGCTGCGCGGCAGCACCGCCTTCGGCCACTTGTCGAGCGTGGCGCTGCTCTTGCCGCTCGACACGTTGAGCACGTCGATCATCGCCTGCGGATCGAGACCGGCCTTGATGCCCATGGCGACGCCTTCGCTGGTGATCACCATCGAGCAGGCCGCCATCAGATTGTTGGCGAGCTTCATGGTCTGGCCGAGCCCCGGCTTCTCGCCCATGAAGAATAGCTTGCCGAAGATCGTGAGGATGGGTTCGATCTTTTCGTAGGCGTCCTTCGAACCGGAGACCATCACCGCAAGCGTGCCCTTCGCGGCGCCGTTGATGCCGCCGGAGACGGGCGCATCGAGCGCAGCGATGCCCTTCGCGGCCAAGCCCCTCGGCGACAATCGTCGCCATGCGCGGGCCGGTGGTCGACAGGTCGACGAAGGTCTTGATGCGGCCGCCATGGACGACGCCCGAGGCGCCGAGCGAGGCCTCCTGCACCACGGCCGGCGAGGGCAGGCTGGCAAGGACGAGATCTGCGGCATCCGCGACTTCGGCCGGCGAGCCAGCCCGCTTCGCACCGCGCGCCACGAGCGCGGCCACGGCTTCCTCGCTGACGTCATAGACGGTGAGGGCGTGGCCGGCATCGAGGAGACGCCCGCACATGCGCGCGCCCATGCGGCCCAGGCCGACAAATCCGATATCGTTGCTCATGTGTTCAGCCCTTTGGCTCTGCGTCCAGCCGCACCACGCCGGCCAGCCCGTCTTTCGCCAGCGGATAGCGCGTCAGCACCAGCGGATCGTGGCCGGGCACGATATGCGCTTCGGAACTGGCGAGTTTGCGGATGGTGTTGAATGCTTCCAGATAGTCGTCGACATCGACCACAATCGGGAAAGGATGATTGCGCTCGAGATTGGCGTAGAGGTGGGCGGCATCAGAGGCCAGCACGACCCAGCCCCGCTTGGTCTTCACCCGCGTGACCTGCAGGCCTTTGGTGTGACCACCGACCTTGTGCAGCGTGATGCCCGGCGCCAGCTCGCTGACCCCATCATGGAACTGTACCCGGTCCTCGAACAGGCGGTGGACCATGTCCGACACATGCCCGGCCTCGAAGGAATGGCGCAGCACGCCATGGCACATCGACCGGCCGGTGACGAAATTCATCTCCGCGTCCTGGATGTGGAAACGCGCCTTGGTGAAAAGCGGAATATTGCCGGCATGGTCGTAATGCATGTGCGAGAGGATGACATCGCCGACATTGGCCGGGTCGATGCCAATCGCCTTCAGCCCGTCGGCCACAGGGCGCACGATCCGCCGCCCGCGCTTCTGTTCCATATCCGGCCCGAAGCCGGTGTCGAGGACGAAGGTTCTGTCCTTGCCGACAATGGCCCAGACGAAATAGTCCAGCGGCATGTTGGCGTCGTCATGGGGATCGCCGAACAGGAAATTCTCATGCGCCTGGCGGTCGTGATGACCGTAATGGATCGCATAGACTTCATAAATGTCCGACATCGCTTCGCTCAAGCCGCGTGCAGCCGCACGGGCACCTTGATCGGGCCATGGCCGATCGTCGTCATCCAGGGTTCGGGCTCGCCCGCAAGCTCGATCCGTTCCACGCGCTTGATGAGTTCGCCCAGCAGCGCATCGGCTTCTGCCTGCGCCAACGCTTTGCCAACGCACATATGGATGCCCTGCCCCCAGCCGACGGAGCCGCGCACGTCGCGCGTGATGTCGTAGCGCCCCGGGTCATCCCATTTGCGCGGATCGCGATTGGCGGCGGCGAACATCAGCCCGCAGCGTGTGCCTTCCGGGATCACATAATCCTCGATCTGGATGTCCGTCTTGGTGATGCGCCCGGCCATCCGCGACGGCGAATCCCAGCGCAGCGCTTCGTCGAAGGCGTTGCGCAGGCGCGACGGATCTTCGCGCAGCGCCCGATACTGCTCGGGGAACTGCGCAAAAGCGCGAATGGCATTGCCCATGGTGATGACGGTGGTGTCGGCACCGGCCGAGAGGATCGTCAGCGTCAACAGCTTGGCGTCGTCCTGGCTGATCTCGCCGCGATCAGCCGCCGCATACATCTCGCCGCCGAGGCTGTCGGGACGAATGTTTTCGCGGTTGCAGGCCTGATCGACCCATTCGAAGCTGTTGCCGGCCTGCGCCATGGCCGCGTCGAACAACTCATTCGCCGGCCCCATGGTCGCCCACACGGCATTGCCGAACGGCGTCATGGCCTCGCGACCCTCGGCCGGCAAGCCCATCAGGTCCGGTAACACCTTGTGGACATAGCGGGCGGTGATGCCGCTGACGGCGTCGATCTCGCCGCCCCCCTGAGAGAGAATTTCGTCCACAAGGATTTCCGCCTCGCGCTTGAAGGCGTCCTCCATTTCCTTCATCGCCTTGGGCGAGAGCGCCCGGCCGATCACAGCGCGCACCTGGGTGTGGCGCGGCGGATCGTCGGTCAGGAGAATTTCCGGCCGCACCGAATTGGCATCGTGCCAGGGCCGCGAGGTGTTCGAAAATACCTTCCAGTCCACCAACCCCTTGGAGACATGTTCGTGACGGCCGAGCATCGCGATGTTTTCGCGCTCGAGCCAGACGACCGGAGCCATCTCGCGAAGATGATCATCGACCGCCCGCGCATTGCGCACGGAGTCCGCGCTGAACATGTCGATATCGGTTGACGGAATATCCTTGGCCATCAGCGTTTCCCCCATCCACGAAACGGAAAGGTCAGAAGGAAGATAACGAGCTTGAGATTGAGCAGGGCGAAGCCCTTGCGGAACTCTGCCGGCGAGAGCTTTGCCGTCATCGGCATGGCGCCCATGATCTTGCCCTTGATCACCAGCATGTCGCCGTCTCGCTCCAGCGCGTTCACCTGCATCAGGTCGGAGCCGTCGACGGATTTGATCTTCATGACTTGACGCCGATCTTGTCGAAATCGATGTTCAGGTCTTCGCACATGCGCATCGCCGCTGCACGGCCCGCGCCGAACACGCCGCCGCCCGGATGCTGGAACGGGCCGACGAGATAAAGCCGGTCGCAACCGGGCACGACATTCATGCCCAGATCCGGCGTCGGCCGGTGCGCACCCGATTGATAGGTGGTCGAGGCGATGCCGTGCAAATCGCCATGCCTGAAGCTGGGCGACGTGCGTTCCATATCCACCGGGCTGTCGGAATGATAGGCGATGATGTTGTCGGGCCCGACATTGGAGATGTACTTGCCCATATGCGCCAGCATGCGCTCGGCATAGGCCTTCTTGCCCGTGTCCCAGTCGACGCCGTCGGCGCGCTTGTAGGGCACATAGTCCCAAACCTGCATCGTGGCCTTGCCCGGCGGCGTGCGCGAAGGATCGTGCATCGTCAGCGATCCCAGGCCGATCAGCGGCGGATCGGTGAAGTTGCCGTAGCGGATATTGTCGAAACTCTTGCGCAGCGCGTCGTAGGAATTCGGCAGCAGCTCGATCATCACCGCCTTGACATGATCGCCAGCGTGGAATTTGAGCGGCTCATTCAGGGCCGCCTGAATGGTGAAGCAGCCGACCTCGGAAATCTGCGTGGCTTCGGCATCGTGCACCACGGCGGGATCAAGCCCTTCGACCATCTTGCCCAGAAGATGCGGATGGATGGCGCCGATAACGCCGTCCTTCGCCGTGAACTCGCGGCCGTCCACCGTGGCGACGCCCGTCGCGCGGCCGTTCTTCGTGATGACATGGGCGACATCCATATTCGCCAGCACATCGCCGCCATTGGATTCGATCGAGGCGATCAGCGCGTCGGTGAGCGTGCCCGAGCCGCCAACCGGCACGCCGATGCCATAGGCCTCGAGGAAGCCGACAAAGACGAAGGGGCCCATGCCCGGTCGCCTTCTCGTCGGGAGAGACGAGGTTCTCGCCCGCGATGCGGCCGAAATGCATGATGACCTTCTCGTTCTCGAACATGCCGGTGAGTAGGTCATGGCAGCGACATATCCATGATGCTCCACATCTCGCGGCCTTCGCGGCTCTGATCCATCAGCGCATAGGATGCGCCCAGCGGAACCGGCGGCGAATAGAGCTGGGATTCGATCATCGGCCGGAACATGGCCGGCCATGTCCGCCAGCTTGCGGAAGGCCTCGGCATCCTTCTTCGAGAACTTGGCGATGTCCGCCACCGTGCGTTCGCGGTCGCGATACATGCCGAGCGTCGTGCCGTCCTCGAACACGCTCATCATCGGCATTTCGGGGAAGACGTATTTGCAGGCCGAATTTCGACTTGAGACCCAGATCGTCATTCTTCAGGAGCGGATTGCCCTGAATGAAGATGTGCGCCATCGAATGCTGGTCGTGCTTGAAGCCCGGCACGGTCAGCTCGCGTGTCACCACGCCGCCGCCAGCCAGGCATTGCGCTCCAGCACCAGCACCTTCTTGCCCGCCTGCGCCATATAGGCCGCGGCGACCAAGCCCGTTATGGCCCGAGCCGATCGCTATGATGTCGTAATCGCTCGGCCATTGTTTGGCGTTCCCGAGATCAGCTTGTGATGGACTGGATATAGGCCGTGTCCATGTATTCGCGGATGGCGAAGATCATGTCATCCCTGATTTCCACGATCCAGGCATAGCGGTTGTCGTAAGTCCTGCCGTTGCGGAAGGTGCCAGTGCCGTGGGTCTCCACCGCCACCATGTTGCCCTTGCCGAACAGGCTTTCGATGCTGTTCTTCGGATCGCCGTCGACGAACAATCCACGCACCGGCCCCAGGAAATCGTCGACGATGCCCTTGCGCCCGCGATGGACGCCGGCGCCGGGAATGCTCGCTCTTGGCCATCGGGGTCCAGGTGGCATCGGGATGGAAATAGGGCCGCATCTTTTCGAGGTCGCCCGAATTCAGGGCCTCTTCGAAGAAGCGGCGGACCAGGGCTTCGTTCTTGGATTCGCTGTCGGCCATTGTTTCTTCCCTCGTCGTTGCTCACGCCGGTCCAGGCGCCGGCTTCTTGGCCTGTTCGGCATAGATCGGCACGTCATAAAGCGTGGCCGACGATTTCGCGCGCACCGGCGGCACCGGCTCGTCCGGCAGCGAGGCCAAGCAGCGCCTCCATGCCGCGCCTTGATCGTGTTGCGCGATTTCGGTGTGGGTAATGATGTAGAGGTCGTTGCGCCTGATGCCCCAGCATCACTTTGCGCCCGACTTCCTCGCTGGACATGGCGCCTGCGAAGATCTCCTGCGAGACGGGGTCGGTCTCGTCCAGCGCGACCAGATGCGCGCCGATATCGCTCAATTCCTTCGGGCGCACAGCCGGCGTGCTGTCGAACAGGCCGGTGGCGATCGCGCCCGGGCACAGGATCGAAACGCCGATGCCATGTTCGGCGAGGTTCATGCGCAGGCACTCGCCCAGTCCGGTCACCGCGAATTTCGAGGCGGTGTAAACGCCCGCGCCGCCACTCGCGAACAGCCCGTTGATGGAGGAGGTGAGCACGATGTGCCCGCCTTCGCCCTGGGCGACCATGCGCGGCATGAAGGTCTTCACGATGTTGACCACACCGCCGAGATTGATACCGAGGACGAAATCCCAATCGTCGAAACTCGCATCCTGCGTCGGTCCGCCCATGAAGACGCCGGCATTGGGGCACAGGATGTGCACCGTGCCGATGGCATCGGCCGCCTTGGCGCAGGCGGCACGGTCGGTCACGTCAAGCTGGATGGCGCGCACCTTGTCGCCGCCGCCCGAGCGTCTTCACCGCCTTGTCGAGCGCATCCTGACGGATATCGGCGATCACGACGCTCGCGCCCGCGTTCAGGAATTCCTGCGCCATGGCAAGGCCGATGCCGCTGGCACCGCCGGTGATGAAGGCCGTCTTGCCCGTGAAATCGTCCATGGCTCTATTCCTCGAATGACGTGTTAGCCGGCGGCCGCGATGCCGCCGTCGACATGCAGGATCTCGCCATTGATAAAGGAGGCGGCAGGCGACAGCAGGAAGGCGATGGCCTGCGCATTGTCGTCGGCGCTGCCCAGGCGACGCAGCGGAATGGTCCGCGTGCGCCGTGCATATTCCTCTTCGCTGTTGAGGCCGAGTGCTCCGGGTGTCGGCACAGAGCCGGGCGCCACCGCGTTCACGCGCACACCGCGCGGGCCCAGCTCGGCGGACAGCGACTTGGTCAACGTCACCAGCGCGCCTTTGACGAGGCTGTACACCGACGTATTGGGAAAGCCCTTCTCGGCCACCGGCGAGGCCATGTTGATGATGGCCCCGCCCCTGTCCTTGTCCATATGGGTGAGCAGCGCCTGCGCGCCCCAGACCGCGCCCTTGATGCCGACGCCCAGCATCGTGTCGAGCGTGTCGTCGGTGACGGTCTCGATCGGCTCGTAGCGCAGCAGCATGGCGTTGTTGACAACGGCATCGATGCGGCCGTTCGCCTTGGCGAAGTCCGCGGCGGCGGCCATGAAGGCATCGCGGTCCGCAGCGTCGAAGGCATAGTCCGCCGCCTGTCCACCCGCATCGCGGATCGACTTCGCGGTTTCGGCGCAACCTGCCGCATCAAGATCGCAGACCGCAACGCTCGCGCCGGAACGCGCCAGCAGCTCCGCCGCGCTGCGGCCGAGGCCGCGCCCTGCGCCCGTGATGAAAACCACCTGCCCCGTCAGATCCCAGTTCATTCCGAAACTTTCAGCTTCCAGCCGTTTCCATCGCGCACGACATAGCCCGACGACGGATCGCAGAAATGCGAGCCGATGATAAGGATGTCCTTGTCTTCGACGCGGCCGACCAGTTCCTTGCGCGTCTTCACGGCCTGATCCTTGTCCATGTCGAAATTGCCGCGCGCCTCGATTTCGGCAAGCTGGATCGGATGATGCATCATGTCGCCGGTGATGATGGCCTGGGCGCCCTTCGACTTGATCGCCACGCTGACATGGCCCGGCGTGTGGCCCGGCGTCGGAAACAGGCTAACTTCATCGGTGACGGCGACATTGGGCTCGATGAAATCGACCAGCCCAGCCTCGATGACCGGATCGATCGAATCCTCCAGATGCTCGAAGCTGTGATAGCCGCCGGTATCCTTCAGCATCATCCAGTGGTCATATTCTTTCTGGCCGAAGAGATAGCGGGCATTGGGGAAGGTCGGCACCCACTTGCCGCCCACCTTCATCGTGTTCCAGCCGACATGGTCGAAATGCAGATGCGTGCACAGCACCTTGGTGATGGATTTGCGCGGATAGCCGACGCTCTCCAGATCCTCGAGGAACGACGTGTGCATGTTGGAGAAGATGTCGAATTCGCGCTCGCGGTCATTGCCGATGCAGGTGTCGATCATCACCCGGTCCTTGCCCGATTTGAGCACGAAGGCCTGGAAGGAGAGCTTCATCCGCCCGTCTGGCGTGGCGAAATTCGGAAACAGCCATTTGTGCTTGAGCGCCATCTCGGCCGAAAGATCTTCCGACAGCATCGAGAACGGGTCTTCGTGATCGTTGACCTCGACGATGCGCACGACTTCGACGTCGCCGATCTGCCATTTGCGGATATGTTCGGCGGCCATGATGTCCTCCCGGATTTTATTGTTCTAGCGGCAGATTGAGCGGCGCCGGCGGAGCCTTGCCGAGGATCATATCCGCCGCCTTCTCCGCCACCATCACCACGGGCGCATTGGTATTGCCGCCCATCAGTTTGGGGAAAATCGAGGCGTCGGCAACCCGCAGGCCCTCGATGCCCCGGACCTTCAGCTCGGGCGTCACGACGGCATCCTCGCCCGTGCCCATGCGGCAGCTTCCGGCCAGATGATGCACGGTGGCGGCCGTGGCGCGGATATAATCCTTCCATGCCTCGTCGCTGTCGACGCCTGTGCCCGGCTGGAACTCGCGCGCCTGATATGACCCAAAAGCGGGCGCTGCAAAGATGCGCCGGGACAGCTTGAGCCCGCGCACCAACGGATCGAAATCCTCCGCCGCGCTCAGCAGCTTCGGATCGATCAGCGGGGCCGCGCGCGGATCCGGGCTCGCCAGCGTCAGCCGGCCGCGGCTTTTGGGATGCAGCACCACCACGCTCAGGACGAAACCGTGTCCTATCGGCAGCGGGAAGGTATTCTGGTTGCGCCGTGCCGGCTGGAATACGACCTGAATATCCGGCCGGTCGAGGCCGTCGGCCGATCGCAAGATCGCATGAGATCTCGAACACATTGCTCGCGAACGGCCCCTGCCGCGCCAGAAGATATTGCAGCACATTCCACACGCCGCGCGGAAAGGCTTTCAGCGAAATGCCGTAGGACTGGGGATCTTTCGTCCACATCTGAACATTGGCCGCGACATGATCGTGATAGTTCTCGCCAACGGCGGGCAGATGATGCTGAACCGCAATCCCGAGCTTTTGCAGCGCCGCGCCGTCGCCGATGCCCGACAAGAGAAGCATCTGGGGCGAACCGACGGCACCGCCGGACAGGATCACCTCACGCCGCGCTTCGATGCGCCGCGCCTGATTGCCGACAATGATATCGACGCCGGTCGCGCGGCCGTTCTCGATAACGACGCGCGAAACACTCGCCTCCGTCATCACCGTCAGATTGGGGCGGTTGCTTGCCGGCTTGAGAAAGGCGGTAACACCGGAAACGCGCCGCCCATTGCGGATGGCGCCCTGGCGCAAGCCATAGCCTTCCGGCGCCGGGCCGTTGAAATCGTCGCAATGCCGGAACTGCAACGAATTCATCGCATCGGCGAAAACGCCGTTGAGCGGATTGGGGTTCTTGATGTCGCTGACAACCATCGGCCCCTTATGACCATGCCAGGCCGAGCCGGGGTATTGCGCATTGTCTTCGGAGCGCAGGAAATAGGGCAGCACGTCCGCCCAGCTCCAGCCGCTGTTTCCTTCGGCCGCCCAGTCGTCATAGTCCTTCGGATGGCCGCGGTAATAGACCATGCCGTTGACGGAGCTGGAGCCGCCGAGCACCCGGCCACGCGGAATGGGGATGCGCCGCCCATTCAGATATTCCTGCGGAACCGTCTCCAGGCCCCAGCTGTATTTCTTCAGCGTCAGCGCCGCGCCGACCAGCGCCGGCACGTGAATGAAGGGATGTGAATCCGCGGCCCCGGCCTCGATCAGGCAGACTCTGTTATTGGGGTCTTCGGACAGCCGGTTGGCCAGCACACAGCCGGCGGTGCCGGCGCCAGCGATCACATAGTCGAAAGCGTGCTCGCCCTCTCGATTTGCCATGGCATGCCGATCTCGTCTGTCCGTTCAGGTTGCTGCCGAGACGGCGATGTCCGACAGGCGCCGCCAGCGCACATAATTGTCGTCGCCGTTCATCACGCCGGTCATCAGCCCGACAAAGGTGAGATCGCGCTCCGGATCGGTCCACCAGATCGTCGTGCCCGCGCCATAGCCGCCCATCGTTCCCGGCGATGTCATCGAACCGTAGAGATTGACCCCGATGGCCTCTCCACGCAGAGGGAACCCGAGACCGATATAGGCGGGAATCACCGGCCAGCCCTTTGCGAGGCACATCTTCTTGAAGACCTCATTGGGCTTGTCGCCGGTGTAGTTGCGCCGCGCCAACTCGACCATCCGGGGCGAGAGAATGCGCACGCCATTTCCGGTGCCGCCCTGCCGGTAACATCTCGGCATAGCGGTACATGTCCAGCGCCGTCGAAACGGCCCCCACCCACGGCATCTCAGCATTCTCTTCCTCGAAGGCGCCGTTCGGCCCGAGATTGCTGTGGCCCAGATGCTGGGTCGGGCAGTTGTCGCGGAATTCGGGTACCAGATGCCGGTCCTTGAGATCGCGGCGGCGGCCGAAAGATGTGTCCTTCAGGCCCAGCGGGAACAACAGATCCTCGTTCGCGATATCGCGGAAGCGCCGGCCCTTGGGGTCGGTCTTGACCAGCATGTAACCGAGCATGGCGTGGCTGACGAGCGCGGAATAGGCGACGACTTCGTTTGGCTTGTGCTCTGCGGCAACGCGCTCGCAGATGGTCATCACCATGTCTTCGAGCACGTCGATATACATGCCTTCATTCGGCGTGTAGATCGGCGGCATGCCCGAGGAATGCGTCAACAGATGCAGAACATTGATATCGTCGCGCCCCTTGCCAGCGAATTCCGGCACCACATCCTTTATCTTGGTGTGGAAGGCGAACTGGCCCATTTCGATGGCGCGCAGCACCAGGGCATTGGTGAAGGTCTTCGACACCGAGAACAGGCTGAAGACCAAATCCTTCTTGACCGGAAGGGTCTTCTTGGAATCGGCATGGCCGAACGCTTCATAGAAGCCGATCTCGCCATGGCGGGCGACGATCATCGCCCCGCCGAAATACAGATCGTTCTTGATGTCATCTTCGATGACGGCCTTCAGGTGCTGAAGACGTTCGGTGTTCAGTCCGTGCGTTACAGAGGCGTTCACAGCTCCCCACCCTTGTTATTCTGGTTGTCGCAGCGACAAACAACGCCGATATCGCCCGGTTTGAGTAAGAAGATTCCGGCGCATCAGCTTGATCGGCTGCTCGTTGGGCGCGATTTAAGGACAGTTGGGAAAGCCTGTCCAGCCGCGGTCATGCAACCGCACTCGCCCACGATTGCCCACCGCGAAAAACGCACCGATTGCCGGAACGGACCGGCGCCGCCTTGCTTCGCCTGGTCACATTCGCAAAAGCGAGATCACCGTCACACGCAGCTGCGCATTAATAGCTGATCGTGACGGATACGCGCTGATCGCCATGGTCATGGAGGCCCGGATCGACGAAATCCCAGCGGTCGGGCGGACCGAGCTTGACCTTGACGGCCTTGATCCAGTGGCAATACGGCGCGGCGGCCTCAGCCGGCGCTGCAGCGGCAACGGCCTGGGCGGGAGCCCAGGCCGTCACGGACGTCGCGAGGAGCGTGGCAAGAAGGATTGCCTGCTTGGGTAGCGTCAGTTCATTTTCTTCTTAAAGCTTCACACGCACGCCGAAGAGGTAGTCGGCACCGTAGAACTCGTTCTGGATCGGGAAGCTCTTGCTCTTGGTTTGCGTGAAATCCAGATGCGTATTGGTGATGTTCTTCACGTCGGCATAGATCTGCACCTGGTCCGTGACATCATATGTGCCACCGAAGTCGAGGCGGAAGCGCCCCTGCGAATAGATGTCGGTCGCGGTGCTGTCGCCGACGGCCCACAGATTGGTCGAAACGTAGGACGCCGCCAACTTCAGATAAACCGGGCCGTGGTGGTAGAAGAGCCCGGCATTGTAATTGAAGGGCGAGGTCTGCGGCAGCGTATGCTTCTCGCCCGGGCGGATTTCGCCGCTGGATTCGACGTAAGTCAGGTTGCCCTCGATGCCGAGCCCGGACAGCAGTCCGGGCAGGGACTCCAATTGCTGGCTGTAATTCAGTTCCACGCCCTGGGCATGCGCCGACCCCACATTCGAGAAGCTGGTCAGATCGACCTTCTGGCCGATAAACCCGGTGACGTTGGCGGCGTTGGTCGCTTGCGTCGGGATGATGTAATTCTCGAACGCCTTGTAGAAAATGCCGATCGACGCAATGCCGCCATGCGGCAGGTAGTAGGCGGCCATCAGATCGACACTGCGGCCGAGTGTCGGCTTCAGGTCGGGATTGCCCTGCGTGATGCGCGGTGTCGCGTTGAAGAAATCGATCGACCGGGAAGCCGTGATCTGGTTGAAGCCCGGGCGGGCGATCGCCGTCGAGTAGGCAAGCCGGAACTGTAGCGCGTCGCTATAGGCGTATTTGAAGCTGATATCCGGGAAGAAATTCGTATAGCTGTGCTTGTCGATGCTTGGCGTGATGACGGTATTGCCCAGGGCGTCGGTCGTGATGGCATTGGCGCGATAGGTACCATCGGTCTGTTCGATGCGCACACCCCCCACGACATCGAGTTTGCCGAAGCTGGTACTGTACTGCACATAACCGGCATAGACATTCTCGTTGTCGTCTTCATGGGTCGAAGGGTCTGCGGTCAGCGGTGTTTGCGGGATCGTCAGCAACTTGCTGTAGATCGGCTGCGGGCCAATATTGTACTCGCCGTTGTAATAGAAGATGTCCGGGCCGCTGACATAGTCCTTCAGCGAAAGCGCGCTGACGACGAAGTCCGCGCCGTAGTCCTGCTGCTGACGGGTGCGTTCGCGCACGCTGGCGCCGAATTTAAGCTCGCCCCCATTGCCCACAAGATCGAGCGGCGTGGACAGGTTCATGACCCCGGCATATTCCCGGTCGCTGTTCCGGGACGGACCATTGCCCTTCGACAGCTTGGTATAGAGCGCGGGATCAGTCGGGTCGACGCCACCGAGGACCTTGTAGGTGGGTCGATTGGGGTTGGTATTGTTGTAAACAACATTCACGTTGGTGGGATCGACGAAGCGCGCGTTGACGGCATAGGGGAACGCGTCGGAACCCTTGGTCCAGGACAGACGCGCATCCATCTTCACGGCATCCCCAAGAAGCGTGCTGCCGCCAACCTCGATCAGATCGTTACCCAATCTCTCTTTGGTGTTGATGTCGGAATAGAACGGGCTCACGCCGTGGGATGTGAAATCGCCCGTCGCATTATCGACGCTGGCGATGTTATCGGCCAGACCATTCAGGACGAATTCCTGCTTGTTCGCGGTTTCGATATAACCGGCATGAAACCCGCGCAGATAGAGCTCCGTCGTCGAATTCGGATGGAAGGTGATGCCGCCGCCATAGCCCTGGCGCGTGCGATGATACTGGTACCGGCGATATTGCACATCGTCGAAGGCCTTCTTCGTCAGGAAGGCGCTTGTGCCGGCCGGAACGGTGGTCGGGTCGTTGATGTAATCGGCTTCGATATCGTCGATCCCGCGATCGTCCTTGAAATAGCCGTAGCTGAAGATCACCGAGACCTTATCGTCGAAGAAGCGCTTGCCGACCGTGATATCGCCCTTGTAGACGCCCATGTTGCGCAGCGTTTCGATGCCGCCGCCGATGGAGGCGTCAAAGACATGATCCGCGCCCTCCGGGATATGGCGCGGCTGGATGTTGACCACGCCGCCAAGCCCCTCGGCGTCCATCTCCGGCGTCAGCGACTTGATGACTTCCAGACCGCCGAGAATTCCCGCCGGAAAGGCATCGAAGGCCACCGCGCGCGCGCCGCCCTGGGGAGATTGCGGATTGTTGGCCATCAGGCGCACACCGTCATAGGTCGTGCCATTGAGATCGGCGTCCATGCCGCGAATGTTGATGTAACGGCCGGCGCCGAAGTCCGATTCCATGGAGATGCCCGGCAGGCGCTGCAACGCTTCCGCCGCATTGGCATCCGGCAGCGAGCGAATCTGATCCAGCGGCGCAATGTCGATGACAACAGACGCATTCTTCTTGACGTCGACCGCCTGGTCGCGCGTTCCCGACACAACCACGGTCTCGATGTTCGCCGATGGCGCGCTGCCATCTGCATACGCTGCCTGGCCAAGCGCCAGAAAGACGGCAGCCGCCGCCGTCGTGCCCAAAAGCCGGGCACTCTTTTTCATCCTCATCATCTGCCAATCCCCTCACCACGCAATCTCGGGTGCGAACCCCTCGCCCCTGCAATTCGCACCTAATAGGGACTGACATTCGGCAATTCGGATTCAGTTCGATGACCGGTCGGCAAAGAAAGGTTATAGAAAATCAATATTGGTCGAAGCCATATGCGGTCTCTGCGCCTTGGGGGACCGTAACGGCCTTGTACCCTCGCGAACGTCGATGCCCGGGAACCGGACCAGCATGCGAATGCCCGGCCCGTTGTCCTGAAGCTCGATACTGGCCCCGTGCAGCTCTGCGATTGCCGCCACCAGGGAAAGACCGAGGCCGCTGCCCGGCGTTGTGCGGCTTCGCTCGCCCCGGAAGAAGCGGCGGAAAACCCGATCACGGTCCGGCTCTGGAATTCCCGGCCCGTTGTCGGCGATGACCAGAGTGGGCGCACCGCCCTCGATCCCGGCCCATGCGGTCACGGCCGTTCCCGTCGGGGTATGGTGGAGCGCATTGTCGAGGAGATTGGTGACAAGCTGCAGAAGCATCTGCCAGTCGCCCATGACCGGCACGGCTCCGTCGACGGAGAATCCGAACATATGCCCGGCATCCTCCAGTTGCGGCGCGTAGAGTTCACAGGCGTAATGCAGCAGCTCGCCGAGATCGATGTCACAAAAGGTCTCGCGGCGGCCGGCCGCCTCGATACGGGCGATGCGCAGCAGCGCCGCGAACATATTGAGCAGATAGTCAGCCTCCCCGATCGCCTGTTCCACTGCGACGGCGTAGTCCTGCGTCGAGCGGGCCCGCGCATGCGCCTTCTCGAGGCTGGCGCGCAGATGCGTCAGCGGTGTGCGCATATCATGGGCGATGTCATTGCTGACCTGCCTCAAGCTCTCCATCAGGGCCTGGATTCGATCGAGCATGCCATTGACCGTCGTCGCAAGCCGTTCAAGTTCGCCACCCGCGCCTTTGGTCCGAATGCGGTCGCTGAGACGGCCCGCCATGATCGCGTAGCAAGTGTCGGTTATGGCATCGACGCGCCGCAAGAAGCGCTGGCTCAACCAAAGCCCACTCAGACCGGCAAGCACAATGCCGGCATCCAGCACCCAGGCAAAGATGAGAACGATCCGGTGCTCGCTCTGGCGAATTCCGAATGTGTCGCGTCCCACGAACGCGTAAAGCCCTGGGGCAATGAATTTGCCGCGGCCCAGAATCTCATGCCCGGAATCGGCACCCGAAAATTTTCTGCTCTGCAGATAAGGAATATGGAAGACGCCCGCTCGCGGCGCCATGGCAGGCAGGTTTCCCGCAAGCCTGTGCCCGGAGCCGCGCTGCAACAGAAAGCGATCTTCGGCATCGGATGCAATCGTACGGTCCCCGATCATCTCCTCGGCTTCGTGTTCACCGCGGCTGCGGGGAATCGCGGTTGCATAGGCCTTCCCGATTGCACGAAGATCGTCGTCGGACGCACGCAGGAGATTGGCCTTGAAGCCCTGATCGACCGCCACATAGACGAACACAATCAGCACGGCCATCAAACCGACAAACAACAACGCATAGACCGCGGCGTGACGAAAGCTCTCGCTGCCGATCAGCCTTTTAGGCGCGGATCGTATAGCCCGCCCCCCGAATCGTATGGATCATATCGGGCGAGAAACCACGGTCGATCTTCGAACGCAGCCGGCTGATATGAGACTCGACAATGTTCGACTGCGGATCGAATTTCATCCCCCAGACATGCTCGAGCAGCATCGAGCGCGTCACCACCTGGCCCACATTCTGCATCAGATATTCGAGTAGGCGGAATTCCTGGTGCAGAAGATCTATCTCGCGTTCGGCACGCACCACCCTGCGTCCCAGCAGATCCATTTCCAGATTTCCGAGATGCAGATGGGTCGGCCGCGAATCGCGGCGCTGAGGTGCGCGGCGCAGCAGGGCATTGACCCGAGCCAGCAGTTCCGGAAGCGCGAACGGCTTGGCAAGGTAGTCGTCGGCACCGGCATTCAAACCTTCGACGCGGTCGTCGAGGTCGCTCATGGTCGTAAGAAACAGGGTGGGGCCATCGAAGCCCTCCGTTCGCAACTGCCTGACAAGCGACAGACCATCAAGAACCGGAAGCATGCGGTCGACGATGACGAGGTTGCTGCCGGCGTTCCTGGCCTGTACGAGGCCGTCAGCGCCGGTCGCTGCCCAATGCACCTCATGGCCATGCGTCTGCAGGCCCTCGGTGACATAGAGCGCAGTCTTGGGATCGTCTTCGACAAGAAGAATATCCATTGTTCCCACCAGCCAGTGCGCGCAATGAACACCCGGCCTGCGAAGAATTTGTGTCAGCCCGGATTGGCCGGCCGCGCATTGCGGCCCTGCGCGGACAACGCTGGCCGTACGCACCGCTGCGGCGTGTCGAAGAAATGACAGGTCTTGCAACCGCTTGATCGACAATCCCGCCGCCTCACGACGCGAGGATGGACGAGATCTTACGGTCCATGCGGTTCATACGTTGCCGAAATTCAATGCTCGGCCCGCCTCGGCCTGACGCTCACCGCGCTGCAGGATGCCGTGGGGTCGCCCGGCTATCGGACAGCAAGACAGGACGGCGGAACCTGGGCATCACGACCCCGGCGCTGCAACCGCTGGCGCAACTCCCCCGCACAGCGGGCAATCCATTTGTGCTGCCGGGTAGCAAGCCGGGCACACACTTCATCGGCATCCAGAAACCCTGGCAGCGGATTCGCAACCGGGCCGGGCTGGCGGATCTGCGGCTGCACGACCTGCGGCATGCCTTTGCGTCGCTTGCGGTCTCGAACGGAACGAGCCTGTATGCCGTTGGCAGCATGCTCGGCCATAGCCACCCGCTCACCACGCAGCGCTATGCCCACCTTGCGCCGGATTCGGTACGCGGGATGGCGGACGAGACCGCGAGCCAGATCGCGACCATGCTGGGGCGCGTGCAAAGCGCGCAGTGAGAAGCGCCGCCCTGGCGCGCGCTTTTGCCGGCCCTCTCTCGAAGCATTTTCGACAATCTCATCCGCCTGCCGGCTGACAGTCAGCAACCGTGCGGTTGGCTGTCAGCTGTCAGTGGTCGACTGACAGCATGCTTGCGCGCGTTTGTGAATGCGCGGGGCGACCAGATACTGACTCGCTGGTCGCTAGTTTGTAGCTAGGGAAAGCCTGAAAAAATCGCAGCTTTGCTAAGCGATTGCGGCAATGGCGCAGGGGACAGTCTGCCGTTCACACTGCTCTGCGGGACGTTCTTCAATCGGAGCAATATGGTCGATCGCCGGCGCATTGAGCGCTAGCAAGGATATAAATGGGGAATTTTCTCTCCCCTCCCGGTCAACATCGGGCGCGCTCATGACCGGGCGAGTGCGTCGTGCAGCGGGCCCAGCCAGGCGTCGTAGGGCTTCCACGCATCCACGCCGGAGCGGTTGATCGGGCGGCGGACCTGTTCCGAACTTGCCGTGCGCACCGCACGGTCCGTGCGATGGAAATCGAGGCACGCCTCCTCGAAAGGCAGGCCCAGGAAATCCAGCATCCGCCGCACCTGGCCTTCCAGATCGCCCAGCACGTCCTCGTGGCTCACGCGCAGCACCTTGCCGGGCAGCACCGCATCCCAATGCCGCATGAGTTCGACGTAATCGGTGTAGTAACGGCCGATCTCGGTCAGTCCATAGGTGAATTCCTGGCCTTCGGCGAAGAGCTGCTTGAAGCACGAGAAGCAGCAATCCAGCGGCGCGCGGCGCGCATCGATGATCTTCGCATTCGGCAGGATCAGGTGGATGAGGCCGATATGCCGGAAATTGTTCGGCATCTTGTCGATGAAGAAGGGCGCGCCCTGCCGGTGGATGCGGGTGTTTTCGATATAGTCGCGCCCCATCGCCTCGAAGCTGTTCGCGCGTCAATTCGTGCAGCACCTTGGGATAGAGCGATTGGCCGGCCTGCCGCCCGCGCAGGCGATGGGCCAGCGCCAGGATGTTCGGCAGCTCCAGCGTTCCGTCGATCTGGCTGTGCGAGGCGAGGATCTGCTCGAGCAGGGTCGAGCCGGCGCGCGGCAGGCCCAGGATGAAGATCGGGTCCGGCGCCTTGCAGCCGGCCCCTGCATGGCGTGCGAACAGTTCGGGCGTGCACCACTCGGCTTGCGCCTTGAGTTCGGCGGTCATCTTGTCGGCGTCATAGCGCGTCTGCTGGCGCTTGAGCGCGTTGCCGCTGTCGTAGAAGCGGAACGACTCTTCGTACTCGCCGCGGTCTTCGTAAGCCTTGCCCAGCGCGAAGGAGAGGTGAACGCGATCCATGAAGGCGATGTCGGGCCGCTCCACTGCCCCGCGCATCGCGGCCAGTTCGGCATCGGTGAAGCGGTAGGTCTTGAGATTGGCGAGCGCGTACCAGGCGTCGCCCTGATCGGGCTTTGCCGCGCAGGCGGCGCGATAGGCGGCGATGGCGTCGTCCTGTTCGCCGATCGTCTTGAGCGCGTGCCCCTTGGAGGTCAGCGTCGCCGGATCGCCGGGAACCTTCTGCAGCACCGCATCGAACAGGGCGAAGGCGCGGTCGTAATCCCCGGTCTGCATGCTCTCGATGGCGAGCTGTGACTGGAAGCGCGGATTTTCCGGATCGCGCGCATAAAGCGCCTCGGCCTCCTCGCGTGCGCGTTCGAACTTCTGCCGTTTGCGCAGGACCTGAATATAGTCGAGCCGAGCTGCACATTGTCCGGATCGAAGGCCACGGCGCTTTCGAGAAGGAATTCGGCATCGTCGAGCACGCCGAAGCGGCTGCCGATCTCGGCCAGCAGGCGCATGCCCTCGACATTGCGTGGCTGCTTCTTCAGGAAGTGGCGGCAAATTTCTTCGGCGCGCAGCAGGCGGCCTTCATAGAGGTGGTTGCCCGACGGCGACCAGTTCGACCGGCATCGCCGCGACGCGCCTGGCTTGCGCCCGTGCCGCGTCGGCTTCGGCCTGGACGGCCGGCGGCGGCGAGCAGCTCGGCTTGCGCGCGCCAGCTCGCCTCGAGCATCGGGTTGAAGCGGCAGGCGCGGGCATAGGCGGCAAGGGCGGCATTGCTGTCGCCCTGCGCCCGGGCGAGATGACCGCTTTCCTGCCAGGCCCGGCCATATTCGGGTGACGCGGCATGCAATCGGGCGAGGTAGTCCCTGCGCCTCATCGTAGCGGGACAGGTAACGACAGGCGACGGCCGCGATATAAAGCGCTTCGGCATCGCCAGCGTCGCCATCCAGCAGCGACTGTGCACGCGCCAGCCCCTGGGCAAAGTCGCCGGCCTGGAGTGCCTCCTGCGCCGCCTTGAGTGCGGCGGCGCGGTTTTCGTTGCTTTCGGCCATGTCCTGTCATCGCCCTGAAAGAGAGAAGCGGCGCGATCGGCCGATCGCGCCGCTTCCCGGAGTAGTTTCGCCTTCTGGCGTCAGTACCGCAAGGTTGCGCGCAAACCAACGGTCATCGGCCGGTTTATCGTAGACCCGCGGACGGTCATAGTAGAAATCGCCCGAAACCTGCGCACGCTCGTCGGTCAGGTTGTCGCCGAAGAGCTCGAGCGACCAGCGGCCCTTGTCGACGCCCACCGTCATGCTGAAGGTCGTGTAGGACGCGAGCTTCAGCCTGTTGATGGTGATGATGTCGGAATACTTCGAGGCCGAGTACACGACCTGCGGCATCACATGCGCGATCATGCCATCGCCGATTTCCCACTCGTAGCGAGCGCGCAGATTGCCCTGGAAGTCCGGCGCATAGGCAAGCGGCTCGCCCACCTTCACGTCGTTTGTCGGCGTCAGCACCTTCGTGATCTTGGTGTCGAGGAAGGAGAAGGCGCCGGAGATGGTCAGGCCCGGCACACTGTTCGGCGCGAGCGGTGAAATTGCCTTCGATGCCGTAGATCCGCGCATCGGCCGCGTTGTCCGAGAAGAACAGGTTGGTGATGCTGGGATCGAAGATCGTGGTCTGCAGACGGCCGATCTCGTCATAGAAGGCGCTGCCGTTGAATTGCAGCTGGTGATCGAACATCTGGGTCTTCCAGCCCAGCTCGTAGTTGTGAATCGTGTCGGATTTGAGCGCGAACGGCACGGTATAGCCGTTCGGCCCCTGGGCGCCGCCCGGACGGTTGAGCAGGCCAGGGCGGAAGCCTTCCGAATAGGTGGCATAGAACAGCAGGGCATCGGTCGGCTTGTAGGTCAGGGTGCCCTTGAAGATCGTGCCCTTGCTGCGCGCCTTGTCTGGGTGCGCTCAGCGCATTGAACACCTGCGTCGCCTGTGCCTTGCGAGAGCCCGGCAGCCATGATGTCGGCGATGCTCTGCCCCTTGTGGAAGGTCTGGCGCAGCGCCGGCGTTGCAGCTGCCGACGAAGGTGTACTGGCCGTCGCCGTTGTAGAGATCGGAGATGTTGGTGCCGAAGGCGTTCTGGTCGGCCGCGGCGCCGCTGTTGCAGAAGCTGCTGTTCGCGGTGCCGGCAAAGCCCACGCCGACATTGTAATAGCGCGCGCCGAACGTCGCCGTCAGCTTGTTGGGCACCAGGTCGAACGAGGCTTCGCCATAGAGGCCGAACTGGTTGTCGGTGCGCTTGACGTCGTTGCGGAAGATCACGCCCGGCCGGGAACGGCCCCGGCTCGCTCTGCCACGCACCCGGGAAGGGATAGTTCGGCGCGAACGGGCCGAACGGCGCCGCCGCGATGCTGCCCGGATAGGCAAAGTCGTTGCGTTCCTTGAGGACCGAATGCGAGTAGAACACGCCGCCGGTCGCGCGCAGACGCTCATCTTCGGGCGTGTTGACGCGGAATTCCTGCGTCAGGACGCTCGCGTTCGAATGCGACTTCACATAGAGGTTCGGCGCCTGGCAGGTGCCGCTCGGATCGGCCGCGCCCGGATAGGTGACCGAACCGTCGCAGATGTAATAGGGCAGGTACTGGCCGACGAACAGGTAGTCGGTGTAGTCGACCCGCTGGTCGGTGGTGCGATCGGTGTAGGCGCCGGTATAGACCAGATCGAGCTGCGCGAGCCGGCCTTCGACCGTCCAGGCCGTGTTGCTGAAGCGGTCGTCGAGATGGTCGGGCTCGAAGCTGCTGCACCGAAGGATTGTCGA
This sequence comes from uncultured Pseudomonadota bacterium, assembly GCA_963822185.1. GTDB lineage: Bacteria > Pseudomonadota > Alphaproteobacteria > Micropepsales > Micropepsaceae > Rhizomicrobium. The sequence continues at coordinate 224,629 of CAWGGT010000026.1, forward strand.
GGCCGAGCGTCGGGTCGGCGAAGAACACGCCGTCGGACTTCACGCTCTGGAGCGTCTCCTCGACGGTCAGCTTCCAGTCGGGGGTGATCTGCCAAAGCGCCGACACGCGGCCGCCGGTATAGTCGGTGTCGTTGAAATTGTTCTTCACCAGTCCCGCGTTGTCGGCGGCAGGAAAGTCACGTTCGACAGATCGGCGCCAGCCTGGAAGCCGGCGCGCGTCGCGCTCACCGGCACGCCGTTGTAGCGCACCGTGCCGGCGGGGCGGAACCGCGCAGAGCTGGCCGCCGTGCGCGTGCCATGGACGTTGTCGATATAGCCGCCCTGGTGATCGTGGTAGAAGACCCCGCGCAGCCCGAAATTGTCGGTCACGGGCAGGTTGACCATGGCCTGGACCTTGTAGCTCACGGAGCCATGATGGGTGCCCGAGACTTCGGCCTTGCCCGTGGCGTGGTAGCCGGAGAGGTCCGGCTTGTTGGTGATCAGGCGGACCACACCGGCCTGCGAGCTCGCGCCGAACAGCGTTCCCTGCGGACCGGAAAGAACCTCGATCCGCTTGAGATCGGCGGCATAGACGTCGAGATTGCGCCCGGGCTGCGAGATCGGCTGATCGTCGAGGTAGAGCGAAACATTGGGGGCCAGGCCCGCGACGCCGGCCGTGGTCAGGTTCGGCGTGGTCGAGGCAAGACCGCGGATATAGATCGTGTTCTGCCCCGGACCGCTGCCGCCGGCGGTCACGTTGGGCAATTGCTTGAGATAATCGCTGAAGGTGCTGACGCCGAGATTGGCCAGCTGCTGCTCGCCCATCGCCGTCACGGCGACCGGCACTCTCTGCATGTTCTCGGTCCGCCGCGTGGCGGTCACGACGACCTCTTGAATGCCGGACGACGGCAGGGACACCGGCTGGCTCTGTGCCATGGCCGGCGTCGCAAGGGCGGCGGCAAGCGCACCGATGGACACCCCGCTGCGTAGATTCAACATCAACATCTAGATAATCCCCGTCTTTTTTCATTTCCGAGTGCTGGGCGGGGGGCGCAATTCAAAAGACGCTTCAGCCAGCGCTGAAACGCCAAACGATGCCGAGAGGCATGGATACCTCCCCCCAAAGAACGAGGTGACTGGCTATCAAACAAAATCTGACATTACCAGACATCAATTTTGAGTCATCACGTGAATTCGCTGGCCTTCTGGAAAAATTCAACTCTCTAAGAGAGGAATTCTCCCGGAAGTTATCGCCAGAAAATATCAACTATATGCTTCATTACAAGATGATGATTATATGACTTTTCTTTAATTACTTGAACTATACTTATATAGTTTGAAATATCCGGCAAATATAGGTTGTATTTATTTTTGCAAGTCTTTTGCGAGGTCATGGCGGCGGCACATGGGCGATGCATGTGAATTTGTGGCCGGCTCGCCCGACTGCCGCACGAGTGAAGCGTCTGAGCCTGTCAATCGGCATCGGAACGGGGCCCTGCCGGCATGGCGCGCGTGAGCGGGCCACAAATTGCCTCGCGCATGCAGCGGAGCCCTTTTGGCGGAGCACGGCGAAGCGCAGGGGATGAGCCGCGAACGAGCCACCCGCTTCCCACCCAGCGCTATGCCCACCTTGCACCCGTCTCCGTCCGAGGGATGGCTGACGAGACGGCGCCCCAGATCGCAACCACGCTGGTGCGCGTGCAGAACGCGCGTTGAGAGGCAGCGGCGGCATCACGCCATCTGCCGTGTTCCATTCGAGGCATGTCCTACGCTGCGCCCGCTGACACCTGCGAAACGCGCGGATGGCTGTCAGCTGTCAGTGGTCGACTGACGGCATGCTTGCGCGCGTTTGCGTCCGCGCGGGCGGTCTCACATTGCCAGTTCGTCGGAGAATGAATGGCGCAGGGGGCAGTCGGGACGAAATCTGCTCTCGATTCTGAGCGAATTCGGAGCGGCCTCGAGGGAGCTCCCGAAGTTGGAACGCCCAGACCTGCGCACTAAGCAGATGAATTTACTTATATTCTGCAGACTACTCGCCGCTGCGAGCGCTATCGCCCTCTCCACGGCGGAGCAAAAGAACCCAGTCGGGCGCCGAGTTTTGCGCGATCGCGCGTAGCGACAAGAGCAACACGCCAGGCCACGGCAACGACAATTTGTCAGGATGAATACGCAGCAAACGCGGCGCGTGCGTGGCGCGAGCACGTGGCCGTTTATTTGGCGCAAGCGGACCTGGAAATTTGGCACTCGCGCGCCGACGGGCGGTTCATGGACCGCCACTCGCTGACGCCCAGACCGGGACGACAGGCTGGAAAAAAGGCGTCGGCTAGCCAACCATCCGTACGGATCACAGATCGGTCACAGACCATCTGGGTAATATCACCGGGGGCTGTACCGATCTGAACCACAAACGGCTCCGGATTGTCCGGCAGATTGGGCGGTTGGCGACGATGCCCATGAAATCAGGCGGTTAAGATCGGGTGCTTTCGCGGACGACAGTAGGCAAGCCTCGAGCACGGAAGCTGCGGCGCTGGACAATATTCCTTGTTCGCCCCTTCTCCTAATGCCCAAAACATCCATACGACCGTGTCAATAGTCACGTAATGATGATAACATTCAAAACCTAACGTACTTTTCGGACGGGGTTTTGTCCTCGCACTGATCTGGCGGCGGGGACAGGAAGCAGGCAGGTCGCATTTTCTGTCAAACAGCGAGTGCTAATGAAAGCACAGCGCAAATATGCTTCGGCCTTGCATCTCAAACTCGAGCCCCGCCGCGGCCCGGGTCGATCAGTTGATTCAACTTTACCGAAAACGTGTCGCCGCCGAGTTGGAACCGCTGGTGCGGGCCTATAACCCCGCCATGCTGCACGACGGACTGTTCGAGTATCGCAAGATGCTCGAACTCAGCGCCAAGATGAGCGTGGTCGGACACGCCTGCACCGAGATCACCGGCCATGTCTATGACGCGCGGCGCCAGCGCATCGGCATCCTGTTCGGCGCCTGCTGCTTTCTGGCCGACAGTTTCATCGATGATTTCGGCGAAGACGCCACGCGCGATTATCTGCAGCGCCTCGAAGTGCTCTTGACCGAAGGCTGGTTCGAATTGCGCAGCGATCGCGAGCGCCTGTTCTATGTCATCATGTCCCGGCTGTTCGCCGAGCGCGACATCCTACATCCCACGGTGCGCCAGTCGATCCTGCAGCTCTATGCGGCGCAGAAACAGGATGTCGATCTGCGCAGCCTGCCGGCGCGCGACGCGGGACGCGGCGATCGCGGCCGGTTGAACCAGCTCAAGCGCTGCGCCCGCAACCGCAGCGGCCATGCCATTCTTGTGCTGTCGGCATTTCTGCTGCCGGATCTGCCACTGGCCTATCTCTCGGCAATTTTCTCGGCCGGCGCGCTCGTCATGTATATCGACGATCACGGCGACTGCTATTCCGACCTCCAGAGCAATCGCATCACCTTCATGAATCAGGTGAAGGACCCCGAGCGCACGCTCAGGGCGATCTTCCATCTCTATGTGCGGGGCTCTCGAGCAGTCTTCCGTCCGGCGACGGCCGCGATCTGCTGATCGCCTTTCTCACGCGTTACTACCTGACGCGGGTCGAAAAGCACCGGCAACAAAAAGTCAACGGAGGCTCCGCTTGGGCGGTTTATGAGTGATAGTGCAGCGATCCCCGGACCCCAACTCATCGACAAGGTCGGGCTCCACATTCAGGAGTTGCACGCCGCTGGCCATCTGCGCGGAGAGCAACCACTGCTTCGGATCGACAATCGCGAAAAAGCTCGGCGCGCGCCCTTCCAGTTCGATGCCGCCCGGGGAGGCTTCACCGGACGGAATCAGGGCCATCCCGCAAGAATCTGTCGAGCTCTATGGCGTCTGGCAAATCGAACGGGCCAGAAACCCTCGCATGCCCGCGGTGCCGGCCTATGCGGAAGCTGACGATCGCGTGAATGACACCGAGTTCCCGATGGACATGCTCTATGGCGTGCTGTCGGTCGTCAGCCAGTTCAGCAGCATGCTGCGCGAACGCCGCCAGGAATAGCGGAATCGCCAGGCCGGGCAGGTGCTGGGCCGGCAGATCGACAAGATGTATCGCGGCGTCAACGACCGCGAGAAAGCGGTGCTAAACGTGCTGCTGACCTCGCTCGACGGGCTGGCGCGCACAATCCACGATCTCGACGAAAGCCTGAACGAGATGAACGGCGGCGCCAATGACCATGGCGCCAATGGCCATGGGCCCAACGGCTCCGCCGGCACCGGGAACGGCAAGCAAGCGCCGTCCGGCGAAACCGGCGAACGGCCATAGGTAGCGGCGAGGGCGCGATGCCGAAAATCTATATGTCGATCCAGCTTGGACCGATGGTGAAGATCGAGATCGAAGGCGACAATTGCCCTGAGATTACCGAAGCCCTGCACGGTTTCGAACATCTTCAACAAGACAGTGGATGCGATGTTCAGCAATCTGGCCGAACACAATTTACCGCCACCGACGCGCCCATGCAGGACGGCGGAAAGGCGCGATCATGACCGAGGCATCCCGCATTGCCCTTGCCACCCATCCCGACGTCCATCTGCGCGTCCCGAGTAAGCCGGTCGACTTCGAAGTCGCATTTCAGGGCGACGTCAACTTTTGTCACGAGCGATGTGCAGGTAAATCTCGGCGAAATTCCCGTCACCGTCGCCGTCCCCTTCCTGCGCCGGCGCGTGGTCGCCCCGATGAGTCTGCCCATTCGGCCTGCACATTAAAGCCCTTCAAGCACCGTTCAAGACCTCGGGCATCCACACCCAGGGCGTGATCGGCAGGAAGGAAACCGAGTTCGACCTGCACGCGACCGGCCACTGCCGCGCCGAGGCCGAGATTCGGCGGTCTCGCCGAGCGCATCGTCAGCGCCACCATCGAGACCATCGTCGAGGATCAACGGAGAGAGCTGTGAGACACGGGCATCATCATCACGGCAGCCATGGCCGCTTCGGCGGTGAGCACCGCGGCATCGTCGATGTCTACCACCACATGGTCTGCCGCCATCGGGTCGAGATCGAGGTGTGGCCGGCGCGCGCCGAA
>CAWGGT010000027.1:0-39442 GCA_963822185.1 uncultured Pseudomonadota bacterium
CGACAACACTCAATCTGGACGGCAGCATATTCCAGCTGAATGGTGGCAGCCTCGCCAGCGCGACCGACATCAATCTCAATGGCGGCACATTCCGCGCGGCGGTGGATGACAATGTGAGCTTATCTACGACCAAAATCACTGGTACGGGATCGGTTATCAGCGCCGCGAGTGGCAAGACGCTCAACCTGACCACAACGAATCTGAACTGGGGCTCGAAGATCACCTTCGGCTCGGCGACAGATACCGGTACGGTTGTCACCACAATTGCCGGTTCCGTTTTAATCACTGGTAACAACAGCGTCGACATTGCCGGCGGCACGCTCAAGATGGGACAGAGCGTCACCGCCTACAACATGCTCTACTTCGTCCCCGGGCAAGCAACCACCGTAACCGGCACGCTGGATACAAACGGTTTCGATACAAGGGTCGGGAACCTGGACGGCACAGGCACGATCACCAACTCCGGCGGTTCGGCGGCGACCCTTACCGTGAAGCCGAATGCGGATACGACCTTCTCCGGCAACATCGTCGATGGTGCAAGCCAGTTGGGCCTGATCCTCGATGGCACGAGCGGCAAGACGCTGACACTGTCCGGCGCCAATACCTATACCGGGGATACGACGGTCAACTCCGGCACGCTGGCGCTGAGCGGCTCGCTGGCATCGAGCCAGATCACGACCAACGGCAGCGGTGAGATGGACTATCTCGGCACCGCCACGGCGGGCAGCGCCACCATCACCAACAACGGCAACGCATATTTCTTCGGCAGCACCACGGCCAGCAGCGCCACCATCGCCAACAACTTCTATCTGGAATTCGCCGACACCAGCACGGCGGGCGCCGCCAATATCATCAACAACGGCTTGATGCGGTTCGCCAACACCAGCACAGCCGGCAGCGCCACGATCACCAACAACAACTTTCTGGTCTTCTACTCCGGCGCCACGGCCGGCAGCGCCGCCTTCACCAACAATTCCGGTAGCTTTCTGGAATTCTTCGACACCAGCACGGCGGACAGCGCCACCATCACCAACAACAATGGTGGCACGACGACCGTCTCTGATTCCGCCAGCGGCGGCAGCGCGCGCTTCATCCTGAACGGCACCGGCGCGCTCGATATTTCCGGGCTCACAAATGGCGGTACCACGGCCGGTTCGATCGAAGGCGATGGCGATGTTTTCCTTGGCGGCAACAATCTCGCGGTCGGCGATACCAACCTGTCGACTACCTTCTCCGGCGTGATCGCAGGACGGCGGTCTTAAAGGCGGCGGCGGCGGTTCGCTGACCAAGGAAAGGACGGGCAATCTGATCCTCTCCGGTACCAACACCTATACCGGTGCGACCACGGTGAATGCCGGCACGCTGTCGGTGAACGGCTCGATTGCATCGTCAAGTTCGCTGAGGGTCAATGCAGGTGGCACCATCGGCGGCACCGGCTTCCTGCCCTCCACCACCATCGCCAGCGGCGGCGTCCTGGCGCCGGGCAATTCCATCGGCACCGTGACGGTGAACGGCGACCTGGCGCTGTCATCTGGTTCGAGTCTACGCCGTGCAGGTCTCGCCCGGCGCTGCCGACGAGACCATCGTCACCGGCAACGCCACGATTGATGGCAGCCTGACGACCAGCTTTGCAAACGGCACCTATACGCCGGGCACCCGATACACGCTCATCAACGCGGGCGGGACGCTCAGCGGCACCTTTGCCAGCACGGCGACCGTCAATCTGCCCTACAGCTACACCGCGTTCCTCAGCTATGACGCGCACAATGCGATCCTTTCCCTGCTGCCGATCGTCGATCCCAGGGGCGGGCAGATCTATGCGACCCGCACCACCACGGCCATCAGCGACGAACGCATGATCCGGGACGCCGTTCTCGGCCATCTGGTGACACCCATCGATGGCGCGAGCGCCGACGGCATCAATGTCTGGGGCCAGGGCTTTGCCGGATACGGCAAGTTCGACGACGCGGCCATCACGCACAACCATTCCGGCGGCATCGCCGGTGTCGATATCGGGCTCGCCGGTGGTTTCCGTGTCGGCCTGGCCGGTGCCTATCTGACCTCCAGGACCTCCACCCCCGCCACCATGAGCCATGCCAGCGGCGACAGCGGCCATGTGGTCGCTTATGCAAGCTGGACGGACAACGCAGTGGCGCTGCGCGGCGGGGCCGCGTTCGGCTGGGGCAACAGCGATATCACCCGCATTGTTCCGTCCTTCTCGGAGACCGACCGGGGCAGCCAGTCCGGCCGCACCGCACAGGTCTTTGCCGAGGCCGGTTACAGCATCCATGCCGATGGCGGCATCCTCGAACCCCATGCCGGTCTGGCCTGGGTCCATGCCGAGGCCGACGCCTTCAAGGAGACGGGCGCCTTTGCCAGCTTCTCCGGGGCCGGCACCAGCGCTTCGGCCACCTTCGCCACACTGGGCATCCGCGCCATCCTCCCGCAGATTCCGCTTGGCTTCATCGGCGTGACGCCGCGCTTCGATCTGGGCTGGCAGCACGGCTTCGGTCTGTCGACGCCCCGCCAGAGCCTGACGCTCAACACCACGGGGCAGGCCTCGGTCATCTCCGGCATTGCGATGGACCGCGATGCGGCCACCGCCCAGGTCGGCGCCGACATCGCCGTCACGCCGGATCTGACGCTGCACGTCGGCTATGACGGGCTGATGGCCAGCCGCTCGTCCGACAACACCGTCACCGCAAGGCTGGGGTGGAGTTTCTGAGCCCGGGCGCCGGATGTCCGCTTTGGGGCGATTCTGTTGAAAAGCTCTGCGGTTGCCGCGGCGGGCTGGGGCTGATTCACTTTCATCTGCGAAGCAGGAGTGCTCGCGATGATGGGCGAGCGCCGAGTGGATCAGGGAGCGTTGTTCTACGAATTCTCGTTGGAACGGCACGTGCCGGCGGATCATCTTCTGAGGGCGATCGACCGGTTCGTTGAGTTCGACGGCCTTCGAGCGAGCCTGGCCCCATTCTACAGCACGACGGGGCGCCCCTCGATCGATCCCGAGCTGCTGATCCGGATGCTGATCGTGGGCTATTGCTTCGGCATCCGCTCGGAGCGCCGGCTCTGTGAGGAGGTCCACCTCAACCTGGCCTATCGCTGGTTCTGCCGGCTCGGGCTGGATGGCGATGTTCCAGATCATTCGACTTTCTCGAAGAACCGCCATGGCCGGTTCCGCGACAGCAATTTGTTGCGACGGTTGTTCGAGACCGTCCTGCAACGCTGCATCGATGAGAGGCTGGTTGGCGGCGAAGGCTTTGCTGTAGACGCCAGCCTGATCCAGGCCGATGCGAGTGACCGCAATCGGGTGGAGGGCGCAGCGGGGCTGCCGCCCGCTGCAGCCGGCCGCGCGGTCGATGAGTATCTCGCCGTCCTCGACGATGCCGCCTTCGGCGCGGCGAGCGAGGTCACGCCCAAGTTTATTGCGCCGGCTGATCCGGCGACGCGATGGACTGCGGCCCACCGCGGACCTGCGTTCTTCGCCTACTCGACCAACTATCTGATTGATATCGACAACGCGATCATCGTCGATGTCGAGGCCACAACCGCAATCCGCCAGGCCGAAATCCTCGCGGCGAAGCGGATGGTCCGGCGCGCGATGGATCGCTTCAATCTTTGTCCCGCCAGGCTGATCGGCGACACCGCCTACGGCACGGCTGACATGCTGAACTGGCTCGTCCATGAGCAAGGCATCGAGCCGCATGTGCCGGTGTTCGACAAGTCCGGGCGCAGCGATGGAACGTTCGAACGGGCCGAGTTCAGGTATGACCACGGGCGCGATCTCTACATCTGTCCAGGCGGGAAGGAGCTGCGACAGCGCCAGAGAACCTACCGCATGCCGCGCGCGTTCGTTGATGAGAACGGCCTGTTGCGCTATCGCGCCAGCAAGCGCGACTGCGATGACTGTGCCCTCAAGCCTCGATGCTGCCCAAACGCGCCCGCGCGTAAGATCCTGCGCTCAATCCACGAAGGCGCTCGCGATCTGGCCCGCGACATTGCCAAGACAGAGGCTTACAAGACGTCCCGCCGCCAGCGCAAAAAGGTCGAGATGCTGTTCGCGCCTCTCAAGCGGATTCTGAAGCTCGACCGGCTGCGATTACGTGGCCCCTGTGGCGCCCGTGATGAGTTCCACCTCGCAGCCACCGTCCAGAACCTCAGAAAGCTCGCCAAGCTGATCCCGGCACCGACGCCAGTCCCGGCCACGTAGGACGGCACCCGGCATCCAATATTGCTGCCGCAGCCGTCTCCTCTCAATGATCATTCCAAGCCTGAGTTCTTCAACGGAATCGCCCCAAAGGGGACATTGGAACTCAACGGGGCGCCTCATGTAGTACCCGCAGCTTTAGGTTTCGGAAATTTAACTTGAAATTTATTTCATGAAAAATTTCAATGTAAACATTGTTTGTCGCACCTGCACATGCCGGAGGAAGCGACATGAATGCTCGCTTACGGTTTCCGCTCGTTCCAAAAGTGCTGACCGCCGCTCTCGGCGGCCTTCTAGCTGCCGGCTCACTGGCCTGCGCCCAGGCACAGCCCGCCAACCCCGGGGGGGGCTGTCGTCGATCACTCCGTGATGGTACGTGGCCTCACAGATTTGCGCGGTCGCGCGGCGGCGGCGCCTGCCATCAATAGCGTCGTTTCTCAGGGGATCATGCGCCCCGTTTCCGACAACCGGTTCGCGCCGAACATCCCGACGAGTTTGGGCGAGTTCGCGATTGCCATGCAGCGTATGTTTGCCCTGCCGCAGCCATCTCATCCGATCCAATTCTCCGACGTGCCGCGTTCGAAGTCCCTACTACGCCGCGATCGAGGCGCTGACGCCCTACCTGCGCCGACAGATGCTCTGCTTCGGCTGTGCGCTCGGCCGGAAATTATTTCCCGAACAGCCAGTCTCGCGTGCGCAGACATCGGTCTCCTTGGTGAGCGTCCTCGTCGCCCGCCGCAAGCTCCGGCTTCTGCCGGCGGTCCAGACGAATAGAGTACTGGCCGGCGTGGCCGATGCGGACAAGCTCCCGCCCGCGGCACGGGCCTATTTCGCGACGGCGGTCAGCAGTGGGATCACCCCGCTGGTGCGCGGCCGTCAATTCGCACCGGCGTTGCAACCGGCGCGAGCAGATATGGCCGTGACACTCGATGCCGTGCAGACGCAATTCAAACTGCGCCGGTTGCCGGAGCTGAAACAGTTCAAGCTGCACCCGGCGCCACAGAATAAGTAGTTCCAGCTACGGCGGGTGCCGGGACAACCTTAACGGGCGCACCTCGCAATTTGCGCATCCACAGCCGAAATGCAGGGGAGAAGCGAAATGAGCGGATGGACGTGGCGGAGCCGGTTGCACGACATCGGGGCGTCCGCGGCTGTTGTGGCGTTCGCAGTGCTGCTGGCCGGTGGCGCATGGGCGGCGAACAACCTGTCCAACCATGGCGGCCCGACGATGCAGAACCAGACCAAGTTGTTCTTCGTCTACTGGCTGTCCAGCGGCGTGGTGCTCGACACCGGACAAGCCAACGGGGTCGGTAATTTCGAAACTTTGCTCCAACGCTTTGCCGGCGATGTCTCCGGCACACCCTATCTCAACATTGTGACCCAGTATCCCGGCCAGTGCGGCTCCAACCAGTGCGTTCTGCAGAACCGCCCAGGCGCGGTTGCCCTGGGTGGCAACTGGGTCGACACCACAGCGTATCCACACGCCGGCACCCAGGCCGACCCGTTGCAGGATTCCGACATCCGGGCCTCGATAGGCCGCGCCGTCGCACACAACCATTGGACCCTAGACAGCAACTCGCTCATCCTCGTCATAACCGGCGTTGTCAAGAATACCGGCAAACCGGTCGAAGAGTGCGAGCCAGACGGCGCCAATTGTACGTTCAGGGGCTCCTCATCGTTCTGCGCCTACCACAACAATTTCAATATGGGTGGCAACCACGTCCGATATGGCTACCTGTCCGACGCCAGCTTCGCCACCGCCGGATGCGCTGAAGGCATCCGCACGGCAACCAACGGCCAGCTCAGCTCCGACCGCGAAGTCGTGCTGATGACACACGAATTCATCGAGGCGATCACCGACCCGCTCGGCAATAGCTGGTGGGATTCCGCCTCAAGAAACGAGATCGGTGATAATTGCAACCAAATCGCCGGTATCGTGAACATGGGTCCCAATCGCTATGCCGTGCAGCAGCAGTGGAGCAACGCCTCATCGAGCTGTGTCACGAGTTTCGGTCCCTCGGTTCAGTTCACCATTCGCACCGGCGACGACGACTTGCGCGGCGATAGTTCCGCCACCGCGGCACTAGAGCGCGCGAATGGTGCCGCGTTCGAGACCGTGACCCTTAAGACCAGGAACCAACCCTCCTGGAACAATAGTACCGGCCACATCGCCGTCTCTGGCTTCAATCAGCCGACTCAGACGCTGCTCGGGCGAGTTGCGCTTACGCTCGGCCAGCACGGCTCCTTCCCGGAAACGCCGGATAACTGGGACGTGCAGAGCGTCATGGTCCGCGTGCTCAGCCCGACCGGCGTCGTGCTCTGCCAGCAGTTTCGGTCCGGCAATCCGTTCGCGCGCCTGACAGGTAGCGTTGGAACCGTCGTGATCGGTACATCCGCGTGCCTGCCGCCGGCACAGCCCATCACCTTCGATCATTTGGTCTTCGCCATCCGCACCGGAGGCGACGATCTGCGGGGCGACAGTTCGGCGACCGCGAGTGTTTCACTCCCCGGCTCGACCCCGGTGTTCACGTTGAAGGCGGAAAGCGATGGCAGCTGGGGCAACAATTCGCTCCACACCAAGACGTTTGGCCTCAACACGCCTGAGCAACTCTCCGCATTCGGGGCGATCAGCGTCAGATTGACCTCGCATAACCACTTCCCTGAGACCGACGACAATTGGAATATCCAGGCCATAAGCGTCACCGCCACCGGTCCCCATGGTAACAGCTGCGTGATTAATGAGAGCGGCAATCCGTTCGCTCGCCTGACCGGGAGTGGCCCGAGCGTCGCGCTGCATCCGCGCGCCGGCTGCTGAACGATACGGGAAAATTATATAGGTAGCAGACAATCCTCAGACTACTAGGAAGCTGTGGTGCGCCGCGCTCGTCAGTGCGTCTAGAAACAACCGGACGACGTTATTATTGCTCCCACGGTGCAGCCAGAGTTTCCCTAGCGCTGCGGCTGAAGTCGCATCTATTTCACAGGCACATTCAGGATGTCCCCTTCTGGCGGATTTTGTTGAAAAACTCGTCAGTTGTCGCGAGGGGATGATGCTGATTCACTTCTGCTATCGAAGCAGGAGTGCGAACGATGATGGGCGAACGCCGGGTAGATCAGGCAGCGCTGTTCTATGAGTTCTCACTGGAACGGCACGTGCCGGCAGATCATCTGCTGAGAGCAATCGACAGGTTCGTCGATCTGGACGGACTACGGACGCATCTGGCTCCGTTTTACAGCTCGACCGGGCGACCATCGATTGACCCTGAGCTGCTGATCCGGATGCTGCTGGTCGGCTATTGCTATGGCATCCGCTCGGAGCGGCGCCTGTGCGAGGAAGTCCATCTAAACCTGGCCTATCGCTGGTTCTGCCGGCTCGGGCTGGATGGTGAGGTGCCGGACCACTCAACCTTCTCGAAGAACCGGCACGGCCGCTTCCGCGACAGCGATGCCTTCCGGCATGTGTTCGAGACCGTCGTCACCAGAGCGATCGAGGAAGGGCTGGTTGGCGGTGATGGCTTTGCCGTCGATGCCAGCCTGATCGCAGCCGACGCCAACAAGCAGCGTTCGGTTCCCGGCTCGGAGAAGACCGATTGGCCTGCGCTCGCTCAGACCCGTCGCTCTGTCCGGGAATATCTGGACAGGCTGGATGAAGCGGCCTGGGGCGCCGCCAGCCCCGTGACGCCGAAGTTCATCTCCAAATCGGATCCCGCCGCGCAATGGACCGGCGCCCACAAGGGCCATGCCTTCTTCGCCTACTCCGACAACTATCTGATTGATCTGAAGGCTGCGATCATCGTCGATGTCGAGCCCACACGGGCAATCCGGCAGGCCGAAGTCGGTGCGGCCCGCACCATGATCGATCGTGTCGATCAGAGGTTCGGTCTTTATCCCGAGCGCCTGGCTGCCGATTCCGCCTACGGTACCGCCGAGATGCTGGATTGGCTGGTCAATGCGCGTGGGATCGAGCCACATATCCCGGTCTTCGACAAATCCGCCCGAACGGACGATACCTTCTCCCGCAGCGACTTCTTATATGACCAGAACGCCGACCTGTATCGCTGTCCGGGTGGTAAGACCCTGGCCACCAATGGGACTGTCGTGAACGACGGGACCACCCTGATGTACCGAGCAAGCAAATATGACTGCGATGGCTGTGCGCTCAAGCAGCGTTGCTGCCCCAACACGCCGGCCCGCAAGGTGCCTCGCAGCATCCATGAAGGGGCCCGCGATATGGCACGCGACATCGCCAAGACCGAGGCCTACACCGTCTCATGCCGTGAGCGGAAGAAAGTCGAGATGCTGTTCGCTCATCTCAAGCGCATCCTGCGGCTTGGCCGGCTGCGATTGCGAGGACCCTGTGGCGTCCGCGATGAGTTCCTGCTCGCTGCCACCGCCCAGAACCTCAGGAAACTAGCCAAGCTGGTCCCAATCCCGCAGCCAATACCGACCTGATCACAAGCGGAAATGGCAAACGCCTCCCGCTCCTCGCGCGATCTCTCTCAATCCAAATGCGACTTGTTCAACAAAATCGGCGCTACGCGGTCGGATGCGCATCGATGGGAGATGGCGGGACTTGCCCCATAGCGGACGGCCAAGAGGCTATGACGAACCGCGCCACCTTGCAGCGCCTCGCCCATGGCGGACCCCGCCTGGCCTACGGCTTGCGCGCGAGCATCAGGACCGGGGCCCCGGCATTGCGGCATCCCCGCCGCCGGACGGTGACACGCCGTTTGTGGCGGCAATGGCCGGGCCTGTCATTCGCTGGCGGCGCAGGGCTTCGATCCGTTTGACGATCGCCTGCGGTGTCAGGCGAGCATTCCTGTGGATGTTCATCCGGTCCTTCTCCGAGATTGCTGTGGCTTTGACACCTTCAGCATCTCTCGGCAGGGGCCGGGCGGACAACCTGTTGAAAGCTCACGGCTAGGCCATCTAAGGCAGCACACTGCTATCGTCAGAATTAGCTGATCGAGATCAAGAAAGCATATCGCGATCACTTTAAATATTGCGCACACTCGGGGTACCAGCCATGACCAACGTCGCTTCTTTCGATGCCACTGCCATCGCCCTGCATTGGACGATCGCGCTTCTAATCATCGTCGCGTTCGGCCTAGGGCTGACCGTCGACGCATTTCCAAGGGATTGGGAGCATGCCGTGGTCAACGCACATGCGCTGATCGGCATCGCTATCCTGGCCTTGACGGGCGCGCGCCTAGGCTGGCGTCTCAACCACAAACCGCCACCACTTCCGCCCGGCGTCGGGCCTCTCATGCAGCGCGCGGCTGCCATAGCGCATGTCCTTCTCTATGCGCTGATGGTGCTGGTACCGCTTATCGGCATCCCGACATTGCTCTATCGTGGCCGTGGCCTCGATTTCGGGCTCTTCGAACTTGCTTCTCCCTTCGCCAGAACGCGGGGCGTTTTTCGGCCCCTGACCGAAATCCATGAGCTTGCGGCCTACGCACTCATCGGACTCGCAGCCGCGCACGCGTTGGCGGCGCTGTATCATCACTTCATCCGCCGAGACGAGGTGTTGTTGCAGATGATCCGCGCGCGTAGCTCATAAACCTACGCGCGTATCCGCATTGTGCCGCGGTCTCAAGGCGTGTCTTGGTGGAAATGCCATGCAAAGTGCAACGCGGGACGGTATGACGGATGCCGAGGCCGTCATTCGGCTCAAAGCGGAAGGTTTCAACGAGCTGCCGCGCGGGACAACGCGGACGCCGCTGCGGATCATCGGTGAGGTCCTGCGCGAGCCGATGCTGGCCTTGCTCCTTGCCGGCGGGGTGATTTATCTCCTGCTCGGTGATCTCAAAGAAGCACTGATCCTTCTTGCGTTCGCCTTGTTCGCGGTCCTCATCACCGTCGTTCAGGAAACCCGCACTGAACAGGTTTTGGAGGCCCTGCGGGACCTGACGAGCCCACGTGCCCTCGTGATCCGTGGCGGCGTGCGCAAGCGCATTGCGGGCCGAGACGTCGTCCGCGGAGATCTTGTCGTGCTCGCGGAGGGCGACCGCGTTCCGGCCGACGCGGTCGTAATCGAAAGTCACGATCTACTGGCGGACGAGTCTCTTCTCACTGGAGAATCCGTCCCAGTTCGGAAAATGTCAGCGGAAGGGGGCGCAGCCGCACCCGTTCGACGTCCTGGCGGCGACGACCTGCCTTTCGTGTATTCCGGGGCGCTCATAGTGCGCGGCAACGGTCTCGGCGAGGTCATCGCAACCGGACCGCGCAGCGAAATCGGTAAGATCGGCCAGTCCTTGCATGCGCTGGAACCGGAGCCGCCGCGGCTGCAATTGGAGATGCAGCGTCTGGTCAGGGCTTTTGCCGTGGTTGCGGCCGCAGTCTGCCTGCTTGCCGTCGGCCTTTACGTCGCGTTCCGCGGCGGATGGCTCAATGGCCTGCTCTCCGGCATCGCGCTCGGCATGTCGATGTTGCCGGAGGAATTTCCGGTCGTGCTGACCATCTTCATGGCCATGGGGGCCTGGCGGATTTCGCGTGCACGCGTTCTTACACGTCGCGCTGCTGCCATCGAGGTGCTGGGGGCGGCAACGGTCCTGTGCACGGACAAAACCGGCACATTGACCGAAAATCGGATGGCCATCGTTGAGCTTCGCAATGACGAGCAGCAGGCGTGGCACGAAAATCAGGGACCGCCGCCGACTGGTCTCACGGACCTCGTGGATGTCGGCGCGCTTGCGAGCCCTGCCAATTCGATCGACCCTGTTGATCGCGCCTTTGCGGCTTTGAAGGACGCGCAAGAACATACGCCAGAGCGAACCCCTTCCAAGGGCTGGACGCTGGAGCGCATTTACGGATTGCGCCAGGATCTTCTTGCCATGTCCCAAGCCTGGCGGGTCAGCGACGATGAGGCTAATGCCATGGTCGCCGCGAAAGGTGCGCCGGAGGCCATCGCCGAACTCTGCCGTTTGCCACCGGAGCGGCGCGCGCAGATCATGGCCGAAGTGCACGCGATGGCAGCTGAGGGATTGCGCGTCATCGCGATGGCCCAGGCGCGGCATTCGGGCAAGGCGTGGCCCGAGACGCAGCGCGACTTCGACTTTGATTTCGTTGGCCTCGCAGGCCTCGCCGATCCCTTGCGGGCGGGCGTTTCGGATGCGGTTCGCGAATGCCACACTGCCGGTATCCGGGTCGTCATGATCACCGGCGACTATCCTGAGACAGCCAAGGTGATCGCGCGCCAGGCTGGTATCGAGGCCGACGATGTGATCACCGGCGAAGAGCTCGAGCGCCTTTCGGACGATGAGTTGGCCCTGCATGTTCGAACTGCGGCGGTGTTCGCCCGCATCATGCCGGAGCAGAAGCTGCGCATTGTCATGGCGCTCAAGGCCGATGGAGAAATCGTCGCGATGACCGGCGACGGCGTGAACGATGCGCCGTCCCTCAAGGCTGCCCATATCGGGATCGCCATGGGCGGGCGCGGCACCGATGTCGCGCGAGAAGCCTCGGCCATCGTGCTCCTGGACGACGATTTCGGCTCGATCGTCAAGGCGATCCGCCTAGGTCGGCGCATCTATGACAATTTGCGCAAGGCAAGCGGCTTTATCTTCTCCGTCCATGTGCCGATTGCCGGGCTGGCACTGCTGCCGCTCCTGCTGGGCTTCCCGATCCTCCTCGGCCCGATCCATATCGCCTTCCTGCAGATGATCATCGACCCGGTCTGCTCTTTGGCCTTCGAGGCCGAACGGGCAGAAGACAATGTGATGCAGCGTCCGCCGCGCTCGGCGACGGAGTCGATTCTGTCCAGGGGCATGATAGCGATGGCGCTGCTTCAAGGCGCCATCGCTCTTCTTCTTGTCGCTGCGATCTTCATTTTCGAAAGCCGGCAGGGTATGCCTACCGATGAGGTTCGGGCGCTGTCCTTTTTCGCGCTGATCCCGACGATCTTTGTGTTGGTGCTGGTGCACCGGACCTTCAGTTCCTCCCTGACGGCCCTGTTCCGACACCCCAATCCAAGCCTTATGCTCATCCTTACCGGCGTGCTTGGTGTCCTCAGCCTGACCCTGTTCTGGCCGGCGGTGCGTGAGCTCTTCGGATTTGGCCCCCTTCATCTGCACGATCTCACAATCGTGCTCGCCTGCGGTATAGCCGCTCTTCTGCTCTCCGAGCTTGTGAAGTTGATCTGGCGGCAACGCCAGCCACTGGCGTAACCAAGGCAGCCCGCAATCGCCCGTCGCCGCGAGAAGCGTAGGCGGATCAGCGCACCGCCTCTAGGCGGTCCGCCGATCTCGAGGGGCTGGCCGAAGTCTCTTGGCTTGTGCAGTGCCGAGCGCTTTCACAAATCTAACCGGATGCCGAAATCGACCAGATAGTCCCAGCTCTGTGTTGTCGTCGTGCCGAGCATATCGCGGCGCCACTCCGTTCCGCCGTCGAGATCGAATTCAAGATCGGGACGAAGGCGGTAGTTCAGGCGCAATGTCGGCCGGGCCATGATCTGCGAACCGGTAAGGCCGGCACTGCCCCAGGCAGAAATGTCGCGATAGCTGAAGAACATCCGCGGCCCCACGCGAAGTGTCCGCATGACCGGATAGCGGGTGTTGAAATCCAGTGTGTAGCGGTTGGCGCCCGACATCTTCGCGTAGCCCACACTCATCATACCGAGATCGCCATCGGCCAGAAGGCTGGTTCCCGTGAGGTGGCCTGACAGATAATATTGATTGCCCGTCGACGGAATTATCGGAACACCGCCCGATGCCGGCATGCCAGTCATCTGCCATAGCGTCGCGTCGAGCCCCGCCGAGAACCGGTCGCTGAGCGGATGGGTAATGCTGGCGAACAGCGAGGTGCTGGTGGCCGTGCGGTCGAGCGCCAGCTGGTCGATCTCGGCGCGTGTATAGGTCGACAACAGGTCGCTGAGCGCCGTGACGGCCTGGCCGATGAGCGCGTCCGAAGTGCGCAGCAGCGGCGCGCGGCGAAAATCCGCTGCGACATTGATCGACGTCTGGTCCGAGAAGGTCATGCTGCCATTGAGAAGTGCAACATTGATCTCCTGAAAATGCAGATCGTAATCGAAGATCGCGAAAGCCGAGACCCGAGACTCGATATAGCGCGCGTCCACGCCCACCGATTGGCGGTCGAGGAAGGCGCCATCCATCTGGCGCAGGGCGTAGATGTCGCCGCTGAACGGGCCCTGCACATAGTCGGCACTGGCGCCATAGGCATAACGATGGCTGCTGAAGCCGGAATAGGAACTGTCCACCGGAAAGCCGCCGACCAGGTCCACTTTGAACCGCTCGTCGATGCGCACAGTGACAAGGCCGCCATCAATGCGCCCGAGGACGCCGCCGGAGCTGCGATATTGCCGGCCGAAGCGTCCCGACAGGCGCTGCCTCGCATCGGACACCTCCAGGTACAATTCGCCGATGCGTGTGCGGTTGTTCCCGCTGTTCAGGAAGTCGTTGGTGTAGGATGCAGACGCGCGCAGGCGGGCGCGGAAATCTTCGCCGGTTGCCGAAATCGTGGCGCTGATGCCCGATACCAATTGCGTCTGCAAGGTGGTGAGCCCGTTGTCGATCGTGATCTGCGAGCTCTTGTCTTGCACCACGACCGACATTTCGTCGTGATAGAAATATTCGGAGATGCTGGCATTGGCTTCCCAGCGAATGGCAGGCGGTTCGGCGCCCGGCGTCTGCGGTTCGTTCGGATGTAAAGCATGCGCGAGCATGGCCGCGAGGCGCTGCCGCACGCGCCCAGCCCCCGACGCATCCGGATAGCGCCGCAGATAGTCCTCATATTCTGCCTTGGCGTGCGCCTGCTGGCCGTTGCGTTCGCGCGCCACGCCCAGAAGCTCCTGCGCAGTCGGCATCTGTGCATTGTCAGATCCTTCGAGGAACTTCGTCAGAAGCGCGATGGCCGTCGGATAGCTCTTGGCGGTCATCGCCGCCCGCGCGGCGTCGAGGATCTTTTGCTGCGCGGGCGCCGGCTCCATCAGCGCATCGGAGCCCCGCAGTGGCGGCGGCGCGGAGGGTGGCGGCTGCGCGCCGGCGGCCGCGGCAATATCGTCATCGAGCAAGGGCGAACAGGTTTCGCGATGGGCCGCATCCGAAACCGAGATCAGGATGCTGAGAAAATCGGAGCCCTGAGCGATGTGATAATAGACCGTGTGGTCGAAGGACAGCGAGAGCATCGGTCCGTCCGCGCGGCCGCCTTCATATTCGACATCGGCGATGCCGGCGGCCTGCGCCTGTGGAACTGCAATCGTTTCGCGCCCCTGGAACGCGCTGCCATCCTCCATCGGTCGAAGGCGGATGTTGAGCTGCGAGCCGGACTCGAGCGGGAAATATCCAATGTAGCGGATGGGCAAGTTGAAGCCGATCTTGACGATCGCGCAGCCGCCGCGGCTGCGCACGTTTGCACTCGACAGAACCCGGCCGAGCGCCGGCTGAGCCCGTGCCGGCAGGATCGGAGCATGGACCGTCGCCATCGCGGCGAGGATGATGAGAAAACGGGTCTTGCGCATCAATCACCAAAACTTCTGTCGCTGCTATGGTGGTGGCCGGTCCGCGCCTGGCTGATCGTTGTCATCGTCGCATCGGTGTAGATGTGGCAGGCGCCAGCGCAGTCGCGCAGTTCGCTGACGGTGTAGCGGACGCTGCCATATTTTGTGTGGGGCTCGGAGCTGTACCGGTTGGCGTGGCATCCAGCGCAATCAGGCTTGTAGGCGGGCGTCGTCCAGGTTGCGACTTCGCTGTTGGCCGCGTGGCAACTGGTGCAAGTCACCGAGGAGTTGTGCGGCCCCGGGAAATCGGGCGAGACGTGATTGTACCGGACAGGCGTCCACGCCGTGGTGATATGGCAATCGTCGCAATTGTGGCTGGTCACGAAATGCGAGGCGGACTTTCCTGTTGCCGTGGTGCCGTTGTGGCAACTCGAACAAGGGCCGGTGGCCAACGCGTGATCGAACGTCGCCGGTGTCCAGGCCAGGGTCGAATGGCAGGAACCGCATTCCGCCGTTGTCGGCAGGTGGGTGGCGGGCTTGCCGGTCGCGGTCGTTCCATTGTGGCAGCTCGAACACGTTCCGGTGACGTCGGCATGATCCATGCGGACATCTGCCCATCCCGTCACGACATGGCAGTCCTCGCAGATATTGCTCGTCGCGATATGGGTGGGCGGCTTTCCAGTGGCCGTGGTGCCGTTGTGGCAACTGGCACAGGTTCCGGTTACCGCGGTGTGGTCGAAATGGACCACCGTCCAGCTGGCAGTGACGTGGCAGTCCTCGCAGATATTGCTCGTCGCGATATGGGTGGGCGGCTTTCCGGTGGCCGTGGTGCCGTTGTGGCAACTGGCACAGGTTCCGGTTACCGCGGTGTGGTCGAAATGGACCACCGTCCAGCTGGCAGTGACGTGGCAGTCCTCGCAGATATTGCTCGTCGCGATATGGGTGGGCGGCTTGCCTGTGGCCGTAGTGCCGTTGTGGCAACTGGCACAGGTGCCGGTCACGGCGGTGTGGTCGAAGTGAACTACCGTCCAGCTGGCAGTAACGTGGCAGTCCTCGCAGATATTGCTTGTTGCGATATGGGTGGGCGGTTTGCCCGTGGCGGTGGTGCCGTTGTGGCAGCTGGCACAGGTGCCGGTTACGGCGCTGTGGTCGAAGCGTGCGCCGCTCCAGGTCGCCGTCATATGACAGTCTTCGCAAGGTGCGGCCGTGGCGATGTGCGTCGGGGGCTTTCCGGGCGCCCGCGCGCCATTGTGACATGTCGCGCAAGTGCCCAACGCCTGACTGTGGTCGAAGCGACGCACCGTATGAAAATCCGTTTCAAGGTGACAGTCCGCGCATTCGCGCGTTGTCGGCAGATGCATGGCGGAAAGCCCGGTCGCGCGCGTTCCATTATGGCAGGCACCGCACTCCGTCGGTGTTCCCTTGAACTGGCCGTTGGTATGGCAGGCTTCGCATTCTACGCTTCGATGGGCACCCGAGAGGGGGAAACCAGTCCGATCGTGATCGAATGTGGCGCCGGCGCCCGCCGTCCCCTGACCCAGAGCGGACGAGGACAACGTCAGGACCATGAGAACGCCGAAGAGGAAGCTCCACCCCGCCGCCCGGACAGCTGCAAGCATGCAAGCGCAACGATCCCCATGCATTGCGTGACGCATTTATGATATCCAAATTGGATCGAACCGCCCGCTACAAACAAGCGAGTCAGAAATGTGCGTTAGCGTGGGTTAAGTGTCCTTGCGCAGTCCAGAAGACAATCTGTGACAAAGGTTGGGGATCAAAATCCCTTGCGAAGGGCGCGGAACGATTGCGTCGAATGACATTCCTCGCAGCGCGGGCCGAAGCCACCCTGATGAACATCGTCGGTGCGATGGCAATCGATACATTTCGATGAAATCTTCATCGGCCCGCCCCGATGGCAGCTGGCGCAATTGAGAGTTGTGTGCGCACCCGTCAACGCAAACCGTGTTTGGGTATTGTGGTCGAACGCCGCGTTTTGCCAGCTGCTGGGATTGTGGCAGGTGGCACATTGCTCTCCGAGCGCGCCGTCATGCCGGTCGTCTTTGCGGTGGCAGCCAATGCAGGTGCCGGCGGCGTCCTTGAAGCGCGGCGTGGCATGGCACGCCTTGCAGGCCAGGGCTGCGTGCTTGCCCAGCAATGGAAAGGCCGCGAGGTCGTGGTCGAAGCGTACATCCTGCGTCCAGCTGGCCTCGCCATGGCATTGCTGGCACTGCGTGCCCAATTGCCCGGCATGTCTGTCGTCCCGCGCATGGCAGGCGATGCAGGTCGTTGCGAGCTTCTTCTGCTGCGGCGGCGCGGTGTGGCATTGTGCGCAGGCGATCGCCGCATGTTTGCCGCGCAGGCGAAAGCCGGTGCGATCATGGTCGAAGGTGCTGTGCTTCCAGTTGCCGGCCGTATGGCATTGGCCGCAGTCCGGCCCGTTGCGGCCCTTATGGGTGTCATCCTTGCGGTGACAGGAGATGCAGGCTTTCGCCAGCTTGACGCGTCCGGCCGGCGCGGTGTGGCAGGCGTTGCAGGCGATCGCAGCATGCCGGCCGAGCAGCGCAAAGCCGGTCGTACCGTGATCGAAGCGCGCAGGTTTCCAGGCCACGGCCGTATGACAGGACCCGCAGTTCTGGCCCAGAGACCCATGATGGGCATCGTCCTTGCGGTGGCAGGAGACGCATTCGCGCGATGCCGAAGCGAAGCTCTTGTCGGCATGGCAGGCGGCGCAAGCAGCATGCGCATGCGCGCCCATTAGAGGAAAGCGGGTTGCGGCGTGATCGAATTTGGCCGGCTTCCAGCCACCTTCACCATGACAGGCGGCGCAATCCTTTCCGAGCTTTCCTTTGTGCGGATCGTTCCTGCCATGGCAGGACACGCAGGCGGTCGGTGCCGCCCGGAATTTCTCTCCCGCACGATGGCACTGGGCGCAGGTGAGCGTTTTGTGCCGCCCTTTGAGCGGGTAGTCGGTAAAACGATGGTCGAACGCCGCCCGATCGAAGCGCACGATCGACTTCTGGCGGCCGGCATGTTCGCTATGGCAGCTGCGGCATGCGCCCAGAGCCGGCCTGAAACGGCCATGGAAGCCCTTATGCGCGGCGATATCTGCCGCCACGGCCTTGTGACAATCCTTGCACAGCTTCGGCTGCGCGGCTTTGTCAAAATTCGCATGGCAGGCGTCGCAACGCAATTCCAGCTTGGCATGCGCGGCTGAAAGCGGGCCGGGCGAGATCAGTTTCTCAATGACCGATTGCGCCGCGGCCGGCGTGACGAGCACCAGCACAAGCGCAAGCCCGAAATACGCTGCTCGCCACAACCGCACGATAGGTGACCGCCTTATCGACTAGTACAAATGCACCGCAACGATATGAATGATTGCCGTCACCACCAGCAGAACGATCAGCGGCAAATGCAACACATGCCAGAGCGCGAACAGGCGCTCATACATCGCGAAATTCACCGCCCGCCGGGTCGCACGGAAATAGCGCGCGATCCGCGCACGCCCGTCCCGAAGATGCCGTCGTCGTTCCGCGCGCGGCCAGCTTTGTGTTTCGGCCAGGCGGTTCATGGCCGTTTCAAAATCATTCCGCAGGGCCTTGCGCGTTTTGCGTTCCAGTGGCCCGAGCGAAAGATTGCGCCAGAAAGCACGCCCCAAATTTGTCACAGGCGCCAGCGCGGCTTGTTCGAAAGTCCGCAACCGGTCGTCCCACTCCGCGGAACCGACCAAATCTGTGCCCAGCATCGCGCGGTTTGCGGTCGCGTCCGCCAGTATTTCCTTTGCCTCCAGCTTGGCGCCATAGAGCCCTCGATGAATTTTGGCATAGAGATAGCGCCCGACCAGTCCGCTGCCCGCCACGATCAGCATGGCGATAAGTGCCACCAGCGCATTCATTGATCGTGCCTCGAAATTCGAATGCACAATGATCAGCGTGGGGCCCAGAAGGCCAAAAGCCATATGCCAGCGAAACCATTTGGGCAGCGCCCCCCAACTCCGCATGACCCGCACGCGTTTGCGAAGCGGATAGAGCAACAACACAGCCATCATGGATGCACCGACAATTCCGCACCAGTAGCCAAAGCCGTGTCGCGCTGTGATAAATTCGGTACCGCGGTAGAGCCATGCCCAACAGAGAAGCACAGCGATAGCGCCGACGAACGCGATCGTCCCCGCCGATTTGCGGAATGTTCCAGCCGAACGTTTCCGTTTTGGAGAGGGCGCGCCAGGCTTGTTTATGCCCGTTGCCATTGATGTTTTGCTCATTCAGGTCTCGTCTCTATGTCGCTTTGCGACAGGATTGGTGCTCGTGCTTAAGCGCGCGTTACCAGGAAAATTGAGAACGAATGTCATTCGAATGCGCGCGAAACGTTTTACGCGTCCGCTTGACTTGCTCGCCTAGTTTACCGTCAAGCTTGCGTCAAGCGCGCTCCGGCTGATGCGCGCGTTCGCATAATGGGTTCGAAGAGAGAGACATGATCGCAGAGGTCGGACGGTTTGCGCTCATCCTGGCGTTCATGATTGCTTTGACGCAGGCCATCCTTCCGCTTGTCGGTGCGCAACGCGGCGACCGGAGGCTGATGGCGTTCGGCGATATAGCGGCGCGGGTCCAGTTTCTGCTGTTGGCAACAGCCTTCGGCTGCCTCGTCTATGGTTTCGCGGTCTCGGACTATTCCGTGCAGGTGGTGGCTGCGAATTCGAATGCGCGCCTGCCGCTGCTCTACCGGCTTACCGGAACCTGGGGCAATCACGAAGGCTCGATGCTGCTGTGGACGCTGATCCTGGCCGTGTTCGGCGCGGCCATCGCCGTGTTCGGACAACACATTCCGCCACGCTTTCGTGCCCGTGTACTCAGCGTACAGGGAATGATCGGGCTGGGTTTTCTGGCCTTTCTGCTGTTCACCTCCAACCCGTTTGCGCGCCTCTATCCCGCGCCGTTCGATGGGGCCGGCCTCAATCCGCTGCTCGAAGATCCCGGTCTCGCCTTCCATCCGCCCTTCCTCTATCTCGGCTATGTCGGCTTCTCGACGGGCTTTTCCTTCGCGGCCGCCGCGCTGATCGAAGGCGGCGCGGGTGCGGCCTGGGCGCGCTATGCCCGGCCATGGATTCTTGCCGCCTGGATTCTCCTGACGATCGGCATCGCCGGCGGTTCGCTCTGGGCCTATTACGAGCTGGGCTGGGGCGGATGGTGGGGTTGGGATCCGGTCGAGAATGCGTCGCTCATGCCCTGGCTGCTCGGCACGGCGCTCTTGCATTGCGTCCTGGTCGTGGAGCGGCGGCAGGCTTTCATCCGCTGGACGCTGCTGCTCGGTATCATGACTTTCACGATGAGTCTGGTTGGCACCTTTGTGGTGCGTTCGGGGGTGCTCAGCAGCGTCCATGCGTTCGCGCTCGATCCGTCGCGCGGCGTCTTCATCCTCGGCCTGATCCTGGTGGCCACCGGCGGCAGCCTGACGCTCTATGCCTTCAGGTCGGCGAAACTGCCGATCGGCGAGAGCTTTGGCATGGTCAGCCGCGAGGCCGGCCTGTTGCTCAACAATGTGCTGATCGTGACGGCCATGGCGACGGTCTTCATCGGCACCTTCTATCCGCTCTTCATCGATCTGATCGGCGACGACAAGATCTCTGTCGGCGCGCCCTACTACGCGCGCACCTTCGTGCCGCTGGCGATTCCCATCCTGCTGGCCATGGTGATCGGCCCGTTCCTCAAATGGCGCAAGAGCAGCATCTGGGCAGCACTTGGCGAGGCGCGGTTGGCGATTGGCGCGGCGCTTGCGGCCGGGCTCGCGGTCTTCGCGTTCACGGCCGGCCATTCCCTGGGTGCTGCTTGCGGCATGGCGCTCGCGGCCTGGATCGTCGCCGGCTCGCTGCAGATCCTGTTCCGCCGCATCCGGCTTGGCCATATCGCTTTCAGTGAATCCGTGCGCCTTGCCTTCGTCCTGCCGCGCTCGACCTATGGCGTGGTGTTCGCGCATCTGGGCATGGGCCTGCTCGTCGCCGGCATCGTCGGCTCGACGCAGTGGAAGGAGGAAAAGGTCGTGGCCATGAAGCCCGGCGAGGCGACGCAATTTGCCGGCTACCGCGTGGAAATGCTGAAGGCGGAGACCGGGCGCGGCGCGAATTACGATTTGCAGCGGGCGATCTTCTCGGCCTCGCGGGGCGAGGATCGCACCGGGCTGTTGCTGGCACCGGAGCTGCGCTTCTTTCCCGTGCGCCAGACAGAGACCACCGAGGCATCCATCCGCTCGGGCCCTCTGGCCAATCTCTATATCAGCATTGGCGAGCAGAACGGCGCGCGCTGGCCGGTGCGGCTCTATTGCCATCCGCTGGTCATCTGGATCTGGATCGGTGCGCTGTTCATGGCGGCGGGCGGGTTCCTGTCCTGGTCCACCGGCCGTTTCAAAGCCTTCGTTCCGGCGAGGGTGCCGCGAACCACAGCCGCACAGGCCGCGGAATAAGGTGGGCAATGCGATGATGAAACGCCTGCTGCAATTCCTGCCGGTCGCTCTCTTTGCAGGTTTCGCCGTGGCGCTGGCGCTGGGCTTGAACAATGATCCCACGCGCATTCCCTCGGTGCTGATCGACAAGCCGATGCCGAATTTCGTGCTGCGACCGGTGATCGCAGGCATGCCCGGCTTTTCGCGCGCCGATCTGAAGGGGGCGGTGTCCTTGGTCAATGTCTTCGGGTCGTGGTGCGGTATCTGCGCGGCGGAGCAGCCCTTGCTGATGCGGCTGGCACGCGAGCAGGTCGTCACCGTCTACGGTATCGACTGGAAGGATGCGCCGGCCGATGGCGCTCGCTGGCTGGCCGAACGCGGCAATCCCTATGTGCGCGTCGGCAATGACGCGCTCGGCCGCACCGCACTCGATCTGGGCGTCACCGGCGCGCCGGAAACCTTCGTCGTCGATAGCAAGGGCCGCATTCGCTACAAGCAGACCGGCGAGATCACCGAAGCGGTGTGGCACAACAAGCTGGCGCCACTCGTCGCCAAACTCGAGGCCGAACGATGATGCGGATTTTCGGTTCCTCGATACGCATGGCATTGACTGCGTTGATGCTACTTCTGACGACCCAGAGCGCTTTTGCCGTATTGCCCGACGAAAAGCTGGCCAATCCGGTTCTCGAAGCGCGCGCGCTGGCGCTCAGCAAGGAGCTGCGCTGCGTCGTCTGCCAGAACCAGAGCATCGACAATTCCGCGGCCCCCATCGCCCGTGACATGCGCCTTCTGCTCCGCGGGCGCATCGTGGCCGGCGACAGCGACAAGCAGGCCGTCGACTACCTCGTCGCGCGCTACGGCAACTATGTCCTTCTCAAACCACCGTTCCAGTCCGACACATGGATATTGTGGCTCGGCCCGTTCGCCGTGCTCGTGTTGGCGGGCACAGGCCTTTTCTTTTCCTTGCGCAACAAGGCGGCGCTCGTGCCGGCCACGCCGCTATCCGCAAGCGAGCGCCAGCGCGTCGCCCGTCTTCTGGCCGAGCGCGGCCGCCACAATCCTTCCGGGAGCACATCATGAATCTCTGGCTCGCGCTGATCACGCTGGCGGCATCCGCCGTGGTGCTGGTGGCGCTTCCCTTCCTGCGGTCGCGCAAACAGAATGGTGGCGAGGCCAGCGGTTTGGACATCTACACGCAGCAATTGCGCGAACTGGAGGGCGAGCTGGCATCCGGCGAGGTCGATCCCGCAACGGCAACCGCCGAGCGCGCGGCGATCGAACGGCGCATCCTTGCCGAGGCACCGGTCTGCGTTCCTCTATCGCTTGCGCCGCGGACCGACCGGATCACGGCGATCGCCGTTTCGGTTGTCGTGGTGCTGGGCGGTGTCGGCCTCTATGCCGCAACCGGCGAACCGGCCATACCCGAAAGCCCGCACACGGCCACGCCGGGCGCCGCTGTTGCGGCGACGAGCATGACTGCGACGCAACGCCAATTGCCCGATGTCGATACGATGATCACCCGGCTCGCAGAGCGTATGAATTCCCGGCCAGACAATGCCGATGGCTGGCGCATGCTGGGCTGGTCCTATTTCGAGACCAAGCATTACAGCGAAGCCGTCGCGGCCTATGCCCATGCGGTCAAGCTGAAGCCGGAGAATACAGCCTATCGCGCGGCTTATGACGAGGCCAAGGCGCGGGCCGCCGCACCTGGCACGGGCCCTGGTCCCGGTCCCGCAGATATTCAGGCCGCACAAGCGATGGCGCCGCAAGACCGCCAGGCCATGATCCGCAACATGGTCGAAGGCCTCGACAAGCGGTTGCGGCAGAAGCCGGCCAATGCAGAGGGCTGGGTAAGGCTGATCCGCTCGCGCATGGTGCTGGGCGAACCCGACAAGGCGCGCGATGCGCTGTCGCGCGCGCTGGTGGCTTTCGCGGCGGATGATGTGACCAAGCAGAAGATCGCCGCCGCCGCCAGCGCGCTGGGTGTGACGGCGAATTGATGGCGGCCCTCGATCCCACCCTGCTCTGGTATCTGGTCCCGTCCGGCGGATTGATCGCCAGCTATCTGGCGCTTCACGGCCGCACCGAGCGCGGCAATGCTGCCAGACGCGCGGCCATCATCGAGGCCGGCCTGCATGAACCGGTATCGCTCCATCCCAGGATCGATCCCGTGGCCTGCATCGGCTGCGGCTCCTGTGTCTCCGCCTGCCCGGAAGGCGATGTGCTCGGCCTGATTCACGGCAAGGCCGAACTCATCGCCGCCAGCGAATGCGTGGGCCATGGCGCCTGCAGCGCGGCCTGTCCCTCCGATGCCATTGAGCTGGTCTTCGGCACCGAGAAGCGCGGGGTCGACTTGCCGCATGTTCAGCCCGATTTCCAGACCAACGTGCCGGGACTTTATATCGCTGGCGAGCTGGGCGGCATGGGGCTGATCCGCAATGCGATCGAACAGGGCCGCCAGGCCATCGATAACATCGCCGCCTCCGAGTGCATTGTTGGTGCCCAGCATGACGTGATCATCGCCGGCGCAGGCCCGGCCGGGATTGCTGCCAGCCTCGCCGCCAAGGCGCGCAAGCTGAACTACCTGACGCTGGAGCAGGACAGCCTTGGAGGTACCGTCGCGCATTTTCCACGCGGCAAGCTGGTAATGACGGCGCCAGCGACGCTGCCGCTCTATGGACGCATCAAGTTCAATGAGATCGGCAAGGAAGAGCTCTTGCGCTTTTGGACCGGCATCGCCCAGGACCACCGCCTGAACATCGCCTTTGGCGAACGCATTGAGGCGATCGAGCAGAAGGACGGCCGCTTTGTCGTGCGGACATCATCGCGCCGCTTGAGCGCGCGCGCGGTGCTGCTCGCCATCGGACGCCGTGGCACGCCGCGCCGGCTCGACGTGCCGGGCGAAGACCTGCCCAAGGTCGTCTATCGCCTGATCGAGCCCGAACAATATCGCGGCAAACGCGTGCTGGTGGTCGGCGGGGGCGACAGCGCACTCGAAGCGGCGGCAATCCTGGCCGAAGAAACTGATGCAACCGTCACGCTGTGCTATCGCGGCGAGGGCTTTTCCCGCGCCAAGCCGAAGAACCGCGACCGTATCGCTACGGCGTCGGCCGGCCGGCATCTTGCCATCCACCTTCGCACCGAGGCGGTGTCGATCACGCCGGAGGCCGTCGTATTGAAGTCGGGCGATCGGCAATGGGTGTCGGAAAACGACGCCGTCATCATATGCGCCGGCGGCGTGCTGCCGACCGATTTCCTGCGACATGCCGGTATCCGCGTCGAAACAAAATTCGGCACTGCCTAACTGAGCCGGATCCAGCGGCGTCGCCCATGGCGCATCAGTCAGCCGAGCCGGAGAAGGTTGGATCTCAGAACCCCATTCTCCGCCAGTCTATTTGAGACGGAAAATCTCTCGGTCCGGCGCGTTGCCAACCTCGAGCGTGGCCATGGCCAGTTCGCGCGGGTGCCCGTCTCGTCACGCCAACGGATTCACAGGTCGGGCCGAGGCACCGCCGCGATCCCGCCGGTGGGGCCGCCTGCGGCGGGTGTCGTCAGCGGCCGACCCGAACGCCGCTCAGCGAGCCCAATATCCCGAATGCCTGCAGCAACCACAGGACGACGGCGATGACGACGACGATGTTCAGGATATTCTTGATCTTGCTGTCCATCGGTATGTAGGCGTTGACGAGCCAGAGCAGCACGCCGACCACGATAAGGACGATGACCAGATTGATGAGCGGCATAGGGTTCTCCTGTCAGGTACCCGCCAAATTGCCAAAGACGTCCGCCACGCGACGCGCGGGCTAGGTCGGTGAGGACGGCCACGTGTCTGCGCGGCCGTCCCGTCCTGACTTACCGCTTGATGCGCGAAATCTTCGTGCCTTCGATGCTGACGCTGAGCATCAGGCCCTGCTGGTCGAAGATGAAGGCATAGGCATCGTCCTTCAGCGTGGAGGTGGACAGGTTCTTGGCGGCGCCTTCGTCCACCACGACCACCGTCGGCCCGACGCCGATTTCCCAGCCATCGGATCTGTTGAGATAGCTGACGGCCCTGCTGTTCATCAGAAACACGGCATAGCCGAAGGATTGCGCGCCGGCCTGGAAGCCCCATGAGCCGGAGACGGAGTTGTAATACTTGTCGGCCTGACCGCCCTCCAGAAGGACGCCCTCGCCATAGGCTCCGCCGAACACAAGGCCGGCCTTGACGATGTTCGGGAACACCAGGATCGCCTTTGCGCGCTGCGAAAGCCGCTTGGCGAAGGGATGGGTGCTGTAGAGCTTCTGCAGCGACTGGTTCGCCTCGGTATTGAGTTCCGCGACCGAGGCCGCATTGGCGACCGGGGCCGTGGCGATCGAGAGCGGAAGGGCGGCCGTGCCCGCTAGGGCAAGCGCCACGATCATTTTTCGCATATTTGCCATTTCTGTTGTCCTTTTCGAAGTTGGACGAAGCCTTGTTGGCTCGACCGGCGTCCGTCTCCGAGTGCGAAGGCACAGTTCAGTTCACGATTGCCCAAGTGCCGTCCGGCTGACGGCAGGCACTGCCATTCGCGCCATGCGCCGGCTCCCGACATAGGCTGTCTGACTGAAGTTGGCGCAGCGGAAGCCATCCGGATCGTTGTAGTAGCGGCCGACGCGGAATGTGCCGCGATGGTTGTTGCTGGGATTGCGCCATGCATAGTTCTGGTTGGCGCGGCCGGCATTGAAGCCCGTGTAATAGGTCTTGTAGGCGTAGCTGCGATCTTCGCAGTCGAGATTGCTGGTGAGCGCCGCCCCGACGGCGCCACCGACCACCACGCCCGCAACCGTGGCGCCAGTGCGCCCGCCGCTGGCCGTATGGCCGAGCAACCCGCCGATCAGCGCGCCGACGATCACGCCTGCGGGATCCGGCGCATTGCGGCACTCGCGATAATAGACGTCATCCTTGTAGCTATAGGTACGGTGATAGCGCTGGTTCCAGCGTTGATCGCGGTCGTCCCGGTATATCGCTGTCGAAATGATCCCGGTCGCGATGGCCGCGAGGAAGAAATCGTTGTTGTCGTCGCGGACCCAGCGATAACCGCGCGGCGGCCGGTTCAAACCGTACTGCTGCCAATCGTTGACGTAGTAGCGATCCTGCCGATACTGGTCCGGCAAGCGATCGCCGCGCGACCAGCGGCGTGCATCCGCGCGTTGCGCGGCGTTGTCGCGGCGATTCTGGGCATCGCGCGCGTCGTTGCGGTTCTTCTGCTGGCGGTTCTGGTCGGCCCGGTTCCGGTCATTGGTGCGCTGCTCGATGGCCTTCTGATCGGTCTTCCGCTGGTCATTGATCCTTCGATCGTTGACCGCCTTGTCATTGGCGCGCTGTTGGACGGCCCTTTGGCCGCGGGCCTTCTGGTCGTTCGCGCGTTGGGCGTTGACCTTCCGGTCGGCGGGCGAGCGATCATTGGTTCGCCTGTCCTTGGCGGTCTTCTCGGCCGCCTTGCGCTGCGCGGCCTTCAGGTCTCGCGGCCTTCTTGTCGGCAGCTTTCTGGTCGGCGGCCTTCTGGTCGGCGGATTTGCGATCGCGGCGATCTTGGCGGTTGTTGTCCTGCCGGTCGCGATTGTCGTTCTGGCTGATGCGAAGCTGCGTGTCCGGCTGCGCCATGACGGCGGTGCCGCTCAACAGCAACAGCGCCATCGCCGTCGTCAGGATTGTTTTCATTGGGTTTCTCCTTGCCGGCGTCAGCGGAAATTCGCCACGCCCGGTACGATTGCGCTTGGTTCGCACGGCCCGAACACAACAAGCAGACGGCCGGACTCTATGCTTCCGGCAGCCGGCCCTATTGATTCCGATCAAGATCGCGGAAATTGCCCCCCGAGGACGCTTGTCCGCCGCAGCCCGTGACCTGCATTTGCGGTAAGCGAACCGATGCCGACGGAAGAGCCCATCGAAGGCGCAACCGGCATCCGGCGCCGTTGATGTGTATCAAAACAGTCTTGTCAGCCTTGAAGCATTGTTGAGCGCGTGCATCTCCCTGCCGCGATACCATCGGTCATCAGGTCTGGGCGGCCATCGTCGTCCGGGCGGCCGCGCCACCAAAGGTGGAGGACGACATGAAAGCATTCTCAGCGATACTTTGCGGCGGCGCGGCGATCGTGCTGCTGTCGGGTTGCGTCGGCGATCGCGGCTACGGCCACCATGGCGGCGCCTATGGCGACTACAACAGTGCCTATTCGGGCGGATATTACGACGGCTATTACGGGCCCTACAGCGGCGGCTACTGGGCGAACGACGGATATTTCTACTACCTGGATCAGAACCACAATTATCGGCGCGACGACGGCCGGCATTTCCGCCACGACCGTTTCCGGGGCAGCAATCCGATCCGGGCCGACGATCGCAGCCGGGATCGCGCGCGACCAACAGGACAATCGCGACCGGCGCGACGACGATCAGATAGAAGCGACGCCGATCCGATGAACCGCAACTCATCCTATCTGATCGTCGGCCTGCTGGCCGCCGCGGCCATCGTGCTCGGCTACCTCTATTACCAGGAGCGGCAGAAGACGTCCGGCATCGAGATCAGCGTCGGGCACAACAGCATCTCCGTCGACAAGAAGTAGCTCGACGGAGCCCGGCGCCTTTGCCTTCAAACCAATCCCATCAAGGGGAACACGATCATGCTCGGTACCATTCTCATCATTGTTCTGGTCCTCTTCCTGCTCGGCGGCTTCAGCGGCCGCTTCGGCGGTTACGGCTATGGCTACGGTCATGGCGGCATCGGTGTTCTCGGCGTGCTGCTGATCGTGGTCGTTGTCCTGCTGCTCATGGGGCGAATTTGATCGGCCTGGCGCGATGGAACGTGTGGCCCGGAAGCCATGGCGCGGGCCGGGCAGGGCCCGCGTCGCGCCGTATGGCGTGGCCGGACAAGGCCGGGCTGGTGATCGCGTTCATCGTCGCCGCCATGTCCGCTTTTGCCTGCGCCGTCGTACTCATCGCCGGCGAGACCATGACCGATGGTAGGCTGAACCATGCGCTGGCGGCCTGGACCGGCATGGCCGTGCTGGCGATTGCCGTCCCCCTCTGGCTGCTCATGCGTGCCGTCGATGCCCTGGCGGGTGGGCCTTCGCGCCGGCATTGGGGCGGACACGCCGCAGCACGTGATGCCGGTCGCATGGCGCACAGCCTGCTGTCCAAGGAATTGATCATGCCCGCCGACAACCAGAGCAAACTTGATGACCGTCTGGCATCGCTGTCTCGCCGCATTGCCGAGCGCGTGCGTCAGCTGAAGGAGAATGGCCGGTTCTCCGACGAGTTCGAGCGTGTAGCCGCCGATATTCAGGCACGCCAGACACATCTGAACGCGCGCGTTTCCGCGGCCATTGATTCAGGCGAGAGCTGGGACGTGATCAAGACCGAACTTGAGCGCGACTACAGCTCACTCTTCGACAACGTGACGCACTTCGAGCAGCAGATCGAAGCCGACTTTGCGAAATCGTCGGGCCGATAACCGCACACGGCCCCATCCTGGCCCGCGGCCATGGTTGAGCACAAATTCGTGAGCGCCCTGCCTGAACATGTTCCAATATCGCATCTATTTCAGGCCATCCTCGACAATGCGCCGGGCGAGCGTGTGAGCGTAGCGTGGCTGGTTCGCAGCCTTCACACGCGCTCATTCGGCATGATCATGCTGCTGCTGGGGCTGCTTGCGGTCGTGCCCGGAATTTCCATTTTTGTGGGGCTCCTGCTTCTGGCCGTGGGCTTTCAGATGATGATGGCCCATGAAGCGCCCGTCCTTCCGCGCTTCATTGCGGGCCGGACGGTTCCTGTTCGCCGGATTGCCGAGATGATCGATCGCGCGATCCCGGTGATGCGCACGCTGGAAAAGACCATCCGTCCGCGCTGGCACACCCCGTTCGTGGTTACAAAACGCATTGTTGGCGCCATTGTCCTGATGCTGGCTGTAACGCTTTTCCTGCCTGTTCCGTTCAGCAACATCATTCCCGGCTTGCTGATTATGCTGATCGCGCTCGCCTATCTGGAAGAGGACGGGGTCTTGCTCAGCATTGCGCTATGCGCGGCGTTACCATCGCTTGCTATCACATGGGCGGAAGGCTCGGCTGTGCTCCTGGGAGCCAACTTTCTTTTGCGATCATAGGTGCAGGGAAGAAGCTGGCTGTCGCTCAGCACCATCCGGCCGATGTGCCCATCGGAACCCGAACGAGGGTTCTGGTCTCGCCGAAGAGCGGAATGCCCGAATAGATGCGCGCCGAAATCACATCGGGGGATTTGAGGACCATCGAGACCCTGTAGGTCGCCCCGTCGTCCGGATTGTAGAACCAGCCACCCTCCCAGCGATTGGTTCCTTCGGCGCGCACATTCCAGATGATGGTCGGGCCGCATACCTGGCGCGTGCGCAGCGCCGGATCGGGATTGAGCTTGTCGCGTTTCAGCAGGCCCTGAGGATCAAGTGGCGCCTTGAGCCAGATGATCCGGCCACACAGCATGCCGCTGCAATCGAAGATCTGAATGGCCACCTTCGTGCCCATCAGCCACACGCCCGGCGGAACGGCCGCCGCGGCCAGCGCCCGCGGCATCGGAACGGTCATGCAAATGAGAAGCAGGGCCGCGGCCAAAGCAGCGGCGCGCGTTGCCGCCGCGAAGGCCCGGTTGCTGGCGCCTGAAGCGCACTGAACAGCTCCGGCCCGAATAGGATCTGTGTTTCGCATCAGCGCCATACCTGGATCGGACGTTCCGGGTATCCACCAGACCTGATGCATTTTATCAGACATGGGCGCGGTTTTCAGCCTTTGTCGTCGCGCTTCGTCGTCATCGGCCTTGCGCGCGGAGCGCAAGCTATTGAATTGTCGATCGGGTAACATGCGGCTTCCAGCCGCCTGTGTTCGGCGTGGATGCGCGGGGCTTGCGCCTCGTGGCGAGATTTTGCGCGGCAGAGCCGGCCTTTGGACCGGGTGGAGCTGCGGGAGCATGCGGGTATGATGCCTCAGGATAATGCCGGCCTTCCACACGAGATGGCCGACCGCTTCACCGGCCCCTTCACCCGCTTCCTCAAGATCGAAGCGGCGGCAGGCGCTGCATTGCTGCTTGCGACGCTCGCGGCCCTGATCCTGTCGAACTCGGCCTGGTCCGCGCCGTTTCTGGCCTTCTGGAAGACGCCGGTCGGCCTGCATTTCGGTGGATGGGATTACGCCCGGCCGCTGCGCGATTGGATCAACGATGGCTTGATGACGCTTTTCTTCTTTGTCGTCGCCCTCGAACTCAAGCGCGAACTTGTGCTGGGCGAGTTGCGGCATCTGCGCATGGCGGCGCTATCCTTTGCCGGCGCGCTTGGCGGCATGCTCGTGCCGCTGGCTATCTATCTTGTGCTGATGACCGGCCATCCGGGAATTCATGGCTGGGGCACCGTGATGGCCACGGACACGGCCTTCGTCATCGGCTGCCTCGCGCTCCTCGGCTCCCGAATCCCGCCGACGCTGCGGCTGTTTCTGTTGTCGCTGGCCATCTTCGACGATGTGGGCGCGATCCTGGTGGTGGCGTTCGGCTATGGCCACACACTGAACTGGCTCGCCGCTGGCACTGGGTGTGTTCGGCCTGTGCCGTCGTTGCGGGCGCCGCGTGGATCGGGATCAAGAACATTCCGATCTATTTCCTGTTCGGGGGAGCGATCTGGCTGTGCTTCGATGCGTCCGGCCTTCATCCGACCTTCACCGGGGTGGCCTTCGGTCTGATGACGCCGACCGGCGCGTGGGTCAACGATGCGCGTTTGCGCGCGATCCTGGGGCGCGTGCTGGCCAATGAGATGGGCGAGCACTGGAGCGGAGATACGGCGGAACGCCGCGACCTCCAGCGTGCCGGCACCGCGGTGACACAGGCGCTCTCGCCCGTGGAGCGGATGGAAATGATGCTGCACCCTTGGGTCGGCTTTGTCGTCATGCCGATCTTCGCCTTCGCCAATGCCGGGGTCGCTATTCGCCGGTGTGGACCTGTGGCCACCGGTGTCCGCCGCGATCTTCGCGGCGCTGGTGTTCGGCAAGCCGATCGGCGTGTTCGTTTCACCTGGCTCGCCGTTCGTCTCGGCCTGGCGACACGGACCGCCGGATTGAGGTGGCCGCTGTTGGCAGCCGGCAGCCTGTTGACCGGGATCGGCTTCACCATGTCGCTGTTCATCGCCGGGCAGGCTTATGCCCCGGCCATGCTCAACGCCGCCAAGATCGGCATCCTGGCCGGCTCTGTCGTCTCGGCATCGGCCGGGCTTCTGATGCTGAGCATATTGGCCTACAGAAAGCCGGCTACGTGAGCATGCTTCGGGAGCGCCGCCCATTTTTTGTGGCAGAATAGGGTGCGTTTCCGAACGTACGCGATGGAGCAACTCCCGACGTCTACCATCGGTGGATGGCCCGATCGTATCGCGCCCAAAGCGGCGGTGGCTCGCCGTGTCGCAATTTCGGTTCCGGTTTGATTGCGGACTAGCCGCGGCCATCATCGCGTGTCTCCGCCTATGCTCTTGACCGGGTGAACCGCGCCAGAGCCCGAATTCACCTCTCTCCGGGCATAATTCTCCGAAGCTCATGACTGCGGCCAAAGGGCACGGGTTCTGAAACAGCTTAACTCGGCACAGTTTTTCGGTCTAAGAAATTCGCGAAGTTAGGAAAACCATCCGGTGCCGGCGAAAATCTGGCTTCGAACTGTCCTGCTCGGATATTCGGACCAGCGGGCCGACGTAACGGTAGGCGCGCTTGCTGCAGCCGAAGCACGCGACGCGGTGGGATGACCGCCTTACGGCGTTCTTTAGAACCGGCACCCGCCGACGCTGGAGACGATGAGAAACACCACAGCCAGAAGCGTCACCGTCTGTGTCACCGCCATGAACAGAATTGTGCGGATCAAGAGGATGCGTGATCCATCGGAGGTCAATTCGGCAGTTCAACTCTTGGACACGCGCTGATCCTTTTGAGGTCGTGCCTGCCGGCCGGGATGCCGGCCCGCCCTGTCAATTGATGCCCATCTCGGGAAGGGTGCGATCAAGAGCGGCATCGAGGAACTGGTTTTGATCGACAACGGCATCGGCAAAACCGGTGCAAATTTCGCCGCCGCCCGCCAGGTTGAGCGCACCGATCCGCGCACGCGCGAACACGGCGTGCGATAGATTTGCGCCACGGAACGACGCGCCACGCAGGTCCGCCCCCGAAAAGTCGACGGCGCGAAGATCCGCCTGATCGAATTTGGCGGCCTGAAGTGCGCAATCGGACAAACTGACGCCGATGGCGATGGCTTTGCGCGCTGACAGTCCCGCCAAGCGCCTGCCGGCAGGAAAATCGCCTAAGGGCCGAAGATCCTCAGCGTCCAGCGACACCGGTTTGCCGTCGCTCATGCCGTTTGAAATCCACGCCTCGTGCGACGCCAGCATCTCCTTGAGCTGAGAATGTTGGCACGTGCTTCGGGAGTGACGTCCAGAACGCAGCCCGCAAGTGCTTCCGGCGGAAGGTCGAAGCCCGTCAGATCGACGCCCGTCAAAACCGCACCCCGGAAGCTCACATTCTTGAGCTTCGCGCCATTGAATTTCACGCCTTCCAGAATCGCGCCGCCGAAATCGGCATTGTCGAGCTTGGCATTGCCGAAGGACGCATTCTTCAGAGAGCAATTCGAGAAGTCGACGCCATCGGGGACGTGCATCGGGGCGTCCTGATTTTTGGGGTGTATCAGCGTGGCCCCGTTTGCGCCGACAATCATCATGCGGGCCGCGCGCAGATCGGCCCCGTCCAGAATTGCGTAGGAGAGGGAGGCGCCCTTGAAACCGGCGCCGCGCAGGTCCGCGCGCACGAGCTTCGCCGCCTGCAGATTGCATCCACGCAGATCGGCGCAATAGAAATTGGCGCGTTCGAGGTTCGAGCCATACAAGGTGGCGCCGACGAGTGATGCGGCGGTGAAATCGGCCTCGACCAGATTCCGATTTGCAAGGTTCAACCCGTCCAGACGGTGCTTGCTCAGTTGGGCGCGCTTGCCGCCTTGATAGGTCACAAAGCGCTCGTGGGCGATGAGGAACGGGTTCAGTTCCGCCTGCGAAAGCGCGATGCGCTCAAAATTGTCGAACGTGGGGGGCAAAACGACGCTCCGGAGAATCAGGCCTTTCTAATAAACAATATGTCCGGAGCGTCTCATTAATAGGTTCAAACCGTAAAATGGATTGAATGTAATCGGCGATAAATATTTCCATATTGTAAGAATTGAAGGCGTACGGCTCAGATTTCCGTTGCCTTGATTGTTCACGATTACATATTCGATATTGATGCCAGGGCGCGGGACGCCGCGCGCAATATAGCGAGACCCCACCCGTCATTGCGAGCGACTGTCTACGAGGCCCCGTTCTGGTTCAGGTCCAGGAGAGGCACCGCCGAGGTGCGAAGTTCATTTCTGCCTGGCTGTCGGTTCGACCTCCGGGACCATCACTGTTTTGCCGAGACCGTGCGACGTGTCGCTATCGCTGCCGCCACAGAGGCATAATGGCGTTTCATCAATGCTTCCTCATCCGGGCGAGCTCAAGGTGAAGCGGGCCAGATCTGGTCGCCGGAGACTCCAAGCGATCTATATTATAAATATTTTATATTGCCCAAGGCGCTACCTACGTTCTGCTGCGCATCGTTGTCTCCAACCGGCGTTCAATAACTATAGTCAATAATTCAATATCGATTTTCTTCGCAGCAGCTGTATCTTCCGGCATTGGTCTTGGGACTGTGCCATAATATTACAATGCTGTAGGTGTTGTTCTGGTGCGACTTCTGAACGTTGGGATCATATAAGGCGCCCGTGAGGCGATCTCCTCAAGACCTGTCGCGTTGTGAGCCGGTCACGCCAGCACAAAGGCGGCCGGATTGGTGGGTAGAGGGGTTGTCAGTGGTTTCCTGCAAAAAGTTCGGTGCCGCGCCATGGCCGGTTCGGTTCCCGAAAAAGGCGCGTCTGTTCCAGTCGCTGCTTTGTTCGGCATCGCTGCTGGTGCTTTACCAACCGGCGTTGGCCGGGGGCGCGCTGCCAACGGCTGGAAGCTTCACGGCGGGGCATGGTTCGATCGCCGCCGCCGCCAATGGCTTGACCATCAATCAGAGCAGCAGCCACGGCATCATCGACTGGCGCAGCTTTTCCATCGGCGCCGGCAATACCGTTCAGTTCAACAATGGGGCGGGCGCCACGCTCAACCGCGTCACTGGCGGCAATCTCTCGCGGATCGATGGCAATCTGCGCGGCACGGGCTCGGTCTATCTGATCAACCCGCAAGGCATCGTCATCGGGCCGGGCGGCAAGGTGGTGACCAACGGCAGCTTCGTTGCCTCCACGCGCGACATTCCGAACAGCCAGTTCATGGCCGGCGGTTCGATGACGGCCTCGGGCGCATCCAATGGCGATGTGGTCAATGCGGGCACCATCACGTCCAAGACTGGAGATGCGATCCTGGTCGGCCGTTCGGTGACGAACAAGGGCACGATCAACGCACCCAAGGGCCAGGCGGCACTGGCCGCCGGCAACGAGATCATCCTGCAGACCTCCGGAACCGGCCCGCATATCGCGGTCTCGGGCGGTAAGGGCGATGCCACCAACACCGGCACGGTCAAGGCGGCGCAGGCGGCGCTGGCTTCGGCGGGCGGCAATATCTATGCGCTGGTGCAGAACAATGGCGGGCTCATCTCGGCCGCGGGCACCAAGACGATCAACGGTCATGTCTGGCTGAGCGCCGGTGGCAGCACCACCGTCTCCGGGACGATCACGGCAAGGAATGCCGATGGCTCGGGCGGCGCGGTGACGGTGCGCGGTCAGGACATTGGCCTGTCCGGCAGCATCGATGCTTCGGCCACAGCGGCGAAGACGAACGGCGGCGATGTCTCCGTGATCGCCAAAGACCGGACAACGTTCAGTGGCGCCATCAAGGCCCAGGGCGGCACCGGCGGCACGGGCGGCACGGTCGAGACCTCAGGCGATGTGCTCGACGTGCATGGCGCCACGGTCGATACTACGGCGCCGAACGGCACAACCGGCGACTGGCTGCTCGATCCCTACAACGTCACGATCTCGGACGGGACGACGGCAACGGCGCCCTGGACGGCGCTACGCCCACCAACACCTTCACGCCCACGGGCAATGATTCATGATCAGCGCATCCGACCTCGAAACCGCGCTCGGCACCTCGAATGTCACGGTGACGACGGGCGGCAGCGGCAGCGCCGGCAGCCAGACCGGCGATATCACGGTCGCCGCCCCGCTGAGCTGGTCGAGTTCCAGCACGCTGACGTTGGACGCCTATCACTCGATCTTCATCAACAAGGCGATCACGGTCTCCGGCGCCGGCGGCGTGGTGCTGAAAACCAATGATGGCGGCGGCACGGGCGGGGATTACAGCTTCGGACTGAGTTCTTTGGGCTTTGCAGGCAGCATCAATTACGGTGCGACCGACAATGGCGGCAGTCTCTCGATCAACGGCACGAGCTATACGCTGCTGTATTCGCTGAGCGATCTGGCGGGGATCAACACCGACAGCGGGCTGCAAGGCAATTACGCGCTGGCGGGCAATCTCGATGATGCCAATGCCTGGTGGGCGCCGCTCGGCACCGATGGCGCGGGCAATCTGAAGAACAGCAAACATTGGCTTCTCCGGCAGCTTCACCGGCCTCGGTCATACCATCTCAAATCTGAAGGTGGACACTGGCGCGTCCAGCTATGCAGGGTTGTTCGGTTTTGCGATCGGTACGCTGCGCGACATTGGTGTCGAGGGTGGTTCGGTCAAGGGAGCCAGTGACGTCGGCGGGCTAGCGGGCGTGAGCTACGGCGCGATCGGTGACGCCTATGCCACCAGCGCTATCACGGTCGAGCGGCGGCTACTATGCTGGCGGGCTGGTCGGGCTGAGAGTGGCGGCACGATCAGTGAGGCCTACGCCACCGGCGCGGTCAGCGGCAGCGGCAGCGAAGTCGGCGGGCTGGTGGGGTACAGCAGCGGCACAATCAACGACGCCTATGCCACCGGGGCAGTTACGGCCGGGAGCAGCGGCACCGATATCGGCGGGCTGGTGGGGTACAGCTTCGGCACGATCAGCGACGTCTACGCCACTGGCGCAGTCAGCGGGAACGACACTGTCGGCGGGCTGGTCGGGCGCCAGTATTCCGGCACGATCAGCAGCGCCTACGCCACCGGCGCGGTCAGCGGCAGCGGCAGCGATGTCGGCGGGCTGGTGGGGGGCAGCGGCGGCACGATCAGCAACGCCTATTGGGACACCGGGACCAGCGGGCAGTCTTCGAGTGGCGGCGGAACAGCGCAGACGACGGCGCACGCTGCCAGGGGCTCTCTGCCAAGTGGCTTCGACAGTTCGGTGTGGGGCACGGGGACGGGCCTTTATCCCTATCTCAAGAGCTTCTTCCCCAATGGCGCCCAGGCGGTCTCCGGCATCGCCTATGGTGGTGACGGAACGGTGCTGGCCTTCAGCACGGCTGGCACGAACACAGTCAGCGTGGATGCGGGCGGTGCGCTTGTGGGCCAGACGAACATCAATTCGGCCAATGGCTATTATTATGTGCTGATGCCGGCGGGTTCGATCGCGAACGGCACCGATCTGCTGGTGTCGCTGCCCACCGATGCATCGACCGGCGCGGTCAACGCGGCGACGCTGGCGACCTCGACCCACACATCGGGTACGCCGGGGCAGGGTGGCATCAATCTCTATGGCGGCTTCCTGTCGGAGCGGACCGGCGCCACCACATTGTCTGCCGCGCCCAGCCTTGCCAGCGTCCAGACCGCTGCCAACACCGCAGCCGGAACGGATTCGACCGCCAGCGCCATCGTCAATGCCATCACCGCACCGGGTTATCTGACCACGGGCTCCAGCTTTACCGTCGATCAGAGCTATAGCGGCAGCGGTTTCCTGGTGACCACCGGCACGGGCGATCCGATCACGGTGTCGAACGATGTCACGATCAGCGATGGCGGTGCGCTGGCGCTGCTGTCGGGCGGCGCGCTCGCCATCGACGCGGCAGTCACGGCCAAAGGCTCGACCTCGGTGAGCCTCGCCTATGACAGCGCCAGCGCCACCAATCTGTCGTTCGGTCTGACGTCCACCGGCTTCACGGGCAGTCTCGGCTTCGCCAACGCGGATGGCAGCACTGCCATCTCCAGCCAGGGCGGCACACTGTCGATCAACGGCACCAGCTACACGCTGATCTATACGATGGATCAGTTCGACGCGATCGACGCCACGAGTGCCGTCGATGGTTCGACGATCACCGGCTATGGCCCGGGCCTCGCTGGGCATTACGCGCTGGCGAGCAGCCTGGATGCCTCCGGCACCAGCTATACCGATGCGCTGGTCGGGACGGGCGACTGTGAGCAGCACCACAGAGTTTTACCGGCAAGTTCACCGGCCT
Source organism: uncultured Pseudomonadota bacterium (assembly GCA_963822185.1). Taxonomy (GTDB): domain Bacteria; phylum Pseudomonadota; class Alphaproteobacteria; order Micropepsales; family Micropepsaceae; genus Rhizomicrobium. The sequence goes on from CAWGGT010000027.1 coordinate 37,474, forward strand.
CGGTCATACCGTCTCGAACCTGAAGGTGGACACCGGCACGTCCAGCTATGCTGGGTTGTTTGGTTATGTATCCGGTACGCTGCGCGACATTGGTGTCGTGGGTGGTTCGGTCAAGGGCGGCAGCTATGTCGGCGGATTGGCGGGGTACATCTCCGGCACAATCAGCAATGCCTATGCCACTGGCGCGGTCACGGCAGCGAGCGGCAGCTACAATGCCGGCGGGCTGGTGGGGTTCCAGGACGGCGGCACGATCAGTGAGGCCTACGCCACCGGCGCGCTCAGCGGCGGCGGCAGCGATGTCGGCGGGCTGGTGGGCGAGAGCTACGGCACAATCGACGACGCCTACGCCACCGGCGCGATCAGTGGCGGCGGCGCCAATTTCGGTGGGCTCGTGGGGGCCAGCTTAGGCACGATCAGCAACGCCTATGCCACCGGCGCGGTCAACGGCGGCAGCGCCTTGGATGTCGGCGGGCTCGTAGGATACCAGTATTCCGGCACGATCAGCAGCGCCTACGCCACCGGCGCGGTCAGCGGCAGCGGCAGCGATGTCGGCGGGCTGGTGGGGGGCAGCGGCAGCACGATCAGCAACGCCTATTGGGATACCGGGACCAGCGGGCAGTCTTCGAGTGGCGGCGGAACAGCGCAGACCACGGCCACTTCGCAGGCGGACTCGCTTTCCACCCTTGGCTTCGACAGCTCGGTGTGGGGCACGGGGACGGGCCTTTATCCCTATCTCAAGAGCTTCTTCCCCAATGGCGCCCAGGCGGTCTCCGGCACGGCCTATAAGGATGCCGGGGCCAACGTCGCGGCCTCCAATGCGAGCGGCGCGGTGACGGTCGGTCTCGACAGCGGCGGCGCGTTTGCCGGGCAGGCCACCACGGGTGCCAATGGCTATTACTACATCGCGCTGCCGGCCGGCATGATCGCGAACGGCAGCGATATGCTCGTTTCCGTGCCGACGAATGCCTCGACCGGCGCGGTGAAGGCCGCGACACTGGCGGCCTCGACCTATGCCGGCGCCGATACCATCCAGAGCGGTGCTCGATCTCTATGGCAGCTTCCTGTCAGAGGTGACGAGCGCCACCACATTGTCGGGCGCTGATAGCTTCGCCACTATCCAGAGCGCGGCCAACACGGTCGCCGGAACGGATACGACAGCCACGGGCATCATCGGTGCCATCACCGCGCCGGGCTATCTGACGACGGGCGCGAGCTTCACCGTCGATCAGAGCTACACCGGCAACGGCCTTCTGGTGATGACCGGCACGGGCGATCCGATCACGGTGTCGAACGATGTCACGATCATGATGGCGGCGCGCTGGCGCTGCTGTCGGGCGGCGCGCTGACCGTCGATGCGCCGGTCACGGCGGAAGGCGCCGCGACGGTGACGCTCGACTATGATGCGAGCGCCGCCAATCTGAGCTTCGGGCTGACCTCTTTGGGCTTCACCGGCTCGCTCAGCTTCACCAAGGCCGATGGCACAACGGCAACCTCTGACCAGGGCGGCTCGCTATCGATCAACGGTACGAGCTATTCGCTGCTCTATACGATGGATCAGCTCGACGCGATCGACGCCACGAGTGCCGTCGATGGCTCGACAATCACCGGCTATGGCCCGGGCCTCTCGGGCAATTACGCGCTGGCGAGCAGCCTGGATGCGTGCGGCACGAGCTATACCGATGCGCTGGTCGGGACGGGCTGACGGCTGAGCAGCACGACAGAGTTCAGCGGCATTTCACCGGCCTCGGCCATACGATCTCGAACCTGAAGGTGGACACCAGCACGTCCAGCTATGCTGGGTTGTTTGGTTATGTATCCGGTACGCTGCGCGACATTGGTGTCGTGGGTGGTTCGGTCAAAGGCAGCAGCTATGTCGGCGGGCTGGTGGGGGTGCAGCGGCGGCACGATCAGCGAGGCCTATGCCACCGGCGCGGTCAGCGGCGGCAGCGATGTCGGCGGGCTGGTGGGG
>CAWGGT010000028.1:0-59549 GCA_963822185.1 uncultured Pseudomonadota bacterium
GCATTACGAAGGCCGCGGGTGGCGCGGCTTCCACCATCACGCAACCCTCTGCATTGCCGCCTACGGCTTTCTGATCTCCGAGCGGGAAACGATTCCCCCCTCAGGCACACGCTCCGGCGGGCTCCTCCAGACGCCTCGCCTTCCCAACGATCATCGACCCCGCGGCTCCGCCGCTGCGCACGGAACGTCACATTCCGAACTCCATCGCGACCATGCGACGACGATTGACGGTCGCGCTCGCAAGCCAACTCTCCCGATGTCCATGCTGCGCACGGCAGATCAGCAAAACAGAACCGAGAAATTTGTGACGCAGTAAGATTAGCAGGCTGTTGAAAAAGTCTATGCTCAGTACACGGACGTGCAGTTATTGAATCGGATGGCACTTCGTCTTGAATTATTCGTGCGTGCCCGTGTCTTCTGACCAATCGATGTTGCTCTGGCGGGTGCGGACAAGTTAATTCATCGAAGCCGCGCTAAAGCGGCGCTTCCGATCCGTCGTCGACCGCCAGGCCGTCATCAACCGCTTCGTCGCCGAGACAAACCAGATGTCGAGACCTTTCCCGTGGACCGCTGATCCAGACAAAATCCTCGCCGCCGTCAAATGTGGGCATCAAGTGTTATATTCGAACCACTAATGTCTCTAAACCGTTGCACGGAGCGGAGCGTTGAGTTCGAGGAGTCTCTCCCGAGGAAGGCTGAAAGCAACGGTTGTGCCCCGATGAAGAGCGCTTTGGATTGTCAGCGTTCCACCATGTAATTCGACCATAGCCTTGGAGAGCGGAAGGCCGAGCCCCGTGCCATCATGTCGGCGGCTGAGATTGGAATCGACTTGACCGAAGGGCTGCATCGCCACCCTGAGCTCTTCGTCCGTCATGCCGATACCAGTGTCAACAACCTCAACGATCACGTCGTTCGACGAGCCGAGCCTTGACGAAACAGTCACGTGTCCACCCTCGGGCGTAAATTTCACCGCGTTGGAAAGCAGGTTGAGAACGATCTGCCGCATCATGCGATCGTTCGCCTCTATCGTGATTGGGTCCTGCGCAGGGTCTACGCATAGTTCAACGCCAGAGTTTTCCGCCATGACGCCTACTATTCTAGCCATCTCCGCGATAACCTGCGTCAGTTCAGATTTGCCACGCGTATCGATTTGCTCCTGCCCAGCTTCAATTTTTGAAAGATCAAGAATGTCGTTGATCAGATTCAACAGATGTACGCCGCTTTCGTGAATGTCTCTGGCGTATCCGACATATCGTTGCTCGCCGCATGGACCGAACAGTTCGCCTTGTATGATTTCCGAAAATCCTATGATGGCATTCAGCGGCGTCCGTAGCTCGTGCGATGTGCTCGCAAGGAACTTTGATTTGGACTGGTTGGCTTCGGTGGCATGGTCTCGCGCTACGATTAGCTCTTGGGAGAGCGCCGCCAAATCGGCACGTGATTGAACAAGTGAGTGGATAATCGAGACCAGATAGGTCGCGATCGGCGTCGACACAAGGAATGCAATCACCGCCGATATCGGTATTACGTTTGCGGGCATCACATCGGTGGCCAACCACCAAATCGCGTAGGATACGAAGCTTGCCGACGTCACGGCAAATATCACAACTATGGCAGTTGCAAGAGCTATGGATTGACGCCCGAGGGTTACTGTAAGAGCGTCGAGGCCTACGATACGAGCAAGCAACGACTTCCACGCCGGCCTCCAGCCTTCGAGCACGGCGTCAGCTTGCGAACAATCAACGCTCGCAAACGGCGCATCAATATGTTTTGGCCCAACGGACATGGTCAAACGTTAACGAGTAAAACTTAAATTCGCGTTTCAGCCAGGATGGCCGGAATAATTGCGCTTCACCGATGAGTGTTAACGACCTGTCAAAAGATTGGCCTGTCCCCGGTTCGGGTGACACCCAATTAAGCCAATCCCGCTTAATAGCCGTTCAAGATAGGCCACGTGTATTCTTCCTTCTCATGTCGAACCCTGCGCGGCGTCGGTAGATATTGGCCGAGATACCTCCGCGCGATCTCGTCGTCTTCGTCGTTGGACACGGCAACCGCGATCTGGGTTCTGGGTACGGCTCTCCCCACGCTGGAGCACGACTGCGTCCTCCCAACCCTATTGCTTGGAACGCCACGATCAGAAACCGACGCTTGCCGTGACCAGGACGCGGCGCTCGACCATTGGCGCGGAGGTTTGCCGCTGGGGCGAGTCCAGAAGGTTCTGCCCGGAGAGCGCCAGCGTCAGATTGTCGGTGATGCGATAGGCGATGCGCGCATCGATCGAGACGTAATCGGGAATGCGCACCAGCGTTCCGGTCGGTTGAGCGGCGCTGGCACCCTGAATGCTGTCAAACAGCGACTGATAGCGCAGATAGCCGTCGATCTCCCATGGTCCCTCTGCCCAACCGAGATTGGCGTTCACGACGTGCACCGGATGCGTATGTTCGAAAATCGACAAGGGTTGCCAGCAGCGTGAACCCGGGCGCGAAGTGGTCCGTGATGACCTCCGGCGTATAGCTGAGGCCCCATCGCCAATCCTCCGAGAAAGTCCCCTTAAGCGAAATCTCGGCGCCCGTGGCTTCGGAACGGCCGATATTGGCTGGGGTCGTAATCAGACCGGAAGGGGGAGGAGGAAATTGTATGGGGCCAAAATTGGTCACGATGTTGCTCGTCGTCTGGTGGAATGCGCGAACCTGCAACTGCGCGGCCCAGGCCGGAAGATCATGGCTCCAGTCCAGTCCATAGTTCATCACGATGGAGGGCTTCAGCGTCGGATTGCCTCCGGCATAGCCGTAGGGCGTCGAAATCAGCAGTCCGCCAAGGTTAAGCAGGTTGGGCAGTTGAACACCGCGCGCGGCCGTGACGCGGATCGTGTCACCGCCATCAAGCTGCCAGACGAGGCCGCTGTTGAAGCTGACTTCCGTCATGGAGCGGTTGTTCCAGTCCGCATTCGTCAGGCCGACGCTGGGCGGGATGAGGCCGGTGCGCCCCAGCGACAGTGCGTCGACGCGCAAGGCGTTGGTCAATGTCAGATCGGGTTCGATGGCCCAACTCCACATCGCGCCGCCGGACAGCACATCATAGTGCACGTTTCCACCGCTCAGCGGCGTCGTATCCATTTCATTGTGGCGGTATTCGGCGGAGAGGCGGAACGTGTGGTCACTTCCGAGTTTGAAGATGTCTCGCAGTTGCGCGACGTAGACGCTGTTGCTCGAACTGGTAGACTGGAGCGGAGGGATCGGGCGCCGTCGCAGACCTCCTTGAACCAATTGCCATAGGCCGTTGCCTGAAGAATGCCGATGCCGGTATCGGCCGTGACGGTCCCCTTCAAGGAGTTCGTGCGGTATTGCACGTAAAATGTCGTGTAAAGCGGGATCATTTCCGGAGCGTTCGCTTCGCTGTGCGATACCTCGAGACTGGCATCGATGCCGTCGGCCAGTTGCGCATGACCTTCGATGTCGATGGCCTTGCGGTCGTTGCCGCGCCGCGTGCCAATGTCGAGCGGCGCGCTGGGGCGTCGAAAAGTCGTCGTCCTTATAGCCGCCAAGCGAGATGCGCAGGCCGGCGGCACTCGCCGAGCTTGAAGGTCGCGATGCCGGATCCCTGCACGAGGCCCTGCGTGCCGCCGGTGACCGATGCGGTATTCACGTCGTCGTAGAGCGGGTCGTAGGTGATGATATTGATGACACCGCCGACCGCATTGAAGCCGAACAGCGCGCTGTTCGGCCCCATGACGACTTCGATCTGGCGGATATCCGAAAGTTCGACCGGCAGCGTGCTCCACGGCGTGTAGCCGTAATAGTCGGCATAGACCTGCCGGCCATCGACCAAGCACCAGAAGCCGCGGCGAATAGGCCTGATTGTAGCCGCGCACGCGCGACGTCGGCCTGATCGTTGGTCCATTGCAGCACATCGACGCCGGGCACATGCCGGAGAATGCCGGGAATGTCGCGCGCGCCGGAGCGGCGGATTTCGTCGGCGGTGATGATCGTCATGCTCGCCGGCACTTCGCTGGCGCGCTGCGGGGAGCCGGTGACGGAGGTCGTGACCGGCTCGCCGAACAGGCTTTCCAGCGCGCCATAGTCCATCGACTGCGCGTGGGCGGCGCCGTCCGGCCATGAGCAGCATCACCGCTGCGAGAACGGGCAAATGTCCGCGCGGCGCTGGCGTACCGGGGGGATCAATCGGCGGCTTCTGTCGCGTCGCATGGCCCTAGATCTCCGTAATCATGATGCGGAACACAGCGGCCAGCTCCATGCCGGTCGCATCGGCAGCGGCGCGATTGACGAACACCTCGACTTTCGGCCGGGAGCGCACGCCCATGGCGCAATTGCCATTGCGCACCTGGGAGAGATCGAAGGTGATGCAGGGAATCTTGCGCGCGCGGCTGACCCGAGCGACCTTGGCGGCCTCCGCGCCCAGCCCCTCCGTCAGGAAGAATGCCTCGACCCCGGCACCTTCCAGCGCTGGCAAGCGGCACCATCACCGGCCTGAACTCCAGACCGCCGATGCGCAGGCCATTGGCCAATATCGCATTGAATTCGGCGGCCTGTTGCGCCGATTGCGCAACGGCCGGGTCATAGACAATGCCCACACGCACGGCGCTGTTGTGCTTCAGATTGTCGATGAAGCCGAGCGCCCGGCCGGCAACCAGCAGATCGGTCTGCGTGACTTGCGCATTGGCCGGCAGCGTCAAGGCGGCGAAGGCTAAGCCAATGGTCAGGGCGATGGACCGGACCCGCTTCACGTGAAGAGCCCTCCAGAGGCGCTCGCATGATCCATGGCTGTTCAGGCTCCCGCGGGCCGCATGCGAATGCCGCCGTGACACGCAGAGCAGTGTTTGCACGCGTCGCTGCAATCTCTTGCGCGAAGTCAATGGAGCGCGAGAAGGCGACGGAATTCCGCGCCTTGTGTCCAAATCAGATCATGCAAATGTAGTAGGTAAATTTCCGGGTGTGCGATCTCCGGCGTCAGCATCCGGTGCGGGCGTCCAGCGCGCGTGAGGCGACTGGCTTACTGATTGAAAAATTGCGTGCAACTTTGCCCGCCGCCCTCAGAGGTACTCATGCTGTGCGCGGCCGCCACCCTTCTCCTCGGCGGCTTGCCTGCAGATGATGCGTGCCTTGTCGTAGACATTCAGCGTGTCATCGACCGCCCAATGCGTCCCCGTCCATGCGAACCATTTGTTGAATGCCGCAACGTAGCGCAAGTCGTTCGCATGGCGTTCGGCAAATGCCAGAGCCAGATCGTCATCCGAAAATCTCGGCGGAAGTGCTTCATGGGGCGCGCGCGCTTCCACGGTCTCACCAGGGATGGGTGGCACCGTGCCGCTCGGCTATCGCGTGGAAAACCGCAAGCTGGTCATCGACAAGGCCGAAGCCGCCATCGTCCGCATGATCTTCGATCGCTTCCTCAAGACCGGCTCGGCGACCACGCTGGCGCGCGAGCTGGCCAGTGAGGGCGTGACGACCCGCAAGGGCGGGCCCGTCAACAAGGGCGTCATCTACAAACTGCTCAACAACCGCGTCTATATCGGGCTGGCCGTTCACAAGGGCAATGCCTATCCCGGCGAGCATCAGCCGATCATCAGTCAGGCCGTCTGGGACAAGGTTCACACCATTCTGGCGCAGGCGTATCGCTCCCGCGCTGCCAACACCCGCGCGCGCACGCCGGCCCTTCTGAAGGGGCTGATCTTCGGCGCTGACGGGCGCGCCATGTCGCCGACCCACACCCGCAAGGCGGGCCGCCTTTATCGCTACTACGTCGCGGCCGGCCTGCTGAAGGGTGATGTCCCGCCGGATGTGGTTCGCCGCGTGCCCGCCGACCAGATCGAAGCTGCCGTGATCGCGCAGCTGCGCACCCGCCTCCGCACGCCCGAGATCATCGTGGCGACATGGCATGCAGCACGCCAGCTGGATCGCGAGATCACGGAAGATGATGTGCGCGAGGCGCTGCACGACTTCGATCCCTTGTGGGACGAGCTCTTCCCGGCGGAGCAGGCCCGCATCATCCAGCTTCTGGTCGAGCGGGTCGAAGTCCATCCCGACGGGCTTGAACTGAAGCTCCGCCCTGACGGGCTCGATGCACTCGCCGCCGAGCTCCGCAGCGGGCAATCGCAACCGGTGGCCGCATGACCCATCACCCTCACAATCCCGGCGACGATCGCGCCTCGTCCATCCGCATCCCCATGACGTTCGTCAAGCGTGGCGGGCGCAAGCTCATCATCACGCCGGGGGCGGCCCAGTCCGGGATGCCGTCGAAGCCTCGCATCGACAACACCCTGGTGAAGGCATTGGCGCGTGCATTCCGTTGGCGCAAGCAGCTGGAGAGCGGCCAGCATTCCACGGTCGAGGACATCGCCGCAGCGGAGGCGATCAATTCGTCCTATGTGAGCCGCATCCTGCGCCTGACGCTGCTCGCGCCGGAGATCGTCGAGGCGATCCTCGACGGAAGCCAACCGAACGAAATCACCCTTGCGGCGCTGATGCGGCCGTTTCCCGTCGCATGGCACGAGCAGATGAAGGCGCTTTTGAGCGCACAACAATCCGTTGCCGCGTCCGACGACATCCCGAAGCCGGACAAGGCAGAAGAAATCCAGTCCCGTAAGGCCAGTCGCCTGACGTGACTGCGAGTGTGACCGCGTAGATCAGCAACGCCGCCGGTGTGGCGGCCAATACGAGGAGTATGAAGATATGACTGATACTCAGGATGCATCTACTCAGAAAATGAGCGTCGAGGAATGGCTTGCGATCCGGAAGGAGGCGGCTGCCCAAATTGATCCTGACACCGCCGAGGTGTTTTGGAAGCATGGAGAGGTGGCGGATCCCTACGGCGTCGATCCCGACTTGCCCGACGAGTGCATGTGCATTGGCCGGATCTACTTTGCGCGCAATCCCGAAACTGACGTCTCGGTCGCGTTCGAAGATCTGACGGACGAAGTCCGCAATCGCCTGTGGGAAAACAATAAGGCCGGCCGCACCGTCTTCCACGATTTGCTCGACTATCATTTCGATGACGACGAATAGGCGCGGGGGGGGCCGAAAAATAGGAGAAAGTCACCACTCAACTTGTTTCGCTTGTATGGAGCGGCACTTCAGCCCAAGCGTACAAACATCAAGAAGTTGGCGTCCATCGAGGTGGGGTCCCAATCGGGGCCCCACCTCGATGTCTGTTCATAGCGTCTCCCTGATATCCCCGGACTAGCGTCTGCTGGTTTCAGCGATCGCACATTTTTTGACCAGCGCCATAACGCACCAAGATTCTGGATCCGTTGGCCACGTTGGATGCGATGACGATTGGTCCGGAACCGAAATTCGGTCATGGTCTCTACCTGCCATCAGCCAGATGAGGTTTTGGCCGCAGCTCCGATTTGGCGGTCAACTGCACGCGAATGTTGCGCACCGTGCCATCCGTTGGGAAGGCGACCATCGCGCCTTCGACCGGCGTGCCATCGACCGAAATCTTCACGGTGCCGTGGCCCAGGTGGTCGGGATCCTCGATCGAGATCGCAAGGCTGCCGGCCGGTCCTTGGATGGTCACGGCCGCCGTGCCCCATGACTTCGGCAGGCAGGGTTCGACGCGCACCGCGCCGCCGCTGAGCTGCACACCAAGAATGCCTTCGACGCCCAGGCGCCAGGTCCAGGCGGCTGCGCCCGTGTACCAGCTCCAACCGCCACGGCCGATGTGGGGCGCAACGCTCGCGATGTCGGCCGCCAGCACATAGGGCTCCGCACGATAGCGTTCCAGATCGCGAGCGTTTTCCGTGCGCCGGATCGGGTTCATGAGGTCGAAAACCCGCCAGGCGCCATCGCCGTCTCCACGTGCGGCAAGCGCCAGCCCGCGCCAAGCCGCCGCGTGCGAGTACTGCCCGCCATTTTCACGGATGCCTGGCGGATAGGCCTTGATGTAACCGGGGTCACGGTGCACCTCGTGGAAGGGCGGCCAGAGAAGACGGATGAGCCGATCGTCTTCGCGGACGAGCTCGCGCTCTGCGGCGTCCAGCGCCAGGCGCGTGCGGTCCGGATCGCCGGCGCCAGAAAGCGCCGCCCAGGATTGGGCGATCGAGTCGATCTTGCATTCATCGCAGCTGGCGGAACCCCAGGGGTGGCCATCATCGTCGAAGGCGCGCAGATACCAGCCACCATCCCATGCGGCTTTCTCGATGGCCATTCGCAGCTCCTCCGAGCGTGCCATCCACTTGACTGCGAGCGTTTCCCGCTCTGCAGATGCGGCCAGATCGGCGAAGCCGTGCATCACCGAAATCGCAAACCAGCCAAGCCACACGCTCTCGCCGTGGCCGCGTGCGCCGACCCGGTTCATGCCGTCGTTCCAGTCGCCCGCGCCGATCAGGGGCAATTGATGCGGTCCGCGGGTGATGCCGCGCTCCAGCGCGCGCGCGCAATGCTCGAAGAGAGATGCCTGCTCCGCGCTGGTCTCGAACAACGCGTAACGGTCGCCTTCATCCTTTCCGAGTTCCGGTGCGCGGAGGAACGGCACCTCCTCGCCGAGGATCGAGACATCGCCCGTCGCCGCCACGTAGCGGCTCGTGACATAAGGCAGCCAGAGAAGATCGTCCGAACACCGAGTGCGGACACCGCGTCCCTGCGGGGGATGCCACCAATGCAGCACGTCGCCTTCCTCGAACTGGTGGGCCGCGCAGGCCAGGATGTGTGCGCGCGCGCGCGCCGGATCGCAATGCAGCAGCGCCAGTATGTCCTGAAGCTGGTCGCGGAATCCGATGGCGCCGCCGGCCTGATAGAAACCCGCCCGCGCCAGAATACGCGACGCGATCGACTGGTAGAGGAACCAGCGATTGACCATGACATTGAAGGCAGGATCAGGGGTCTGCACCTGGACCGCGCCCAGGAGTCTGTTCCAATGCGCATGTACGTCTTCGAGACCTTGCGCGGCGGCGGCAGGATCGCGCCAGTGTTCCAGAAGCGCCTTGGCGTGATCCTGGTCCCGGCCCTGGCCGAGGATGAACACGACCTCCGCCGTTCCCTCCGGTGCGATATCGATGTGCACTTGAAACGCGGCGCAGGGCGCACCGTTCGGCGCGACCCGCCCACCGAGATCCCAATGCAGCAGGCCGGACGGCCTGCTCAGATCCGCCTCGCGTCCAAGGAATTCCGCGCGGTCGGTCGTAATGCTGTGCGGCGGATGGCTGGATCCGAGAAACGCCACGGGGTCGGTGAATTCGGGGTTCCAGCTGTTCTGGGCGAACAGGGCGCTGCTCTCTGCGTCGTACCGGCTGACGACATGCGGGGAGGAGGCGCTGCGCATCGCGCCGAGCAGCCACTCCGCGTAATAGGTGGCCGTGATGCGCCGAGGCTGTGGCATGGCGTTGCGAAGGCGCAGCCGGATGACCTTCACGGGGTCTTGCGGCGGCACGAAGATCGTCAATTCGTGCTCAAGGCCGTGACTGCGGCTCGTCCAGCTCGTGTAACCCGCACCATGTCGGATCTGAAACGTTGCCTCTGCGCCCGCCGGCGCCGGTGTCGGCGTCCAGATATCGGCCGTTTGCTCGTCGCGGAGATAAAGAATTTCCCCCGGCGGATCCGAAACCGGATCGTTGGTCCAGGGTGTAAGCCTGTTCTCGCCGCAGTTGACCGCCCAGGTGAAGCCGCCGCCCGCTTCTGTGACAATGCAGCCGAACGTGTCGTTTGCAAGCACGTTGCTCCAGGGCGCGGGCGTGCGTTCGCCCGCTCCGAGGTGGATCACATATTCCTTGGCGTCCTGCGAAAATCCGCCCAGACCATTCTCGAACTGCAAGCCTTCAGGCCGTTCGAGTGGAGCCATCGGAAAGTCTATTGCGGCACCTGTTGCTTCAAAGCGCGGCGGCCCGGGCCGCATCTCGAACGCCTTGGCAAGCTGACGCGCAAGAGAGCCGAGCGCTTCATCGAGGATAACGGACGCTGTGGATTCCAGAAGGCGGCGGTCGTCCGGCGAAACCTGATCGCCAAAGAGAATATGGAGCCCGCCATTGCGGCCCACCAGATCCTGAAGGCCCAACTCGCGGATCAGGGTCTGAACTCGCTCCCGCGCCGGTTCCTCATAGCCAGATATGCCCATCCGCAGGATCACCAGATCTACGGCGAATGACCGGTTGCGCCACAATTTGTGTGCGCGCATCAGTGTCCGCAAAAGCGCGGCATCCCGCGCATCGCCCACGCGCAGGAGCAGGATCGGCAGATCGCCCGACAAACCCAGCGCCCACAGGCGCGGCTGCCCGAGCCGGTTCAGCGCCGATTGTTCTGCCGATGCGCGCAACGCGGTTTGTGGCGCCAAGACGAGTGACGCCAGCAACTGCACATCCGGCAGATGCTCCGGTTCGAGACTGGCTTCCTGCGCCTCGCGTATGGCGCTGCGGGCGGCGTCGTTGATGGCCCAATCGAGCGAGGCGAGCGTGGAATAACGATCGGCCAACTCCAGAGCCGACTCGCGAGACCCGGCCGCAATCGTGACAAAGGCGAACTGCCGGGACTCCATCGGCGCAAGCTTTAGATCGAGTTGGAGTGCCATGACCGGATCGAGAGTCCAGCCCGTGGTTCCATGAGGCGTCTGCGTCGCGCCGCGCGGATTGCGCAAGCCGGCATTTCGGCCCAGAAACGCGGCACGGTCGCTTTCGTAGCTCGTCGGAATCGGTGTCCCGTCGTCAAAAATCACCCTGTGGAGAAGCGTGGGCGGATGTTCCCCGGTGCCGCGCGGCCTGCGGGTGAAAAGCAGCCCATTGAGCGAAGAGATGAATTCGCTGCCGACGAACAACTTGCTGAAGGCCGGATGGCGCTCGTCGTCGCGCGGTGGGGCCAGGACAACCTCGCCATAGCTTGTGAGGCGAAGCCGGCGTGGCCGGCTGGTTTCGTTCACAATCATGATGCGGCGTATTTCGAGATCGTCGCCCGGCGCGACCCCAACCTCCATCCGGATGGCGATGCCGTTGTCCCGGCGATGAAACTCCGCCATGTGAGGATGGAAGATGGTTTGCGTGTCGTCGGAGATGATCCCGGCCGGCTGCCGCGCCGCGGACCACAAGGCGCCGCTCTCCTCGTCCCGGATGTAAAGCCACAAGCCCTGATCGTCGCGTGCGGCGTCCGGCATCCAGCGTGTCAAAGCCTGGTGGTTCCACCACAGCCCGCCACCACCGGCTTCGGAAATCCATGTCGCGAAGCGGCCATTGCCGAGCATATGGATCTGGGGAATCTCGCTTGTGTGTTGCGGGCGCCATGGGCGCGGTGCGGGCCGTGAGGCGACAAGATCCTCCTGACGGACCGGTTCTTCTTCCTCGACGGCTTCCGGCGGGAGTTCGGACGGAATGCGCTCCTGAAGCAGAAGATCGATGGTGCGCATGCGCATGTCGGCCGCAAAGCGGCGCACGTGGATGTCGTCATCCAGCGCGTTTCCGATTGCCACAAGGATCATGCCCTGATGATGGGCCATATAGGCACGCACAGGCGAAAACGCGGCGCCGGACGGGACGCGCTCGGGTGTGAAATCTCCGGCCTCAAGGAAGCCGTAGAGCCCGGTAAGGCCAATGCGCGCCAACCTTTCCAGATTTTGCACGGCCGCGACGGGATAGACGGCAAGCGCCAGAGCCGTCGCATAAGGGGCGATCACGAGGTCAAGCGCGAGCCCGCGGCGCAGGCCGAGCCCGGGAACGCCGAATGCGCGATATTGATAGTGATGGTCTGAGTCGCGCGTGGCATAGCCCGATTCCGATATGCCCCAGGGCACGCCGAGTTTGTTCGCATAGCGCCGCTGGATGTCCACGGCCGAACGATCGCTGCGCGCAAGAAGGGTTCCCGGTGCGCTGCGCATCATCAGCGCCGGCATCAGATACTCGAACATCGAGCCGTTCCATGAGAGCAGCGAAGGCTCTCCCGCCAGCCGGGTAACCGGTCGGCCGAGGAAGTACCAGTGCTCCACCGGCACGTCCCGCTTGGCGATCGCGAAATAGCTTGCGAGCCGCGCCTCCGTGGCGAGCAGGTCGTAGAAATGCATATCGATCCGGTCGGAGCTGACATTGTAGCCGATATGAAAGAGGCGGCTCTCCGCGTCATAGAGCAAAGCGAAGTCCATCTCATAAGCGGTCGCCTCTGCGCGATCGGCAATGTCGAGGAGGTGTTGGCGCAGATTGCACTGGGCCTGGCCACCGTGCTCGATCGCAGTGGAGAGCTCGCTCAACCAATTCGCAGCATCGTCGTCGTCGGCCACCTCTACATGGGGCGTCAACAGATTGCGGGCCTGCGCGCAACGGTCGCTTGCGATCTTCACAGGCATGGCCGGGTCCAGAAGTTCTGTAAGGCGGCGCGCGAGATCTTCGCGTCCGGCCGGCGCCGCCGCGCAAAGCGCGAGCCAGGGATATAGGTCCGACAGATTCCTCTGCATTCGATCCAGGTGGTGGCGGGTGCGCTCCAGCCACACCTGGATACCGCGCAGCACAGGGGGCGCAAGCCCGCCCTTCGAGACTGCGATAGGAGCGATTGCATTTGCGAGCTCGGGCCAGGACGTTTCGGCGATGGCTGAAAGCGCGCTTTGCCAGGCGCCCGGCTTGTCGCGCACCTCCGCGATGCGACCCGAAAGGGCTACAAATGCGCGCGACAGCTCTTTGCCGAGGCCTTGCGGGGTCTTCTCAAGGGCCCCTTTGAGCAGCGCCAGGGCGTCGGCGAGCCCCTCCCATTGGCAGACCCGGAATGCAGGCGCATTGGCTGCGTCACGGCAGGATTGCTTCAGGACAATCAGACAGACCGCCAGATTCCCGCTGTCCACCGTGGAGACATAGCGCGGCTCAAGCGGCGCGAGCGTGCGGGTGTCGTACCAGTTCAGGAAGTGGCCACGATAGCGTTCCAGCCGCGTGAAGGTATCCAGGCAGTTTTCGGCGCGGACAGCGAGATCCGGCGTGTCGACATAACCCATGTCCCAGGCGGTCAGCGCCGAGAGAAGATACATCCCGATATTGGTGGGGAGGTGCGGTGCGCGATCACCGCGCGCGGGTCCTCCTGGAAATTGTCCGGTGGAAGCCAGTTGTCCTCGGGCTGAACGAAGGTTTCGTAGAAGAGCCATGTCTGTCGCGCCACCCGGCGCAGGAACGTCCTATTCGCCTTGCTCAGGATTTCAACAGGCGGCCTGCGCGGCCGGCTGATCCATGTGGCGATTTCGGGGGAGACGAACCACAGGAGCAAAAGCGGGCTTGCCTCAAGCAGGACAGTGATCCCACGGAGGCCAACAGGGCCGCGAACACGATGGCGGCTACAGATGCCGGCCACATTTCCTGCCAGGCGGTTTCGCGCCGACTATGTCCGGTGACGCGCGCGGCGCTGTGGGCGGCCGAGGTCCATGCGAGCAGATGGCGGCGCGAAACAAACAGGCGCCACAGCGTTCGTCCGATCGCATCGAGCGAGACGATCGCATCGTGCAGAAGAAAGACGACGGCAAGGCCCCATCGCCCGGCATGGGCGGCGAATTGATGAAGCGAACTTTGAACGACACCGCGGCGGTGGCCGCGCACCAGCCCCGAGATCAGATCGGTGAAAAGATAAATGCCCGGCGCCGCGATGGTGAAGGAGGTCCAGATCAAGCCGCTGCCTGGCAGGAGCAGCCATCCGGAAACGGCGAGCGCGACCAGGGCCAGGCGGAATGACGCTGCGGCGAAGATTGTCGAAGATCTTCCAGCGCTCGAGCCAGGGCAGGTCAGTTTGCAATCGCTCTTGCCGGTGGCCATGGGCACGCGGGGCGCCAGCCATGGGAAGAAGTTGCCAGTCCCCGCGTATCCAGCGATGCCAGCGGCGGCGTATATTCGACGTAGGTAGTCCGGAAAACTGTCATAGAGAACGATGTCGGATGCCAGCGCCACCCGGCCATTGGCGCCCTTCGAAGAGGTCGTGGCTGAGCAAGAGTGTTTTCGGCGACGCGTGCGTCCAGGCAGCGTTGGAAAACTCGCGACATCATAGATGCCCTTGCCCACATAAACCGCCGACCCGAACAGGTCCTGATAGATGTCGGATACGGCGCGGCTGTAGATGTCGATCGCCGTATCGCCGCCATAGAGGCGCGCGAATAATGTCGGTGTTCCCGTCTGCGGCGATATCTCCACGCGCGGCTGAATGATCGTGTAGCCGGCACACAGCTTTCCGGTTTGGGGATCGAGCACCGGTTCGTTGAGCGGATGGGCCAGTGTGCCGGCGAGAGCGGCAACCGATCCTGGCGGCAGGATCGTGTCGGCATCCACGGTCACCACGAAGCGCGTGCCACGAAGCGCCGCGGTGTCGCCTTCCTGAAGCGGAAATGCGCCGGCTTCTTCGCCCAGGATGAAGCGATTGAACTGCTCCAGCTTTCCGCGCTTTCTTTCCCACGCCATCCAGACGCCTTCGGCCGTATTGAACTGGCGTGCACGATGGAGCAAGGTGAAAGCGGTAGCCATCCGGGCAAGGGTACCGTGCGTTCAGTTTGCGAATGCCGTCGACGAGCGCCGCTTCGATCGTGCCGTCTTCCGGAGTTCGCGTCGGCCGGTGCATCCCGGAGATCGCTGAGCAGGACGATGTGCAGGCTTGGGTCCGGATTGGCCAGCCAGTGCAGCTCCAGTCGCTCCATCAGGGCGGTTATCTCATCGCGCCCGCCGACGATGACCGGCACCGCGACCGTCGTGGGGCAATCGACCGGTATCCCTTTCGCAAAATTCAGCTTCGACAGCGCGCGCGGCGGCACGATGAGCGTGACGACCCAGTGGACGAGCGTGGTGCTGAGGATCGATGTGGGGATGAAGCTCAATACGATTCCGCCGATCATCTCGATCGGCGTGGCGCCGGCCTGCAGGAGGAAGAGCACCGGCAGAAGAAGTGCAGCGGCGCTCACAACAGCAAGCGCTGTCGCGTAGCACAGCCCCGGCTTGCGCAAAATCCACTGAAGCAGCCCGGCGCGCAATGTCGGCCGGTATCCCAGAAGCGCCTCGATCGTGCTCCGGCCGTCATCCAGTAGCCAGTAGCCAACATGGGTGTGGCGGGCGGTCCCGGATGCGGCGCCTGCCTGGGAAAGGACCCTTCGGCAACCTGCCATTCCGGTTGAACGCTGCCCTCGCGCAAGGTCTTCAACGGCCTTGCGATAGCGGTCGCGCGTATCGAAATCCATGCGGACATAGACGCCGGCCGGATCGCGCTGGAGGATCGCTTCCACATGGCTGGTGCGATCGAAGAAGTCCTTCCAGGGAATCGATGAAATGACCCGAAGGCCAGTCAGCGCGCGTGCAATGCACTCGGTGGGTTCGTCGAGCTCCGAAATGCAATCGCATGTCCGCTCTTCCAGGGGTAATCGCCATGCCGGAAACAAAGTGCCGGCGGAGGTGAGCAGCGTCTCGAGGCAGACAAGCCGCAACATGGTCGGCAGAGCCCAGAGTTCGGCGATCGTGAGCGGTGTTCCCTCCTGATAGACCTGAACGAACTGGATCAGTGCATTCATGGAGAGCTGAAGATGCGTGGCGCGGAGGAACCCACGTGCCAGGGAAAAGGCACGGGGATATCCGACCAGATCGGTGCTGTCGAGGCGCGGGAGGCGACGGTAGAACGCAAGGGGCAGGTCTTCGCGAATTTGCCGGACGGCCCGCTTCATTTGATAGTGATTGTCCAGAAGCCATTCGGCAGCTTTGGTCGCGTCCGGCGGCGCCGTCGTGCAGGTCTGCTGAAGCCGGTCGAGCCCTTCGGAGATGGCAACAAGCCGTGCCCAGACCGGAATGGCGCGCGACGGGCCGCGCGTGGCGCTATGCGCCATTTGCAGCTGTGTTGCCGCTTCCGTCAGGGGTTCGTGGTGCGGCTTTTCAGCCGCGCCGCTCATCCTGCGACTCGCGCGAAGAGCCGGGCATCGTTGGCGATATAGCGCAGCGGCACGGGCTTGCCGCCGCTGCTTGGAACGGTCGCTGGACTGCGAACCAGGAGGACTGGAACCGGGGCGTGCGAGATCAGATGCGTGGCCACGCTGCCCGCGGCAACGTCCATATGGCCACTGTGGCCGTGAGACGCCAGGACGATGAGGTCCGCTTTTTCGTCCATGACCGCATGCACGAGGGCGTGGCGCACATCGCCGTCGCGGAGCAGCAGAACTCGAACCGGGACGCCCCTCATGTCGATATGCGCACGAAGTCTGTCCAGATAGTCCTGCGCGACCCGCTCATTTCGGCGCACGAGCTGCGCGCGCAAGGTCACATCCTCCGGCTCCGGCGGGCCGGTCTCCGTGAATTCCGGTTCTGGAATTGCATGCACCAGCACGAGCTCTGCACGTTCCGCCTCTGCCAGCCGCAGCGCGAAGGGAAGCGCGCTCTCGGCACGCGATGAGCCATCCAGGAGTGTAAGAATTCGCCGGTACTGGACGCGCCGGGGCTCCTCCCCGTTTGCGGGCACCAGCAGAACAGGGCCAGAGGCACAATCAAGAACCCGGCGCGCCGTCCGGCCTACGTCCCGCTCGGACGCACCGCCGCCGCCATGCGTGCACAGCACCGTGAGGTCTACCTGGTTGTCGTGCGCCCAGCGACAGATCTGGTCGGCGGGACGACCCTCCACAATTCTGGTTTCGACATGTCCCAGGTGGTCGACGTGCTTTTGGGCCAGGCGTTCGATGTCGCTGCGTGCTCGCTCGCGGGAAATCTGCCACTCTACGGGGTCGGCTGGATCCCCGCTTCTGCGCATGGCCTCAAGGACGCGGACCAAAGTCAGTTCGGCAGCGAGCGCCTTTGCGACAGCTACGCCATGCGGGATCGCCGTCTGCGAGATTGGGGAATCATCCACCGCGACCATCACGCGCCGGCAATGCGGAGGCGACGCGATCACGTTCTCTACGCGCCGTCCTTCATCATCGCTTTGACCTGTTAGCCGTGCGGGCATGGCGCTCTCTTCCTTCTGTGCGCTAGGCACTATGACGTTCCTGCGCCCGCTTAGCGGACGCGCTGAATTTTCGTCATTATCAAGGCAAGTCGCTCCCGCACTTGCGAATTTCTCGCCGCGGGTGGAACGCTACTCTCTTCGAGCTGTTGCAATGGAAGACTGAGACTTGGCAGCAGACATTGATCCTCATCAACAATGAGGTGGCTCATGGGCCCGGATCGGTGCCCTTTCCGGGGCAAGGCGGTCGCAATTGCTTCGGCAGCGGTCCGACTGCTTGTCGCGCAATCGCGACATGCGACGACAGCCGCGCCTATTCCGCAATCAAACCAGAACCGGAAATGCGCACGGCGACAGTCACAGCTCGGCCAGCCCCCGGGCTGCATCGTCCCCAAATCCAGGGGGCAAGGAGGATGGTTCGACGCCAGATCTTCGCGGACGGCGGCGATATTCTCCAAATGTACGAATTTCCCGGATCAAATAGCTGAACCGGATCAGGGGCTTGAAGATCCGTACCGTTTGGCCGCAGTCAGGAGCTTTGGAGAATTATAGGCGGAGAGAGACGAATTCGGGCTCTTCTCTGGCGCGGTTCACCCGGTCAAGAGCATCGTCGGCAGAACCGCGCGGATGCTGGCCCTTTTGGGCAACGCGCACGGCTGAGAGAATTTCCGTCTGGGCGAGACTGGCGGAGAGGGAGGGATTCGAACCCTCGATACTCTTGCGAGTATGCCGCATTTCGAGTGCGGTGCATTCAACCGCTCTGCCACCTCTCCGCGGAGGCCGGAACATATAGGCCGACTCCGCGCCTCGCAAGCCGAAGATTGGGCCGATTGCTGCGGGAATCAGGCCCCTTCGCCAGCCAGCCAGGTCAGATCCAGCCGGGCCTGGAGCAGCGGGCAAAGGACCTCGCCGGCCGCCCGCATCTCGCCGTCCAGCCTATAGGGCGGGTTGATCACCAAGAGAGCCCGGCGGCCCCCAGCCGGGCCCGCCCTTCGGGCGACGGGGCCGTGGGCACGGCGATATCGATGCGCAGGGCCTTTTCGATTCCCGCTGCCAGCACCTCGCCGCAAAAGGCCTCGGCCGCGGCCAGCGATTTGATCGGAAACCAGCGCATATGGATGCCGGTGGCAAAGCGGCGCCAGGCGGCGGTCACGGCCCGGGCCGTAGCCGCAAATTCGTCCGGCGCCTCATAGGGCGGGTCGACCACGCGCGCGTCGTAGGGCAGGACCGGATCAGGCGACGATCGGCACCACGGCCCGCACGGCGCGCCGCAGGAGACGGCGGCCGAAGACAACAATGATTGCCACTGCCGTCCAGACAATCGCCGGATGGTCCGCGACAAAGCCTTGAAGGTTCGTCATCGCCGCCCCCAGGTCATGGTTGCCGTATTTCGCCGGCAACACACTCATCACCCACGTGACCGCGTCGCTCTTTATGGCGTGCTGCCAAAGCGTGTTGGCATAGCTGAACCCACTGGCGACCCAGTCCAGGACCGTCGACTTCGAGGGCGCCGTTTCACCCCCGGTGATGCTCTGCCACCATCCGCCGATCTGATTGGCGAAGTCCGGAAACCCCGCCGAGACGACCACGGGCACCGCGCTCACAATGCCGCCCGCGCCGACGACCAGCGCCGAGCGCCGAAGCTTGCGCCGCAATTGCGGGTTGCGCGGCGCGACCCGCCGAGGGATGGGCGCCATCTGCAGCCCGCGGCGGCCGGTGTCGTAGTGGTTGTCGGATACCAGAAAGGTTTCACCGGCCAGGTCCATGCGGCCACCTTCGTGCGAGACATCGTGTTTGGTTTCGAAAAGCGCGCGCTCCAGGCGGCGGCGACGGACCAGACCGTTCAGGACGCGCTTGCGGCCATGCACGCGCCCTTTGACGAAGAGCTCCATCGCGTTTGCCGCAGCCTCGCGGTTCCCGCGGTTCAATTCAGACAGACAGGTCGAGCGCCTGAACGCGGTGCTGCCGATGTTGAACACCAGCGAGACCAGCGCACCATACTCATTGTTGGTGAGCGGAACCTTCACGCAGCGCGAGATGTCCTTTTGCGCGGCCTTGACGTCGACCGTGAGGTAACGGTCCGCCTGCGCCCGCGTAATCGTCATGCCGGGCCGAACACCGCCGGTGTGGCCGTAACCGATCGTCCAGACCCCGACCGCATCGCGATAGGCATCAAGGCGGCAGGACTCCATTTCCTTGATCAAGGAAAGGGCGGGAACTGTCAGGTGTCCGGTACGTGGGATCGCCATAACCACATCCTCCACAAGGGTGCAGTCTGGCATTCAACTCACTCTGCCTATAGGAAACGCGACAGTTCTGCTTATGGGCCCGGGACCCATTGAATTTCTTGCGGAGACGGAAACGGCCGGGCGCTGCCCTGGTCAGCCCCTCAGTGTCCCAAGTCGGATTGTGGGGGCTCCTGCCCGCCATTCCCGGGGAATTTCAGCCCCCCTCGCCAGCCAGCCAGACCACATCCAGCCGCGCGCCGCCGCCCAGTCTTTCGGCCAGAATCGGTGCCGCCTCCCGCATCTCGGCATCCAGCCCATAAGGCGGGTTGAGGACCAGAAGCCCGGCCGCCGCCATGCGCGGCCGACCGGCCTCGGGCCCCGTCTTGCCCTCGCCCGCCGCCGGCAAGGCGATGTCGAGGCGCAGTGCCCTGGTGATGCCGGCCGACAGCACCTCGCCGCAAAAGGCATCGGCCGCGGCCGGCGATTTCACCGGAAACCACAGCATGTAGATGCCGGTGGCAAAGCGCCGCCAGGCCGCCTGCACGGCCTGCGGCCGCCGTCTCGAATTCGTCCGGCGCTTCGTAAGGCGGATCGATCAGGATCAGCCCGCGCCGTTCGGCCGGGGGCAGCAGCTTGGGCAGCCGCGCATAGCCGTCGCCCGTCACGGCCGTGGCCCTGGGGAATGGCGCCAGCGCCGCGGCCAGCGCCGCCGCCTCCTCGGGATGTTTCTCGATCGCCACCAGCCGGTCCTGCGGCGCGCAGCAGCCGCGCGGCCAGGCGCGGCGAGCCGGGATAGTGCCCCGGCCCTTCGGCGGCGACGAGATCGAGATAGGCCGCGAGCGCCGCCGGCAATCCGGCCGTGCCCGTCAGCGGGCGCAGCCTTTCGATGCCGGCTTCGGCCTCGCCCGTCTTCCGCGCGGCCTCGGCGGCAAGGTCGTAGAGCCCGCATCCGCCATGGCTGTCGATCACGGCGAAGGGCTTGTCCTTCTTCCTGAGATGCAGCAGCGCCGCCACCAGCGCCAGATGCTTGACGACATCGGCGAAATTCCCGGCGTGATAGGCGTGGCGGTAATTCATCACCCGGCTATAGACGAGCCGCCCGGCGCCTGTCGATAAGCGGCGGTTCCGCGCCCTTTAACCGCTTCGTAACCAGTTTCGTTTGCCTCCCGTTAAGCACGATGCGGTCAAATTGGCAGGCTCCAATCGCGCGGGATCAGCCGGTATCATGACAGACCACAAGGCCAGCATGGATGGGCTGGCTGTGCCGCCGGTGCAGCCGCTCTTCCGGCTGGCTTCGATCCGCGCGCTGGTCCAGCGCCATCGCGGCGCCATCGCCGGCTATCTGCAGCTGATGGCGGGCACCTTTGCGCGGCTGGCGCTGCAGGCGCTCTATTTCTTCGCCCTCGTCAATGCGCTGACGCTGGACCAGATGGGCAGCTTCGCCGCCATCTCGGCGACCGGGCTGATTGTCGGCGCCTTTTCCGGTTTCGGCTTTGCCTCCTTCGCCTTCCGCGCCGCGGCCGGGCGCCAGCGCCTTCTGGGCCGCTATCTGGGCACCTTCTATGCCAGCCTTGCCGTGACGCCTGCCGCTGTCGCTGGTGGCAGTGACGCCGGTCTATCTGCTGCTGTTCCGCACGCTCTGCCCTTCTGGGGCTTCGCCGCGATCATCGTGGTGGAAAGCGTGGTGTGGCGCCTCGTGCAGGTGATGCAGCAGATCAACAACGGGCTCGGCCATTATGGGCGCGGCTCGCAATTGATCGCGCTGGCCATGGCCGCGCGCGCGGCCGGCGCTGTCGGCTTCGCGCTCACCGGCGACGGCAGCCTGAACCATTGGGCCACGCTCTATTTCATCGCCAATGTTGGCGGCGCTCGTTCTCGTCATCGCCCTGTTCCATCCGAAGGTCACGCTGCGCGTGAACAAGCGGCTGTTCGTCAAGCGCTTCAAGGACGGGATGATGTACTGCCCCTCCTATTTCGCCTTCAGCGTGCAGAACCAGCTCGACAAGCTGATCGTGCTGTCGTTGGCCGATGCGCGGCTGGCCGGCATCTATGCCATCGCCACGCGCCTGCTCGACTTCACGGCCGTTCCCTTCCGCGTCTTCTATGTGATGTTCACGCGCAAGCTGATCCGCGAAGGCCGGCCGGGCCGCATTCTCGGCCGCGGCCTGATGGTCGAGGCCGTCATCGGCGTTCTGACGACGGCCGGTTTCGGCATGCTGATCGGCGTGCTGGCGCTGTGGCCGCATCTGCTCGGCACCAATGTGGCCCAGGCCACGCCCTTCTTCGCCATGATGCTGGCGGTGCCGGCCTTCAAGAGCCTGATCGAATTCCATGGCGAGCTGTTCTACGTCTCCCAGCGCATGACGCCGCGCGCGATGCTGGCGCTGGTGCTGGTGGCGCTCAACACCGGCGTGCTGGCGCTGCTGACGCGCGCGCATCTTCCGCTCGGCACCTTCGGACTGTGGCTCAACGTGCTTTATGCCGCGCTCTATCTGCTGTCGGCGCTGTCCGTCTATCGCACCCTGACCCAATGGGAGCCGGCGATGACGTGACATCCCCTTCGCGCCCGAGATCATTGCGGACGACGACGCCCATCTGCGGCGCCCGCCCCTCGCCGCGCGCATCTCGCACCGGCTGGCGCGGCATCTGCCGCTCGCATCCCATGCGCATGCGCGGCGGGCCGATCCTCAGCCTCACCTTCGACGACGTGCCGGATTCGGCCCTGACCGAAGGCGCCGCAATCCTCGAAGCCCACAGGGTGCGCGGCACCTTCTATATCGCCGGCGGCATGCTGGCGATGCAGATGGCCGATTGGCGCATGATCGACGCGCAAGGCGTGTGCGAACTGCACGCGCGCGGCCACGAGATCGGCTGTCACAGCTTCAGCCATCGCCGCGCCGACTGGGGCAGCGGCCGCCTTCATCGCCGCAGACGTCGCTGCGCAACCAGCAAATTCCTGCGCGGCATCGAACCGGTCCCTGCCGCTGGAGAATTTCGCCTACCCCTTCGGCTATGACGTCCTTCGGCTGGAAGCTCGCTTTGGCCAAGCGTTTCCGCTCCTGCCGCGGCATCTTGCCCGGCACAGAATGCGGGGGTCATCGATCCGCGATTTCCTGAAATCGCGTTCCGCTCTATTCCGACCGCATCGACTGAGAGCGCCATCGACCGCGCGCTGGATGACGCATGGACCAGGCAAAGCTGGCTGGTGTTCTTCACCCATGACGTGACGCGCGGCCCAGCCAATATGGCTGCACGCCCGCGCTGCTGGAGCACACGCTGCGCGCCGCCGAGGCGCGCGGCATCGCCTGCCTCAACATCGCCGAGGCGCTGGCGAAAATTTCGGCTAGCTGAACTCGCCGGGCGGAACGTCCTTGCCCAGCGCGCGGCGCAGCGTCTGCCGCAGCTCGGGATAACGCCGCAACACGGCCCCCGCGATCAGGCGCAGATGCACCGGCACACCGCGCAGCGAGCGCGGAGTGCTCAGATCGACCAGCGGCTGGGGCACCGGGCCGAAGCGACGCTTATAGGCGTAATTGCCGACCGAGAAGTCGAATTTGCGCACGCCGCGCGCATGCATCGCCCCCATCAGCCGCGAAATCGCAAGACGTCCCGGCGAGCAGGTCGCCCATTCCTTGCCGCCATGGGTGAGGCGGACCAGAACAAGCGTGTCGCGGTCGCGAAGACCCAGAAGCGCGGCCACGATTTCGTCGCCCGATTTGAGAACGCCCAGCGCCGCAAAGCCCGACGCGGCATGGCGCGCCAGCACTTCGCGATAGCACCCGGCGACGACCGGATCGCCAAGCTTGTAGTGCCAGGCCCAGTTCGGCGAGCCGCGCCTGCTGCTGCGCTTCCATGATTTCGAGCACGCGCAGGGCTTCGTCGCGGATCCTCGATCAGTTCGAACCGTGCATCGTCATGGCGCGTGAAGACGCGCCAGTTGCGCTCCAGCTCCTTGCGCACGGTGCGCGGCAGGGAAAAGCGCCAGGCATCGAAATCCTCGCCCGTCTCGACCAGATTGCCGTTGACGGCGCGATCGCGCACCCCGCCGAGCAGCGCCAGCGGATTGATCGCGGCCTTCGACACGCGGCGGCATCTTCTCGAAGTGGATGATGTCGGCGCGCGGCAAGCACCCGGCGCAGCGCCGTCCAGGCGGCCAGCGCCTCGCGCGCGGCTTTGCGGCGCGGCGGGCCCCAGAAGCGGGGCATTGAAATCGCTCATGCCGAGATCGGCGAAACTGCGATGCGCGTCGCCGCCGCCCTTGGCGTGACGGAGCAGCGGCAGCGCCATGGCGAAGGCGCCGCTCTCGGCATCCTCGATCCACGCGATCAGCGGTTCGATGGCGGGATCGGCCTTGATGGCGGCATAAAGACTGTCGAGCCACTGGCACAGACTGGAACGGCGTGGCGGCGGCGCCGGCCTCGCGCGCGGCCTGCCAGCGCGGGGCCACATGATCCCAATCGCGCAGCAATTCGACGCGCCAGGCGCTCGCCTTGGCGAAGTCGGTGCGGCGCAGACGCGGCCGCGGCAGGGCGAGCGTGATGCCGGCCATCACGCGGCCTCCTTCACATCGACAAGGGCGCCGTCGCGCGCGGCATCGAGACGGAAGGTAATCGCCTGCCGCTCCTTGCGCATGCGCGCGAGCCAGCCGCGTCTTGCGCATCGCCTTCTGCAGCGCGACCTTGGCCCAGAAGCCGGGGCCGGAAATGGCGCGGCTCTTCGCCGTCCAGCCGAAGCCATGGCGCAGCATGCCGTTTGCCAGATGAATGGTCTCGGCGCGGCGGATTTCCTCGGTCTGATAGGAGATCGTCAGCGAGATGTTGAGCATGCCGTAATTCTCGACGCGGTGCGGCCCGTTGAGCGGCCAATGCAGCATCTGCCCCGGTTCGAGATCGAACACCTGCGCACCCTTGTCATAGCCGCGGTCGTAAGGCAGCCCGACTTCGAGATCGAAGACGGCAATGTCTTCAAGCTGCTGCGCCGTCAGATAGGGCGCTTCGGCCGGCCAGATCCGGATCCGCTTCTTGCCTGCGATCTGCATCAGCATCTGGCCCGGCAGATCGGCGTGGTAATAGACCTCGGCATGGGGCGAGGAGATCAGCAAGCCCGCAATTCTTGCGGATCGGCTTGAAGCCCGGCATCTCGCGCGCGAACTCGTCGAGCAGCTGGTCGAGCAGCGCCGCATAGCGCGCATCGACGGCGGAGAGATTGCGCAGATTGAGCCACATGCGCCCGGCCGCGATGGCCTCCAGAACGCCCGCACCCGTGAGCCCGCCGAAATCGCCTTCGCGCCAGCGCCGTTCGCCGCCGGCCCGGCCCGTCTCGACCAGCCCATAATGCTGGCGCGGATAGGCATTCGATCAGCGCTTCCAGCGCCGGACGGGCAAAAAGCGGGCTTTCGGTCGAGGCCATGGCCGAGCCGAAGCGGGACCTTGCCGAAGCGCGATGCCGCGTTCCGGTCCCAATCCGAGAGAATTCGTGTGCCAGCCATAGCGTAACCCTGTGCCAATCCGGGACTTCCCGGCGCCTTCCCCCATCCGCTGCAAGGTGGATGCCGGGGCTAGGCGCATGGCACGGGTGGCGGAGGGCCTGGCAGTCAGGCCGTGGCCGTCTCGCGGGCGCTTTCCTGCGCGAAGCCCAGATAGCCCTTGGCCGCGACGCTGGTGCAGATCTCGCGATAGGGGCCCAGCCCGCCAATATAGGGCATGTAGATGCGCGGCTTGCCGGGCACGTTCGCGCCCATATACCAGGAGTTGGCGCGCGGAAAGAGCGTGGCGTCGGCCACTTCGTTCACATGGGCGACCCATCCGGCTTCGGCATCCGGCTGGGCCTCGATCACGCCAATGCCGCGCTGGCGCGCATCGGCGAGACAATCGCTGATCCACTCCACATGCTGCTCGATCGCCGACATCATGTTGCACATCACCGAGGGGCTGCCCGGCCCGGTGATCATGAACAGGTTCGGGAAGCCCGAGACCGTGAGGCCCAGATAGGTCTTCGGCCCGTCCTCCCACTTCTTCTTGAGCTCGACACCGCCGCGGCCGCGCACATCGACGCTGACGATCGCCCCCGTCATCGCATCGAAGCCGGTGGCGTAGATGATGGCGTCGAACTCGTACTCCCTGTCACTCGTCTTGATACCATTCGGCGTCACGCGCTCGATCGGCGTCTTTCGCAGATCGACGAGATGCACATTCGGCTTGTTGAAGGTCTGATAATAATTGGTGTCGAGGCAGACGCGCTTGGTGCCGAGTGGAAAGCTCTTCGGGCACAGCGTCTCGGCCGTCTCCGGATCCTTCACGATGGAGCGGATCTTGCCGCGCACGAATTCGGACACCGCGTCATTCGCAGCCTCGTCGAAAAGGACGTCGTTGAAGGTCATCAGTAGCGCCGCCAGCTCGCCCCGCTTCCAGGCCTCTTCATAGATTTCCTGGCGCTCCTCGGCGCTGACCGAGAAGGTCGGCCGGTCCATCGCGACATCGGGCGTCCCGAATTGCGAGGCGCGGGCCTGCGCGCGATGTTCGTGGCGCGTCTTTATCCAGGCGTCGCGCTCGGCCGTTTCCGTCGGCCGGTTGAAAGCGGGCACCGCATAGGCCGCCGTGCGCTGGAACACGGTCAGGTCCTTCGCCTGCGCGGCCACGATGGGAATGGTCTGGATGGCGGAGGAGCCGGTACCGATCACACCCACGCGCAGCCCCGTGAAATCGACGCCGCCCTCAGGCCAGTTGGTCGAGTGATAGGAGCGGCCCTTGAAGCTTTCATGGCCTTCGATATCGACCGCTTTCGGCACCGACAGGCAGCCCGTCGCGATGATGTAGAACTGCGTGTCGAAGCGGGCGCCATCCTCGGTCTCGACGTCCCAGCGGCCGCGCGTCTCGTCGAAGCGCGCCGTCTTCACCCGGGTGTTGAAGCGAATGTCCCGCCGCAAATCGAGGCGGTCGGCGACATGGTTGGCATAGCGCAGGATTTCCGGTTGGGTTGCATATTTCTCGCTCCACACCCATTCGGTCTGCAACCCGTCATCGAAGGAAAAGGAGTAGTCGAAACTCTTCACATCGCAGCGCGCGCCGG
The DNA here is from genome assembly GCA_963822185.1 of uncultured Pseudomonadota bacterium. Lineage (GTDB taxonomy): Bacteria > Pseudomonadota > Alphaproteobacteria > Micropepsales > Micropepsaceae > Rhizomicrobium. The sequence goes on from CAWGGT010000028.1 coordinate 26,156, forward strand.
GATAGCGGTTGTGCCGCCAGGTGCCGCCGACGCCGTCCGCCGCCTCCAGCACCACGGCGCGAAAGCCTTGGCTGCGCAATTTGTGGAGCATATAGAGGCCGGAGAACCCGGCACCGATCACCACCACATCGAAGCGTTCCGCCCTGTCCTGACCCGTCATGCTCCACTCCCTGTCTGCCGTTTTCTCGCAAGGCCACCGGCTCTTTTGCGAAAAGCCTAACACAGCCGGGCGGTGGCGCACGCGGAAATTGCCGGGCTCGCATTGGCGCGGCGGTTGTGCTTCCGTAAAGGCAAGCAAACCGGAAGGGGCCAGCCATGCCGCCGCAGACGCGCGACGACAGCGAATTTCACATCGACCACAAGAAACTCAGCAACCGCATTCTCTTGGCGCTGGTGCTGGGCGCGGCATTCGGCCTCCTCCTCAACCTCACCGTCGCCCAGCAGCCCTTCGTCCAGGACTGGATCATCGGCGGGCTGTTCCATGTCGTCGGCCAGGTTTTCATCCGTGGACTGACGATGCTGGTGGTGCCCATCGTCTTCGTCTCGCTGGTGACGGGCGTCGGCCTCGCTCGGCGATCCGGCGCGGCTGGGCCGCATCAGCGCCATGGCCATCGGCCTTTATCTCATCACCACGGGCATCGCCGTGTCGCTGGCGCTGGCCGCCGCCCTGATCGTGCGCCCCGGCGCGGGCGCCGCCCCCGGCATCGCCGCGCCGCATGACATCGCCGGCGCCCCGCCCTTCTCCCAGGTGCTGATCGATCTGGTGCCGCGCAATCCCATCGCCGCCATGGCCCATGGCGACATGCTGCCGGTGATCGTGTTCGCGATCCTGTTCGGCCTGGCGCTGACCTTCGCCGGCGCGCCGGGCAAGCGCCTCGCCGCGCTGTTCGAGGATCTCAATGCCGCGGTGATGAAGCTGGTCGATATCGTCATGCTGGCCGCGCCCTATGGCGTGTTCGCGCTGATCGCCACCCTCGCCGCCAATACGGGCTGGCAGGCCTTTGCCGGGCTTCTCAAATATGTGCTGCTGGTGCTGGCGGTGCTCGCCATCCATGCCGGCGTCGTCTATCCGGCGCTCATGCGCGATCTTCGCCGGCCTCAGCCCGGCGATGTTCTATCGCAAGATGCGCGACGTCATCGCCTTCGCCTTCTCGACCGCCTCCAGCAGCGCCACCATTCCGGTGACCTTGCGCACGGTCGAGGAGCGGCTCGGCGCGGCCAATCGCGTCTCCTCCTTCACCATTCCGCTGGGCGCGACGATCAATATGGACGGCACGGCGATCATGCAGGGCATCGCCACCGGCTTCATCGCCCAGTATTACCACATCGATCTCAGCCGTCGGACAATATGCGATGGTGATCGCCATGGTGATCATGGCCTCGATCGGCACGGCCGGCGTGCCGGGCGTGGGGCTGATCCTGCTGGCCGGCGTGCTCAAGCAGGTGGGCCTGCCGGTCGAAGGCATCGCGCTGATCCTGGGCGTCGACCGCCTGCTCGACATGTCGCGCACCGCCGTCAATGTCTGCGGCGATGCCGCGGTGACGGTGGTCGTGGCCAAGGCCACGGGCGATCTCGACGAGGCCGTCTATCGCGATCCCAATGCCGGCGAGGACGCGGCCACAGCTTAGGTCCCTCGCCGGCTGGGAGCCGAGATATCGTGCCGATGCGCCGGTTCAGCTAGGCGGCGGCATGGGACAGGTCGGAGGGCCCTCACCCGGTTCCAGCGTCGCAGAAACGATGGACAGCGACAGCGCGGCGCTGCTTGTCAGTTCCAACGGGCTTGAAACATTCCGGATGTCGGCGCCCGCCGTGCGAAGACAGGACAGCCGCACCGCGATGGGGACATCGACGCCCTTGGCGCCGTGCTTATCGCCGCTCTTGGGCACCGCCTGCAGCATCCCGGATATGTCCACCGCGCCCGAACATTCGCTCCCACAGCCCATGCCGAGCATGACGGGCCCTGTCGGCGCCTTGGTGACATGCAATGTCACGGCCAACGCCATGTCGCCATCGGTCTGGCGCGTGAGATTGACGGTGGGTCCGTTCACGGCCAGCGTCGCCGCTTCGCTGCCACTCCACCTGGCAGTGAGTCCGCCCGATTGCGCGGACACGTTCAAGGAATTATCCGCGAGCGCCGCCTTGTCAGCCGTCAGCGCCACATGCGCATCTTTGGACGACAGCGCGACAGTCCACGGAGACACCGGCTTTCCATCCGCAACATAGTGGTCGACATTTTCCGTCGGCAGCGCGCTCGGCGGCGCTTCCGGAAGTTCGCCGATATCGTGCGGATGGGCGTAATCGAGCCCGTAGCCGAGCGCGAAGAGCGGATAATAGGGTTCGGTGTCGGCATTGAGCGGCGTCTGGTCGGGCGAGCGCGGCCAGGAGAAGGACAGTCTCCCGCGGAAATCATAAGGCATCGTCCCATCGGGCTTGCGGAACAGCATGTCGGCAACGCCCGCGCCTTCCGAGCCCGGCAGCCATGCGGCGATGAAGGCATCCGATGCATTGATCTGCGGCGTCACATAAAGCGGACGGCCGGAGAGGAAAATGCTGACCACAGGAATGCCGGCCGCCTTGAGTTTGCGCAGCAAGGCGAGATCGTGCTTGGCATCGGTGCGGAAATCGACATCGGAGCGATCGCCGCGGAATTCCGCATAGGGATTCTCGCCGAAGACGACGATGGCGACATCGGGTTTGGCCGTATAGGCGCCATCCACGCTCAGATCAGCTTTGCCGCCGGCCGCATCGACGGCGGCGCGAATGCCCTCATAGATCGTTTCGCCATGCGGGAAGTCCGCGCGCGTGTTGCCATTGCCCTGCCAGGAAATGGTCCAGCCACCGCATTGCTTGGGCAGATTGTCGGCCCCATCGCCGGCCACGAGAACATGCAGCTTGGGCGACAGCGGCAAGACCTGATGATCGTTCTTCAGCAGCACAAGCGACTCGCGCACGGCCTCGCGCGCCACCGCGCGATGGGCGGGCGAACCCAATTCGTCCCAGTGCCCGGCAAGCGGGCGCGAGGACGGCTTGCCCTCTCTCATCACACCGGCGCGGAACTTGACGCGCAGGATGCGTGAGACCGCCTGATTCAACCGCGCCATCGGGATTTTGCCGGAACGCACTTCCGCAAGCGTGTTCTCGTAGAGGCCCTTCCAGCCATCCGGGGCCATATACATGTCCTGCCCGGCCAGCAGCGCCTTCGGGCAATCCTCCTTGCTGCAACCGGGAAGCTGGGCATAACCGTTCCAGTCGCCGACAACGAAGCCGTTGAAACCGAGGCGTCCGACCAGCACGTCGCTCAACAGCGCGTGGTTGCCATGCATCTTGCGGCCGCGCCAGCTGGAATAGGACGCCATCACCGCCTGCACGCCCGCCGAAATCGCCGCTTCATAGGGCGGCGCGAAAATATCCCGCAACGCCTTTTCGCCGTAGAGATTGTCACCCTGGTCGATGCCGTCATTGGTGCCGCCGTCGCCGAGGAAGTGCTTCGCCGTTGCGATCACATGCGGGGTCCTCAGGAAATCGGCATCGCCTGGCTTGCCCTGGATTCCTTCGACCATGGCCTTCGCATAGCGGGCGACGAGACCGGGTTCTTCGGAATAGCTTTCGTAAGTCCGGCCCCAGCGATCATCACGCGCCACGGCAATGGTCGGCGCAAATGTCCAGTCCTGCCCGATGACGCGCAGTTCGGTGGCCGTAACCTTTCCGATCTTCCGCATCAGCGTGGGATCGTGCATCGCGCCGAGACCGATATTGTGCGGAAAGATCGTGGCGCCGATGATGTTGGAATTGCCGTGGACGGCATCCGATCCCCAGATCAGCGGGATGGCGGGCTCGCCCGCCGGGACATCCATCGCTGCTTCGTAAAAGGCATCGGCCGCCTTGAGCCAGGCCGGCGGCAATGCGCGATCATCGCCGTTAGGCCCCGAGCCGCCGCCATTGAGAATGGAACCGAAACGATATTTGCGCACATCATCGGGCGTGATTGAATTGATGTCCGGCTGGATGATCTGCCCGACCTTCTGCTCGAGCGACATCCTGGCGAGAAGATCGGCGACCTTGGCATCGATGGCCGGATCGTCCGCCACGCCGCTCTTGCCCTTGGGCCACAGCGCGGGATGGATCGTGGTCGAGGTGGCAAGATCGGTTGCCGGCGGCACCGCTTTCGAGGGTCGAACCGTGCCCTGAAGGCTCGAACAGGCGGTCAGCGTCAACGCGACGCCGGCCACCGCCATGGACCGCAGGGAAATGCGGGATACCGGTAATCCATTCACAGTGCGGCCCCTTCCTCGATAAGAACAGTCTGTGGCTTGTGTCCCCACAGGCGAATGATCGCTCGCCCCTGAACAAGACGATTGACGTCGTAGCCGAGATTGACGCCGCCCTCGAATACAAATTGCTGCCGATCACGAGCCGGCCGGCGCTGGTCGAGGCGATCATGCGTAAGGATTGTGCTCACGGTTTTCCGGTTACTCCATCCGTAAAGCTGCGACCCCGTGCGGGGGCACGATCAGATCGGCGCGCGTCGAGGGCCGAAGCTGTGCGCCGGACCACAGATCCCGCAGCCGCAAATGCCCGGCAGGCAGGCCCAGCGCGGTCCAACGCACCTTTACCGCAAGCGGTTGGTCAGACAGATTGAAAACCGCGACAGTGTCCGGGTGTTTTGCGCCTTGCGGCGTCGAAACCCAGACGCGAGCCCGGTCCGGGTTCAACCCCGGCACATCGCTCGGCCGGCCAACGCCTGCGCGCTGATCGAGCGCGATAATATCGGCGTTGGTCGCCAGTGCGCGCGTGCGCGCATCGAGTTCCGTCAGATTGGCGCCAAAAATCATTGGTGAGCGGGAAATGGCCCAAAGGCTGAACAGGGTTTTGGCCTCGTCCGGCGTCAGCCGCGACTGGCGCGGCGCGCCCCAGCCGGGATGCGGCCTGATCGATCCGACCGGCAGCATATCGGCATCGGGCCAGTGGCCGCTCCCGCTCCATCGGTTCCAGGCCGCCAGATAGTCGAAGAACGGGCGGATGCCGTTCGGGAAATCATCCTGCGGGCGCGCGCGCTTGAAGCTCCAACCGTCCCAAAGATCGTTGGCGATACGCCACATCTGCGCGTCGTGGCGAACCTCCCGCGCATGGCTCAGCTGTGTTGGACCCGGCGACAGGCTCAGCACGATCGGCCTGCCGGCATTGCGGATGGCCGTAGCGAGCTGACGAATCTCCGTCGGGCGGTAAGGATGATCGGAAATGCAATCGACCTTCAGGAAATCGACGCCCCATGCCGCATACATCTTGATGATCGAATTGTAATAGGCCTGCCCTGCCGCGTTGTCGGCCACACCATAATTGGCATCGTCCCAAGGACAGGTCGCATTCCTGTCGGCCGCATCGGCCATGCGGTACGGCGAATTTGCGATGGGAAGATTTTCTTCGACCGCCTGCTTGGGAACGCCGCGCACGATGTGGAGGCCGAACTTCAACCCCCTCGCATGGGCCCAATCCGCCAGCGCCTTGAAGCCGCGCCCATCCGCGGCCGAGGGAAAGCGCTTCACATCTGGGATCAAGCGGCCCTGGCCGTCGATCTGGTATTCGCGCGTCTTCAAATCGCTGCCGAAGGGGTTGCGCATGTACCACCCCTCGTCGATCACCGCGTAGCGCCAGCCGAAACGCTTCAGCGTCTCCAGCACCGAGGCATTCGCCTTGAACTGTGCCTCGTCGAGGGTGAAGCCATACGCATCCCAGCTGTTCCAGCCCATGGGCGGCCTGGGCGCGATGAGCCGGCCGGGATGCGCGGCCGCCGAAGACACGATCGTAAAGGCCAGAGCCATGGCCAAACCGGCCAGAACCCGCAGCCGCGTCCCGATGCCTTCCCGCATTCCGTTTGCCCCCTCATGTCCCGTCGGCGCCGAATCGAGCGGTCGGCTGCAGCCTATGCCATTTCAGGTAGCGCTAACATATTCTGGCCGATTTTGCGAGGCAGCGTGATAGGGGCGCCGGCGCGGGGTGTGCGCGCGTCATTGCGCGATCCCGACGCCGGCGAAACGCAAACGGCCTGACCGCAAGGTCAGGCCGTTGTGCCGATTTCAAGCGAAGCGGAACCTCAGAACTTCTGGCTCCAGCTCAGGCTGACCGTGCGCGGCTGCGACGGCAGGATATAGGTCTGATAGCCGCAGGTTTCCGGCGTACAGGCCGCGAAGCGTCCAAGCTGGGCGCGCTCGTCGAACAGATTCTTGACCGCCAGTTCGACAGTCCAGTTGTCCAGCCCGAAGCCGCCCGAAAGATCGACCGTCGTGAACGCCTTGTTCTTGCCCAGCAGCGCACGCTGGAACAGGCGCAGATCCGACCAGGTGCCGCTCTGATGAATGATGGCGGTCTGCAGATGCGCATCGAAGCCACCGACATTGAAGTCGTAGCGGGCAATGCCGTTGACCTTCCATTTCGGCGTGATCGGAAGCTGCGTGCCTTTGGGTGACTGCACCGGATTCGTGGCGCAATCGCCGCCGCAATAGTTCGCAGAGAGCATCGCATCGGTATAGGCGCCCGATGCGGACAGGGTCAGGCTGTCGATCGGCAGCCAGGAGACATCGGCTTCCATACCCTTGATCGTCGCCTGGCCGACATTGGAGATGATCGTGACCGAGTTCGGACCCAGATAGGGGAACTGGAAGTTGTTCCAGTTTTCCCAGAAGAAGTCGCCGTTGAAGCGCAGCCGGTTCCCATCCCAGCTCGTCTTCCAGCCGATCTCGTAATTGTCCAGCGTGTCCGAATTGTAGGGACCGACGCCGGGGATGTCGTTGCGCCGGTTCACGCCGCCGGGCCTGATAGCCCGTGGAGTAGGTCGCATAGACCATCTTGTTGTCGGTGATCTGGTAGGTGAGGTTGACCCGGTGCGTCTCGCCGGTTTCCTTCACGCGCGCCAGAAGATTGGTGCACGGCCCGCCGCTATCGGCCGGCGTCGGCGTCGGCAGGAAGCACTTCGCCTCGCCCGTATTCGAGCTGAACCCGGCCGCAAAGCCGAAGAAGCCTTCCAGCGAATTGTCGGCTTTGAAGCCGCGGATGCCGGCCGTCAGCGTCAGGTTCTTCGTGATGTCGAAGCTGGCATCGGCGAAGATCGCATAGTCGCGGTCGATGCGAAGCTGGTCGGTGAGCCAGATCGTATTCGGCCAGCCGGTGACCGTGATGGAATCGGCGATGTTGCCGACCACCTTGTAGTCCTGCAGGATGTGGTGCGACTGCCGCTCGTAGAACAGGCCGGCCGTGAAGCGGAAGCGATCGCTCGCGCGGCGACGAGACCCGCAATTCGTGGCTCTGCTTGGTGAACAGATCGTGGCCGACGATGTACTGCGTCGGATCCACGTAATTGGCCGAGATTGTCGTAGAAATATTTGCCATAGCCGTCGAGCACGTCATACCAGTAGGCATAGTCCGAATAGTCGGCTTCGGACGTTGATGCTGCGGTTCATATAGCTGCCGGCATAGACGACATCGAAATTGCCGATCTTGCCCTGCACGGTCAGCGCGGCCTGATACCAGTTGTCGTTGGTGAATTCCGGCATCCAGTGGCCGACCTTCAGATCGCCGAGCTTCGGATCGTAGCCGAAGAAGCCCTTGGACCGTTCGACCTGGCCCATGACCATCGGCGTCACGGTCCAGTTCTCGTTGAGGTCGATGGCCAGCGCCGCGCGCGCGCCATATTTGTCGACCGTGTTGTAGTTGTTCTTGACCCGGTTCGTGTTGTCGATGGTGATGCCGGAGGTCGGATAGGTGCGGACGTTGTGGACATTGTCGATATAGCCGGCGTCGTGCTCGCCCCAGGCGACGAGGCGGATCGCCATGTTGTCGGAGAGCGGAATATTCACATGGCCGTGCGCGCCATAGCCGATGCCGCCGTGATCGACCGAATTCGACGTCGGCCGTATAGGCGGCCGAGAAATCGTTCACGTCCGGCTGGTTGGTGATGATGCGGATCGTGCCCGATTCGGAGCTCGCGCCGTAGAGCGTGCCCTGCGGGCCGGACAGCGCTTCGACACGCTGCACGTCATAGGTCGGCACGTCGAGCGTGCCGCCGATGGTCGTGATCGGCGCTTCGTCGAGATAGACGCCAACCGTCGGCAGCGGGCCGGAATGGTTCCCGTTCTGGTCGCTGGCGACACCGCGCATGGTGATATTGGCAAAGCCGGGGCCGCCGTTGATGCCCTGCCCGCTCACCGCATAGGTGACGCTGGGCATGAACTTCTCGAAATCGTTGAAGTTCGTGAGATGCAGCTGCGTCAGCTTCTCGCTGGTCATCGCGCTGATGTTCATCGGGACCTTCTGCAGGTCCTCGGACCGCTTCTGCGCGGTGACGACGACGGTCTCGAGCGTGTCGGTCATCGCCGTCTGCGCCTGCGCGGCGGCCGGAAGGCCGGCCAGGACGGTCGACGCGAGAAGAAACGGTAATGCTGCGGAACCGGATCTACGGCTCCACCTGTTCGGTGCCATCGGCAATGCCCCCTATTTGCAACGCTAATATGACAAGCTTGCGCTGTATTACTGTCAAGCCACGCCGCCGCCCGGATCGTCGCGCATTGCCGCTTTTGCGCGGATGGTGACGAATTTGCCGCGGCCAGTCCCGCAGCGGCATGGTCAGATTTTGGGAGCCTGTGGGTAAGAAATGAGCACAGGCCCCAGCGCGGCCTTCAGTTCGCCGAGCCAGGCCTCGTAATGGCGCCACTGATCGACGCCCTCCTTGAAGATCGGCTGGCGCACCTGTTCGGAACTGGCCGTGCGCACGGCCCGCTCGTTCTCGTAGAAGCGCAGGCACTCGGGCTCGAAATCGAGCCCGCAGGCGGCCAGCAGCGCGCGCGTCTGTGCCCTCCGGATCGGCCACCATCTCTTCATAATGCACGCGGTGGACGCGCCCCGGCAGCACGGCGTCGAAATGCGCCATCAAGGCGACGTAGTCGTAATAATAGCGGCCAAGATCGGTGAGCCCATAGGTGAAGCCCTGGCCGCGCGCGAAATGCTGCTTGAAGTTGGAGAAGCAGCAGCGCCATCGGATGGCGCCGCGCGTCGACGATCTTCGCATTGGGCAGGATGAGATGGATCAGGCCCACATGCATCCAGTTGGCCGGCATCTTGTCGATAAAGAGCGGCGTGCCCCGTTTGCGCTGGATTTGCGTGCGGGACAGATATTCCTCGCCCAGCGCGTGCAATTCCTCGGGCGGGAAATCGGCCAGCGCCTCGGGATAGGCGCCCGCCTCGCTGCGCCGCTGGCGTCCGGCGATCCGCTTGGCCAGCGCGCTGATATCGGGCAGCTCCATCGTGCCTTCGACCCGCGAATGGCTGGCGAGGATCTGTTCGAGCAGGGTCGAGCCGGCGCGCGTCAGCCCCAGGATGAAGATCGGATCGGGTGCCGGGCAGCCCTGGCCTGCGCGCGCGGCGAAGAAGTCCTGCGTGAACAGCGCGCGCGAGCGCGCCACATGCCGGCTCGGTCTCGTCGGCGTCATAGCTCAAGGCGGCGCGGCGCAGCGCATTGGCCTTGTCGTAATGCTGCGAACGAGGCGGCGTAATCGGCGCGGTCTTCCAGCGCCTTGCCGAGCGCGAAATCCAGATGCAGCCGGTCGTCGTCGGAAATATCGCCGCGCGCAAGCTGGCCGCGCATGGCCTCGATATCCTCGCCGGTGAAGCGGAAGGTCTTGAGATTGGCCAGGCTCCACCACGCCTCGCCCAGATTCGGCGCCTGCGATATGGCGCGGCGATAGGCGGCGATGCCGTCTTCGGTGCGGCCGACCGTCTTCAGCGCATGGCCATAGCTCATCCAGCCCTTGGGCTGCCCGGGCTGGGCCTTGAGGACGGCTTCATAGCCTTCGATGGTCTGCTGATATTCGCCGATGCGCGCCTGCATTGCGGCCTGCAGCGTGCGATAGGCGAGATTGCGCGGATCGCGCGCCAACAGCGTTTCCACCTCGGCCAGTGTCTCGACATTCTTGTTCTGGCGCGACAGCACGACGGCATAATTGTAGCGCGCCGCATCGAAGCTCGGCGCCAGTTCCAGCGCGCGGGCGAGCAGCTTCTCGGCGTCGGCATAGCGGCCGAGGCGGCTTCCCGTCTCCGCCAGCATGCGCATGGCCACGACATCGGTGGGCTCAGCCTTGAGGTGGTCGCGCAGCAGCCGCTCGGCAATGGTTGAGCCTGTTCTCGGCCAGCGCCGCCGCGGCCTCCATCAGCACCGGATCGTTGACCGAGGCCTCGACGTGACGGGCATAGGCCTCGTCCGCGCCGTCGCTGTCGCCGTCCGCCGTCAGCACATCGCCCAGCAGGCGCCAGGCGCGCGCATGCTTGCCGTTGAGGCGGACGGTCTTGCGCAGCGCCGTCGCCGCCTCGGCCATGCGGCCGGCGTCGGCCAGGGCCTGGCCAAATTCGAACTGGACATTGATCGATTTGGGATGGGCCTCGGCCAAAGGCGCCAGCACGCCCACCGCCTCGTCGCCCGCGCCCGACGCCGTCAGCGCCGCGCCCAGGATCAGGCTCGCATCGGGATGGCCCGGCACCACGCGCAGGATTTCGCGCGCCTGCTCGACGGCCAGATCGGGCCGCGCCTGCAGCAGCTGCGCCGCATGCGCCAGCGCCGTCTGAAGATTGCCTGCCGGCTGGGACGCCTGTCCGTTCACCTGTCACCCCGTCATCCACGGCCCGAACGATAGGCCAGGGCGCGGCTGCGCCCAAGCCCGTGGCTCCAGACAAGGATGGCGATAGCGGATTGGTGCCCCTGGCCGGACTTGAACCAGCACGCCCGTGAAGGCAACAGATTTTGAGTCTGCCGCGTCTACCATTCCGCCACAGGGGCAAGCGCCGGAATAATCGAATGGCGGCGGGACTATAGCCGCGAGCCGCGCCAAGGTCAATGAGGCCAGCCCGGCGGGCCCGGCGGTCCGCAGCCCCGGATCCGGCCCTGGTCCGGCCTATTTCGTGTTGTCGGTCAGGGCGATGAAATCGGGATCGTCCTGGGTGTCGCGCTCGATCTTGAGGAATTCCCAATAGCCGCATTTGCCGCTGGGATATTCCCGGCAGATGCCCGGCCGCGCCTTGTAGATGGTGCAGTGGCGCTCATCGGTGTCGAAGAACTGGCAGATCTTGCCGAAATACTCGTCCTTCTTGCGGCGCATGGAATATTTTTCGCCATAGCGCTCGGAGGTGAACTTCTTCTTGGCCTCCTTGAAGCTCAGGTCGAAATGCTTGGCCAGCCGCTCGACATCCTTCTTCTTCAGCGGGATCAGCGGGTAGGAGCAGCAATAGCCGGGGCATTTCGAGCAATCATAGGAAGCCATACGTTCGGTCACTCTCGGGTCTGGCGCGCGGGCGCGTCTGAAACGGTCCTTTTGAGCCCTACGCAATTCGCACGACGCGTGCACCCGCGCGGGGTCATTCTTTTCACTCTATGCCAGCAAACGCGCCAGCGCTGCAAAATCGCTATGGGCCGGCATCGCGCGGGATCGCGGCGATGGGGATGCCCGGCGCGAAGCGGGCAATGGCGGCGGCCGTCTCCGCCGGCGGCACGGGGCTGTCGCCGGTATCGTTGAGCGCGATGGCGACGGGCGCGAGCCCGCGCGCCGCCATCGCGGCCAGCGCCGTCAGCGTGTGGCTGATCGTGCCCAGATAGGTTCCGGCGACGAGGATCGTGGGCAGGCGCCAGATCCGCCATCCAGTCCAGCACGGTGTGGCGGTCGTCCAGCGGCACCATCACGCCGCCCACCCCCTCTATAAAGAGCGTGCCGTCCGTCTCGGCCACGGCGCGGCGGCAGGCGGCGAGAATGTCGTCATAGGGCAGCGCCGTGCCTTCGCGCGCCGCCGCCATGTCCGGCGACAGCGCCGCCTCATAGCGCCAGGGCGAAACCCGGCCCACCGTCTCTTCATTGATGGGCTCGCCCAGAGCCGCCAGCAGCATGCCCGGATCGCTGGCCGCGGCCGCCTCCATGGTGAAGCCGCTGACCACGGGCTTGAAGGCGGACACGGTCTCGCCCGCCGCCCGCAGATGGCGGATCAGCCCGGCGGTGACGAAGGTCTTGCCGATATCGGTGCCCGTGGCGGTGACGAAACACGCGCTCATGCGCGCCCATTCCGACCGACATGCGTCGTCGCGCACGATCCGCGCCAGCCGTTCGATCTCGGCATCGGGATGCAGCGCGTTGAAGGCGAGCCTGCAGCCGCGCCGTCCCCTCCGGCACGGTCGGCGGGCGGATGGCCACCACGGCAAAGCCTTCGCGCTCCAGCAGCGCCGAAGCCTCCAGCGCCGCCCCCGCTTCGCCCAGCACGATCGGCACGATCGGGCTTGTCGCCAGCGGCAGATTGCAGGCGCGGGTGAAGCTTTGCGCCTTCGTCACCGGGCTGGCGGCGAAATCGCGGTTCCTCGGCGATGACATCGAGCGCCGCCAGCGCCGCGGCCACCGCGGAGGGCGGCAGGCCGGTGGAATAGATCAGCGTGCGCGCGCGCGTCTTGATCAGGTCGATCACCGGCTGCGCTGGCGCAGAGATAACCGCCATAGCTGCCCAGCGCCTTGGACAGCGTGCCCATCTGCAGATCGACGTCGACCTTTGCGCCATCGGCAAAGCTCGAGCCGCGCCCGCCGCCGATCACGCCGAGCCCATGGGCGTCGTCGCTCATCAGCCAGGCATCGTATTCGCGCGCCAGCGCGGACAACTCCGCGAGCGGCGCCAGATCGCCATCCATCGAGAACACGCCATCGGTCACGATCAGCGCATGGCCGTGCGCGGCGCGATGCGCGCGCCAGAATCTCGCGCGCATGGCCGACATCGTTGTGCCGGAACATCTCCACCCGCCCGCGCGACAGCTGCGCCCCGGCCCAGATGCAGGCATGGGCCAGCTCGTCGACCAGCAGAAGATCGTCCTCGCCCAGCAGCGTCGGGATGATGCCGGCATTGGCCAGATAGCCCGAGCCGAAGATGCAGGCCGCCTCGGCTGCCCTTCAGCGCCGCCAGCCGCGCTTCCAGTTCCGCGAACAGCGGATGGTTGCCGGTCACCAGCCGCGAGGCGCCGGCGCCCGCGCCATAGCGTTCCGTCGCGGCAATGGCCGCCGCCTTCACCTTGGGGTGATGGGTCAGGCCCAGATAATCGTTGCAGGAGAAGGAGAGCAGCCGCCGCCCGCCGCGCTCCAGCCACACCCCGTCCGCGCGCGCGGTTTCGGCCAGGCGGCGCCGCAGCTGCGCGGCTTCGAGCCGGTCGAGCTTGGATTTCGCGAAGTCGATCGAGGGATTGCGCCACGATTTCCGGGCCTGCTTGCGCCATGGGGTCCGCCGATATAATCCGTGTGGCGGCCCCGAGTGCCAAACGCCCAGCCGATCGAAGGATTTTGCCGATGAACGCGCCCGTCTCCACATCCGAATTCCGTGACGGCGACAGCTCCGCCATGACTGGACCCGCGACGAGGTGGCCGAACGCTCTTCGCCCTGCCCTTTTCCGAGCTGATCTATCGCGCCCACAGCGTGCATCGCGCCCATTTCGATCCGCGCGAGGTGCAGATTTCGACGCTGCTCTCGATCAAGACCGGCGGCTGCCCCGAAGACTGCGCCTATTGCCCGCAAAGCGCGGACTATGACACCGGCGTCAAGGCCGACAAGCTGATGGATATCGAGGCCGTGCTGGCCGATGCGCGCGCGGCGAAGGATGCCGGCGCCACGCGCTTCTGCATGGGCGCGGCCTGGCGCTCGCCCAAGGACAAGGATCTCGACAAGGTCTGCGAGATGGTCGAAGGCGTGAAGGCGCTGGGCATGGAAAGCTGCGTCACGCTGGGCATGCTGACGGGCCCGCAGGCGGCAGAAGCTGAAAGAGGCCGGCCTCGACTACTACAACCACAATCTCGACACCTCGCCGGAATATTACGAGCGGATCATCACCACCCGCACCTATCAGGACCGGCTCGACACGCTGTCCCATGTGCGCGACGCCGGCATCAATGTCTGCTGCGGCGGCATCATCGGCATGGGCGAGACGGCGGACGACCGCGTCGGCATGATCCATGCGCTGGCGACCCTGCCCGCCCATCCCGAAAGCGTGCCGATCAACATGCTGGTGCAGGTCGAAGGCACGCCGGTCTGCCAGGGCCAGGCGCCGGATGCGCTCGAATTCGTGCGCACCATCGCGGTGGCGCGCCTGACGATGCCGCAAATCCATGGTGCGCCTGTCGGCCGGCCGCGAGGACATGTCCGACGAAGCCCAGGCGCTGTGCTTCTTCGCCGGCGCCAATTCGATCTTCTACGGCCCCAAGCTGCTGACCACGCCGAACCCGAACGAGAACCACGACCGCGCGCTGCTCGACCGCCTCGGCATGCGGCCGATGGCGATCTGAGGCGCATCGCATGGCGCGACGGCAACCCCGATTGGTACGACAGCGGCTTCCCGCATATCTGGCTGCCCTATACCCAGATGAAGACGGTGCGCCCGGCGCTGCCCGCGTCGCGCACCTATGGCACGCGCATCGTGCTGGCCGACGGGCGCGAGCTGATCGACGGCGTCGCCAGCTGGTGGACCGCCGCCCATGGCTACAACCATCCGCATATCGCCGCCGCCGTCGAAGCCCAGCTCAAGAAGATGCCGCATGTGATGCTGGGCGGGCTGGTGCACGAACCGGCGCTGACGCTGGCCGAGCGCCTTTCGCAATCTCCTGCCCGGCACACTGAACCACGTCTTCTTTTCGGATTCCGGCTCGGTCGCCGTCGAAGTGGCGATGAAGATGGCCACGCAATACTGGCTCAACCGGGGCGCAGCGCGGCCGCACGAAATTCGTCGCCTTCAAGGGCGGCTATCACGGCGACACCATCGCCACCATGAGCGTCTGCGATCCCGAAGAGGGCATGCATTCGCTCTTCACCGGCATGCTGCCCGAGCATTACGTCATCGATCTGCCGCGCGACGACGACAGCGCCGCGGCCTTCGACAGCTTCGTCGCCGAGCACGCGCAGCGAAATCGCCGGCATGCTGGTCGAGCCGCTGGTGCAGGGCGCCGGCGGCATGGTGTTCCATGACGAGCGCTGCCTCGCCCGCATCCGCGAGACCGCGACCCGCCACGGCATACTGATGATCGCCGACGAGATCTTCACCGGCTTCGGCCGCACCGGCCCGATGTTCGCCTGCGAGGTCGCCGACGTGATCCCGGACATCGTCACCCTCGGCAAGGCGCTCACGCGGCGGCACGCTGCCGCTGGCCGCCACCATCGCCACCACCCATGTGTTCGAAGCCTTCTGGTCCGACGATCCGGTGCACGCGCTGATGCACGGGCCGACCTTCATGGGCAATGCGCTGGCCTGCGCCGCCGCCAATGCCAGCCTCGATCTGTTCGAACAGCGAAGACCGCCTGCTTCAGGCCGGCGAGATCGGCAAGGCCATGGCCGACATGCTGGGCCATGCGCTGACGCGCGCCGGGCGTGACCGATGTGCGCGTGCGCGGCGCCATCGGCGTGGTCGAACTCGATCAGCTCGGCGATCTCAACGAACTCAAGCATCGCTTCGTCGAGGAAGGCGTCTTCATCCGCCCCTTCCGCAACATCGTCTATCTGACGCCCGCGCTGACCATCGACGGCGGACGATCTCGAAAAGCTCTGCACCACCATCGTGAAGGTGCTGAAGAGCCGCTAGCCCTTCATGCGGGCCAGCACCCGCTGCCGCGCCAGCATGCGGTCGCGATCCTCGACATAGATCAGGCCCGGCGATCTTGCGGATCATCGCATCTTCCTCGGGATCGAGCACGCCGTCGGCATAGGCCACCTCCCACAGCATCTCGATGAAGCCGATGCGTTCTTCGGGCGGCATCTGTTCGAAGATGGCATGGGTATAGGGATGAAGCTGCACCATCTGGCGCACCTTGCTCTCGGTCGCGGCCATCAATTGCGAGGCTTCTTCCTTCGAAAGCCCGAAGCGGTCGCGCAGCAGCCGCGCGATCACCGCGCGCTCCTCGGAGGAGAAACTGTCGTCGCGATAGGCCGCCTCCAGCAGCAGCACGGCCACCGCGATCTTGAGATCGGCCGGCTTGGCCGTCTCCGGCGCTTTCAGGAAATTCATGAGCTGGGAAAACATGGACAGACTTTCGGTGCGAAGATGCGGGATCTGGCGGGGAGCCGGGCGATATTGCGACGGCGCCGGCCAATCCGCAAACCGCTTCATGCATATGCATGACAGGAATTGGCCACACCCCTGAAAACTGCACGGCATTGCTGCTGATTATTGACCTTCCGCAATCGAATATCCCCCGCCTGCGCCGACACTATCCGCCTTGTGCAACAATCGGCGCGCCGCGATGCGCGGAGGGGATGCCAATGACAGCGAACGGCATCTGCGCCGCGAGGGACATCGCCGGATGATCCGCCGTGGCATGAATTGGCGACTTGCGGCGGCGGCCTTCGCGCTGCTGATCCTTCCCGCCCAGGCGCAGACGACACGAACCGACATGCTCATTGTCGGCCGCGCACTCGGCTTCGTCGACAATCTGAAGCATTCGAGCCCGGTTCATATCGGGATCGTCTACGATCCGCGAACGGCGGAATCGGTCGGGCAGGCCGAGGCGATCCGCGCGACCTTGAGCACTGGCCTGCGCATCGGCGCGCTGACCTTCGTGCCGGAGATGGTGCCGGTCGCAAACCTGAACAAAGCCAAGGTCGATGCCTTCTTCCTGACGAACGGGCTCGATGAAAGCGCCGCCGCTGTCGGCCGCGCCAGCCGCAAGCTCAGGATCCCCTGCATCACCTTCGATCTGGCGGCCGTGCGGGGCGGCGCTTGCGCCATGGGGGTTCGCACGCAGCCGACCGTGGGCGTGTTCGTCAATCGCGCGGCCGCCGAAGCCAGCGGTCTGGATATGGCGGCGGTGTTCCGCATCATGGTCGTGGAGATCTAGAGCGATGGCAGCCATCACGTCCGGCCGCCAAGGTCTTCCTGCTCCGGCACCAGCCCGGCTGACGGGGCTGGCATGTCTGATCCTGCTCGTCGCCGGCTCCGCGGCGCGGGCGCAATCGATCGACTATGGCGCGCTGGAAAGCCTGTTCGGCGAGCCCGTCACGACATCGGTCACCGGCTCGCCGCAGCGCGCCAGTCAGGTGCCGGCCAGCATGACCATCATCACACAGGACGAAATTCGCCGCTCCGGCGCCCGCGACATTCCCGGCGTACTGGCCCACGTGCCCGGCATCAACACCCTGCAATGGACCAACGACCAGACCGATGTCGGCATCCGCGGCTACAATCAGGCCTATTCGCCGCGCGTCCTGGTGCTGCATCGACGGCCGCCAGGTCTATGCCGATTATTACGGCTTCACGCCCTGGAGCACGCTGCCGGTCGAGCTTTCCGATATCCGCCAGATCGAAATCGTCGAAGGCCCGAACAGCGCCCTGTTCGGGTTCAATGCGGTCGGCGGCGTCATCAACATCGTCACCTATGATCCGCTCTATGACGATGTGAACACCGCCTCGATCACGGGCGGCACGCAGAATCTCGTCCAGGGCTCCGGCGTCGCCACCTTCCGGATGGGTGATACGGCGGGCCTGCGCGTGTCGCTCGGCGGGCGCGGCAATGACGATTTCTCCACCCCGCAAAACCCGCTCGATGTCGGCACACGGCAGGGCGATCAAGCGCCGCTCCATCGATATTCTCGGCCACGCGCAACTGAGCCCCGACGGTCGATGCGCGCCTGGAAGTGTCGCATACCGAAACCCGTCAGCCGGAGATCATCCCGCTCTATACGGGCTTCTACACCAGGTATCGGACGAATTCCGTGGATGCCAGCCTCTCGGCCGACACGGGCATCGGACTTCTGAATCTGACGGCCTTTGGCAACTGGATCAGAGGGGTGTCGAATTCATCCTCGCCCCTCGCCCCGCCCTATATCATCGAAAGCGACCTCTATGTCGTGCAGGTCGCGCGATATCTTCAAGCTGGGGCACGATCACACGATCCGGCTTTCGGCCGAATACCGTCACTCCAGTCTGGCGACGACGCCGCTCTCCGGCGCCACGGTTTTCTATGACGTGTTCTCAGGCGGCGCGATGTGGAACTGGGCGATCGAGCCGAACCTGTCGCTGACCAATGCCGTGCGGCTCGACAGCCTTTCGCTGGGCCGCTCGGGCGTGATCCTGCCCGGCTTCGGGCTGACCAATGCCGCCTGGGACGGGCGCTCGCTGACGGCCATCAGCTTCAACAGCGGCCTTGTCTGGCAGCCGGACCCAGACAACACGCTGCGCGCCACGCTCGCGCGCGGCGTCCAGCTTCCCAATCTCCTGGATCTCGGCGGCCTGCTGATCGCGGCCCCGCCCTTCGGCTATGTCAGCGGCGTTCCGACGCTCGATCCGACCATCGTCATGAATTACGAGCTGGCCTGGGACCGCAAGCTGCCGCAATGGCATGCAACGCTGCGCGTGCGCCTCTTTCATCAAACGACCAGGGACATCGCCGCCAATACGGGCGGCACGCTGTATCCGCTCGGGATCGTGGCGACGCCCGCCAATATCGGCCGCTCAAAGGCCAGCGGTCTCGAGATCCTGCTGGACGGCACCTTTGGCGAGGACTGGCGCTGGGGCCTGAGCTATACGCCGGAGATCCGTCTCCGACAATTTCGTGCCGGGCTTCAATGCCGCGACCGTGCTGGTCGATTACGAGCACACCCATCCCGTGCACACGGTGAAGGCCAATCTGGGCTGGGCACGCGGCCCCTGGGAGATCGATGGCTATCTGCGCTACCTGTCGGAGATTCGACAGCATCCGCGGCTCCAGCAGCTTCGTGCCCGTCGCCACGCTGGTGCGCATTCCCGATTATGTGACCATGGATGCGCGCATCGCCTATCGCCTCACCGAGAATCTGACGCTCGCCATTTCCGGCCAGAACCTGCTCGATTCAACGCAGCGGCAAACCTCGGCCGCCGAAGTCCAACGCAGCGTCCTGGCCACGCTCACGGCGGATTTCTGATCCTCAGGGCTTGCTGTCGCCCGTCACGCGGAACGCGCCGGCCGCGCCCGGAAACTCGACCGGGCTGGCGTAGCCGTCCGCCGACACCGCCGAGACGCCGAAGAACCAATCGTCGATGGTCACATTCTTGAGCACCAGCGAGGTCGCATCGCCGGCGTCGCGGCTGTTGGTCCAGCAGCGGCGCCATCGTGTCGCGCCACCACACGCGATAGGACGCCGCGCCGTGCACCTTCTTCCAGCTCACCGTCGTGTCATGCGCCACCGCGCCCTTGATCGCCACATCGGCGGGCGGCATCGGCGCCATGGCCAGCGCCGCCATGGTCACTGCGTTCAGCGCCGTCACCTTGGCCAGATAGGGAAAGTCGATGAATTTCAGCCGGTCGCCATACTGCGATGCCGTTCTCGGTGCGCACATCCTGATGCTCATGGGTGTAGTTCTCGATCGCTTCGGTGAAGCGCACGGCCGGATAGCCCGCCGCCAGCATCGGCACCTGGTCGCCGCCGCGCTCGAAGCGGTCGGTGCGATAGATCATGCGCACGCCGAAGCCCGGCACATAACCGGCCAGCCCGGCGATGAAGCGCGCCAGATTGCGCGCCGGGCTGTCGACCTCGCCGCCATTGTAGCGGCGCGACTCGCGCCTCTGCGGCGTCTCGGTCGATTTGGTGCCTTCGGAGAACACGCGCACATAGCCGGCCTTGTGCACGCCATTCTCGCCGGTGGTGCCGCCGATGATGTCGTTGTTGAGATCGGCTTCCACCTGCCAGCCCTGCGCTGTCGCATATTTCGCCAGCAGCTTGCCGCCATAAAGCCCCTGCTCCTCGCCCGAGAGCACGGCATAGACCAGCGTCGCCGGGAATTTGTGGCTGCGACAGCACGCGCGCCGCTTCGATCACCGCGGCCACGCCCGAGCCGTCATCATCGGCGCCTGGCGCATCGGCTTGTGGCGTTCATGATATCGGTCACGCGGCTGTCCAGATGGCCGGAAATGACGATGACGCGGTTCGGATCGGAGGTGCCTTTCTGGATCGCCAGCACATCCATGATCTCGGCCGGGCTTGGGACGCGACTGCCCGTCACCATGTCGGTCGGCGTCGCCACCGTAAGGCAGCCGCCGCAGTCCTTGCCGATCTCTTCGAAGCGCGCTTTCACCCAGCGCCGCGCCGCCCCGATGCCGCGCGTGTCGGAGGTGGTGACGGAGAGCGTATGCCGCGTGCCGAAGCCGACCAGCCTGGTCGATCGTGGCCTTCAGCGCCGCCGGCTTCACATCCGCGCGCGATGGACGGCCAGCAGCGGATGCGCGGCGGGCGGGGCGGGCGCATCGCCGGCATAGGCGGCCCCGGACAGAAGCCCGGACAGAAGAGTGGCAGCCGCCACACTCACGACAACACGGCGCATGGAAATCCCCCTCAAAGACGAGCCGGGAGAGTGGCGTGTGGGGCGGCATGAGGCAAGACACAGCTGGGCGAACGGGATTACAGGCGTGTCATCGAGCGATGTCGCGCACCATCTCCCCTCAATTGTCATCCCCGGCGAGCATCGTCCCGCGAAGCGGGCGATGTGAGGTCAAGGGGACCCAGGTGGCGACGCTTGCGCGCTTTTGCCGATATTGCTTCGTATTGTCCGGCAGACGATCGAGAGATGGCAGGACCTGGGTCCCCTTGACCTCGCGACCTGCGCTTACGCGCACATCGCTCGCCGGGGATGACAAGGAGGGTGTAACCGGCCTCAGCCCTTCAGCCGCAGCGCGCCCATATAGTCGCGCTTGCCCAGCGCCACGCCCTGGCCGCGCAGAATGTCGTACGCCGTCGCGGCGTGGAAATGGAAATTCGGCAAGCGAGAAGGACAGCACGAAACCTTCCGCCGTGAAGGGCAGCTTGCGCTCGCCGGCCTCGAACACCACCTCGCGCGCCTTCACGCGCATTGACCGCCTCGGGCGTCAGCGTTTCCAGCGCCGCGCGCGCCGCGGCGATCTCGCCCTGCAAGGCCGCATAGCTCGATGTCCGACGCGCCACGGTCGGGCCGGAACACGCCGCTTTCGAGCGCCGCCATGGCGCCGGCCGAATGATGGGCGACCGAATGGATCTGGAAGCGGAAGGGCAGCATGTCGGGATGGATGCGCGTCTCGACAAACTTCTCGGGATCGAGCCCATGCTCGCGGCAATGCGCCGAGCCCCTTCTCCATGAAGCCGGCGACGGCGCCGAGCGTCTGCAGATAGGTGGGGACGGTGAGGTCGTAGAGGGAGATGGGCATGGGGTTCAACCTTTCATGAGAGGCGCGAGCAGCCGTAGTAGCAGAAGCGGCAAGTGTGAGCCATGTCGGTTGATTGGGGCCCGTATTTGGGCGTCGTGTTACCAGAATTATTCATAACTTCCCACTTTGGGAGAATTTACACCGCACAGAATCCGTCCGTAAATGTTACCAGATTGGGAGCAATACTGTGCGGCTGATTGGCAGACACAACCTCGCCCCCCTCACGGATGAGGAGGACCCCAGTCCAACCTGGCTTGCCAACTGGGTCTCTGCGGTGGTCGACGCACAGTCCGTCGTCAGAACATTTGGCGCAATTCGCAGCTTAGATGAGCGGAGCGCGGGCCTCATCGCGCAAAGCGCCTGGGCCTGACCTCTCTCAAACCGCAGCGTGCTGCCTGGCTTTCGCAGCCTCGGCTTCGCGCAGCGCCGGTTCGGCCAGATCGAGCGCATAACGGATGATGCCGAGCAGCTTGTCGATCTCCGCAAGGCTGATCGTGAGCGGCGGGCTCATCACCATGCTGTCGCGCACGGCGCGCACCATCAAGCCGTTCTCGATGCACAGATCGCGCACCTCAATCGCCGCGCTGCCATCGCCATCCGCAAAGCGCTCATTGGTGCCCTTGCGCGAGACGATTTCCACCGCGCCGATCAGGCCCAGCGAACGCGCCTCGCCCACCAGCGGATGCTTGGCCAGTTCCGCCATGCCGCGCGCCAGATACGGGCCGGTCTCTTCGGCCGTGCGCCGCACGAGATCTTCGCGCTCGATGATCTCGAGGTTCTTGAGCGCGACGGCCGCCGACGGTCGGATGGCCCGAATAGGTGAAGCCATGCACGAAATCCTTGTCGACGCTGCGCAGCGCCTCGACGATATGGCTCGAGACGCCGACCGCCGAAATCGGCAGATAGCCGGAGGACAAGCCCCTTGGCCATCGACGACCAGATCGGGCTTCACCCCGAAATGCTGGAAGCCGAACCATTTGCCCAGCCGCCCGAAGCCGCAGATCACTTCATCAATGACCAGCAGCACGCCATATTTGCGGCAGATGGCTTCCACGCGCGGCCAATAGGACGGCGGCGGAATGATCACCCCGCCCGCGCCCTGGACCGGCTCGCCGACAACCGCGGCGACGCGCTCGGGCCCGACCGCCAGAATCCTCTCCTCGATGGCGTCGGCGGCGCGCTTGGCAAAGGCCTCGGGATCTTCGCCGAAGCCTTCGCCGAAGGGATAGGGCTGCATGACATGTTCGAAGCCCGGCACCAGCGGGCCGCCCTGCTCGCGCATGGACTTCATGCCGCCAAGGCTCACGCCGCCGATCGTCGAGCCGTGATAGCCGTTCTCGCGCGCGATGATGATGTTGCGGTCCGGCTGGCCCTTGATCTGCCAGTAATAGCGCACCATCCGGATGATCGTGTCGATCGCTTCCGAGCCGGAATTGTTGAAGAAGACGTGCGAGAGATCGCCGCCCAGAAGCTCGCGACAATCTTGGCCGCCAGCATCACCGTCGGCGGCGACGCCGTCTTGAAGAAGGTGTTGTAGTAGGGCAGCTCCAGCATCTGATCGTATGCGGCGCGCGCCAGTTCCTCGCGGCCATAACCGACCTGCACGCACCACAGGCCCGCCATGCCGTCGAGAATCGGCGTGCCGTCGGCGTCGATAGATCGTACAGCCTTCGGCGCGCGTGATGATGCGGCTGCCGCCGATCTCCTCCATCATCCTGTGGTTCTGCTGCGCCGGCAAATGATGGGCGACGTCCAGGCGGCGGAGCTCGGGGATGTCGTAGTTGCGATGTGTCATTCTGATATCCGTTATCGGTTCGGAATCTGGCTCAGGCGTTCTTCAGATACCAATCATAGTCGAGCGGCGATACGACTTCGTGGAAGCGATCATATTCGGTGCGCTTGACGCATACAAACATGTCCACGAAGCGATCGCCAAGATAGTCGCGCAGAATCTCGGACCGGTCGAGCGCATCCAGCGCCGTCGGCCAGAAATGCGGAAGGCGGTCGCGTGCGATTTGGCGGCGGCCGCGTAGCCATCGCCCTGCGTGGCCGGCCCGGGATCGATCGCGTGGCGGATCCCGTGATGCACGCCGGCGAGCAGGGCGGCCAGCGCCAGATAGGGATTGGCATCGGCGCCGGCCATGCGATGTTCGATGTGGCGGGTGTGGGCCGCGCCGGCCGGCACCCGCAAGGGAACCGTGCGATTGTTCACGCCCCAGGTCGGCGAGACCGGCGCATAGGAATTGGCGCGGAAGCGGCGATAGGAATTGGCGTTGGGCGCGAAGATCGCCATGGATTCGCCCAGCAGGGCCTTCATCCCCCCGATCGCATGGCGCAGCACCGGCGCGCCCTCGGCTTCTTCGGCGGCAAAGATATTGTTGCCGGCCGTGTCGTTCACGCTGACATGCAGATGCAGGCCGCTTCCGGAGCGCCCCGAAAAGGGCTTGGCCATGAAGGTGGCTTCATAGCCGTGGCGCGCGGCAACGCCCTTGGCGAGACGCTTGTACATCAACGCTTCGTCGGCGGCGCGCAGCGCGTCGGGGCCATGCTTCAGCGTCAGTTCGAACTGGCCCGGCGCATATTCGGAAATCGCCCCTTCCAGCGGCACGCCCTGCGTATCGGCCGCGCTCCACAGATCCTCCAGAAACGGAGACAACGTCCTCGAGTTCGCGCAGGCCATAGACATTGTCCAGATGGGGCCTCTCGCCGCCGGCCCGCTTCAACGCCGGCAGGCGTATGCCGCCATCCGGAGTGCGCACTGGATCCACCAGATAGAATTCCAGCTCGCAGGCAACCACCGGCCTCAAGCCATCGGCATCGAAACGATCCAGCACGCGCCTCAGCACATGGCGCGGATCCAGATCGTTGGGCCGGCCGTCGAGTTCATAAAGCGA
Source organism: uncultured Pseudomonadota bacterium (assembly GCA_963822185.1). Lineage (GTDB taxonomy): Bacteria > Pseudomonadota > Alphaproteobacteria > Micropepsales > Micropepsaceae > Rhizomicrobium. The sequence continues at coordinate 50,240 of CAWGGT010000028.1, forward strand.
GGTGATGAATTGCGCGGATTGCTCCCCCTGCCACGGCGCCAGCACCAGCGAACCCGGCACAGGCAGCGCGACGCGGTCCGCATCGCCATCGCCGAACACCAGCCCCGTGTCGTCGCAATCCAGCCCGGTGATGTCGGAAACCGCCATCGAGATCGGAAGGAAGCGGCCGCTTTCATAGGCGGCCAGCACTTCCTCGCGCCGCAGCCGTTTGCCGCGCGGCACGCCGGACATCGAGGTGAAGATCACGTCGAAATATTGCACGGACGGGTGCGCATCGAGAAAGCGATGCGCTTCGTCGATATCGGCGATCGTGCCGGGTCTTGGATGGACTGGACGCAGCACGGTGTTACCTCAGAGTGATCGAAATGGCCTTGAGATCGGCATATTTGTGCATCGCGTGCAGACCCCGATCCCGGCCAAATCCGGACTGTTTGAAACCGCCGAACGGCATGGTGATGTCGCAGGCATCCCAGCCATTGACCCAGACGAGCCCGGCCCGCAATTTCCGCGCGGCCTTGTGTGCCAGGGAAATGTCCGAGGTCCAGAGCCCCGCGGCGAGCCCGTATTCGGTATCGTTGGCGATTCTGAGCGCCTCGTCCGCGTCGTCGAAACCGAGCACGGCCAGAACCGGCCCGAAGACCTCCTCGCGCGCCAGCGTCGCGCTGTTGGCGACACCGTCGAAGACGGTGGGATCGACATAATACCCGCCGCTATCCGCGCGCACGCGGCCGCCGCCCAGCACGGCCCGCCCGCCTTCTTGGTGTGCGACATCGATATAGCGCAGCACCGTGTGCATCTGCTTCTCGCTGATGAGCGCGCCGAAATTCGTGGCCGGATCGAGCGGATCACCGGCGTGAACCGCTTGCGCGATTTCCAGCACGCGGTCCATCAGGCGATCTTTGACGCTCGCCTGCACAAGCAGACGCGAGGCCGCCGTGCAGACCTCGCCCTGATTGTAGAAGACGCCCCAGAAGGCCGCCTGCGCCGCCGCTTCGAAATCCGGGCAATCGGCGAACACGATCTGCGGCGACTTTCCGCCCAGTTCGAGGCTTACGCGCTTCAGATTGCTTTCGCCGGCACAGATCATCAGCTGCCGCCCCACCGCGCCCGAGCCGGTGAAGGCGATCATGTCGACATCCATGTGCCGGGCGAGCGCCTGGCCGGCGGTGTCGCCAAGGCCCGGCACGACATTGAGAACGCCCGGCGGCAAGCCCGCTTCGAGCGCCAGCGCACCCAGCCTGAGCGCCGTCATCGGCGATTGCTCGGCCGGCTTGAGGACGACGGAGTTTCCCATGGCCAGCGCCGGCGCAACCTTCCACATCGCCATATGAAGCGGGAAATTCCACGGCACGATCGCGCCGATCACGCCAAGCGGCTCATAGATGGCGAACGACAAGCGGCTGTCCGGCGAAGGCCCGACCTCGCCATAGACTTTGTCGAGCGCTTCGGCGTACCAGCGGGTCGTCTGATCGACAATGGGATATCGACGCTCAGTGCATCGCGGATCGGCTTGCCGGTATCGAGCGATTCCAGAAGGGCGAGCTCTTCGGCGTGGGCTTCGAGCAAGTCTGCGAGACGGTGCAGCACCCGCTTTTTCTGCTCCGGCGCCTGGCTGCGCCAGCGCCCATCCTCGAACGCCCGGCGGGCGGCGGCCACCGCGAGATCGACATCGGCGTCATCACAAGAAGCGACCCAGTTGAGCAGCTTGCCATTGCGCGGCGCGATGTTGTCCAGGCGGTTGCCGGAGCGGCTGGGAACGGCCGGCCATCAATAACGGCGCGCGGCCGGTAGCGCCAACGCCGCCGCCCGGCTTTCCATGGCCTTCAGGTCAAGGTTCAAGAGCATGGTGCCACCAAACTGTGATCACTATATTATGTCAAGCGTGGCCCAAAGCCCCCGCATGCCCAGAGGCCGATAGGAGCTTGCAGGAATTGAAGCCGGTGGCCCGGTCGCGTGGCGCTCCCCGCTCCTGTGATCGCACGAGGGCGTGATGGGCCACACCATGATGACCGGCCTCAACGGGCCCACAGACCGCACTATCACCCGAGGACGCGATCTCAGGAGCCGTCTCTTTCGGTGCTCTTTCGCCCGCGCAAGACGGCGGAATAGGCCAGATCGGGACCGCCGCGCTCGCCGAGAAACCGCATGATCTCGACCATCTCATCGTCATTGTCCATGACCTCGCGGACGTGGTGATCGACGCCCGGCACGCCCAATAGGGGAAAAGGCCCCCCCCTCGGCACGCTCTACCGTCAGCCCTGCCCGTTCCGAAATTGTCCGGGTTTCATTCCACGAATATTCTCGGATGTGCTGATAGCTGGTCTTGAAATACGGATAGCCGAGCTTGCGGTTCAGACGTTGATGCAGGCTGTCGACATTGGCGGCACTCGCGATGAATACGCCACCCGGGCGGAGCGCCACTGCGCTTCACCTTGGCGGCAGCCACGGTCTTACCAGGAAGGTGGTCTCCGGCAGCGGCATATCGCCCAACGACAGGAAGTTAACCGGGGGTTGCAAGATTTATGGGCTCCGCACGCCACGTCGCCACCAGCTGGACCGACCCTTTATGATCCGAGATCGACGGGTAATGCGTATTGGGCAAGCTTTGCAAAGAGCTTCTCGCGGGTGTTGACGTTGAGCTTTCCATAAATGTGCTTCACATGCGTGCGTACAGTCAGGATTGATGTGAGGGATTCTTCTCGCGATCGTCTGGACACTCTTGCCGCGCAGTAGGGCATTGACAATCATCTGTTCCGCGTGAGTGAGGCCAAACAAGAGTGACATATCAGGGAAGCTTCATTCCGTCCCCTTTGCGAAGCAGACGGAATGCAAGTCCTACAGCGGGGACATCCGAGCTGCGCAGATCTATTCTCATGGCCATGAAATGGGACGTCGCATCCTCCGAGCCGAGAATAGACCAAATGGGAGTGTCTGCGGCACCATTCGAAAGCTCGCTTAGCATCGTCCGGATGCGAGCCAAGTCACTCGTAAGATGGCCGCCTTGAAGCCGGAGACCACATTGGGAGCGCAGAAGAGCTTCGCCGCGCTCGTTTTTCCAGACAAGGAAGAGATCCCTGCGCACCACGAACCGTGCGATACAATCATCCGAGAGCCACCGCTCAGCCCATGAGCGCACTTCGTCGATCATGCGTGCCCCCCTCGTCGCGTAGTCGAGGCAATTTTATTTATTCTCTCTCCCAATGACGAAAATGGAATACCACAATTTATAGACTTCCTAAATTTAAGCGATGCCAAAATGTGAGCATCGTTGATTGCATTGGACTTTGGCGACTTTAACGATCGTCGACATCCACGCCCGAACTACCTAGAACTTGGTATTCAACTGCAATGCCACCGGACGCAGCGTTACTCGCTGTCATCACCACACCCCATTTGCCACACACCATTCCTCCCTTGGTGCGAAAAGCGCTCATGCAATCGTGTCAAAACTCCTGCAATCATGCTAGCGTTCACAATACAGAGCATTTTCCGGGATGGCATTTTGTTCCGCCCCCTGATTTAGCGGGGCGCGGGAAGCCGATAGGTCACGTTCTCTGCAAAACAGCAGGCGCTAATGAAAGCACAGCGCGCATTTGCTTCGGCCTTGCATTTGAACTCGAGCCCTGCCGCAGGGGCACGGGTCGACCAGTTGATTCAACGCTACCGTAAGACCGTCAGCGCACAGCTCGAACCGCTGGTGCAGGCCTGTAACCCCGCGATGCAGACACATGGGCCCGACGAGTATCGCAAGATGCTCGAGCTCAGCGCCAAGATGAATGTCGTCGGCCATGCCTGTACGGAAATTCTTGGCCATGCCTATGACGCGCGCCGCGAGCGCATCGGCACCCTCTTCGGCGCCTGCTGCTTTCTGGCCGACAGCTTCATCGACGACTTCGGCGAAGAGGCCACGCGCGACTATCTACAGCGCCTCGAAGTGCTGCTGACCGAAGGCTGGTTCGAGCTACGGACCGATCGCGAGCGGTTGTTCTATGTCATCCTGTCCCGGCTGTTTGTCGAGCGCGACGTTCTGCATCCCACGGTTCGCCAATCGATCCTGCGCCTTTATGCGGCACAGAGACAGGATGTCGACCTGCGCAGCCTGCCGGCGCGCCGCGACGGCCGCAGCGATCGCGCCCGGCTGAATCGGCTCAAGCGTTGCGCCCGCAACCGTAGCGGTCATGCCATCCTTGTGCTGTCGGCCTTTCTGCTACCCCACCTGCCGCTTGCCTACCTCTCGGCGATTTTCTCGGCCGGCGCGCTCGTCATGTATATCGACGATCATGGCGACTGCTATTCCGACCTCCAGAGCAATCGCATCACATTCATGAATCAGGTCAAGGACCCCGAGCGCACGCTCAGGGCGATCTTCCATCTCTATGTGCGAGGGCTCTCGAACGACCTTCCGCCCAGCGACGGCCGCGATCTGCTGATCGCCTTTCTCACGCGTTACTACCTGACGCGGGTCGAAAAGCACCGGCAACAAAAAGTCAACGGAGGCTCCGCTTGGGCGGTTTATGAGTGACAGTGCAGCGATCCCCGGATCCCAACTCATCGACAAGGTCGGGCTCCACATTCAGGAGTTGCACGCCGCTGGCCATCTGCGCGGAGAGCAGCCGCTGCTTCGGATCGACAACCGCGAAGAAGCCCGGCGCGCGCCCTTCCAGTTCGATGCCGCCACGGGGCGGCTTCACAGGACGGGATGCCGGGCCATTCCGCAAGGATCGCTGTCGGCGCTTTATGGCGTCTGGCAGATCGGACAGGGCGAGAAACCCCTCGTATGCCCGCGGTGCAAGCCTATGCCGAAGACTGACGATCGCATGAATGACACAGAGTTCCCGATGGACATGCTCTATGGCCTGCTGGCGGTCATCAGCCAGTTCGGCGGAGTGCTGCGCGAACGCGGCCAGGAATACAGAAATAGCCAGCCCGGGCAGGTACTGGGCCAGCAGATCGACAAGATGTATCGCGGCGTCAACGACCGCGAAAAGGCGGTGCTTGACGTGCTGCTGACCTCGCTCGACGGGCTGGCGCGCACGATCCACGATCTCGACGAAAGCCTGAACGAAATGAGCGGCGGCGCCAATGGCCATGGCACCAATGGTCATGGTCCCAACGGCTCCGCCGGCGCCGGGAACGGAAAGCAGGCTCCGTCCAGCGGATCCGACGAACGGCCATGAGGTAGCGAGCGAGGGACGTGATGCCGAAAATCTATATGTCGATCCAGCTTGGACCGATGGTGAAGATCGAGATCGAAGGCGACAATTGCCCCGAGATTACCGAAGCCCTGCACGGCTTCGAGCATCTCAACAAGACAGTGGATGCGATGTTCAGCGATCTGGCCGAACGCGTCTTCCCCGCCACCGACGCACCCATGCAGGACGGCGGAAAGGCGCGATCATGACCGAGGCATCCCGCATTGCCCTTGCCACCCATCCCGACGTCCATCTGCGCGTCCGGCTCAAACCGGTCGATTTCGAAGTCGCATTTCAGGGCGACGTCTCGGTTGCCACAAGCGATGTGCAGGTAAATCTCAGCGAAATTCCCGTCACCGTCGCCGTCCCCTTCCTGCGCCGGCGCGTGGTCGCCGGATCGGTCGGCCCATTCGGCCTGCACATCAAGCCCTTCGAGGCACAGTTCAAGACCTCGGGCATCCGCACCCAGGGCGTGATCGGCAAGAAGGAAACCGAGTTCGACCTGCACGCGACCGGCCACTGCCGCGCCGAGGCCGAGATTGTCGGCGGTCTCGCCGAGCGCATCGTCAGCGCCACCATCGAGACCATCGTCGAGGAATGAACGGAGAGAGCTGTGAGACACGGGCATCATCATCACGGCAGGCATGGCCGCTTCGGTGGTGAGCACTGCGGCATCATCGATGTCTACCACCACATGGTCTGCCGCCATCGGGTCGAGATCGAGGTATGGCCGGCGCGCGCCGAACTCGATTTCCAGGACGAGTGGACCGCCAATCCGATCAACACCCAGTTCCGCTTCGATACGACCGTCTACAATTCCGAACAGGGCTGCCTGTGGGAGGTGCGCGATCCGAGCGGTAATCCCGGTCTGGGCACGATTGACGAGAGCGGGCTTTATCGCGCACCGCCCAAAGGCACACTTGCGAACGGGACCACCGAAATCATCGTCGCCACGGCGCGCGAGGACCGGCTGCGCAAGGCCTATGCCTGGGTGACGCTGGTGGGGGTGGGGCCGGAACCGGTGACGCCGCCATCGCTCGATATCGGCCCAAGCGCGTCGATCTCTATTACCGGCAGGGCGCCGACAACGCCTATATCGACGATTGCAACAAGATGCGCGAATTCGGCGCCGCCGTATACGACAGCACGGCCCAGGTCGAATGGCTGGTCGATGGCGCGCTGCAGGCCACGGGCAGCCCGTGGTTCCTCTATCAGACGCCGGCCACCGGCAGCACAAAAATCGTGACCGTGCGAGCGCGGCTGCAGGGCCAGCCCACGGCCTATGACGACGCCAAAATGTTGCAACGCAATTACGACTGGCCGGGGATTTGACGCACAAACGGCCAAACGCATTCGTGAAGAGGAAGTACGGAAGTGGATGTCAAGGTCAAGCAATTCCCGACGCTGAACGTCAAACCTCTGACCGTCAATCCGCTGACGATCGCGCAGGTCGAAAAGATCGCGCCGGTCGGCGTGCACATCAAGGAACTGAACCAGATCGCACCGCTGTCAGTGGAATCGCTGCGGGTCGACCATGTTCGCCATGTAGATCCCTTGCGTATCGACCGGCTCAATATCACCCAGCTTCCTTCGGTGAACATCACCATGAGCCAGCTACCGGCGCTCGATCTCAATGTGCGGCGCGTGCCGCCGGTCACGATAGCGCTGCACCAGCAATTCGAGATGACATCGAGCTATTCGATGATGGCGCGCATTTTGGGGTTGAAGCTGATGCGGATCGAACTGTGCGGCACTACCCGTATCACGCCGCGGGATTGCGCACGCCGCGAAATCTCCCGTCAACACGAGCGCAGCTTTGCCGATGTCGCTGCGTCCGGGAACCCGGCCATTCCCTCGCACGCGATCGAGAAGAGTTGCTCGGCCGTGACACACCGGCCCAAGCATCATCATCACAAATCGAGGCGCCCCATGCTGCATGCCGGCGCGCCGCGCTTCGGCTATGTCCCTGCGTCCGCAGGAAAGCGCACCGCCGGCAGGCCAGCGGCGCATAGCGCCATCCATATGGGAGGGTGAAAGCGATGCATGGCGATCCCGATACGCCTGTCGATATGGCTGGACTGGGTGAGAATTTGGCGGAATTCACCGGCGCCAGCGTTGTGACGGTGCTGTCGCTGGCCGCTGTCGGACTGGCGGTGCCGCGCCTTTTCGTGCGCGTGCTGAATGAGGGCATTGCCGATCCGCGCCATCACCACGATCCGGGCTGCCACACGCGCCACCACTATCGCTGGAGCTGCGAGCCGCCCTGTTACGGCTGCCGGAAATGACCAACGAAGCACAAGACGGGATAACCATGAGCGAACCCAAACGGGCCCAGAAATGGCGGCAACGGCCACCCCACGACGGCCGCGGATCCGCAAAGCGGCGGGGAAAAAGCGCCGCGGAATGAAAATGCGGACACAAGCGGCGCAGAATTGCGCCAGCGCATCGACCAGATGGGCACGATCCTGGCCAAGGGGCTCGATCTGGCCGAAGCCGGCGTCAGCCTGGGCGTCACCATTCTCAGCCGCGTCGGCGTGGCGGCGCAGCAGAAGCTGCACGAAGGCATGGAGAATGCTGCCAATGCCCCGGCCCCGGCGCCACCCATGGACGAAAGCGGCGAAGCCCAGGAGACCGAAGCCGAGCCGGCCTATGGCATCACCAACCGTTTGCCGCTGACGCCGGGCGGGGAAGTGCGCATCTCCTTCTCGGTCAACAATGATTCGATGACCGATCCGAAGAAGGTGGAATTGCGCGTCGAAGGTTTTGTGGGCGATGCCCAGGGCGCGCGGATCGATGCGGGCGGCTTCGCCGTCAAGCCGCCGGTCAAGACCATCGCGCCGGTCGATTTCGAAAAATTCGTTCTGCAAGGCAGCGTGCCGGCCGACACGCCGCCCGATGTCTATCGCGGCGCCGTCATCGTGGCAACCGACAAGGAACTGACGATACCCGTGGTGCTGGTGGTCATGCCTCTCTAGGACGCGAAAGCCATGCTCTATGACGTGATCGTGGTGGGAGCCGGACCGGGCGGAACGAGCGCGGCCGGCGTCCTTGCGCGTCAGGGCCATTCGGTGCTGCTGCTCGACAAGGCGAGCTTTCCCGCGACAAGGTCTGCGGCGACGGCATGACGCCGCAAGCCGTCTATTGGCTGGACCGGCTGGGTTGCGCCGAGGAAGTCCTGGCCATCACCGAAGCCTGCATCAAATCGGCCGACATCTTCATCAACAAGGAACATGTGCTGACGGGCGGCTTTCCCGACGGCACCATCTATCCCGATTTCGCGATCCTTCTGGACCGCCGCCGCTTCGACAACATCCTGCTCGAACAGGCTGTCAAACACGGCGCACGCTTCGAAGGCAAAACGGTTGTGCGCGGCCTTGCCCGGGAGAGCGATCACGTGCGCGTGCAGGCCGAGCAGGAGCGCCAGAAGGTGGAGTATCGCGGGCGCATCGTAATCGGTGCCGACGGCGTCAGCTCCGCCGTCTCGCGCGCCATCGGAAACACGCTGAAAGATGGCGTGCTCGCCGTTTCGGTGCGGGCCTACTATCGCGACGTCGTTTGCCCCGGCGCGCAGATGAAGGTCTATTTCGACCGCGACTATTTCCCGGGTTACGGCTGGGTGTTCGTCGACGACAAGGGCTTTGCCAATATCGGGCTGGGCTGCCTGTCCGACAAGAACTTCCCCATGCTCGACAGGCTGGGCAGCCATTTCCGCCGCTTCCTCGACACCGACCTCGCGCAGATGCTGGCCAACGCGACGCGTTGCGGCACGGTGTCCGGCGGCTCGTCCGGTTTCTTCCGGCCGAAGCGCATTGTGGCCGAACGGGTGATGCTGATCGGCGATGCCGCCAATCAGGCCGACCCGCTCAATGGCGGCGGCATTCACAAGGCAATGGAAAGCGGCTTCTACGCCGCCGACGCTTGCGAGCGCGCCCTGGAAACGGGCGACTTCTCGCTGGCCGCGATGCAGCGTTACGAGCAGAAATGGAGCCGGGATTGCGAGCCCGACTGGCGCACCGCGGAAGTCTTCATGTCCATCGCCAAGAACCCGGCACTGATGGATTTCTCGCTCTTCCTACTTAAGCAGATCGGTCGGTTGACCGAAGCCGATCCGCGCTTTC